>NZ_LMGJ01000001.1:0-347940 GCF_001427385.1 Mesorhizobium sp. Root157
CCCAGCCGCACACCGTCATGCGACCAATCCGGCACCGACGCTTCTCCTCGATACCCGGTGCGCACCGAGTTTCCCGCAGAAGCGATGGCACCGATTATGGAAGAGGTTGAGAGGGTGTGGATAAGGACGGTGAGAGGTTTTTGCGGAAAGTTAATGGGAACAACGGGTTGACCGGATGGTGGGGCGGCAGGTGGGCTGTTCGATCCCCATTCCGGACCGTTGACAGGCTGCCGCACCGTCACGGAGATCTCGGACATTCCTTTCCCGCTCCGCTCGAAAGAGAATTCCGGGATGACGAGGTGGAGGGGTTGCGCTCGGATTGGCCGGCATGACGAACTTTGAAGAAAACCTGCTGGCTACCTGGATTCCGTATCCAGCCAGATGGTGATCGGGCCGTCATTGACCAGCGAGACTTTCATGTCGGCGCCGAAAATTCCGTTGGCGACGGTGACGCCATGGCCGGCAAGCTGGGCCGAGAAATGCTCGTAGAGGCGCTTGCCCTCGTCTGGCGCCGCAGCCGTGGAAAAGCCCGGCCGGTTCCCTTTCGTTTCGGCAGCCAGCGTGAACTGGCTGACGACGAGCGCCGCTCCGCCGACATCAAGCAGCGAGCGGTTCATGCGGCCATCGTCGTCCCTGAAGATGCGAAGGCTGGCCACCTTGCGCGCCAGCCACTCGGACTGCTTGTCGGTGTCGCCCTGCATGGCGCAGACGAGCACGAGAAGGCCCTGCCCGATTTCGCCGGTCGGCTTGCCGTCGACCGCAACGCTGGCCTGGGTAACCCGTTGGACAAGTGCGCGCATGGTCGACCTCGGTTTTCAGCAATCCTGCGGACGAACTCGGCACGTCCCATTTTCCGGGTAAGCGCGCCAAAGCCGTTCCGTCATTCCGGGTTCTACGCAGGCTGTGGTTCGGGGTCAAACGACGGCTTGCTGGTGTTGATGAGCAAGGAGATGCAGGCCGCGATGATGCCGGTCATGCCGGCGATGAGGAAGGCCAGCACATAGTCGCCCTGCATCTCGTGCATGATGCCGCCGAAATAGGCCGCACTTGCAGCCCCCGCCTGATGGCCGGCGAGAATCCAGCCGAACACCAGCGGAGCGTGGCCATCGCCGAAAGCTTCGTTGGCGAGACGCAGCGTCGGTGGAACCGTGGCGATCCAGTCCAGCCCGTAAAGGATGGAGAAGATGATCAGGCTGGTGGCCGAAAAGCCGGAATAAGGCAGATACATCAGCGACAGGCCGCGAATGGTGTAATAGATGCCGAGCAGTTTGCGCGGGTCGAACCGGTCGGTGAGCCAGCCCGAAAAAGTGGTGCCGATCAGGTCGAAAACGCCCATCAGCGCCAGCAGCCCAGCCGCCTGGATTTCGGTGATGCCCATGTCGCCGCAAAAGGCGATCAGGTGCGTGCCGACGAGGCCGTTGGTGGTGAAGCCGCAAATGAAGAAGGTCGCGAACAGGTACCAGAAGGTGCGGGTATGCGCCGCCCGCCACAAAGTGTTCAGAGTATGGCTGATGAAATTGCCTTGTGCTGCCGGCGAACGCGGCGGCACGTCGTCAGGATCGCCGCCGTAGCGCACTAGGCCGATCGACGAAGGGCGCTCGGGCACGAAGAAATAGACCAGCGGCAACAGCAGCGCGCTGGCGATCGATATGGCGATGACCACCCATTGCCACCCACCCCACTGGGCAAGGGCGGCGAGCACCGGCAGGAAGATCAGCAGGCCGGTGGCGCTGGAGGCCGACATCAGCCCCATGACTAGACCGCGATTGGTCTTGAACCAACGGTTGACGATGGTGGCGCCGAGCACCATGGCGACGGCGCCGGAGCCGATGCCCGACATGATGCCCCAGGTGACCACCATGTGCCACGGTTCGGTCATGAAAAAGCTGAGCGCGGTGGAGCCCGACATCAGGAGGAGTGCGGCGAGCAGCGTGCGGCGCAAGCCGAAGCGCTCCATCAGCGCCGCGGCGAAAGGCCCCGCCAGCCCATAGAGGAAAATGCCTATGGCGGCGGCCAACGACACTGAATCGCGACCCCAGCCGAGACTGTGTTCCAGGGGCAGCATCATCACGGCGGGCGACGAGCGCAGCCCGGCGGCGATGAGCAGGCAAAAGAAGATGACGGCAACGACGACGAAGGCGTAGCGCTGGCCAAAGGGGCGTGACTGGGCTATCATGTTACCGATCGGTACGTTGCGTTACGAACCGTATACGTACCGAGCGGTAACATTGTCAATTGAAGTCCTCTGATGCCCAACACCAAAAATCTTGATCCGGCTGCAAGCGTCGAGCATGCGCCGCGCGCGGCGGAAAAGATCCTGAACGTTGCGCGCGACTTGTTCTACCGTCAAGGCATCAGGGCGATCGGCGTCGACGAGATCGTCAAGACGGCCGGCGTCACCAAGCCCAGCCTCTACCGTTCCTTTTCCTCCAAGGATGACCTGACGGCTTCTTATCTGAAACAATACGACCGTGAATTCTGGGAGCGCTTCGATGAAGCGGTGGCAGCGCATCCGGGTGACCCGCGCGCGCAGGTGCTGGCTTTCCTCGCCCGCGTCGGCAAGCGCAGCCAGAAGGCCAGCTACCGCGGCTGCGGCTTGACCAATGCGGCGGTGGAATATCCGGAGCACGACCATCCTGCCCGCATCGTCAGCGAGGAAAACAAGCGCGAATTGCGCCGGCGCCTGCGCGCCATGGCCAAGGCGATGGGGGCTGCCGAACCCGACATGCTGGGCGACGGGCTGCTGCTGCTGCTCGAAGGCGCTTACATTTCAGCACAATTGTTCGGCACCGGCGGCCCGGCCCGCGCTGTGGCCAGGAACGCCGAACTGCTTATCGACGCCAGCCTGGCGTGAGTGCCGTTTCAGGCCAGAGCTTTTCAGGCCAGAGCTTTTCAGGCAAGTCCGCGCTTGACCATCATGGCCTGCGGCGACGGCATCTTGCCCCGGAAGGCGATGTAAAGCTCTTCCGGGTCTTTTGAGCCACCGGCGGCATAGATGTTTGTCTTCAGCCGCTCGGCCAGAGCCGGGTTGAAAGGGTCGCCGGTTTCCTCGAAGGCCGAGAAGGCGTCGGCGTCGAGCACTTCCGACCACATGTAGGAATAATAGCCGGCCGAATAACCGTCGCCGGAGAACACATGCCCGAAATGCGGCGTGCGGTGGCGCATGGCAATGGTGTCGGGCATGTTCAGCCTTGCAAGCGTTTCGGTTTCGAAACGAAGCGGCTCTTCCGGGGCATCCGGGCGCGCGTGATAGGCCATGTCGACAAGGGCGGACGCGGTGAATTCGACGGTGGCGAAGCCGGCGCCGAAGGTGCGCGCCGCCAGCATCTTGTCGAGAAGCGCCTTGGGCATCGGCTTGCCGGTCCGATGGTGGAGCGCGTGCTTTTCCAGGACTGCCGGCACGGTCAGCCAATGCTCGTAAAGCTGCGACGGCAGTTCGACGAAATCGCGGCTGACCGAAGTGCCGGAGACGCTGGGCCACGTCACCTCGGTCAGCATGCCGTGCAGGGCATGGCCGAATTCGTGGAACAGGGCTTTCGCCTCGTCGACCGAAAGCAGCGCCGGTTCGCCGGCCGGCGGTTTGGCAAAGTTCATGATGTTGTAGATGACCGGCGTCGACCCCGCGCCCAGCCTGTAGCCGGACTGCAGCGAACTCATCCACGCCCCCGAACGCTTCGACGGCCTGGCGAAATAGTCGGCGAGGAACAGGCCGCGCTCGGAGCCGTCGGCATTCTTGACGGAAAAGACGCGCACGTCCGGATGCCAGGCGGCGATGCCGGCCTTCTCCTCGAAGCGGATGCCGAACAGGCGTGTGGCCACGTCGAAGCAGGCGGCGATGATGCGGTCGAGTTGCAGATAGGGTTTCAGTTCAGCCTCGTCGAAGGCGAATTTCTCGGCGCGCAGCTTTTCCTGGTAGAAGCGCCAGTCCCAGGCGGCGAATGTCTCGTTGCTGCCGGCTTCCGCCGCCAGCCGCTCCAGTTCGCCCTGGTCGCTTGCCGCCTTTTCCAGCGCCTTTTGCCAGACAGGATCGAGCAGGCCATGGACCGCCTTCGGCGTCTTGGCCATGGTGTCGTCGAGCTTGAGCGCGGCGTAGGAGGCATAGCCGAGCAGCTTTGCCTTTTCGGCGCGCCGCGTCAGCATATCGCGCACGACGCTGGTGTTGTCGCTGGCGCCGCCATTCTGGCCGCGCATAGTGAAGGCCCGCCACGCCGCTTCGCGCAGGTCGCGCCTTTTGGAAAACGTCGTGAACGGTTCATAGATAGAGCGCGACAGGGTGATCGCGTAGCGGCCCTTGTGACCGCGCGTTTCGGCAGCCTCGGCCATTGCGCTCTTAAGGAAATCGGGCAGTCCGGCAAGATCGGCCTCATCGAGGAAAAGCGCCCAATCGCGCTCGTCGGCAAGCACGTTCTGCCCGAAAGTGGTGCCGAGCGACGACAATTCCTCGTTGATGGCGGCAAGCCGCTTCTTGCCTTCGGCATCGAGCTTCGCACCCGAGCGGACAAAGCCTTTCCAGATCTTTTCAAGCACGCGCAAGGTCTCGGCGTCGAGCCCCAGCGAGGCGCGCTTCCGGTAGAGGGCATCGATGCGGGCGAACAGTTGCGCGTTCATCGAGATCGCCGAGAAATGCCGCGACATCTTCGGCGAGACCGCGCGCTCCAGCGCCTGGATGGTGTCGTTGGTGTGGGCGCCGGCCTTGCCCCAGAAAATCGACGAAACGCGGTCGAGCGCCTGGCCGGACAGTTCGAGCGCTGCAAGCGTATTCTCGACGGTCGGCTCGACAGGATTTTCGGCAATCGCCTCGATTTCGGCGGCGTGGGCCTGCAGCGCGGCGTCGAACACCGGCTCGAAATCGCCATCGCCGATGCGGGTGAAATCCGGCAGGCCGAGCGGGCCCTGCCAAGCCGTCAGGGGGTGCGCGGCAAGGTCGGCGGTCTTTGCTGAGGACATGGAAATTCTTTCGGTGTTGACACTGCTTTGCCCGATGTAGGCTTGCGGACCCTGGTTCGCAACCGCAGGCCCGTCAGTAGGCGTCGCAGGTTTCGGCCATCGCGGCCTGCGACGTCGCGGTGATGCGATTGTCGGTCAGCGCAAAGGTTTCCTGCATCAGCATGTCGTTGGCCGGAAAATCGTAGCAGGCGATGACGGTGACGACGCCGCCCTCGCTCTTGGCGATACGATGCCTTATCTGGCCGCCGGCGACCGCACTTTCCCATTCATCCATCGAAGCGATGAATTCCTGCTTGGTCTGAACGACGCCAAGATCGGTGAGACTGATGCGGGCCTCGTCGGTAAGGAGTTCGCTCAACGCGGCGCGGTCGGTGTTGAGCAGCGCAGTATACCAACGCTCGATGACGGCCTCGTCGGCATTCGCGGCAACGGACCAGAAAAGCAGCGCCGCCGCCAGCAGCCCGGTTCGCATCGGTCCAATCAGCATCATGGCCAGGTCCCTTCGTGGGAAAACGCCAGGCGTCGTCCGCCGACGTTCAACGCGCCATCGTCAGCCGAGTTCCGGCCGTTCGAAATCGCCGGTGTCCTTGTTCATTGCCCAAAGCTCGCCGGTGGAGATATCGAACCATGCACCGTAGAGGTTCAGGCTGCCCTTGGTTTCCAGCGCGGCGATGTAGGGAAACGTACGCAGATTGTTCAACGAATAGCGGATGGAGATGCGCTCCAGCGCCGTCTGGCGCTCACCCGCCGTCATCAGCGTGCTGGCTGTAACGGCATCGGCAGCGGGGTAGAGGAGGCTCATCCATTTGCCGATGAAATCGCCTTTCGAGGGAGGCGTCTTGCCGTGGCTCAGGGCGGCCTTGATGCCGCCGCAACGGCCATGGCCCATGACCACGATGTTTTTCACCTTGAGGCTTTGAACGGCAAACTCAAGCGCTGCCGAGGTGGAGTGGTATTCGCCGTCCGGCTCATAGGGCGGCACAAGGTTGCCGACATTGCGCAGCACGAATAACTCGCCGGGGCCGGCATCGAAAATGGTTTCCGGTGCCGAGCGGGAGTCGCAACAGGCTATGATCATCGTTTCGGGGGCCTGCCCTTCACGCGCCAGTGAAACATAATGCCCGCTCTCGGACGAGTAGCGGCCACTCATGAAATTGTGGTGCCCGGTGAGAAGGTGCTGGGGGAGATGTGGCATGGCGGAAAATGGGCCTTTCCGGTGTGGATGGCGACAGCTTGGTCAAGCTGGCCGTGGTCTAACGGAAAAACGCCCTGCCGATCAATAAGGAATCGCACTGCGAAGCAATACTATCGTTGCAGCCGCCGGCGCACCGTGAACCTGAACCCCTGGGGTCAGACCCAGATGGCGACCGATATGCCGTGCCGGTCCAAGAGAGGCGGATCGGGCAACGACCGCGCCTCGCCGAGAACGATCCGTGCAGCAATCAGCATCATGGCGGCGGCATCGAGAAAATCGTCTAACGCCGCACCCGGCGGCGGGCTTTGATCCACAAAAGCCTGCGCATAGCCATAACGGCACAACAGCGCCTTGCGCTGCGCCATTCCAGCCGGGTTGACAGCGCCCTTGATTTTCTTGGGTAAGCTCATCGGCTCGCCGTTATTGAGCCGGCAAAACGCCACTTCGGGGTGCGACTCGTAAATGCGGGTACGCAGTGCCGGCTCCGCAACCAGAAGGGCGTCGATCTCGCGGATCTTGGAAAAGATTCCGAAGGCCTGAATGGATATGCCGCGCGGCGGTTCCGAAGTCTGGCGCGCAACCGCGCTGGCCCGCCGATGTGCGGCATACCATTCGTCCACGGTCGTAAAAGGTGCTGTCTCGGCGTAGACAGCGCTTCGGGATGGAATTGAAAAGACGCTGGATTGACGCTCTTTCAGCAGCGGTCTCGCCAGGCTTTCAGGCCCGCGCCCGCCCTCGCCGGTAAAATCCGGCAGGCCGATCGGCATGTCGACGGCAATGAGCGCATTCGCCGGCAAGTCCGCGACCAGCGCCGCGAATGTCGCATAAATCCGCACCGCCGGCGCATGACCGGGATCGGCGCTGACGGCGATCCAGCCGCCCTTGCAGCCATCCACGCCTACGATGGACAGCGGAATGCCGGCGATCACGCCTTGCGTGTCCGCGAAGGGTGCAGGAGCGTGCGCATCTGCACCATGGCCATCGGATGCGACAGGCTTTGCGCATCCGCCGGAAGCTGCAACTCGCCGCTGCCGCGCTTCGCCGCGCGGGCCACCGCTTCATAGACGGTAGCCGTTGCCGACTGCAGCGCCTTGTCCACAGAATGACCCGACAGCATGTGCGCCAGAAAGGTCGCAGCCGTGAGGTCGCCCGGGCCTTTCGGCGGATTTTCGACGAAGCGATGCTCGGCCAACAACACCTGTTTGGCATCGACGAGCAGATTGCCGGTGCCGTCGGCAAGCATCGACGGCGCCGAAGTCACCAGCATCGTGGCGGGGGCGGCATCCAGCGCCGCAGCAATGGTCGATTTGAGATCAGGCAGGGAGGCACCCGTCAACCACTCCAACTCATAGCGGTTAGGCGTGGCGACGTCTGCCAGCGGCATCAAGCGATCACGGACCGCAGCCGCAGTTGCTTCCTGCACGTATAGCCCTTCGGCGTAGTCGCCAAGCACAGGATCGCAGAGATAGAGCGCCTTCGGGTTCCTGGCCTTGAGCGCCTGCACCAGCGAAGCGACGGCGTCTGCCTGTTCAGGGCTGCCGAGATAGCCGGACAGCACCGCGCCCACTTCGCCCAGCCACGGCGCCCGTTCGAGGTCGGCAAGCAAGGCCTTGAATTGTTCCGCAGGCGGAACGATCCTTGTGGAAAGTCCTTGGCCGGGATGCCAGGCGAGCACGATGGTCGGCACTGCCCAGACCGGGAAACCCAGCGTCTCCAGTGCAAAGACCACGGTGCGGTTGCCGACCGAACCGCGCACGACATGGCTTGAGACGACGATGACGGCCGGACGAACAGCCGAAACTTCAGATGACATGGATGGCCTACCCGCCCTGCACGATAAAAAGCACGAACCAGATCACCAGGCCAATCGCCAGCACAGGGCCGAGAATGCGCCCGATGCGCGTGCCCAGATAGTCCATGCGGTCTGACGTATCGGCATCGGCGGCGGTCATGTGATCGTGGGTGCGCTTCGCCATGCGATTCACGAACGAGTTGCCGGACACTTCCGTCTCGCTGGCGATATCCTTGAGGATACGGCGCGATTCGCGCTCGCGCTCGCTGTCTCCCCGATCTGCTTTGCCCGGTCCGGCCATGGCGTTACCCTGCTTTCAAGCGACATTAGAGCATAGGACCGAAAAGTGTGAAGCGGTTTTCCAAACGAAATACAGCCGGGGCGCGTGGTCGCGGCAGATCGCGCGCGAAGGTCGTTTTCTTGGACGCGCTTTGTGGTAATGCTTCCTCACCATCCACGTCCAGGGATCCACTCCATGCTTGCCCAGCGTCTTGTTCGCCTCCCTCGCAACCTGCCGGCCTTTCTGATGATGGCATTCGTGCTGCCGCTTCTGGCCGGCTGCGGCTACAACACCATCCCGACGGCGGAAGAAAACGCCAAGGCTGCCTGGAGCGAAGTGCTCAACCAGTACCAGCGCCGCGCCGATCTCATCCCCAACCTCGTCGAGACGGTGAAGGGCTACGCCAGCCATGAGAAGGACGTGCTGGAAGGCGTGGTCGAGGCGCGCGCCAAGGCGACGCAAGTGACGGTGACGCCGGAGACCCTGTCCGATCCCAACGCTTTCAAGGCCTTCCAGGAAAACCAGGCCGGCCTGACCAGCGCCTTGTCGAGGCTGCTGGCGGTGGTGGAGAACTATCCCGACCTCAAGGCCAACCAGAATTTCCTTGCCCTGCAGGCACAGCTTGAGGGCACCGAAAACCGCATTGCGGTGGCCCGGCGCGACTATATTCAGGCAGTGCGGGACTACAATTTGACGCTTCGCACCTTCCCGTCCGTGCTGTGGGCGACATTCTGGTTCCGC
The DNA here is from genome assembly GCF_001427385.1 of Mesorhizobium sp. Root157. Lineage (GTDB taxonomy): Bacteria > Pseudomonadota > Alphaproteobacteria > Rhizobiales > Rhizobiaceae > Mesorhizobium. The sequence continues at coordinate 8,956 of NZ_LMGJ01000001.1, forward strand.
TCCAACGAGCCGTTCCAGAACTTCACCGTCGCCGAGGACAAGTTGGAAGCGCCGAAGGTGAATTTCGGCACCGGGCAAGGCGGCTGAACGGCGCGCCAGTAAAGCGGTTCAAAGTTTGACCTTGCGCTTTAAATCACCCCCCTCTGGCCTACCGGCTCGACGGATCGCAGGCGCCTTTGCGATTCTGCTTCTAAGCCTCTTCCTTCCGCTTGCGGCCTTAGCAGCCAGCCTGCCGACGCTGACCGGCAGGGTGGTCGACGATGCCGGCATGATCGACGCCGCCACCGAGGTGCTGCTGACGCAAAAGCTAGCCGAATTCGAAGCGAAGGGGTCCGACCAGATTGTCGTGGCCACCATTCCCAGTCTCGACGGCGAGGCGATCGAACCTTATTCCAATCGCCTGTTTCGCGCCTGGAATCTCGGCCAGGCCGGCGAGGACAACGGCGTGCTTGTGCTGGTGGCCCGCGACGACCGCAAGATGCGCATCGAGGTCGGCTACGGGCTGGAAGGCACGCTGACCGACCTGCATTCCAAGCTGATCATCGAAAACGACATGGTGCCGGCCTTCCGTGCCGGGGATTTTTCCGGCGGCATCGAAAAGGCCGTCGACGACATCATCATGGTTCTGGAGGGCAATCCGGAAGAACTGGAGGCGCGAGGCGCCCGCAACCAGGATACGTCGATGGACATCGACGACTGGATTCCGGTCATCTTCATCACCATCTGGGTGATCCTTTTCTTCGGCGGCTTCGCCATGGCCATCCTGCCGCCGATCTTCGGCCAGAAGATCGGCCCCCGGCGCTACCGCTGGCTGGGCATGGTCTTCGACATGAACAACAAGGGCCGCTCAGGCCGGTCCTCGAGCGGTGGGGGCTGGTCATCCGGCGGAGGCGGCTGGTCGTCTGGTGGCGGCGGCGGCGGCTTTTCGGGCGGCGGCGGCTCGTCCGGTGGCGGCGGGGCATCGGGGGGTTGGTGAACATGGCGACAGGTTCGATCAGCAGCGCCGACCATGAGCGCGTGGCAGCCGCCATACGCGCCGCCGAAGCAACGACCGACGGCGAGATCTACTGCTTGGTCGCGCACCGCAGCGACAGCTATTTCTTCCCTGCCGCCTTCATGGCGATGGCCGGCATCGTGCTTGTCAGCCTCGGCCTCGCCTATGCGGCGGAGTATTGGTGGCTTTCGATCCGCCTGCCGCATTTCATCCTGGCGCAGGGCCTGGCTGTGGCCAGCGTGCTCATGTTGCTGTGGCTGGCGCCGGCGCTGCGCATCCACCTGGTGCCGTGGCAAATGCGCCACCACGCCGCCCACGGCAATGCCGTGCGGCAGTTCCTCGCCCGCAACATTCATCTGACCACTGCCCGCACCGGCGTGCTGATCTTCGTATCGCTTGCCGAGCGCTACGCCGAAGTCATCGCCGACACCGGCATCAACAGCCGCGTCGAACAGCGGATCTGGGACGATGCGGTGCGCGACCTGACCGCCGCCGCGCGCGACGACCGCCTCGCCGACGGCTTCATCAAGACGATCGAGGCTGTCGGAGCGGTACTGGCCGAACATTTCCCGGTCTCGCCGGGCGATGCCAACGAACTCGACGACCGCCTGATCGAAATCTGAGCATCCCGAAGGCTGCGCGCAGCCTCGCGTAAAAGTCGGCTTGCTGTCTGCACCTGACCTTGCAATCGACCAGCACGCGTTTATGGTTAACAAATCATGAACACGTTGACGATCGACATCAGGAAGGCCGAACCCAGCGACGCAGGCGAAATCGCCGACGTGCACCTTGAGGCATGGCGTGGCGCTTATTCCGGCATCATCCCGCACAAGACCCTGACCTCGATGATCAATCGCCGCGGGGCGGACTGGTGGGCGAACGCCATACGGCGCGCCGCGGCGGTGCTTGTGGTTGAAATCGGCGGCACCATCGCCGGCTATGCCACCATCGGCCGCAACCGCGCCCGCGAACTTACCCAGCAAGGCGAGATCTACGAGCTTTACCTGCGCCCGGAATATCAAGGCATCGGCCTTGGCAGCCGCCTGTTTGCCGCCGCCCGCCAGCGGCTCAATGACCACGGCCTGAAGGGCATGGTCGTGTGGGCGTTGGAAGAAAACGATAATGCGCTCGCTTTCTATACCGGCGCCGGCGGCCGCGACATCGCCGAAGGCGTCGAGGTGTTCGAGCAGAAGGCGCTCAAGAAAGTCGCCTTCGTCTGGGAATAGCTGCCGTCTGGCGCGGCTGAAGCCTATCGCCCGAAAGTGGAATCGTGTCGCATTGCAGGTTGCGAAAACCACCGGTATCGGAAACGTCGAAGCGGTGGCGTTTCCGGTCGAGCCGGCGAACCGTGCACGTCCTTAGTTTTCACACAATTGCCGAGACAAGACCGGTTTGGCATTTTTGCCGGAATTGCTCCAACGCCGAGAGGGTCAGCCATGCGTATCGACGCGATAGCCATCGGGAACAACCCGCCTGAAGACGTCAATGTCATCATCGAGGTGCCGGTGGGCGGCGAGCCGATCAAGTATGAGATGGACAAGGAGGCCGGCACGCTGTTCGTCGACCGTTTCCTGCACACGCCGATGCGGTATCCGGGCAACTACGGTTTCGTGCCGCACACGCTTTCCGGCGACGGCGATCCGATCGACGTGCTGATCTGCTCGACGCGTGCGCTGGTGCCCGGCTGCATCATCAACGTGCGCCCGATCGGCGTGCTGGTGATGGAAGACAACGCCGGCCAGGACGAAAAGGTCATCGCCGTGCCCTCGCCGCATCTCACCAAGCGCTACGAGAAGATCGTCAACTATACCGACCTGCCGCAGATCACCCTCGACCAGGTGTCGCACTTCTTCGAGCACTACAAGGACCTGGAACCCGGCAAGTGGGTGAAGATCGGCGGCTGGTACGACGCCGCCCGCGCCAAGCAGATGATCGTCGAGGCGATCGACCGCGCCAAGGGCAAGTAAGGCACGCTGTAGCGAGCGGTCTCTTCGGATCGAAGTGCTATTCCTTCACCGGCAAGGCAACAGGCCCTGCCGCTGCAGGGCCGCGACCTTCTCACATCTTGTGGTTCAGTGGTGCGCGAGCGCTTTCGCTGCGCCGGCAGGCATTTCTCCCGGCGGCGGTTGCCTGACCTTAGCGGCGGCCTCAAGCACCAGGGCGTCGAAGCCCTTGGTTCCCTCACCGATCATTGCAAAGAACTGGCGGCGCATGCGCGGCTCCCAGAACTTGTTGATGTGGTCGGCGACGCCTGCGACGCCTTCGGCATGCGGCTTCGAACGGAAGAACATCGCGATCTGATTGGCTTGGTACATGAGTTTGTCAGGCGACATGCTTGGCAGCTCCGAAAACGACGCGGTCGGGATGGGTGAAAATATCGAAATCGTCACCACGCACCAGCGCCACAAGGGTCATGCCGGAGCTTTCGGCGGTGCGGACGGCAAGTGCGGTCGGCGCCGAAATGGCGATGATGAAGGGCGCGCCGATGGCCGCCGTCTTCTGCACCATTTCGACCGAAACGCGGGAGGTGACGACAACGGCGCCGGATGAACCGTCGGTGCCCGCTTTCGCCAACGCACCGGCCAGCTTGTCCAGCGCATTGTGGCGGCCGACATCCTCGCGCGCCATGACGATACCGTGGCCCGGCACGTAAAAGCCGGCGGCGTGAACAGCGCCGGTCTCCGAATGGAGCAACTGGACCCTGGATAGCAACTGGACCGACCGGACGATATCCTGTGCTTCAAGCGTCAGTCTGGAGGCATCGACGGCGTCGACGCTGCGCATCGCCTCTTCGATCGATTCGATACCGCACAGGCCGCAGCCGACAGGGCCGGCAAGCCGCCGCCGCCGCGCCTCGAACCGACGGTTGGCCGTGTCTTTCAGGCGGATCTGGATATCGATGCCGGCACCGTGGTCCTGGACCTCGATGGCGTCGATCTCGTCGGAGGAACCGACAATGCCTTCCGTGATCGAAAAGCCGAGGGCGAAATCCTCGAAATCGGCAGGCGATGCCATCATCACGGCATGGGTGGTGCCGCCGTAGGACAGCGCGATCGGCGTTTCTTCCGGCACCATGCGGTTGGCGGCGGCGGCACCGGCAGAGCGCTTGGCAATGCGCGAAATCCGGGCAAGCGCGGGGCGCGCCGTCATGGCGACATGTCTCCCCGCGATCTGCCCGGTTGCGTCACCTGCAGTCACTCCGCCGCAGCCAGAGGGGTGATCTGGCGGCTCTTGCGGCTCAACTCCTCATACTCAAGCTGCCAATCGGTCGGACCGTTGGACGGCGAGATCTGAACGGCAGTGACCTTGAACTCCGGACAGCCGGTCGCCCAGTCCGTGTAGTCGGTGGTGATGACGTTGGCCTGCGTGTCGGGATGGTGGAAGGTGGTGTAGACAACACCGGGCGCAACCCTGTCGGTGATCAATGCCTTGAGCGTCGTTTCGTTGGAGCGGCTCGACAGCCGCACCAGTTCGCCGTCACGGATACCGCGATCCTCGGCATCCTGCGGGTGGATCTCCAGCCGATCCTCGTCATGCCACACGACATTGTCGGTACGGCGGGTCTGGGCGCCGACATTGTACTGGCTGAGGATGCGTCCGGTGGTGAGCAGGAGCGGGAAGCGCGGGCCGACCTTCTCGTCCGTACCGACATATTCGGTGCGCACGAAATTGCCCTTGCCGCGAACGATGCCGGTGGTGTGCATGATCGGTGTGCCCATCGGTGCCTTCTCGTTGCACGGCCACTGTACCGAGCCGACTTCGTCGAGGAAATCAAAGCTGACGCCGGCGAAAGTAGGGGTCGTCGCAGCGATCTCGTCCATGACCTGCGAGGGATGGGTGTAGGTCCAGTCGAGGCCGAGAGCGCGGGCGAGTTCCTGCGTCGCTTCCCAATCGGCGTAACGGGCCTTCGGCTCCATCACCTTGCGCACACGGTTGATGCGGCGCTCGGCGTTGATGAAAGTGCCTTCCTTTTCGAGGAAGGTCGAGCCCGGCAGGAAGACGTGCGCATAGCGCGCCGTCTCGTTGAGGAAGAGGTCGTGAACGACCACGCACTCCATCGCGGCAAGACCGGCGGAGACGTGACCGGTGTCGGGGTCGGACTGAAGGATGTCTTCACCCTGGATGTAGATGCCCTTGAAGGTCCCGTCGACGGCGGCGTCGAGCATGTTGGGAATGCGCAGGCCCGGCTCCGAATCGAGCTTCACGCCCCACAGATCCTCGTAGATCTTGCGCACCGCATCGGTCGCAACGTGACGATAGCCGGGGAATTCGTGCGGGAACGAGCCCATGTCGCACGAACCCTGCACGTTGTTCTGGCCGCGCAGCGGGTTCACGCCCACGCCCCTGCGGCCAAGGTTGCCGGTCGCCATGGCGAGGTTGGCGATACCCATGACCGCGGTCGAGCCCTGGCTGTGCTCGGTGACGCCGAGGCCGTAGTAGATGGCGCCGTTGCCGCCGGTGGCATAAAGGCGAGCCGCCTCGCGAATGGATTCAGCATCCACGCCGCAGATCTTGGCCGTTTCCTCCGGGCTGTAGCGTGCATTGGAGACAAATTCCGCCCAGTCGTCGAACGCTTCGCGATCGCAATGGGAGTTAATGTAAGCTTCGTTGTAGAGCTTCTCGGTGACGATGACGTGGGCCAAGCCGGTCAGAATGGCGACGTTGGTGCCAGGCTGGATCGGCAGATGGTGAGCCGCCTTGATGTGCGGGCTCTTCACCAGATCGATGCGGCGCGGATCGATGACGATGATCCTGGCGCCCTGACGCAAGCGCTGCTTCATGCGTGATGCGAACACGGGATGCGCGTCGGTCGGGTTGGCGCCGATCAGGATCATGACATCGCATTCTTCGACCGAATCGAAGTCCTGCGTGCCGGCGGACGTACCCAGCGTGGTGTTGAGTCCATAGCCGGTCGGCGAGTGGCAGACGCGAGCGCAGGTGTCGACGTTGTTGTTCTGGAAGCCCTGCCGCACAAGCTTCTGGACGAGATAGGTTTCCTCGTTGGTGCAACGCGACGACGTGATGCCGCCGATGGAACCGCGGCCATATTGGTACTGGATGCGGCGGAACTCGTTGGCGGTGTAGGCCAGCGCTTCTTCCCACGACACTTCGCGCCACGGATCGGTGGTCTTTTCCCGGATCATGGGCGAGAGGATGCGGTCGGTGTGGGTGGCGTAGCCGTAGGCGAAGCGGCCCTTGACGCAGGAGTGGCCATGGTTGGCCTTGCCTGCCTTGTAAGGCATCATGCGAATGACCTGCCCTCCCTGCATTTCGGCCTTGAAGGAGCAGCCGACCCCGCAATAGGCGCAAGTCGTGACGACCGACGTCTCAGGCATGCCCTTTTCCAGCACCGTCTTCTCGCGCAGCGCGTCGGTCGGGCAGGCCTGCACGCAGGCGCCGCACGACACGCATTCGGACTCGACGAAGGATTCGTTCATGCCGGCGGCAATGCGAGACTCAAAGCCCCTGCCCTCGATGGTCAGCGCGAAAGTGCCCTGCACGTCCTCACAGGCACGCACGCAACGCGAGCAGACGATGCACTGCGACGGGTCGTAGATGAAATAGGGATTGGATTCGTCGCGGGCGATGTAGTCGATGTTCAGCGAACCGTTGCTCGGTGCAACGTGATTGCGGCCATCGAGGCCGTAGCGGTTTTCGGTAAGCCCGACGGTCGAGGCGACCTTGTCGAACTCGCTCCCACCGGTGCCGCGCTGCTCGTTCCAGCCGCTCGGATGGTCGGAAACGTAGAGTTCAAGGACGCCCTTGCGGATGGCGTCGAGACGCTCCGAACGGGTATGGACCACGATGCCTTCAGCCACAGGCGTGGTGCAGGAGGCGGGTGTTCCGTTGCGGCCCTCGACCTCCACCACACAGATGCGGCAGGAGCCGAAGGAATCGAGCGAATCAGTGGCGCACAGCTTGGGGATCTCGACGCCCGCTTCCATGGAAGCGCGCATGATCGAGGTGCCTTCGGGCACAGTAACGGACTTGCCGTCGACCAGCAGCGTCACCTGCTTTGCGGATTTGGACTCCGGAGTGCCGAAGTCGATTTCGTGAATGAGACCCATGTCCGCTTCTCCTATTCGGCGGCTTCGGCGACTGGCACCGGCTTAAAGTCTTCAGGGAAATGCGTGAGCGCGCTCATCACCGGATAAGGCGTGAAACCGCCCAGCGCGCAGAGCGAGCCGAACTTCATCGTATTGCAAAGGTCGGTTACGAGCGCGACCTGCTTCTGCGGCTCGATGCCCGCAGCCAGCTTGTCCAGCGTTTCAACGCCGCGCGTCGAGCCGACGCGGCACGGCGTGCACTTGCCGCAGCTTTCGACGGCACAGAACTCCATGGCGAAACGCGCCTGCTTCAGCATGTCGGCGCTGTCGTCGAAAACGACGATGCCGGCATGGCCGATCAGGCCGTCCTTGGCGGCGAAGGCCTCATAGTCGAACGGCGTATCGAACAGGCCGCGCGGGAAATAGGCGCCAAGCGGGCCGCCGACCTGCACCGCCTTGACCGGACGCCCGGTGACGGTGCCGCCGCCGATGTCGTCGATGATTTCGCCAAGCGTGAGGCCGAAGGCCGTCTCGAACAGGCCGCCATACTTGATGTTGCCGGCGATCTGGATGGGAATGGTGCCGCGCGAACGACCCATGCCGAAATCCTTGTAGTAGGCCGCGCCCTTGTCCATGATGATCGGCACCGACGCCAAAGAGATGACGTTGTTGATCACCGTCGGCTGCCCGAACAGGCCCTTGTGCGCCGGCAGCGGCGGCTTGGCGCGCACCATGCCGCGCTTGCCTTCCAGGCTGTCGAGCAATGCCGTTTCCTCGCCGCAGACATAGGCCCCGGCACCGACCCGCACTTCCATGTCGAAGGCGTTGGGCGAACCCAGCACATTGAGGCCGAGCACGCGCGCCTTGCGGGCGATTTCGACGGCCTTGCGCATCACGGCGACCGCGTGCGGGTATTACGAGCGGATATAGATGTAGCCCATGGTCGCGCCGGTCGCGATGCCGGCGATCGTCATGCCTTCGATCAGCACGAACGGATCGCCCTCCATGATCATGCGATCGGCGAAGGTGCCGGAATCGCCCTCGTCGGCGTTGCAGACGATGTATTTGCGCTCCGCCGCGGTATCGAGCACGGTCTTCCACTTGATACCGGTCGGGAAGCCGGCGCCGCCGCGCCCGCGCAAGCCCGATTCCGTCACCTGGGCGACGACGTCGGCAGGCGCCATCGCAACCGCCTTGCGCAGGCCGGCAAGGCCGCCGTGGCTCTCATAGGCTTCGAGCGAAAGCGGATCGATGATGCCGCAGCGCGCAAAGGTCAGCCTGGTCTGTTTGGCAATGTAGGGAATGGCTTCCGGGTCACCCAGCCAATGCTTGTGGTGGCCGCCGGACAGGAAGCCGCTGTCGAACAGGCTTTTCATGTCGGACGGCTTGACCGGACCGTAGGCGACGCGGCCGGCATCGGTCTCGACCTCGACCATCGGCTCGAGGAAATAGGCGCCGCGCGAGCCGTTGCGCACGATCTTGGCCTCGATGCCGCGCTCGGCCAGTTCCTGCTCGATCGCCTTGGCGACCTTCTCGGCGCCAAGCGCCAGAGCGCCTGAATCGCCGGGGATATAGATATGGGGTTTCACGAGCGGACCTCCGCAACGATTTCGTCGACCTTGTCGGCGTCGATCCGGCCGATGACCTCGCCGTCGAGCAGCGCGGCGGGCGAGCAGGCGCAAAGCCCGAGGCAGTAGACCGGCTCCAGCGTGACAGCACCATCGGACGTGGTCTGGTGGAAATCGATGCCAAGCGCCTGCTTGAGACGGGCAGCGACAGCGTCGCTACCCATCGACTGGCACGATTCCGCCTGGCACAGCTTCAGCACATGGCGGCCGGCAGGCTGCTTGCGGTAGTCATGATAGAACGAGACGACGCCGTAAACTTCGGCGCGCGACAGGTTCAGTTTCGATGCGATGATCGGAAGAGCCTCTTGCGGCACATAGCCGAACTCTTCCTGGATGCCGTGCAAAATTGGCAGAAGTGGGCCTTCAAGACCCTTCATGTCATCGATGATCGATGCAGCTTGCGCCGCGATCTCGGTACGTGCCGGCTGCATATTCATGCAGGCCCTCCCATAATCGTAGCTATGTGTCGCTAAACAACACCAAAAGCAGAGAAATCTACAGGGATCAATACGCGTGTTTCGTCGGTCGATAGAAAAAACCTATCAACACAGGGTGAAAACTTCTAACTATCAGGAAAATTAAGGCTTATTCTTCGCCTTGAAATCTCTTGCCAGCGCGATCGCTTCGTCGAGCAGCGCCGAAACGAGCGGCGTATTGGGCTCGCGGGGGGCGACGACCATGCCGACGGAGTGCCCCGCATCGGGGCCAACGATCGGAATCGCCCGGATTGGTTCGGAAAAACCGAGGGTCTCGGCAAGGGTCAAGGGCATGATCGACGACCATTTGCCGGTGCGGATATGGGAAAACAGCAAGATCATCGAGTTCGACTCAAGCGTCGGGCGCACTTCGCCGCCGGCTTCGGCCAGATGCTGGTCGATGATTCGCCGGTTCTGCATGTCGGGTGTCAGCAGGCAAAGCGGCAAACGGCTGATCTCCGCCCAACTCACCGACGGCCTGTCGGAGTAGGGATTTCCAGCGGCAGTGATCAACTGGTAGCGCTCGCTGTAGAGCGGCACGCTGGTGACACGCCCCAGCGGTTCGTTGTCGAGATAGGTGATGCCGGCATCGACTTCGAAATTGCCGAGCAGCGACAGGATCTCGATCGAGGTCCGCGACAGGATGGAGAAGGTGACGCCGGGATGCTTTTCGCGAAACGGCGTGGTGAGCTTGGGCATCATGGCAAGCGCGGTCGGGATCGCGGCGATGCGGATGCGGCCCGAAAGGCCATGGCGCGCGGCGCGCATTTCCTCATGCATGCTGCGCGCGTCGCCCACGATGCGGCGCGCCCATACCAGAACCTGATCGCCTTCCGGCGTCAGGCCCTGGAAGCGCGACCCGCGCTTGACCAGCATGACGCCCAGTTGATCCTCGAGTTGCTTGATCGCCGCCGACAGCGTCGGCTGGGTCACGCCGGACATTTCGGCCGCCCGACCGAAATGCTCCTCCCGGGCGAGCGCGATGAAGAACTCCAGCTTGTCGATCATGGGACCTCGATTGGCAGCGACGGATAGGGTGGCGCATAAGGTGAGAAAAACGCGCCTGCCGCAAGAGCGTGCACGCGGCTCCTACACGCGCAAGACTGGCTGGCCCACTTCATCGGACTTTCGTATCGACGCAAGTTTCAGCCAGCGTCCTATAGCAGGAACAGGAGATTCAATCGACCAGCACGGGCCCGCCGGCAGGAAATTGCAATCCGATGGATTGCCCGGATGCGTGTACCGTATCGACTTCGGGAGAAACCACGAAGATGGCGCCCGAGGGCGTGTCGACCATGTATTCCATATGGCTGCCGACATAGGTGGCCTTGCGCACCGTGGCCGGCAGGCTGTTCTTTGCCCCGGCCGGGGAAATCATGATGCGGTTGGGCCGAACCGCCAGCTTGGCGGGGCCGCCGGCATGGCCTCTTGCCGGCGTCGTGATCGTGACAGGCCCGATGCTGACCTTTGCCCTGCCGTCAGCGACCGAAACCACATTGCACGACAGGATATTTGCCTCGCCGATGAAGTCGGCGACGAAGGCGCTGGCGGGTGCATCGTACAGTTCGCGCGGGCTGCCGTCCTGCGCGATCACCGCCTTGTTCATGACGATGATGCGGTCGGACACGGCCAGCGCTTCTTCCTGGTCGTGGGTGACATAGACGACGGTCAGGCCGAGCTTGGTCTGGATATCGCGGATTTCCTCCCGAACCTGGCGGCGAAGCTTGGCGTCGAGATTGGAAAGCGGCTCGTCGAACAAAAGTACCTGCGGCTCGAGCACCAGGGCGCGGGCGACGGCGACGCGCTGCTGCTGGCCTCCCGACAGTTCACTGGGCAGACGCTCCTCGAAGCCGGACAGGCCGACAAGTTCCAGACCGGCGCGCGCACGCGCCGCCGCCTCGCTCTTGCCGTGGCCGGAAAACTTGAGGCCGTAGCCGACATTCTCCATCACCGTCATGTGCGGGAAAAGCGCATAGGACTGGAACACCATCGACACATCCCGCTCGGTGGCGGGAAGCCGGGTAACGTCGGCGCCGCCGATCAGGACGCGGCCGCTGCTGGGCATTTCGAGGCCGGCGATCATGCGCAGCGTCGTCGTCTTGCCGCAGCCGGAGGGGCCGAGCAGCGTCACCAGCTTGCCCGCTTCGATGGAGAACGAGACGTCGTTGACGGCCGGCGAGGAAACGCCGGGATAGATCTTGACGACATGCTCGAACGTCACCGAGGCGGCATTGCCGCGAATATCCGTCATGCTCAACCAGCTCCTGCAATTGCGGTCTGACCGCCGGGCGCACCGGATGCACGGCGGCCGATCCTGCGGCTGCCGACGATGAGCTGCATCAGCCCGATCACCGCCAGCATCACGACGATCAGCACGGTCGAATAGGCGATGGCGACGCCGTACTCGTTGTTTTCGACGCGTCCGACGATGTAGCTCGTCGCCATGTCGTAGCGGCCGCTGACCAGAAAGATGATGGCGCTGATCGCCGTCATGGCGCGCACGAAGGAGTAGACGAGTGCGGCCACGATAGCCGGCCTGAGCAACGGCAATATGATACGCCGGAACGTCTGCCAGGAACTGGCCCCGAGTGTCAGGGAGCTTTCATCGAGACTGCGATCGATCTGCGACATGGAAGCAATGCCGGCACGCACGCCGACAGGCATGTTCCGGAAAATGAAGGACAGGACAAGGATGATCCCGGTGCCGGTCAACTCGATCGGCGGCACGTTGAAGGCGATGACGTAGGAGACGCCGATCACGGTGCCGGGTATGGCGAAGGACAGCATGGTGCCGAACTCGAAGGCGTTCTTGCCGGCGAAATTCTGCCTGGCGAGCAGATAGGCGGTCAGCAGCCCTACCGCCGCCGTCAGCGGCGCGGAAACCAGCGCGATGATGATCGTCGTCCAGAACGAGCCCCAGGCCGAGCCGCGCCAATGCACGCCGAACTCGTTCCATGCCACGTCGAACGCCTGATGGTAGTGCCTCAGGGTCAAGGATTGATCGACACCCCACAGCGTCACGAAGCTTGCGTAGACGATGGTGGCGTAGACGATGACGGTGAGCGCCACCCACAGCCCGACGACGCCGTAGAGCATATATTGCAGGGCCGCCGGCAGGCGCGCATGCACGCCGGAATCCCCCTTGCCGGACATGGTGGTGTAGGAACGCCGCCCCAGCCAGGAACGCTGGGCGTAGAATGCGGCCAGCGTGAAGAACAACAGGACGATGGCGAGGATGGCCGCCAGCGCCGGGTCGTTCTGCGCGCCGACGATGGCAAAGAATATTTCCGTCGACAGGACATCGAAATTGCCGCCCAGCACCAGCGGGTTGCCGAAATCGGCCATGCTCTCGATGAAGCCGAGCAGGAAGGCGTTGGCAAGGCCCGGCCGCATCAATGGCAGCGTCACCGTGACGAATGTCTGCCACCGTCCGGCGCGCAAGGTTTGGGCCGCCTCTTCCATCGATGGACTGACGCCCTCGACCACGCCGATCAGCACGAGAAAGGCGACGGGCGTGAAGGCGAGGGTCTGGGCAATAAGAAGGCCCGGCAGGCCGTAGACCCAGCGTGTCGGCTGAATTCCGAACGCGTTTGCGGCAATCTGGTTGAAGGCGCCCGACAGGCCGAACAACAGGATCACCGCCAGGCCGATGACGAAGGCCGGCGTGATGATCGGCAGCACGGTCAGTGCCCGCAACACGCGCCTGAAGCGAAAGCCGGTGCGGGTGGCGACGAGCGCAAAGGCGAGTCCGAGCAAGGTCGTGGCAATGCCGACCACGACGGCAAGGAACAACGAATTCCAGGCAACACCGCAGCGGCTCCCGCCCGCAAGGCAATCGAGCGACCACAGCTTGGCGCTGGCAAATTTGCCGAGGAAGGCGCTGAGCGAATAGACGCCGTCGGGGGTCAACAGCGCGTTGGCCAGCATCTGCAGGATCGGCATGAAGACGAACAAGGCAACGATGGCGACGACGAAACCGATGGACCCGACCACGAAGACGTCGCCGCCGACCGCGCCGCGTGCCGCCAGCCCCAGCGTGAACAGGAACAGGAAGGCGCACGCCGTCAGCAAGGCTCCGTAGCCCATGCCGAACTGGCGGTCGTCCAGTTCGCCGAAAAGAGCCGTCAGCCAGTCAAAGCGCCAGCCGCGCAGGCCGATGCCGAAACCCTGGAAAAGCACCCAAGCCAGACCGGCGGCACCGACGACGATCAGCAATTTTCCGAAGAAGGGATCGCTCTTGTGCCGCCCCCACGCAAGCAGGGGCAAAAGCAGCAGAATGACGAGCGGCGACAGCCACAGCTTCAGGCCCTGGGCAACGAGGAAGAGCGCAGGCGCCACATCCTCATTGAGCGGATAGCCCTCGCCCAGCCAGAAAAACGAGAAGAAATTGCCGTCCACCCCATACCAGGGCAACACGGCATAGCCGATCCACCCGACCGCCAGCCACAGGCCAACTGTCGGGTGCAAACCGGAGGCGCCTCCTTCAGCGCGCATCGGTTATTGCGGCAAGGAGGCCACGTCGTCGTCCCATTTCTTCAGAAGCCGCTTGCGCTCCTCGCTGGAGCCATACTTCTTGAAGTCGTAGGCGATGAGCTTGATCGTGGACAGGTCGGGTGCTGCCTTCGACTGCGTTGCGGCCTTGTTGGAAGGAAGCTGGAACGATTTCACTTCCTGCGCCTTCGATTGCACGTCGGCGCGCAATGCCCAATCGTAGAACTTCTTCGCCTCGTCGAGGTGGCGGGCGCCCTTGATGATCGACATGGAACCGATCTCGTAGCCGGTGCCCTCGCATGGCGCGACGGTGACGACAGGGAATCCGGCCACGGTCTGTGCGACCGAGTCATGCATGAAGACGATGCCGATGGTGGTTTCGCCAAGGCCTGCCGCCTTGATCGGCGCCGACCCCGACTTGGTGTACTGGTTGACGTTCTTGTGGAGGGCCTTCATGTATTCGAAGCCCTTTTCCTCGCCCATCAACTGAACCATTGTCGCCAGCATCGTGTAGGCGGTGCCGGACGAATTGGGATTGGCGATCTGAATCTGGCCCTTGTATTCCGGCTTGGTCAGGTCGGCCCAGCATTTCGGCTCGGGCAGGCCGTTCTTGGCAAGCAGATCCTTGTTGTAGCCGAAGCCCAGGGCTCCGGAATAGACACCGACGGTGCGGTGGGCACCGGTCTCTGCCTGCTTGATTGCCCAGTCGTGCAACTCGCTCATCAGCGGCGAAGTGTATTCTTCGGTCAGGCCTTCTTCCGCGGCCTGCAGATGCGGGTCGCCGGTGCCCGCCCACCAGATGTCGCCCTTCGGATTGGAGGCCTCCGCCTTGAGCTGGGCGTAAATCTCACCGGCGCTCTTGCGGGTCATGTCGACGGTGATGCCGGTCTCTTCCTCGAAGCCCCGCGCCATCTGTTGGCACCAGGTTTCATCGGCGCCGCAGTACAAGGTCAGGCTGGCGGCGTCAGCTCCAACACTGCCCGCGGCCAGAAGTGTTCCAGCAGCAGCCGAAATAAGCCATGAACGTATCATCCCGAATTCCTCCCGAAAGTTTCGTCGTCTAATGAGTTCATCCGTTGCGACCTCGATCAGATTGGTAGGTTTTTTGAAACTTTGCAATCGTGTTCAACGCATCGCCGGCATATTTGCCCTTGCTGAACTGCTAAAGGGACAGGTCCGACATTGCGAACAGCCGTGCGGGCTTGTATCTAGAAAATTCATGGGCAGCGGCACGGCGTATTGCACAAGGTTGCAACACGCCCGCTCCCGCCGAGGTGGAAGAATGCGTGAAGCAAGAGCGGCAAGGTCGTTTGTCAGCGCGCAGCAGGTCGCTGAGCTGGCCGGCGTCTCGCGCTCGGCGGTATCGCGAACCTTCACCGATGGCGCAAGCGTTTCAGCCGCAACGCGGCAGAAAGTGCGGAGCGCTGCGGACACTCTCGGCTACCATGTCAACCACCTCGCGCGCAGCCTGATCAACGAGGACAGCGGCATCGTCTGCCTCATCGGCGCCGAGATCAACACACCCTACCAGGCGCGCATGCTCGACGCGCTGACACGCCGTCTGCAAGCGATCAATCGGGTCGGCATGGTGATCAACACCTCCGGCGACCGCGACAGCGTCGAACTTGCCTTGCGCCAGACGCTCAACTATCGCGCCGGCGCCACGGTCGTCCTTTCGGGCTCGCCCCCCGCGAGCCTGATCGATACCTGTGTGAACAGCGGCCAGCGCGTCATTCTCATCAATCGCGACGACCATCTCGACGGCCCGAAGAACGTCACGCTCGATAATGTCGGTGCGGCGCGCGAGGCATTCCTGATGCTGCGGCGCGCGGGCTGCGAGCGGCTTGCCGTCGTCTCGTCACTGGCAGGCACGCCGAGCCTCGTCGCTCGGGCGCAAGGCTTCCAGGCGGCGGCGGCCGAAGCCGGGCTGCAGGTCAGGGTCACCGCAACGGGGCCGACCTCATATGCGTCCGGCTTTGAGGCAGGGCGCCTTTTGCTGAGCGGGTCGGAGCGGCCGCAGGCAGCGTTTTGCGTGACCGACCTGCTTGCGTGCGGCTTCATGGACGCGGCACGCTTCGAGTTCGGTCTCTCGGTGCCGCAGGAAATCTGCGTGATCGGCTTCGACGACATCGAGCAGGCCGGGTGGGTATCCTATAATTTGACCACTTTCCGCCAGCCGATCGACCAGATCGCCGACCACATCATGCGCTTGCTGGCCGAGCCAGAGGAGAATGATGTCGAAGGCGAAGCGGCGTGTTTTCAGGCCGTCCCGGTGTGGCGCCGTTCGGTACGGCCGAAGTAGGCCGCATCGTGCGCTTCGATCGCACCGTTTCGGAGATCGATGCTGAAATCCAGTGAAGGCGGCGCATCCATGTAGTTCATCATCATGCGCGTGAAGAGGGCCAGGCGCGCCTGCAGGCTGCCTTTCGGCCATGCATGCGCGGCGAACTGGACCGCCAGCCGCCGGTAGGCTTCCAACCGCTCGGGGCTGACGAAATCGAGCGCCAAGTGCCGCCCGTTGCGCAGCCGATACCAGTCGACCGTCATGTCGAGCAGGCTGAGGCGACGCCAATCTGCACCTGTCGTGGTTTCACCCGGCTGGAACCTGTCTGCATCGACCGCTTCCGACGCCGCCGCAAGGCGTTCAAGGTCGCCAAGGGTGAGCCGCGAAACGAGCCGCCGCAGGTCGGCAGGCCATTCGCGCGGCAAATAGCGGTGCTTGACCAGTTCGGCGAGATGGCGGCTGAGAAAATCGGCGTGGCTCACAGCATCGAGCAGACCGGAATGCGGCGCGCCCGAATGCTCGAGTTCGGTGCGGTAGCCCTCGAAGGCTAGATCGAAACCAGGCACCTCGTACATGCGCATCGTCTCGATATGCATGTGGTTATCGGCCATGGAGACGATCTTGTAGGCGGGTGGAAACCCGACCATCGACGGCACCGCGACATTGACCAGAAAGGCGCTGCCTTGCTGCCAGACAGCAGTGTCGTTGACGTGCAGATGGCCGCTGAAATGAACCTTGATACCGGTTGCGGCGCCGGCCCTGGCGATGGCCGGACCGGGGGTGCGCCTGGCAAAGCTCGTCTTGCCGAAAAGCTCCATCTCGTCTGCGAGCGTGCCGTTGAGCGGATCGAGCAGCGGATAGTGTGAGAACGCGATCAACTGCTTGCCGCCGGCTTCCGCGCGGCGGGCAACGTCCTTCATCCAGTCGAGGATGAAGGGCTTGTCGCGCAACATCGAATTCCAGCCGGCATCGGTGCTGTCGATATAGCTTTTCTCGGCCACGGGATCGAGATCGCCGTTCCTGGGCTCGAACACATTGGCATCGATCGACAGCAGCCAGAGGTCCGTGACCGGTTCGACCAGATAGGAGGCATCGATCATCCTTCGCGCGGTTCCGCCATCCGCCGAGCGGATATCGAAACAGCGTTGCTCCAGCGCGCCGTCGCGCCCGAACGGCGTCTCCCAATACAGGAACTCTCCCCGGGGGAAAAAACCAAGGCCGGCCATCGCCTGCATGGCGCAAGCATAGCCGCCGCAATACATCTGCGGGCTCACGATTTTTTCCACCGACGAACCGCCTGGCATGGATGCGTCGCTGGTGACCAGCGTATGGCCGCCATCGCCGTTGAGGAAGCGCTTGCCATGGTGGCGGCCGTGGATGGCATAGACGTCGTGATTGCCCAGAGTAGCGAAGAAACGCAGGCCGAAACGGCGCGAATAGTCCTCAAGCAACGCGACCGCCGCACTCATGGTCGATTGCTGGCCGTCATCGGTCAGGTCGCCGGCAATGATGACGATTTCGATGCCCCTTGCCACGATGTCGTCGAGCAGGCGCGGCAGGCCGGCAAAACTCTCGTTGAAAACCCGCGTCGATTCAGCCGTATCGGCGAGCGTCCTCAGCGCTGCTCCCGCTTGACGGCCGACACCTTGCCGATAATTCACATCGTGAAAATGCGGATCGGCGATGATTGCCACGCGCGCCGTCATGTCACTGCTACAGCAGCCGGTCCGAAGCCTCGTTGTCGGCCATGCTGGCGTCGGAACGGCCTATCATGGAGATCCACTGGCGTGCACAATCGGGCTGAACAGCGGGCGTTCGTAACGCAAGGCATGTTGTTCTGCCGGGGTTTCCATCACGCGCCAACGGTATCGAGGCGAAGGCCGGTTGCTTCGGCCATTCCGGCCGCGATGCCGGGCGCGGCTGCAATGACCGGTCCGCCATGGCGCAGACCGTCCTGGCTGAGATAGGGACCTACGATGCCGCCCGCCTCCTGTACCATCAAAAGCCCAGCCATACAGTCCCAGGGATGCATATGGAGTTCGGCATAGGCGTCGGATCGGCCATCGGCGACATAGGCGAGGCCGAGCGCGCCCGATGCGCCGCGCCGGACATTGGCACCGTGGCCGAGAATGGATGTCAAAGCCGCCACATAGCTGTCGTTCGATTGACGATTCGACCAACCGAACTCGACGCAGGCCCTGTCGAATTCACAGGTCGGCGCGACATGGATCGGCACGCCGTTGCGTGTCGCGCCACGCCCACGCCGGGCGAAATGCAGTTCATCGAGGCTGGGGTTGTATATTGCTCCTATCTCGATGGCTTCACCGCTGACGAAAGCCACTGAGATGCAATAATGCGGAATGCCGCGCGCGAAATTGGCCGTGCCGTCGATCGGATCGACGACCCATATGTCGTGCGCTGCGACACCCCCGGTTTCTTCGCCAAGGAAGCCGTCCTGAGGGAACGCCTCTGCAACCGCCGCCTTGATATATCGCTCCACCGCGGCGTCGGTTTCGGTCAGGAAATCCTGCGGGCCTTTCATCCTGTAGCCGCTGGCGCCAATGCTGACGAACCCCTTGAGGGCAATCTCCCCGGCGGATCGCACGATCTGGCGGCAGAACGATTCACGCCGGTCAAGGTCATTCGGCACGGCAACCTCCGCAACCCTGGGATTCAGTTCCATATGTCATCGCCCCCGGAGCGTTTCATGGCCATCAGTCAATGCCACATTGCACGCGTGTGCAACATCGTCAACGTCGAAATTTCCACCGATGGTCCGCACTTGGCGGCAAGGAAGAACCCCACGGCCTGCCGCACTGGACCTACCTGTCATCACCGCTACAAGATACGCGCAGCAGCCTCTTCAGCCCGGTCCACATCGATCCTCAAGCCTGAGGCGTTGCGAACGCGATCCAGTGCGATGGCGGAGTGTTTGCGGGCGCTTTTCCTGAACCGGGGGTCGTCCAGCCGCGACAGGGCGCCAGCGCTTTCTGCAACCGGACCTGAACTTCCGCCACGCCGGCACCGTCGCGCGCGACCGGCAGGAAGAAGTCGTCGAACAGTTCGTCCACATGGACCGGCGGCACGTGAACACGGGGACAGCGCGGCTCTTTTCCAGCCACGGGCTCCCCCCATATCGACAGGGCGCGGACGGCACGCCCGATGACATCGATCGCCGTGCCGGGATCGTTGACGGCGCTGGACAAGGCTCGCTGCGCGATTTCTGACAGCACGATGAGCCCGAACCTGGGGTCCTGGTCGAAGCTGCGTTCAGACGCGATCGAGAACGCATCCGTCACGGCGTCAAGCAAATTTTCGCCTGCGCCGGTGACGATCGCCAGCGGACGTTTTGTGTCGATAAACGCGCCGGGAAGCGCCAGCACGTAGACATTGGCTTCATGCTTTTCGGTCACCCTTTGGAGCGCAGCCGTATCGATGTGGGCCACATAGCCGATCTCGGACGCATGGATCTCCAAACCATCCGTGGGCACGTCGTCGCGATCATGGAGCGGCTGTCCGCCAAGGAACGGCTCGGCGTTCCGTTCCGTCATGGCCCTGATGGCCGCGTCCTCCACGCGCTTGGTCGTTTCGCCCACGCGCCCCAGCTCCATCAGGTAGTCGATTCAGCGCAGCAGCGTGACGACGATCAGGACCACGACGAACAACGTGACGAAAAACGGCACGATGCGGCCGCGCTCGCCATAGGCTCCCATGGCCAAAGTGATGATCGCAACGAGGCTAAAAAGAAACGAGCCGACAAACGCCGCCAGCACATTCTGTGTGATTGAATCCTCCATGATGAGCCGGGTCGCCCGCGGCGTCACATTGCTGGTGGCGGCGCCGTAGGCGGTGATCATCGTCGACAGCGAGAAGGTGGTCACCGCCAGCATGGATGAAGCGATGCTCGACAAGATATTGTCAACGGATTCGGAGCCGATGCCGGTGGACAGGTCTTCGGGCAGATAGGGCGCGACGACGAAGGCCAGCAGCGCCGCTACGACCGCCAGCAAGGAGATCAGTGTGGCGCGCACCCACAGCTTTCGCGTCAGCAGCCGCAAGCGCCAAATGGTCTTGGAGGTCATGGGTTCTCGTAAGGTTGGAAATCGACAGGAACCGGGACAACGCCGAACTCGCCATCCGGTTTCCGAGAAGTATCTGCAATCTGTTCAACGACAGGACGAATGCGCATGGATCAGGAAGCACGGCGGGGGATCGAGCGCTTGTGCCGGGCTAACGTCTTGATCCAAGCC
Source organism: Mesorhizobium sp. Root157 (assembly GCF_001427385.1). Lineage (GTDB taxonomy): Bacteria > Pseudomonadota > Alphaproteobacteria > Rhizobiales > Rhizobiaceae > Mesorhizobium. Next base: position 29,126 of record NZ_LMGJ01000001.1, read on the forward strand.
AGGTGCATTAGGCTTTCACTGTTGCAGCCATCGCCTTGCTTGGCCTCTGCAACTGTGCTTTTTGCAGCACAGCAGCAGGAGAGAGTATATTCTGGCAACGGACGTTGATGACGGGTTGAACGGCAGTTTCGGCAAGATCGCCGACGATGTCCCGCAGATTCTGTGGAGCGTCGACAGCGATGGGCGGCATGACTACGTCAATCGTCAGCTGCGGGAGTTTGTCGGCGAAAGAATAGACACGGTCGACGCCGAGACCTGGACGACGCTGGTGCATCCCGACGACCGGGAGCGGGTCGAACGCAAGCGAATAGAGAGCCTGTCTTCCAACGAGCCTTACGAGCTTGAGTATCGCCTTTGGCATCACAGCGGCGAGTATCGCTGGCTGCACCTTGGGGCGACGCCGAAGCTGGATGAGAACGGGCGCGTGCTGCGTTGGTACGGAACGTCTCGCGATATCCATCTTGAAAAACTCATGAACCTGGAGCGCGAACTCGTTGCCCACGAACTCGATCACCGCATCAAGAACATTTTTGCCCTGGTGAATGGCCTGGTCGGGCTTTCCGCCCGGGAATCGCCTGAACTGCTACCGCTGGTGAACATCTTGAGAAAACGGCTCGAAGCTTTGCACGACGCGCATCGCTACATGCGCATCAGCGGCACCCAGCCGGGCACCACTGTAAATGGCGGCCTGAAGGGATTGATCGAAGCGCTACTTCGCCCCTATTGCGGTATTGATGGTGCCTTGGCTGCCAAGCTGGATGGTGAGGATATGGCCATCGATACCGGCCAGGTTACGTCCTTTGCCTTGCTGATCCACGAATTGGCCACCAACTCGCTCAAATATGGCGCGCTGGCTGCAACCGACGGCCGACTGTCGATCCATATTTCCCACGGGGCGCAGGTTTTGCGATTGCGCTGGGCGGAAGCCGCAGCGTCTATCCCGCCCTTGTGTTCATCGAGCGGCTATGGATCGACGCTTCTCAGGCTCACCGTGGAAAAGCAGTTGGCCGGCAAGATATCCCGGCGGCAAGGCCAGGGATATCTCTGCTATGTCTTGACGCTCCCCAGATTGGGCGGAGGAGTTAAGGGGGCATGTGCCACGTGAGGGCGACCGCAAGACACAGCTAAAGCGCCCCTTGCTGCCATCTTTTCACCTTCAACGTCGGGAAGGCCTCGGAAGTTCCCTGACCATGATGTCCCGCACGGTGCAACTGCTTCAACAGTTGAGGACTTGATGCGACGAGAGGTGGCAGCTTCCCGCAAGTAACGCACGAAGCAGAGATTTCGCGCCGGCCAGGCATTGACTCGGCCCATTCCCTTCCTAGCTCTGACCCCAGGCGTGTGCTGCGTGCGCTCGGGCTTGCCCGAATACGGAGAACGAGAGTCCCCGTTTCCGAAGGAGCGCAGCCTTGTCGCCTACCAATATCCATTCGCCCCATAACCGCCGTCCGTTCTCGATGCTGCGAGAGTTCCTCGACAGTTCCGCCTCGGGCGGGTTGGTGCTGATGGGGGCGGCAGCACTAGCGCTGGCCGTCGCCAATTCGCCGCTGGCGCCCGCCTATTTCGGCGCGCTGTCCAGCTATCTCGGTCCGCTCAGCATGTCGCACTGGATCAACGATGCGCTGATGGCGCTGTTCTTCCTGCTCGTCGGGCTGGAGATCAAGCGCGAGATGCTGGACGGCCAGCTTTCAAGCTGGAACAGGCGCATTCTTCCGGGCGTCGCCGCCCTTGGCGGCATGGTCGCGCCGGCGCTGATCTATCTGGCGTTCAATGCGGGCGATCCCGCGACCATGCGCGGCTGGGCCATTCCGGCCGCCACCGACATCGCATTCGCCCTCGGCGTACTGTCGCTTCTGGGCAAGCGCGTTCCCACCTCGCTGAAGGTGTTTCTTGCCGCCCTCGCAATCATCGACGACCTCGGCGCGGTCATCATCATCGCGCTGTTCTATAGCGGCGCACTCGATGTGCCAGCGCTCGGCGGCGCAGCGCTGGTGCTGACCGGCCTCGTCGTCCTGAACCGCATGGGCGTCACCCGATTGTGGCCCTACCTCATGCTCGGCGCGCTGCTTTGGTATCTTGTGCTGATCTCCGGCGTCCATGCTACCGTTGCTGGCGTCCTGCTGGCGCTTACCATTCCCTTGCGCCCGTCTCCGGCCCGGCCTGACGATATCGAGCATTCGCCGCTCCACAGGCTGGAGCACGCCCTGCACGGCGCGGTGACGTTTCTGGTCATCCCGATCTTCGGGTTCGCCAATGCGGGCGTGTCGTTCTCTGGCCTTTCGCTCGGGGCGCTGACCGATGATCTCACACTTGGCGTGGCGCTGGGGCTTCTTGTCGGCAAACTGGTCGGTGTCTTCGGCAGTGCGTATCTCGTCATCCGTGCCGGCTGGGCCGACATGCCGGCAGGCGCAACCAGGTTTCAGCTTCTTGGCGTTTCGCTCTTGTGCGGTATCGGCTTCACGATGAGCCTGTTTATCGGCCTGCTCGCCTTCGCCGAGCAGCCGCTATTGCAGGGAGAGGTCAAGATCGGCATCCTCGCCGGCTCGCTCGTGGCGGGGTTGCTCGGATACGCCATCCTGCGCGTGGCGCCGCGTGAGACGCCTGCAGCGAACAGGTTGTGAAAATGAGCTGAGTTCGAGCCGCTGGCTTGAACGTCGGCACTTCGCCTTGTGTGTCCAGAAGCTGCCAGTCAGCTCTCGGCCACCGCATCAGCCGGTTAGCGGCGTGCCAATAAAAACGACCATACTGCGTCCTCCAACTCGCACTTGCGCACCATTGTGAGGAGGTAGAGCCGTATTCCCAGACGGATCGTGGGAAGCGTTAGTCGCACTGTGTCGTAGCCACGGCTACGTTCGCATGGGCCTCAATCATTCCCACTCGATGGTGCCGGGAGGCTTGGAGGTGACGTCGTAGACGACACGGTTGATGCCCTTGACCTCGTTGATGATGCGGGTCGCGGCACGGCCGAGGAATTCCATGTCGTAATGGTAGAAGTCCGCCGTCATGCCATCCACAGACGTGACGGCGCGCAGCGCGCAGACGAATTCGTAGGTGCGCCCATCGCCCATGACGCCGACCGTCTGCACCGGCAAGAGCACGGCGAAGGCCTGCCAGATAGCGTCATAGAGGCCGGCCTTGCGGATTTCGTCGAGATAGACCGCATCGGCTTCGCGCAGGATTTCGAGTTTCTCGCGCGTGATGCCGCCCGGGCAACGAATGGCAAGGCCAGGTCCCGGAAACGGGTGACGGCCGATGAAGCTTTCCGGCAAGCCCAGTTCCTTGCCGAGCAGACGAACCTCGTCCTTGAACAGTTCGCGCAGCGGCTCGACCAGTTGCATGTTCATGCGGTCGGGCAAACCGCCGACATTGTGGTGCGACTTGATCGTCACCGACGGTCCGCCGGTGAACGACACGCTTTCAATGACATCCGGATAGAGCGTGCCCTGGGCAAGGAAATCGGCGCCGCCGAGCTTCTTTGCTTCCTCCTCAAAAACTTCGATGAACAGGCGGCCAATGGTCTTGCGCTTCTTCTCCGGGTCGCTCTCGCCTTCGAGCGCCGAGATGAAGCGGTCGGAAGCATCGACCAAGATCAGCGGCAGATTGTAATGCTCGCGGAACATCGCCACCACACCGGCGGCCTCGTTCTTGCGCATCAAGCCATGATCGACGAGGATGCAGGTGAGTTGGTCGCCGACGGCCTCGTGGATGAGCAATGCCGCGACGGAAGAATCGACGCCGCCCGACAGCGCACAGATGACCTTGCCCTTGCCGACCTGCTTGCGGATCGCCTCGACCGCATGCTCGCGATAGGCCGCCATGGTCCACTCGCCGCTAAGGCCGACGATGTTGTTGACGAAGTTGGCAAGCAGCCTGGCGCCGTCCGGCGTGTGGACGACTTCCGGGTGGAACTGCACCGCATAGAAATGTCGCTTCTCGTCGGCGATAGCCGCGAAGGGTGCGCCGTTCGACGTGCCGACGACCTTGAAGCTGGGGGGGATGGCGGTGACGCGGTCGCCGTGGCTCATCCACACCTGGTGCCTGGTTCCCTTGGCCCAGACACCGTCGAACAGGGCGCAATCGTCCTCGATCTCGATGAAGGCACGGCCGAACTCGCGTTCGTGGCCCGCTTCGACCTTGCCGCCGAGTTGCGCGCACATGGTCTGTTCGCCGTAGCAGATGCCGAGAACCGGAATGCCGGCGGCAAAGATCGCGTCAGGCGCGCGCGGGCTGCCGATATCGACGGTCGAATGCGGACTGCCGGAGAGGATGACGCCCTTGGGCCGGACGCGCTTGAACGTCTCTTCCGCCGACTGGAACGGCGCGATCTCGCAATAAACGCCGGCCTCGCGAACGCGCCGGGCGATGAGTTGCGTCACCTGGCTGCCGAAGTCGATGATGAGGATGGTGTCGGAGTGATTGGTCGTCGTCATGGCGGGCGTTTAAAGAAGAACTTGAGTCGGTGCAATGGGGTAGTCGATCAGACCGGCAGCTATAGGCCCCGGATCGCGCCCGACCGCAGCGCCGCTTCCAGCAAGCCAACGGCAGCGGCGAGCTTTTCATCGATGACGTGAAGATACCCGGTCCAGTCATCGACATGTTTCAATTCGGCCGCACCGTCCGATATCCCGCGAAGGCAATCAGCGGGATATCGAACAACTGGCAGGCCCGCAGGCAGGCATAGGTTTCCATGTCGACCATGTCTTCGGCGATGGCCTCGTAGGCGCGTCCCGACACGATGGCGGCGCCGGTCGACAAGGTTGCCTGCTTCACGCCCGCAATGCGATGCGGCAGGGGCAAGGTGGCGGGCAGGCCGAGGAAAGGCGTCTCGCCCTTTTCAAAGCCCAGCGGCGAAGCATCCATGTCGCGATAGGCGATCGATACGGCCTGGTAGATTTCAGTCTGCTCGAGCGTGCGCGAACCGGCAGAGCCGAGCGAGACGACGAGAGCCGGCAAGGCGCCCGCTGCATTCAGCCGCGCCAGTTCGGCACCGAACCTGACGCCGGCCTCGACCGGACCAACGCCGGTCATGAACGGCACGAAAAGCCTGCGCAACGCCGGGCCGTATTCGGCTTCGAGCGCCATGACGAAAAGAACCCGTTTGCCGGCGACAATTGTCACGGCCATCGTCAGCCGGCAATGCCGTCGCGTCCGGCAACCGTCATCATCGTGCCGGTCATGGTGGCGATCAGCTTGGCCTCGCCATCGGCACCGAAGGCGTAGGCCTGGCCGTCGGCAACGATGATGGTGCGGCCGGGCTTGGTGACCGAGCCACGGAACAGGAAGCGCTCGCCCCGGCCCGGCGCCAGCAGATTGACCTTGAACTCGATGGTCAGCACGCTGGCGTTTTCCGGCATCAGCGAGAATGCGGCATAGCCGCAGGCCGAATCGAGCGCGGTGGAAATGACGCCGGCATGCAGGAAGCCGTGCTGTTGGGTCAGATTGCCTGAAAAAGGCATTTCGATTTCGACGATGCCCGGAGTGACCAGCGTCAGTTCGGCGCCAATGGTGGCCATAGCCTGCTGGCGGGCAAAGGACGCCCTGACACGCTCTTCATAGTCGGGAGCCGGTACGATCTTCGCCGCCATCGTCTTTGTCCTCGCCAGTGCGGAAAATGCTTATTGCAGAGCAGCCGGGCCGGTACAATCGGCATTTCCCGATGAACGTCCATCGGCAACGGTTTTCGGGGCTGGCCCAAGAATTAGCGGTTGTCCCAGCCGCCCCGGCGCGGCATCCTCGGCCAACCACGGAGAATATGTCGATGAGCATCGCCCGCCTGCAGAAGGAAACGCTGAGCAAACTTCCCTTCTACGAGGAGCGGGTCGATCTGGCCTGCGCCTTTCGCTGGACCGCGCGGCTCAACATGCACGAGGCGGTGGCGAACCATTTCTCACTGGCGGTGAACGACGAGGGAAGCCGCTTCCTGATGAATCCCAATCAGGTGCATTTCTCCCGCATCAAGGCGAACGATCTTTTGCTGATCGACGCCAACGACCCCGAAACGCTGAACGGCCCCAACGCACCCGACCCGACGGCGTGGGGGCTGCATGGAGCCATCCACCGCAACGTGGCGCATGCGCGCTGCGTGATGCACGTCCATTCCATTCACGCAACGGTCCTGGCCTCCCTGGCGGATTCGCGCCTGCCACCGATCGACCAGAACTGCGCCACCTTCTTCAACCGGCACGTGGTGGATGAGAACTACGGCGGGCTTGCCTTCGAGGAGGAAGGCGAACGCTGCGCGGTTCTATTGGCGGACCCGAAAAACAAGGTGATGGTGATGGGCAACCACGGCGTGCTGGTGGTCGGCGACAGCGTCGCGGACGCCTTCAACCGCATGTACTATTTCGAGCGCGCCGCCGAAACCTACATCAAGGCGTTGTGGACCGGGCGGCCGTTGCGCGTGTTGTCCGATGAGATCGCCGAAAAGACGGCGCGGGAACTGGACGATTATCCGGGCCAGGCCGAGCGCCATCTGAGCGAACTGAAAGCCATTCTCGACGAAGAAGAACCCGTCTACCGCAACTGAACGCGTCCGCGGGCGCGGTCAAAGACCGAGGGCCGCGCGCAATTCCTGTGGCGAATTGACGACGACCGCGCCGGATGGCCCCGCCATCGGCCGCTCGGGCCAGAAGATCGTTGTCATGCCGGCGGCAAGCCCCGAGTTGACGCCGGTCCAACTGTCGTCGATCGCCACCGCATCGGCGGGGTCTACGCCGGCCAGGAAAGCCGCGCGCAAGAAAGGTTCGGCATGGGGCTTGCCTTCGCGCACGTCGTTGCGGCTCACCGACTTCATGCCCGGATAGGCGAGGCCCACGGCACGCAGATTGGCGTCGACGACGATGCGGTCCGAATTGGACACCACCGCCTGCTCGACGCCGAGCGCCTTCAAGTCGCGGAAAATCTCGATGGCGCCGGGCCTGGGCACCAGTTTCTCGACCAGCGGCAGGTAGTGGCCGTATTTGCGCGCGATCCATTCATCATAAGGAATGCGCAAGCCGAATTCCTCGCTGAGCATTTCGTAGACAACGCTGGCGGCGATGCCGACGACACGTTCGCTTAAATCGGGAGGCGGCACGATGCCGGCCTCCTGCAAGGCTTTTTGCAGCGCCGCCTCGTGCAAGGGCTCGCTATCGACCAGCGTGCCGTCCATGTCCCAGAAAACCGCCTTCGGCGTCATGCAAGGCTTCCTTCGCCCCGAATTTCGTCACGCTTTCATAGACGGTGCGGAGCGAGAGATAAACCTGCAACCGATGCGGGCGACGTGACAGCCTTGCTTACCGTCTCCGGCCGGCTGGATCGTTTCCATCAAGAAGTCCGAGGTCGCGCTGGAGATGCGCAGGCAAGTCCCGGACATCAAGCAACGGCCTGCGTGCCGGCCGGCGCCATCTGAAGCCATCGACAAGCCGCGCCAGAAACCGCTGATGGGAAAAGGACGATATCAGGTACTGGGCCGTACTCATTTCGCTATCTCCTCACATGCGGAAGAATTGATCGACGAGCCTTCGATATCGCCCTAAAATGCCTGTATTTCCAATCGAACCTCAATCATCACCCATAAAGAGAGCTTATGCTTTATGGCCAACCAGCTTCCGCCTCTCGCCGCGATCAGGGTCTTCGAGGCCACCGCCCGCCACCTCAGCTTCACCCGCGCCGCGGAGGAACTGGGCATGACGCAGGCAGCAGTGAGCTACCAGATCAAGCTGCTGGAAGAACGCGTCGGCGCGCCTTTGTTCCTGCGCAAGCCGCGCCAGATTCTGCTCACGGATGCGGGACGCCGCCTTGCGCCAGCATCCACCGAGGCATTTGCGCTGCTGAGCGAAGCCTATGCGGCAGCGCGCGGCGGCGCCGAGGGCGTCTTGTGCGTCAGTAGCCTGCTGACCTTCGCCTCGAACTGGCTGGCCCAGCACCTCGGCTCCTTTCAACTTGCCCACCCTTCGCTGGCGGTCAGGGTCGACACGTCCAACCGGCTGGTGGATTTCGCCCGCGAAGACGTGGACATCGCCATACGATCGGGCAGCGGGGTATGGCCGGGCGTCGAGACCCATATGCTGTTCAAGGCCGACTTCACGCCGATGCTGAGCCCGAAGCTTGCAGCCAGCATCGGCGGCGTGAAGGAACCGGCCGATCTGCTGCGCCTGCCGATCCTCGACCCCGAAGACCGCTGGTGGCGAGACTGGTTCGCCGCCGCCGGACTGTCTTCCGATGAGCTTGCCAGCCGGCCCGGCACAAGCATGGGCGCCCAGGCTTATGAGGCAAACGCCGCCATTGCCGGTCACGGTGTGGCGATCCTGACACGGGAACTGTTCAAGACCGAAGTCGCCGACGGTCGTCTCGTCCAGCCATTCGACCTGGTTGGCGACGACGGCCATGCCTACTGGCTGGTCTATCCGACATCCCGGCGCAATGTGCCCAAGATCCGGGCTTTCCGCGATTGGATTTTGACCGAAATCGCCGGCCTTTGAACCGGTGGGACTACGCTGGCACAATCGACAAGGCGTGCCGACGACTTGCCCCGAAGGCCAAACTCAGGCAAAAGCCGCGGCTCGGCGTGGGAATTTGCGGCCTTCCGCGCCGGAAATTGACGGCTTCCGGACTGTTGTCCGACGTGCCGTGACCGGAAAGTGCGAACAATGTCTGCGATCGAAACCGGCGCGCGAGCACCGGAAAATCTCTGGCGTGACGAGATCAGGGCGACGCTCGCCCTGGCCTGGCCCATGGTGCTGACCAATCTCGGCCAGACCGCGATGACGGCCACCGACGTCATGATGATGGGCAGGCTGGGGCCGGATACGCTGGCCGCCGGCGCGTTGGGTTCCAATCTCTATTTCATGCCGCTGGTGTTCGGCCTCGGCCTCATGCTCGCCACCTCGCCAATGATGGCGACCGAGCTTGGCCGCAAGCACAACTCGGTGCGCGACATTCGCCGCACCGTGCGCCAAGGGTTGTGGCTGGCGGTTCTGATCTCCCTTCCGATCTGGGTCTTCCTGTGGAATGGCGAGGCAGTGCTGGTGGCGATGGGACAGGACCCTGCCCTGTCGCATCAAGCCGGCGTCTACATGCGCTGGCTGCAGTGGGCCGTCTTGCCGTTCTACGGCTATATCGTGCTGCGTTCGTTCATTTCGGCGCTGGAGAGGCCCGGCTGGGCGCTGGTGATCGTGTTCCTGGCTGTGGCAGGCAACGTGCTGCTCAACTGGACGTTCATGTTCGGAAACCTGGGCGCTCCCGCCATGGGTATTGCCGGCTCAGGCTTCGCGACGACCATCTCCAGCCTGCTGATGTTTGCAGGCATGTCTCTGGTGATCCTCAAGGAGCGCAAGTTCCGGCGCTACCGGCTGTTCGGCCGTTTCTGGCGTGCGGACTGGCCGCGCTTCAAGGGGTTGTTGCGGCTCGGCATGCCGATTGCGGGCATCCTCGCCTTTGAGGTGACGATCTTCAACGCAGCCGCCCTGTTCATGGGCTTGATCGACGCCGCTTCACTGGCCGCGCACGCCATTGCCATCCAGATCGCGTCGATCTCCTTCATGGTCCCGTTGGGCCTGAACCAGGCGGTGACGGTGCGTGTGGGGCTGGCGCACGGGGCCGGCAATCCGGAAGGCGTGAGCCGGGCCGGCTGGACCGCCTTTGTCATGGGCGTCGGCTTCATGGCGCTGATGGGGCTGGTGATGATCCTGCTGCCGCACATGCTGATCAGCGCCTTCATCGACGTAAGCGATCCGTCCAATGGTCACGTCATCGAACTGGCCGTATCGTTCCTGGCCTTCGCGGCGCTGTTCCAGATATTCGACGGGGCGCAGGCCGTGGCTGCCGGCATGCTGCGCGGCTTGCACGACACGAAAGTGCCGATGATCTATGCCGCGCTCGGCTATTGGGGGATCGGCCTGCCGCTCGGCGCATTGCTGGCCTTCCGCTTCGGCTTTGCAGGCGTGGGCATCTGGATGGGCCTGTCGTCAGGCTTGGCGGCGGTTGCCGTGCTGCTTCTGGCGCGCTGGCTGCGCCGCGACCGGCTGGCGCCGCCGGTCAATTTCAGCCAAGCCTGAGGTCGGCGAGATACGGGTTCTGCTCGGCCGCTTGCTGGAAGGCAGCCGGATCGAGGTCGGCGATCTGCAGGTCCTCGCCAGTGCCTCCGGCAGCCGCGAGCAGCGTGCCGTCCGGCGCGGCTATGCCGGAAAGGCCGGCATAGGCAAAGCGCGCATCCGCGCCGCAATGATTGACATAGGCAACGAAAAGCTGGTTCTCGAACGCCCGCACAGGGATCATCTTGCGGGCAATGAAATCGGCATGGTCGCTTGCCGGCAAGGCTGTCGGGACCAGCACGACCTGCGCGCCCGCCTTCGCCAGGCGGCGCACATTCTCGGGGAACTCGACATCGTAGCAGATCAGCATGCCGAACCTCATGCCGGCATGCTCGAGGATGCGGGCAGACGGTCGCTCAGCGTCAAACAGGCCGCGCTCATAAGGACCGTAAAGGTGCGATTTGCGATAGACGACCGGCGGCTTGTCGCCATCGACGAACAAGGCGCTGTTATAGACGGTTGCCCCGGCGCGTTCGGCAAAGCCGGCAAGTATGGCGACACCGGTCTCGCCTGAGACTACGGCGAGGCGCCGCCAACTCGCGCCATCGGGAGCCTCGGCCAGTTCTGCCATGGCTGGACCGGCGCCGTAGCCGGGCAAGGCAAGTTCCGGCGCAACGAGTAGATTCGCCCCTTGTGTCGCTGCCTTGCGAACCGCGCTTTCAATGCTGGCGAGATTGGCCGCGACATCGCCGGCCTTCGCTTCCATCTGATAGACCGCCAGCCGCATCAGTTGCCGTCCGAACCCATGGCGCCGAGCAGACGCCTGATGTCGCCAAAGCGCGCGATCGAGCCGAACACGAGCGCGGCCACGGCGACGAAGAAGACGGAAACCGAGGCCATGGTCGGCGTGTAGCCGTAGCGCAAGGCGTTGAATATCTTGATCGGCAGCGTTTCGGTGGTGAAGCCGATGGTCATGTAGGCGACGATGTATTCGTTGAGCGAGAGCACGAAGGCGAAGGCGTAGCCCGACACCAGGTAAGGCAGGATCAGCGGCAGCACCACGGTCTTGAGCACCGTGCGGTCGTCCGCTCCCATCGTCGCCGCGGCCTCGACCAGCGAGCGGTCGATGGAGGCAAAGCCGAGAGACAGCGTCACCAAAGGCAGGGTCACGAAGAAAATGGCGTGACTGACGATGGCCGTAAAGAACTGGCCGAACAGGCCGACGGTCGCCCAGAAAGTGAGGAAGCCGAGCGCGGTGATGACGGGCGGCAGGATGAAGGGGGCAAGGCCGAGGACCTGGAAGATGTTGGCCCATGGCGCGATCCGCCGCCACAGGAACCAGGCCAGGGGCAAGGCGATGGCAACCGCGATGGCCGCGGAACATACGGCGAGCGTGACCGAATGGATAAGCGCCAGACGCCATTCCGGATCCGTGAATATCTGGCCATACCAGGACATGGAAAAACCGCGCGGGGGAAAGGTCAGTTCCTGCTTTTCGTTGATCGAGACGCCGGCAACGACAATGAGCGGCGCCGCCAGAAACAGCGCCACGAGCGTGAAATAAAAGCGGCGCAAAGCGGTCACAGCGCATTCTCCTTACGCCCGACGAGAAGCATCATGCCGACCAGCGCCAGCGAAATCAGCACCAGGAACACCGCCATTGCCGCCGCAAACGGCATGTTGGACTGGTAGATCGCCTGGTCGGTGATCAGCACCGACAGCGTCCAATGCTGGGGGCGTCCGAGGATTTGCGGCAGGAGGTAGGAGCCGAGCGCAAAGACGAAGACCATGATCAGCGTCGCCACTATGGTGTTGCGCAAGGCTGGCGTGACGACATTGAAGAAGGCGAGCAGCGGCGAGGCCCCAAGGGTGCGCGCAGCCTCCAGCAAGGTCGGATCGAGACGCACAAGCGCAGGGTAAAGCACGAGGATCGTATAGGGCAACGCCTGGTAGACCATGCCGGTCAGCACCGCGCCGAAGCTGGGCAGCAGCGCGACCGGTTGCTCCATCAGGCCCAGCGCAACGAACAGGTTGGTGATGCCGGCGGTGCGTGAAAACAGCGTCGACCAGGCAAAGCCGATGATGACCTCGGATAGCGACAGAACCGAAAGCAGGCCGACCAGCCACAGCGTCTGCACGCGGCGGGGGCACCGGGTCAAAAGGTAGGTGAAGGGGAAGGCGATTGCCACGCAACAGAGCGCCACGATGATGGCAAGCACCAGCGAAAAGCCCAGGACCGAGCCGAAGAAAACCGACAGGAAGCGGGCGTAATTGTCGATGACGAAGTCGGGTGTGTAGAAGCCGGCAGGGTCGCGCTTGAAAAAACTCACCACGATCATCGTCGAGAACGGCACGACGAAGAAAATCACCAGCATGAAGCCGGGGAAGAAAAGCGGCGTGTAGTCGGCTACGGTTTTGGGTGCTTCGCGCCTCATGGCTTGAGTACCACGCAGCTTTCCGGCGGCAGGACGATTCCGACGCTCTGCCCGACGCTGACATTGGGCCGCTCGCGCGGCGTCGCAACGGCGATGATGGTGGTGCCGCCGACATCGACGAAGGTTTCGATGGTACCGCCGAGATCGCGCACGAAGCTGACGGTGCCGGTAAGCGCGCCGCTGCGGGGCGCCGCGACGCCGACGTCCTCCGGGCGAATGGAGAGCGAAGCCTTGCTCATGCCGGCGGGTAGGGAAAGACCGGCAACGGCGGTGAGAACGGTCGCGCGGCCGGCGCCGTCGGTTTCGATCGGCAACAGATTGGTGATGCCGATGAAGTCGGCAACGAAGGCGTCCGCCGGCTTGCGATAAATTTCGATCGGCGGCGCTGCCTGCAGGATCTTGCCCTTGCCCATGACGACGACGAGGTCGGCCATGGTCATGGCTTCGCGCTGGTCGTGGGTGACGACGATGGTGGTGATACCGAGCCGCTGCTGCAACTGGCGCAGTTCCACCTGCATGTCCTCGCGCAGTTTGGCGTCGAGTGCCGAAAGCGGTTCGTCGAGCAGGAACAATTTTGGCGAAAGGGCGAGCGCGCGGGCAATGGCGACGCGCTGGCGCTGACCGCCGGAAAGCTTGGCGACAGGACGGTCGGCAAAGTCCGGCAGATGGATCAGCGCCAAAAGGTCCTCGACGCGCTTGCGCTGCTCTTCTTTGGGCTTGCCGCGAATGCGCAACGCGTAGGCGATGTTGTCGCCGACGGAAAGATGCGGGAACAGGGCGAGCGACTGGAACACCATGCCGAGATTGCGCTTATGCGTCGGCAAGGCCGTGATGTCGTCGCCGTCCAACACGATGGCGCCACCGGTCGGCTCCTCAAGCCCGGCGATCATCCTGAGCAAGGTCGTCTTGCCGCAGCCGGACGGGCCAAGCAGGCAAACGAAAGTGCCGTGCGGGACCGTCAGGTTGACGTTGTCGACCGCGGAAAAGTCGCCGAACTTCTTGGTGATGTCGTTGATGGCAAGACCGGACATGGGAACTCCTGCAAAGACGGCTGACCGCAAGGGCACCGCGCTTACCCCCTTGCGAGGGAGAGTTGGGGAGTGAACCGTATCAGCAATCTGTGGACCGGGGCCAAGGGAGAAGAAAGTATCCAGCGATACTTCTTCACCCTCACTGCCTCGCGGCTTTTGCGCTGCGCGGTTCATCTTCCGAGCCTCCCGCAAGGGAGATGTGGCAGCGCCGTCAACCGACGATCAATTCGGTCCACTTCTGGTTGATCCAGTCCGCTTTGGACGTATAAAGATCATAGCGCGGAATGATCGGCTCGATGTCCGCCGACACCGCTGCAAACTCCTCCGGCTTAAGGTCGAGAACCTCCTTCTTCAGCGTCGGAGCCGTGCCCACCTTGCGCGACATCAGGCCCTGGATCGCCGGCTGGCTCATATAGTCGATGAAGGCGTGGGCTTCATCGACCTTGGTCGAGGCGCGCGACAGGGCCCAGTTGCCGGAATCCTGAATGCCGCCTTCCTTGGGGAAGGTCGAGCGGACAGGGAAGCCGTCGGCCGCCGCGAGGCCGGTGACGTCGTGGTAATACTGGCCCATCGGGATTTCGCCCGACTTCAATGCCTGCTCGAACTGAGCCTCGTCGCGGTACCACAAACGCACATTCGGCTTGACTTCCGCCAGTTTCTCGAAGGCCTTGTTGAGCCCGTCTTCTGTGTCCAGCGCATTGGTGCCGCCCATGAAGGTCTTGGCCGTGACCTCGAGCAGGAAGGAATTGGACGCCAGCGCGAGCAGGCCGAGCTTGTCCTTGTTCGCCGGATCCCACAGGGCTGCCCAGGAGGTCGGCGCCTCCTTGTAGGTGTCGGTGTTGGTGACCAGCGTAATATACCAGGCCACGGCTCCAATGCCGGCAACGCGCCCGTCCGGATACTTGTTGATGAAGCGGTCGAGCAGGTCGCCATAATGCTTGAACTTGGACGTATCGAGCGGCTGCCAAAGCTCGGTCGACTGGCCCTTCAGCGTCGATGTCTGCGACATCATCGAAAGGTCGGCCGGCGCCTGTCCCGCCTTGGCGGCCTGTTCGAGTTGAACCAGCCACGCCTCGCCGGTCGGTTCTGCCACCGATTCCACCGCAATGCCGGTCGCCTTGGTGAATTCGGGGAAAATGTGCTCGTCGAACGACTTCTTGAAGTAGCCGCCATAGACGCCGACCTTCAGCGATTTGTCCTGCGCGCGCAGCACCGCCGGCATGGCGAGCAAGCCGGCGGCGGCCACGCCTGCGCCGAGCACCGTGCGTCGGGTGAACCTGTTGTTTGTGAAATCAGTCATGGTCGTCTCCCTTGTTCCGGCTTGGCCGAGTTCCCTTGTTATACGAATTCTACGCCTTTTCGATCACGCTGTCTTTGTCACCGACCGCCTTGCAGGGCCGGGCTGAACACCATCAGGCTCAGAATCTCGAACAGCACCTGCGCGCCCGCATGAGCGGTATTGGTGGTCGCGTCATATTGCGGCGCGACCTCGACCACGTCGCCGCCGACGAGGTTCACGCCCTTCAGGCCGCGCAGGATCTCCAGCACCTCGCGCGTGGTGAGCCCCCCCACCTCCGGCGTTCCCGTGCCGGGCGCGAAGGAAGGATCGAGGCTGTCGATGTCGAAGGAAAGATAGGTCGGGCCGTCGCCGACGATCTTCCTTGCACGCTCGATCACGGCTGGAATACCGAGGCCGGTGACTTCCTCGGCATGGATGACGGTCATGCCGGATTCGTAAGTGAATTCCCACAGATATTCCGACGAGCCGCGAATGCCGATCTGGATGGTGCGGGTCGGGTCGAGCACGCCGTCCAGCACCGCGTTGCGGAACGGACCGCCATGGTGGAACTTGGTCAGATCGTAGGCGCCGCCGGTGTCGCAATGGGCGTCGATATGGATCATGCCGACCGGCCGGTTCTTGCCGACCGCCTTGAGGATCGGGTGGCTGACGGAATGGTCGCCGCCGACCGACAACGGGATGACGCCGGCATCGACAACCTGGTTGATGCGCTTTTCGATGTCGTCATGGCTGAGTTCGAGCCGGTAGCGACTCTGGAACGGAACGTCGCCGATGTCGGCGACCTTCAGTTCATAGGTGGGCGCGCAATCGAGCACGTGGTTGTAGGGGCCGATGCGCTCGATGGACCGCAGGGCGCGCGGCCCGAAGCGCGAGCCGGTGCGATTGGTCACGCCGAGGTCCATCGGGATGCCGATCATCGCGACCTGAAGGTCGCCGAAATCCGGATTTTCCACCGAGATTTCACGGTAAGGGGCGTCAAGAAGGGTCGGCATGCCCGCATAGGGCGCTACCCGCGTGCCGCTCTTGGAAAAGATCTTGTCGGCGACGCGGCGGAACTTCGGGTCGAACAATTCGCCGCCGTGTGCCTCGCCATATTTGGCGCGCAGCGCATCGAGCTTTGATTGATTGAAGCCCATCTTCGCATCTCCTCCCTGAGACACGGCATGCACGAACCCGCGTGGAAGGCATTGGCAGCCTTCGATGCCGTATTGTCCGATGATCGTGCGATTGTCGGAGAGGGCGAATGGAAAATCAATTGATATTGTTATAGGTGATGTTGTGAGAAAAACTAACAAATAGAGAATTGCGGCGAGGGATTGAAACGATGGCGAAGCGATTGCCTCCCCTAAATCCTCTTCGTGCCTTCGAAGCCACGGCCCGCCACTCCTCGCTGACCAAGGCGGCGGGTGAACTCCACGTGACGCATGGAGCGATCAGCCACCAGATCAAGGCGCTGGAACAGTCGCTCGGCGTCAAATTGTTCGAGCGGGCGGGCCAGCGCCTCAAGCTCACCCCACACGGCGCCGAACTCCTGCCGGCGATCTCCAATGCCTTTGACGGGATAGCTGCCGCAACGCAGCGCCTGACAAGGCCGGCCAGCACCGGCACGCTGTCGCTTTCCTGCGTGCCCGCGCTGCTGTCGCTGTGGGTGATCCCGCGCCTTGGCAGCTTCACGTCGCAATATCCGGACATCCGGCTGACGCTGAACGGCTCCAACGATGCGCAGGACATCCGTTCGCCCGACATCGACCTGTGCCTGCATTACGGCAACGGCGGTTGGAGCGACTGCTGGCTGCGCAAATGGTCAGGCCTCGAACTGTTTCCGGTGGTCAGCCCGACGCTGATCAACACCCGCCCGCTGCGCACCATCCGCGACCTCGCCAACCACGTTATCCTGCATGGCGACGACGGTCGCGAATGGCACACATGGCTGGCCGCAGCCGACGCGCTGGATCTGGGGCGCGGCCGACGGCAGCATTTCAGCGACGCCCATCTTTCGATAGGTGCTGCCTTGCATGGAAACGGCGTGGCGCTCGGCGACACGGTGACGGCAAGCGATTTGTTGGCGCGCGGGCAATTGGTGGCGCCGTTCGGGCTGTCGGTGCCGGCGGTCGACGACTTCTACGTGATCTGCCGCAACGAAATGCGCTCCGCTCCGATCGTACAGGTTTTCATCGACTGGCTGTTCGCCGAAAAGGGGGAAGCCGACGACAGGCCGACAGCAACGGTGGCGGCGCGCGCCGGCATGCGCCGCAAGCGGCAGGTCTCGAAGCCCGGCCAGCAAGCCAAGTCCTGAGCCTGATGACGACCTAAGTCGTTGCGGTTGCACGCCGTTCTTTTTATCGGGCCAAGCCGAAAGCGGGCAGCGCTTTGGAAAAATCGATGCTATGAGGCTGATGGGCGGACCCTGTTCCGAGCAGCGAAGGCAACCTTGACTCATGGCCAAGACTGACATTGCGCGGCGCGTCTACAACCACACCTGGAAGCTCGATCCGATCGTGCGCAGCCTGCTCGACACGGATTTCTACAAGCTTTTGATGCTGCAGATGATCTGGGGCATGTATCCCAAGGTCGACGCCACCTTCTCGCTCATCAACCGCACGACCTCCGTTCGCCTGGCCGATGAGATCGACGAAGGGGAATTGCGCGAGCAACTCGACCATGCGCGAACCCTGCGCTTTTCCAAGAAGGAAATGATCTGGCTGGGCGGCAACACCTTCTACGGCCGCAAGCAGATTTTCGAGCCGGAATTCCTCGCCTGGCTGGAAGATTTCCAGCTTCCCGACTACCACCTTGCCAAGCGCGACGGCCAGTACGAACTGACCTTCCCCGGTCCGTGGATGTACACGACGGTTTGGGAAATCCCGGCACTGGCCATCATCAACGAACTGCGCTCGCGCTCGGCAATGAAGGCATTCGGACCGTTTGCGCTCGACGTTCTCTATGCGCGCGCCAAGTCAAAGATGTGGGCCAAGACCGAACAGCTCAAGAAGCTGCCCGATATCAATATTTCGGATTTCGGCACAAGGCGGCGTCATTCCTTCCTGTGGCAGCGCTGGTGCGTCGAGGCCCTGAAGGAAGGTATCCGCGATTCCTTCACCGGCACCTCCAACGTGCTGCTGGCCATGGACAACGACCTCGAGGCCGTCGGCACCAATGCGCACGAACTGCCCATGGTGCTCGCCGCACTGGCCGACAGCGAGGCGGAATTGCGAGAAGCGCCCTACAAGGTGTTGCAGGACTGGCAGCGCTACTATGGCGGCAATTTGCTGATCGTGCTGCCGGACGCGTTCGGGACTGCTGCCTTCCTGCGCGATGCGCCGGACTGGGTGGCCGACTGGACCGGCTTCCGGCCCGATAGCGCGCCTCCCATCGAAGGCGGCGAAAAGATCATGACGTGGTGGCGCGAGAAGGGGAAGGACCCCAGGAACAAGATCCTAATCTTTTCCGATGGACTGGAAGTCGAGACCATCGTCGAGGCTTACCGGCATTTCCACGGCAAGGTGCGCATGGCCTTCGGCTGGGGCACCAACCTGACCAACGACTTCGAGGATTGCGCTCCGGTACCGACCGATCGGCTGAACGCGATATCGCTGGTGTGCAAGGTCACCGAAGCCAACGGGCGACCAGCCGTAAAGCTCTCTGACAACCCCGAAAAAGCCACCGGCGACAAGGCCGAAATCGCGCGCTATTTGCGCATCTTCGGTGAAAAGGATCGCGTCAGGCAATTGGTGAAGGTGTGACGAAGGCCTGCGCAATCCGGTTGCGATGAAGTCTGGTCCGCACCCCATGGCGCGCCGATCCTTCCGGGCAGCGCCGATCGCGTATTTCTTCCTTTTGGCCGTCGCATCCGTGCCGACGCCTGCCCTCGCCCATGCATCGGATCGTGGCCATGTGCTGCTTCTGCCGACCGGCTACTATGCCGTTGGAGGCGCATTCGCGGTTGGGGCGTCCTTTCTCGTTCTTGCTTTGTTGCCGCCCGATCTGCTGGAACGGCTTTGGCGCAAGCGCCTGACATTGTTTCACTGGTCGGACGGCCTTCGTCCGCTTGTCAGCCTGTTTTGCTTCATCTGCTTTGCCGGCCTGATTGCGGCTGGCCTGTTCGGCAGCCGCGACCCGCTGTCCAACCCCCTGCCCCTCAGTATCTGGACACTGATGTGGGTCGGGCTGACGCTGTTGCACGGCCTGTTCGGCAATCTCTGGTCGTGGCTCAATCCATGGTACGGGCCGTATCGGCTTGCCATGCGGCTGACAGGCGGTTCGGATGGGAAAACCCAACTTCCTCATCGGCTCGGCTGCTGGCCGGCGGTGGCGCTGCTGTTTACCTTCGCATGGTTCGAACTGGTCGATCCGGCGCCGGACGACCCGGCCCGCCTGGCGTTGGCAGCCGGCCTCTATTGGCTCGCGAGCTTCGCTGCCATGCTGGTGTTCGGATATGGCGAGTGGAGCCGCCGCGGCGAGTTCCTGTCGGTATTTTTCGCCATTGTGTCTCGCTTTGCCCTGACGGAACGGGATCGTGCAAACCGCTTGCGGCTATGTTGGCCGAGCGCCCGGCTTCTCGATGCTGAAACACTGCCGCCGAGCGGCGTCGCCTTCATCCTGCTGGCGCTGTCGTCAGTCTCGTTCGATGGCCTGTCGAAAACCTTTTTCTGGCTCGGCCTCAACGGCATCAACCCATTGGAATTTCCGGGCCGCACGGCACTGATCGGCATCAGTTCCACCGGCCTTTTGCTGACCTTTGCCGCTCTCGCAACGGTGTTCCTGCTAGCCGTTTTCGCCGGGCAAAGGATGGCGGGCGACAACTCCCCCTCACGGGCAAGTGCCGGGCTTCTGGTCTGGTCGCTCGTGCCGATCGCGCTTGCCTATCACATAGCCCACTACCTGACCTCGCTGCTGGTCGACGGACAATATGCGATCGCCGCGCTCTCGGACCCGTTTGGACGAGGCTGGAACCTGTTCGGCACGGCGCATATGCAGATCCAGGCCGGCATCGCCGCCGGCGCGGCATCGGCGTGGATCCTGTGGAATATTCAGGCCAGCGCCATCATAACCGGCCACATGCTTGCGGTTCTTGTCGCGCACGGGCTTGCGTTTCACTTGCATCCCGATTCCCGCAAGGCGGCTCTGAGCCAGTTTCCGCTCACCTTGCTGATGATCGGCTACACGGTTTTCGGATTGTGGCTGCTGGCGACGCCGACTGCCGGTTAGGCGCGCGGAAGCGCTCCGGGGCTTCGCGCAATGGTTTCTTGCCATGTTCCGGCTTTGATGGTTTAGCTTTCGCCCACATGATTTTTCCCGTTTGCAACCGGCGCAATTTTCGCACTTCAATCAATGCCACAACTGAAAACAGGGAACGACGCCATGACTGATCGGCAAGGATTTTTCGACCTCGGCAAGACAGGCATTACGCGCCGGACAGTGATCAAGGGTCTCGCCGCCACCGGTGCCGGCGTGGTCGCTCCTGGTTTCGTTCGGTATGCACAGGCGCAAAGCTCCGCCCCGATCAAGATCGGCTTCCAGTGCCATCGCACCGGCATCGGCGCCGCCTATGGCCGCTGGTACGAAAAGACCACCAATGCCGCGATCAAGCTGATCAACGAGGCCGGCGGCATCAATGGACGCCAGGTCGAAATCATCATCGAGGACGACGGCACCGATGCCGGGCGCGGCGCCGAAGTGGTCGGCAAGTTCGCCAACCAGCACAAGACCGACATCATCTATGGCACGTTGTTCTCCAACGTGGTCATCGGCTCGGCGCCTACCGCCGGCGAACTGAAAATCCCTTATTATGTGGTGAGCGAAGGCTACCACGTCGCCTCCGGCAAACTGAACCGCTACTGCCTGCAGCCGGGCATCACCGACGTGCGCGCGCAGGTGACGTCGGTGGCGCCGTGGATCGCGGCCAATGCCGGCAAGAAGGTCACCATGGTGTTTCCGGACTATGCCTTCGGCTACGATCATCGCGACTACCTGCCGCCCGCATTGAAAAAGGCCGGCGCCGAAATCATCGCCCAGATCGCCATCCCGCCGACGGAAAGCTCGTTCACCAAATACTTCCCGCAGATTCCTGCCGATACCGACGTCATCTATCACGTCATGGTCGGCCCGGCGGTGCTCACTTTCGTCAAGGAACTGGGCGAATTCTATGGCTCCAACGGCCCCAAGCTGTTCGGCTTCATCGATTCGCTGGAAGCGGTGGACATCAACAGCCCCGGCCTCGACTATCTTGACGGCAGCCACTTCTGGGAAGGCGCGCCGCGCTATGCGCAGGCCGACGACAGCGACGCGATGAAAGCCTACCGGGCCGCAGTCGGCATCGACGACAATGGCGCTTCGGTGAGCGACCCCAAGGACGTTTCGACCGCGGCCCACATGTTCGGCTGCTGGGAAACGCTCTACGTCATCAAGAAGGCGATGGAAGACAGCGGCTACAAGGGGCCTGAAGACCGCGCCAAGCTGATCGAGGCCACCGAGGCGCTGACCGAGTTTGCCGAGGGGCCCGAGCATCCGCAGGGCAAGAAGGTCTTCAACGGCAAGATCCACCAGGTCTTCGGCACGCAGAACATCTCCAAGCTGGAAGGCGGCAAGCTCACCGTGGTTCACAAGACCTCGATCGAAGACGGCCAATACGAGGCCGAGGCGGACTACACCACGCAGCCGCTGTGATCCGGCCGCGACTGGCTTCGATCGGGCAGCCCAACTGAATGGCCTTTGGACCTCACCTTCTGCTGGCGGTTCTGGAAGGGCTGGTCACCTCGGCCGTGCTTGCCCTGACGGCGCTCGGCCTGTCGCTGGTGTTCGGCGTCATGCGCGTCGTCAATGTCGCGCATGGCGAACTGTTCATGCTGGGAGCCGTGCTTGCCTGGGCAATCACCACCACGATCGGCGGCAATCCGGCGATCGGCTTCATGGCGGCGCTCGTGCTCGCCCCACTGATTGTCGGCGCGGTGGCGCTGGCGGCCGAACGGCTGGTGCTGCGCAAGGTGAACTACGATCCCGAGGCCACCATCGTCGCGACGATCGGCCTGCTCTACATCATCCAGCAACTGGCGCTGACCTTCTACGGCGCGGACGCGCGGCCCGTCCCGCCGCCGTTCAACATGCGCATCTCGTTGCCCTGGTTCGGCTATTCCGGCTACAAGCTTTCCATCATCGGCGCTTCGGCCCTGCTGCTCATCCTGTCGTGGCTGGTCATGACGCGCACGAAAGCCGGCCTGATCATGCGCGCCACGCAATATGACCGCGAAACGGCGCAGGCCTTCGGCATTCCGGTCGACCGTGTCTATGCCGGTGTGTTCGCGCTGGGCGCCATGCTCGCCGCGGTGGCTGCGGTGCTGATCGTGCCGATCAGCCAGGCGCACTATCTCATGGGGCAGGACCCGCTGCTGCTGTCCTTCATCGTGGTCATTATCGGTGGACTGGGCTCATTGCGCGGCACGGTGGTGGCGGCAGTTCTGATCGGCGTTTCGGATGGCGTCATCTCGATGTTCTTTTCGCCGACACTGGCCAAGATGATCGCCACCTTGCTGGTCGCGATGGTTCTGGTGTTTCGCCCACACGGCCTGTTCGGCAAGGCGGCGCAATGACGGAAGGTTCGTCACCGGCCAAAGCCTACGCGCTGCACCTGGCGGTCGTCGCCTTCCTGTTCGGGCTCAATTTCGTCCTGCCTGCCTACCATCATGGCTTGCTGGCCCGCATCCTCGTGCTCGCCACCTTCGCCATGGGCTACAATCTGTTGTTCGGCTATGTCGGCCTGCTCAGCCTCGGGCACGCCATGTTCTTCGCGGCCGGGCTCTACGGGGCTGGACTTGGCGTGCACCATTACGGCCTGTCCGTCCCTCTTGCCTTCGTTGCGGCACTTTTCTGCGGAGCGGCATTGTCTCTGGTGATCGGGCTGCTGGCGCTGCGCACATCCGGCGTCGCCTTCATGATCGTCACGATGATGTTCGCCCAGGTGCTCGCATTGGCCATCCTCTATTTTGCGCCGCTGACCGGCGGCGACCAGGGTCTCGTGCTCCAGCAGCAGGAGCGCGTGATCCAACTTGGCAACACGGTGCTGGACCTCACCAACCCTACAGTGCGCTACATGACTGCACTCGGGCTGTTTTCAGTGGTCCTGCTGCTGATGCTGGCCATCGTTAGATCGCGTTTCGGGCGCGTGCTGATCGCCGTTCGCGAGAATGAGGAGCGCACGCGCATGCTGGGCTACGACACTTTCACCAACAAACTGACCGCCATGGTGGTTTCCGGCGTCATCTGCGCCGCCGCCGGCGGGGCCTATGCGCTGTTGTTCGGTTATGTCGGCGCCAATTTCGCATCGGTGCAGTACTCGATCCTGCCGCTGCTGTGGGTGCTTTTAGGAGGGGCCGCAACAACGCTCGGACCGCTCATCGGCACGCTGTTCATGTACTATGTCGTCGATATCACCAGCAGCTATACATCCGCCTACCTGCTGATCGTCGGCATCGCGCTGATCGTGCTCGTGCTGTTCTTCCCGAAAGGCATCCTGGGTACGATCAGACAGCGCTTGCTGCGGTGGCTGCCATGATGCCGCTGATGACCACCAGGGGCTTGTCACGCCATTTCGGCGGCCTGCGCGCCGTCGACAATGTCGACTTCGCCCTGATGCCGGGAGAGATCCGCGCCGTCATCGGCCCGAACGGTGCCGGCAAGACCACCTTCGTCAGCCTCGTATGCGGACGCATCGAACCGTCAAGCGGTATGATCGTCTTCGACGGCTCCGACATCACCAATCTGCCGGCGCACAAGCGCGTGCGTCTGGGCATCGCCTACACGTTCCAGATCACCAGCATTTTCGCAAATCTCAGCGCCTATGAAAATGTCGCCCTGCCGGTGCAACGCACGCTGACCGACGGCCGCTCGAAGGGGCATGTGCATGCGGGGGTGATGGAGGCGCTCGACCGCGTCGGGCTGGCCGATCGCGCGACCCTCCCCGCCGGCCAACTCGCCTATGGCCACCAGCGCCTGCTCGAAGTGGCGATGGGCCTGGCGCTGAGACCGCGCCTGCTGGTGCTGGATGAACCCACGCAAGGATTGGCCGACAGCGAGATAGAGAACTTCATCGAACTGGTACGAGAAATCGCCCGCGATGCCACCGTGTTGATCATCGAACACAACATGCCGGTGGTGATGGAACTGGCCGACCGCATCACGGTGTTCGACGCTGGACAGGTTTTGGCCGAAGGAACGCCGGAGGCCATTCGTGCCAACACCGCCGTCCAGCGCGCCTATCTGGGGGCGAGCGATGGCTGACGCGCTGACCATCTCGGGGCTCGACTGCTCTTATGGCGATGTGCAGGTGCTGCACGGTCTCGATCTTACCTTGCGCAGGGGCGAGATCCTGTGCCTGCTTGGCCGCAACGGCGCCGGCAAGACGACGACGCTGAAAGCGATCATGGGGCTGGTGCCGGCCCGCCAAGGTTCGATCATGCTCGACGGCACCGAGTTGACCGGTTTGCCGGCGCATGAAGTTCCGAAAGCCGGCATCGCCTATGTGCCGCAGGGCCGACGCCTGTTTGCCGAAATGACGGTTGCCGAAAACCTGGAGATCGGCCTCAACGCACGCCACAGGGGCCGTGCCACCCGCGAAGCTGCGCTGGATCTGTTTCCCTTGCTCAGGGAGCGGCTGAAGCAGCGCTCGGGCACCTTGTCGGGCGGCGAACAGCAGATGCTGGCGATGGCGCGCGCGCTGTGCGTGGAACCGCAAGTGCTGCTTCTCGACGAACCCACCGAAGGCCTGATGCCGTCGATGATCCAGAAGATCCGCGAAGCGGTTTCGCAACTGCGCGAACGCGGCGTCTCCACCATACTGGTCGAGCAACGGGTCGACGCGGTTCTGTCGGTCGCCGACCGGGTTTCGTTCATCGAAAACGGCCGCCACCGCGAAACGGTCGAGGTCGAGCAATTGCGGGCCGATCCTTCGGCCGTGAAACGCTATGTCGGGGTTGGCTGAGCTTCACCACTCAGCCAAAGAAGATCAGGCTCGACACGATAAACACCGGGATCAACACCAGACCGGACCACAGCATATAGCCGAAGAAGCTCGGCATGTTGACGCCCTTGTCCTTGGCAATGGCGTAGACCATGAAGTTCGGCGCGTTGCCGATATAGGTGTTGGCGCCCATGAAGACAGCGCCCGCGGATATCGCGGCCAGCGTCGATGCGTACTCGCTCATCAGATGCTGCGGATCGCCGCCAGCCATCTCGAAAAAGACGAGATAGGTCGGCGCATTGTCGAGGAATGACGACAGCATTCCTGTCAGCCAGAAATAGGCAAGGTCGTTTGGCTGGCCCGATGGCAAGGTCACCAGCGACACCAGCGGACCGAGTGACCCGTCCAGGCCGGCCCTCAGGATCGCCACCACCGGCACGATGCAGATGAAGATACCGGCGAACAGCTTGGCGACTTCGGCGATCGGCCCCCAGTTGAAGCCGTTCGCGATCCGATACTCCTTGCGCGACACGGCAAGCGAGACGAAGGCAAGCGCCAGGATGATGACGTCGCGAACGAGGTTCTGCAACTCGACCGTGACTCCCTGAACGGTGAAGGCGATGCCGGGCTTCCATGAAGCCGACATCAGGATCGCAGCAATCACGCCCGCAAGCAGCGGCAGATTCGGCAAGCCGCGGATGCGCACCTTCGAATCGGGCGTCGGATCCTTGACCTTGGGCGCGCCCTGCTCGCCGCGGTGAAGGATCACGTCGAGCACGACGAACGCCGCCAACACCAGTCCGCCGACGAACAGCGTGTCGGGCAGGATATGGACCGTGGTCCAGAAGAAGTCGACGCCACGCAGGAAGCCGACGAACAGTGGCGGATCGCCGAGCGGCGTCAACGATCCCCCAATATTCGACACCAGGAAAATGAAGAAAACCACGACATGCGCGTTGACTGGCCGGTTGTCGTTGGCGCGGATGATTGGCCGGATCATGACCATCGAGGCTCCGGTCGTGCCGATCACCGAGGCCAGAATGGCGCCGATCAGCAGCAGGCCGGCGTTGACCAGCGGCGTGCCGTGGATGTTGCCGGCGATCAGGATGCCGCCCGAAATGGTGAACAGGGCAAACAGCAAGATGATGAACGACATGTATTCCAGAAGCACCGCGTGCAGCACAGCTTCCGCCGCGATCGGGATGCCGTAGCCGACGACCAAAGGCACGACGACAAGGGCAGACCAGAAAGCGGTGATCTTGCCGTAATGGTGCTCCCAGAAATGGGCAAACAACAGCGGCCCGGTGGCGATGCATAAAAGCAAGCCGGCAAACGGCAATGCCCACCAAAGCGACATTGCAGTCCCCGGCAGGCCATGGGCTTCGGCGGCAAAAACGGGGCTTGCGGCAAGGCCCGTCAGGGCCAGGGTGGCCGTCAGAATTCCAAGAATACGCACTCGTCCCCCGTCCGTTCCCCAAAATAACCGCCGCCGGGAATTGGCGGCGTCAACTCAATCTTGTCCAACCTAGACCAGCTTGACGCCAGCCTGGCGCATGCGATCGACCATGGTCTCGACCGAGCCGTCGAGGTCGATGCCGCGACAGGCGTCAATCCGCACGGTGGTCGCAAAACCATGTTTCACCGCATCCAGAGCCGAGTAGGCAACGCAAAAGTCGGTGGCAAGGCCGACCAATGTAATTGTGCCGATGCCACGTTCCTTGAGATAGCCCGCCAATCCGGTCGGCGTCTCATGGTCATTTTCGAAGAAGGCCGAATAGCTGTCGATTGCCGTACGAAAGCCCTTGCGGACGACCAGTTCTGCCTTGGCCCAGGCGAGGCCTGAATGAAAATCCGCGCCAAGGCTGCCCTGGATGCAGTGATCCGGCCACAATGTCTGGTCGCCATAAGACATGGCGATCGCCTCGAACGGCTTGCTGCCGGGATGGCTGGACGCAAAACTCGAATGGCCTGCCGGATGCCAGTCCTGGGTCAGGACGACATGTTCGGTATTGCGGATCATGTCGTTGACCAGCGGCACGATCTCATCGCCGCCCGTGACCGCCAGTGCGCCGCCGGGACAGAAATCATTTTGCATGTCGATGACGACGAGCGCTTCGCTAGCCATGAAGCCTCCTTGTGGACCGATTGCACAACTCCCCGATGGGGCCGCTGTAACTTGACCAGATGCAAGCCTACGTCAACCTCAAAGCCACATTCCAAAAGCCGCTTTGACAATCGATAGCGGCTTGATATCATTTGCATACGAATGAATTTGACCGGCACCGAAAGCCGGCTGGGCCAAGGGAACGGCCAGCACTTGCGTGGCAAAGGGAAGGCAAGGCGTGATCCGTTACGCAAAACCCACCACGGTCGCCGAGGCGTTGTCGCTGCTCGGGGAAGACAACTGGCGAATTCTGGCTGGCGGCACCGACTTCTACCCCGCACAAGGCACCAAGCCGCTGCGCGAAAATATCCTCGACATCAATGGATTGGCCGAGTTGCGCGGCATCCTGGAGACCAGTTCCCATTGGACGATCGGCGCGCGCACGAGTTGGGCAGAGATCGAAAGACATCCCCTGCCCGGCTGCTTCGATGCACTCAGGCAAGCGGCGCGCGAAGTCGGGTCCCGCCAGATCCAGAACGTTGCCACCGTGGCAGGCAACCTCTGCAACGCCTCACCGGCGGCCGACGGCGTGCCGGCCCTGCTCATCCTCGACGCCGAGGTTGAAATGCGTTCGGCCAAGGCGACGCGTTACCTGTCGCTCAGCGCCTTCATTCTCGGCAACAGGCGAACCGCCTTGCAACCGGACGAAATGGTTTGCGCCATCCGCATTCCGAAGTCGGTAGCAGTGGGAATATCCGCTTTCCACAAGCTCGGCGCACGACGCTATCTCGTCATCTCGATAGCCATGGCGGCAGTTAGGCTGATCATCGAAGATGGCATCGTTGCGGATGCGGCCATCGCAGTAGGAGCCTGCTCGGCCGTTGCCAAGCGGCTTGCCGGCGTGGAAGCCGCGTTGAGGGGCTGCAAGACAGGCCGGTCCATAGAAGCGGCCATCATGCAGGCGCCGATTGAGGAATTGGCGCCGATTGGCGATGTGCGCGGTACGGCGAACTACAGGCTGGACGCCGCCCGCGAGATCGTGGCGCGCGCCGCATTGGCCATCGTCGATACGGCCGACAAAAAGGCCGCGGCATGAACCCGAGGCTCGCCCAGACCGCGTTCGAGGTGAACGGCGCTGCGGTGTCCCTGCCGGTTTCGCCGGTGCGGCGGCTGAGTTCGGTGCTGCGCGACGACCTGCATCTGACCGGAGTGAAAGTGGGATGCGACGCCGGCGACTGCGGCGCCTGCACGGTCCTCGTCGATGGGGAGCCCGTCTGCGCCTGCCTGATGCCGGCTGCCTCCGCCACCGGCACGAAAATCACGACCGTCGAAGGGCTGGCGAACGGCAGCCTGTCGGCGCTGCAAGCCTCGTTTCTCGAACATGGCGCGGCGCAATGCGGTATCTGTACCCCTGCCCTTCTGGTGGCGGCAACCGCACTGCTGGCGCGTGTGCCCGAGCCGAGCGAAGCTGAAGTGCAGGACGCGCTGGGCGGAATCCTTTGCCGCTGCACCGGCTATCGCAAGATCATCGCCGCCGTGATGGCGGCACCGCAACGGCAACCTGCTGCGGGCATCGACTTCCGGCTTCCCCCCACCGGCTGTGCCATTGGCGCGTCCCCGGTGCGGCTGGATGGCGCTGCAAAAGTTACCGGCGCCGAAAAATTCGGCGCGGACGCGTTTCCTGAAAATGCGCTTGCAGTGCTCGTCGTGCGCTCGCCGCATTATCATGCACGCTTTGGTTTCGGCGATATCGACGGCTGGACACAGCTACATCCCGGCATCGTCGGCGTTTTCACCGCTGCCGACATTCCCGGCATCAACCGCTTCGGCGTTATCGCACCCTTCGCCGACCAGCCAGCTCTGGCCGAGCAGGAAGTGCGCTTTCGCGGTGAAGCGGTTGCGCTGATCGCGGGCGAGCGCGATGCCATAGCCGATCTGGATCTTGCCGATTTTCCGATCACATGGACCGAACTACCGCATATGCTGCAGCCCGGCGAGGCGGAAGCCGAAGGCGCGCATCTCGTCCATGAAAACAGGGCGGGCAACATCCTGACAAAAGGCTTTGTCGAGCATGGCGATCCGCGAACAGCCCTTGCCGGTGCAGGTTTTATCGTCTCGGGCGAGATCGAGACATCTTATGTCGAGCACGCCTATATCGAGCCGGAAGCAGGCCATGCCTATATGGACGGCAACACGCTGGTGATCGTCGCCTGTACGCAGGCGCCCTATATGGACCGCGCCGACACCGCCAAGGTGCTGGCTTTGGCGCCGGAAAAGGTACGAATCGTGCCGACCGCGACCGGCGGCGGCTTCGGCTCCAAGCTCGATATCTCGCTGCAACCGCTGATCGGGCTGGTTGCACTAAAAACCGGGCGGCCGGCAGCGCTGGCCTACAGTCGCAACGAATCCATGATTTCGACCACCAAGCGGCATCCGGCGTCGATGAAGGCGACCATTGGCACCAACACCGATGGCCGCATCTGCGGCATGGTCTTCGACGGCGATTTCAACACCGGAGCTTATGCAAGCTGGGGGCCGACCGTCGCCAACCGGGTTCCGGTCCATGCTTCCGGTCCCTATGTCACGCCGAACTACCGCGCCACCGGCCGCGCCATCCACACCAACGGCCCGATTTCGGGCGCGTTTCGCGGTTTCGGCGTGCCGCAAGCGACCATCATGCAAGAGACACTGTATGACGAACTCGCCGACAGGCTGGGCAGGGACCGGCTCGATTTCCGGCTGCAGAACTGTCTGCGCGAAGGCTCCGTTACCGTCACCGGGCAGGTGATGGACGCCAGCGTCGGCATTGCCGCTTGCCTTGAAGCGCTGACGCTGCACTGGACCCGTGCCCTTGCCGATGCGACCGCCTTCAATGCCTGCAACGACGCCGTCAAGCGCGGTGTCGGGATTGCCTCCTGCTGGTACGGCTGCGGCAACACCTCGCTCCCCAATCCATCCACCATCAAGGTCGCGGTATCGCCGGACGGCCATGTCGTGCTGCATCAGGGCGCCGTCGACATAGGCCAGGGCTCGAACACCGTCATTGCCCAGATCTGCGCCGACGCACTTGGCCTGCCGCTGGCAACGTTCCGCCTGAACAGCGCCGACACCGCCATATCTCCCGATGCCGGCAAGACCTCGGCGTCGCGCCAGACCTTCGTCACCGGCAAGGCCGCCGAAAAGGCCGGGCGGTCGCTGCGTGACCAAATCCTGCGCTTCGCCAATGTCTCGGCAAAGGCGACACTCGCCCTTAATGCCGGAACGGTTGTGGTGCGCGAAGGCGAGGCGGTGCGGCGCATCGATCTTGCGGCACTTCCAGCCAACGCCGACGGCTATGTTTTCCAGGCGACGGAGAGTTACGATCCTCCGACAACACCGCTCGATGAGAAAGGCCAGGGCAAGCCCTATGCTGTCTACGGCTATGGCGCTCAGATCGCCGAGCTTGAGGTCGATCTCAAGCTCGGCACCGTCAGGCTGGTGAAGATCACCGCCGCGCACGACGTCGGCAAGGCGATCAATCCTGTCATGGTCGAGGGGCAGATCGAAGGCGGAATCGCGCAAGGGATCGGCATGGCGCTGATGGAAGAGTATATTCCGGGCCGCACGGAGAATTTGCACGACTATCTGATCCCGACCATAGGCGACGTGCCGCCGATCGAGTCGATCCTCGTCGAAGTCCCCGACAGCGAAGGCCCGTTCGGCGCCAAGGGTCTCGGCGAACATGTGCTGATCCCGACCGCGCCGGCCATCCTCAACGCCATCCGCCATGCAACGGGCGTGCTTGTCACCAAGGTGCCGGCAACCCCGTCGCGCATCATGGCGGCGATCAAGGCGAGAGCAACCTCATGAGCGAGCTTTCCGAGCGCTTCGAAACGCATGAATCGGGCGAGAAGCAGATCGCCGAGAAGATCCGCTGCGATGCCTGTCCGGTGATGTGCTACATCGCCGAGGGCCGCACCGGCGCCTGCGATCGCTACGGCAATGTCGGCGGGCGTATCGTGCGCTTGGACCCGCTGACCATCCTCGACCATATGGCCGAGACCGGCGGCGCTGTCGTGCCCTTCGTGGCCGAGGGCGAAGATTGGAACGGCGAACTGGTCAATCCCGGTCGCCGCTTCGTCACAGCGATCGGTGCTGGCACTACCTATCCGGACTACAAGCCGGCCCCCTTCATCGTCAGCCAAGAAGTCGAGGGCGTCGACCTCGTCACTGTGGTGACGGAGGGTATTTTTTCCTATTGCGGCGTCAAGGTGAAAATCGACACCGACCGCCATCTCGGCCCGGAAACCGCAACGGTCAGGGTGCAAGGCGAAGCGGTCGGCCACGTCACCACCGGCGAATACGGCTCGCAAATGCTGTCGCTGGGCGGCGTGCATCATCTCACCGGCGGCTCCAAGGCGGAAGGCCGCGCCACATGCGATGCACTGCTCAACCTGTGCAACAGGAAGCCGGTGGAACTTGCAATCGAAGGCGGCGCCACTGTGGTCGTGGAAGCCGGCAAGCCGCCGGTCATCGACGGCAAACTCGAACAGCGCATGCGCGTCGGCTGTGGCTCGGCCACCATCGGCATGTTCGCTACGCAATGGCGGGGGCTGGTGGACGAGGTTGTGGTGGTCGACGACCACATCACCGGTGTCGTTTCCGAACACCAGGCGGGCAAGGTGCTGGATTGGCAAGATACCGGCATCAGGATCGTCGGGCGGCGCTCGACGCCGGGGCGCTACTTCAAGGTTTCGGAGCCGGGGCTTGGCTGGGGCGGCACAACGATTTCCGACCCTCTGTCGATCCTTGGCGAATGGAACGCCAAAAAAGGTGCCCGGCCCGGCCTGTCGATGCTGATGGTTTCCACCACCGGCGAGCAATTTGCCTATTACGAACTGGACGGCGACCTGAAGCCCATTCAAAAGCCGTTTCCCGAAAGGCTCGCCAAATCAGTGCGGCTGATCGAGGAGAACTGCGAGCCAGCGCTGTGCACCGTCCTTTTCGTCGGCGGCGCGGGTGGGTCGCTGCGCGCCGGCGTTACGGAAAACCCGGTCAACCTCACCCGCTCCGTGCACAGGCTGCAGACCTATGTGACAGTCGGCGGCGCACCCGTTTACGTCTGGCCCGGCGGCGGCATCACCCTGATGGTCGATGTCACCCGCGTGCCGGACAACGCCTTCGGCTATGTGCCGACGCCGGCGCTGGTGGCGCCGATCGAATTCACCATGCGGCGCGACACCTATGTCCAGCTTGGCGGGCATGAAAAGGAAATCCGCTCGATCGCCGACATCGTCGCCCATGGCGGCGAGTATCTGAACGCGCGCCATGTCTTGGGCGCGCCGTCACGTAATCCATGGCCGCCATTGGCGCAGCTTTGGCGACATGAAGGCGCGCCGCGATGAACGGCCCGCAAGCCAGTTGGCTGCAGGACGGCAAGCGGCTCCATCTCAACCATGGGCCGATCGACCTGATCGTCGAAGCGTTCGGCGACGAGGCAGAGCGGCAAGCCGCCTACCGCCAGGCGGTGGCGCGTTTCCAGACGATCTTGCCGGAGCTTGTCGAGGAACTGGCCGAACTGCGCCGCCCGGCTGGCAAAACACCACGCCACTTCGCGGGCCCGACCGCGCGCCGCATGGAGGCTGCCGTCGTGCCGGTGTCGCGCGACTTCATCACGCCGATGGCGGCGGTCGCCGGCTCGGTAGCCGACGAAATGCTGGCCACGCTCACCGCCGGGCGCAGGCTGGCAAAGGCCTATGTGAACAACGGCGGCGACAGCGCACTTCATCTCGCTACGGGACAAGGGATGTCGCTGTCGATTGCCGGCACCGGACACGGTCTCGCCGACAGGATTGTCATCCATGCCGAAGACGACGTGCGCGGCGTCGCGACGAGCGGCTGGCGCGGACGGTCGTTTTCGCTTGGCATCGCCGACGCCATCACCGTTCTGGCCCGCACAGGGGCCCAAGCCGATGCAGCGGCGACGCTGATTGCCAACGCCGTCGACCTTCCCGGCCATCCGGCTGTCGTTCGCGCATCGGCGAGCGATCTTGCTCCCGACAGCGATCTTGGCGGGCAGTTGGTCACCACCGATGTCGGAAAATTGACGGCAGCCGAAATCGACACCGCGCTGGAGAGCGGCCTTTCCGTGGCCAATGCGTTGCGCCGACGCGGCTTGATCCGGGCTGCCGCACTTTTCCTCGCAGGCGATGCTCGCTTGTGCGGCTCGCCCACGCTCTTTCTCAATCACGATGAATCGAAGGAACTTTTTCATGCCTGAATTTCCCATCCGCAAGATCGCGGTGCTCACGGAAGACATCTTCCACGAAGGCGGACCGGCCGCAGAGGAACCGCGCCGGCGCGCGGCTGCGCTGGCGATCGTGAAGAACCCGTTCGCAGGACGCTACGTCGAGGAACTTCAGCCGGCGATGGAAGACCTGAAGCCGCTCGGCCTGTTGCTGACCGACAAGCTGATCGCAGCGCTGGGCGGCGACATCAAGCCCATCGACGGCTACGGCAAGGGCGCGATCATCGGCAGCGACGGGGAGATCGAGCACGGCGCGCTGTGGCATGTTCCGGGCGGCTATGCCATGCGGGCGCGGCTTGGCGAAGCCAAGGCAATCGTGCCGTCGGCCATGAAGGTCGGCGCTTTCGGCTCGCGCCTCGACGTGCCGCTCGGCCATATAAACGCTGCCTATGTGCGAAGCCATTTCGACGCCTTCGAAGTCGGCGTTTCCGACGGCCCGCGGCCGGACGAAATCCTGTTCTGCCTCGCCATGAGCTGCGGCCCGCGCATCCATGACCGCATGGGCGGCCTTGCCGTCAAGGACATCAAGGTGTGGGACGGTCAGCGGTGAGCAGCGGCACCGCCGGGCCGGCGCTCGTCGAGGCGAACGACGACGCCATGGACGACTACCACCTGCAGGAGCAGGTCGGGTTCGTCCTGCGCAAGGCCAACCAGCGCCATCTGGCGATCTTTGCCGCACGCATCAGCGACCTGACCCCACCGCAATTCGCCGCACTCGCCAAGCTGCATGAGATTGGCGAGACATCGCAGAACCAACTCGGCGCGCTGATCGCCATGGACGCGGCAACGGTGAAAGGCGTCATCGATCGGCTCAAGGCGCGTGGCCTCGTCGACTTCGGCAAGCATGAGGCGGACAAGCGCCTTCTGATGGTCAAGCTGACCGCAGAAGGCTTCGCCATGATCGAGCGACTGATCCCGCTGGCTGAACAGATCACGCAGGAAACGCTTGCCCCTTTGACCGCGCGCGAGATCGGAACCCTGATGCGGCTGCTCGGCAAGATCACCTGAGAGGCTGTCTCAACGGCGGTAAACAAGGCCTTCCGGATCGATCTCGGGCTTGCGTCCGCCGACCAGGTCGGCAAGGAACTTGCCCGAGCCGCAGGCCATGGTCCAGCCGACATGGCCGTGGCCGGTGTCGAGATAGAGGTTTGCGTAGCGCGCCTTGCCGATCACCGGCACGGAATTCGGCATCATCGGCCGCAAGCCCGCCCAAAGCTCGGCTTTCTTCTCGTCGAATGCACCGGGGAAGAGTTCATGCGCGGTCTTGAACATCGGGGCGAAGTCCTTTGGCTTGAAGGTGCGGTCGAAGCCGGTGAATTCCGCCGTGCAGGACAGCCGCAGCCGATTGCCAAGCCGTGAATAGCCGACCAGCCGATCTTCGTCGGCCCCACCCATGGTCGGCCCCTTGCTTTCGTCCTCAAGTGGAATGGTCGCCGCGTAGCCCTTGACCGGATAGACAGGCAGGTCGATGCCGTAGCGGCGGCCGAGCAATCCGCTCTCCGGCCCCATGGCGATGACGACGGCATCGGCGCTGAGCACCCCCGCCGACGTCTTCACCGCGCGCACCTCGTTGCCCTCGATGTCGAGGCCTTCGACCGTCGTGTTGAACCGGAACTTCACGCCGAGCTTTTCGGCCGCATAGGTGGCGAGCTTGCCGACGAACTGCCTGGAATCGCCGGTCTGGTCGATCGGCGAATAGATCCCGCCCGCAATCAGATCCTTTGCGCCAGCAAGGCCGGGTTCGATCGCAGCCACCCGGTCGCGGCCGACGATCTCGATCGGCAGGCCCCGCTCCGCCAGGTAACGGTAGTTCCCGGCCCCGTGATCGAAGCTTTGCTGCGAGCGGAAGAAATAGAGGATGCCCTTCTTGCGTTCGTCATAGGAAATACCTGTTTCCTGCGACAGCGCGTTGATGCAATCGCGCGAATAGAGAGCCAGCCGCAGCTTCACATCCGTGTTGGCGCGAAGCCGTGCCGGCGTGCATTGGCTCAGGAAGCGCAGGCTCCAGAGGTAGAAATAGGGGTCGGCACGCAGCCTCACCCTGATGCCGAGGTCGTGGTTGAAGATGCCTCGCACGAACGTCTTCAGCGCCGCCGGCGAGGCCCAGGCGGTGGCATCGCCGGGCGAAACCAGCCCCGCATTGCAATAGCTGGTGCCCATCGCGGCGGTCGGATGCCGCTCGATGACGGTCACGTCGTGGCCATCGCAGGCGAGGTAATAGGCCGCCGCCGTGCCCACCACTCCGGCACCCAAGACAAGTATTTTCATCGCAGCCCCTGTGCGCCGACGCGGGCTTGCAACCGAAGCTTCTCCGCGGGGCGATCACCCCTTCTTAGCGCGTCCCTGCCCGCGTTTCGAGGGCATGCGTGGAGAAGCGGTGGATATGTCCGCGCCAAGAAGCCGTCAGCCGCGCGATGAATTCTTGCCACTTAGAATACGTTCCCAGGCCAGCGCATCGCGCACGATCCCGTCGAGGTCGTCGCGCTGAGGTGCCCAGCCGAATTCGCGACGGGCAATATCCGAATTGGCAACCACGGCAGCGGCATCGCCGGCTCGCCGTTCTCCCAGCCTGACATCGAAATCCTGGCCGAAGACGCGGCGCACACTGTCGATGACCTGCAACACCGAATAGCCATGACCGTAGCCGCAATTGGCAACGAGGCTCTTTCCGCCTGTGCGCAGCCGTTGCAAGGCAAGCCGATGGGCGGCCACCAGATCGCTGACATGGATATAGTCGCGCATGCAGGTGCCGTCGGGCGTCGCGTAGTCGGTACCGAACACCTGCATGAACGGTCGCTTGCCCAATGCCGTCTCGCTGGCGACCTTGATGAGATGCGTTGCGCCCGGTGTCGATTGACCGGTGCGCCCTTTGGGATCGGCGCCGGCGACATTGAAGTAGCGCAGCGCCGTATAGTTGAGGCCGTGGGCCGCAGCGGCATCGCGCAACATCCATTCGCTCATCAGCTTGGACAGGCCGTAGGGCGATTCCGGTGCGAGGCGGGCGTCCTCCGCGACCGGTTCCATGCCGGCACCGCCATAGACGGCGGCGGTCGAGGAGAAGATGAAATTGCCGACCCCGGCGCGCACCGCCGTTTCGATCAGCGCGCGCGTCTTGCAGGTGTTGTTGTCGTAATAGGCGAGCGGGTCGGAAACGGATTCCGGCACGACGATCGACCCGGCGAAGTGGATGATGGCATCGACCTTGTGCTCGCGGATCAGGGCGGCGACGAGTTCCTTGTCGGCAATATCGCCAACCGCGAACTTCGCCTCGGGCGCCACCGCCCACTCGAAGCCGGTCGAAAGACGGTCGACGACAACGACGTCTTCGCCGGCGTCCAGCAACTCCCAAACCATGTGGCTGCCGATATAGCCCGCGCCGCCAGTTACCAGGACTGCCATTGGTTCTGCTCTTTCCGCCTTCGTCTCGGCCAATATCCGCAGGCCACGATGGCTATAATCCGTTAAAAAGCCATGGTGAAAAAGTGCCTCGGGACGGGAACGTTTTCGATCGGCGACGATCCAACAGTCGAAATAGGCCGATACCGCGGGCGTGGCATTTTGACCGATCGGCTTCGGTGGACGTCAATGGGAGCCGCGATTATTATCCGGGGTGAAAACTGGGATGCCGAAATGAACTATCAACGGTTCTTCGAAGACGCGATCGACCAGCTTCATGCCGAGCGCCGCTATCGCGTCTTTGCCGATCTCGAACGCATGGTAGGCAAATTCCCGCGCGCACTGTGGCGCGCCGGGGGCCGCACCCAGGAAATCACCGTCTGGTGCTCGAACGATTATCTGGGCATGGGCCAGCATCCCGATGTGGTGAAGGCTTTCCAGGAAGCCGGCGGACGCATGGGCTCTGGCGCGGGCGGCACCCGCAACATCTCCGGCACCAGCAATCCGCTGGTCGAGCTTGAGAACGAACTCGCGGACCTGCACGGCAAGGAAGCAGGATTGGTCTTCACCTCGGGCTTCGTTTCCAACGAGGCGTCGATTTCAACCATCGCCCGGTTGCTGCCCAACTGCCTCATCCTGTCGGACGAACTCAACCACGCCTCGATGATCGAGGGCGTGCGCCGCTCCGGTGCGGAGAAGAAGATCTTCCGCCACAACGACATGGCGCATCTGGAAAGCCTCTTGCAGGCCGCAGGCCGCGAACGGGCCAAATTCATCGTCTTCGAGAGCGTCTATTCGATGGACGGCGACATCGCGCCGATCAAGGAGATCGCCGACCTCGCTGAAAAATACAACGCCATGACCTATATCGACGAGGTCCATGCCGTGGGCATGTACGGCCCTCGGGGCGGCGGCATCACCGAGCGGGAGGGCCTGGCCGACCGCATCGACGTCATCGAAGGTACGCTTGCCAAGGCATTCGGAACCCTCGGCGGCTATATCACCGGCACCACGGCCGTCATCGACGCCGTGCGCTCCTATGCGCCGGGCTTCATCTTCACCACGGCGCTGCCACCGGCAATCGCCGCAGCGGCCACAACCTCGATCCGCCATCTCAAGGCCTCGCAGGTCGAGCGTGACGCGCAGCAGCGCCAGGCCGCCCACACCAAGCATATCCTGTCCGCCGCCGGCTTGCCGGTGATGCCGTCGGT
Organism: Mesorhizobium sp. Root157; assembly: GCF_001427385.1. Lineage (GTDB taxonomy): Bacteria > Pseudomonadota > Alphaproteobacteria > Rhizobiales > Rhizobiaceae > Mesorhizobium. Next base: position 66,854 of record NZ_LMGJ01000001.1, read on the forward strand.
GACCCATATCGTTCCGATCCTGGTCGGTGATCCGGAACTTTGCAAGATGGCGACCGACCGGCTGCTCGGCGTCCATGGCATCTATATCCAGCCGATCAACTATCCGACCGTGCCGCGCGGCACCGAGCGGCTGCGCATCACGCCGACGCCGTTCCATTCGGACCAACTGATCATGGAACTGCAATCGGCTCTGGTGGAGACTTGGAACGCGCTTGGCATTCCCTACAGCACTGCCGGTCGTCCCGCCGTTGCAGAGAGCGAGCGCATCGTTCCCTTGCTGGTGCCGAAGTCAGGCGGCTAGTTTAGCCCGCTTCGCCTCTCTTCTTGTGGGTGAGGAGAGGTGTGCGGCTCGCGTTGCCCGGCATTTGCCGTCTGGATGTTGTTGCCCCGCTTTTTTCCTTTCGTCATCCTCGGGCAAGCCTGAGCGCAGCGAAAGGCGCGACCCGAGGATCCATGCCGTAACGCTTGGGAGTTGTACGGCCGAACAGAACGAGGAATGTTCTGCACCGTATTGCGCTGCCGCTCCGTCACGGCATGGATCCCAGGGTCTGCGCGACGGCCTTCGGCCTGCTCCGCCCTAGGATGACGAAGGTGGGATGGCGCACTTATTCATTGCCACGCTGCCTTTTTGGCCCTGGCCATTGTCAAAGAACTGACCTCGATTGAGAGGTCGGGAAGACGGGCGGCCGTTCGGACGCTCGTTTAGTAAGTAGTGCGACCTTGCGGCCGCCCCTCCGGTGGTCTTGCCTCACCGGGGGGCGCTGCCGCTTCAATGCGGCCCGCTGGCCCAGTCGAGGCCCGGACTTGGGGGCTCATCACCCAGCCGCACACCGCAGAAGCGATGGCACGGATTATGGAAGAGGTGGAGAGGGTGTGGATAAGGGTGGTGAGAGGTTTTTGCGGAAAGTGAATGGGATCAAGGGGTTGGAGATACGGTGTGGACAAGAAATGGATGGATCGATCCACATCTGCTTAGTAGGCATCCTGCCGCACCGTCACGGCATGGACCCCGGACATTGCCTTCCCGCTCCGCTCGAAAGCGAATTCCGGGATGACGAAGCGGAGAGGTTGCGCCCACGCTCAGGCAGCGAACCGGATGCGCTCACCCCGGTCGGTGGAAAATCGCCATCGCTAGCGGGCGGTCCTGATCCAGTTGGCCAGCCGATGCGCGGCTTCCTCGACCTGATCGAGGCGACGATGGAAGCACAGGCGAAAATGCCGGTCCCATCCCGGACCGAACGCGGTGCCGGGCGCCAGGCCGACATTGGCCTGATCCACAATATCGAAAGCTGCGGTTCGCGACTGTTCGATGCCGTCGATGGTGAAGAACAGGTAAAAGGCGCCCTGCGGCGCCGTGAAGCGTGCGAGGCCCGTTTCGGCGAGGATGCCGCAGACCAGGTTGCGCGCCTGGCGGGCCCGTTCGACCTGCTCGGCAATGAAGGCGTCGCCATCATCTAGCGCGGCCACGGCGCCGCGCTGCATGAACTGCGCCACCCCCGAAGTCGAATACTGGATAAGGTTCTCGAACACTTGCTGCAGGGACGGGTGTGCCTTGACCCAGCCGACCCGCCAGCCGGTCATCGCCCAATTCTTGGAGAAGCTGTTGACGAACAGGATGCGGTCGTCGTCCGCCGCAATATCGAGGAACGAGGGCGCGCGCCGCCCGTCATAGTAGAACAGGGAATAAATCTCATCGGCGATGATCCACAGCCCCTTCGCGCGGGCAAGGTCGAGGATGGCTTGCAGCGTCTCGCGGTCGGCGGTCCATCCGGTCGGATTGGATGGCGTGTTGATGAAGATCGCGCTTGTATTGTGAGTGACAGCCGCAGCGACCCGGTCGACATCGCAGAACCAGCCATTGTCCGACTGCTGAAGCCGCACCGGCACCGCCTTCGCACCACCGATCTCGGCCGCGGCGGCGAAATTCGGCCAGGCGGGCGTGAGGTAGATCACCTCGTCGCCCTTTCCTGCCACCGCATCGATGGCAAGCTGGATGGCGTGCATGCCCGACCCGGTGACGATGAAGTCCTCACTGGCAAACTCGCGGTCGAAATGGCGCCGGTAGTAGCGCGCAAGCGCCTGACGCAGGTCCGGAATGCCTTTCTGCCACGTGTAGAAGGTTTCACCTGCCGCGAGCGCACGGCTGGCTGCTTCGGTGATAAAAGGCGGCGTCGGCAGATCACCCTCGCCTGCCCACAACGGGATCAGCCCGGCACGCTCGCGTCCATGGTTCATGACCGCGACGATGCCGCTTTCGGGGGCGGCGCGCGCTTCGTCACGCACGTTTTGAATGAGGGTCATTCGGGCTCCGTTCGATTGCGCAACGGTGCTATCGCGTTTCAGGTCAGGGGAAAACAGAAAACCCCGGCCGCAACCGGCCGGGGTTTTGGTCCAGGAGCCTTGAGGCCGCGGCTACTTGCGGGCGAGCAGGTCGCGAATCTCTGTCAGCAAGGCGACGTCTGCCGGGGGCGGCGCTGCCGCAGGAGCCGGCTTCTCTGCCTCGACGCGCTTGCGGATGTTGTTCACCGCCTTGACCATGAGGAAGATGATCCAGGCCAGAATGACGAAGTTGAGAAGGACCGTGATGAAGCTGCCATAGGCGAAGACCGCACCCTGCTCCTTGGCTGCGTCAAGGGAAGTTGCCGTCACCGTGGACGACAGTCCAATAAAGTAGTTGTTGAAGTCGAGGCCCCCGAAGATGGCGCCAACAATCGGCATGATGATGTCGTTGACGAGCGAATCGACAATCTTGCCGAAAGCCGCGCCAATGATGACGCCGACCGCCAGATCCATCACATTGCCGCGGGAGATAAACTCCTGAAATTCCTTCAGCATTCGTCCCTCCATGTCATGGCAACTTCCACTCGTTTTGTTGCTGCCAATCGGTTTCCACGTCGCTGACAATAGCAGAAACCAAGGGTTGCAAAACGACAAATTTATACCCGCGTCCTCCAGGTCGTTGGTCAGGTCTCATGACATCTTCCCGTGCCCCACGCCCAAGGTCTTGGTGGACACTCCCTTCAGGCTGTGATTGCTTCGTATGCATAGGGAGTTTCGAAAGCTGACGCCGTGCTGGGCTGGTTTATCGTCATAGCCGCCATCCTTTACGTGACGATGCTGTTTGCGGTCGCCAGCATCGGGGATCGGCATGCAGCGCGGCGCGGTCCCATCGCGTCACGCCCGTTCATCTATTCGCTCAGCCTGGCCGTCTACTGCACCTCGTGGACGTTCTTCGGCTCCGTCGGCCTCGCCTCGGAGCGCGGACTGGAATTCCTCACCATCTATATCGGCCCGATCCTCATCTTCGTTTTCGGCTATCCGTTCCTCAAGCGCATCATCAGGCTGGGCAAGGCGGAAAAAATCACCTCCATCGCCGACTTCCTGGCGGCGCGCTACGGCAAGAGTTTCGCGGTGGCATCGATCGCCACCATCATCGCCTCCATCGGCATCATCCCCTATATCGCGCTGCAATTGCGCTCCATCGCCGGCTCTATCGGCCTGATGGTGTCCTTCTATTCTCCCGACGTCATATCGGACGACTTCGTCTACCGGGACGTCGCCTTCCTGGTGGCGTTCCTGCTTGCCGTGTTCGCGGTTCTGTTCGGCACGCGGCACGCCGACGCCACCGAGCATCAGGACGGCCTGGTGCTCGCCATGGCGGTGGAATCGGTCATCAAGCTCGCGGCATTCATGGCCGTCGGCATTGCCGTCAGCCTGTTCCTGTTCCATCGCCCTGCCAACCTGCTCGAGGCAATGCGGGCCAATGACATGGTGCAGGCGTCGATGGCCTACCAGACATCGCCGGCGACCTGGATTGTGCTGACGATGCTCGCAGCCTGCGCGGTGGTGATGCTGCCGCGACAATTCTACATGACCATCGTGGAGAACCGCAGCGAAAAGGAACTGCGCACCGCAAGCTGGCTGTTCCCGCTCTATCTGGTGCTGATCAACCTGTTCGTCGTCGGCATCGCCTTCGCCGGGCTGACCGTCGTCGGGAGCCAGGCAAGCGCCGACCTCTACGTGCTGGCCGTGCCGCTGTTCAACGGCCGCGACGTCATGGCCATGATCGCCTTCATCGGCGGGCTTTCCGCCGCCACGGCGATGGTGATCGTGGAGAGTGTTGCGCTCTCCATCATGATCTCCAACGATCTGGTCATTCCGCTGTTCCTGCGCCGGCTGCTGAAGCCGACGCGAGGCGAACGCGAGGACTGGTCGAAGGTCATTCTGGTGATCCGCCGCACCGCCATTTTCTGCATCCTGTTCGCCGGCTTCCTCTACTATCTGGAGATGGCCGACAACGTCCGGCTGGTGGCGTTCGGCCTCATCTCGTTCGCCGCCATTGCCCAGTTTGCCCCGGCCTTCGTCGGCGGCTTGATCTGGCGCGGCGCCAATGCGCGCGGCGCGGCACTCGGCATGCTGGCGGGAATCCTCGTGTGGGCCTATACGCTGTTCATCCCGTCCGTGCTGCCTCCCGAGACAGCTTTCCTCGTCAATGGCCCGTTCGGCCTTACAGCGCTGAAGCCGCAAGCCCTGTTCGGCACCAGCGGCGAACCGCTCAATCACGGCGTGCTGTGGAGCCTCGCCGTGAACATCGCCTTTTACGTGCTTGGGTCGCTGTCGCGGGCATCGAAGCCGCGCGAACGCATCCAGGCGGCGATCTTCGTGCCGCGCGAAGCCAATCCCATGCCCAGCCTGAGGCGGTTCCGCACCAGCGTCACCGTCGACGAAATGAAGGATACCATCTCGCGCTACCTCGGCGTCGAGCGGACGGAGCGCTCGTTCCAATCGTTCGAGCAGCACGAAGGGCGGGCCATCCCCGGCCATGCGCCGGCCAGCATCGAGACCATCCGCTTCGGCGAGCAATTGCTGGCAAGCGCAGTCGGTTCGTCGTCGGCCAGACTGATCCTGTCACTGCTGGTGCAGCGCCACGACCGGTCGGCCAAGGATGCGTTCCGCCTGCTCGACGATGCCTCCGACGCCCTGCAGCAGAACCGCGACCTGTTGCAGATCGCGCTGGACCAGATGGAGCAAGGCATCACCGTTTTTGACAAGGACCTGCGCCTGACCTGCTGGAACCGGCAGTACCGGCTGCTCTTCGAACTGCCTGACGACATGGGGCAAGTCGGCGTATCGCTTGGCCAGATCCTCGCTTTTCTCGCCTATCGCGGCGACATCCTGGAGTCCGAGGAAGCAAGCACGCTGGACCGGCTGACCAATTTCGGCGAACCGTGGCAGCTGGAACTCAGGATCAGCGGCCGGACCATCGAGTTGCGTTCCAACCCCATGCCCGACGGCGGCATCGTGGCAACCTATGCCGACATAACCCGGCGCGTGCAGGCCGACATCGCCCTCAAGCGCGCCAATGAAACGCTGGAGCAGCGTGTCGTCAATCGAACCGCCGAACTCATGCTCGTCAACGATGAACTGGCGCAGGCCCAAAAGATCGCCGAAGAGGCCAACCTCAGCAAGACCCGCTTCCTGGCAGCTGTCGGCCACGACATCCTGCAGCCGCTGAACGCAGCGCGCCTTTATTGTTCTTCACTGATCGAGAAGGCCGGCAGGGGACCGGCGGGAGACGCTGCCGTCAATATCGAGTCGTCGCTGGAATCGGTGGAAAATATCCTGGGTGCCGTCCTCGACATATCGCGGCTCGACGCCGGCGCCATGAAACCCGATGAAACGACGTTCAGGCTGGACAGTTTGCTGCAACAGATCGCCACCGATTTCCAGCCGATGGCATCCGCCAAGAACCTCGAACTGACCATCGTGCCTTCTTCGCTCAGCGTCAGGACAGGCCGCAACCTGTTCAGGCGCCTGATCCAAAACCTCGTTTCGAACGCGATCAAATATACACGGCAGGGTCGCGTGCTGGTCGGGGTCCGGCGGCGTGGCGAACTGTTGGAAATTCAGGTCATCGATACGGGCATCGGCATAGCGGGCAACAAGCTCAACACCGTATTTCGCGAATTCACCCGTCTGGACGAGGGCGTACGCGAAGCGGAAGGACTGGGCCTTGGATTGTCGATCGTCGACCGCATCGCACGCGTCCTGCAACTTGAAATCCGCATCTTCTCCAACGAGGGCAAAGGCACCCGTTTCTCGGTGATCCTGCCTGTCGTTGCCGACGTGGAACCGGCGCCGGTGGTTCCCGACGCGCCGCCGATCCGCTCCGTGGCCTCCCTTGCCGGCCTCAACGTGCTTTGCATCGACAACGACATCCGCATTCTCGAAGGCATGCGCCTCCTGCTTGAAGGCTGGGGGTGCAATGTCTCTGCCTTCTCCGGCTGGCAGGCCTTCCAGGCCGGACAAGCGGACGCGCCTTTTCCCGATGTCATCCTGGCCGACTATCATCTGGACGAGGACAACGGCCTCGATGTCATCGACAAGCTGCGCAAGACCTATGGCGCTGAAATCCCGGCCATGCTCGTCACGGCAGACCGATCGAGCGAAGTGCGCTCCGCCGCCGAAGCACTCGACGTTTCCGTCATCAACAAGCCGCTCAAGCCAGCGGCCCTTCGAACCATGATGGCGCGCGTGAAGCTGATGGCAATTGCGGACTAAATCAGGGAAATCCGGTCTTCGGCCTATTCCGAGGCTCGAAAGGGGCAGGCAGGGATTGGCTTGCTTTATGCCGCCGACAGCGGGTCCGTGCCTATCTTGGAAAGCTGGATGACCGCCTGGGTGCGGCTGTCCACGCCAAGCTTCTGCAGGATTGCCGACACATGCGCCTTCACCGTCGCTTCCGAGACGCTGAGCTCATAGGCGATCTGCTTGTTCAACAAGCCCTCGCCCAGCATGCCGAGCACACGCGTCTGCTGCGGTGTCAGCGTTTGCAGCCGCTTGATGAGTTCCGAAACCTCCGGATCGCGCTCGACGCCGAGGTCGAGCCCAATGGGTGCAGCGATACCGCCGGCAAGCACGGTCTGCACGGCGTCGCGGATCTCGTCCATGCTCGCCGACTTGGAAATGAAGCCGGATGCGCCGAGGTCGAGCGCGCGGCGGATCGTCACCGGATCGTCATGCGCCGACACGACGACCATCGGAACGGAGGGATGAATGCCGCGCAGCGATATCAGCCCGGAAAGACCGCTGGCCCCCGGCATGGACAGATCGAGCAGAACGAGGTCGATGTCCTCATTTGCGACAACCAGCGCCTTGGTGCTTTCGAAATCGCCGGCCTCATGAATGGCGGGAGCACTGCCGATACCGGCAATTGCTTCTTTCAACGCACCGCGAAACAAGGGGTGGTCGTCGGCGATGACGAAAGTGTAACCCACCGGCAATGGTCCTCCCCGACCCCTGTGTTTATGCTTCTTTGCAGGGCCAAGCGTCGCGATTATGCGGTGTAACCCAGCGTTTTCAAGCGCAAAGACAGGTTATATGACTTTCCCAACAGTAATAGTCAAACCAACTATGGTGTGGGGCGGACGGCGGGGCGCCTCCCGGCCCGCGTCGTCGCAGGGTCACTGCAAATCCGCTTGCGTTTTTTGGGGTGCGGGCTTGCCGGTATCGCCCCCGCTGTCCTTTTCCATGTCCTTCACGATGCCGAGAAACCCCCGCACGAAGCGCTCCATGTAGCTCATCGTCTTGTTGAACTCCTCCTCGGTGGGCAAGTTGGATTCCAGCTTCGCGGCCAGCGAGTTCTCCAGCTCGGCAACACGCTTGTTGAGGTCCTCGATCGCCCCGTCAAGCCGATCGATTTCGTCCAGGGCGGCAACGTGCTCGTCGGCGGCCATCCGGCAGACGAGTTGGCCCGACTGCTCCTGGCAGGTCGACATCGCGCCGGTCCGCGTATCCATGCGCACATAGCCGTTGGCGGTCTTTTCCAACTGATAGCGGCTGGCGTCCTGGGCATGAGCCGACGCGGCTGCGAGCGATGCCAGCAGTGGGGCAACAACGATACAAGCCATACGCATGGTGTCCTCCATCGGCGCATTTTCGGCGAGGTTGACCGTAGCGGGCGTTTGCGCCGGAAATGGGGATGGCCGTGATCCCGGTCTTCCCTGCGCGCCGGCTTCCAGTTATAGCCCGGCTATGTCTCAGCTCATTTACAAGATAGTGCCGAAGGCGCTCTGGCGCGAGGCCGAAGCGGCCGGCAGCTTCACTGGCGCGCCAGTCGATGTCGCAGACGGCTTCATCCATTTCTCGACGGCCGGCCAGGTCCGGGAAACCGCCGCCAAGCATTTCGCCGGAAAGGACGACCTGCTGATCGCGGCAATCGACGGCAGCCGGCTGGGAGCGGCCCTGCGCTACGAACCTTCGCGCGGCGGCGCGCTGTTTCCCCATCTTTATGGCCCGCTCCCGCTCGAGGCCGTGGCGTGGGTCCGCCCGCTGCCGCTCGGCGCCGACGGCGCGCATGCCTTTCCCCAATTGGAGCAGGAATGAGCGCACTGGACCTGATAGGCCGCCGGCTGCTGTTCAGCCTCGACCCCGAAACGGCGCACGGCCTCTCGATCGCGGCCCTGCGCTGCGGCTTGCCTGTCGCGGCCAGACCGCGCACGGATCAGCGGCTACGGGTCGATCTGTGCGGCTTGAGCTTTCCCAACCCGCTCGGCATGGCGGCGGGATACGACAAGAACGCCGAAATACCCGATGCACTGCTTGGGCTGGGCTTTGGTTTTGCCGAGGTCGGCACCGTCACGCCGCTGCCGCAACCCGGCAACCCGAAACCGCGCATCTTCCGCCTCGTCGAAGACGAAGCGGTCATCAACCGGCTGGGCTTCAACAATGAAGGCCACGACGCAGCCGAGAGCCGTCTTGCCGCCCGCAAAGGCCGGTCCGGCATCGTCGGCGTCAATATCGGCGCCAACAAGGACAGCGCCGATCGCATAGCTGACTATGAGCGCGGCGTGCTGCTCTTTGCAGAACTGGCGTCCTATCTCACCATCAACATCTCTTCGCCCAACACTCCGGGCCTGCGCAACATGCAGGCCCGCGAGCAACTCGCAGAACTGCTGTCGCGCGTGGTCGCCGCACGCGCCAAGGCTGGCGCACAACCGCCGATCTTCCTCAAGATCGCGCCCGATCTTGTCGAAGCCGAACTGGAGGACATCGCCGCCGAGGTATCGGCCCACGCGATCGATGGCGTCATCGTCTCCAACACGACGATTGCGCGGCCTCATCTCAAGTCTGCAAGGCTGGCAGCCGAAGCGGGCGGCCTGTCCGGCAAGGTGCTGTTCGAGCGTTCGACCGTCGTTTTGGCCAGGATGCGCAAATTGCTCGGCCCCAAGCCGGCGATCATCGGCGTCGGCGGCGTGAACTCGGCTGAAACGGCGCTGGAAAAGATCCGCGCCGGCGCCGATCTCGTCCAGCTCTACACCGGCATGATCTATGCAGGCCCGGCTCTGCCGGGACACATCGTTTCACGAATGATCGATATGGTCGAACGACAGGGCCTCCGGCACGTCAGCGCATTGCGCGACACGTCACTCGACAAGTGGGCAGCAAAGCCGCTTTGACCCTTCCTCGAAGGGCAAGCTTCAGAACGTGGTTCGAAGCCGCCTTGGCAACATCGCCAGCAAGCTGAAGCCGCGCACCAGAAGAAACATATGCAGCGCCGCCCAAAGGCCGTGGTTTCCGTATGGCTGCGCCAGTGCCAGCATCGCGGCGACGAAGACCACAAACGAAAGCAGCATCATGTTGCGCATGTCGCGCGACCAGGTCGCACCGATGAAAACGCCGTCCATCTGGAAGGCCAGCACTCCGCTCAGTGCCGTGAGGGCTGCCCATGGCAGGTAGACGTCGGCGACTGCCCGAACGTCGAACGAAGTCGTGATCAAAGCGACGAGGTCGGCACCGAACACCAGCAGCACAAGGGAGGCCAAGCCTGAAAGGCCGAAACCCCAATAAAGCGTCAAGCGCACGGCTCGACGAAACGAGGTTTCGGCACGCGCGCCGACCGCGCGCCCGGCAAGTTGTTCGGCAGCGCTGGCGAAACCGTCAAGGAAGTAACCGGCAACCAGGAAGAAGTTCATCAGCACCGCATTCGCAGCAAGCGTGACGGTGCCGAATTGCGCACCCTGCCGGGTGAAGAGGGCGAAAGCTGCAAGCAGCGAGAACGACCGGATCATGATATCGCGGTTGAGCGACATCATGCGGCTCAGGGCGGCCATGTCGAATATGCGCGCCCTCGCCAGGGGCGGCGACCTTCGAAAACGGTTGAGAACAATGGCCAGCCCGACGAGCATGGCGGCAAGCTCACCGCAAACGGTGGCCCAGGCGACGCCTGCAACACCCCAGCCGAGTTCCAGTCCGAGCACGATGCACAGGCAGATGTTGATGCCGTTGAGCACCACCTGAAGCATCAGGCCAAGGCCCCCCTCTCCCCGACCGAGCACATAGCCGAGGACGGCATAGTTGACGAGCGAGAACGGCGCGGCAAGCAGGCGGATGCGAATATAGGTGTCCATGGCTTCATTGACGCCCTGCTCCGCGCCCATGAACCATTGTCCTCCCATCGAAAGGAGCGGAGCGAATGCCGCCAGCGGCACGCCGGCCACAACGGCGATCAGGACGGCGCGCCAGAACACTGCCTGCTCCTCCAGCGCATCCCCCCGTCCGAAGGCCTGGGAAACCAGGCCGGTTGTTCCAGAACGCAGGAAGTTGAACGTCGTGAACACGACGTCGAAGACAAGCGCGCCCGCTGCCAGTCCCCCAAGCAGCGCGGCATCGCCAAACTGCCCGACGACCGCCGTATCGGTCAGCCCCAGGAGCGGCGTGGTCAGATAGGCCAGCGTCATCGGCACGGCGATGGCCAGCACCGAACGATTGGTTACCGCAAAGGGTCTGGGCGTTGTCGCTGTCGCGTGATCCAAATTGGGTTCCGTCGGTTTCGACGCCAGTGTGCCTACGCAGGTATGGCCCGAGCGCAGCCGGCGACGCAATCGTCCGTCAAACGGATTGCCGGTTCTGGCTCATTCGGATGCCGGAACCGGGGCTGTCATTTCCGAAAATTGGCGATGCGAAGCAGAATGAAGGCGGGGACGACGATTGCAGCCCCCAACAGGATGTAGCCCAGGAAACGGTCGACGGCGCGGAAGCCCATGTTCCAGATGTCGAGGAAGAAATTCTGGATGCCGCGCAGAACGTCGTAAGGCGACCAGCCAAAGGCATTCATGACGAGGCCGACCAGGAACGAGACGACCACGAGCTTGACAATAACCTTTAGCGGCGAGTCGCCTAGAAAGCGGGCCAAAGCGGACAAGGCAGTCTCCTTCGATTCCGTTCGAACCCTGAGATACGTGACCGGCGACAAAGCTTCAAGCGGCTCGGCTTTGCGATTGCCGAAAGCGCTGGCCGCATGCTAACGAGGACGGCGCGCGGGTATGATGTAATGGTAGCTTGTCAGCTTCCCAAGCTGAACGCGCGGGTTCGATTCCCGCTACCCGCTCCACCGGCCCTTCGACGCTGGCGTTTCCCGCCCGCCCGGCATAGCAAGGCGGTGCCGGGGCCTTTGGGAAACGCCGCAAGACCCCGAACTGCCGGCCACCTCAATAGATGTCGAAGTCGAAATACTTGGCCTGGATCGTCTTGTAGGTGCCGTTGGCAACGATCGCATCGATTGCGGCGTTTAGCTTTTCGCGCAACGCATTGTCGTCCAACCTGACCGCGATGCCCGTTTCCGTCTCGGTGCCGGAAACGTCGCCGATCATCTTGCAGCAAGCACCGTCGGCCGCGTTCTTCAGCCAATCGGCCAGCACGAACTTGTCTGAAATCACCGCGTCCAGCCGGCCGTTGACGAGGTCCTGAACGGCCTCTTCCTGCGTCGGATACAGCTTCACATCGGCTCCCGCCTTGGCATAGAAGTCCTCGGCGTAGATGGCTTGGGTGGTGGAAGCCTGCGCACCCACCGTCTTGCCAGCCATCGTAGCGGGATCGGTTTGCGTCAACTCGCTATCCTTCAAGGCGGCGAGCGCCAGCGGCGTGGTGTAGTATTTGTTGGTAAAGGCGACCTGCTTCTTGCGTTCCTCGGTGATCGACATGGAAGCAACGATGGCGTCGAACTTGCCGGCCTGGAGGGCCGGAATGATACCGTCCCAGTCCTGCGTGACGAACTCGCACTCGGCCTTCATCTGCGCGCAAAGCGCATTGGCGATGTCGATATCGAAGCCGACGAGCTTGCCGTCGGCGGTGATGCTGTTGAACGGCGGATAAGCGCCTTCCGTGCCGATCTTGATCTTGGCGGCGTCCTCGGCCCATGCCGAAGATGCGGCCATGGCCAATAGCGCGGCTGTCGCGGTGCCCGCGATCCACTTGGAAACTCGCATTCTGTGTACCCTCTTGAAGAACCCGGCCGTCGACGGCCGGCGTCAGCCAAGCACGGCGCAGGCCTTGAAACAAGCGGTAACGCGACGTTCGGTGGCGCTCAAAGTGCGGAGCGAAAATGCTTGGACAGCTTGAGGCCCTGGGCCTGATAGTTGGAGCCCAGGTCGAGACCGTAGAGCGCTCGCGGTCGTTTCAACATGTGCTCGTAGACCAGCCGGCCGACGGTCTGGCCATGGTCGAGAATGAAGGGCACCTCATGGCTGCGCACTTCGAGAACCGCACGGCTTCCCTTGCCGCCTGCGGCCGAATGGCCGAAGCCCGGATCGAAGAAGCCGGCATAGTGCACGCGAAATTCGCCCACCAGCGGATCGAATGGGGTCATTTCCGCCGCATAGAGCGGCGGCACATGCACCGCCTCCTGGCTGACGAGGATGTAGAACTCGTCCGGGTCCAGCACCAGTTCGCCGGCGCCGCGGTTATAAAGCGGCTCCCAGAAGTCGAACACGTGGTGGGCGGCCCGCTTGTCGACATCGACGAGGCCGGTGTGATGCTTGCCGCGATAGCCGACCAGCCCGTTCGCATCGCCGGCAAGGTCGATGGAAAGCGCGATGCCGCCACCTGAGATATTGGGCGGCTCCGTCGCGACCAGCGTCTCGTTGCTGTGCAGTTCATGCAACTGGCTTTCCGACAAAACGGCGTTGCCGATGCGGAAGCGGATCTGCGACAGCCGCGAGCCGGTTCGCGCGACGATCGGAAAGGTGCGCGGACTGACCTCCAGATAAAGCGGGCCATGGTAGCCGGCGGAGATCTTGTCGAACTCGGCGCCATGGTCGGTCATGACGCGGGTGAAGATGTCGAGCCGGCCAGTCGAACTTTTCGGGTTGGCCGAGGCGGAAATGTCCGGCGGCAGGCCAAGCGTTTCCAGAAGCGGGACGATGTAGACGCAGCCTGTTTCCAGTACCGCGCCGGCGCTCAGGTCGATTTCGTGCAGCTTGAGGCGGTCGAGCTTGTCGGCGACGCTATGGTTCGGACCTGGCAGGAAACTCGCCCGCACCCGCCATGCCTTGTCGCCGAGCCTGAGATCAAGGCTGGCCGGCTGGATCTGGTCGCTATCGAGGGCGCGCGGCGTCTTCAGCGCGCCGCTCTCGAACAACGCTGCTATGTCCTGATCGGGGAGTATGCCTGTCTGACGCAAAGTCTGCTCCGAACGCTACCCAAGACCTCTTAATCACGCGGGTAATTGACGCAAGCGGCAGCGAGGTCTAAAGGGGCTTTATCCCGTGGTGATTTGGCCGGTCGGCTTGCAGCCACGTAAAACAAGTCGCTAAAGGACCGTCGGCCCGCGAGGCCTTGTGGACCGGTTGCGACTTTCGCGGCCGGTTTTTTGTTGTTGGAAGAGCACGATGAAGTCGAACAAGACCCGCAACTGGAAGCCCCAGACCACACTTGTGCATGGAGGAACGCTCCGATCTCAATTCGGCGAGATGTCGGAAGCGCTGTTCCTCACCCAAGGCTACGTCTACCAAACCGCCGAAGCGGCGGAAGCCCGTTTCAAGGGCGAGGATCCGGGCTTCATCTATTCCCGCTACGCAAATCCGACCGTCGACATGTTCGAAAAGCGCATGTGCGCGCTGGAAGGCGCCGAAGACGCGCGCGCCACGGCATCCGGCATGGCCGCCGTCGCGGCGGCGATCCTGTGCAGCCTGAAAGCCGGCGATCATATCGTTGCCGCGCGCGCCCTGTTCGGCTCCTGCCGCTGGATCATCGAGACGCTTGCGCCAAGCTACGGCATCCAATCGACGCTGGTCGACGGCACCGACGTCAAGAACTGGGAGCGGGCGCTTCGCCCCAACACCAAGCTGTTCTTCCTCGAGAGCCCGACCAATCCCACGCTTGAAGTGATCGACATTGCCGCGGTTTCCGCGCTGGCCAACGCCATCGGCGCGCGCGTGGTGGTCGACAATGTCTTTGCCACACCGTTGCAGCAGCGCCCGCTCGAACTTGGCGCCCATGTGGTGGTCTATTCCGCGACCAAGCATATCGACGGCCAGGGCCGCTGCCTGGGCGGCATCGTCCTTTCCGACAAGGCCTGGATCGACGAGAACCTGCACAATTACTTCCGTCACACCGGCCCCAGCCTGTCGCCCTTCAACGCCTGGACGCTGCTGAAGGGACTGGAGACGCTGCCGATCCGTGTCGCGCAGCAGATGCAGTCGGCAACCCGCATCGCGGATGTCCTGGCCGAGCGGCCGGAAATTGCGCGCGTCATTTACCCCGGCCGGGCAGATCATCCGCAAGCCGACATCATCAAGAAGCAGATGTCAGGCGGCTCGACGCTGATCTGCCTCGACGTGAAGGGCGGCAAGAAGGCCGCATTCGCGTTCCAGAACGCCCTCGACATCATCCTGATCTCGAACAATCTGGGTGACGCCAAGAGCCTGATCACCCACCCGGCCACGACCACGCACAAGAACCTCACCGACGAGGCGCGCGCCGAAATGGGTATCGGCCCGGGAACATTGCGCCTCTCGATCGGCCTCGAACATGTGGACGATCTTCTCCTGGACATCGAACAGGCATTGGCCAGCGCCAAGGCGGCATAATTTGTCGCCCAGACACACCAAAGCCAAGCTCGCGTGCATGATGCGGGAAAAGGTTGACCGCCAGCCGCGGCAGGCCGATTCTCGGCTGTCGAGGAGACAAACATGTACAGCGCTGTAACACGCGATATCGAAGTGCGGGTCCGGCCATTCTACATCGAGGACCATTCGGACCCATCCGAGAACCGATATGTCTGGGCTTATCAGGTAACGATCAACAACCAGTCGG
Source organism: Mesorhizobium sp. Root157 (assembly GCF_001427385.1). Lineage (GTDB taxonomy): Bacteria > Pseudomonadota > Alphaproteobacteria > Rhizobiales > Rhizobiaceae > Mesorhizobium. The sequence continues at coordinate 81,947 of NZ_LMGJ01000001.1, forward strand.
ACGAGTTGGTCCAGTTGTTGTCGCGCTACTGGCATATCACCGACGGGACAGGGCGGGTCGAGGAGGTGCGGGGATCCGGCGTCGTCGGCGAACAACCGGAACTCAACCCCGGCGACAGCTACCAGTACACGTCCGGATGCCCGCTATCGACGCCTTCCGGCATCATGGTCGGCAGCTACACCATGCGCAATGCCAAGGGTGAGACGTTCGACATCGCCATCCCCGCCTTCTCGCTGGACCTGCCGGACGGGAGGCGTACGGTGAATTGACGGCCGGATACGCCAAAGCGCATCCGGCAGCCCCTAGTTATGAGCCGTGAACTCAGCGGGGTCGAAATCGTAGGCCGTCGAGCAAAACTCGCATGCGACGCGAATCCTGCCCTCTTCCGTGCTTTCCCTGATCTCCTCGGCGGTAAAGCCGCTCAGGATGTCCCGGATCTTGTCTTGCGAGCAGGAACACCGATCCGCCACCTCGACATTGCCGAACACCCGCACGCCGTGCTCGTGGAACAGCCTAAACAACAGGCGCTCCGCACCCACGGTCGGGTCGATCAACTCGGTCGGCTCCACCGTGGCAAGCAATACAAGCAATTCCTGCCAGGCATTATCCACCGGTTCGCCGGCAATTTGAGCAGCATCGCCGTCGCCCCCCGGAAGGTCCGGCACGCGCATGCGCTCCGGAGCTTCCGGCAAAAACTGCGCCATCAGGCCGCCAGCGCGCCACTGCTCGCGCCCGCCCGGCGCGACCAGCTTCGCCACCGAGAGCCGCAATTCGGTCGGGATTTGCTCCGACTGGCGAAAATAGATACGCGCGGCTTCTTCAAGCGAGGTGCCGTCGAGTTGGACGATACCCTGATAGCGTTGCGTATGGGCGCCCTGATCGATGGTGAGCGCCAGAACGCCGGAACCCATCAGGGTTTCGTCGCTGACCTCGCCTGCCGCCATCAGCGTTTCGAGCCGATCGGCATCGTAGCGTGCATAGGCGCGCAGCGCGTGCGGCGTCGTGAAATCGGCAATCAGCATGTCGACCGGACCGTCGGTGCGGGTTTGCAGGATGAACTTGCCCTCGAACTTCAGCGACGTGCCGATCAGGACCGTCAGCACGCAGGCCTGGGCAAGAAGGCGGGCGACGGGCTCGGGATAGGCATGACGCGAAAGGATCGTGTCCAGCATCGGCCCAAGCTGAACCGCGCGGCCGCGCACGTCGAGCACATCGACCTCAAAGGGTACGACGTGGTCGTCGCCCGCATGGCCAAATTCGCCGAGCTTCGGTTTGTATTCAGTCACTTGCACGGTTTCCAGCATGACACGTCTCCGGCCGCAGGCCATCCCCTCGACTAGAGGGCACGCCTCGGGTGGTCAGTTTTTCAGGTGATGCGCCGGAGATAGGCATCACCATTCCCGGGTTCAAGCGCCGCTGCTCAATCGCCAAGGCACCAGGCGAGCACGGCTTTTTGCGCATGCAGCCTGTTTTCGGCCTCGTCGAACACCACCGAATGCGGGCCGTCGATAACTTCGTCGGTCACTTCCTCGCCGCGATGGGCCGGCAGGCAATGCATGAACAGCGCGTCCGGCTTGGCTTTTGCCATCAAGGCGGCGTTGACCTGGTAAGGCAGGAAAACATTCTCGCCACGCGCCCGATGCTCCTGCCCCATCGACACCCAGCTGTCGGTGACGATGCAATCGGCGGCAGCGACGGCTTCCTCGGCGGTCCTGGTGAAGTTCACCTTGCCGCCATTGGCCCGCGACCAATCGACAAACTTCTGCATCGGCTCGCTGCCGGGGGGCACGGCCACGTTGAGATTGAAGCTGAAGCGGGCCGATGCCTCCATCAGCGAATGCAGCACATTGTTGCCGTCGCCGCTCCAGGCGAACGTCTTGCCGGCAACTGAACCGCGATGCTCCTCATAGGTCAGCATGTCGGCCATGATCTGGCACGGATGGGTGTCGTCGGTCAGGCCGTTGATGACCGGGATCGTCGCGTTCTCGGTCAGTTCGATCAGCCGGTCGTGCGAGGTGGTGCGGATCATGATCGCATCGACGTAGCGCGACAGGACCTTGGCCGTGTCGGCAATGGTCTCCGAGCGGCCGAGTTGCATTTCCGTGCCGGTCAGCATGATGGTTTCGCCGCCAAGCTGGCGCATGCCGACATCGAACGATACGCGCGTCCTGGTCGATGGCTTGTCGAAGATCATCGCCAGCACCTTGCCTTCGAGGGGCTTGGTGCGCTCGCCGGCCTTCAGGCGCGCCTTGCGGGCGGCGGCATCGTCCAGAATGCCGCGCAGATCCTGATCCGAAATAGCGGAAAGATCGGTGAAATGGCGAAGGCTCATCAATGATTTCCAGCTACTTTGCGGCCGTAAGGGCCTCGGCAAGGCTCTTGGCGCCTGCGCGAATGCGGGTGAACCCTTCCTGGATCTCCGCATCGGTTACGGTAAGCGGCGGCAGCAGGCGAATGACGTTGTCGCCTGCCGGCACGGCGAGCAGCTTGTGGTTGCGCAAGGCCGTGTTCACCTTCGCATTGGGCGCCGCGCATTTAAGGCCCAGCATCAGGCCGCTCCCACGGATGCCTTCGATGATCTCGGGAAATTCATCGGCGATCGCCGCCAGCCCCTGCTTCATCAACAGCGCCTTGCGCTGCACATCTTCCAGAAAGCCCTCGGCCAGCACCACGTCGAGCACCGCATTGCCGACGGCCATGGCGAGCGGATTGCCGCCGAAAGTCGTGCCATGGACACCTGCCGTCATGCCCTTGGCGGCTTCGTCGGTGGCGAGGCATGCGCCCATCGGGAAACCGCCGCCGATACCCTTGGCGATCGCCATCAGGTCCGGGGCAACGCCGGCCCATTCATGTGCAAACAGCTTGCCGGTGCGGCCGATGCCGCATTGCACTTCGTCGAAAATCAACAAAAGGCCATGCTTGTCGCACAACTGCCTGAGACGCTTCAGCGACTGTACCGGCATCGAGCGGATACCGCCCTCGCCCTGCAGCGGCTCAACGAGGATGGCGGCGGTTTCGGCCGTAATCGCCTTTTCGGCGGCATCGATGTCATCGAACGGCACCTGGTCGAAACCATCGACCTTGGGGCCATAGCCCTCAAGATATTTCTGTTGGCCGCCAGCGGCAATGGTCGCCAGGGTGCGTCCGTGAAAAGCACCTTCGAAAGTGATGGTGCGAAAGCGCTCCGGATGACCATTCGCATAATGATAGCGGCGGGCGGTCTTGATGGCGCATTCCAACGCCTCCGCGCCCGAATTGGTGAAAAACACCTTGTCGGCGAAACTGGCCTCGGCCAGCCGCTCGGCAAGCCGGCTCTGATCGGGAATCTCATAAAGATTGGAGACATGCCACAGTTTGGCAGCCTGCTCGGTCAGCGCAGCCACCAGATGAGGATGGCTGTGCCCCAACGAGTTCACGGCGATGCCGGCGGCGAAATCCAGATATCGCTCACCCTTATCGGTGATCAGCCAGACACCTTCGCCTCGATCGAATGTCAACGGGACACGAGCAAAGGTCTCGTAAAGCGCCGAACCGCTCATTATATGCGTCTCCGGAACCGGAAAATCAAAAAGCCGCCCACGCGGCGGCTTTAGCGGCTTATCATGTTTTTCAGCCACAGTGTCAACGGAAACGTGGCGATATACGCGACAAGCCATTCCCCCGGGTAAGCCCTATGCATCAGCAGATGGGCAAGTTGGGGAAAACCGAAAAAACCGATTCGTGTTGCCCTTGGGACTCTTGTCACCGAGTCAACACGTAGGGTATTTGTGAGCAGGAAATAACTAGATTTCGTGCGGCGGATCTAATCACCCCAGTATATGTGGTGTCGGACTGGCTTTTGCCAGAACGAGAGGGGATTCCAGAATCGCACGGTTCAAAGGAGCGCAGTCTCATGAACTGGACTGACGAGCGAGTAGAACTCTTGAAAAAACTGTGGTCGGAGGGCTTGAGCGCCAGCCAGATCGCGGCGCAACTCGGCGGCGTCAGCCGCAATGCCGTCATCGGCAAGGTGCACCGGCTGAAACTGTCCGGCCGGGGTCGCACAAGCGCTGCGCCCGCACGCCAGAAAAAGACCTCTCAAGGCGCAAGTGTCAGCAAGTCGGTTTCGCGGGCGGCCAGCACCACGCGTCATGTCACGACCTCGATTGGTGCGACCGCGCTGCAAATGCAATTCGACGCCGAGCCTGTCGCACGGCAATATCTGCGCCCGGTCGAGAACGTGGTGGTGCCGATCTCGCGCCACCTGAAACTGGTGGAACTGACGGAACGGACCTGCAAATGGCCGAACGGCGACCCCCTGTCGGAAGAGTTCCACTTCTGCGGCAATGACGCGGGCGAGAGCGGCCCTTATTGCGGCTATCATTCCCGCATTGCATTCCAGCCGGCTTCGGAGCGTCGCCGGGTTCGCTGAACACAGCAGGCAGGAACGGGAATTGCGCGGCCAAGGCCAAGACTGTTCCCGCCTGCTCCGACCAAGAGCGCGTCGCGATCTTTCAGATTCGCTGGCGCGCTCTAAGTGTTTGTTTTTATGCATGTCGTTATTCCGAAACCGGTTCTCGCTTTCGGGCGAAATGCAGCTAGGCCTGCTCGCGCGCCTTTCCGTACTTTCCACATATATCAATTCGACCATAGGCTGATGGTACGATCCAGATCGCACCACTACGATCCAACCCGTGAATTGGAATGGGCCTGGGTCGATGCGATGAGACAGCCACCGCGTGCGCCTGTCCTGTTGTACGCGTTGCAGCAAATTGAGCTGACGCTGGCGGCACTCTTGCGCCGAGCCATCGCGATATGGCCATCCGAGCGGGCGATGGCATTGACACGCCGCTGCAGCTTGAACCCCAAAAACAAACTCGCACCGATGTCACACAGCCGTGGCCGGGCGCATGGCGTTCAATACGGGCTCCGGCGGTCGAAGCCTCCCGTAACTGCAAGGAGGATGTTGATGATGAAACCCATGTAGGGGGCGCGTTTCTGCAAAGCCATTGGCATTTGCCGATCCGCGCCCCTGAACACGGAAGGAAGGACAACGTGCATTCTGCTATTGGCCGGGGGGCCGTCCTTTGGCAGCGAGGGCTGGGGGGATACTATGCAATCGTCCTCTACGGGCGTCGGAAGGGACGCGCAGCATGCCGCGCGCGAGGGGAAGTCCGCGAATTCAAGTGAACATCCTGCATTCGTCTCACGTCAAATTGCCTATCCTGAAGTCGATGAATGGCAATCGGTTCTCGCAAGAATTTCCATACCGCGAGAGACCGCCCTTGAAATAGCCGCCGATGCGCGAGAAGCGGGCAGCGATTTTGTCTCCGGCCTGCTTGCGTCGGGGCTTGTCGGGCAAACCGACCTGACCAGGGCAATAGCCGCTGATCTGGGCCTGAAAGCCATTACCGACATCGACCCTGAAAAATTGGTCGTCAGTGACGAGCAACTCGTGACGCTGTTGCACGATGGCGGGGGCCGCCTTCCGGTAAAGCTGTTGGAAAAGGATGGTTCGGTTTCTTTCCTGATCCCTTCCAGGCGTGTCCGCCTGAACTGGATGCGAACCTATATCCGATCCCATTTGGAACTGACCAATTACCTCAAGATCGCCGATGCCGACGACTTGCACGCAGCAATCACGCAACGGGCTCGCCCGCTTCTTGCCCGGATGGCGGTCAGCGGACTTTCCGATCGGTTTCCCGATATGTCGGCCCGCGTCGTCGCCAATGCCTGGCAAGGAACGGTGGTGGGAATTGCCGTGACGGTGCTGCCAGTCGGCTTCGTCCTGGCACCAGGCCTCCTGCTCGCGCTTTTGCACGGCTTCGCCACATTTTTCTTTTTCGCCTGCGTGGCACTCAGATTTGCCGCCGTGGCGTCGGTGACGATAGGCAAGCGAGCGCAGCGCATCGACACGCCCAAGGGCGATGTACCCGTCTATTCCGTACTGGTCGCGCTCTATAAAGAGGCCGACATCATCCCCGACTTGCTTGCGGCGCTGGATTGGATCGTCTGGCCGCGCGACCGGCTGGAAATCAAGCTGGTCTGCGAAGCAGACGACGCCGAGACGCTTGCCGCCATCAATGCGCGCCCGCTTCCGTCCCATATCAAGGTCGTGGAAGTCCCGTCGGTCGGACCGCGGACCAAGCCGAAGGCCCTCGCCTATGCCTTGCCGATGACAAGCGGCGAGTTCGTTGCGCTCTACGATGCCGAGGATTGGCCCGATCCGATGCAGCTTGCGGAAGCATGGCAGAAGTTTCGCGAAAGTGGCCCGGAACTGGCGGTTCTGCAAGCACCGCTCGAGATATCGAACATGACGGAATGCCTCATCGCCCGCATGTTCGCCTTTGAATACAGCGCACTTTTTCGCGGACTTTTACCATGGCTGTCGCGCCACCGGCTGATGCTGCCGCTGGGTGGCACCTCCAACCATTTCCGCCGCGCCGCGCTGGAGGCGGTCGGAGGCTGGGACCCGTTCAATGTCACCGAGGATGCCGACCTGGGCACCCGCCTGGCCCGCTTCGGTTATCGGGCCGCGACCATTTCCGCGCCGACCTATGAGCAAGCGCCGAAAAAGCTGTCGGTGTGGCTGCCGCAACGCACGCGATGGTTCAAGGGTTGGGCGCAGACATGGCTCGTGCACATGCGCGACCCGGTGAAACTGGCCACCGATCTCGGACCACGATCCTTCATGATCGCACAGGTGCTCTTCGCCGGCATGCTGGCTTCTGCGCTGCTTCACCCCCTGCTGCTGCTTACATTCGCCGTCGGCCTAGTCCAGTTGTTCCTGTCGGCTTCGCCGGCTCCCATTCACTCGGGCCTGCTCATCATCGATGTCATCAACATCACATGCGGATATCTTTCATTCCTGCTGCTTGGCTGGCAGACGCTGGCGAAAGGCCAGCGCCGCGGCTTCTGGAAGATCGTCGCGTTTACGCCGATCTATTGGGCCATGATGTCCTATGCAGGCTGGCGGGCCGTGCTGCAGTTGTGGCGGCATCCCTTTCACTGGGAAAAGACACCGCACGAACAGGTGCAACCGGCTCTTGATCATCGGACCGATGCTCAATCAAAGTATTAGGTCGTGAACTCATAAATCTGGTCGAAATGGTGTGAGGCCATCTGTTCGGATACGCGAAGAAAGAGCGCAGGAAATGTCATTCATTTTCAAGCTCTTTCGACAAAGTCGCCGGGCAGATGGGCCACATCCTGCGGACACCTGGAACGGCTGCAAGCTGCCGTTCCAAGGTGCCATTTCGATTACATTCATGAGTCCACGACCTAGCAGCCATGCCCTCCGCCCCGGCCGGAAGCGCGCAGGCACCGTTCGCGCCTACGCCAGCAGCAGCGATGCGCCTTCGTCGATGATCTTCTTGTCCTCTTTGCCGATGACATCCCGATCGCGCCCGTCATATGGCAGCGACAACAGCACCCGGCGGATGGCTGACAGTCGTGCGCGGCGTTTGTCGTTGGCGCGCACGACGATCCATGGCGCTTCCCTGGTATGGGTTCTTTCGATCATGAGATTGCGCGCCTTGGTGTAGGCGTCCCATTTGTTCAGGCCGGCGATGTCGATCGGCGAGAACTTCCAGTTCTTGAGTGGACTGTGGCGCCGGTCGTGGAACCGCTCCAGTTGCGTTTCCTGGCCGATGTCGAGCCAGAACTTGAACAAATGGATGCCGTCGTTGCGGATCATCTTCTCGAAGCGCGGCGCTTCATCCAGGAAGTGTTCGTGCTGTTCGGGTGAACAGAAGCCCATCACCGGCTCGACTCCGGCACGGTTGTACCAGGAGCGATCGAAGGTGACGAAGTCCCCCCTGGTCGGGAAATGCGTCACATAACGCTGGAAATACCATTGGCCGGTTTCGGTCTCCGTCGGCTTGGTCAGCGCCACGTTGCGCGCCGTCCTCGGGTTCATGTATTGGCGCAGCACGAAGATCGTTCCGCCCTTGCCTGCCGCATCGCGGCCCTCGAACAGAGCAAGGACGCGCTGGCCGGTCCGCTGCAACCAGGCTTGAGCCTTCACCAGTTCGATCTGCAGCGCTTCCAGTTGCGATTCGTATTCATCGCCCTTCATCTTCTTGTCGTAAGGATAGCCTCCGGCCGTAAGCTTGTTGTCCTTGATCCAATCAGGAAGGTCCGGATCGTCGATATTGAACTCGCGCTGCTTGCCTGCGACCGAAATTTTCAGCGGCCCGGCCGCCGCTGTCACAGCATTGTCATTGGAGTTTTTCATTCAGGCGAACCTTTCCAGTTGGAAAGTTCATGCTATTGGGGGCCTCGGCACTGGTCCAGAGTGAATTTGGCGTGCCGGCGAGCCTTGGGGCGCGTATGAGCGATGTGAATGGTCAGCGACAGAATTGGGGCCGGCTTGCCTTGGCGCGCTTGCGGGCCTGCCGCTGGCTGCTGGCAGTTGCCGCCATTGCGGTGATTGCGGCTTCTGCATTCGCCGACCTGTCCGCCTTTGTGGCGCCACTGGCCATCATCGCGCTTGTCGCTGCGGCGGTGGTTTTGCCGCAGCCCGCCGAACGGCTCGCCATGGATGGCGCCGCTTTCGCGGAGGCTGGGCCATTGCCACAGCTATCGGCGGAGAACCTCGCCGCAGCCGTTACCGATCCATTGATCGTGTTCGATCGAACCGCCACGATCATCCACGCCAACGCCGCCGCCAGTTCGATCTTCGGCAACCTTGCTGCCGGCATGTCTTTGCCGCTCAAGTTCCGGGCGCCTGAAATGCAAGTGCTGATTGACGAGATCCTTGCAGGCAGCGTGTGGTCCCGGACCATCGACCATATCGACAAGTTGCCCGTCGAGCGCGTCTATCGGGTCAGCGCCTCGGCCATCGGCCATGGCACCGGTCTTTACGTGCTGGTGTTCAAGGACCAGAGCGAAGCGCGCCGGATCGACCGCATGCGTGCCGATTTCATTGCCAATGCCAGCCACGAAATGCGCACGCCCCTTGCCTCGATCGCAGGCTTCATCGAAACGCTGCGCGGCCCCGCCCGCAACGATCCGGCGGCTCGCGAGCAATTCCTGCAGATCATGCAGAACCAGACGAAACGCATGGCCCGGCTGATCGACGACCTTTTGTCGCTGTCGAGGCTGGAGATGAAGCCCTTCCTGAGGCCGGGCACCCGCGTCGATTTGCGCGAAGTGGTCGAAAGCGTCATCGATTCCCTGGCGCCGCTGGCCAAGGACGGCGCTCTTGCCGTAGAACGGGATTTTGCGGAAGGTCCGCTGGAGGCTCCGGGCGACCGCGACGAACTCTACCAGGTCTTTGAAAACCTTCTCGAAAACGCCTGCAAATATGGACAAGCGGGCGGACGTGTCATCGTGTCCATCGCCCGCAGCGACAAGGGGCCCGAGCCGAGCATCGACGTGACCATGCGCGATTTCGGTCCCGGCATAGCTGAAGAACACATTCCCCGCGTCACCGAGCGCTTCTACCGGGTCGAAGTCGAAACCACCCGGCCGCAAAAGGGGACGGGTCTGGGCCTTTCCATCGTCAAGCACATATTGACGCGCCACAATGCGCGCCTGTCCATCGAATCGGAATTGGGCAAAGGCGCGGCCTTCACCGTTCATTTGCCGACAAACTAGCCTTGCCGGCCCGCAGGCTATAGTCTGCATGGAATCTGGCTGCCGCACCCATTCGCGCAATTGTCATGCGAATGGCGTATCAGCCCAGATTCAAGAGGCCGATTCACCAAAGGTCCCGGAGGCTTTCGCGCATGCAGTCGTTACACATCGTCAGCGCCTACGACGAGGAATTGAAATATCTGTCGAAGCGTATCGCTGCGATGGGAGGTCATGCCGAGCGCATGGTGGAACAGGCGGTTGCCGCACTTGTCGCTGCCGACGCGGAGCTTGCCCGCAAGGTTGTCGGCGACGACGCCGTGCTCGACGAGGGACAACGCGAGATCGACGACAAGGCCATCCTTCTCATCGCCAAGCGCCAGCCGATGGCGAAGGATTTGCGCGAGATCGTCGGCGTCATCCGCATCTCCGCCGACCTCGAGCGGGTCGGCGATCTGGCCAAGAACGTCGCCAAACGGGTCGCTTCCGTGGCTGACGGGCGTCAGCCGACCTCGCTGTTCAGGGGCATCGAGGCGCTGGCGGATCTCGCTCTCACCCAACTCAAGGAAGTCCTGGACGTCTACGCCTCGCGCTCGGTCGATACGATCAGTTTCGTGCGCGACCGCGACGACCAGATCGATGCCATGTACACGTCGCTGTTTCGCGAACTCCTGACCTACATGATGGAAGACCCGCGCAATATCACCTCCTGCACGCATCTTTTGTTTTGCGCCAAGAACATCGAACGCATCGGCGACCACGCCACCAACATCGCCGAAACCATCTACTACATCGTGACCGGCGAGCAGATGCCGGCGGAACGCCCAAAGGGCGACAAGACCGACCGCATCGTCATCCAGGCCGAAGCCCTGCCGAAGTAGCCCACCGAAACCCGACAGCAATATGGAACGAATCGGCAGCCTGTTGCTTTCTCTCCAGCAATCAACCCAAGGAGAGACTTCTGTGAAGACACTTGCCGAACTGTTCGAGCACACCCTTCAAGATGTGTATTACGCCGAGGGCGCCCTCACCAAGGCGCTGCCGAAGGTTTCGAAGGCCGTATCCGACGCGAAGCTGAAAAAGGCGGTCGATGAGCATCTTGAGGAAACCAAGGGGCAGATTTCCAAGCTCAAGAAGGTGTTCGAATCGATCGGCAAAAAGCCGGAAGGCGTAAAATGCGACGCCATCGAGGGGTTGATCAAGGAAGCGGACGGCCTCATGGAGGAAGCGAGCGGCACCGCCCTGGATGCCGGCCTTCTCGCTGCGTCACAGGCGGTCGAGCACTACGAAATCGCCCGCTACGGCTCACTCCGGGAATGGGCAAAGACACTTGGCCATGAAGACGCGCACACGCTTCTGAGCGAGATTCTTGACCAGGAAAAGGCGGCGAACAACAAGCTCACCAACCTTGCCGTCGCCGGCATCAACAAGGCCAAGTAACGACGGGATCCGAGCCCGACGCATGGCGGCGGGCTCATTTTTCCTCAGCCTCGACACCGGCTGTCATCCTGGGCCTGGCATTTTTCGAGATTTCGAGCAGGCTTGGGTTCTTGAGAGTTTTGGCGCGCCCGACAGGATGGAACCGAGAACTCTTATGTGATTGTTTTTACGATGTGATTTTGACTTTGGTGGTCTGCAAGCTTCTTGCAGCGGCGATCGTTCCCGTGTTTCAAACGGATTGGATATGCCTGAACACACCCTATCGGGAGACCGACCGGGCGGGCCGCGAACATCACTACATCGATCCCGTTTCATTCGGCCCCAAAATTCTTGTTGACTAGGAAACTTAGTTGAACTAGTTTCCTAGTCAACAGGAGATGCGTCATGACCTCGGCTTCGGAACTCACCGACCACACCGGCTACTGGATGCGAATGGTGTCGAACGCCGTGTCGCAGGAGTTCGCGCGCAAGGTATCGGGCGAGGAGGTCACCGTCGCGGAGTGGTCCTTCATGCGCGCACTCTACGACTGCGAGCCGACGCCCCCGTCCGTGCTGGCGGAGAAGATGGGCATGACCAAGGGGGCTATCAGCAAGCTTGCGGAAAGGCTGGTGGCCAAGGGATTGGTCGAACGCGCGGAAAGCCAGGAGGACAAGCGCGCTCACAGCCTGTCCCTTACGACCGAGGGCCGGGCCAAGATACCCGTCCTGGCGTCGCTTGCCGACAAGAATGACGCTGAGTTCTTCGGCGTTTTGACGAAGGAAGAGCACGAAGCGCTCGACCACATTCTGAGGGTTCTCGCCGAACGGCGCGAGCTAAACGCAACCCCGGTGGACTGAACCGCCGGCCAATTCAACATTGAAACGAAAGGAAACCGCCATGGACGCGGAACGGATTTCTATTGCCAAAACTTGCCTCCTTGGGTCTCGCAATGGAAGCCTGAGCTTTCCGGAGATTGTCGGAAAGCTGATCGCCGCCGGCTTCGAGGGCTATCTGGTCGACTATCGCCGCAACAGCCAGACCGACTATCTGCCTGACGGAGACAGTGTCACGATGGACATGCATCCCTCCGCCGGCACCGTCGCCGCTGCCCTCGATGCCGCCGAGGTCGAGCGCCTGGTGCGTTGGGCGCAGGCCAATCCCGCCGACTACAGCTACGTCGCCTTCTGCGAAAAGGTCAAAGCCGCCGGCTGCGCGGGATACCTCGTCTCGTTCCCGGGCCGGCGGGTCGTTTATTTCGGCCGTACCGCCGAAACCCATGTCGAGCACTTTCCAAAGTGACGGGGTACCAGTCATGACACCTTCCGGATTTTTCATCGGCGGAGCCATTCCCGCCGTCTGCCTCGGGCTGGGCACTGTGCTCATGCGGGCGAGCCTGGGCGCCGGCGCATCCATTCCCCTCTATCTGGGGGTCGTTGGCAGCGTCGTGGCCCTGCTCGGCTGGTCGGCCTTCATCTGGACAGGCGGCGCAGTACTTTCGGCCCGGTCCGTGATGCTCGCCGCCGCGATGGGGACGACCTGGACATTGGCAATTGCTTGCATGGCCTATGGGATAGGCGTGCTCAAACTGCCGGTTTCCGTCATCGCGCCATTGACCAACAGCAATGCCCTGATCGCCGTCCTTGTCGGCGGCGTGGTCTTTTCCGAATGGCGCAACCTCAATCTGTCGCTCGTCGCCCTCGGTACTCTTTTGATCTGCGCCGGGGCGACGGTCATTTCCCTCTCACGTTGAGGATGTTCCATCATGCTGGCTGATCTGATCGAAGCGACCGTTACATTCGTGATGTCGAACTATTCGCTGAGCTTCCTCGTGCTCGGGCTGATCGTCTCCCTTGTCGCGATTGCGCGATCGGGGCTTTCATCGACCGGCCGCTTGTGGTCGAAAAGCTCCTCGCCTGGTACGTCTTCTTCGGCATCGGCATCGACAATTTCTATAACTTCGTCATGCACGTGTTCTTCGGCAAGCTGTCCGCCGAGTTCATTGGCTGGGCCGACAACGTTCCAGTTCGAGGTCGGAACCGCGAGCCTTGGCTTTGCCGCGGTCGGGCGTCGGCGGCCTTCCGGAGCCATGATCTGCGCCTCGCGGCCGTACTCGGCCCTAGCGTCTTCACGCTGGGCGCGGCGGTCGGCCATCTCTATCAGATGGTGACCGCGCATAACTTCGCACCGGGCAATGCCGGCTCAAAAGCGGCGCTGATCGCGGCCTAGCCGAACCAACTAGGCCCCGATTGGCCCCGATTGGCCCCGAGATTGACGCCGCCGATCGAGCCCGACAATGCTGAGGTGCCCAGTTCTATTCTGGAGTGGTGGAAAACTGGCGCACCCGACAGGATTCGAACCTGTGACCTCTGCCTTCGGAGGGCAGCACTCTATCCAGCTGAGCTACGGGTGCTTTCGGAATCTAACGTGCGATCCAGAAAACGGTTCACCGCCGAAGCGGTCGACTGAGGCTTCTTAGCGGAAGCAGCGCAGCGCTTCAACGGGGGAAATGGAGTTGGCGCTGCCCTGGGAGCTCTTCGGTCAATGGAGTTCAAATTTCCTGGCGTGGGCCTTGCTGGCGTCGAAGGACGCCTTGACCCCTAGCTCGCGGCGGGTGCGAGCCTTGCCCTGGCGATGCACCCTACCCCCAAAGCACGCTGGGGAGGAGAAGTTGTCATTCGCGTTTCGTCGACGCACGCCGCTGCCGCTGGATGATTTCCTTTACGGCGCTGCAGCGAATGATCCCCACCACCAGGTCTGCAAGATACGGGACGAAGTTGCCGTACCGACGGCTTTGAACGCACGGTGGCGTTCAACAGAAACCGCCGCACGCGCAAGGTGTGGCGAAATGGAAGCATCGTGTCGTCTTTCGCGTCTTTCGGCCACACAAGCCTCGACTCGCCAATGCACTTTTCCTAGGTTGCGCCGCACGTACTCCCGAGCGGCACCTTATGAAGAAACTGGCCCTAGTCGTTTTAAGCCTCATCGCGACAGCAGCCGGGCTGCCGGCCCATGCGGCCGCTGTCGTGCCGGTCGGCAACACTTCTGCGGAACAACCGCCGATCCCGGGGGCCTCCTCGCGACGCACCCAAGCCACCAATACGACATTCCAGGCCAAATACCGCAAGATCTATGGCCTGCTGAAGAGCGACGCGGTCCTTCGCGGCAAAATCAAAGGCGCCGCCGCAGCCTACGGCATCGAACCCATCCACATCGTGGGAGCGATCGTCGGCGAGCACACCTACAATGTCGATGCCTATGACAGGCTGCAGACCTACTACGTGAAGGCCATCTCCTATCTCTCCAGCCAACTTACCTTCGCCTACAACGGCGAGGACGTCTCGAAGTTCGTGCAGCGGCCGGAATTTGCCGATTGCGCCAGCCGATCGGGCAGCTACGAGCTTTGGGAATGCCGCGAGCGTGTCTGGAACCGGTCGTTCCGCGGTAAAACCGTCGACGGGACCAGTTTCCCCAACGACCGCTTTGGCGCCACATTCTTCCAGCCCTACTATGCCGGGCAGACCTTCGGCCTCGGTCAGCTCAATCCACTGACCGCGCTACAGATGAGCGACCTCGTGCACAAGGTGTCCGGCCTGCCGAAGCTCGACGTCAAGGATCCGAACCAGGTCTACAAGACCATCATGGATCCCGACCTCACGCTTGCCTATGTCGCCGCGACGCTCAAGAAAGCGATCGACACCTACAAGAATATTGCCGGTTTCGATATTTCTCAAAATCCCGGACTGACCGCGACGCTGTACAATGTCGGCGACCCGGAGGCCCGCGCCTATGCGCTTCGGGCTGAAAACGAACGCCGCAGAACCGCTGGCGAGACTCAGAAACTGCCCGAAGAGAATTATTACGGCTGGCTGGTCAACGACAAGCTGCCGGAACTCGAGGCGCTTTTCTAGAGCGCGTCGCGATCTTTTAGATTGGCGCGCTCTAAGTAGCTGTTTCTATGCATGTCGTGATCCCGAAACCGGTTCCCGCTTTCGGGCGACATGCATCAGAGCCTCGGACCGGAAAGTGGTCGAGACGTCTCCCACGCGGCTGCGGTAATCAAGGTTTGCCGCAGCGCTCGCAAGCAGCGCCTCTACTGAACCGAGCCGACCAGAACCGGCTGGTCGTCGCGGATCGAGACCCAGCGGCCTGTATTGTCGACCGCCTGCCGCTTCAGGAAACGGTAGCCCGTCTGATCCCAGGAGCGGACCTTGTCGTTCAGGTTGTCGAGCACGAAGTCGCCCTTGCTCGTGCGCACCGTCAGGACGGCATGGCCTTCGCCGTCGGGCTTGCGCACCACCGTGATCAGCAGGCTGGACAGCGGCACGCCCATGCCGTTCAGCTGGCGGCGCTTTTCCAGCACATAGTCCTCGCAGTCGCCGACGCCCTTGTCCGGATAGGCCCAGACTTCGTCCTTGCCGTAGATGTCGATGTCGTTCATCGGCGTGACGCTGGCGTTGACCGTCCCCGTTACATTGGTCAGTTGCTTCCAAAGCGAACTGGTCATTTTCACCGGAGAAAGCTCGGCCGAACGAACGGAGCATTCGGTCGGGTTCGCCTTGCAAAAATCGTAGTGTCCGATCGGCTGCGAGGTTATGCCTCCAGTCGTCATGGCGCCGGCAGCCGCGGCAGAGGTGACCACCGAAGCGGCAGCCACCATTCCAACCATCCCTGCTATGCAGAAGCGCAATCCCAGCGCCACCGGTGAGGAGTTCATTGCCCCGCTCGCCCCTGTTTGTTAACAAAAGGTTAAAGGCGATTTACACTCCGTGTCAATTGAAGGCCGACGCTGTTTGCAAGCATGGTTACTCGCGCCACCGTGACCGCGGCGATTGTGCAACAGTGACGCAGGCCAGTCGCCGAAAACGGCATGTCCTTAAGCGAAGTGGCGGTTCAGGCGCCGGACGCGCGTGCCAACCGAGGCTTGGTTAAAGCGCGGTTTTGGCGACGATGGCTGGCGATGAAATCGACGATCCGCGGCACGATCTCCGCACGGAAGCGCGAGCCGTTGAAAACGCCGTAGTGGCCGACGGTCGGCTGCATGTAGTGGGCTTTCATCTCGGCCGGAATGTTGACGCACAAATCATGCGCGGCCCGCGTCTGCCCGATGCCGGAGATGTCGTCATTCTCGCCCTCGACCGTGAACAGGGCGACGTTGCGGATGGCCGATGGATCGACACGGGTGCCGCGATGCGTCATCTCGCCTTTCGGCAAGGCGTGGCGGATGAACACCGTATCCACCGTCTGCAGATAGAACTCCGCGGTCAGATCCATCACCGCCAGATATTCGTCGTAGAATTCGCGGTGCTTTTCGGCACCGTCGCCATCGTGCTTGACCAGGTGCATGAAGAAATCCTTGTGGGCGATGATATGCCGGTCAAGGTTCATGCTCATGAAGCCGGAAAGCTGCAGGAAGCCCGGATAGACGCAACGCCCGAAGCCGGGAGTGGGCCACGGCGCCTGCATGATGACATGCTCGCGGAACCAGTCGAGGCCCTTTTCCTTGGCCAGCACGTTGACGGCCGTCGGGTGGTTGCGCGTGTCGATCGGGCCGCCCATCAGGGTCATCGTAGCCGGCACGAAGGCGTCGCCGCGCGCCTCCATCAAAGCCACCGCAGCCAGCACCGGCACGGACGGCTGGCAAACCGCCATGACATGGGTGTCGGGGCCGAGTTCATGCAGCATGTCGATGACGTAGTCGACATAGTCATCCAGATCGAAGCGGCCTTGCGCCATCGGCACCATGCGCGCATCCACCCAGTCGGTGATATGAACGTCGGCGTGGGGCAGCATAGCCTCGACCGTGCCGCGCAGCAGCGTCGCATAATGGCCTGACATCGGCGCCACGATCAGAAGCTTGGGGCCGGATGTCTTTCCAGCCGGCATTGCCTTGTCGAAACGGATCAGGTTGCAGAACGGCCTGGACCACACGACCTGCTCGCTGACCGGGACGCTCGTCCAGTCCACGACCGTCGAATCGATTCCGAAGGCGGGTTTGCTGTAGTGGCGGGTGGTGCGTTCGAACAATTCTGCGGTCGCGGCGATCGACCTGCCCCACAAGGTGTTCGAAAGCGGATTGAGGGGGTTGCTGTAAAGCATGCGCACCGCATCCGCATAGGCGCGGGCGGGCTGCAGGGCCGCGTGGTTCAATTCATAGAGCTGGTAGAACATGCATGGTCCCCGCTGCTGCCTGCGACGGAAGGACGACGAAGCAGCGCCGAGCCTTGACTGTCTCGCGGGGAGGTTAACAACAAATTGCTGCGACGCAATACGTCTATGCGCGTAAAATGCATTGGACATTGGTCCAAGCCATTGAGAAGTCGGGAGCATTTTCGGGAGCCGGCTACGAACGCACTTGCAACGCCGGCAAAGATAAAGCCCCGAAAATACTTTCCACTACTGCCGAATTAAACTTGTGCCATGCAAATCGAAGTGTGGCCGGACTTGATGAACCCCAATCTGTTTGCCGCCCCTTTCGACAGGTCGAGGACGCGGCCCTTGATGAACGGCCCCCGGTCGTTGATACGAACGACAACGCTTTTGCCGTTCTTGCGGTTGGTGACCTTGATGCGCGTGCCGAACGGCAAGGTGCGGTGGGCCGCCGTCAGGGCCGAAGGGTTCATGCGTTCGCCGGAAGCGGTGCGCGAATGCAGTGCATACCAGGAGGCGCGGCCGCATTGTGCCGCTGCATAACTGTCGGCGACGCCGACCGCCAAAGCTGCCGCAAGGGTTGCCGCGGCAAGGGCAGACTTGTTCTTGCTGTCCATTAAGGAAATGGCTCCGTTGATCGATACGGGGCCGTAGGGGGCAAATGAGGCAGCAAATGCGGCGAAGCGCCGGCATAAACGTGGCGCAATCACACGTTTTGAATCACCTGGACACAGTTTGTCAGATAATTTCTAACCTATTTTGACTGAATACCCAAAATGAGCAATTGAAATAGGGGGAAATATATAGATCGAAAGTCCTAAGTCTAAACTTTCTTCTTTGACAGATATTCTGCCGTGACTCTCTGCCGATACACACGGGCAAGCATTGCAATACCTATGGAATCCAATTTCCTGACACGCCGTTGCACCCAACAGATTCATTGGGCCGGTGCCGTCGTCAGTTCAAGTATTTTCCCGGAAGAACTTCTTGACGGTCTTGACGATCCCGGCATCGGACACGGCATAGCCCGGCAGCGTGGAGACGGCGCGCCGGTAGTCGGTGCCGGAGATGATCTCGCGCAGCCGCTCGACCGGCTTGGAGTTGAGGATGTTGGACCGGCACAGGAAGAAATAGTCCTCGCGGATGACATGCACGAAGTCGAGGTCGAACTCGACCGCCGCCGCCTCGACGCCGAAGCCGGTATCGGCCATGCCCCTGGCGACATGGGCGGCAACCGCGGCATGGGTCAGTTCCACGTTCTGGTAGCCGGGAATGCGATCGCTTTCGATCTTCTCCTGCGCCAGCAATTGTTCGAACAGCAGCCGGGTGCCGGAGCCCGCATCGCGATTGACGAAGGTGATGGTGGGATCGACCAGCGAATGAAGGCCGGTGATGTTGAGCGGATTGCCGCGCTTGACGAACAGGCCCATTTCGCGCGTCACGAAGCCGAGCACGCAGTAGATCGAAGGATCGAGCCAGCGCTTGCAGTCGGCGGCGGCGCGTTTGCGCAACTCGCCATGCGGCAGGTGGATTGCGGCCAATTCGCACTCCTGGGCGCGAAGCGATTCCAGCGAGGCCTGGTTGCTCATGTAGCGCAGGTCGAGATTGGTGCCGGGCTCGCTGGCCAAAAACTCGCCGAGCTTGGAGATGGCAAAGCCATGGCTTGCGTGGATCCTGATGCGCGGCGGCACGTCCGGCAACAGGCTTGCCAGTTCCATCTCCAGTTCCTGGGCGATGTTGTGCAATTGCGGGCCAAGGCGGGCGTTGAGGTGCTGTTCGGCCCACACCAACTTGCTGCCCAGCGCGGTCAGGTGCGTGCCCTTGCCGCGATGGCGCTCGACCAGCGGCTCGCCGAAGAAGGCCGACCACTGGTCGACAAGGTTCCAGGCGTGGCGGTACGACATGCCGCTATGCTCGGCGGCGCTGGCCAATGTTCCCGTCTGCTTGATTTCGCGCAGGATGCTGAGGATCACCCGCATCGAATGCGGCGACGTCTCGCTTGTGAAATTCCACAAGGCCTCAATCTGGATCCGCACCATGACGCGCTCGCTTCCTTGCCAACCCTGTTAAATCGACAAGGCCAAATATACAATCGAGCACGCGAACCGATATGTCGCTGCCGGCAAAGGCAGCACACAAATTAGCCTGTCGAGGCGTTGGCGCCGGCACAGTGCGCCGACAGCCCAAGGGCCGCAACCCTTCAGTGGCCGGCGCCGATGGCGGCGACCTCCACTCCATATTCCAGCGACGAATCGACAATCAGGTGCCAGAGCGTATCGGCGAAACTGGTGAAGACCAGCATTGCGTAAGCAGGGTTCGCGCCAGCGTCGTCAGCCTCGCGCCAGAAATTGACTGCCGTATGATCGATCGATGTCGTGGCCGCAGCACCGACGGGAAAGACCGAGTCGTGCAGGTCGAGCGAGGTGAGTTTCGCCAACGCATCATTGGCGCTCGGACCGGAAATGCGGATCAGGCAGCGCCCGTCCGACTGGTTGGACAGCGATGCCGTGCCGGCGAACGCCTCTTCCATCTGCTCCAGCGACGGTGCTGACCGCGGCTGTTGTGAAAAGGCCAGGAACTGGTCCGGCCCCGACCAGATCAGCGTGGCTGACTTGCCATTCGCGACCTTGAGCATGGCAGGCGTTTCCGTGCCGAAAAGCTTCTTGGCGGCCTTTGCCACGTCTGCGTTGCGGCCGCGGCGCGCCATGACCTGGACAAGCGCGATGTCGCCGACATGCGACAGGGATACGCCCGGCGTGCCCTTGCCTGCGCCATGACGGCCGGCAATGACCGCCTTTTCGAGCGGGGACTGCGAATTCCAGAGAAAATCAGGCACGCTGGCGCACTCCCTCAGGATCGTAGAAGACCGGGCTGCATAGTTCGACATCGTAAGTTTCGTTGCGCAACGGATCATGCGCCTTGACGATTTCGCCATGACGTTCCGCGCCATGCGAGACAAGGCCAAGACCCAGCCACTGGTTCTGGGTCGGCGAGAAGCAGACCGAGGTGACGTAGCCCTGATCCGTCTCCGGTCCCGGTATCCCGCCCTTGGGTATGATGTGGGCGCCCGAGCGCAGGCGGCGCGCCTTGTCGAGCGGACGGATGCCGACGACGACCTGGCGATCCGGCGCTGTCAACGCTTCACGCTGCGAAAGCACACGGCCGATGAAGTCCTTCTTCTTGGACGCCATCTTGCCGAGGCCGAGATCGCCGGCCGTGGTGGTGCCGTTGAGTTCCGGACCGGCGACGTGGCCCTTTTCGATGCGCATCACGCCAAGCGCTTCAGTCCCGTAAGGCGTGACGCCGAACGGCTCGCCGGCAATCATGAGGTTGCGCGCCATGGCCCCGCCGTAGCGGGCAGGCACCGCAATCTCGAAGGCCATTTCGCCGGAGAAGGAAATGCGGAAAAGACGCGCATCCATGCCGCCGCGCAACTTGACCGTGCGGACACCCATGAAGGGGAAGCCTTCGTTGGACATATCCTCCGACGGATCGACGAGCGCCTGCAACAGGTCGCGCGTACGTGGCCCGGCGATGGAGAACTGCGCCCATTGATCGGTCGCCGAGGACAGTTGGACATCGAGTTCCGGCCACAGGACCTGCCGGCAGAACTCGAGGTGCTGCATGACCGGCCCGGCCTTGGCCGTGGTCGTGGTCATCAAGTAATGGTCCTCAGCCAGACGCGAGGTCGTGCCGTCGTCCATGACGATGCCGTCTTCGCGCAACATCAGGCCATAGCGAGCCTTTCCGACCGCGAGTGAGGCGAAGGCATTGATGTAGACCCGATCAAGGAAAGTGCCGGCATCTGCGCCGCGCACGTCCACCTTGCCCAGCGTCGACACATCGCAGAAGCCGACGCCGTTGCGGACCGCCAGCACCTCACGCGTAACAGACTGCAGCCAGTCGGTCTCGCCGGGCAACGGGAACCACTGAGCGCGCTTCCACAAGCCGGTATCCACGAACACCGCACCGCGCTCCGCCGCCCAGTGATGGGAGGGGGTGAGGCGGGTGGCATGGAAATTTTCGTCGCGATTGTGGCCGGCAAGCGCACCGATCGCCACCGGCGCATAGGGCGGACGGTAGACGGTGGTGCCTGTATCGGCGATGCTGCGGCCGACCGCATCGGCCATGATGGCAAGGCCGGTGACGTTGGAGGTCTTGCCCTGGTCGGTGGCCATGCCAAGAGTGGTATAGCGCTTGAGGTGCTCGACAGATTCGAAACCCTCGCGCTGCGCCAATTGCACGTCGGAAGCGGTGACGTCGTGCTGGAAATCGACGAACGCCTTGCCCTTCACCTGCACATGCCAAAGCGGCTTGATCGCGAACGCTTCATCGGAAGCCTTGGCAGCGTTGCCGGCCTTGCCCTTTGCGCCTGCCTCGGCAGCCGCCATGGCGCCCGCCGCATGGCCCGTGCGCAAGCAGGCTCCAAGCGAGAGGTCGCCATTGGCCGCACCGGCCATCGTCATGCCGGTTGGGGCGTTGGCGGGCACGAAGGCCGCAATATCGTCGCGCCAGGCCGGCTTGCCACGATGGAAACACGAGAGCGCCAGGTTGGGATTCCAGCCGCCGGACATCGCCAGGCAGTCGGCCTCGATCTTCTGGATGCCGCCTGCCCCGTTGACCGTCACGCTGCTGACGCCATCGACACCGCCGCCGACGTCGGAGACGACGCCCTGGACGACGCGCACGCCCGAATAATCGCCAACTGCGGCCTTGCCGCGCGGATCAATCACCGCCGCCACTTCGGCACCGGCGCGGCGAATGGCATCGACCGTGCTCCAGCCATCGTCATTGTTGACGAACAGCGCAATGCGCTTGCCCGGCAAGGCTGCGAAACGATTGACGTAGGTGCGGACGGCCGAGGCCATCATCACCGCGGGACGGTCGTTGCCCGGAAACACGATCGGACGCTCGATGGCACCCGCGCCGACGATGCTGCGCTTGGCCGAAATGCGCCACAGGCGCTGGCGGACCTGGTGCTCCGGCGGTTGTGGCAAATGGTCGTTGACGCGTTCCAGGACACCGAAATCACCGCCGTCATAGACGCCGAACACAGCGGTCCGGGTCATGATGCGAACATTGGGCAGCGACGACAATTCAGCGATCGCCCCCTGCAGCCAATCAAGCGCGTCGATCCCGTCGATCTCGCCGCCATCGGACAGAAGCCTGCCGCCAAGCCGGCTGTCGTCGTCGCAGATAATGACGCGCGCGCCTGCCCGGCCGGCTGCAAGTGCCGCCGCAAGCCCGGTTGCGCCGCCGCCGACCACCAGCACGTCGCAATGCGCCCAGGCCTTGTCGTAATGATCGGGATCAGCAATGCCGGCCGTCTTGCCGAGACCGGCCGCGCGGCGGATGGCAGGCTCGTAGAGAGCCTCCCAGAACTTGGCCGGCCACATGAAGGTCTTGTAGTAGAAGCCGGCGACGAAGATCGGCGAAAATAGCGAATTGACCGACATGAGATCGTTGCGCAGCGAAGGCCAGCGGTTCTGGCTCTGTGCGACGAGGCCGTCATAGAGTTCCGCCGTGGTGGCGCGCGTGTTGGCTTCGCGCCGCGCCCCGGTACGCAGTTCCACCAACGCGTTCGGCTCTTCCGGCCCAGCGGTCAGGATGCCGCGCGGACGGTGATACTTGAACGAGCGCCCGACCAGCCTCACCCCGTTTGCAACGAGCGCGGACGCCAGCGTGTCTCCGGCAAAGCCGGTCATGGTCTTGCCGTCGAACGTGAAATTCAACGGCGCATTGCGGTCGATCTGGCCGCCGCTACCCAGGCGGTGCGACTGCCCCGCGACGGTTCTGGTGCTACCCTCCATCACCGTTCTCCAGCTTGTGCCGTCTTTGCGGCGCCCGCACCGGGGGCAGCCGCGACCGACTTGAATTCATGTGTTGTCGTGCTGCGTTCTGCGATCAGCCAGGACCGGCATCCGCCGCCGTGATACCAGTACTCACGCGTGAAGCCGGCCACGTTGTCGCGCAGGTAGACGTAATCGTAGAATTGCTCCTCGACGGCTGCGCCACCGTCGAGCGGCGCGGCGGGCCGTTTGGGCGAGGCATCGCCAAGATACGTGAACTCGCCCGAGTCGCGCGCGCCGCAGAAGGGACATGCAATACGCATTCGCCAGTCTCGCTCTTAATGCAGGTTCGGTTGGGCGCCCTGGCCCTTTTCGTCGATCATCGCGCCGCGCCGGAAGCGGTCGAGGCGGAAGCGTTTGGCTTCCTCATGCGGCTCGTCGCGCGCCAGCAGGTGGGCGAAGACGAGGCCGGAAGCCGGTGTCGCCTTGAAGCCGCCATAACACCAGCCGGCATTGAGGTAGAGCCCGTCCACGGGCGTCTTGTCGATGATGGGCGTGCCGTCCATCGACATGTCCATGATGCCGCCCCATTGCCGCAGCAGGCGCACCCGTCCGATCATCGGCATGATGGCCATGCCGCCTTCGCAGACATCTTCCATCACCGGCATGTTGCCGCGTTGGGCATAGGAATTGTAGCCGTCGAGATCGCCGCCGAATACGAGGCCGCCCTTGTCCGACTGGCTGACGTAGAAGTGGCCCGCACCAAAGGTGACGACGCCGGGGATCAGCGGTTTGATAGCCTCGGTGACGAACGCCTGGAGGACCTGGCTTTCGATCGGCAGGCGCAGATCGGCCATGGCCGCGACACGCGAGGTGCTGCCGGCGACCGCCATGCCGACCTTGCCGGCGCCGATGGTGCCGCGGGTCGTTTCCACGCCGGTGATGCGTCCGTTGCTTCGCTGGAAGCCGGTCACTTCGCAATTCTGGATGATGTCCACGCCCAACTGATCTGCCGCACGCGCATAGCCCCAGACGACGGCATCGTGGCGGGCGGTACCGCCGCGGCGCTGCATCAGGCCGCCCATGATCGGGAAGCGCGCATTGTCGTAGTTCAGGAACGGCAGGATCTTGCGGATCTCCACGGCATCCAGCAATTCGGCGTCGATGCCGTTGATGCGCATGGTGTTGCCACGTCGCGCGAAGGCGTCGCGCTGGGCATCAGAGTGGTAGAGATTGATGATGCCGCGTTGGCTGACCATCGTGTTGTAGTTGAGGTCCTGCTCCATGCGTTCCCACAGCTTCATCGACATTTCGTAGAAGCCGGTATTGCCGGGAAGCATGTAGTTGGAACGGATGATGGTGGTGTTGCGGCCGGCGTTGCCGGAGCCGATCCAGCCCTTTTCCAGCACCGCGACGTTACGGATGCCGTACTCCTTGGCAAGGAAATAGGCGGTTGCCAGCCCGTGGCCGCCGCCGCCGATGATGACGACGTCATACTGCTTTTTTGGGGTGGGGTCGCGCCAGGCGCGGCCCCAGTTCTTGTGGCTCGACAAAGCCGCTCGCGCCAAGGAAAAAATAGAATATTTCATCACGTCGTTTCCGTAACGCAGCCTGTATTTTCGGCGTAAGTGAGGATCGGGTTAGCAATCCAGAGTGTGATCGAGTTCCCACTGTGTCAGGTGAGACACATAGGAATGCCACTCCACCATCTTCATCTTGATGAAGCCGTTCACGAGTTCCTCGCCCAGCGCAGCCTTGAATTCCTGATCCTGATCAAGAAGGCGCAGCGCATCGAGCAGGTTCAACGGCAACCTTGGGGCATCCTTGATGGTGTGCCCTTCGGTGTACATGTTGATGTCGCTGCGCGGACCCGGGTTGATCTCCTCGCGAAGCCCCCTCAGGCCGGCGGCCAGGATGACGGCCTGCATAAGGTACGGGTTTGCCGCACCGTCAGGCAGACGCAACTCGAAGCGCCCCGGGCCCGGTACGCGGACCATGTGGGTGCGGTTGTTGCCGGTCCAGGTGACGGCATTGGGCGCCCATGACGAACCGGACACCGTGCGCGGCGCGTTGATGCGCTTGTAGGAGTTGACGGTGGGGCAAATGATGGCCGTCATCGTCGCGGCATATTTCATGATGCCGCCGAGGAAGTGCATACCCTTCTGCGACAGGCCGTCAGGAGAATCGTCGTCGGCAAAAACGTTCGTCTTGCCCGAAAGATCCCATGCCGAGATGTGCGCATGGCAACCGTTGCCGGTCAGATGCGGGAACGGCTTTGGCATGAACGTGGCGCGGAAGCCGTATTTTTCGGCCAGCGATTTGATCATGAACTTGAAGAAGGAGTACTTGTCGGCCGTCACCATGACGTCGTCATACTTCCAGTTCATCTCGAACTGGCCGTTGGCATCCTCATGGTCATTCTGATACGGCTCCCAGCCCAAATCCAGCATTGCGTCGCTGGCTTCGCGGATGAGATCGAAACGGCGCATCAATGCCTGCTGGTCGTAGCAGGGCTTCTTTGAATTGTCGTGCTCGTCGGACAGCGCCTTGCCGTCGAAGGTGACGAAGGAGAACTCAGGCTCCACACCGGTCTTGACCCTGATGCCCTGCGCCGCTGCTTCCTCGACGAGGCGCTTCAGCGTGTTGCGCGGAGCCTGATCGACGCTCTTGCCGTTCATCACGCAGTTCGACGCCACCCATGCAACCTCGGGCTTCCAGGGAAGCTGGATCACGGAGGAAGGATCGGGAACGGCCAGCATGTCGGAGTCGGCCGGGGTCATGTCCATGCCACCGGCAAAACCGGCGAAGCCTGCACCGTCCTTCTGCATGCCGCCGATCGCCCGGGCCGGAACCAGCTTTGCACGCTGGTAGCCCAGAAGATCGGTATAGGTGACCATAAAGTACTTGACGTCCCGCGACCTGGCGAAATCCTCCAGGTCGGTCGTTACTGCACCGTCGATATTATTATCAAACTTAGTACCCATAGTACTCCTCCCGATGAGTTTTATTGGACGGTATCCATTGTTTTCTCCCCCTCAAGATCCTTGCGTCAAAACTTGACCTGCCCGGGTATCCAGCCCGTGCCGGCGATCGGAACGCGCGCCATGGCGGCAGCTTCAACCGTCAAGGCGCAGAGATCTTCCGGTTCAAGGTTATGCAAGTGGTTTTTGCCGCAGGCGCGTGCGACCGTTTGCGCTTCGAGCGTCATAACCTTCAGGTAGTTCGCGAGACGACGCCCGGCCGCGATCGGATCGACACGCTTCATCAGTTCGGCATCCTGCGTGGTGATACCTGCGGGATCCTTGCCTTCATGCCAGTCATCATAAGCACCGGCCGTAGTGCCGAGCTTCTGATATTCGCTTTCCCAGTGCGGATCGTTGTCACCAAGAGCGATGAGTGCCGCCGTACCGATGGCGACAGCATCCGCGCCGAGCGCCAACGCCTTGGCAACGTCGGCACCGTTGCGGATGCCGCCGGATACGATCAGCTGCACCTTGCGATGCATGCCCAGGTCCTGGAGGGCCTGAACCGCCGGACGAATACAAGCAAGGATCGGAAGGCCGACATGCTCGATGAAGACTTCCTGAGTCGCCGCGGTGCCACCCTGCATGCCGTCGAGCACGACCACGTCGGCACCAGCCTTAACAGCCAGTGCGGTGTCATAGTACGGGCGGGTGCCGCCAATCTTCACGTAGATCGGCTTTTCCCAGTCGGTGATTTCACGGATTTCGAGAATCTTGATCTCGAGGTCGTCCGGGCCGGTCCAGTCAGGATGACGGCAAGCCGAACGTTGGTCGATACCCTTGGGCAGCGTGCGCATTTCAGCAACGCGGTCGGAGATCTTCTGGCCGAGCAGCATGCCGCCGCCGCCGGGCTTGGCGCCCTGACCGACAACCACCTCGATGGCATCGGCACGACGAAGGTCACGCGGGTTCATGCCGTAACGGGACGGAAGGATCTGGTACACCAACTTTTCGGAATGGCCGCGCTCTTCTTCGGTCATGCCGCCGTCGCCGGTCGTGGTCGTGGTGCCCGAAAGCGTCGCACCGCGGCCCAGCGCTTCCTTGGCCGGGCCAGACAGCGAGCCGAAGCTCATGCCAGCCACGGTGATCGGGATTTTCAATTCGATCGGCTTCTTGGCGAAACGAGTGCCAAGAACGACGTTGGTATCGCAGCGCTCGCGGTAACCTTCGAGCGCATAACGGGAGATGGACGCACCCAGGAACAGGAGGTCGTCGAAATGCGGCAGCTTACGCTTCGCGCCACTGCCACGAATATCGTAGATACCGGTTGCCGCTGCACGGCGGATTTCCGACATGGCGTAATCATCGAAGGTCGCGGATTTACGCGGAGTCGTCGGCGGGTTCTGATAGGTCATGATTGCTGGCCTCAGTATGCGGCGGCGTTGTCGATGTTGAAGTTGTAGAGGCTGCGCGCTGAGCCGTAGCGCGTGAACTCTTCCGGCTTGGCATCCGTGATGCCAGCGCGATCAAGCAACTCCTGCAACTTTGCGATATGCTCGGGACGCATCTCCTTGGCGATGCAGTCGGCGCCGAGGCTCTTGACGCTACCTCTGACGAACAACTTCGCTTCATAGATGGAGTCGCCCAGCGCATCACCGGCATCGCCGAGCACCACGAGGTGACCGGACTGCGCCATGAAGGCCGACATGTGGCCGACATTGCCGCGAACGACGATGTCGATGCCCTTCATCGAAATGCCGCAACGCGAGGATGCGTCACCTTCAATCACCAGGAGACCGCCGCGGCCGGTTGCACCAGCGTACTGGCTTGCATTGCCCTTGATGATGACTTCACCCGACATCATGTTTTCGGCGACGCCGGGGCCTGCAGAACCATGCACGGTGATCGTGGCTTCCTGATTCATGCCGGCGCAATAATAACCGACGCTGCCACGGATATCGACGGAGATCGGGGTGTCGACACCGGCGGAGATGGCATGACCACCCTTCGGATTCAACACTTCCCACTGCGTTTCGTTCGAACCTTGCCTGTTGCTGTGAAGAGCCTGGTTAAGCTCGCGCAACGGCGTTACTGCAAGGTCGAAAACTCTCGGCGCGGACCCCAGGTTGGGGGAGACCGCCAATGCGGAATTTGTCGCGTGCATGGATTAATGCTCCCAAAAATAGACGGTTGATGGCTCAGGCTCCCAAACCCTGGCCTGCTCAATGCCCGGCAAATTAGCAAGCGCCCGATACTCCGAACCGAACGCCACGTATTGATCAGTCTCAGCCATGACTGCCGGCTTGCAGGAGATCGGATCGCGAACGACACCAAAACCGTTCTTCGTGCCGACGACGAAGTTGAAGAAGCCGTCGAGATCGTCGAGGGTGCTTTCCAGAGCCTGGCCGAGGTTCAGGCCATCGGCCATCTTCGACGAGACGTAGGCGGCGGCGACTTCGGTGTCATTCTCGGTCTCGAACTTCATGCCCTTCTGGATGAGCTCGCGACGGATGTTGCTGTGGTTGGACAGCGAGCCGTTGTGCACCAGACACTGGTCGGGGCCAGTCGAGAACGGATGCGCGCCAAGCGTCGTCACAGCAGATTCAGTCGCCATGCGGGTGTGACCGATGGCGTGTGTGCCAGCCATGCCGGAAAGGCCGAAACGATCGGCGACATCGGCAGGAAGGCCAACTTCCTTGTAGATCTCGATGGCTTCGCCGATGCCCATGATGCGAACGTTCGGGCGCAGCTCGACAATAGCGGCGCGGGCGCTTTCAAGCTCGGCAGTCGCCACATCAACCACGGCATGCGTCGACTTGATCTGGATCTTGACCGGCTTGCCAAGATGCGCGCCGAGTTCCTTCTCAAGGCCGGCAAAATCGGTCTCCGGGCTCGGCGACTGGATGGTGATCTTGCCCTGATTGCTTGCCGAGGAATTGTAGATGGCGATGCCAGCGCTGTCGGGGCCACGATCAGTCAGCGTAATAAGCATTTCCGACAAGAGGGCGCCCAACTGGGGCTCCAATGTTTTGTCCTTCAAAAACAGTCCCACAATTCCACACATCGCCGTCACCTCAACCGTTTTTATGTCTGGTAGGAAAACTAACAGGTTCCAATTTCAAATTCAACTGTCATGAATTATTTTTTCCCACAAGAAAAATCGAGAGGTGCTCCCGGATAAATTGTTACATCAACGCTTTGCGCGTCGGCTTCCGCAAGGGCACGAGCCTCGGCCGAGCCTTCGCGCATTCCAGGCAAAATTGGAATTTTCCTTATAAAAACAACGGCCCCGGACAGTGTGTCCGAGGCCGAATGCACGTTTTAATCGTGTGGAGTTTTGGATAGGTCGCCGCAAGGCTCGCGCTTATGCCACCCTGTCCGGAACAGGCTCGCCGGCAAAGAACGCAGTCAGGTTCTCCAGCGCTTTCATGCCCATGGCGACACGCGTCTCTTCCGTGGCGCTGCCCAGATGCGGCAAAAGAACGACGTTTTCCATCCTGGTCAAGCCGGCAGGCACTTCAGGCTCGCTGGCGAAGACGTCCAGGCCCGCACCGGCAATACCGCCGCTTTCCAATGCAGCCACCAGCGCATCCTGGTCGACGACATCGCCGCGCGCGGTGTTGATGAGGAAGGCGCCCTTCTTCATCGCCGATAGACGGGCGCTATTGATCAGATGCCGGTTCTCGGCGCCACCGGGGCAATGCAGGGACACGAAATCGGATTGGGCAAGCACGTCTTCTATTGAAGCAAGCTGCCTTGCGCCCATGGCGCGCGTCTCGTCGTCGTCCACCTTGGAGCGGTTGTAGAAGACGATATCCATGTCGAAGCCGAAATGCGCGCGCTTCGCGGTGGCCTTGCCGATGCGGCCCATGCCGATGATGCCGAGCGTCTTGCCCGTCACCTTGGTCCCGATCATGTGGGTCGGGCACCAGCCCTGCCACTCGCCGGCCCGCAGCTGGCGCTCGCCCTCGCCGGCCCTGCGGGCAACAGCAAGCAAAAGGCTCAAGGCGATATCGGCCGTGCAGTCCGTCAAGACGCCCGGCGTGTTGGTCACGACGATATCGTTCTCGCGCGCGGCATCGACGTCGATGTGGCTGAACCCCACCCCATAGTTGGCGATGATCCTGGTCCTGTTATCCGCTTCGGGAAAGATCGACTTCGGCAGCTTGTCGCTGACGGTCGGCAGGATCGCATCGAAGTTCAGGAAGGCTGCCTTGAATTGCGTAGGCGTGAGCGGCACGTCGCCTCTGTTGAAGGTCGTATCGAAATTTTCGGCCAGCAATTGCTCGACCGCTGCCGGCCAGCGCCGGGTGACAATTACACGGGGCTTCATCTCAACTCTCTGCTTTCAAATGGAAGCGGGGCCGGCTTTCGCCGGCCCCTTCGCACCTTGGTCGGGTCAGGCGGCCTTTTGGTGCTGTTCGAGGACACTGGCAATGGTGGGTCCGAACGCTGCTGGCGTCGGCACAATAGTCACGCCCGCGTCGCGCAGGATCTCGACCTTCTCCTGTGCGGATTCGCCGAAAGCCGAAATGATGGCGCCGGCATGGCCCATACGCTTACCCTTCGGCGCGGAAAGGCCTGCGATATACGCGATCAACGGCTTGCGCATATTGTGTCTGGCCCATTCGCCCGCTTCAGCTTCCTGCGGTCCGCCGATCTCGCCGATCATGACGACGGCGTCGGTGTCCGGATCCTGCTCGAACAACTTTAGGATATCGAGGAATGACGAACCGTTAATGGGATCGCCGCCGATACCGACGCTGGTCGAAACGCCAATGCCGAGGTCCTTCATCTGCGAGGCAGCTTCATAACCCAGAGTTCCGGATCGGCCAACAATGCCGACACGTCCCGGCAGATAGATATGGCCGGGCATGATGCCCATCATGGCCTGGCCGGGGGTGATCATGCCGGCGCAGTTGGGGCCGACCAACCGCATGCGGTCCTCATAGCGGAAGCGGCGCATATAGCGCTTCACCCGCATCATGTCCTGCGACGGGATGCCGTCGGTGATGCACACGCAAAGCTTGATGCCGGCATCGGCCGCTTCCATGATCGAATCCGCGGCGAAGGGCGGCGGAACAAACACGATGCTCGCTTCGGCTCCGGTTTCACGCACGGCACCCTTGACCGTGTTGAAGACCGGAATGCCGTTGTGATCCATTCCGCCCTTGCCGGGCGTGATGCCGCCCACGACATTGGTGCCGTAGCGCTTCATGTCGGCGGCATGGAAGCTGCCGATCTTGCCGGTCAGACCCTGGACGACGACGCGCGTCCTGCGATTGAGAAGAATGCTCATTTTCGTCCTCCCTTCAGTGCTTTTTCTTCTTGGAAAAGCTCTTCATCGCATCGACCGCCTTTTCGGCAGCCTCCGCGAGCGTATCGGCAACGATGACCTGTTCACCGGATTCAGCAAGAATCCTGCGCCCTTCCTCGACATTGGTGCCGGCGAGGCGCACCACCAGCGGCACGGTGACGCCAACCTCACGGATGGCCTTGACCACCCCTTCGGCCACCCAGTCGCAGCGGTTGATGCCGGCAAAGATGTTGACGAGGATGGTCTCGATGTTCTTGTCGGCGAGAACGGCACGGAATGCCTTTGCCACGCGCTCGGGCGAGGCACCGCCGCCGATGTCGAGGAAGTTCGCCGGCTCACCGCCAGCGATCTTGATCATGTCCATGGTCGCCATGGCCAGGCCCGCGCCGTTGATGATGCAGCCGATATTGCCGTCCAGCCCGACATAGGAAAGGCCGCGGTCGCTGGCGAATGTTTCGCGCGGATCTTCCTGAGACTTGTCGCGAAGTTCCGAAATCTCGGGGCGGCGGAACAGCGCGTTCTCGTCGAACGACATCTTGGCGTCGAGCGCGATCAGGTTGCCGTCACGCGTCACAACCAGCGGATTGATCTCCAGCATGGAGGCGTCATAGTCGCGGAACACACGGTAGCAGCCGATCAGCGTGTCGACGGCCTTGCCGATCAGGCTGTTCTCCAGCCCGAGGCCGAAAGCGATTTCACGCGCCTGGAACTGCTGCATGCCGGCACCGGGATCGACCGTTGCCCGGATGATGGTATCGGGTTGCTTTTCGGCGATCTCCTCGATCTCCATGCCGCCGGACGCGGATGCCACGATCATAACCCGCTCGGCTTTGCGGTCGAGCACCATGCCAAGATAGATTTCCTGGCGGATGTCGACGGTCTCTTCGATATAGAGACGCGAGACGAGCTTGCCCTTGGGGCCTGTCTGATGTGTGGCGAGCTTGCGGCCGAGCATCGCCTCGGCGGCTTCAGAAACCTCGGTGTCCGAACTGCAGAGACGGATGCCACCGGCCTTGCCACGAGCGCCGGAATGGATTTGCGCCTTCACCACCCACTTGCCGCCACCGATCTCGCTGGCGCGATAGGCGGCCTGTTCGGGGCTGTAGGCGAGACCGCCGCGCGGTATGTGCACCGAGTAGCGGGAAAGAAGTTCCTTGGCCTGGTATTCATGGATATCCATGTCGGTTCCTCCCAAATGCAATTCCAGGAAAAGTGGGGACCGGTTTTCCGTCCGGAATTGCGTGAAAAACAAAAGAGCTGGAGCGGTTCTACGAGTCCTTTGAAGAATGAGCCGCTCTAGTTCGCCAGCGCCTTGCGCGAGCGCGCGGACTGTTCGATTGCGTCATGCGTGACGAGCACGTTGCGGGCCATGCGCTCGGATGCGGCGTCGATCATCTTGCCGTCCAGTGCCGCCGCGCCCTTGCCCTGCTCCTCCGCTTCCTTCAGCACCTCGATGATGCGGCGCGCGCGCGTCACTTCCTTTTCGGGTGGCGAGAAGACCGAGTTGGCAAGCTCGACCTGCGAGGGGTGGATCGCCCATTTGCCTTCGATGCCGAGGGCTGCGGCGCGCTTGGCGCCGGCGATGTAGCCTTCCGGATCGGAGAAATCGCCGAACGGCCCGTCGATGGCGCGCAGACCGTAGGCGCGGCAAGCGACCGTCATGCGCGACAGGGCCGCGTGCCACTGGTCGCCCGGATAGTCGGGATTGAGGCCGCCGATGTTGACGGTGCGGGCCTTGCAGCTCGCGGAATAGTCGGCGACGCCGAAATGCATGGCTTCAAGTCGGCCGCCAAAGGCCGCGATAGCTTCGACATTGGCCATGCCGAGCGCCGTCTCGATGAGGGCCTCCAGGCCGACCTGGGTCTTGTAGCCCTTGGCCGTCTCGATCTGGCTGACCATGGCTTCGACCATGTAGAGATCGGCCGGCACGCCGACCTTCGGCACCAGGATGGTGTCGAGGCGATCGCCGGCCTGCTCCATCACGTCAACAACATCGCGGTACATGTAGTGCGTGTCGAGGCCGTTGATGCGCACGGAGATGGTCTTGCCGCGGGCGCGCCAGTCGATTTCGTTCAGCGCCGTGATGATGTTGGCACGTGCCCGCTCCTTGTCGGGCGGCGCAACCGCATCCTCGATGTCGAGGAAAATGTAGTCGGCAGCGCCGTCGGCGGCCTTGCGGATCATCTCCGGGTTGGAGCCTGGAACCGCAAGCTCGCTACGCTGGAGACGCAGCTTGCGGAGATGGTGAATGGTGTAGCTCATCTGTTTTTCCCTTCGCCGCTCAGGCCGCCTTGGCGATCGACGACTGCGTCGAAAGCCTGAAGTGTTCGAGCGCCGCGCCGACACCGGAGCCGGGCGTTACCTTGACGCCGCAATCGCGCAGCGACATCTCGACCACCGAGAGCGCGCCGCAAACCATCGGCTCGTTGATCCAGCCGAGGTGGCCGATGCGGAAGACCTTGCCGGCGACCTTACTCAAGCCGACGCCGAGGGAGGTGTTGTAGGCTTCATAGGCACGCTTCACGATCTCGCTGCTGTCGATGCCTTCCGGCACGAGAACGGCGCTGACGGTGTCCGAGTACCACTTCGGCTCCTTGGCGCAGACGCGCAGGCCCCAAGCCGAAACCGCCTTGCGCACGCCTTCGGCCAGCCGGTTGTGGCGTTCGAAGATGTTGTCGAGGCCTTCCTGTTCGATAAGGTCGAGCGCTGCGCGCAGGCCGCGCAGCAACTGCACCGCCGGCGTGTAGGGGAAGTAGCCGGTGTCGTTGGCGCGGATCATGTCCTCGAAGGAGAAGTAGCAGCGGTTCGACCGATTGTTCTTGGTCGTATCCTTGGCGACGTCCAGCGCGCGCTGGCTGACCGACAGGAAGCCCAGGCCCGGCGGCAGCATGAAGCCCTTCTGCGAGCCGGAGACGGCCAGATCCACGCCCCATTCGCTCTGGCGGAAATCGATCGAGCCGACCGAGGACACGCCGTCGACGAAAAGCAGCGCCGGGTGCTTGGCGGCATCCAGCCCGGCACGCACGGCAGCGATGTCGCTGGTGACGCCGGTTGCGGTTTCGTTGTGGGTACAGAACACGGCCTTGATGCGGTGCTGCTTGTCGGCGGCGAGCCGCTCGGCATAGATCTCCGCCGGAACGCCCGTGCCCCATTCGACGTCGACTACGTCGACATCGAGGCCCATGCGCTCAGCCATGTCGACCCACAGATGCGAGAACTGGCCGAAGCGCGACATCAAAACGCGGTCGCCGGGGGCCAGGGTGTTGGTGATCGCCGATTCCCAGGCACCGGTACCCGACGACGGAAAAATGAAGACGCGACCGCCGTCGTTGCGGAACACCTTGGCGATGTCGCGGAAGAGCCCGCGCGTGAAAGCCGGATAGTCGGGCGCGCGCATGTCTTCCATGGGCATGTTCATCGCCTGCCGAACAACTTCCGGAACGTTCGTCGGTCCCGGGACGAAAAGCTGATTGAAACCGGCCATGAAATTTTCCTCCGAAGATTGGCGGGCCCGCTGACCCTTTGTGTGGCTCTGGAGAAATGATCGGTTTTGGGGCGTCGTCTCACAACACCTATCCAGATAGATTCATGACGCTGCGGGCATTGGTTGGAGCCTACTCAATCAGACGCTCCAGCGTCCGTTCGGATAGGTTTTCCCCTACCCGATGGCGATTTCACGCAGCCGCTTCACAAACGAAAAGAGCGGCGGGAATGACCCCGCCGCTCGGCTTGATGACCAGACTTTGCATTCGACCAGCGCTGTTGCCGGCACGGCCCGATGCTACTTGCGCAGGGCAGCGGAACCATCGGGCACGCCAGCCCGGCCACGGTTGAGCAATGCGTCCTTCGCCTTGATGACCACGCTCTCCAGCCCATTCGGCAGGAACAGGATGGCCAGGATCAGGATCAGGCCGTAAAGCAGCGGCCGGACCTGATCGACGCCGATGGAGCGCAGGATGACCTCGTCGACGATGGTCAGGGCAACCACGCCGAGGATCGGGCCGTACCAGCGGCTGGTGCCGCCGACGATGGTCCAGATCAGCACGTAGACCATGGTGTTGACGTCGAACTGGTTCGGATTGACCGTGCTGAGGTAGTGGGCATAGAGCGCACCGGCCAGGCCGGCAAAGAACGAGGCGATCACGAAAGCCAGCATGCGGTAGCGGAAGGCGTCGACGCCAACCGATTCCGACAGCTTGTCCTGCCAGTGGATGGCATTGAAGGTAAGGCCGATGCGCGATTTCTCGACGCGGTAAAGCACCCACAGCGAAACCAGCACCACGACCAGGACGAGATAGTAGTAGTTCGCCGGATCGTAGAAATCGATGTGGATGAAACCAAGGTCGATTTCGGGGAAGCCCGGAATGCGCTGGATGCCCTTGGGCCCACCGAACGGATCGGTGAAGCGCTTCCAGATCAGGCGCAGGATTTCGCCGGCCGCGAAGGAGCCGATGAGAAAGTAGAAGCCCTTCATGCGAAACAGCGGGAAGCTTAGTGCCGCCGCGATCAAGCCTGCGGTTATCGCGCCGGCAATCATCGCAAGCGGCACCGGAAAGCCGAAGCTCTTGGCAAACAGCGCGCTGCCGTAAGCCCCTGCCCCCATCATGACGACGTGTGCGAGCGACCATTCGCCGGTCAGGGTCTGCAAGCGGTAGCTGACGACGACCAGCACGTTGATGGTCAGCAGTACCAAAAGTTCCTGCTGCGAAAAGCTGACCAGGTGAGGCACCGCAATCAGCACTACCGCAAGGATGAGAATGCCGATCAGGCCGGCTCCGCCCATGGTGGTTTTCTCAGGCACGTTCGCGCACTCCAAACAGGCCCTGGGGCTTGACGACAAGGACCGCCAGCATCAGCAGCAGGCCGACGATATTGGCGATGACGCCATCGTAAAACGTCGTCACGAAGGTATGGACGAAAGCATAGAGCACAGCGGCCACCACCGCGCCTTCGAGGCTACCGATGCCCCCGACGATGATGATGATGAACGCGGTGACGATGACGCCATGTCCCATGTAAGGAGACGGCGCCACCAGGGGTGCCGTCATCGCGCCGGCGACACCGGCAAGGGCCGCCCCGATGAACATCGCATAGCGCGCCGTCTGGTTGATGGAGATGCCCTGGAGAGCAGCGGCTTCGCGGTCCTGGGCGCAGGCCCGCAAGGCCCAGCCGAACTTGCTTCTGCGCAGGAACAGCCACAGAACCGCAAGCAGCACGACAGTCGCGATGATGACATAGAGGCGCTCATAGGTCAGGAACGCTCCGCCAACCGTGATGCGCCCTTGCGTGACCGACGGCACATTCTGGTTGCGCAGGCCGAAGCCGAGCACCGCAAGCGTCTGCAGGATCAAGAGGAAGCCGATCGACGCAATCAGCCCCCCCAGCGGATTCGTTCGCAGTGGTCTGAACAGTGTCAACTCCATCAGGACGCCCAGACACCCGACGAAGACCAGTCCGAGCGCCACCGCCACGAAGAACGGCAATCCCGTCCAGGCGTAAAAGAAGACAATCGCATAGGCGCCAGCCATGTAGAGCTCGCCATGCGCGAAGTTGATGACGCCCATGACGCCGAAGATCAGCACCAGTCCGACGGCG
Organism: Mesorhizobium sp. Root157; assembly: GCF_001427385.1. Lineage (GTDB taxonomy): Bacteria > Pseudomonadota > Alphaproteobacteria > Rhizobiales > Rhizobiaceae > Mesorhizobium. Next base: position 118,733 of record NZ_LMGJ01000001.1, read on the forward strand.
ATCAGCGCCATGTAACTGGCTGCATAGGATGCATTGAAAACGGTCTGCAGGAGGAAATCCGGCATTGGCTACCCCGTCTGGTGGCGACAGTTTCAGGTGAAGGAAGCTGCCGGGCCGTTCAGCCCGGCAGCGTCCTGATCAGCGTTGGTTCCACATCTGACCGAGATCGGTCATGTGCTTGACCAGCAACTCGCCGTTCTTGTCCCACCAATCCGGGATCGAACGGAATTCGGCGATCGTTGCCTTGCCATCGCGGATGACGACAACCGGCCAGTCGCCGACCAGAGCATTGTCGATGCCGAACAGTTCCTTGCCCCACCAGCGGGCGTCGCCAAAGGCGTGCTTGCCCTTGCCGTCGTCCTTCATGGCGACGAGCACATCGGCAGGCTCGATGCTGCCGGCGCGCTGGGCGGCATCCGCCCACAGATCGAGGATCGAGGAATATTCCCACGACACCGCCGACCACTCCGTAGCGCCGTAGCGCTTCACATACTCGGCGAAGAACTCGTTCGGCTTCTTGAAGTTGATGCGCGGATCGTTGAGCGCCTTGTCGTCGAAATCCGGGAACTGGAAGATGACGCCTTCCATGAATTCCTTCGAGGTGCGCTCCACGATGCGCTGGTAGAAGTCCAGCGTGCACGAGATGATCTGGCCCTTGTAGCCCTGCTGGAAGGCCTGCTCGCACAAGGGCTGAACATAGTCGGCGTAGCAGGTGTCGAGACACAAAATGTCCGGTTTGTTGGCCAGAAGCTGCGTCATCACCGGCGCGAAGTCGGTAGTCGCCGGATCGAAGAACAGCGGCGGGCTGGCCATCTGGATGCCCGCAGCCTCGAATGCCGCCAGATAGGTCGCGACCGAAGGCTTGCCGAGCGCATCGTCCTGCGCGCACACGACAGCGGTCTTGAGTTCCGGGCGATTGGCGGCGAGCCAATCCACGCCCGTCACATTGTAGATCGGATGCACTTCGCATGGTGCGATCAAGGTGGTCGTGTCGGGCGTCAGGTCGCTCGGCAGCAGCGTCGAGACCAGCATGTTCTGCCGCGCGGCGATTTCCTCGACACCCGGCCAGGAATTGCCGCCCAGCATCATGATGAACTTGACTTCGTTTTCGCGGATGAGTTGGGTGGCGCCGGTGCGGGCCTTGCCGGCATCGTCCTCGTCGTCATAGGAGGCCAGTTCGACCTTGTAGGGCTTGCCGCCGATCTCGATGCCGCCGGCCTCGTTCATCCAGTCGGCCCAGATCTTGCAGCCGTCCAGTCCAGGCTTTCCCCAAGCTGCCACAGGGCCGGTCAACGGGGCCAGAAAGCCGATCTTGACAACGTTTTCCTGCGCAAAGCTCGCCTTCGGCATACCGATCACGGGCAGCAGTGCTGCACTAGCCGCGCCGGTCAGAAGGGTTCGTCTGTTAAGCGAAATACTTGATGCTGACTTCATTGCAGTTCCTCCGCTTTGCGAATGACCAACGGTGCCCCGCCCGGCCAGTTCCCATATCGACCCTGTCTGTGCCGTGATGCGCCGGATCGACGGTAGCGCACCCGTTTTCTGTCGGTTCTATTGTTGCTGGAGACGACCTTCCTCGCGCGGCAAGGCATCGCCGTTGATTCCAAATCTCTTTTCCCGTGCAGCCAGCAGGATCACCGCGGCCATCAGCTTCCGGGGATCGCTCAGCGTCACCGGGCGCTCCCGGTGCCAGCGCGCCACCCGCTCGGCCGCTTCGTGCCGGCCAACGAATTCGAGTGTCTCGTCCGCACACACCTCCTCGCGCACGTCGGCGAGCAGTTCGCGTCCCTTGACGCGCCAGCGCTCTTCGTAGGCCGGGCGGTGCAGGCGCTCCATGCGCAAATGAAACATAGAGGAGCGCGCGGTGCGCGGCGCCGTCATCTTGTCGATCCAGCTATCGCATGCCGACCAGGCTTGCGCAGCAGCGGCCCTGATCTGACCTGTCCCGCTGCCATTTTCGGTGGCGACCGCAGCAGCCTGGTTGCTGAGGCTTGCGGCAAGCCTCGGATCGTTCGCCGCAAATCCGGCGCGAGCAAGCCGAAGCGCATTGGCAAAGCCTGCGCGGGCTTCATCGACCCGCCCTTCAGCCAGGGCCGAAAGCGAATCTTCGGTCCGCCGCTCCCATTCGAGATCGGCTTCGCTCCAACCGGCAGCGATGAGATCCTTGAAGGTCCAATCCTCACGCACCAAGATAAGCCCTCCTCACATGGTCGTTTGCCTTCAGGTCCGCCGCCTTGCCCTCGACGGCAACGGTGCCGATCTCGAGCACGTAGGCGTAGGATGCCAGTTTCAGCGCCAGCCCGGCATTCTGCTCGACCAGCACCACCGGCACGCCACGCTCGGCGATGTCGGAAACGATACGCGCCATCTCCTGCACCATCACCGGAGACAGGCCCATCGACGGCTCGTCGAGCAACAACAGCTTCGGCCCGGACATCAGCGCCCGGCCGATCGCGACCATCTGCTGCTCGCCGCCCGAGAGCGTGCGCGCCCACTGGGTGCGGCGCTCCTTCAGGCGCGGGAAGCGCTGGAAAATATCCTCGATGTCGCTCTCGATCTTGGCTTTGTCGGTGCGCAGGAAAGCGCCGATGCGCAGATTTTCCTCGACGGTCAGGTCGGGAAATACGCGCCGCCCTTCCGGAACATGGGCAATGCCGCGCGCCACGATCTTTTCGGCAGGCAGATTGTCGATGCGCTCGCCATTGAAATGGATTTCTCCCTTCGAGGGCTTGGTCAGGCCCGAGATCGAACGCAAGGTCGTGCTTTTGCCGGCACCATTGGCACCGATGATGGTGACGATGCCGCCGGACGGCACCTCCAGGCTGACGCCTTTCAGCGCGGCGACCTTCTGATAGTGAACGTGCAGGTTGCGGACTTCAAGCAGCATCGTCTGTACGTCCCAGATAGGCTTCGATGACGCGCGGATCGTTGGCGACTTCCTGCGGCGAGCCTTCGGTGAGGAACTGGCCGAAATTCATGACGGTTATGCGCTCGCACAGGCCCATGACGGCTTGCATGTCGTGCTCGACCAGCATGATGGTGATGTCGCGTTCGTCGCGGATACGGCGAACATGGTCCATCATGCGCCGCGTCTCTTCCGGATTCATGCCGGTGAACGGTTCATCGAGCAGGATCAGCGTCGGATCGGCGGCAAGCGCCACCGCCATGCCCAGCGCCCGCTGGTGGCCATGCGGCAGGCTCGATGCCGGTTCGTCCGCCAACTGGCCCAGATCGAACAGTTCGAGTGCTGCGCGCGCCTTGTTTTCGGCTGCACGCTCCACCGGCGCGTCACCGCCGGTGATGCGCGATACGAAACCGGCACCCGCGCTGCGATGGCAGCCGACCCTGACATTGTCGATGACGCTGAATTCCTGGAACAGCGTCGTTCCCTGGAAAGTGCGGATCAGTCCGCGCTGGGCCAGCCGGCTGGTCTTCAGGCCCGAGACGTCCTGGCCCTGGTAAAAGATCTTGCCGCTGGACGGCTTGTAGTAGCCGCTGACCAGACTGAAGGTCGTGGTCTTGCCGGCTCCGTTCGGGCCGATGAGACCGTGAATGCTGTTACGCCGGACGGCAAAGGAAAGGTCATTGACAGCCGTCAGGCCGCCGAACTTCCTGGTGACGTTGCGCAATTCGAGAATCGGTGCGTCAGACAGTGTACGCCTCCCATTTGGCTACTGTCGAAAATGAAAGCCGGCGCGGGTATTCCCGTTCACCGGCCGACGGCTTATTCCGCGGCGGCGGCTGTCTTTGCCTCGCCGAGATATGATTCCAGCGAATCGTCGAGCGCATCCTTCCACGGCGTATGATGCGGCGGCGCCATCGTACCGGTAATAACCGAACGATAGGAGTGGTTGCGAAACTCCATGATGCCTTTGCTCTTATGCTTCTTCCACTCGAAGAAGGCCTGGTTGGCACCATCAACGTCGAAGCTGGGGTAATCGGTCTCCGCGATCAACTCCTTGACGTATTCGCCCTGGTATCTGATCGCGTCGTAGCTGTCCTTGCCGGCATCTTCGCCGACAACGCGGGCCTCGACATCGGCGAGCAGTTCTTTCTTGCTGCCAGGCAGCTTGATCCGGCCAAGGATCACGTCTCGCGCCCACCAAGCCTGGGCATCGAACATATTGAACGTGAACCACTGGTCTTGCATGCCGATGTAGAATATCGCCGGATTGTGGACATAGGCCACGCCCTTGTAGAGATCGGCGGTCGCCAGCCTGTTGGCGGTCCTCAGGCGCAGATCGTCGGGCAGGAAGGGGAAGTGGTGCTTGTAGCCGGTGCACAGGATAATCGTATCGATGTGCTTGGTCGAGCCATCCTTGAAGATGGCGGTATTGATGTCGACCCTCTCCAGCAGCGGCTTTTCTTCCCAGTTTTCCGGCCAGTCGAAGCCCATGGGTGCGGTGCGGTAGCAGTTGGTGATCGACTTGGCGCCATATTTCCAGCACTGCGAGCCAATGTCCTCGGCCGAATAGCTGGTGCCGACAACCAGAATGTCCTTGCCGGTGAATTCGCGCGCATCGCGAAAGTCGTGGGCATGGAGGATGCGGCCGTTGAAGCGGTCGAAGCCGGGGAATTCAGGAACGTTCGGAGTCGAGAAATGGCCCGAGGCGACGATCACATTGTCGAATTCCTCGGTATAGCAGCGGTCGTTCGGCAGATCCTGCACGGTGACCGTGAATTTCTTGGTCTTCTCGTCCCAGGTAACCAGGCGCACGACGCTCTCGAAGCGGACCCAGTCACGCACGCCAGCCTTGTTCACCCGGCCTTCGATGTAGTCGAAGAGAACCGCGCGGGGCGGATAGGAGGCGATCTGCTTGCCGAAATGTTCCTCGAAGGAATAGTCGGCGAATTCAAGGCCTTCCTTGGGGCCGTTCGACCACAGATAGCGGTACATCGATCCGTGGACCGGTTCGCCATACTGGTCCAGTCCAGTACGCCAGGTGTAATTCCACAAGCCACCCCAATTTGCCTGTTTTTCGAAGCAGACAACTTCGGGAATTTTCTCGCCTTTGCTCGCGGCCGACTGAAAAGCCCTGAGTTGAGCGAGGCCGGATGGTCCGGCACCGATGACAGCTACCCTTTTGTCCATGCGGTTCCCCTCCAGGAGAAATTTTGTTATTGGTCCTTTTGGTCTAGGGAATGGTGCCTTTTATTATACCAATCTGTCAACCGTTTTCCTGCAGGGAAGAAAAAATTCCCGCAAGAGATGAAATTTAGTAGCTTCTGGTGATACTTACGACATGCAGAATCCCAGCTTCGCTCATCAACTCGCGGTCTCCAGCGCTCTGCCCCGGCTGTCTGTGGGCATGCCGAACGCGGTGAATATCGGATTTCTAGCTCCGCTCAGCGGCCAGGTCGAGTCATGGGGCCTACCCGGTTTGCATGGCTGCCGGATCTGGGAGGACTGGCTAAACAAAACCGGCGGATTGTTGATCAACGGGCGACGCTATCCGATCAAGATCGTGGAATTTGATTGCGGCTACGATGCCGATAAGGCCAAAAAAGGTGCGCGCCAACTGGTAGAACAGCATGACATCAAGCTGCTGATGATGCTGGGCGGAGATACGATTGCACAGATACGTGACTATCTGACCCGCCGCAAACTCCTGACTTCAACCTTGCTGCCGAGCGACCTGTCGCCTGATACACCTTACCTGATCGCACCCAGTGAACTGCACCCGATCTACAACGTGACCGGAGTGGAATGGCTGGCCCAAGCCAAGCCGGAACTGGGGAGCGTCGCAATTTGCAGCCAGGTCGATGAACTTGGCCTTCCATCGCTTGCGACTTATCGCGCGGCATTCAAGGCAGCGAACATCGAAATTGCCAAGGAAATTCAGTATGATCCCGGTATGACCGCTGCAGCGGGGATCGTGCAGCCGATGCTGGATTCGGGCGCCGATATCCTATGCTGGTGCACCAGCTATACGCCGATGGTCCACGCCATGACAGAATATGCCCATGCGAAGGGCTTCAAGGGCCAGATCATATCCTGCACGCTGGATTATTACGACCAGTTGGTTGCAAGAACATCCATCGAGTTCATGGAAGGTTTTGTATTTCAGTTCCCGGACTTCGATGATGAAAAACTGACGGAAAAGACGTTTTTCTTCAACCGGCCCAAGGGCTTCTTCGACGAGTACAACCGCCGCTTCCCCGGCACCTGGACCGCGGTGAGCTGGGAATATGTCGCCATTTTGGATATCTGGCATGCTGCGGTTGAAAAATGCAACAGCGTCAACTCCTTGTCCGTATTGGCGGCAATGAAACAGCTTGGACATGTCACCCACGCCTTCGGCCCGGCCCATTGGTGGGGCGAAAGCATGTTCGGGATCGACAACGCGCTGGTCGGAGACTGGCCTGTGGTGACGCTGAAGAACGGCAAGGCGAAAATTGCTACCTTCGGCTCGATCCCCCGCTGGCTGCAACGCCATGGGGACCTGCTCAAACAGGAAATGTCAAATCTGGGGCAGCTTTGGGAACAGCGCCTGCGCTCGAGCGGCAATGGAGCAGCCCTGAAAACGCGGACGCCGGAATCAATCTTCCTGCAGAAGTAACTTCTGCTCCTCGATCAGGTGCAGTTTGATAAACTCGACGGCTCGCTCGACATCGCGAGAGGCGATCGCGTTGAACAGCGTGTTGTAACGCTGTTGATATTCAAGGATACGCTTGGGGGTCAGGTGCCGGCGAAGCAGCGCGGTGCGAAAGCTGAATCTGCAAGCCTCGATCGCCAGATCGTAACACGATGCCAGCAGGGGGTTGCGCGTACCTTCCGCAATTTTGCGATAAATTTCCTCTTCGCATTTTACGAAGGCAGCGACATCGGTATGCACGCCCTCGATCTTCGACATGAGTTGTTCCAGTTCACGCACTTCACGCGTGGTCATATTGATGACGGCGAGGCGCACCATCTCGGGCTCAAGTATACCACGCACCACAAGGTGGTCCAACGGGCTGGTTTCCAACGCCACCGAACTATCGCCCCGTCCGTTCGCATCTTCCGAACGATAGGTCACGAAACTGCCGCTGCCAGGCCGCCTTTTGATGACGTTGCGGGTTTCCAATATATCCAGCGCCTCACGCACGGTATTTCGGGCCACCCCCATCTCTGAAGCCAGGGCTCGTTCCGATGGAAGGCGTGTATCCGGCGGATATTCCTCTGATTTTATTTTCGCAAACAGCCGATCCAGAACGATCTGCACCGTCGCCCCAACCGAGTGGGTGGCGATGATTTGAGATGTTATCTGGTTGATTTCAGCCTTCATTTCACAACTCTGCTATCCGTCCTGTGGAAACAGGCGCCGGACGATGCGCCGCCGCAGGTTCCGACAGGTCGGTGCCCGCGCTTTGCGCTGGGCCTCAGTCGTTGCCGCGTCCCGGGTAGGAAATGATCGACAGGTAGCGGATCGGAAATCTCGTCATTTCCTCCGGACCGTGTGGCGCGTCGGCATCGAAGAAAAGGCTGTCGCCCGGTTCCATATGGAACAGATTGCTTCCATGCCGGTAAACCACCTCGCCTTCCAGCATATAGAGAAATTCCATCCCGTCATGCTGGAAAGTCGGAAACACGTCGGAATGTTCGTTCAGCGTGATGAGATATGGCTCCACGACCACGCCGCTGGTGTTCGAACCGATGTGGCCGAGCAGATTGTACTGGTGTCCGGCGCGCGTGCCGCGACGTTCCACGTCGACGCCTTCACCCGCTTTCACGAACACGGCGCTGCGTTCTTCCTCGAAACGGCGAAACAGCGATGTCAGCGGCACGCCTAGTGCATGCGACAGGGCCTGCAAGGTGGTCAGCGACGGCGATGTGATGCCGTTCTCGATCTTGGACAGCATGCCGAGTGAAATGTTCGTGGCGTTGGCCAGATCGGCGACCGTAATGCCGAGTTTCTTGCGAAAGGCCCGCACTTCGTGACCGATGGCCACTTCCAGGACCTTTTCCTTCGTATCCTTTACGGCGTGCGGGTTCTGCGTCAGCGTCGGAGACGGGCGCGGCGGCGCTTTTATCTTTATCTGGGGTATGTGTTGGGCGGATGGAGCGGGCGGCACGGTCGTCATTTTCCTTGCTCCCGCCATATTGCCCTCACATCCGTGTACGTCGTTGCCTCTTTATCTACAGTAAACATTTAAACACCTGAATTCAAGCACAACAGCGCCCGCAGGTGACGTACTTGGAAGTCAAACTGCCGTGAACCGTAGGGCCAGAGCGCTCTGACGGGTCGAGGATGTGTCGAGTTTCAGGTCGAGGCAAGTCGAAGAAACCGGTGCCGCAGTGTATATGAAGTTGCATGAGCACCGGACGCGCGAAAGTCGCCAGCTGGGGACCACCGTCACCTCGATCTCAACATGCCCTAATCCACATCCCTGTTCCTGGATGTCTCGGCAGCACGCGTGAAATGCACCATCACCTGCTGCTTCAGCTCGCCCTCAATGCCGACCGTGGCCATGGCTTTTTCCATGCAGCGCAACCACAGATCACGCATCGCCGGCCCGATGGGTACATGTTCGTGGATTTCAGTCAGCCGCGAATGGCCATGCTTCTGGACATAGCGGCTCGGGCCGCCGAAAAAGCCGGAGAGATAGTTGAACTGCTCCTCCCGGGAGTGCGCCACTCCATGGCCCCTGAGGTGCAACAGATGGAGTTCGTGGGCGTCCGGGTCCTGCTCGATGACATCATAGAACGTCTCGACCAGATTGCGCACGCCTTCTTCTTCGCCCAAATCCTTGTAGAGCGTGCGGGTCTTCACGGTTACATCCATGGCGATGTAACTCCTTTCTGCACTTCCATAAGAGCGCCGTACCATGGCGGCCGCCGCTCTTCTTTGCCTTAGCGCAACGAGTCTTTCTGAAACCCGCTTGGCGCTTGCCGGACCTTAGTCCGGCCCGTACCCCGACGATGTCGGCTTGCCGTCATCCCGTTTCGACAGCCACTCCACGACGGTCGGCCGATAGCGAACCAGACCCTTGTACTCGGCCAGTTCGTCCGGCAAATCGCGCAACACACGGTGGAAACGCCGGCCCCATTTCGCCGAGGACACCAATTCGTCCATCTTGATCAGGTAGCAGCGGATCGGGAAAAGCAGCGCATTGGAACGCGGCAGGCGGAAGAACATCTGCACTTCGACGCGCAGATGCACCTTCTGGCCGACATTTTCCGGCGTAACCGTCGCCCGGTCGGTTCCCCATTTGTGGAAATTCTCCGGGCTGGTGTCGAGCCGCGGATTGATGGTCATCGTCCAGTTGAGGCGGCGCGCCGGCTGCCCCTGCTGCATCGCCATCAGGAACTTCAAGGCGCGGGTGAAGATACCCAGTTCATGGGCAAGCGGGACCGGCGCGTGCCATTCAAAGAAGTTCATGCCGATATCGAAATCGAGCGACCAGTCGGCTTGCGTGGTCACGATGCCGGCGTCCATCCACAGATTGTTGTCGCGCTGGTCGAGCACGGCGAAGTCGCCCTGGCTTTGGCGCGTGATGTATTCGAGCGGGCCGTAGGGCAGCGTCGAGGTGTCGCCGAACGTAAAGTGGTCGTCGATGCCGAGAGGCCGGTTGATCCAGTGCCACTTGTCGCCGTCGCGCGTCAGCGAAAAATGCTCGGGATAGCTCTTTGCCTTCTCGGTCATCAGAAGTTCGAGCGTATCCCAGCCGGCCAGCGTCATATGCGGCAGCGATTGGCAGCGCAGCGGATCCTCCGCCAGGACCATGGCGCGGTCCTGCATCTCCGAGACGTAGTGTTCGTCGACATCGAACAGATGCTCGAACACGGTGCCTGTGCGACCACCGACATGCGGCTCGATATTGACCGAGTACATGTATCCGTCCTCATGGAACGGAAAGGGGAAGCGCCTTACCTGCTCGGGGCTGTTCTTGAACGAATAATCGTCGCGAAACGTTTCCTTCTTGAAATTGATTCCCATTTTTTCCTCCTCCGCGCTTTCCCTACCGCTCCAGAACGAGCGACTTGCCTTCGAAACGCGATACGCACGGCATGATCTTGCAGCCCGAGCGATGTTCCTCCTCGCTCAGCCAATGATCGTTGTGCAAGAACTTGCCATCGGACGAGATGACGTTCGTCTCGCACTGGCCGCACACGCCGCCGCGGCACAAATAGGGCGGATCGAGGCCGGCGGCTTCGATCGCCTCAAGCAGGCTTTCGTGTTCGCCGACGCGGATGCCGATGCCGCTGACGGCCAAGGTCACGTCGAATGGCTTGCCGGGCTGGGGCGCCGCGAAATGCTCGTAGTGAACGGTCTCGGCAGGCCAACCGGCCGCAGCAGCCGTGTTCCTGACCCAGGTGATCATTCCGGCCGGCCCGCAAACGTAAAGATGCGTGCCGAGCGGCTGACCGGCAAGAAGCCTGGGTAGATCGAGTTTCTCATCATGATCGTCGCGATAGACGTGAATGCGCCGGCCGTGGCGTTGTTTCAACACATCGGCATAAGTAGCCAGGGCATCGCTTCGGCAGGAATAATGCAGCTCGAAATTGCCGCCCTCGCCCGCAAGCTGCGATGTCTGCGCAACGAACGGGGTGATGCCGATGCCACCGGCGATCATCAGGTGCTTCTTGGCGCGCAGATCGAGCGAGAACAGGTTGACGGGGTTGGAAATGACCATGCTCTGGCCGGGCTTTACCCGGCTGTGCATGAATAGGGAGCCGCCACGCCCGACATCGTCGCGGCGCACGCTGATGGTGTAGTCGCGCGTGTCGAGCGGCGAACTCATCAGCGAGTATGGGTTGAGACGGGTGCGCCCGTCATCGCGCATTTCGACAACGATGTGGGCGCCGCCCGAGAACGTCGGCAAAATGCCGCCGTCGGGGCGCTCGAAGTGAAACCGCTTCACCAGTTCGTTGACCGCAACGACGTCGGTCACGACCGCTTCGATTCTGTTGGATCCTGCCTTCAACGGAACATCTCCTCTGTCGGTGGAATCTCGGACGGGTCCTCCGCGTTGATGCACACGCCCTGGAAGGCGGCATAACGGCGCGAATAATGATCGCGTACCAAAAGAAGCAGGCCACAATGCGAACATTTGACGGGCTGCGTGGTCACATTCTCTGTAATGCCCTTGCAGTGGACGCACTGAACCCGCCGCGCCCAGGAGCCACGATGCTCGGTCTGGATGGAAGCGTGTTCGATGCCGGCTTCAGAAGCGGCCTGGACGACCTGGCCGATAAGACTTTCCGTCCCGGCGACGTAAAGGCGCAACCCCATATGGGCCGCGCCGAAGATCTGGCGCAGCCGCGGCATCGCCGCCGCGATCGAAGGCCCCTCATAGAGCCTTCCGGGGACCAGTGCCTTGAGCGCCTCGACATATTTCCCGCCATCCGGGCCGGGAACGAACATGACCTCGGCAGCGGCGAAGAAATCCGGCGATGTCTTCTTCGCCAGGTCGAGGATCGCGGCCGCACCTTCGGCGTCCGCGATGAGGAGGTGGTTCTTTCCGGTCTGCGGTGAAAGTATTCCGTAGACCGGGCGACTTAGCATGGCCATGACCGGTACACCGTCCAACGCCTTAGCCCTTTGCGGTCCGCTTCAACTTCTTCGGATCGTCGAAGGGCAGCGGATGCGCCTTGGCCTTGACTGTCCCAGAAGCGTTACGCACCTCAAGATCGGTACCCTGAACAGCGCAATCAACGTCGAGACGCACGATTGCCATCGATCTCTTCACCAGCGGCGAATACATGGCGCAGGTCACCACACCGACCTTCTTGCCATTGCGATGGACCTCGGCGCCCTCGTCGGCCGGCTTGTCGCTGGCCACTTCCAGACCGTAGATCTTGAAGCGCTCCTTGCCCTTGAGCCGGTAATGCTCCTCGGCGCCGCGGAAACCGGTCTTGCCGGGGCTGACCGTGAAGTCGAGGCCCAGTTCCCACAATGTGTCGCCGGGGCCTTCGTTCTCGAAGGGGAAGCGCTGCGAATTGTCATAGGGATAAAACAGCAGGTAGCTTTCGACGCGCAGCATGTCGAGCGTCGTGAAGCGGGTCGGGATGATGCCCATCTCCTTGCCCTCGGCCACGATCGTATCCCAGATCTGGGGCGCGTCCTGGCCGCGGCAGAAGATTTCGTAGCCGCGCTCGCCGGTATAGCCGGTGCGCGAGATCATCACCGGCAGGCCGAACAGGCGCGTCTGCATGTGATGGAAATAGTTGAGGTCGCGGATACCGGGAACGTGCTTGGCCAGATAGTCCACCGCCACCGGACCCTGCAGCGACAGATCGTGCAGGTCGTCGTCGAAACGGATGGAGACGTCGCGGCCGATGGAGGCGCGCGTCAGTTCCTCATGGCCGGTGCCCGAGCCGTGCACCACCATCCATGAGTTGGGACCCATGCGGTAGATCACGCAGTCGTCGGTGAATTTGCCGGCTTCGTTCAGCATGCAGGCATAGGAGGACTTGCCGGGGTAGATCTTTTCCACATCGCGCGTCGTGGCGAGGTCGATCACATGCGCGGCGTGCGGGCCGTTGATGTGCACCTTCTTCAGTCCCGACACATCCATGATGCCCGCCTTGGTGCGAACGGCGATGTATTCCTCGTCCCAATCCTTGTCGTAGGTCCAGGCGGTTCCCATGCCGCTCCAGTCTTCCAGATTGGAACCGAGAGCGCGATGCCTGTCTGCCAAGGTCGAGAAACGCCAGGAAGCGGTCATATGGTATTCTCCTCCGATGTGTTTCGCCTCGAAGTGTTCGTCCTCCTGGACACCTTCTGAAGCCGTCGCCGATATTTGAACGCAAATTCGTCCGTAGGGCAATATCTAAATGCAAGAATTTTTACTGATAGGCAACACCTTGAATTATCGACACGAGTCGAAGCTGCGTGCGCAACGGGCCGCAATACGGCACTTCTGCCTTGTTGCGCGATGCTGGCTCAGGCACCGCCATAGGCGTTGGCAGCGCACTCCAGATCGCGCGAGGCCTGAATTGCAGGCCAGATGCGCAGCGACTGCAACCGCTCCCGGCATATCGGCATAGCAAGAATCGCACCGTCGGCAAAGGTGGAGCCTTCTGCAATTCCTGTCCGCGCGCCTGCGATTGCCTCGAGGACCGACCGGCTCCTTCTAGGCAAGAGATCCGTGCAACGCGACATCGCGCCGACCACATGGATGAGCGGAATTTCGAATCCGTTGAGGAAAATACCGGGCTCCCGTTCGCCCGGAATCCAGCTTTCGATCGCTTCCAGCGCATCGTGGAAGGCGTTCTGCAGCGTAATTGGCGCATGGCCCTGATACAATTCGGGTAGAACATTTTCCATCGACGGGCCTCCTGTCACCTCAAGCGCGATTCGCCGCGGCGTCGGGCAAGCCCGACCACGTCACCAGCATGTTACGCTTTTCTCCATAGGCAAGATATTTGCACAAAGGTTAAGACGCGTCCAGTTGAATTGAGCCGTCGATCGGGCCCATGCCGGCTACCCCCTTGCCTACCCGGCAAGACCGACGATTTTCTTCCGGAAGGGTCCGCTCGCCATCGAACGGCCAGTACCCGCACCACCCGAACGAATAGGAAATCTACCCGTACGGGCGTTTCCGAAACGGCGAAAACGCGGTCTTCTGACTCACTGAGCGACATCGGGCCACGCACCGTCTTGCACCGCCTGGTGAACGTCGAACGAGGAGGCCGGCATCGATACGGTCCGGCACTGGGAGCAACACGCAGATGCATGGGCGCCTGTTGGAGGAGAGCAAGCCACTGAGCTTTCGCGAGGATGTACGCAGCCTGTTGTTCAGGCTTCTGGTTTCGGTGGTCTCGGACCGCGAACCCGAAATGGCCGGCATTCTGACCGGCAAGGTCAGCCTCGACGAAGTCGCCATCGAACGGCGCATCGCGGCGCTGCAAGCGACCGGCATATGGTTTCAACTGGCGGCCATCGCCAATGAATTGCTGGCCATGCGTTCGCGCCGCGAACTGGAACAGGCAGGTGGCGCCGACGAGGTCATCGGTTCGTTCGCCAATGTCATCGGCGAGATCGCCGCTTCCGGCTATGCCGCCGAAGACGTGCAGGCGGTTCTCAGCACGCTTAGCGTCGGGCCGACCATGACGGCGCATCCCACCGAAGCCAAGCGCGTCACGGTCCTCGAGATTCATCGGCGCATCTACCGCAAACTCACGGAACTCGAGCAGCAGCGCTGGGCACCGCGCGAACGCGATCAGCTCATCGACGATCTCCAGAGCGAGATCGAGCTTCTGTGGATGTCGGGCGAACTGCGGCTCGAGCGCCCCTCGGTCGAGCGTGAAATCGCCTGGGGCCTCCACTTTTTCCGCGAAGTCATTTTCGAGGCGACGCCGAAGCTGTACGACACCGTAGAAGAAGGCCTTTCGCGACATTATGCCGAATATGACATCAAGGTGCCGTCCTTCATGCGCTACGCGTCATGGATCGGCGGTGACCGCGACGGCAACCCCAACGTCACGGCGAAACTGACCGCCTATACGCTCAACGAATGCCGGCAGGCGGTTATCGGCTGGTACATCGCGCAGGTGCGCCGGCTGGTGACCGTGCTCAGCGTCAGCGCCAATGTCATCGATGTTCCAGAAGCCTTCACCAAGGCGCTCGGACGGGCGCTGCATCGCAGCCGGGTCGCTTCCGAGATCGTGGCACGCAACCCTGACGAACCGCTTCGCCAGTTTGCAGCTTCCATGCTCGACCGGCTGCAGGCAATGCGTGGCGAAGGATTGGCCAAGCCCTATCCCCGCCCCGAAGCCTTCAAGGCCGACCTGATCGAGCTTGAAGCCGTGCTCGGCCGGATTGGCGGCAAGCTGGTCGCGCAGCGTTTCGTGAGACCGCTGCGCCAGCAGGTCGAAAGCTTCGGCTTCCACACGGTCGCGCTGGACATTCGCCAGAACTCCACCGTCGTCAACAAGGTGCTGGCGGAGATTTTCCAGCACCAGGACCCCGACAATGCTCCGACGCCGGACACGGCTGAATGGGGCACAAGGATTCGTGCCGCCCTTCATGACGGCGAACAACTCACCCTGAAGCGCTCGAAGCTCTCCGACGACGCGCGCGAACTGCTCGACCTTTTCGACGTCATCCGCGACGCCTCGGGCGGCAGCAACCGTGGTGCCGTCGGTGCCTTCGTGCTCTCCATGACGCGCTCATGCGATGACCTTCTGTCGGTCTATCTGCTGGCCCAGTATAGCGGACTGGCATCCGCCTCCGACGGCAGCGGCACCATCGGCCTGCAAGTCGTGCCGCTGTTCGAAACCATCGCCGACCTGCGCGCCGCTCCTGAAATCCTCGACAAATTGCTCGACGTCTCGATCGTGCGCCGCACGGTGCGCGACTTCGGCAACCGACAGGAAGTGATGCTCGGCTATTCGGACTCCAACAAGGACGGCGGCTTCCTCGCTTCCAACTGGGAACTGAACAAGGCCCAAAGGCGCATCACCGCACTCGCCACGAAACGCAAGATCAAGATCAGCTTCTTCCATGGGCGCGGCGGCTCGGTGAGCCGTGGCGGCGCACCTACCGGGCGCGCGATCGCAGCACAGCCGGCCGGTACCGTCGGTTCCGTCATGCGCGTTACCGAACAGGGCGAGGTCGTGTCGTCGAAATTCGCCAACCGGGGCACCGGCCTCTACCAGCTCGAAATATTGGCGGCGAGCGTGTTCGCCCATAGCGTGAAGTCGGACGACGAGGCCGAACTGAAGGACAATCCGGAGTTCAACGAGGCCCTCGAAGCCCTCACAGGCATGTCGCAGGCCTCCTATTTCGGACTTATCAACGAGCCCGGCTTCATCGACTATTTCAATCAGGCAAGCCCGGTCGAAGAGCTTTCCCTGCTCAAGATCGGCTCGCGCCCGGCACGCCGGTTCGGCGCACGCGACATTTCGGACCTGCGCGCCATTCCGTGGGTGTTCGCCTGGAGCCAGAACCGGCACCTTCTGACCGGCTGGTACGGCATCGGCAGCGCCCTCAACGCCTTCGTCAACGTTCGGGGCGAAAACGGACTTTACCTTCTGCAGCAGATGTTCGAGCGCTCGCGCCTGTTCAGGCTGATCGTCGACGAGGTCGACAAGACACTCTACCAAGCTGACATGGATATCGGACAGCTCTATGCCGAACTGGTCGACGATCGCGAGACCGGCGAGCGCATCCACCGCAAGATCGCCAATGAATATGCGCTGACGCGCCGCATGATCACCGAAGTGAACGGCGGTGTGAAGCTGTCGCAGCGTTTTCCGGCCTTCAAGCGCCATTTCGACCGCATCCGGCCGCAGATGGACTCGATCCATCGCCTTCAGGTCCAGTTGCTTCGCGAAGTGCGCGCCAAGGAACCTGCCCCGGCCAAACCGAAACGGGCGGTCAACGCGCTTCTGCT
This sequence comes from Mesorhizobium sp. Root157, assembly GCF_001427385.1. GTDB lineage: Bacteria > Pseudomonadota > Alphaproteobacteria > Rhizobiales > Rhizobiaceae > Mesorhizobium. The sequence goes on from NZ_LMGJ01000001.1 coordinate 135,056, forward strand.
TTCCATCAACTGCATCTCGTCCGGCCTCGGCTGGACCGGATGAGATCCCACAATCACGCCGCACGGCGCACCCAGACCAACAATCGCGCCGGACGGCGCAACAACGGAGGAGCCCGATGAATATCCCCGCAAGACCTGGCATGGGCAGCGCACGCTCGTTCTTCCATACCGGCGTGGCCGCTTCGGACCCCGCAGTCAGCGATTCCATCCAGCGCGAACTGACGCGCCAGCAAGATGAGATCGAACTGATCGCGTCGGAAAACATCGTCTCCAAGGCCGTGCTGGAAGCGCAGGGCTCGGTGCTCACCAACAAGTATGCCGAAGGCTATCCGGGCCGCCGCTACTATGGCGGCTGCCAGTTCGTCGACGAGGTCGAGGACCTCGCCCGCAACCGCGCCAAGGAACTGTTCAACTGCACCTTCGCCAACGTCCAGCCGAATTCTGGCAGCCAGGCCAATCAATCCGTGTTCATGGCCCTGATGCAGCCGGGCGACACCTATCTCGGCCTCAATCTCGCCGCCGGCGGCCATCTCACCCACGGCGCTCCGGTCAATCAGTCAGGCAAGTGGTTCAATGTCGTGTCCTACGGCGTCCAGCCGGACACCCACCGCATCGACATGGATGAGGTCCGCGACCTGGCCCGTAAACATCAACCGAAGGTGATCCTGGCGGGCGGCTCGGCCTATCCCCGCATCATCGACTTCAAGGCGTTCCGCGAGATTGCCGACGAAGTCGGCGCCAAGCTGTTCGTCGACATGGCGCATTTCGCGGGCCTGGTGGCGGGCGGCGTGCATCCCAACCCGCTCGACCACGCCCATGTCGTCACCACGACGACGCACAAGACGCTGCGCGGCCCGCGTGGCGGCATGGTGCTGTCCAACGACGAGGACATCGGCAAGAAGATCAACTCAGCCGTGTTCCCCGGCCTGCAGGGCGGACCGCTGATGCATGTCATCGCGGCCAAGGCCGTCGCTTTCGGCGAGGCCCTGACGGCCGAGTTCCGCACCTATGCGGCCAATGTCGTGGCCAACGCCAAGCAACTCGCCGAAACGCTGGCAAATGGCGGCGTCGACATCGTCTCCGGCGGTACCGACACGCACCTGATGCTGGTCGATCTGCGCCGCAAGGGGCTGACCGGTAAAGGCGTCGAGGCGGCGCTGGGTCGCGCACACATCACCTGCAACAAGAACGGCATCCCGTTCGACCCGGAAAGCCCGACTGTGACTTCCGGCGTGCGGCTCGGTACGCCGGCCTGCACGACCAGAGGCTTCACCACGGACGATTTCGGCCATGTCGGCCAACTGACATTGAAGGTGATCGACGGGCTGTCGAAAAACGGCGAGGCCGGCAATGGGGCCGTCGAAGCCGCCGTGCGGGAGGAAGCGCGCGGCCTGACACGTCGATACAAGATCTACGACTGATTTTCGTCGCCGCAAGACTGTCATAGACTGCTAGACTCGGATTGAAGTCCACCGACAGGTGGTGCCGATTTCATTGGCGGGTCCATGACGCAAACGAGCAGGCTGAATGTCGTGATCGCGGAGCGCAACCCGCTTGTGATCGCGGCCGTGCGCGACCTGGTCGGCCGCGACGAACGGTTCAGCTTCGCCGGCTCGGTACAGAGCGGCGAAGCCTTCATTCAGGCGGCTGGCCGGCAGCCGCCTGAATTCGACGTGGCCATCGTCGGCTGGCGATTGTCCGACATGACGGGCGGCGAAGTGCTGGTGGAGCTACAGCGCCGACAACTGGCGCCGCGCGTCATCATCTTTTCCAACGACCACGATGTAGGCATCCTCAAGCAGTGCGTGCGGCTCGGCGCGCAGGGCTTCTGCTACCAGTTCGAGGACCCGCTCATCCTGTTCCAAACGCTGATAGCGGTCGCCAACGGCCGCATCTGCATCCCCTATACGGACGTCACCAAGATCGGCGAGACGAAACTGTCGGGATTGACGACACGCGAACTCGAACTTCTGGCCGTGCTGGCCGACGGCTGGACGAACCTGCAAATCGCCAGCCGTACCGGAATCTCCGAAAATACGGTCAAGTATCACCTGAAGAATCTCTACGACAAGCTGGGCGTACGCAGCCGCGCGATGGCGGTTGCGCTCTATGCAAGCGAAAAGAGGCTGGGCTCGTAGGTACCCGCCTGGACCGTAGCTTCCCGGCCGTCGCTACAGCACTTCCTTCGACGCGACCGTGGAGTCGGCATTCAGCCGGTAGACGATCGGCACGCCGGTGCCGAGTTCCAGCTTGACGATTTCCTCGCCCGACAGGCCGTCCAGCGCCATGATCAGCGCGCGCAGCGAGTTGCCGTGGGCCGCGACAAGCACCGTTTTGCCGCGCAGAACGTGCGGTTGCATGTCATGCAGATAGTAGGGCCAGACGCGCGCGCCGGTATCCTTAAGGCTCTCGCCGCCGGGCGGCGGAACGTCGTAGGAGCGACGCCAGACATGCACCTGGTCCTCCCCCCACTTCTTGCGCGCATCGTCCTTGTTGAGCCCGGAAAGATCGCCATAGTCGCGCTCGTTCAGCGCCTGGTCGCGGATCGTCTCGAGATCGCTTTGACCGAGTGCGTCAAGAATATGCTGGGAGGTCTTCTGCGCCCGCTGGAGAACGGACGTGAAGGCGATGTCGAACTTCAATCCCTTTGCCTTCAATTTCTGCCCGGCCGCCTTTGCCTCGGCATGGCCCTGCTCGGTCAGGTCGACGTCGCGCCAACCGGTGAACAGGTTCTTCAAATTCCATTCGCTCTGGCCATGGCGCACGAGCACGAGGGTTCCCGACATCATTTCTTCCTTCAAGGTTACGGAATTCCGGATCAGCTAAGGCCGAGCACGTCCCGCATGGAATAGAGCCCGGGCTTCCTGCCGCGAGCCCATAGCGCCGCCTTGACCGCACCGCGCGCGAAAATGGCGCGATCGTCGGCATGGTGGGAAAGGACGATGCGCTCTCCCTGGCCGGCCAGGACCACGGAGTGTTCGCCGACCACCGATCCGCCCCGCAAACTGGCAAAACCGATGGAACCGGCCTTGCGCGCGCCGGTGTGGCCGTCCCGCACGCGAACATCGTTGCCGGCAAGCGCAATGTCGCGACCTGCCGCCGCAGCTTCACCCAGAAGCAGCGCCGTGCCGGAAGGGGCGTCGACCTTGTGCTTGTGGTGCATCTCAAGAATCTCGATGTCGAAATCCTCGCCGTCAAGTGCCCGCGCCGCCTGCTCCACCAGCGCGGCGAGCAGGTTGACGCCAAGGCTCATATTCCCCGACTTGACCACGGTGGCATGGCGGGCCGCAGCGGCGATTTTCGCGTCGTCTTCAACGGAACAGCCGGTCGTGCCGATGATATGGACGATGCGCGCCTGCGCGGCATAGCCGGCAAACTCGACCGTCGCCGCTGGTGCCGTGAAATCGAGCACGCCGTCCGCCTTGGCGAATGCAGGCAGCGGGTCGTCGCCAACCGTCACGCCGATCGCGCCAAGGCCGGCCAGTTCGCCGATATCCTTGCCCAGCGCCGGCGATCCGGGCCGCTCGATGGCGCCGACAATACGGGCGCCGGCGGTATCGCCGATGGCGCGAACCAGCGCCTGCCCCATGCGGCCGCCGGCTCCCACGACAACAAGCCCCATATCGCTCATGCGCTTCTCCCCGCCACTTTGCGTGCGCGCCGCTTCACCGGCACCTTTTCAGCTACTTTGTCATCGACGAGACCAAGGCCCTTGTCACCCTGCATCCGGTGGAAGCGCGCATAGGCACTGTGCGGGTCCGCCATCAGCGAGGCGTGGGTGCCTTCCTCGATCAACCTGCCCTGGTCGAGCACCACGATGTGATCGGCATTGACGACCGTCGACAGCCGGTGGGCGATGACGATTGTGGTGCGTCCGCACATCACTTCGCCCAAAGCTTGCTGGACCCGCGCCTCGGACTCGTTGTCGAGCGCCGAGGTCGCCTCGTCGAGCAGCAGGATCGGCGCACGGCGCACGATGGCGCGGGCAATCGAGACGCGCTGACGCTGCCCGCCGGACAGGTTGGCGCCGTTCTCGCCGATCTGGGTCTCATAGCCTTGCGGCTGCTGGCGAATGAACTCGTCGGCGGCAGCCTGGTCTGCCGCCAGGTCGATCTCGGCATCCGTCGCATCCGGCCGGCCGTAGCGGATATTGTCGCGGATCGAGCCTTCGAACAGATAGGGTTGCTGCGAAACATAGGCGATCGACTGGCGCAACGAACGTTTCGTCACCTTGGAAATGTCCTGCCCGTCGATTTCTATGACTCCGCCGTCAAGATCGTAAAAGCGCTGCAGCAAGGCGACGAGTGTGGTCTTGCCGGCACCCGAGGCGCCGACGATGGCCGTGGTCTTGCCGGCTTTCGCGGTAAAATTCACCTTCTGCAGGATCGGCATATCCGACACGTATCCGAACGAGACATCCTTGAAGCGAACCTCTCCGCGTTCGATCTTTGCCCCGACAGCCCCCGGCGCATCGCTTTGCCTCGGCTCCAAATCGAGCAATTCGTAGATCATGCGCGCATTGACCAGCGCCCGCTCGACTCCAACCTGCGTGCGAGCCAGACGCCGTGCCGGGTCGTAGGCGAGCAGCAGAGCGGTGATGAAGGCCATCACGTCGCCCGGCGGATGGTTGGTGGTGGCGGCCTGATAGGCGGCATAACCGATGACGCCCGCCACCGCGAATCCGGCCAGCATTTCGGTGAAAGGGCCAAGCCGCTCCGACACGCGGGCGATCTTGTTGTAGCGGGATTCCGCCTGATCCACCAATTGCCCGACGCGGACGGCGAGTTGGTCCTCCATGGTGAAGGCCTTGACCACGGCAATCCCCTGCACCGCCTCCTGCATGGCCCCGATGAGATGCGAGTTGATGGTCACGGATTCGCGGGTCACGCGGCGCACGCGGCGCATGATGTAGTTGACGGCCCAGACCAGCGGCGGCCCGACGACGAATATGGAAGCGGCGAGATAGGGCTGCTGCCATACCATCACGCCGATAAGGCCGATGAGGCTGACGACGTCGCCGGCAACCGAGCGCAAGGTCATGCTCATGAGGTCGCGGATACCCGCCACATTCTCGTTGATGCGCGCGGCCAGCCGACCGGAGCGTGTTTCGTTGAAGAAATCGACGCCCAGCCGCATCAGATGCTGGAAAACCCGCTTCTGGTAGCGCGCCACGACATTGTTGCCGATCTTGGCCAGCGAAACCGCCTGACCGTAGTTGGCGATCCCACGGACAATGAAAATCACCAGCACAGCGCCGCAAAGAACGGGCGCGCGCTCATAAAGACGGTGGACGAAGATGTCATCGATCAGCGGCTTCATGATCCACGCCGCGAGGCCGGTCGTCACCGCGACGGCCACAAGGCAAACGATGGTGAAAGCGTACAGGCCGAAATATTCACGCCCGTTTTCGCTGAAGATGCGCTTCAGCACAGCGAAGACTTCGCCGGGCGCTGGTTTGTTGTTGTGGTTGCCGACGGTCAAAATCCGGTCCGCTGCAAATATCTGTCCTGAAGGGCGCCGAGCGGCACCCGGCATCCTCTTAGAGCATCGGGCCGAAAAGTGGAAACCTGTTTTCGGTCCGAGACTCAAGCAAGAGAGGAAGTACCGTTGCCGTCTTGCCCGCCCGTGCTATTGCGCCCGCCACCGCCGCCCCGACGTCTCGACGCCGAACTGCCGCGGCGCACGGGCAAAAGCGGCGAGACCGGCAAGCGCCGCCAAGGGGTGAGTGATGACATATATGGGGATGGAACGCAGCAGTTCACTGTGCGGGGCCTTGTCTTCGAATGCGGCCCGGAAATTCCCGGTCTTGAGGGCCGGCACGATCTTCTGGGCGATGCCGCCGGTGAGGAAGACGCCGCCGCGGCTCATGAACACCAGGGCCAGGTCGCCGGCGGTGCGCCCGAGGCAAGTGGCGAACATGGCAAGCGTTTCCTCGGCGATTTCGTCGGTTCCGGCCAATGCGGCAGCGGTAATCTCGGCAGGTACGGTAAGTGCCGGCACCTTGCCGTCGGCCATTGTGATGGCCCTGTAGAGATTGACCAGGCCGCGCCCGCACAGGATCTGCTCGCCGGAAACACGGCCCTCTATCGTCTCGATGTGAGGAAAGACTTCGTAGTCGCGCGGCGTGCGCGGCCCGATATCCATATGGCCGCCCTCGCCCGGCACCGGCACCCAGCCGCCAAAGGCGTGGACGAGCCCAGCAACCCCAAGCCCTGTGCCTGGGCCAAGGACGACGCGTCCGGCATTCGGTTCCGGCGCACCGCCTCCGATCTGCTCCATATGCTCTTCGCCAAGAGCAACGACGGCCAGCGCCTGCGCCTCGAAATCGTTGAGCACCACAACATCGCCAAGGCCAAGCGACGACAGCATTTGTCTCGGCTTCACGATCCACGGGCAGTTGGTCAGCGGGATTTCATCGGCCTCGACCGGACCGGCGACCGCCAGCACGGCCGAATTGGGGCGCAAGGTCGAACGATCCAGTACGGCGGCGCGGATCGCATCGTCGATCGTGGCGAAATCGGCGGTCTTGACGATGTAGGGGTCGCCGGCGTCGGACGCTTCGTCGGCAATAACCGAAAAACGCGCATTGGTGCCGCCGATATCCCCGATCAGGATCGGAAAGCGCAGCGTCGTTGGTGTAGCACCTGCATCCGCCATAGTCGTTCTCAGTTCGTCACCATGAGCCGCACTCGGTTGACCAGGACCAATCGACATTCAGGTTTCGGGCGTGGCGCGAGCCGGAATTCGGTCCTGAAAAGGAGAAAAGCGCAAGGCGATGTTGACCACCGTTGAGCATTTTCGACGCATTCAGGGCCCCGAAATACGCCGCGTCCCCCTGGGATATGGCAAAAGTCGCCCATTTCCGCGTCGCGAATCCTCGACGGTGGGCAACACCGCCTTCGGCTCCGCTCCTCGAACTGAGCGATTTTTGCTCATACCACGCCTCAAATCCTGAATGTCGATTGGTCCTAGCGCATCGCCTCGAAAAGGGAAACGCTTTTCGTATGCACACACTAAATCGATTGAAAGAGGCCCGGTGCCGTCATGCCGGGTCGGCCACTCAATTGTCGGGGCGCGAGCGCGGCAACGGCACGCCGATGTCGGGCGTCGGCGCGAAGGCGCTGATGGATGAAGGCAGCGGCTGGGCACCTGCCGACGACGCAGCTACGGGTTCGGCTGCCGATATGGTTGCGCCACCATCGACAGGATAGGTCACCGCGGCTACCGATACCGGGTCCGGTGCGCTCAACACAGCCCGACAGGCCTTTGGCAACGACGCCATGGTCATGACGTCGCGTGCTTTCGGCGCATCCGGATTCTGGTTCGGCCGCCATGGCTCTTCGGTGAACCACCACGCCAGCGACTTGTCACAACCGTCGCCTGCTGGCGTCGCTGCCTGCCGCTTGCAGTCGGGCGAACCCGGCTGGCAACCGATGCGGACATGGAAATGATAGTCGTGCCCCCAGAACGGCCTGACCTTGCGCAGCCATGAGCGGTCGCCGGTCACCGTGTCGCACAGCTTCTTCTTGATACCCGGATTGACCAGGATGCGCTCGACTTCAGGATAGCTTGCCGCCCGCTTCAACAGTCGTTCGTGGGCGGGTGTCCAGAGCTTTTCGATGACCCGGTGCGTCTTTTCGTTGACCAGCGAGGTCGCGCTCATGTTCTCGCGTTCGCGTGGTGAAAGCCGGCGGTCAGGCATCGGCGTGAACCAGATGTCGGCATCGAGGCCGATCTGGTGAGAGGCGTGGCCGGTCAGCATCGGCCCGCCGCGCGGCTGCGAGATGTCGCCCAGCAACAGCCCTGGCCAGCCACCGGCAACGGCATCCCTAGACAATTTCTCGATCAGGGAGATCATTGTCGGATGACCCCAGCGCCGATTGCGCGACAGCCGCATCGCCTGCCAGGTCGGGCCGTCGGTAGCAATCGCGACCCCGCCGGCAAAGCAGCCTTTCGAATAAAAGCCGATCGATTGCGGCGCGGTTGCCGCCGGCAGATCCTTCGCGCCGAACAGGGTTTTCGCCAGGTCCTGAGCGTTTGATTGAGGCACGTTCAAGCCCGAAAAGGCGAGTACCGCTGCGACAGCCAGGGCAGATCGCGCAACCCTGCCCAACAATGACCGCATCGCCTGTTTCATCAAAGTTCGGTATCCCCGCATGGCTGGCCGCCCACTTCCGCGAAAACGGAAACGGGGCGAATCACATCATGTCGCCAACTGCGACGGGATCAAGACCGTTTCATCGGGCTACGCGCTTCGCCTTCCGCCCAGTTGCCCGATGACCACATGGCGTCCAGCGCGCTGCGATAGTCTGGGAAGTTGAACGAATAGCCGGCAGCCTTGATGACGGCGTTGGAAACGCGCTTGTTCTCGCCATAGAACGAGCGCGCCATCGGCGTGAGATCGGCCGCTTCGAAGGCGATTTCCGCTGGTGGCTCGACACCCATCAGGCTAGCCGCGTAGGTGACCACATCCTGCGGCGGCGCCGGCTCGTTGTCGGTGACATTGAAGATGCCGCCACGATTGTGCGTGGCCAGATGCAGCAAGGAACCGGCTATGTCGGCGACATGGATGCGGTTGAAGACCTGTCCCGCCTTGACCAGACGCCGCGCCGTTCCTTGGTTGAGATTGACCAATGCATTGCGGCCCGGACCATAAATCCCGGACAGCCTGAGAATTGCCACCGGCAGGCTAGTCTCCCGACCGAGCGCAAGCCAGAGTCTCTCGGCCTCCACCCGCATCATCGAGCGGCGCGACACCGGCCGGCAGGCGGCCGTCTCGTCGACCCAGCCGCCGCCATGGTCGCCATAGACGCCCACCGTGGACAGATAGCCGATCCATTGCAGCGCCGGCATCGCCTGGCCGATTGCGGTTCGAGCCGCGTTGAGCACGGGATCGCCGGCCTCGTCGGGGGCCACGGAAACAATCAGATGCGTGGTACCGGCAAGAGCGCTCGAAATCTCCGGCGCCGGCGCGCCGGCAAAGACAAGCGGCTTGATCCCCGCTGCTTCCAGCCCAGAAAATTTCTGCGGCGAACGCGTGGTGCCGAAAACCGGGACGCCTTCCGGGCAAAGCCGCGCAAATGCCTTGCCCGAATATCCGGCACCAAAAATGAAGACCTGCTTCACCGTCACCCCCTTATCTCCTCCTGCCGGCTGTTGCCCAAGGCTTGCCGCCATTCTTCGCACACGCCGGCGTCGCCTTCCATTTCCAATGCAACATTGGCCAAGCTGGCGAAATCCCAGGCGGACATCAGTCTTGACAAGGCCCAGACGGCGGCGCCGCGCACCAGCGGCGAGCCGTCCGAAAGAAGCCCTCTCGCCTGCTCGACGAGAGCCGGGTCGCCGGAATTGCCGGCAGCGACAAGCACGTTGCGGATGAAGCGGTCCCGCCCGATCCGCTTGACCGGCGAACCTGAAAAGAAGCTACGGAAGGCCGCGTCGTCCAGGGCCACAAGGTCGGCAAGCGACGGCTCGCGCAGATCTTCGCGCGCCGCCAGCTTGGCCTCCGAGGCTACTTGCGCAAACTTGTTCCACGGACAAGCGGCGAGGCAATCGTCGCAGCCATAGATGCGGTTGCCGATCGCCTCGCGAAATTCCAGCGGAATCGGCCCCTTGTTCTCGATGGTGAGGTAGGAGATGCACCGGCGTGCGTCCAGCCGGTAGGGTGCCGGAAAGGCGTTGGTCGGACAGGCGTCGAGGCAGGCGCGGCATGAGCCGCAACGATCGGCCTCGCGCTCATCCGCCATCAGGTCGGCCGTGGTGAATATGCTGCCTAGGAACAGCCACGAGCCATGCTCCCTGCTGACCAGATTGGTATGTTTGCCCTGCCAGCCCACGCCCGCCGCCTCGGCCAGCGGCTTTTCCATAACCGGGGCGGTATCGACGAACACCTTCACGTCGCCGCCTGCCTTGGCCACGATCTTGCCGGCGATCTCCTTCAAGCGCCCCTTCATCACGTCGTGATAGTCGCGGTTGCGCGCATAGACGGAAATGGCGCCCCGGTCGCGGCGCGCAAGCAGGTCGCGCGGATCGTGGTCAGGCCCGTAATTCATGGCCAGCACAATGACCGACCGGACCTCCGGCCACAGAGCCGAAGGGTCGCCGCGCCTCTCCAGCGTTTCTTCCATCCAGCCCATCGTGCCGTGGAAACCCTCGGCAACGAACTGCGCCAGCCTTGCCGGCGCAAGCGGAATGGAATCGGGCGAGGTGACCGCGACCACGTCGAAACCGGCGCGTTCCGCCTCGCGGTCGATCAGCGCCCGAAGTTTCTCAACTTCAGAAGTCAAGGTCCGCATAGTGCGACACCGGCGAAAGGCCGCGCACCCGGTCGGACAGGAGCGGGCGGAACGAGGGACGCGACTTCACCCGCGTATACCACTCGCGGGCAGCGCCATGGTTGCGCCATTCTATCTCGCCAAGATAGTCGAGAACCGACAAGGTGGCCGCAGCGGCAAGGTCGGCATAAGTGATGCGGGATCCTGCCAGCCATGGGCGCGTACCGGCCAGCCAGTTGGTGTATTTCATATGCTGCTTGATGTTGGCGCGCGCCGCGCGAATGGCTGCGGAATCCGGCGACCCTCCGCCAACTTCCTCTGGCATCAGTGGTTTCAGCACCCGCTCGCGGACCAGATGCCTGGTGACTTCGCCTTCAGTCTTGGTCAGGTACCAATCGGTCAACCTACGAATTTCAGCCCGATCCAGCGGGCCTTCGACGAACAGCCGCCGCTCGCGCTTCAGCACGCCGCGCGTCTCATCGAGATATTCGGCAATCACCGAAGCGCCGACGATCGGTATGTCGCCTTCGGCAAGCAGGATCGGCAAGGTTCCGGCCGGATTGAGGGTCAGGAACTCCTTGCGCCGCGTCCACGGCTTCTCCTCGATAAGGGCCAATTCTTCACCATATTCGCCGAAAGCGAGGCGAACGAAACGACAGGAAGCGGACATCGGATGATGAAAAAGCGTCAGCATGGTCTCTTGGGTCACAAGTGCTATGGCGAATCGCCCGGTGCACCGATAAGTCTTGACCGCCTCGGAGAGCGGTCTGTCAACACGTTGCGAGCTATAGGGTCAGATCGGCGACATGACAAGCAAACTGGAGCCGATTGACCCATGCAAAGCCAGACCATCATCGAGGCCCTGCTGCTCGGGCTGCTCGAAGGCTCGACCGAGTTCATTCCGGTTTCCTCGACCGGTCATATCCTGCTAGCCGGTCATTTTCTAGGTTTCAAATCGACCGGCAAGGCGTTCGAGGTGCTGATCCAGCTCGGCGCCATCCTGGCCATTCTAAGCGTCTATGCCGGGCGTTTCTGGACATTCCTGAAACGCCCGGACAGGATCTGGCTGCTTGGCGAAACGATTGTCGGCGTGCTGGCTTCGCTGGTCTGGCTGGGCGGCTGCGCATTCGAGCTTGTCGCCTCGGCGGTGCGGCGCAGGAAACCGAACCTGTTCCTGCCGCCGGAACTGCCAAACGATCCGGCGGTCAGGATGATGGTCAGCCTCGCCATCGGCTTTTTGCCGGCGGCCATCATCGGAGTGCTGGCACATGATTTCATCAAGACGGTGCTGTTCGAAACGCCGAAGCTGATCTGCATCATGCTGATCCTCGGCGGCATCGTCTTGCTGTGGATCGACCGGCTCGACCTGAAACCGAAATATGCCAGCGTCGCCGATTTCCCACTGTCGCTCTACCTGAAGATCGGCCTGTTCCAGTGCCTGGCGATGATCCCCGGAACCTCACGGTCCGGCGCGACCATCGTGGGCGGCCTCTTGATGGGTGCCGACAAGCGCGCGGCGGCGGAATTCTCGTTCTTTCTCGCCATCCCCACGATGCTGGGCGCCTTCACGCTCGACCTGGTCAAGAACTGGGGGGCGCTGTCGGCGGCGGATTTTCCGATCATCGCGGCCGGCTTCATCGCCGCCTTCGTCATGGCGGTCATCGTCGTGCGCAGCCTGCTCGGTTACGTTTCGCGCCACGGCTATGCGCTGTTTGGATGGTGGCGGCTGATCGTCGGCGGCGTTGGGCTGGCGGCCCTCTTCATCTGGGGCTAGATCGGACCGAAAGTGGAAACCGGTTCTCGGAAATCCGATGCTCAAAAAAAGAGGTCAGGACGAACGGCGATATAAATCCAGTTCAACCGGCAGGCTTGCGCTGGAACTGGCCGGCCGCACGGAAACGCCACAGATAGGTAGGCAGGATGGTCGCGAGCGATTGCGGCTGGATGCCCAGACCGGCGAGCGTCCTGCCATCTCTTGTTGCCAGGTCCGAAACTACGTTATCCGACCGCAACTGTGCGACCTGGTCGCGGGTTAGAAGTGGATTGGGCATCAGGCCAAGGATGGATGCCTGGATATCGGCGGCCCACCACGGTACGGGCACCAAAAGGCGGTCGCGGTCTATGACGGCCAGCAATTCCTGCATGCATTCCTTGAAGGTGAGTACGCTCGGCCCACCCAGTTCATAGATCTTGCCGCCCTCGACAGCCCCTTCCACCGAGCGCGCGGCGGCTTCGGCGACGTCGTCGACATAAACCGGCTGGAATTTCGTCGCGCCGCCCCCGATCAGGGGCAATACCGGCGAATAGCGGGCCATGGCGGCGAAACGGTTGAAGAAGCCGTCCTCGGGGCCGAAATTGATCGACGGCCGCAAGATCACCGCATCCTTCACCGTCTCCAGCACGGCTTTCTCGCCAAGCGCCTTGGTTCGCGCATAAGCTGACTCCGAATTGATGTCGGCGCCAATGGCCGACACATGGGTCAAGCCAGCGCCGACAGAACGGGCGGCTTCGGCGACGGCGCGCGCGCCGAATTCGTGGACCGTGCGGAATTTCTGGCGGCCGCTTTCATGCAGGATGCCAACCAGATTGATGACGTGGTCCGCGCCGATGACCGCCTGATCGACCGACCAGCGCACGCGCAAATTCGCCTGCACCGGCTGAATCTGGCCGACATTGCCGAGCGGCTGGAGGTGCCCTGCCAGATCGGGTCGGCGGCAGGCAACGCGAATGCGATAGCCCCGCTTGGCCAAGGCCCGCACCACATGGCGCCCGACAAAACCCGACCCGCCAAAAATGACCACGAGCTTGGGGGTTTGCAGGATTTCGGTCATGATCGGCTCCGGCTATACGCCCCGGCCGTGCCGGGGCTTGGCTGTCGCCGCTTCATAGTCCGTTTTGCGCCGAAGGCAAAGTGCGGTCGGTGGTCGCTACAGACTATCGCCGGTCAGAATGCCTTGCCGATGCGGGCATCGACCGAATGGCGGTTGGCACCGCGAATGACGAAGTAGAACAGCATCGCCGACCAAAGGATTGACTTCTCCGCTCCGGAAAAGCCCTGCCCCATCGTGATCCAATGGAACCAGACGGTGACCAGAAGCACGATCAGGCCGGCAAATGCCGCCGGTCGTGTCAGGAAGCCGATCATGATGAAGATGCCGCCGAAGAATTCGGTGCACGACAAAAGCAGCGACCACAACGCTCCCGGGTAGAAGCCGAGGCCCTCGACCATTCCCGCCGCACCAAAAGGATCGGCGATCTTCGACGCACCATGGACGACAAGGACGGCGCCGGCGGCGACACGCAAGAGCGTTTCGGCACCCTCATGAAGAGACGAATAGAGGCCGCCCAAGGCAGGGACGATCAGGCGAGGACGTGCGTTTTCGGCGGTGGCTGACATCAGGAATCCTTTTTGTGTGCTGTAGCGCACACACCTGAACTGCCGGTTCACCGTCAAATGAAATAAAGTTGATCTGAACATTCAACTTATTTGCCGGCGAACGAGCCGGCCTCAGGCGGAGTAGCGCGATGCGAACTCCGAAATGCGTTGCACCACCTCCTTGGCAATGGTGACGCCTCGCGCGGCGGCTCGCTCGGACGCCTCGGCGCGCGACCGGCCGGGGATATGAACGCCATACTGCCGCCTCAGCCGGTCAAGCTGGTCCTTCATCCGCCCCTCGAAATCGGGAGCGAGCAATTTCGGCTCGACCGCGACGATGAACAGCCCCGCTCCCGGGCCTTGCTTGCCTTCGGCCAAGGATGGTGCATCGAGCGACCAGTTGGCCCCGGTCAGCCCGGCAGCCAGCACTTCGACCATCAGCGCGATGTTGGCGCCGCGCTCGCCGCCAAAGGCCAGCAACGCCCCTTTCATCGCCGCTTGCGGATCGGTGGTTGGGTTTCCGCTTGCATCGATCGCCCAGCCTGGCGCAATGGGCTCGCCTGCCTCGGCAGCCTCGCGGACTTTCACAAAAGCGGTGGCGCTGGCGGCTTGGTCGATGACCAAGGGTGGGCCATCCGCCGATGGCGCCGCGAACGATAGCGGATTGGTGGAGTAGACCGGCTTGACCGAACCCGACCCGGCAAGCAACGCCGGACCGTTGGTCGCCGCGAGCGCCACAAGCCCTTCGGCGGCGAGCCGCCGGGTGAAGTAGCCGAGCGCGCAGCAGGTATAGGCATTCTTCTGGGCGAAGATCGATATTCCGAACAGCCGGGCTGCCTTGGCGAGTTCGCCGATGGTCCGGTCGAAACCTGTGTGGGCCACACCGCCCTGCCCATCGGACAGGAACACGGCCAACGCGGGCCGGCTGAGCGAGGGCTCGGCCTTGCCGTCAATGCGGCCAGCCTCAAGCGCCTCGAGATAGTCGATGAAATGCGAAAGTCCGACCGCCCTGCAACCTTCCGCCTCGGCTGTCACGGCGGCTGCGGCGATGGAACGGGCCACCTCGTCGCTGGCGCCGGCTCCAAGGGCTGCCATGCGGCAAAGACCGGTCGCCTGTTCAAGACTAAGCTGCATGACTTGCTCTTGCACTGCTATCTTTTGGCACTGCTATCTTTTGGCACCGCTACCTTGTGGCACAACTTTCTTCGGGTCAGCCGACTCTGGCCGGGAAGCGCGCCTCTAGCCGGCGGAAGGCCAGCACGATGATACCCGTAACGGCCATATAGACCGCCGCCAGCAGGAGCAAGGGTTCATAAGTGATGAAGGTGTCCTGCCGCACCCGCGAGGCCACGGCATAAATATCGACCATGGTGATGGTCGCGACCAGCGGCGTTGCCTTCAGTTGCAGTACCGTCTCGCCGGCCAGCGTCGGCAAGGCGCGGTGCAGCGCCTGCGGCAGCCAGATGCGGCGGAACGCCGTCCAGCGACGCATGCCAAAAGCCCGCGCCGCCTCCAACTGCCCTTTCGGCACGCCGGCAAATGCGCCGCGCATCACCTCGCCTTCATAGCCCGCGAAAGACAGCGTGAGCGACAGCACGCCATAGGGCCATGCCTGTCTGAGATACGGCCACAGGAAGGAGTCGCGAATCCACGGAATCTGGGGGAACAGCGACCCGAGGCCGTAATAGAGCAGCCATAGTTGCAGCAACAGCGGCGTGCCGCGTATGATTGTGCAGAACGCCCTTGCCGGCGCCGCCAGCGCCCATGGCCCCGCCGCTTGCGCCAGGCCGAGCGGTATCGCCAGCGCTATGCCGAGCACCGACGTCACCGCCAACAGCCAGATGGTACGCCAGATGCCTTGCACAGCCAGCGGCAGATAGGCCGGCAGCCAGTCCCAGCGCAGGTAGAAGATCGACGCCAGGACGATGGCCAGCGCAATCGAGATCAGCACGATCCGGTGCGGTTGCAGCCAGCCGCCGCCTTTGCGCACCGCTGCCACAGCCGGCGTCTCAGCCATCAGCGCGTCTCCGTCAACGACGGCATGCCCCGGCGCGCCCATCGCTCGACACGGCCGATGATGACATTGGAAAACAGTGTCAGCGCCAGGTAAAGCGCACCGGCCGCAAGGAAGAAGGTGAAATAGGCCTTGGTCGCACCTGCCGCCAAACGGGTCGTCTGCGTCAGTTCGTTGAAGCCGACAATGGCCAGAAGTGCCGTATCCTTGGTCGCGATCAGCCACAGATTGGCAAGGCCCGGAATCGCGAAAGGCAGCATTGCCGGCAAGGTGATGCGCCTGAGCAGCAGGCCGGGCGACATGCCGTAGGCGCGCGCAGCCTCGACCTGGCCCTGCGGAATGGCAAGGATCGCGCCGCGCAGCACCTCCGTCGAATAGGCGCCCTGCACAATGCCGAGCACGCCGATGCCGGCGATCAGCCCGTTGATGTCGACAGCTTGATGCCCGAAGGCGATGAGGACGCGGTTCACCAGATCGGTGCCGGCGAAATAGAGCATCAGGATCAGCACCAGTTCGGGGACCGCGCGCACGATCGTGGTGTACAAGCCCAACAGGTCGCGCACCACCGGGCCGCCATAGAGCTTGCCATAGGCGCCGCCTATGCCGATCAACAGGCCCATGACGTAGGCGCCGACGGCAATTTCCACGGAACTTACAAGCCCCCGCAGCAAATTGCCGCCCCAACCCGGAGGCTCAAGCGCCAGGAGATCGAGCAGTCCCGATGCCACGGCGGGAATAATTGCGTCTATCAGCGTCGCCCCCAGCTTGCCGGCGCGTGCCGGCATTCCAGAAACGCTGCCTGCACTACCCGGCGCCGGTCAGGGCGCCGGGCAAGCTGCAGCGCTCAAACTACTCAGTTCGATTGGGTGTCTTCGCCGTAGATGTCGAAATCGAAGTACTTCTTGGTGATCTCGGCATATTTGCCGTCGGCACGGATTTCCTTGATTGCGGCATTGATCTTGCCGGCAAGTTCGGTGTCGCCCTTGCGCACGCCGGCGCCGACGCCGGGTCCGAGCACTTCAAGATCCGGCGCGACATAGCCCTTCAGATCGCAACAGGCTTGGCCCTGTTCCGACTTCAGGAAGGCATCGAGCGCAATCGAATCGGCTTGCGTGCCGTCGATGCGGCCGGCTACCAGATCCTGGTTGGCCTCGTCCTGGGTCTGATACTCCTTGATCTCGGCAGCGCTGCCGGTGAAGTGCTTCTTGGCATAGGCGGCATGGACGGTGGAAACCTGAACGCCAAGGATCTTGCCCTTCAGGCCTTCCGGCGTCGCGTCGTACTTCTGGTCCTTCGGCCCGATCACCGCCGTCGGCGTGTTGTAGTATTTGCCGGAGAAATCGATCTCCTTCTCGCGCTCGGCGGTGATCGACATCGAATTCATGATGGCGTCGATCTTGTTGGTCTTCAACGCCGGGATCAGGCCATCCCACGGGATAGGCGTCAGAACGCAGTCAAGCTTGGCCGCGCCGCAGATCGCCTGGACGATCTCGACTTCCCAGCCGGTCCAGTTGCCGGATGCATCCTGCGAGTAGAACGGCGGATAGGCTTCGGGCGAGAACCCGACCTTGACCTGCTCGGCATTGGCCGAAAATGCTCCGCCAAGCGCAATGACGGCGGCCGCGACGGCGGTTTTCAAAAACGTCTTCATGCTTCATTCTCCCATTTTGATTTTGGACTTTTGTCCCGTTCTTCTTGATGTGGGCATTCACCCGACATTGCGTAGAAACTGTTTCAGCCGTTCGGACTTCGGCGCACCGAACAGTGCTGCTGGCGGGCCCTCCTCCTCGACAACGCCGTTATAGAGATAGACGACATGGGTCGCGACCTCGCGGGCGAACTTCATCTCGTGGGTCACCAGCACCATGGTGCGCCCCTCGCGCGCCAGATCGCCGATCACCCGCAACACTTCGCCAACCAGTTCCGGATCGAGCGCCGATGTTGGCTCGTCGAACAGCATGACGCGCGGCTGGATGGCCAGCGCGCGTGCGATCGCCGCCCGCTGCTGCTGGCCGCCCGACAGGAACGCCGGATAGACATCGCGCTTTTCCGCCAGCCCGACGCGCGCCAGGAGCGTCTCGGCCTCGACGATGGCCCGTTCCTTCTTCACGCCCAGCACATGCACCGGAACCTCGATGACGTTTTCGAGCAACGTCATGTGGCTCCACAGGTTGAAGCTCTGGAACACCATGCCGAGACGCGAGCGAATACGCTCGATCTGGCGCCTGTCGGCAGGATAGGTATTGCCGTAACTGTCGGCCTTGAGACGGATTTCCTCGCCGTTGACGCGGATGATGCCGCTGGTCGGATTCTCAAGACAGTTGATGCACCGAAGCAGCGTCGACTTGCCTGATCCACTGCCACCGATGATGGCGATGACGTCGCCGTCGCGCGCCGACAGCGACACGCCCTTGAGGACGTGCAATTCGCCGAACTTCTTGTGCAGGTTTTCGACGTGGAGGGCTTCGGCCGCACCTTGACCGGCCGCAGGCCGCGAGAGCCAAGCCGTTTGCCCGGCACTCATTTCCGCACCGTTTCGCGGAGCCGGCACGTCGCCAGGCGCTGGACTGTTCTACCCATTACCGCCACTGAACAATTGTTCCATTTTCCAAGATGGACCGTTCCACTCGTCCTCGTCAACCCGCGGCCTTGGACGGTGGTGGTGTCCTTGCCTGAAGTTGGACTTGGCCACACTCGAACCAAACCTCGCGGCATATTGACTTGATTGCGTTCGGTGTGGACGCTGCAATCCTTGTCGCTTCGCAAACACAGGCAAAGGCCCGTTCATGAGCACATCGTCGCTCGGCCCCGAATCCGTTCACCATCATGTGCACAGAATGGGTGGCCGCGATCCACACGAAGCGCACCGCGTCGCGACCCCGCTCGAACTGCTGTTCGACCTGACCTTTGCGACAACCTTCGGGTTCGCTGCCCAGCAACTCGCCCATGCGCTTGCGGAAGGCCATTTTGGCGTCGCGTTGATCGGCTTCGGCTTTGCAACCTTCGCCATCTGCTGGGCATGGATCAATTTCTCGTGGTTCGCCTCGGCCTACGACATCGACGACTGGGTATTCCGGGTCGTTACCATGGTGCAGATGATCGGCGTACTGGTGCTGGCGATAGGCTTGCCGCGCATGTTCTCTTCCATCGAGCATGGGGCACATCTCGACAATTCCATCATGGTGCTCGGCTATGTAATCATGCGCCTTGCCATGGTGTTCCAATGGCTGCGCGCAGCGAGGCAAGACCCGGCTTGCCGCCGCGTCTGCCTCACCTACGCCGCTGCCATATCGATTGCGCAGGTCGGCTGGGTGGCGCAGATCGTCATGGATTTCTCGGTCGCTACCAGCATCGGCGTCGCCTGCATTCTCGCCCTCATTGAATTGTCCGGACCGGTCATCGCCGAACGTAAGGACGGAGGGACGCCTTGGCATGCCCATCACATCGCCGAGCGCTACAGCCTGTTCGCCATCATCGCGTTGGGCGAAGGCGTCGTCGGCACGGTTGCGACGCTGTCGGCGGTGGTGGAGGAACAGGGCTGGAGCATGGACGCGGCGCTGGTCGGCGTCGCGGGAATGGGCCTGACATTCGGTATCTGGTGGGTCTATTACCTGCTGCCTTCCGCCCAGGTTCTGCATGCCCACCGCGATCGTTCTTTCGGTTGGGGATACGGCCAGATAGTGATCATCGCGGCCATCGTCGCCACAGGCGCCGGACTACATGTCGCGGCCTACTTTATCGAACACAAGACCCAGATCGGCCCTCTCGCGACCGTGCTCTGCGTCGCCATCCCCATTGGTGTTCTGTTAGGCTCTATCTATGCTCTTTATTACTATCTCTTGCGCCGTTTCGATGTCCTCCATGTATGGCTGCTGGTCGCGACCGCTGGGGTCATCGCGCTCGCCATGCTTGCCGCGCTGTCCGGCGTCAACATGGCGGTATGCCTTGTCATCTTGATGCTGGCGCCGGCGGTGACGGTCCTTGGCTATGAGATCCAGGGGCATCGCTATCAGGCGGATGCGCTTGCCGGCGCGGAGCGTCCTGAGGTGTAGGCGCATCATCGCCACCTCCGGCATTTTCGCCTTGGGCATTGATCTTGTGCTGCTCCAAATGCTTACTGGCGACAGAAAAAAGAGGGGGAGCCAGTGACCAAGGCATACGGATCGCAATCCATGGCGGGGCCGCTGAAACGCGTCCTGATGCGCCGGGCTTCAAGCGCCATGCGTCGCGCGGACGCCAGGCAATGGCACTACGGCCCCGGGTTTGACCCTGACAGAGCAGCCAGCCAGCACGACGCCCTTGCAGCGCTGGTGGCTGCCAGCGGGGCCGAGATCGAATGGCTGACCGACGAAGACGACGGCCTTGCCGATTCAGTCTTCACCCATGACCCTTCGTTGATGAGCGACCACGGCGCGATCCTGCTTTCGATGGGCAAGGCGCTACGCGCGTCAGAGCCCGCCTTGCACGGAGCGGCGTTCACGCGCATGGGCATTCCGACTCTTGGGCGGATCGAGGCACCGGGCACTGTCGAGGGTGGCGATTGCGTCTGGGTGGACGCCCGCACCCTCGCCGTCGGGCGCGGCGTGCGCACCAACGAGGCAGGCATCCGGCAACTGGCGGACATGCTCGCGCCCCACGGAATTTCGGTCCACGGCTTCGACCTGCCGCTGTGGCATGGCGAGGATGCGTGCCTGCATCTGATGTCGGTGATTAGTCCGCTGGCCGACAATATGGCGCTGGTCCACACGCCTTTGCTTCCCGCGCCCTTCTACCAGATGCTCAAGGCGCGCGGCATCAGGCTGGTGGCGGGCGACCCTGACGAATTCATCGCCTCCAGCGGCCTCAACCTCAACGTCCTGCCCACCGCACCGCGCGAAGTCATAGCGATTTCCGGATTTCCAAAGACCATTGCCGCAATGGAGGCTGCCGGATGCAAGGTTTCGACCTTCGAGGCAGACGCGCTGTGCATCGCTTGCGAAGGCGGCCCGACCTGCCTGACCCGGCCGATCCTGAGATCGTGACGTGACATCGGTATTTTCTTTCCTTTGGCCTGCCCGCTCCGGCCCTCGGCAGCCTCTTTCGGAGGCGCGATGACCACCCTCGGCGAAGCCTTGATCCGCCTGCTTGAAGCCCACGGCGTTGATACCGTCTTCGGCATTCCGGGCGTGCACACGGTCGAACTCTACCGTGGGCTGGCAAGTTCGGGAATCCGCCACATAACCCCGCGCCACGAACAAGGGGCGGGGTTCATGGCGGACGGCTATGCGCGCGCCAGCGGGCGTCCAGGTGTCGCCTTCGTGATCACCGGACCGGGATTGACCAATACCATCACCGCGATGGCGCAGGCCCGCGCCGACTCGGTGCCGATGCTGGTGATCTCCGGCGTCAATGCCACGGCAACGCTGGGGCTGGGGCGCGGCTACCTGCATGAGTTGCCCGATCAGCACGGCATGATGGAGAAGGTGGCGCTGTCTTCCGAGCGCATCACCAGACCCGACGAGTTGGCCCGCGCCCTGTCGCGCGCCTTCACCCTGTTCGCTTCATCGCGACCCGGTCCGGTTCACATCGAAATCCCCATCGACGTCATGGCCATGCCGGCCGGTGATCTTGCTGCGGTTCCCGTCCAGACTGCCCCACCTGCCCTTGACAAGACGCTGATCGCCAAGGCGGCGGCGCTGATTGCCGCCGCCCGCAAGCCACTCATCCTGGCCGGCGGCGGAGCAAGAAACGCCGAGGCCGAACTGAGGCGGCTGGCCGAATTGATCGATGCGCCGGTCGTCCAGACCGTCAACGGGCGCGGTCTGATGCACGCCCACCCCCTGGTCGTTCCCGCGAGCCCGAGCCTGAAAGCGGTGCGCGAACTGATGTCGGGCGCCGATGTGGTCATCGCCGCCGGCACCGAATTCGGTCCCACCGACTACGACATGTATGGCGACGCCGGCTTCGTCGTGCCGAAGACCTTGGTGCGCATCGACCTCGACGCCGCCCAGCTCGACCGCTATCCGGCCACGGTCGCAATTCAAGCCGATTGCGCGGCGGCATTGGAAGCAATGCTGTGCTGCCTTTCCTCAACTCGCGATGGCTCGCCTGCCAGCTGCAGCCTGGGTGCTCGAATCGCGGCCACGACCCGCGAAGCAGCCTTCGCCGAGATCGGGTCGGCCATGCAGATGCAGGTCGGGGCCGTGGAGCAAATCCGCGACGCGCTGCCGGCTTCCATCATCGTGGGCGACTCCACGCAGCCGGTCTATGCCGCCAACCTTTTTTACGATCACGACCGGGCGGGCGGCTGGTTCAACGCAGCGACCGGCTTCGGTGCGCTGGGTTATGGCCCCCCGGCCGCCATCGGGGCCGCCATCGCCATGCCCGATGCCGCAGTCGTCTGCCTTGCCGGCGACGGCGGCTTCCAGTTCACCCTGCCAGAAATCGCCGTGGCAGCGGACACCGGCGCGCCGGTCATCTTCGTCATCTGGAACAATCGCGGCTATCGCGAGATCGAAACCTCGATGCGCGATATCGGCGTAGAGCCCGTCGGCGTGTCGCCTCAACCGCCGGACTTTCTCAAGCTTGCCGAGGCTTACAAAATTCCGGCCGAACGGCTCGCAACGGCCGGCGAACTGGGCGCTGCGCTGCGCAGAGCTCATGCGAAAAGACAACCCTGCATCATCGAAATAGCAATTGAGTGATGACATAAAAGGCGCGACGGTTACCAAGTGGACGTTTTGTGCGAGACCGATTGCTGATGACAGGTACATTGAACGGCAAGAATATCGTTGTAACCGGAGGAACAGGCGCGCTTGGCAGCGCCGTCGTGGGCAAGCTGCTCAGTGAAGGCGCTATCTGCTACGTCCCCAACAGCCATGCGGCCGCCCCGCCGCATTTTCCGTTCGGGGACCACGAGAACGTCAAGCTGACCCACAACATCTATCTGGCCGACGCCGAGACGGTCGATTCCTACTATGCGACCGTGCCCGGCCTTTGGGCGTCGATCCATCTCGCCGGCGGCTTTGCCGCCGCACCCGTCGAAAAGACCGAGGCCGCCTCCTTCGACGAGCTGATGGAAACCAACGTCCAGACCGCCTTCCTGTGTTGCCGGGCATCGGTGCGCGCGATGCTTGCCGCGAATTCTGGAGGCCGCATCGTCAACGTTTCGGCGCGGCCCGGCCTCGATCCCCGGCGCGGCGCGGGCATGGTCGCCTATGCGACCAGCAAGGCGGCGGTCGCGGCCATGACCGTGGCCCTTGCCGAAGAACTGAAGAGCAAGAACATTCTGGTCAATGCCATCGCACCCTCGACGCTCGACACCCCCGCCAACCGCTCCGGCATGCCGGATGCCGATTTCGGCAAGTGGGTGAGCCTGGAAGCTGCCGCCGAAGCGATTTGCTATCTGGTCTCGTCGGCCAACCAGGCGGTGAGCGGAACGCTGGTGCCGCTTTACGGCCGCGCCTGATCCCTTCCCCAAAGCCAAAACAAAGACCCGCCGGATCGCTCCGGCGGGTCTTTTTTGTCCCTATAAGCCGCGCCATGGAGAACGGCGCGGCAAAGAGGCTCGAGCTTAGTTGCCGCCCTGCTTCTTCAGCGCAGCGCCCAAGATATCGCCCAGCGAAGCGCCGGAGTCCTGAGAACCGTACTGCGCGACAGCTTCCTTCTCTTCGGCGATTTCCAGCGCCTTGATAGAAACCTGCAGCTTGCGGGTCTTCTTGTCATAGGCGATGACGCGGGCATCGAGCTTCTGGCCGACGGTGAAGCGCTCGGGGCGCTGCTCATCGCGGTCGCGCGACAGGTCGGCGCGCTTGATGAAGGTCTCCAGGCCGCTTTCGACCAGACGAACCTCGAGGCCGCCATCCTTGATGCCGGTGACTTCGCAGGTCACGACCGCGTTCTTGCGCAGTTCGCCCGAAGTGGACGCTTCGCCGGCCGCATCGCGTTGCAACTGCTTGACGCCAAGCGAGATGCGCTCCTTCTCGATGTCGACGTCGAGCACCTGCGCCTTGACCATGTCGCCGCGATTGTACTCTTCGATGACCTGCTCGCCCGGACGGCTCCAGTCGAGGTCGGACAGGTGCACCATGCCGTCCACGTCGCCGTCGAGGCCGATGAACAGGCCGAATTCGGTCTTGTTCTTGACCTCGCCTTCGACCTGCGCCCCAACCGGGTGGTTGCGGGCGAAGGCTTCCCACGGATTCTCAAGCGTCTGCTTGAGGCCGAGCGAAATGCGGCGCTTGGCCGGATCGACCTCGAGCACGACCACGTCGACCTGCTGGGTGGTGGACAGGATCTTGCCGGGGTGCACGTTCTTCTTGGTCCACGACATTTCAGAAACGTGGATGAGACCCTCGATGCCCGGCTCCAACTCGACGAACGCGCCGTAGTCGGTGATGTTGGTGACCGTGCCGGTGATCTTCTTGCCGATCGGGAACTTGGTGCCGATGTCGGACCACGGATCGCTCTCGAGTTGCTTCATGCCGAGCGAGATGCGATGGGTTTCCTGGTTGATGCGGATGATCTGCACCTTGACCGTCTGGCCGATGTTGAGGATCTCGGTCGGATGGTTGACGCGACGCCATGCCATGTCGGTGACATGCAGCAGGCCGTCGATGCCGCCGAGGTCGACGAACGCACCGTAGTCGGTGATGTTCTTGACCACGCCTTCGACGACCTGGCCCTCTTCGAGATTCTGCACGATCTCCGAGCGCTGCTCGGCGCGGCTCTCTTCCAGAACCGTGCGGCGCGAAACCACGATGTTGCCGCGGCGGCGATCCATTTTCAGGATCTCGAAGGGCTGCGGGTTGTGCATCAAAGGCGTGACGTCGCGGATCGGGCGAATATCGACCTGGCTGCGCGGCAGGAAGGCAACTGCGCCGTCCAGATCGACGGTGAAGCCGCCCTTGACCTGGTTGAAGATGACGCCTTCGACGCGCTCGCCCTTGGAAAACTTCTCTTCGAGCTTGACCCAGCTCTCTTCGCGGCGGGCCTTGTCGCGCGACAGCATCGCTTCGCCCAGCGCATTTTCGATGCGCTCGACATAAACCTCGACCGTGTCGCCGACCTTGAGCGTGGTTTCCTTGCCCTTGGCGCCGAACTCCTTCAGCGGAACGCGGCCTTCGACCTTCAGGCCGACGTCGATGATGGCCATGTCCTTTTCGATCGCGGTGATCGTGCCGCGAACGACCTGGCCTTCACCTGAATGGCCGCTGGAAAATGATTCTTCGAGCATGCTCGCGAAATCGTCGCGAGTGGGGATTGCTGCTGACATATGTTCTCCTGAAAAGCCTCGTTGGAGGCCTGCGCCGTGGGTTAGCGTTGCGTTTGCCTGCCGACATTCCGGACCCTTGGGTCCTGGCCGCTCAACAAGCGGCAAATCCGGCGCATAAGAATGCAAGCAGACAGGTTCGGACCTGAAATGGGTACTTTCCGCGCGGCCGACAAGCGGCAACCGGCGCACCCGGCATCAGGTTTTGTTTCCGTTGGCCACGATCCGCTCTACTATGACCTTAGCCGCCAGGAACGCGGCTTCTATATCCATTTCGCTTGTGTCAAGCAAGTGCGCGTCGGTAGCGGGCCTCAGCGGCGAGTCGGCCCTGCCCGTATCGCGTTCGTCGCGGCGCTCGATATCGCCCAGAATGGTGGCGAAGTCCGCGGCCCCGCCGTTGGCCTCGATCTCGGCAAGCCGCCGCCGCGCCCGCACCTCGGCACTGGCCGTCACGTAAAGCTTCACGGTCGCGTCGGGACACACGACCGTGCCGATATCGCGCCCGTCCAGCACCGCGCCGGAAGGCTGTGCGGCAAAGCTGCGCTGCTTTTCGACAAGGACCTTTCGCACTTGCGCGATGACGGCGACCTTCGAAGCCGCCTCGCCGACTTCATGCGCCGAAAGCACGGCCCGGTCGAGTTGGCCAAGGTCGACCAACCGCGCCGCTTCCACAGCATGCGGTTCGTCGCCCAGCGGCCAGCCCTTTATTAGAAGCATGTGCGCGACGGCGCGGTAGGTCAGGCCGGTGTCGAGATGCGGCAGGTGGTAATAATCCGCCAGCCGCCGCGCCAGTGTGCCCTTGCCGGCACCAGCCGGTCCATCGATGGCGATGATCATCGCCTTGCCCCATAGCTGCGGACCAGTTCGGCCAACCTGGCATTGTGAAGCGGCTCGTCGCTGCTCGCCAGACTTTCGGCAACCCTAGCCCTGTCGGCGGCGGGACGGTTCTGGCTCACCTTCCACTTGCCCTCGATTTCGGCGATCTCGATCTCGAGGCCGACAATGCCCTTGATCTGGGATTGAATGTAGTTTTCCGGCGCATCGTTCACCGCCCAGGGATCCTGACGCCCCGCCTCGTGCGCCCCGGTCAGCGTCGAAACATGAGCATGCAGCCATTCGGCATCGTCGATCACGGTTGACCTGCCGCGAACCTGAACCATCACATAGTTCCAAGTCGGCACGACCTTGCCCGTCTCCTGCTTGGTCGCGTACCAGGACGGCGTTATGTAGGATTCGACGCCCTGAAACACGACAAGCGCCGGGGCTCCGTCCCTGATTTCCTGCCACTGCCCGTTGGCCTTCGCCATGTGCGCCTGCAACGTTCCCTTGGGCGAGCGCTGCGTGTCGAGATGGAACGGAAAGACGTTGGCTGTCGGCCCGCCTGGAGGCGCGGTGATCAACATGCCGAGCGGATGCGCCCGGATCAGCGCCTGCTGAACCTGAAGATCGTCTTCCTTGAAAAGCGGCGGCTGATACATCGTTGCAATCTTCCTTTCGCGGACCCAATTCCACGGGTCAGCGCTTCGGCGTCTTTGGCGTCTTTGGCCTCGCATAGCGCGTCATGACGGCGACAACCGCCCGTCCGTCGTCAAAACACCTGGCCCAGATTGCGGCGTCGCCTAATGGAGCATTGGCCTCGAATGGGGCCGTGACTTTATTGGTGGAGCCAAGCGGGATCGAACCGCTGACCTCCTGCATGCCATGCAGGCGCTCTCCCAGCTGAGCTATGGCCCCATCTCCGGCAGTAAGCCGGTGCCGTTTCCGGCGAAAATATCAGGCCGAGGGTTGCCCCGGCCCGCAGTGTTGGCGGCTTCTAGCGCCGCCTGTCGTCAATAGCAAGCCTCAACAGGCGCTTTTTGCCGGGCTTCGACGAAGAAGCGGCTATTGCAATCGAGGGGAGATCAAATCTCCTCGTCGTCGTCGCCGACGCCGATCATGTCGGCAACGTCGTCGTCGCCTTCTTCCTCATCCTCGAGGAAGGTATCGTCGTCGTCGCCCAGATCGACATCCTCCTCGTCGTCGCCGAGATCCGGCAAATCGTCGCCCTTGGCTTCCTCGTCCGCCTCCTCCAGCGAAACGATCTCGGCGCCTTCTTCCTCGGCGTCGACTTCCTTCTCGGCAACGTCCTCTTCATCCTCGACGACGGAAGGCTTTCCGTCATCGAAATAGGCGCGCGGATAGCTCTTGCCCGTATAGGGAGAGACGATCGGGTCCTTGTTCAGATCGTAGAATTTTCGGCCCGTTTCCGGGTCGATACGTTTTGTGCCAAGTTCGGATTTTGCCACGACAAGCCTCGTCAAAAAAGTCTGGTCCCCTTAACGGCTCCTTGATGCCCTGTCAAAGCCAAAAGGCCGGGTGGCAAGATGCGTCGCCAGGAGGCGTCCGCCGGGGGATGACCATGACCGCTTGCCATGGTACGAGACCCGCCACACCGACAGGAAAATGACCGTCCGTCGGGATTTCCGCAAGAGGAATTGCCATGTCGCATGATGCTGTCCCGCAACCCGCAACGGCACGCCGGTCGGCGGCGCTTGTCGGATCCGTGCGCGTTCCCGGCGACAAGTCGATTTCGCACCGTTCCTTCATGTTCGGCGGACTGGCTTCGGGCGAAACGCGCATCACCGGCCTGCTCGAAGGCGAAGACGTGTTGCGCACCGGCGACGCCATGAAGGCGATGGGCGCGCATATAGAAAAGCGCGGCGCCGAATGGGTGATTCGCGGCACCGGCAACGGCGCGTTGCTTGAGCCGGAAGGGCCGCTCGATTTCGGCAATGCCGGCACGGGTTCGCGGCTGACCATGGGCCTGGTCGGCACCTACGACATGGAAACGACCTTCATCGGCGACGCTTCGCTGTCCGGCCGTCCGATGGGGCGGGTTCTCGATCCGTTGCGGCAGATGGGCGTCCAGGTCGTGAAGGCGGCGCCGGGCGACCGCATGCCGCTCACATTGCATGGGCCGAAGCATGCCGCACCCATCACCTACCGCGTGCCGATGCCGTCGGCCCAGGTGAAATCGGCAGTGCTGCTTGCCGCATTGAACACGCCCGGCATCACCACCGTCATCGAACCGGTGATGACCCGTGACCATACGGAAAAGATGCTGAAAGGTTTCGGCGCCAACCTGCAGGTCGAAACCGACGAGCGCGGCGTGCGCCATATCTTCATGGAGGGCCAGGGCCGGCTGACCGGCCAGACCATTGCCGTGCCTGGCGATCCGTCGTCCGCAGCCTTTGCATTGGTCGCTGCCCTGATCGTGCCGGGCTCCGACATCGTCATCGAGAATGTCTTGATGAATCCGACCCGCACCGGCCTCATCGTGACCCTGCAGGAAATGGGCGCCGACATCGAAGCGCTCAACCCGCGCAATGCGGGCGGCGAGGATGTCGCCGACCTGCGCGTGCGGCATTCGGAATTGAAAGGCGTCACGGTGCCGCCCGAGCGTGCGCCGTCGATGATCGACGAATATCCGGTTCTTGCCGTCGCAGCGAGTTTTGCCGAGGGCGAGACCTTGATGCAGGGTCTGGAAGAATTGCGGGTGAAGGAGTCTGACCGGCTTTCGGCCGTTGCCGACGGACTCAAGATGAACGGCGTCGACTGCACCGAAGGCGAAGCCTCGCTTGCGGTTCGCGGCACGCCCGGCGGCAAGGGACTGGGCGGACAGGTGAAGGGTGAGGCGGTGAAGACGCATCTCGATCACCGCATCGCCATGAGCTTTCTGGTCATGGGGCTGGCGGCGGAAAAGCCGGTGTCGGTCGATGACCGATCGATGATCGCGACCAGCTTCCCGGAATTCATGGGATTGATGAAGGGACTTGGCGCCCAGATCGACTAGCGGATTCAGGTGATGGTGGTCTGAATCTCGCCACACCCTGGGTGGCAGCATTTCACCTGCGGTCATGCCTTTCCGTTGCCACGCCCGCTTTCGCGTCTGGCCATTGTCAAAGAACTGACCTCCGCTTGTCGATTGAGAGGTCGGGAAGACGGGCGGCCGTTCGGACGCTCGTTTGGTAAGTAATGCGACCTCGCGGCCGCCCGTCCGGCGTTTGAAGGTTTCAAACCGCTCCGCTTTCATCGACCCGCCGTGTCCCCTCACAGGCTCTCCTTGAAGATGCCGCTGCAAGGTGAGGGCAACGCTCGGCAGGCCTAGCCCTCCCCGGAACAAGGCCACGTCAGCCTGCCGCCGGGGCGCCGGCCCCTTCCCACCCAATCACCGTCATGATCGGTGTTCCCGGCGGAAGGGGCGGGTCAAATCTAGCGGCCCCCCGGCGGGTGTGGACAGGATCAGGCCGGAAATCTGCGGCAACCGACATAGCCAATTGATTTGTCGGAATAATCTGATCGCCTGCGCTGTGGCGGCACATTTTTATCCACGAAATCAGAAGAATTTCAGCGCGTCTCGACAAGCAGCACGAACACGGTGGGGCGGCGGCGGGGCTTCACATGACGCGCGCTGCCTGCCAATGGACGAATTGTGCACCGAGTTCAGGTCGTGGTGACGAATTGACGATTGGCTGCGCCGCCGCGGAAACTGGTCAGTTCCAGGAGCGAGGAGAAAGGACATGCAGCGCATATTCGACGACGAGCGACGCAGAAATGGCCGATTTCGGCGCGGCCCCTTCGCAAAATTGCGTCTTGTATGCCAAGCTCGGGATTGGGCAACTCTCACGGGAGCGACCCAAATTTGCGTAACAGCCGACAGCGTTTGCAAGCAATGAACCTGAGTTTTGTAGAAACCTTCGTATGGGTGGCGCGGCTCGGCAGTTTTCGTGCCGCGGCCGATCGGCTGAACGCGACGCAAGCCGCCGTATCCAACCGCATCGCTACCCTCGAACGGGAGATGGGCGGCGAACTGTTCGACCGCATCCCTGGCGGCGTGCGCCTGTCGACGATAGGGCAGCGCGCCTTGCAGCCGGCCGAGGAACTGCTGCGCGCCGCCACCAGCTTCAACGTCGCCATCCGCAACCCGGAACAGATCAAGGCGACCGTGCGGATAGGCACGGTCGATTCAGTCGTGCACGCCTGGTTGCCGCAGTTCATCGAGATGGTGAAAGTGCGGTTTCCCTTGCTGGCGCTCGATCTCAACGTCGACACTTCGCTGGGGATCGGCGCGGAACTCGCCGAGCGAAAACTCGACCTCGCCTTGCTTATGGGGCCGGTGCTGCGGCCCGGCCTGAAGAACATCGACCTCGGCAGCATGAATTGCGTATGGGTCGCCGTGCCGAAATTCGAACTCGGCGGAAAGGATCTCGGCCTTGCGGACCTGCGCGCTCACCCCGTCCTGACATTTTCGCGCAACAGCATTCCCCATATCTGGCTGCTGCGGCAATTCGAGGAACTCGGTGTCTCGCCGCCGGTAATCTCGAACTCGAATTCCTTGTCGGCCATGTTGCGGCTCGCTTGCGACGGCGTTGGCGTGGGCCTGTTGCCAACGCCATTGGTCGAGCCGATGGTCGATGCGGGCATCCTGGAAATCCTCTCCGTCATGCCGCAATTTCCGCCGCTCAAGCTGCACGCCGCCTATGTGGACGATCCTGAGAATATCCTCCCGTCGATCCTTGCCGTGATCGCGCGGGACGCATCCATGGGGCGGGCGGCGCACAATTCGGCACGAGCCGCACAAGAATAATCTATCACCCACGATAGTTCTTTGTCGTTTGCCAAAACAAGCCGGCGACATTTCATTGTTCCGACACCGTCGTGGAGGATCCCAATGAAAATCAGTCTCATTCAGATGAACTCGGACGCGGACAAGGCCAAGAACCTTGACGACGCCGAGCGGTTGGTGCGCGAAGTGGCTGCGGCTGAAAAGCCCGACCTGATCGTGTTGCCGGAATATTTCGCCTTCCTGGGCGAGGGTCGCGATGCCGTTCACGGCAGCGGCGAAGGTTTCCCGGACGGCGCGGTCTACAAGCGCATGGCGGGGCTGGCCAAGGAACTCGGCGTCACCTTGCATGCCGGTTCAATGGTGGAGAAGTCGGGCAACAACCATTTCAACACCACGGTCGTCTTTGGGCCGAAGGGTGACGAGATTGCCAAGTATCGCAAGATCCATCTTTTCGACGTGGACACTCCCGGCGGCGTTTCCTACCGCGAGTCGGATACGATCAGCCGGGGCGAGGACATCGTCACATACAAGGTAGGCGACACCACCGTGGGCTGCGCCATCTGCTACGACCTCCGCTTCCCCGAACTGTTCCGGGCGCTGCGCGACAAGGGCGCCGACGTCATCGTGCTGCCGGCCGCCTTCACCCTGATGACCGGCAAGGATCACTGGGAAGTGCTCTCCCGCGCCCGGGCAATCGAGACGCAGACCTATTTCGTCGCGGTCGGCCAGACCGGCGCACATGCCAAGGGCCAGAAATGGTGCTGGGGCCACTCCATGGTCATCGATCCGTGGGGGCACATGGTTGCGCAGTGTTCGGACGGCGTCGGCACGACCACAGCCAGCCTGGACCTGGCGCGCATCGGCAAGGTCCGTGCCGACGTGCCGGTTGCCCAGCACCACGTAATTTAAGGATAGCCCCACATGTTCGTCGTCAACAAAATGCCCGAGCAGATTGCTCCGTCCCTCGTCAGGAAGATGGAGCAGGTCGAGACCGCGACCGTGGGCCACTTTCTCCATTCCGGCTTCATGAATCGCGAGTTGCGCGCCGTTCTGCCGGAAAAGCGCATCGCCGGCACCGCCGTCACGGTACGCCTGCCGCATGCCGATTCCACGATCCTGCACTACCTCACCAAGATGGTGCGGCCGGGCGACTTCATCGTGGTTGACCGCTGCGGCGACGACAAGCATGCGTGCTGGGGCGGTGTCGTCACCCATTCGATGAAGCTTGGCGGTATCGTCGGCGCGGTGATCGACGGGCCGGCAACCGACTTCTCCGAGATCCGTCGCGTCGACCTGCCGATGTGGTGCCGCGGCCCTTCGCCGATCACGACGAAGATCCTTGGCCTTGAAGGCGCGATCAACGTGCCGGTCAGCGTCGGCGGCCAGATCGTCAATCCAGGAGATGCGATCATCGCCGATGAAAGCGGCGTGCTCGTTCTTTCGCCCGGCCAGGCCGAATGGGCGACGGACAAGGCCATCGAGATGCAGAAGAACGAACTCGTGCTGCTGGATCGTCTGCGCAAGGGCGAGAAGCTGCCCGATATTTCTGGAGCAACGAAGATCGTGGACGCTTCGACCGCCGCATGAGGCGGTCGAAAGGACGCCTCTGCAAAACAAATAGTCAATCTACCAACGGGAGGAACCTATGACTGGATTGAAACATGCCGCGGGCATCAGCCTGACCGCACTGTCATTGTCTTTCGCGGCCAATGCCGCGATGGCCGACAACATCGTATTGTCCGCTTATTCGGGCATTTTCCAGGAGAACTATGTCGCCGCCGTCGTGGAGCCTTTCATGAAGGCCAACCCCGATATCACCGTTGAATTCTACGGCATGCCCAACTCGGCGCAGATGCTGGGCACTTTGCGCGCGCAAAAGAGTTCTCCGCAGATCGATGTCATGATCATGGACGTTTCGGTTGCCAAGGCGGCTACCGACGAGGGCCTGTTTGCGCCCATGGACGAAACGGTGAGCAAGCACATCGCCGACTTGTACCCGCAGGCCAGGGTCGAAGGCGTCAACGCGGTCGGGGTGACGTTCGACAACCTCGTGCTCCTCTACAATACCGACAAGGTCAAGGATGTTCCGACCTCATGGAAGGCGTTGTGGGACAAGCAGTATGCCGGCCAGGTTTCGATACCGGCGGTCCCGGACATCCAGGGCACCACCTTCACCATCATCAGCGACAAGATGGCCGGCGGCACCAACTATATGGAAAGCGTCGATGCCGGCATAAAGTTGCTCGAGGAACTGGCGCCGAACGTCCAGACCTGGGAGCCCCGCCCCGACGTGTATCAGCCGATTTCGAGCGGCACGGCCGCCATCGGCATCGGCTGGAACGCCCGCGCGCAGGTCTATTCCAATCTCTCCGACGGCAAGCTTGGCGTGGTTCTGCCGGAAGAAGGCAGCGGGTTCCAGATCAACGTGATCGGTCTCGTCCAAGATGCGCCGGCAAGCGAAAGCGCCAAGAAGTTCATCGACTACGCACTGAGCCCCGAAGCGCAGGCTGCATTCACCGAGAAAATGTACTATGCGCCGACCAATGCGAAAGCCGCTCCCTTGATCCCGGAAGCCGCGATCAAGCGCACGGCTGCCGGCGTGATGGACAAGATGATCGCAATCAACTGGCTGGATGTTGCGAAGATCCGCGACTCGATCACCGAGCAATGGCGCCGCCGCGTCATTCCGCTTAGCCGCTGATCCCGGCCGGCACGGAGCACGCCATGCCTGTCTCTCAATCCTTGGAAGAGCATCTGAAGCTTGATGGCATCAGCATCAGCTTCGGCCCTGTCAACGTCATTCCTTCGCTCGACCTGTCGGTGCGCAAGGGTGAGATGGTCGCCTTTCTCGGCCCCTCCGGCTGCGGCAAGACGACCACGCTTCGAATGATTGCGGGACTGATTTCGCCGTCAAGTGGGCGGATAACGGTGGGGGGGCGCGATATTACGCGCCTGCCCATCCACGACCGGGACATGGGCATGGTGTTTCAGAGCTATGCCCTGTTCCCGCACATGGACGTAACCCGCAACGTGCAGTTCGGCCTGCAGATGCGCAACGTTTCCAAGCAGGACATCGAGCGCCGCTCGAAGGAGGCTCTGGAACTGGTGCAACTCGGGCATCTTGCCCAGCGCAAGCCGAAGGAACTGTCCGGCGGCCAGCAGCAGCGCGTCGCCCTGGCGCGCGCGCTGGTCATTCAACCGTCGATCCTGCTGCTCGACGAGCCGCTGTCCAATCTCGACGCCAAGCTGCGCGACGAAATGCGGCTGCAAATCCGCGCCCTGCAGCAGCAGAGCGGCATAACGGCTGTCTTCGTCACGCACGATCAGGTCGAAGCGCTGTCGATGTGCGACCGCGTCGTGGTCATGCGCAATGGCCGGATCGAACAGTTCGGCACGCCGACCGAAATCTACGAACGTCCCGCCACCGCTTTCGTCGCCAACTTCGTCGGCCGCACGAACCGCCTCAAGGGCAAGGTCGGTTCCGACGGCCAACTGGTCGCTGCCGGCCAGCCGTTGCGCGCAACGACGAAGCTGTCGCCTGGACCGGTGGATGTGCTGATCCGCCCGCATCGAATCGCCTTGCAGCCGTCGAGCGGACCTGCCACCACGGGCGACGGCAATGTCGTCGAGGGCAAGGTTTCGAGCATCATCTTCATCGGCGATCTGGTGCAATATGTCGTGCGTGCCGGCGATGAGGAAATCGTGGTCGAGGAGGCGACGCGCCGCGAGCGCGCACCGCTTGGCGTTGGCGACAATGTGCATCTGCGCTGGTCGGCCGACGACACGCTGGTCTATCCGGACGACGGCAAATGACAACCGAAGCCCTCGCTCCCCCTCGTAAGATGCGCAGCGGCGAGGTCGCCGTCCTGCTTCTCCTGCCCATCGCGTTGATCAACGCGATCGGCTTCATCCTGCCGGTCCTCAACCTCGCCCGCTTTTCCTTCAACAAGGTGAGCATCGGCGGCGGCATCGAAAACGTTTTCACCTGGGAGAATTGGCTTGGCCTGCTGGCCGACAGGTTCTACCTCGAACTGATCTTCAATTCGGTCTGGATCAGCCTGGCGATCACGCTGACCACACTGATCCTTTCCTACCCGATCGCGCTTTACCTGCATCGCTCGTCAGGTCCGTGGCGCACCTTCCTGACCGTGCTGGTCATCTCGCCGCTGCTGACTTCGGCGGTGGTGCGCACCTATGGCTGGATCGCGATCCTGATCGACGACGGTCCGGTGGTCAGCGCCATCCGCGCGCTGGGCCTGCCGGCGCCGAGCCTGATGTTCAACATCAAGGGAGTGTTCATCGGCCTGACGGAAATCCTGATGCCCTACATGATCCTGGCCCTGATGGCGGGTTTCGGGCGTCTCGATCCGCGTGTCGAGGAAGCTGCGCGTACGCTGGGAGCCACGCCGGCCCGTACGTTCCGCAAGGTGATCCTGCCGCTGACGCTGCCTGGCATCGCGCTGGGCTGCCTGTTGTGCTTCGTGCTCGCGGTGTCGTCCTTCATCACACCCAAGCTGATGGGCGGCGGACGCGTCTTCCTGCTCGCCACGGAAATCTACGACCAGGCGATCGTGACCCTGAACTGGCCGCTGGCCTCGACCCTGTCGATCCTGGTTCTGATCGTGTTCGGCGCGGCCTTGTGGGCCTATTCCGCCGTCCTGCGGCGTCTGGATTGAGGAGGGCGTGATGGAGATCCACAAGACTTCATGGCCGATGCGAATTCTCGTCTTCGTGCTGTTCCTTTACCTGCTGGCGCCGGTCCTGCTCGTGTTCCCGATTTCGTTCTCGGGCGACCAGGTGCTGCGTTTCCCGCCGACCTTCTGGTCGACACGCTGGTATGTCGCGCTGTTCGAGAACAGCAAGATGCTGAGCGCGTTTTCGACAAGCCTGCTCCTGGCGTCCATCGTGACGATCTTGTCGATTGTTATCGCCGTGCCGGCGGCGTGGGTGATGACGCGGGTAAAGTTTCGCGGCAGGGATCTGCTTTTCAACCTGTTCACCGCGCCGCTGTTGTTGCCGACGATCGTGCTTGGCCTCGCCATCCTGATCGTGTTCGCCTCCTTCGGCCTGCTGGCGACGATGCGGGGCCTGGTGTTTGCGCATCTGGTCGTCACCCTGCCCTATGCGCTGCGCATCCTGGCGGTGGCGCTGAACACCCAGGACCAGACCTGCGAAGAAGCCGCGCGGACTTTGGGCGCCAAGCCATTGACGGTCTTTTTCCGGGTCACCGTACCGATGCTGATCCCCGGCATCGTGGCTGCGGCCGCACTTTGCTTCCTGGTTTCGTTCGACGAAGTGGTGATCACGCTGTTCCTCACCGGGCCGCGCATCAGCACCTTGCCGGTCGAACTGTACAACTATGTCTACAACCAGGCCGACCCGCTGGTGGCGGCAGCGTCTGTCTTGCTGATCCTGCTCACCCTGGGTGTGATCATGATCGTCGAGCGCACGATGGGCCTGAGCAAAACGTTCGTCAAATAATGCCGCATTAACGGCCGCACGAACTGTGGCCGACCGGGCAGCACTGAGGCTCGTCGGCCGTCGTCAAATGTCGGGACGCCCGGTCAGCGTCCCGCCGAAACCTTGCCGAAGACCGTCTGCAAGAACTCGCCAAGCCAGCGCTTCAGGTGCATGTCCCAGATCAGGCGCCCGCCGAGATGGTCGCGGCCGGGCTGGGCACCGGGAAGCACGAAGCGATGGGCGCCGCGCACCACCCAGCGATGCATCATCGCTTGCGTCAGTTCGCTGTGGAACTGGAGGCCCCAGGCGTTCTGACCGTAGCGGAAGGCCTGGTTCGGATAAGCCTCGGCGGTGGCAAGCAGCGTCGCATCCTTCGGCAGGGAAAAGCCTTCGCGGTGGAACTGGTAGACCATTTCCGGCCACTGCATCAGCTTCTTGCCTTCCTCGGTGGCCTTTAGCGGATACCAGCCGATCTCGACGAGACCGTCGCCATGACCCGCAACCTTGCCGCCCAGGTGATTGACCATCATCTGCGCGCCAAGGCAGATGCCGAGCAGCGGCCTGTTTTCCCGCAACGGCACCTTGAGCCACTCGGTTTCACGCTTCACGAACTCATCCGGATCATTGGCGCTCATCGGTCCGCCGAAGACGACGGCGCCGGCATGCTCATCCAGCGTGTCCGGCAAGGCATCGCCAAGCGGCGGCCGCCTTATATCGAGATCGAAGCCATGCTCGACCAGCAAATGGCCGACCCGGCCGGAACTCGACGTCTCCTGATGCAGGACAATCAGAATTTTCGGTCGAGGTCTGGCAAGCATGGAGGAAGAAGGCCCTGGATCTAAAGAAGGATATCACTCATCGCCGGATGCGCCTGTTGCGCCCGGCACATTCGCCGCCGCTTTCCGGCGCGCGGCGATCCGATCCTGGCGTTCGACGCCGATCAGTTCGGCGACACGCCAAACGGTGTTGTCTTCAAGTTCATGCAACTCGCCGTCGGCGTAGACGACTTCCCACAACAGGCCGACGAAGGCCTTGCGCGCCTCGGCATCGAGGTGCCGTTTCAACACACTTGTGAAAGCGTAGAGATCGACCGCTTCGCGATTGGCTTTCTCACCGGCCTTGGCCAGCCGGGCCAGTTCTTCGCCGCGAACGCCATAGGTTTCAGCCAACAGCGTTTTGAAACGTTCCCATTCGGCATCATGCCGAACCCCGTCGACGTCCATGATGTGGAAGAGCAGCGCCGATGCGGCGATACGAGGATCGTCATCCACGTTGCGCTGGCCAGCACAAGAGCCAGGCAGATCCCTGAGAAATGACAGCACGCGATCAAGCATCGACTGATTCCCGTTAGCCCGAAACTATCCACAAGCGGAATAAACCGCAAATGCAGCGATGGAACCGGCCTGATTTACGATCCGGTTTCTGAACCGCCCCGGATCAGAATAACCTGAAGCGGCCAGGCGTCGCCGTCGTCGCGTCTTCAGGTTCGACGCCGGGATCGTCGGGCAGGCGCACCGGATGCTCCGCTGCGTCCGTTGTCTCATGAAGCGTTGGCGTTGGGGCATCAACGATGATCGGCTGCTCGGCCGTGACCGGCCCCACTGAGCTTTTTCCATGCCGGGTCGAAGCTTTCGCGGTCGGCTTCGCGGCATGATCGACGACATCGTTTACCGCCGTTGCATCCTCACGACCTTGAATGCCAGCCAACGGCGCCGCAATGGCGACGGAAATCTCGGCGCCGCTCGCCTCATTGTCGATCAGTTGGCCAAATCGCTCCGTCGGCGCGCGCCATTCGAAGGCGTCGAGTTTTCCGGTCACAGGCGAGATCGGCGCCCAGCGCTCGGAAACGACGCCATCGGCCACCCAGACCGGATCGCGCGGCGCACGCACGGCCTTGGCCAGCCACTGCCGGACCTTGCCCTCGTCACCGGTTTCGGCCTCCTCGATGTCGGCCAGCAGCAGATAGGCGCCCTCGCGACGGTCGATACGGATAGCCGCTTCCGCCTCGGCCCTTGCGGCCCTGTAGTCCTGCGCGTCGAGCGCGGCGCGCGCGACGGCAAGCGAAGCCTCGGCGTTGTTCTTCTTCATATCCTGCAGCTTGCGCGCCCGGCCAAGCCGGTCGAGCACGGCGTCGCCCGGGCGGGCGTGGGTGTAGAGATCGGCGATTTCGGGATGCGGTTCGGCGCGCCAGGCAGCCTCCAAGACCTTGGTGCCCTTGCGCACGTCGTTCTGCTGGAAAAGTGTTTTGGCGGCAACGATGGCTGCCGGCACGAATTCCGGTTGCAGACGATTGGCTTCCAGAGCGGCGGCCCTGGCCCCGGCGGGATCGCTGTCCATGAGCGCCTCGGCCTTGGCGGTCAGAAGCACGGCGCGACGGCGGTTGGCCGCGTCGCGCTCGATCTGGTGCGTGGATTTCTGCGCATTGACCAGGGTCAGCGCTCCGTCCCAATCGCCGCGCGCGGTCAGTTCCTCAAGCGTCGATTCCGCCGCCCAGGCAAGCTGCGGCGCTGCAGAGGCGGCACGGCCCGCATAATGACGCGCAGCGGTGCGGTCGCCGAGCCGCTCCGCCTCCAGATAAAGCCCGCGCAGGCCGAGCAGCCGCATCTCGGGATCGTCCAGCATGGCCTCGAACTTCTGGCGGGCAGCGTCATGATCGCCTTCGAGCAAGGACGCCTGCGCCTCCAGAAGATAGATCAGCGGCTCCTGATCGGAGCGGATCAGCTTGGCGGCTTCCTTGCTCTTCTTGCGCGCCAGCCCGGCATCGCCGGCACCGGCCGCGATCATGCCGGTCGACAGCGCCTGATAGCCACGGTCCCTGCGCCGCACCCTGAAATGCCGGGCAATGGCATAGGGACTGTTCCAGACCGACTTGACCAGCCACCACGCGATCATGATCGCGGCAACCACCGCGACGATCGCAACCGCCGCCACCATCAGGCTGATCTGATACTGGTAACCGTCGAAGGTGACGACCATGTCGCCCGGCCTGTCCGCCAGCCAGGCGAAGCCAAGCCCGAGCGCGAAGACGACGGCTAGGAAAAACAGGATGCGGATCATTGCCTGTGCCTCACGTCTTCATGGCGCTGGAAATCAGCGCATCGATCTGGGTCTCGACCTCCATGCGCGCCTTGAGCCTGGCAGCGAATTCGGCGCCGGCGGTCCTGGCCGCATCCGGCAGGCTGTCATATTCGGCAAGCGCCTTGGCGTAGTCGGCCTGGGTCACGGCCACTTCCATGCGCGCCACCGTCTCGGGAACGCCAGCACCTTCCACAGCCCCTATCGGCCGCACCTTCACCAGCGATTCCGCGCTCGACATCAGGCGCTCGACAAAGCCGGCATTCTCGTCGACCGGCCTTGCCGCCGCGACCATTGCGTTGGCAGCGGCATCGGTTTCGGCGGAAATTTCAGCGCGCGTTGGCACGCCCTTTTCCGCATGGGCGCGTAGCGTCGCCGATTGGGGGGCGTCGGGCGCGATCGCCGCGAAGGTTTCAAGCTCGGCCGCGAAAGGCGCCCCGCGATCGAGCGCCGATTTCAACGCCGAGGCTGCGATCGCCAGCGCGATCTTGGGCTGCGAGGCCTGCGCCTCGACCGTGGTCGAAAGCGACGAGACGGATTGTTCCAGTGCCGCCAGCCGATCCCCCTGCCCCGCTGCGGCATCGGCTTCAGATTTGATCGAGGCTTCGAGGGAAGACAATTTGTCATTGATCGGCGTGAGGTCGACCGGTTCGACCTTGGCTGCCCCGCCCAGCGCCGTGACGGCAGCCTCGATCTGCTGAACCTTGTCGGTCAGCGCGGCAACCTGTGCCCCATCGGCCGGCGTGCTGGCCTCGACCGAGGCCTTCAGCGTGGTAAGGTCTGCCCTGACCTGATCCAGCGCTTGTGATAACCCATCAACCTTGGCGGCGGCATCGCCGCCGCTTCCGGAGTCCGCAAGGGCGGCGACCTCCCTTTGCAGCGAAGCCATCTGACTGTTCACGCCATCCAGCGCAGCGGAACCAGGCGCGCCAAGAATGCCGGCGAACTGCAGCGCGCCGGCCCCTGCAAGGGCGATGACGCCGCCCAGAATACCCGCCGCAATGCCGTTCATCCCACTGCGCCCCGATTTAGCCGGTGCAGCG
Source organism: Mesorhizobium sp. Root157 (assembly GCF_001427385.1). GTDB lineage: Bacteria > Pseudomonadota > Alphaproteobacteria > Rhizobiales > Rhizobiaceae > Mesorhizobium. Next base: position 175,153 of record NZ_LMGJ01000001.1, read on the forward strand.
GTGGCGCCAGCCTCGTCCGCTTCCGCCCAGTTGGGCGACGGCTCGCTCGAAGCATTGCTCGAAGGCCAATCCTCCGTCGACTTGGGAGGCTGGTCGTTGAACGAGTAGTCGAAACTGCCGCGCTCCGAACCGACCGTCGTCTCGGCGTTGTCCGCCGACTTGTCCGATTCGGCGGCGGCTTCCGTGCCCTGGCCATGATTTGCAGCGGCGACGGCATCCGGCTGCAAGGCGCTTTGCGCCGATTCGGCAGCCGACTCATCATTTGGAGCCGAGGCCTTGTCGTCAACGATATGCGAAACGGCATCCGGCTCGAGGTCGATCGTCACCGGATCGCGTGCCCTTTTCGAATGGCGCGTTTTCGGCGTCTTGACCATGCCTGGCTCCCCAAAACTCGGTTCGTCTTTACCGCACCGCCAAGAGGCAATGAGAAAAGAGGTCTAGCACACCTCAAAGCGGTGAAAAGGGGCGGTGTGATGACGCGGTTCGGGACAGCGTTGCCAAAAGCGCCAGCAATGCCGGCTCCGTCGGCCGGGATGCAACCCGCACGGCGCTGCCGCAATTCGGCCCCAACGCCGACGCGATGCGTTCGGAAAGCGCGAAAAACCCTGCGCCCTCAAACAGATGGCGCAGTTCGGTCCGCGCGGTCAATTGCCCGGCGGCATGAGCCGCCTTGGCCGAGTAGAGCAGCAGCGCATCGACAGGCCGGTCAGCCAAACGGTCGCAAACAGCCTCGCTGGAGTACTCCAAACTGACGGTATCGTAGCTCTCCAATGGATGGACCCGCACGCCGGCCCGGCCCAGCCGATCCTCGAACCCGGCGAAGCGGGCCTGCCCGCACAGATAGACCAAAGCACCGGAAAAGGACGTGGCGATCTGGTCAGCCAGCGCCAGCGCATCGCCCGGACCTTCATGCACCGGGGACAAGCCCGCCGCCCGCGCGGCTTCGGCGGTCTTCGGTCCCACCGCGTAGCACCGGAGTCCGGAAAGCCTTGAAAGCAGCTCCGGCGTGGCGTGGCGGATCGCATTGGCGCTGGTGACGGCAACCGTCGCGGCGCCGGTCGGCACGGCTTCCGGTCCCAGCGGCAGCGGCCTGGTATCGGAAAGCGGCAGGAGCACTGGCTCGAAGCCCAGTTCCGCCAGTTTTTGGGCCGTACGGCTGGCCCCCGGCTCAGGTCGCGTGATCAACACGCGACGCATGTCAGAACCAGCCTTCGAAGAACTGTGTGCCGGCCTTGGCGCGGATATCGGCTCCCGCCTGGCGGCCGATGGCGGCGGCGCTGGCGGCATCTCCTTGCGCTTCGATCTCGTGCCAGACCGTACCGTCCGGCGTGATGATCAGACCCTTGAAGCTCAGCCCGCCGGCCTCAACAGTCGCATAGCCGGCAATCGGCGTCCGGCACGAGCCGTCGAGCGCGGCAAGGAATGCGCGTTCACAGGCGAGCGCCTGCCCGGTCGCCACGTGATGGATCGGCTGGAGCATCCGCGTCACGGCTTCGTCGCCGACGCGATTTTCAATGCTGATCGCGCCTTGGCCCGGCGCCGGCGGAAAGGTCTCGAGCGCCATCACGTCGGTGGCGATATGATCCATGCCGAGCCGCCTCAGCCCGGCCAGCGCCAGTATGGTGGCTTCCGCGACGCCTTCGTCGAGCTTGCGCAGGCGTGTCTGCACATTGCCGCGAAACAGCACGACGTCGAGATCGGGCCTGATGCGGCGGATCAGGGCCTGCCGGCGCAGCGACGACGAGCCGACTTTTGCACCCTGCGGCAGGTCGGCGATGGATCTTGCCGTCTTGCCGATGAAGGAATCGCGCGCATCCTCGCGCGGCAGGAAAGTGGACAGGTCCAGCCCTTCCGGCAGCACGGTCGGCATGTCCTTGGACGAATGCACCGCGATGTCGATGCGCCGGTCGTACAGCGCCTCCTCCAGTTCCTTGGTGAACAGGCCCTTGCCGCCGGCTTCCGACAGCGGGCGATTCTGGATGCGGTCGCCAGTGGTGGTGATGGGCACGATCTCGAATGCCTGTTCCGGCAGGTCGTGCGCCTTCATCAGCCTGGCGCGTGCCTCGTGCGCCTGAGCCATCGCAAGTTGGCTGGCGCGCGTTCCGATTTTCAATACAGTTTGCATGACGCGCGGTCCGTGATAACCCCCCGGCTTGGCAAGGTTTGGCAAGCTTTCTCCTATCGGGGAAAACACCGTCGGGCAATGTTGAAGGTTTGCGACGAATTGATCCGTGTGCTTGGTATAGAGACGAGTTGTGACGAGACGGCAGCGAGCGTCGTCTCGTTGGCGAACGATTCCCGCCCGGAAATTCTTTCCAACATCGTATTGAGCCAGATCGAGGAGCATGCCGCATTCGGCGGCGTCGTGCCCGAAATCGCCGCCCGCGCCCATGTCGAGGCGCTTGACGGCATCGTCGAGGCGGCGCTGGCTGATTCCGGTTTCGATCTATCCGACATCGACGCCATAGCGGCGACTGCCGGGCCCGGCCTTGTCGGCGGCCTGATCGTCGGGCTGATGACGGCCAAGGCCATTGCCGCGGCAGCCGGCAAACCGCTCATCGCCATCAACCACCTGGAAGGCCATGCGCTTACTGCGCGCCTCACCGATGGTCTGGAATTTCCTTATCTTTTGTTGCTGGTTTCCGGCGGCCACACCCAGATCGTGCGGGTGGCCGGTGTCGGTGACTACCAGCGCTGGGCGACCACCATCGACGATGCTCTGGGGGAAGCCTTCGACAAGACGGCCAAGATGCTCGGCCTGCCTTATCCCGGCGGCCCAAACGTCGAAAAGGCCGCAGCCACGGGCGATTCGACCCGTTTCGCCTTTCCACGGCCGATGAAGGGATCGGCGCAGCCGGATTTCTCCTTCTCCGGTCTCAAGACCGCCGTGCGGCAGGCATCCGCCGCCATTGCCCCGCTGACCGAGCAGGACGTTTGCGACATCTGCGCCTCGTTCCAGGCGGCTGTGGCCGACGCTTTGGCAGACAGGGTCTTGCGCGCACTGAACCGCTTCCGCGCCGAGTTCCAGGCCATCGAGACGCCGGCACTGGTCGTGGCGGGCGGTGTCGCCGCCAACCGGGCGATCAAACAGACGCTTGAGCAGCTTTGCCGGCAAACCGGCTTCCGTTTCGTCGCACCGCCGCTGAAGCTTTGCACGGACAATGCCGCCATGATCGCCTGGGCAGGGATCGAGCGGCTCCAGTCCGGCATGGTGGATGCCGATGCCTTCGATTTCGTGCCGCGCTCGCGCTGGCCGCTCGACGGCGTGTCGGCACCGGTCGTCGGCTCAGGCCGGCGCGGAGCCAAGGCATGACAACCATCGACGCAAAAGCCTGGCGCATCACGGTGCTTGGCGGTGGAGCCTGGGGAACGGCGCTTGGACTGGCCATGCTGCGCGCCGGCCATTCGGTCCGGCTGTGGGCGCGCGACGCCCAGATGGTCGCCTCGATCGGACGCGGTGAAAACCCGCGCTATCTGCCGGGCATCGCCCTCGACACCGGCATCGCCGCGACCACCGATATCCGCGAAGCGCTTGCCGACGCCGACTGTGTGCTGGTGGTGACGCCGGCGCAATCGTTGCGCGCGGTTCTGGCGCAAGTCGCGCCCGACATCCGGGGCAATGCGCCTCTTGTGCTGTGCGCCAAGGGCATCGAACGCGAAACCGGGGCGCTTTTGTCATCCATCGTCGCGGAAATCTTGCCCGGCAACCCGGTTGCAATCCTGTCCGGTCCGAGCTTTGCCGCCGACGTCGCCCGGGGATTGCCGACGGCTGTGGTTGTCGCGGCACGCCAGGAGACGCTGGCGATCGAACTCGCGGCACGCTTTTCGGCACGGAACCTGCGCTGCTACTCCAGCGACGACGTCACCGGCGTCGAGATCGGCGGCGCGCTGAAGAACGTCTTCGCCATTGCAGCCGGGGCTGTGACTGGCGCCGGCCTTGGCGCCAGCGCACAAGCCGCAATGGTCACACGCGGCTTCGTCGAACTGCGCCGTATCGGAGCTGCCTTCGGAGCAAGGCCGGAAACATTGATGGGCCTGTCCGGCCTCGGCGACCTGCTGCTCACCTGTTCCTCCACCCAATCGCGAAACTTCGCCTATGGCCTTGCCTTGGGACGAGGCGAACCGCTTGCCGGCAGGCCGCTGGCCGAAGGTGTGGCAACAGCGGCAATCGCCGCGCGCATCGCCGCAGAACGCGGGGTCGATGCGCCAATCATCATGGCCACCGCCGCCATACTCGACGGCAGCGTCACCATCGGCGAGGCCGTTTCGGCCCTGATGGCGCGGCCGCTCAAGAACGAAACAGAAGTTTAGGCAGGAGAACCACGGAATGCTGTTTGCGTTGATTTGCAAGGATAAACCAGGCGCGCTGCAAATTCGCATGGACACGCGCCCGCATCATGCCGCCTTCCTGAACGGCCTGAACGATGAAAAGAAGCTCGCCTTCGCCGGCCCCTTCCTGGACCCGGATGGCAAGCCCAATGGCAGCCTGGTCGTTATCGAGGCAGCCGATCAGGCAGATGCCGAAAAGATTGCCGCCAGCGACCCCTACGCCAAGGCGGGCCTGTTCCAGAGTGTCGAGGTGCAGCCCTGGAACTGGGTATTCAACAAGCCGGCAGCATAACGGCTCGACGACGCAGGCGACAACGGGGAGCGCGCAATGAACTACTGGCTGTTCAAATCCGAGCCATTCAAGTTTTCCTTCGACGATCTCAAGAAGCTGGGCGCCAGGGGCACGCAATGGGACGGCGTGCGCAACTATGCGGCGCGCAACAACATGAAGGCGATGCAGATCGGCGACCTCGGCTTCTTCTACCATTCCAATGAAGGGCTCGACATCGTCGGCATCGCCGAAGTCTGTGCGCTGGCCCACCACGACACGACGACCGACGATCCGCGATGGGAGTGCGTCGACATCCGCGCCGTGCGCGATGTGCCGACGCCGCCGACGCTGGCCGACGTCAAGGCCAATCCGAAACTCTCCGAAATGGCGCTGGTGCGGCTGGGGCGTCTTTCCGTCCAGCCGGTAACGCCGGCCGAATGGAAGGAAGTCTGCCGCATGGGCGGCCTCGACCCGGCGACGTGACACTCACGCCCGCAACGGCCGAACGCTTCATTCGCGACAACACGGTGCTGCTGGCCCCGCCGCATGTGCCGGAAATCCTGCTGCATCTTGCCGACGAAGCGCATGATCTGTGGCGGCGCACAGAGGAGGAACTGGCCGAAATCGGCTTGCCGCCGCCCTTCTGGGCTTTTGCCTGGGCCGGCGGCCAGGGCCTGGCGCGCTACATTCTCGATCACCCGCAAACAGTTCGCGAACTCAAGGTTCTGGATTTCGCATCAGGTTCCGGCCTTGTCGCCATTGCTGCCGCAAAAGCCGGCGCGGCCGAAGTGGCGGCGGCCGACATCGACCCGTTTTGCGAAACGGCGATCCGCCTCAACGCCGACGCCAACGCGGTGCAAGTGCACTTTCTAGGTGCGGACTGCATCGGGACCGACGAAGGATGGGATATCGTGCTCGCTGGCGATGTTTTTTACGAAAAGCCCTTTGCCGATCGCCTGATTCCCTGGTTTTCGGCCCTCAAGAGCCGCGGCGCTACCGTCCTCGTCGGCGATCCGGGCCGCGCCTATCTGCCGACATCCGGTTTTGAGAGACTCGCAGTCTACGAAGTGCCGGTCACGCGGGTGCTGGAAGATGCGGAAGTCAAGAAAACCAAGGTGTTGCGGCTCGTCTGAGGCTCTAGAGCGCGTCGCGATCTTTCAGATCCGCTGGCGCGCTCTAAGTGTTTGTTTTTATGCATGTCGTTATCCCGAAACCGGTTCCCACTTTCGGGCGACATGCATTAGCGGACGACTTTCAGCATCGTTTTACCCGACAATAACGGCAACAACCGCGCCATGGTGCGCGCCGTCACCGCCACGCAGCCTTGCGTCGGTGTGAAACCCGGCCGGGCCAGGTGAAAAAAGATGGCGCTGCCACGGCCCCGCCGCCGTGGCGCGATGTTCCAGTCCAGTACCAGACAGGCATCGTAGAGCCGGTCTTCGCGGCGCATCCGCTCGTGGCTGGCGCCGTAAGGGATGCGCACCGGCCGGTTGTAGTTACGATCGTCCGGCACCTCGCACCAGCCGAGATCGGCGCCGATCGGCGCCATCGGCAACCGTGTTCTGCGCGCTTTGGCAAAATGATCGTTGCGAAAATAGCCGGCCAGAATGCGCATCGACGCGAGCGGCGTCGCGCCATCGCCTTCCCGCTTGTTTGCCGATATGCCGCCCTTGCCCAAAGCGCAGGGAAAGACCAGTTTCCCCGCCTGCAGGAAGCCCTGGCTCCGGTTGCCTGGCTTCGCCCTGACGATGAGGATTCGCAAACCCGAACGGAAAGTTGCATCCGCCACATTGCGCTCGCGTTTTTTCAGGTATGATCTGGCCACGGAACAAATCACTGTGATCGGTTGCTGTGCCGGTCAGCTTCCGCATAAACGGACAACGGTCAACTGGCGGCTGCAAAAAACATTTCAAAACAACGGATTGATCCATGACTTCTCGGACCATACTGATTGTCGACGACGACGAAGACCTGCGTGCCACCCTTGTGGAGCAGCTTTCGCTTTATGAGGAGTTCGATGTGCTGCAGGAAGCGACAGCCGCCAAGGGCATGTCGGCGGCGCGCACGGGGCTGATCGATCTGCTCATCATGGATGTCGGTTTGCCCGACCTGGATGGCCGCGAGGCGGTCAAGATGCTGCGCAAGGGCGGCTACAAGGCGCCCATCATCATGCTGACCGGCCACGACACCGATTCGGATACGATCCTGGGTCTCGAGGCCGGCGCCAACGACTACGTCACCAAGCCGTTCCGCTTCGCCGTCCTGCTTGCCCGTATCCGGGCCCAGTTGCGCCAGCACGAGCAGAGCGAGGATGCCACCTTCTCGGTCGGCGGCTACACATTCAAGCCCAGCCAGAAGCTTTTGATCGACCAGCGCGGCGGCAAGGTGAGGCTCACCGAAAAGGAAGCCTCGATCATCAAATATCTCTACCGGGCCGAGCAGAAGGTGGTAACCCGCGACGTGCTGCTCGAAGAGGTATGGGGCTACAATTCGGGCGTGACCACCCACACTCTGGAGACACATGTCTACCGCCTGCGCCAAAAGATCGAGCGCGATCCTTCCAACGCCGAAATTCTTGTGACAGAAAGCGGTGGCTACAAGCTTGTTCCTTAAAGAATTTAGCGTTTATTGACCATGTGCGATTCGGGGCGGTGTCGCGCCAGAGCGGTTTCGATTTCGTCGAAATCGGCAAAACCGCTCTATCTCTTTGTTTTAATCGCATTTCCGGCCGCAAAACCGCTTCACACTTTTGCTGGAAATGCTCTAGTAGGGGAAGCGACCTGTCGGTACGGGGACATAGCTGATGGCGCTGGATGACGATATTCGCATCCTATCTGCCGTGGAACTGTTCGCGGACTTCACGCAGGAACAGTTGCGCCTGCTCGCCTTCGGTGCGGAAACGACCATCCTGCATGCCGACCGGAAACTTTTTCTCGAAGAGGACGAAGCCGATTGCGCCTATATCGTGATCAGCGGCCGCATCGTCCTCTACCGCGAAGCGGATGAGGATCGCGTTCCCATAACCAATGCCGGCCCGGGGGCCATTCTGGGGGAACTGGCGCTGATCTCCGACACCAAGCGCCTGACCAGCGCTTCGGCGGCCATCGATTCGGAGGTGCTGCGCCTCAGCCGCAAGATGTTCCGGCGCATCCTAGAGGAATACCCGGACCTTGCGGTGCAATTGCACCATCGCATCCTGGCGCAGTTCCAGGCGTTGATCGACCGCATCGAGCAACTGGCGCCGCGTTTCTCCGGCTGATCCCCGGCTACAGATCGAACCGCGCGATGACCGGCACATGATCGGACGGCCGCTCCCATCCGCGCGCGTCGCTCAAGATGTCGTAGCCGGCAAAGCTGGAAGCCAGGTTGCGCGACGACCAGACGTGATCGAGCCGCCGCCCGCGGTTGGAGGCTTGCCAATCCTGCGCCCGGTAACTCCACCACGTGTAAAGCTTCTGCTCGTAAGGCACGTTGAGGCGCATCAGGTCGACCCACTCGCCGGCCTCGCGCATCGCCTCGAAATTCGTCGTCTCGACCGGCGTGTGGCTGACCACTTTCAGGAGTTGCTTGTGCGACCAGACGTCATGCTCCAGCGGCGCGATGTTGAGATCGCCGACCAGAACCGAGCCTGACACCTCGTCATGAGCGGCCCGGATGGCACGCATCTCCTCGATGAAGTCGAGCTTGTGCTTGAATTTCCGGTTGATCGCCGGATCCGGCTCATCGCCTCCCGCCGGCACATAGAAATTGTGCAGCAGGATCGACGTACCGTTGGCACGGACGGTGACGGAAATGTGCCGGCTGTCCTCGATATCGCAGAAGCGCCGCTTCTCGACCACATCGATCGGCCTGCGCGCGACGGTCGCCACGCCGTGGTAGCCTTTCTGGCCGTGGATTGCGATGTGCTCGTAGCCGAGCTTGCGGAATGCCTTTGCCGGGAAAAGATCGTCGGGGCATTTGGTTTCCTGAAGGCACAGGACATCCGGCTGGTGTTCGATGAGCAGGCGCTCCACCAATGGCATTCGCAGTCGTACCGAATTGATGTTCCAGGTCGCAATCGTGAAAGCCATCTATCTCGTCCATTCGGGCGCATAGCGCACGACCGATGGCCGCCCTCGCTTCACTTTTCACGCCCCTGTCAGGTATCGGGCGGCAACCTGCCAGCAGCCGTGGTCAAACACAAGCCAAGGCACGTCCGGCAATGCGTCGTGCCGTGATGTCCACAGGTTGAATGGGGCGTCTGTCGATTACTTCTGGCGGGAGTTGAGCTCGCGATTGGCCCGGTAATCGATGGCGAAGGTGTTGGCGGCGAAATTCACGCCTTCCTTCACATTGAAGATCATCACCGTCGTGTCCTTGCCCTGGGCGTCGGTAATCGTCCATTGACGCAACTCGTAGGTCTTCGGGTCGAACATCATCGTGATCTTGGAATTGCCGAAAACCGACTTGTCGGCAAGCTGGATGGTGGTGAGGTCGTCTTCCTGCTTGACGCTTTGGACCCGATCGCCGGAAAGGTCTATCCGCGTGTCCAGAAGAAGCTTGAGCGGGGTCTTCGACAGCGGATAAAGATCGGACGTCCTCAGCTTCTTGTTGAGGATGACCACCGATGTGCCGTCCGAAACGACCTGGAAATTTGATGGCCCTTCATAGTTGAACCGGATCTTGCCCGGCCGTTCGAGGAAGAACTTGCCGCCCGTCTGCTCGCCCTTAGGGCCGAACTGCACGAACTCGCCGGTCATCGTCTTGACCCCGGAAAAATGGTCGGCGATCTTCTGCGCCGCCTCGGGCGCGGAAGCCTGGGCCGAAGCCAGCAGGCGGAAGCCCGGCACGACATTCAATGCCGCCGCACCCGCGAACGCGAGGCCAAGGCCTATGAGCCGGCGGCGCGTGGGGGCGAACTCGGCAAGTGTGTCGTTAGCCATGCTTTTCACTCTCGTCTCTTTAGAGCGCCGCGCGTCTGACCAGACGCATAAAGGACGCTCTAACACTTTGATTGAGCATCGGAATAATCCGAAAGACCGGATTCCACCTTTCGGTCCGATGCTCTAGGTCGTGAACTCATGACCTCTCAGTAGGGCTTAAGTTTGGCGAGCTGGGAAAGTTCCCGGTTCAGAACTTGTCGTCTTCGGTCGGCACCAGGATTTCGCGTTTTCCCGCATGGTTGGCCGGACCTACAACGCCCTCCTTTTCCATCCTTTCGATGATCGAGGCTGCGCGATTGTAGCCAATGCCGAGACGCCGCTGGATATAGCTGGTCGAGGCCTTGCCGTCGCGCAACACCACGGCAACAGCCTGATCGTAGGGATCGTCGGAATCGTCGAAGTTGCCGCCGCCTGAACCTCCCTTGGCGGATGGTTCGTCATCGTCCTCGCCGTCGTCTTCCGTGATGGCGTCGAGATACTCCGGCACGCCCTGCAGTTTCAGATGAGCAACGATCTTCTCGACCTCGTCGTCGGAGACGAACGGCCCGTGCACGCGCTGGATACGGCCACCACCGGCCATGTAGAGCATGTCGCCCATGCCGAGCAGTTGTTCTGCGCCCTGCTCGCCAAGAATGGTGCGGCTGTCGATCTTGGACGTAACCTGGAAGGAAATGCGGGTTGGGAAGTTTGCCTTGATGGTGCCGGTGATGACGTCGACGGAAGGCCGCTGCGTCGCCATGATGACGTGGATGCCGGCGGCGCGCGCCATCTGGGCAAGACGCTGCACCGCGCCCTCGATGTCCTTGCCGGCGACCATCATCAGGTCTGCCATCTCGTCGATGATCACGACAATGTAGGGCATCTGTTCGAGATCGAGGTGCTCCGTCTCGTAGATCGCTTCGCCGGTCTGGCGGTCGAAACCGGTCTGCACCGTGCGAGAGATCTGCTCGCCCTTCTTGTCGGCCTGGGCGACGCGGGCGTTGAAGCCGTCGATGTTGCGCACGCCGACCTTGGACATCTTGCGGTAGCGGTCCTCCATCTCGCGCACGGTCCATTTGAGCGCGACGACGGCCTTCTTCGGATCGGTTACCACCGGCGTCAAAAGGTGCGGAATGCCGTCATAGACCGACAGTTCCAGCATCTTCGGATCGATCATGATCAGCCGGCATTGCTCCGGCGTCATCCGGTAGAGCAGCGACAGGATCATCGTATTGATGGCGACCGACTTGCCCGAACCGGTGGTGCCGGCAACCAGGACGTGCGGCATCTTGGCGATGTCGACGATGACCGCCTCGCCGTTGATGGTCTTGCCCAGCGCCAGCGCAAGCTTGGCCTTGGTGGTCTCGAAATCGCGGCTGGCCATGATCTCGCGCAGATAGACCGTCTCGCGCTTGGCGTTGGGCAGTTCGATGCCGATGGCGTTGCGGCCGGGAACCACGGCGACGCGGCAGGCGATGGCGCTCATCGAGCGGGCGATGTCGTCGGAGAGCCCGATGACGCGCGACGACTTGATGCCCGGCGCAGGCTCCAGTTCGTAAAGGGTAACCACCGGGCCGGGGCGAACGTGGATGATCTCGCCCTTGACGCCGAAATCCTCCAGCACGCCTTCCAGCAGGCGGGCATTCTGCTCCAGCGCCTCTTTCGACAGGCTGGCGTCGCGCACCACGTTGGGCGGATCGGACAGGAAGTGCAGCGACGGCATCTCAAACGAATGCGAGCCGATCAGCGAGGTCTGCGCCTCTCGCTGGACGCGGCTGCCGGGCGCCGGGCGCGGCGCTGGTGCGGCAACCCTCGTGGCCGCGTCGGATCGGAAGTTCTGGACATGCCCAGCCTCCGTCCGATGGGCCGGTGCGGTGTCATCCGCAAAACCCATTTCGTCCATATCGCGATCATCGTCGCCGAAGATGTCGGCATCATCGGGATCGAGCGACGCACCACGATCATGGACCATGGCCGCGAAGAATTGCGGTTCGACGCGAGCCCGCCCATCCATGCTCATATGAGCCTCTGCCAACTCGGCGGATTCCACCCGTTCGGCGGCACGCCGCCAGGCACTGGAACGCGGTTCCATTTCCGGTTCGAAATGATCGTTACGATCACGGCGGCGGACGGAGCGGCGGCGCAGAAAAGCGCGAAACGACAGCCACCAGTGCGTGAGCGCGCCAAGCGCCAGCATGCCCTCGCTGTCGTCGTCGTCGTCGTCCTTCTCGAACAGCACCTGATCGTTGTCGACCGCTTCCGGCCTCTCCGGTTCTTCCATGACCGCAAAGCCGTTCTTGCGGGCGATGAGAGCGGCGCCAAAGGCAAACAGCCAAAGCGCCGGGCCTGCAAACAGCAAGGCAAGAAACGTGGCGAACAGGCCGGTGGGATAACCGCCGATGAAAAGCCCCGGAATATGAAGCACCATGTCGCCGACCACGCCGCCGAGCCCTGTCGGCAACGGCCAGGTGTTCGGTGGCACGACACAGCCTGCCATTGCCGCCGCCAGCACGGCAAAGCCGAACCAGGCCAATCCGCGCCTGGGCAAATTGTCGACGCCGCGCGCGGAAAACAGCAGGAACCCCCAGACGACTGCCGGAACAAGGCCCGCAACCGACGATAGGCCGAAGAACTGCATGGCAAGGTCGGAGAACACCGCTCCCGCGTACCCCATGGCGTTCGTTACAGAATTGTCGGTAGCGTGCGAGAAACTGGGATCGGCCACGTTCCATGTAGCAAGGCTGGCGATGCCGAAGGCAACGAAAGCAACCAGGCCGCAGCCTGCCAGCCGGCCGACCTGCCGGCGCGCGAACGCCTGTAAGCCGCCGTAGCCGCTATCCTCGAGCATCAACCGTGCAGTAGCTTCTGAACGCATGCAGCAGTCCCCGTCACTCAATGCTGCGCCGACGCACGCTAACGGGTCGGCGGACTCACCCGTCAGACTATTGGGAGGAAGGTTAAGGCCGCATTAACCATGCAGCTTTCGAAGCCTCGCTTCACAACGGTCGCGGGTTGCGCGTTACCGCTGCCGTACAGGCCGTTCACGGCTGCAAAGAACTTGAAGAGGCTTCAGGGATCTGGACCAAGCAAATTCCGGTGCTTTCCTATTCAAATATGGTTGTAGCAGAATATTCGCAGGCGTAGCCTTTGCCGTTCGCAAAACGCTTTGGGGGTATTCATGCGCAAAATTGGTGACTTTTACATTCTGGCTGGCCTGATATGGCTGGTATTGGGTATGGCTTTCGGCATCTGGATGGGGATTTCCCAACAGTTCAACTTTGCCAACAGCCACGCTCATTTCAACCTTGTCGGCTTTGCAACTTCAGTGCTGTTCGGCCTCATTTACTGTCAGTATCCCGGCATGGGGCAGTCGCGCCTGGCAATCGTCCAGTTCTGGCTTTACGAGATCGGGGCTGTTCTCCTAGTTGCCGGCAAGGCCATGGTTGACGGTGGCGGCAGCGATACGCTGGTGAAGGTCGGTTCCATCGTCGTCATTCTCGGCGCGATCTTGATGGCGTGGATTTTCGCCAAGCGCCGCGCCCTGCCAGCCTGACAAGATCACGCTCTGCATTCATTGGCCCGCCCGGTCTCGACTGGCGGACCAATGTCTATCTCTTTGTTTTGGAATCGTATTTTCCGAAAATCGGATCCCACTTTTCGGTGCGATGCGCCACGCGGGCCAACTTTCGCGCCGCCGATCGCTAGAATGTGGCCCGACGGCAAAGAACGAGACAATTGAATTGAGGGCCGGCGCGGCTCGCGTCTCAGTGGGAGGAAGCCAGCGCCGGCCAGGCGATCACCATTTCAGGTCCGCCGCAGGACATAGGTGGGGTGCCATTCAACGATTTCAATAGCTTGCCTTTGAGGCCACGCCGGACTGGTCCAATATGCCGGCACATCCGAGAGGGTCGGCCGAGAACAGGCGAAAGACTACCAATTCGCCGCAGCGGGCGTCCAGAGACCGAAATAGGGGCAGCCGAGCACGTCGACAGGGCTGCGGACATGATCGACCATTTCGGGTTGTGCGACCCGCACCGCGCCGCACAACGTCCAGTTGAACAGGATCTTGAAATCGAAGCCATTCGCCTGCACGACGATGGCGCTCCCCTGCGGCAGTGAGGCCGGCATCTGCATGGCCAGCGCCGGATCGAGGTCCGACAAGGCAACGAAGCTTTTCGACGCCTTGGCCTCGAGACCGGCACGATCCGTCTTCTGCATGCCGATGACCGCGTCGGAAACCTTTCGTAGAAATTCGACGGCGACCGGGATTTGCGAAAGCCCGTTGCGATACTGGCGTTCCAGCACCTCCGCGGCCTGGTCAGACTGCGCCGGAGGCGTGAGCGCCCATATGCTCAAGGTCACGACGAATGCACCCAGCACGACGCCGGTGCCGAACGTCAGCCAGGGCCGCCTGATGCCCTGGGCCGCGGCTGCGACAGGCACCTTCGGCTCCGGTTTGGGCGCATGAGAGGCTTCGATCGCGCTGATGATCTCGTCCATCGCCGCCGATGCGCCGGTTCCGCCGTTGGATTGCCTGCCAAGGGCCATGCGGGCCGCGGCATAGACTTTCTGTCGTTCGGCAGGGGAACCGGCATCCCGGTCGGATATCGCCTTGCGAATGGCGTGCGCGAATTTCTGCCGGTCCATGATGCCCTCAATCATGGCCGTGCCCTATCATGGAAAACCCAGGCGCTCCAACCACCAATAGTCCGGCAAGAATCTGGAACAGGCCCGGATGAATCCGGGCCTGTTCTCCAATGGCCGGGTTATTCGCCCACCATCGCAAAGCGGATGACGAACAGCGCGGCAACCAGCCATGTTGCCGGGTGGACATCGCTGGCGCGGCCGGTCAGCGTCTTCAGCACGGCGTAGCTGATGAAGCCGAAAGCAAGGCCGTTGGCGATGGAATAGGTGAACGGCATCATCAGCGCCGTCAGGGCGGCAGGTGCTGCTTCGGTAATCTCGGCCCATTCGACCTCGACCAGTTCGCGCATCATCAGGCAGGCGACATAAAGCAGTGCCGGTGCCGTTGCATAGACGGGAACGGAGCCCGCGAGCGGCGAAAAGAACAGCGCCGCGAGAAACAGCACGGCGATCACCAGTGCGGTCAGCCCGGTGCGGCCGCCGGCCTGCACGCCGGATGCGCTTTCCACATAGGCGGTCGTGCTGGACGTGCCGAGCAGCGAACCGGCGACGATGGCGGTGCTGTCGGCCAACAGGGCGCGGCCGAGCCGGTTTGGTCTGCCTTCCTCGATCAGTTTTGCGCGCTTGGCGACGCCGATCAGCGTTCCGGTCGCATCGAAGACCTCGACCAGCACAAACACCAGGATGACATGCACAAGCCCGCTGTGCATCGCGCCGACGATGTCGAGTTGGAGGAAGGTCGGCGCGATCGAGGGTGGCATCGACACGATGCCGCCGAACTGGCTGACGCCGAGCGCCATGGAAAGGACAGTGATAACGAGGATGCCGATCAGTATGGCGCCACGTACCTTCAACGAATCCAGCGCGGCGATGATGAAAAAGCCGGCAATGGCGAGAAGCGGCCCGATCTTGGTCATGTCGCCAAGACCCACCAGGGTCGCCGGGTTGTCGACCACGATCTCGGAACTCTTCAGCGCGATGATGGCCAGGAACAGGCCGATACCTGCCGCGATGGCGCTGCGCATGGAATGCGGGATTCCCGCGATCAGCCAGCTGCGCACGCCAGTCACGGTCAACAGCAGGAAGATCATGCCGGAAATGAACACGGCGCCCAGCGCCTGCTGCCAGGTGAAACCCATGGCCCCGACCACGGTAAAGGCGAAGAACGCGTTCAGCCCCATGCCGGGCGCCATGCCGATCGGCCAACGCGCCACCAGTGCCATGATCAGCGAGCCGAGCGCGGCGGCCAGGCAAGTCGCGACAAATACCGCATTGCGGTCCATGCCGGTGGTCGACAGGATCTCGGGATTGACGAAGATGATATAGGACATCGTCAGGAAGGTGGTGACGCCCGCGATCACCTCGGTGCGGACTGACGAGCCTTCCTCCTTCAGCTTGAAATACGCTTCGAGCATTGCTGCTCCTCCTCTCGTGCCTCAATGCGGCGGCAGGGTATGCAGCCAGCGTCTCCGCGGAGCGCCGGCATGGCCGACATCCGCCTGGATCAATGCATATGAACTGACGTTGCCAACGGGGCCGAACATCGATTGCCCTGCGCTATTTTCAGGGACCACCGCGTTCCTTGGCGTCCTCCAACCCCGACCATGGCGCAACTTCTTCCCCTTGCGCCATGCGCGCAAGAGGGAACTCCCTCCAATCGATTCGAAGCTGTTTCGTGTTTTTGTTGAATGTGCGCGCTTGCAGCCGGTCAAAAAAGGCCCGGAACAAGTCCGGGCCAAAGGGCAGTCAATCGAAGGAAACCCTGAGGGGATGGCCCGGCTGGCCAGCCGCTCATGACGAGTGGTAGGCCACTTCTCCGTGCGAGGTGATGTCGAGACCCTGCGATTCGACGTCCGCTGCCGGGCGCAGGCCGATCACCAGATCGACAAATTTGTAGAGCACCGCCGACACGACGCCGCACCAGACGACCGTGACGACAATGGCGAGCAGTTGCGTCCATACCTGGCCGCCCATGGTCACGCCGTCGGCATAGCCGACCCCGCCCAGCGAGGCGGAGGCGAAGACGCCGGTACCCAGAGCCCCGACGATGCCGCCGATGCCATGCACGCCGAACACGTCCAGCGCATCGTCATAACCAAGCTTGATCTTCACCGAGGCGACGAAATAGTAACAGACGACCGAAGCGATGGCGCCGAGCGCGATCGCCCCGACCGGACCGACGAAACCAGCCGCCGGCGTCACCGCCACCAGCCCGGCTACGATACCGGAGGCCGCGCCCAGCATCGAGGCCTTGCCGCGCGCGACCGTTTCCACGACGGCCCACGCGATGGCTGCGCCGGCGGTCGCGGTAAAGGTGTTGATCATGGCGAGCGAAGCGATGCCGTTGGCCGCCAGCGCCGAGCCGGCATTGAAGCCGAACCAGCCGACCCACAGGATCGAGGCGCCGATCATCGTGAACGGCATCGAATGCGGGGCCATGTTGTCGCGGCCATAGCCCTTGCGCTTGCCGATCAGCAGCGCACCGACGAGCGCGGCAATGCCGGCATTGATGTGGACCACGGTGCCGCCGGCAAAGTCGAGCGCACCCCAGCCGAAGATCAGGCCGTTGGCATCCCAGACCATATGCGCGATCGGGAAATAGACCAGGCTGACCCACAGCACCACAAACAGCATGACGGCGGAAAACTTCACCCGCTCGGCGAAAGCGCCGACGATGAGTGCCGGCGTGATGCAGGCAAAGGTCATCTGGAAACAGATGAACACGAATTCGGGGATCGTTCCCGATTCCGAGGCCGGCGTGACGCCTGCGAGGAATACCTTGCCGAGGCCACCCCAATAAGGGCTGGTGCCGCCACCGAAAGCGAAAGAGTAGCCCCACAAAACCCAGACCACGATGACGACCGCAGTGATCATCGTGCATTGCATGAGGATCGACAGCACGTTCTTTGAACGAACCAGACCGCCATAGAAAAGGGCAAGGCCTGGCAGGATCATGAACAGCACGAGGACGGTCGATAAAAGCATCCATGCCGTGTTGCCCGTGTCGAGCGCCGAAACCGGAGCCGCTGCTTCCGCTGCCGCCGGTGCGGTTTCCTGGGCAAATGCCACGGCGGACCCGAACGCCCAGGCAGTGAACGGGGCCAGCATTCCCGCACGCTTGAAGGTGGAAGGAATTTTCATTGATCTCTCCATTTGCATATCGACCGACCGCTCAGAGCGCGTCGGTGCCTGTTTCGCCGGTGCGGATGCGCACGGCCTGCTCGATGCCGAATACGAAGATCTTGCCGTCGCCGATCTGGCCGGTCTTGGCGGCATTGCGGATAGCCTCGACGGTGCTGTCGGCAATGTCGCTGTCGACCGCGACCTCGATCTTGAGTTTCGGCAGGAAGCTCACTGCGTATTCCGCGCCGCGGTAGATTTCCGTGTGCCCTTTCTGACGCCCGTAGCCTTTGACTTCGGTGACGGTCAGGCCTTGTACGCCGATGGCAGTGAGCGCCTCGCGCACCTCGTCGAGCTTGAACGGCTTGATGACAGCCATCACGATTTTCATCGGCTCTTACCCTCTGCTTGTGCGGGTCCCCGCGTTGCACGTGGCCCAGCCGATCCATGTGAACCGGCGGGCATCCACGAGCATTCAAGCTCCGTGCCAATTGCTGGGCGCTAGAGTTAAAAGGCTGTTTTCGCTGATGTAATTCTATCTGTGGCCGCAGCTGGCTCGCAGGCGCAGCAATTCAAATGCTAAATTAATAAGCAGCTTCGGTTGATTGCCTAAAAAACAGGCTACCGCTTCAGCCGGATCAGGCCTTCCTGAGCCACAGACGCAACCAGCGTCCCATCGCGGGCAAACAACGAGCCCCGCGTGAAGCCGCGCGAGCCTTGCGTGGAAGGGCTGTCTTGCGAATAGAGGATCCAGTCGTCGAGAGCGTGCGGCCGATGGAACCACATAGCATGGTCAAGACTGGCTGCCTGGATATCGCGGTCGAAAATGGCACGGCCATGCGCAAAGGTCGAGGTATCGAGCAATGTCATGTCCGACAGATAGGCCAGCACCGCTGCCTGGATGGCGCGGTCTGCCGGCACCGGGCCGCTGGTGCGGATCCAGATGTTCTGTTTCGGCTCCAGCTTCTCGCGGCTCGTATAGTGCTTGAGCATGACCGGCTTCATCTCGATCGGCCGGTCGCGCTCCCAGTAGCGGCGGATGCCTTCAGGCACGGCCTCGCCGAATTTCCCGATCAGCTCGCGCTGCGACAGGAGCTTGTCGGGGGGCGGCACGTCCAGGGGCATCGGCACCTGATGCTCCAGCCCGTGCTCGTCGCGCTGGAATGAGGCTTCCAGCGAAAAGATCGCATTGCCGTGCTGGATCGCCACCACGCGCCTCGTGGTGAAGGAGCCGCCGTCACGGATGCGATCGACCTCGTAGACGATCGGCAGCTTGGTGTCGCCGGGGCGCATGAAATAGCCGTGCAGCGAATGCACGTGCCGCTCCGGTTCGACCGTGCGCTGTGCGGCAACCAGTGCCTGGGCGATGGTCTGGCCGCCGAATACGCGCTGCCAGTCGGTCTCGGGGCTGCGACCACGGAACAGGTTGTGTTCCAGCCGTTCGAGATCGAGTATGCTTAGAAGCTCGTCCATGGCTGCCGTCATGTTTGTGCCTTTGGCGCGATTGATCCGGGCCGGTGTCGGACAGGAATGGCAACTCGTCAAGGCTGCATATGCTGCCGCCGGCAACACGAAAGGTTTTGGCAATGGCTGAACGCAAGGCAATGGGCAAAGGCCAGGCCAAGCTGGACATACTGGTGGCTGGCGCGGGCTACGCCGGCCTTGCCGCAGCGGTATCGCTGAAGCAGGCAAGACCAAGCCTGGCCGTTGCCGTGGTGGATGCAGCACCTGCAGGCGTGTGGCAGAAGGACGGTCGTGCCTCGGCAATCGCCGCCGCCGCCTGCCGCATGCTCGACCGGTTAGGCGTGTGGGACGACCTTGCCCCGGAAGCCCAGGCGATCACCGAAATGGTGATCACCGATTCGCGCACTGCCGACCCGGTGCGGCCGGTGTTCCTGACTTTCGACGGCGAAGTTGCTCCCGGCGAGCCCTTTGCTCACATGGTTGCCAACCGCGACCTCAACGGTGCGTTGCGCAAGCGCGCCGGCCAACTCGGCATCGACATCATCGAAGGCGTAGGGGTTCGCAACTTCGAGGCCGACGGCGGCGGCGTCACCATTCATCTTGCCGACGGGGCGACGCTGAGAGCGCGCCTGCTCGTTGCCGCCGATGGCGTCAAATCGAAGTTGCGCGACCTGGCAGGCATCAAGACCGTGCATTGGAGTTATGGGCAGTCGGGCATTGTCTGCACAGTTGCCCACGAGCGGCCGCACAACGGCCTCGCAGAGGAGCACTTTTTGCCCGCCGGTCCGTTTGCCACCTTGCCGCTGAAAGGCAATCGCTCATCGCTGGTCTGGGTCGAGCGCACCGAGGATGCCGACAAGCTGGTGAGCGGCGACGACCTCGTCTTCGAGGCGGAACTCGAACGCCGCTTCGGGCTGAAGCTCGGCGAGATCCGGGTCGAGGACAAGCCGCGCGCCTGGCCACTCGGCCTGACGCTGGCCCGGGCCTTCGTCGCACCGCGCATCGCGCTTGCCGGCGATGCCGCTCACGGCATTCATCCGATTGCCGGCCAAGGCCTCAATCTCGGCTTCAAGGACGTCGCGGCACTGGCCGAGGTGATCGTCGAGGCCGACCGGCTCGGCCAGGACATCGGCGCGCTCGATGTGCTTGAGCGCTATCAGCAATGGCGGCGCTTCGACACCGTCCAGATGGGCGTGACCACCGACGTCCTCAACCGCCTGTTCTCGAACGACATTGCCCCAGTGCGCACGGTGCGCGACATCGGCCTCGGCATTGTCGAACGCCTGCCTCGCCTGAAGGAGTTCTTCATCCGCCAGGCCTCGGGCCTGTCCGGCGAAACCCCGCGGCTGTTGAAGGGCGAAGCCATCTGAGGGCAGCGCCCTTCCCCGAAGTTTTCATATCCAAGCAAGGTTCGTGCATGTCTCTTTCATCCGTTCGCGCTTTTTTCGCCGCCCACGCTCCCGAGATTGAAGTCATCGTCACCGAAGAAAGCTCGGCGACCGTAGCACTCGCCGCCCAGGCCCATGGCGTCGAGCCGGCACAGATCGCCAAGACGATCTGCCTGCGCGCCGGCGACACGATCATGCTGGTTGTGGCGGGCGGCATGGCACGCATCGACAACCGCAAGTTCCGCGACCGGTTCGGCGCCAAGGCCCGCATGTTGGATACGAACCAGGTCATGGAAGTGACGGGCCATCCGGTCGGTGGAGTGTGTCCGTTCGGCTTGCCTGCGCCGCTGCCTGTCTATTGCGATGCTTCGCTGCGTTCCTTCGACGAAGTGGTGCCTGCGGCAGGCGCCACCAACGCTGCGGTTCGGCTGGCACCCGAGCGGATGGCCGCACTCACCAATGCGCAGTGGGTGGACGTCTGCCAATAGCTGACCCAGTGCCCGTTGTTTGCCTTGCATCAACAACGACGTGCACTATCGTGGATATAGGCCGTACTGGCCGCTTTCGGCCACCGACAGATAAGGAGAATACCATGGACCGTCACGCAAACGCCGTCTGGAAAGGCACCCTCAAGGAAGGTGCCGGCACCCTCGACATGCAAAGCGGCGTGTTCAGCAAGCAGCCTTATTCCTTCAAGGGCCGCTTCGAGGACGAAAGCGGCAAAACGGGTACCAATCCCGAGGAATTGATCGCGGCTGCCCATGCCGGATGCTTCGCCATGCAGCTTTCCCACTTCCTGGCCGAGAACGGCACCACGGCCGAGAAGCTCGATGCAACCGCAGTGGTCACGCTGGTGCCCGGCACCGGAATCACCGGCAGCGCGCTCACCGTCGTCGGCACGGTGCCCGGCATCGATGCCGCCAAGTTCAAGGAACTGGCCGAGAAGGCCAAGGCCGGCTGCCCGGTGTCGAAAGCGCTTGGCGCCATCAACGTGACGCTCGACGCCAAGCTGGCGTAAATTTCTGCACAGACGCAGCGCTGCAAGAGGCGCTGCTTCTCACGTTTCGATTTATGACTGTTCGGCAGTCAGGGCGTCGAGGCGCGCGCGCAGCGTTGCCACCTCTTCCTCGAGCGCCTCGACGCGCGCTTCAAGATCGGACGAAGCCGCGAACGAAGGTGTTCTGGTTGGCGTGGCGACTGCCGCAAGTTCGACCGGTCCGGCAAGAAGATGCGCGTAGCGGTCTTCGCGCTGGCCGGGACCACGACCTATTTCCTTCACCAGCGCGGGCCTGCGGCCAATCAGCATATCGAGTTCGCCGCGCAAATCGTCGGCCGATGCGAACCGCGCCATACGCTCGCTGCGCACAAACAGTTCGGGCACCGTCTGCGGACCGCGCAGCAACAAAAGGCCGACCAGCGCCGTCTGCGCCGTTGTCAACGAAAAGCGCTGCGCCATGGTGTGTTCGTAGCGCTCGACGCGAGAAGCGAAGGCCTGACGCACAAGTTCTTTCTGCTCGAGCAGCTTCAAGGCCCTATGCACCTCGACCGGTTCCAGCGCCATTACTGGGTCGCGCGCCGTCTTCTGGTTGGCGGCGGCATGGGCGGAGTTGAGCGACAGCGGATAGACATCCGGCGTCAACTCCTTCTTCTCGATCAAGCAGCCCAGAATGCGGGCTTCGACGGCGTTAAGAAGGGGAAGTTCAGACGTTTCGTTCATGCGCAATCCCCTACACGAAGGTCGCTGTCGACGGCAAGACATGCTGCACGCTGCTGGACAATCGCTTGAATTGGGTGTGTCCTGTTTCCAATGATGCAGGAGGGGACAATGTTCTTCGGTGTATCAACGCTTCAAACATTCCATGTGCTTGTGAGCCTCGTCGCCATCGGAACCGGCGTCATCGTCCTATACGGACTTATGTCGTCGCAGAAGATGAGCCTCCTTACCTTCATTTTTCTTGTGACGACATTGGCGACGACCCTCACCGGCTTTCTGTTTCCGCTCAACGGCTTCACACCGGCAGTCAGCGTCGGGATAATCTCGATTTTCGTGCTGATCGCTGTCTTCTATGCACGATATGGCCGGCGCATGACCGGGCGCTGGCGCGGCGTATACGTTGTCACAGCCGTGCTCTCGCTCTACTTCAACGTATTCGTGCTCGTTGCGCAGATGTTCCAGAAAGTGCCCGCCTTGAAGGCGCTGGCGCCAAACGGGTCAGAGCCGCCTTTCCTGGCGGTTCAGGCAATGCTGCTGCTGTTGTTTCTGGTTGCCGGCTATCGGGCCTACCGCCTGTTTCGTCCGGACCGTCCTGCCGCTGCGGCGGCCCGGACGGCTTAAGCTCGACCGGCGATCAGGCCCGCCGCTCGATCATCATCGCCTGCCGCGTTGCCGCAGGCGCGCAAGCAAAAAGAGCGATCGCCGTCAGACCCGCCGCTCGACCATCATCTTCTTGATCTCGGCGATCGCCTTGGCCGGATTGAGGCCCTTGGGGCAGGTCTGCGCGCAGTTCATGATGGTGTGGCAACGATAGAGCCGGAACGGGTCTTCAAGATTGTCCAGCCGCTCGCCCTTGGCCTCGTCCCTGGAGTCGATCAGCCAGCGATAGGCTTGCAGCAGCGTTGCCGGGCCGAGATAGCGGTCGCCGTTCCACCAGTAGCTCGGGCAGGAGGTCGAGCAGCAGGCGCACAGGATGCACTCGTAGAGGCCGTCAAGCTTTTCGCGGTCCTCGTGGCTCTGCAGCCATTCCTTGGCGGGTTCCGGCGAAACCGTATGCAGCCAAGGCTCGATCGAGGCGTGCTGGGCGTAGAAATTGGTGAGGTCGGGCACCAGGTCCTTGACCACCTGCATATGCGGCAGCGGGTAGATCTTGATCGCACCGGAAATCTCGTCGCAGCCCTTGGTGCAGGCAAGTGTATTCGAGCCGTCGATGTTCATGGCGCAGGAACCGCAAATGCCCTCGCGGCAGGAGCGGCGTAGCGTCAGCGTCGGATCGATCTTGTTCTTGATGTACAAGAGCGCATCCAGGACCATCGGCCCGCAATCGTCCATGTCGACGAAATAGGTGTCGATGCTCGGGTTTTCCTCGTCATCCGGCGACCAGCGGTAGATGCGGTATTCGCGCAGATTGGTGGCACCCTCGGGCTTCGGCCAGGTCTTGCCCTGCTTGATCTGCGAGTTCTTGGGGAGTGCGAGTTCGACCATGGATTGCGATCCTCAATACACCCGCGCCTTGGGCGCGATCTTGGCGAGGCTGATGCCGCCGTCTTCTTCCTTCAGCAGCGGTTCAGTGTGAACCGGGCGATAGCTGAGCGAGACTTTACCGTCCTCGCTCAGGTGCGCCAGCGTATGCTTGCGCCAGTTGGCGTCGTCGCGGTCGGCAAAGTCCTCGCGCGCATGCGCGCCGCGGCTTTCCTTGCGGGCTTCCGCGCCATAGACGGTGGTGATGGCGTTGGCCATCAGGTTTTCCAGTTCCAGCGTCTCGACGAGGTCCGAGTTCCAGATCATCGAGCGGTCATAGACCTTGATGTCCTTCAACTCGCCCCAGATCTGCGAAATCCGCTTGCAGCCGTTCTCCAGCGATTCCTGGGTGCGGAACACGGCGGCGTCTTCCTGCATGGCGCGCTGCATCCGCTCGCGGATGACGGCGGTCGGCGTCTTGCCGTTGGCGTGGCGCAGGCGGTCGAAGCGGTCCATGATCTTGTCGGCCGCCGCCAGGTTGAGGGAAGGTACTGCCGAAGCGCGGTCCACCACTTCGCCCGCGCGAATCGCAGCGGCGCGACCGAAGACGACGAGGTCGATCAGCGAGTTGGAACCAAGCCGGTTGGCACCGTGCACCGAGGCGCAGCCGGCCTCGCCGACGGCCATGAGGCCGGGCGACACCCGGTCCGGGTCCGCCTTGGTCGGGTTCAGCACTTCGCCCCAATAGTTGGTCGGCACGCCGCCCATATTGTAGTGGACCGTCGGCAGCACGGGGATCGGCTCCTTGGTCAGGTCGACGCCGGCGAAAATGCGCGCCGATTCCGAAATGCCGGGCAGCCGTTCATGCAGCACGGCCGGGTCGAGATGGTCGAGATGCAGGAAGATGTGGTCCTTGTTCTTGCCGACGCCGCGACCTTCGCGGATTTCCAGCGTCATGCAACGCGAAACCACGTCGCGCGAGGCCAGATCCTTGGCGGACGGCGCATAGCGCTCCATGAAGCGCTCGCCCTCGGAGTTGACGAGATAGCCGCCTTCGCCGCGCGCGCCCTCGGTGATCAGGCAGCCGGCGCCATAGATGCCGGTCGGGTGGAACTGCACGAATTCCATGTCCTGGAGCGGGAGACCCGCTCTAGCTGCCATGCCGCCGCCGTCGCCGGTGCAGGTATGGGCCGAGGTGGCGGAGAAGAAGGCGCGGCCATAGCCGCCCGTCGCCAAGACGACCATCTTGGCCGAGAAGCGATGGATGGTGCCGTCGTCGAGGTTCCAGGCGACGACGCCGGTGCAGGTGCCGTCGTCTTCCATGATCAGGTCGAGCGCGAAATACTCGATGAAGAATTGCGCCTTGTGCTTCAGCGACTGGCCGTAAAGCGTGTGCAGGATGGCATGGCCGGTGCGGTCGGCGGCAGCGCAGGTGCGCTGCACGGGCGGGCCGTCGCCATAGTTCATCATGTGGCCGCCGAACGGGCGCTGGTAGATCTTGCCTTCCTCGGTGCGCGAGAAGGGGACGCCGTAATGTTCGAGTTCATAGACGGCGGCCGGCGCCTGGCGCACCAGATATTCCATCGCGTCCATGTCGCCCAGCCAGTCCGACCCCTTGACGGTGTCGTACATGTGCCATTGCCAGCTGTCCGGCCCCATGTTGGACAGCGAGGCGGCGATCCCGCCCTGGGCTGCCACCGTGTGCGACCGCGTTGGGAAAACCTTGGTGATGCAGGCGGTCTTCAGCCCCTGTTCGGCCATGCCGAGCGTGGCGCGAAGCCCCGCGCCACCCGCGCCGACGACGACGACGTCAAACTTGTGATCGACATAGGTATAGGCGGAAGCGCCGCCCGCGTTCTTTGCGTCCTTGGCCAAGGCTCAGCCTCCGAATGACAGCTTGGCGAGGGCGAAGATCGAGGCTACGCCGACCGCTATGGTGAAGAAAGTATTGAGCATGAGCAGCGCCAGCTTGCAGCCCTCGCCGTGGACGTAGTCCTCTATAACGACCTGCATGCCGAGCCGCATGTGGATCAGCCCCGAGACGATCATGACCATGAGGATCAACGCTACCGCCGGGTGGCTGATGGCTGCGCGGACCTCGTCATAGCTTGCGCCGTTCATGCAGACGAGGAAGCCGACGAAGAACAGGGTCAGCGGAACGAGGGCAACGGCTGTCAGGCGTTGCCGCCAGAAGTGAAGGGTGCCTTCACGGGCGGAACCGAGGCCTCGCACCTTGGCCATTGGGGTGCGCATGTCGATATTGTTGCCGCTCATGTCAGGCCCCCCGGACGTAGTAGCCGACCACCCAGATCGCCAGCGTCAGCACGGCGGAGCCGACCAGCGATGCCCAAGCGATCTTCGAGGCCGTGTGCTTTTCCAGGCCGGCGCCCGCATCCCAGACGAAATGGCGCACGCCGCCCAGCAGGTGGAGCATAAGCGCCCACGTATAACCAAGCAGCACGAGACGACCGAACCATGATCCGAAAATGCCGTTGACGAAATCGAAGTAGGATTGCGGCCCCGCAGCGGCGATCAGCCACCAGGCGACCAGCAACGTACCGACATAGAGCGCTGCACCGGTGATGCGATGCAGGATCGACGTCGTCATAGTGATCGGCGGCCGATAGATGGACAGATGCGGCGAAAGCGGGCGTGGCTTCGCCGGCGCGCGGGTGGCTTGTGATTGGCTCATGGCTCCCCCGTTCGGCACCCTGTGCTGCAGTGCAAATGCGCCACCGCAGTTTCAGATGCGACTTTGGATGGCCGGTTTCTAGAACTCTTTTTGCACCGCGTCAAAGTCAGAAAACCGTTTCCGATTCATAATTTAGTCTGACTAAATCGCTTGTCGGCGCTTCAAACGATTGAAGGACAGAATTATATTCGTAGGATAACTTCTTAACTGGGGAGAATTCCCTTATCGCATGCAGGTCAATGGCGTCTGGCCGGCCTTGACCACCAGCGCCTCGCGTCCATCGAGAACGATCGCGTCGTGCGCCTGACCGTACCGGCTGCGCTGGTTGGAGGGCGAGGCCTGCAGTTCCTCGGCAACACCATCCGGCCCCAGAATGCGCACCGAAGCACCGAGATTCTGGATGGTCATCATGCCCCCGTCGGCACAGTTGTAGGTCGCCGTGCCAGGTTGCGAGACTTCCTCTTCCGTAACGATCGCCACCGCCTGCGAACCGTCCGCAGAAACAGCCTTAAGGGATTTGTCCGTTGCCTTGGCTCCCGGATCGGAAACGCACGCCGAACAGACAATGATTGGCAACAGCGTGATCGCCACCCGTGCCGCTAGGCATAACGCCATGCAATATCCTCCAGAAGCGCGAACTTACCCGCGTGGGGTCCTGGCGATCAAGGGGGCCTGGCGATCTACCCCAAGCTTTGCCATGGATGCCGGCCATTAACCATTTTTGCGAAAGCCGCGCCGCTGCCTGGCCAGTCTCTTAACAATGGTTAAGAAATCGTTAATCTCCTGATTCGAGGAGGCTTGCCTCTAACACGGAGCAGCAGCATGCGTTTGAGCTTTGGCCTATCCAGCCTCGCGGTGACAACGTTGCTTGCCGTCGGCTATTCCTCGCCGGCGGACGCTTGGTCACGCCATCATGACCATGTCTATGCCGATTCGTTCGGCAACCTCGTCATCGACAGCGCCGCTGGTTATAAGCGCATCCTTGTCGGCGAAGGCCATATGGCCAGGAAGTTGGCCAATTACACGGCGACCGGCGAACCGGGGGTGATCCATTTCAATGAACACATCCGTGCCGGAGCAGCGCAGGATTGCTATCGCCCGCCTGTGTTGGTGAAGGGGCGCAGCTACATGTATGGCCTCTCGGACGGCGAGATGCCGCAGCTTAGCCCTTGCCGTTGAAATTCCAGCCGGGCGGCTCGGCGGGCGGCTGGACGAGACTGAGCGGACCGCCTGAAACTCTAACCTGATCGCGCCCGGCTTTCTTGGCGCCATAGAGCGCCTCGTCGGCCCGCCGCATCAGATCGGCGAGGCCTTCTTCCAACTGGAGTTCAGCGGCGCCAAAGCTTGCCGTACAGCGATGGGTCTTCGGCAGCCCCTCAATGGGCAAGGCGCTGAAGGCGCTGCGTATGCCCTCCGCGAACAGTCGTGCCGACGTCAGGTTGGTGCCCGGCAAAAGGATGGCGAATTCTTCGCCGCCGATGCGGCCGACAATGTGGTGATGCGTGACGGTGCCGCGCAGGAACCCGGCAAAGGCCTCGATGACGCGATCGCCCGATGCATGGCCGAAACTGTCGTTTATCGTCTTGAAGTGATCGAGATCCGCCAGCACCAACGACACCGGAATCCCCTGCTTCCTGGCCGTTCGAAGCGCCAGGCCGGCATGTGCCTGGAAACCACCGCGATTGAGCAGCCGAGACAAAGCGTCCGCCTCGGACTTGAAAGTCGCTTCCGCAAGTGCGTCGCGCACCAGGATGCCCAGCATCAGCAACGCGATGGCCAGGGTGAAGATCGTACCCATCGTTTGCGACACCATCGCATAGCTGCTTTGCAGGTAGCTTTGCGGGTTCGCGCCCCAGCCGCCGAGCGCATGCGCAAGGAAGGGCTTGCTGGCGAATTGCAGGACGCTCAAGGCCAGAACGACCATCAGCAGCCGGTCGAGCGCGCCTGGGCGCTTTTTCGACGACCACACGATGGCGAGCGCCACGGCTTGCATGGCGGCATAGGGAAGCTGGTAAGCCATCATGCGCGTCAGCGCTTGGCGCGGCTGGTCCTGCACCAGATAGACGACAAAGGTTGCCGCCGCGAGAAAGAACAGCATCAATTGCCAGTGCTGCCGCAAATTGTAGTTGTGCGCCAGTCCGACATTGAAGGCGATGGTCGCGGCAAGAAAGACGGCGAACGCGACAGTGACCGGCAGGTGAGCGTCGCGGAATACCGGTATGCTGAACTCGATGAGCAAATAGCCGATGCCGAGCATATAGCTGAACGCCAGCCAGTGCGCCGCGGTACGCCGCGCGCCGCCGGCTGCCAGAACCATGAAGGAGGCAGCGAGAAGCGCGGCCACGAAGACGTTGATGGCCAGAATGAAGTTTGCGCTCGTCATCTCGTTCTCATGCGTCGGTCGTCAACAAAAACATCGACGCACCAAGAACACGTTAACGCCGGCACTTTTCGGCGCTGTCAATCACCTGTTTGCCGAGGCGGCGGGCAAAACCTCGACCGAGCGCTCGTAGGACATGCGCACGCTGTTGCGGCCGTTCTGCTTCGCCTTGTAAAGCGCCTCGTCGGCCCTGCGCATCAGAAGATCGAGTTGCTCATCCCCGGTCCTGGCGGCGACGCCGAAGCTCGCCGTTACCCGCAATCCATGCGGGAAGCCTTCCGTATCGCCGGTCGAGAAAAGGACGCGGACCGCTTCGGCAAGCAGGCGTGCCCCGGCAAGGTCCGCCCATGGCAGGAGCACGGCGAATTCTTCCCCGCCGATACGCCCCGCAACTCCGCGCGCGCCTGAAGCCGCCGCCTGCAGCTTTTCGGCGAAGGCGGCGATCACGCGGTCGCCGACAGCATGGCCGTAACGGTCATTGATCGACTTGAAGTGATCGAGATCGGCAAGCACCAGTGTAACCGGGCATTTGCTGGTTCCGCACTGGCCGAGAAGCCTCTGCGCGGCCAGGTCGAAGCCGCGCCTGTTGAGCAGGCCCGACAGTGAATCCGTCTGCGACACTTGCCTCAATCCCGAAACCATATCGAGTGCGGCGGCGGCAAACACACAAAGCGAGATCAAAAGCGCGAACAAGGCATGCGACAGCATCGCCGAACGCCAATAAACCGAGTTGTAGAAATTTTCGGGGCTGATCGGCCCGTATATGGCCATGACGACCGGCGGCCGGACGATGAAGTTCATTGCCGTCAGTATCGCCATTCCAAACAGGAAATACTCGGCCATGCTACGCGCCCGGCTTGGCCAAAGGTCGGCTGCGACCAACAGGCAAATCGCCCCGAAGGCGAAATTCAGTGACAGGATGCGCCTGGTGAGGTCCGCGTCGACGAACATGAACCACATCTGGGCGGTAAAACCGAGAGCGGCCAGCACGCCTATGATGGGGAAACTTCTGGACCGGCCGAAACGCAGGACGACTGCTGCCCCGACTAGGCAGGCTGCCAGCGAAAACGTCGCGCCTGCGAGGGCTCGGGTGATGCCGAACCCCGTCGGAAAGGGGAAGGATTGCAGGACAAACCCGACCGCCGACAAACCGTAGCCGGCAGCCAGGAGCGCCAGATGGCGCTGACGCAGATAGAACCACAGACCAACGAAGGCCGCCGACAGCACGAGCGCGATTGCTGGGTTTAGCAGCGCTATGAACAGGCTCGTATCCACCCTCAACGCATCTTCCACCGGTTCCGTGGCGAAAGCCTTAGCCCGTAAGCCCAAACAACGGGTTAAGTCGGAGCGGTATATTTCCTGTATGTAAAAATTTCCGGAGCATCCGGCCCCGGAAATTTCGCCACTTACTGCCAGTCGCGGATGTCGACGAAATGGCCGGCGATCGCCGCCGCCGCCGCCATGGCGGGCGACACCAGATGCGTGCGGCCCTTGAAGCCCTGGCGGCCCTCGAAATTGCGGTTCGAGGTCGAGGCGCAGCGCTCATGCGGCTTCAGCCGGTCGTCGTTCATGGCCAGGCACATCGAGCAGCCCGGCTCGCGCCAGTCGAAACCGGCCTCGATGAAGATCTTGTCGAGCCCTTCGGCCTCGGCCTGTTCCTTCACCAGACCCGAGCCCGGCACGATCATGGCGTTGACGCGCGGGTTGACCTTTTTGCCCTTGGCGACGGCGGCAACGGCGCGCAGATCCTCGATGCGACCATTGGTGCAGGAGCCGATGAAGACGCGATCGACCTCGATGTCGGTGATCTTCGTGCCGGCGGTCAGCCCCATATATTCGAGCGCGCGCTTCTTGGAGTTGCGCTTGTTCTCGTCCGCGATCTGGTCCGGATCGGGCACGGCACCGAGCACGGAGGCGACGTCCTCGGGCGACGAACCCCAGGTGACAATGGGCGGCAGCGCGGCAGCGTCCAGCACGACGACCTTGTCGAAATGCGCGCCTTCGTCGGTCTGGAGCGTCTTCCAGTAGCCGAGCGCCATGTCCCACGCCGCGCCCTTCGGCGCGCGCGGCTTGTCCTTGACATAGGCGAAGGTGGTGTCGTCCGGCGCGATCAGGCCGGCGCGCGCACCGCCTTCGATCGACATGTTGCAGATCGTCATGCGGCCTTCCATCGACAGCGCGCGGATCGCCTCGCCGGCATATTCGATGACGTAGCCGGTGCCGCCGGCGGTGCCGATCTCGCCGATGATGGCAAGGATGATGTCCTTGGCGGTGACGCCGGCCGGCAACTGGCCATCGACCCGCACCAGCATGTTCTTGGCCTTGCGCTGGATCAGCGTCTGCGTTGCCAGCACATGCTCGACTTCCGACGTGCCGATGCCGTGCGCCAGCGCGCCGAACGCGCCGTGCGTGGAGGTGTGGCTGTCGCCGCAGACAATGGTCATGCCGGGCAGCGTGAAACCCTGCTCCGGCCCGATGATGTGGACGATGCCCTGGCGGCGGTCCTTCTCGGAATAATATTCGACGCCGAAGTCGGCGGCGTTCTTCGCCAGCGCCTCGACCTGGATGCGGCTTTCCTCGTTCTTGATGCCGTTGACGCGGTCCGGCGAGGTCGGCACGTTGTGATCGACCACGGCCAGCGTGCGCTCGGGATGGCGCACCTTGCGGTTGGTCATGCGCAGGCCTTCGAACGCCTGCGGGCTGGTCACTTCATGGACGAGGTGGCGGTCGATGTAGAGCAGGCAAGTGCCGTCGTCCTGCCGGTCGACCACGTGATCGTCGAAAATCTTGTCGTAGAGGGTGCGCAATTTGGGTTCAGAAGGGGCGCTCATGTGCGTAAATCCGTCGATTTCAAAGTGTGGAAGCGAAAACCGGCGACGCCGGCACGAAGGCGGACCGGCTCAGGAAAGCCGGCTGGCGAGCGCGCCCGAAATGCACGCAAAAAAGCGCGCTGGCAGGCGCTTCTTGTCCTGCAGCACGAAGCCCTTGTAGGACGGGTCTCCGAACAGCTCTTCCATGGCCTCGCTCATATCAATCTTTTCCGCCCTCGGCAATTGCCGGCTGGATGCGGGAATGTCTCGTTGCATGGAAGGCCCCTTTCCGTTCGTCATCCTCGGGCAAGCCCGAGCGTAGCGAAAGGCGCGACCCGGGGATCCATGCCGTGAGGGTTGAGATGCGCGGGGCGGTTCAGAATGAAGAGTTGTCTTCTTCACCCTTTACGCACCGCCGCCTCGTAACGGCATGGATCCTAGGGTCTCCGCGACGGCCTTTGGCCTGCTACGCCCTAGGATGACGAAGAGATGGGTGTGCTTGTTCATTGCCACGCCCGGCTAAAGCCGTCTGGCCATTGTCAAAGAACTGACCTCGGTTGAGAGGTCGGAAAGACGGGCGGTCAGGAGATCGCTCGTTTTAGTAGGTATGTGCGGTCACCCGACCGCCCGTCCGGCGTTTTAAGATTTCAAATCCGCCCGCTTTCATCGACACGCCGTGTCCCCTCACAGGCTCTCCTTGAAGATGCCGCTGCTAAGGTGAGGGCGACGCTCGGCGGCCTAGCGCGTCCCCTTTCAACGCTGCACAGGACACAACCGGTCCCTTCGTGGGGGGCAGACCAAACCTCCCCGGCGCGAGCCACGCTAGCCCGCATCCGAGGCGCCGGTTTCTCTCCACGATTGCGCCGTCGCGACACCGCGTTCCCGCGAGAGAAACTGGGGCGGAGTATGAGAGGGGGTTGGAGGGTGGGGATAGAAAAATGCTAAGTGGTTGAGATTGCTGGAAACTGCTTCAGAACAGTCCACTGCTACGGGTGCCGTCAGGAACCCTCAATCTGCGATTTGGTCATCTACCTGTGCGCATTCGCATGAAAGTGACAGTTCGATTGTTCATATCTGGATACGCTTCGTATCCCGCCGATTGCCACGATTTGCACTGAACGTGTGCGGTGACTTCCAAATCTTCGTTCGCCCACCACCAATCATATTTGCGGGCCGACGCAGGTAGATTGGACAATACGTCCAACTCATCGAAGCTCATCACAACATCGACAGCTGTTTGCTGTACCAAGTGATCTCTCCAAGCATCATACTTTCCCATTTGCTCCACCCCCCAATATCATGAAGAAAAAGCTCGGCAGGTCGTCTCCGCTCACGCCGCTTCCTGCTCCTGGCAGATCTGTTCGGCTTCGGCGTCTTCCAGCGGCTGCTTCAGCAACCGGCAATAGTGCTGGCCCGGTCCGCGCGCATCGGCGGCAAAATGCCGGCAGTCGTGGCAGATGCCGAAGGCTCGGCCTGAGCGCGCCGCAAGCGCCGAGGTAACCAGCGCCGCGACGCCATCGCCAAGCGTGGCCCGCAAGGGCTGCGGCAAGGCCTCGAAAGCTTTCTGGATCGTCGCCATGCCGTCGAGCGGCAACAGCGCCCTGCCCTTTTCGGTCAGGCCGAGTTGAACCGAACGGGCATCGCCCGGATTGGCGGTCTTTTCGACAAGGCCGGCCCGCTCCAGCGACATCAGCGTTTGCGACACGGTGCCCTTGGTGAGGCCGAGATAGGCGGTGAGGCCGCCCGGCGTGCGCGAGAAGCGGTTGGCGCGGGCAAGATAGCGCAACGCCTCCCACTGCGCCGGCTTCAGCCCATGCGCATGCCCTTCATTGGTGACCAGCCGCGCCAGCCGCTCGATCAGTTCGATGGTTTCGCCGTCGTTGCGCATTGCTGTCAAAGCGTGTCGCGGCTTTCTGCATCGCTTCGCACGCTTTAGCTCCTTCTTCCATGCATGTCCTTGTCCCGAAACCGGTTCCCACTTTCGGGAGACATGCCCTCTTGCATGCATGTCTTTGTCTCGAAACCGGTTCCCACTTTCGGGAGACATGCATTGGTATCGTAACACTACCAATATTGCAATGCATCGCAGCGCCTGCTATGCGGATATGGTATCGAGTCAATACCATTGGAGAAACAGGCATGAGACCCCACCTTCTCGCGGCGACGGCGCTGCTGGCTCTTGGCCAGCCGGCCATAGCCCACGACATCAAAAGCGCGATCGACCCGGGCAAGCCCGCCGCATTCGACATCACCTCCGCTTCGGCCACCACGGACGGGCGGCTTTCCACCTTCATGATGGAGGTTGCCGGCGAGGCCGGATCGGTGAAGCCGGAGGCGACCGGCAAACTGCAGGGCGCGAAAGTCGCGGCCTATGTCTGGCCGACCGGCTTCGATCCTTCGGCCGTCGGCTTTGCCGAAAAGGCGGGCATCCTTGCGCTGGCGATCACCGCGCATCCCGACTTCGACGACACGCCGCTGTTCGACGAGAACGGCGACGGCGACCCGGCCAATGACGGCGCCGACTGGCACTCGCACTGGGTGGTGCTGGGCAAGGATGACGGCTGCGGCGCGGGCCTGAAGGTGCTGGAC
Organism: Mesorhizobium sp. Root157; assembly: GCF_001427385.1. Classification (GTDB taxonomy): domain Bacteria; phylum Pseudomonadota; class Alphaproteobacteria; order Rhizobiales; family Rhizobiaceae; genus Mesorhizobium. The sequence continues at coordinate 208,916 of NZ_LMGJ01000001.1, forward strand.
GTGTCGCCCGGTGTCGATCTTCTCCCGCCGACCGCACCGATGCTGCCGCTGGCACTGGACAGTCCCGGCATGTCGCCCAGCCTGAAGGGCAAGACGGCGCGGATCACCGTGCCGGTGAAAGGCGGCGAGGGCGTCTCCTTCGACGCGGTGACGGCCGAATTGCAGGTGAACGCCGAAGGCAAGACACCGCTTCTATGCGTGACCGGCGTGCACGATGTCGCCTCCGGCGACCTGTCGCTGCCCGGCAAGATCGTGAAGCAATAGCGGCTAGGCCTTGGATTTTTCCTTGGCCTTGCCCCCATCGGCCAAGGATGCGCCGTCTGGAGTTCCTCCGATATCCAGGCGGCGTTCGCCATGGCCGCGCCGCATGCGCTGTTCCAGTGCCCTCAGCGCAAGCGAAAGCCCGACGGTGAGGATGAGGTAGATATAGGCGACGATCGAATAGGTCTCGAAGAAGCGGAACGAGCCGGAGGCGTAGATCTTGGCCATCTGGGTGATGTCGGCGACGCCGAGCACCGAGACCAGCGACGAATCCTTGACCATGGCGACGAAGTCGTTGCCGAGCGGCGGCAGGATGGTGCGGACAGCTTGCGGTAAGACGATCAGGCGGAAGCGCTGGAACGGCGTCAGCCCCAGCGCCTTGGCCGCCTCGACCTGGCCGCCGTCGACCGCCAGGATGCCGGCGCGGAAGACTTCGGCGATGAAGGCGGAATAACCTATGGTCAGCGCCATGATGGCCCGCCAGAGCAGCGATACGTCGCGCACCAGAAGCGGCTCGATCAGCCCGGCGTCCTGCAAGGGCAAGGTGACGGCGTTCCATGCCGCGACGAAGGCCGGCGCGCCGACGAAGGCGATCCAGAACAGAAGCACCAGCATCGGCACGCCGCGAAGGATCTCGACATAGAAGCGCGCGACCTGTCTCAGCACGCGCGAGCCCGACAGCGCCATCAGCGCGATGCCGAGCCCCATCGCCGAGGCCAGCACGAACGCCACCAGCGTGACGAAGATGGTGATGCCGATGCCTTTGGCGACGGTGGCGAAGACCTGGGAATAAAGCTCGCTTGCCGCAATCGCGACGGCGGCAGTGGCGGCCAGCAGGGCGGCGGCGACCAGCCACCACGGAAAATCCGGCTTTTGCAGCTTCAGGGGTTGCGGCATCTAGCGGGAACCCGCGCGGATTCCCGATGCAAAGCCATCAATCGTCATCATGAAAACAAGCCGGGTCGAAGATCATTCGCCGAGCTTGTAGTCGAGGAACCACTTCTTGGTCAAAGCGTCGAGCGTGCCGTCCTTCTTCAGGTCCGCGATCGCGGCGTTGACGGGTTGGATGAATTCGGAGCCTTTCGGGAAGATGAAGCCGAAATCCTCGGTGCCAAGCGGCCCGCCGATCAGCTTCAGCCCGCCGCCGGAGTTTTCGACATAGCCCTTGCCGGCGGTGCCGTCGGTCAAGACGACATCGACATCGCCGGAAATGAGCGCCAGCACGCTGGCCCCGAACGTCTCGAACAGCTTGATGCGCGGGTTCTGCTCGTTGCCGTCGAGCACGCTGTAGACGGCGGTGTAGAACGGCGTGGTACCGGCCTGCGCGCCGACGAGGCCATCCTTGAACGCGCCAAAGGTGGCGGCGTCGGTGAAACGGCTTTCGTCGGAACGCACCAGCATGAACTGCTCCGAGCGCATATAGGGGTCGGAGAAATCGACCTTGGCCTTGCGCTCGTCGTTAATGGTGATGCCGTTCATGCCGATATTGTACTGGTCGTCGGAAACGGCCTGGATCATCGCGTCCCATGAGGCGTTCTGGTATTCGACCTGGAAATTCAGCCGCTTGGCGATCTCGTTCATCGCATCATATTCCCAGCCCATCTGCTCGCCGGTCTTGGGGTCGACGAACTGCAAGGGCGGATAGGCATTTTCGGTGACGACCACGACCTTCTTGCCGCCCAGGTCCGGCAGGGTCTGGGCGAAGGCGACGGCCGGGGCGAGGATCACGGCCAGCAGGCCGGCAAGAACGAGCTTGGACTTGGTCATGGCGCACTCCAAGGATGACCTTCCCGAAATCGGAAGGGCAATGAAACCCCGCCGACTTTAGCCGCCTTGATGCGCCTTGCAAGATGGCCCTTCCTCAACCGGCCCGTGCATGTCGCCGGCCGATGGCGGCGGCAACGAAAAAGGCGGCCGAAGCCGCCTTTCCGATGGAAATGCCTAAGAGGCTTATTCCGCAGTTGCGGGGGCGGCCTCGGCGGCAGCGGCTTCCGCTGCCTTTGCGGCCTCATCGGCAGCCTTCTTCTCGGCGGCTTCCTGGGCGGCCTTCTCGGCGGCCAGCGCTTCGGCGGCGGCGATCTTCTCGGCCTCGATGCGCGCCTTCTCGGCGTTCAGCGCATCGCGCTCGGCTTCGTTCAGCTTGCGGGCGCGCACGCCGGTATTTTCCGTGATGCGGGCCGACTTGCCGCGACGGTCGCGCAGGTAATAGAGCTTGGCGCGGCGCACCTTGCCGCGGCGCACGATCTCGACGCCCTCGACCATCGGCGAATAGACCGGGAACACGCGCTCCACGCCTTCGCCGTAGGAAATCTTGCGGACGGTGAAATTCTCCTGGAAGCCGGCGCCGGAACGGGCGATGACGACGCCCTCATAGGCCTGCACGCGGGTGCGGGTGCCTTCGGTGACGCGCACGTTGACGCGCACGGTGTCGCCGGGCTGGAATTCGGGCAGCTTGCGCTTGGCTTCGATCTTGGCGGCCTGTTCGGCCTCGAGCTGACGGATGAGATCCATCGTTTTATCCACTTCTTGTTCTTCCGACAGTCAGAGCGCCCTGCTCTCGCCTCGCAGTTCAAATGACCGCTTGGCTATGCCATCCGTCCCAGGACATCCGGCAGGGGCGACTACACCGCCACATGTTGACGGGTTATTCCAGTCCGGAAGATTGTTCTTCCAGTACGGGCGCGGCGATACACCATTGCGAAGGCTTTGTCACCTGCGGCCCGGATAATTTATGCGTCTTGCCCTTCCGTAACGAAAAGTGCATTGCCTCCCCGACACCATGGTGTCGCGTCAGTCTTAGCCTTTCCATATCGAATTCGAACGCCATATCGCCCGCCCTTGTGACATAACAGGCTGTTTTCATCGTGACCCTGCTTGACGTGTTCATCCTTTTCATCGCCGGTTTTCTGTCAGGCATCGTCAACGCCATTGCCGGCGGCGGTACCTTTCTCACCTTCGGCGCGCTGACGCTGGTCGGCATGCCGCCGATCGTGGCCAATGCAACCTCCTCGATCGCCCAGTTGCCAGGCTATATCACCTCGACGCTGGCCTACTGGAAGGACATCAGCCGCATGTGGCGCGGCGCCATCGCCTTCGCGATCATTTCGGTGATCGGCGCCTCGATCGGCTCGCTGACCCTTTTGGCCCTCGACAACCAGTCCTTCAGCGCCATGGTGCCCTGGCTGCTGATTGCGGCAACCGCGCTGTTCGCCGCCGGGCCATGGCTAAGGCCAGCCGCACCGCATGACCACACGGACGATGCAAGGCCCTCGCTGACCGGACGGATCGTGCAGTTCTTCACATCCATCTATGGCGGGTTTTTCGGCGCCGGCATGGGCGTCATGATGCTGGCCACGCTGAGCTTGACGGAAGGCGGCAGCTACCACCGCATGAACGCGCTGAAGAACATGCTGTCGATCATCATCGCCAGCGTCGCCATCGTCATCTTCGTTTCGGGCGGCGTCATCGCCTGGCTGCAGGCCGCGGCCATGGTTCCGGGCGTGGCTGTCGGCGGCTACGCCGGCGTGTGGACGGCAAGGCGCGTGCCGCAATCGGTCGTGCGCGGCATCGTCATTGCCGTCGGCCTGCTGCTTGCCGGCTACTATTTCGTCAAGGGCTGAAGTCCGGCCGCGGCGGCGTTAACCCCAATGACCGGCTATGCCGGCCACCGAAGTCGCCGCCAGCGCCAGCACCGCCAGCTTCCAGAAATCGGAACGCCGCTTCAGGCCCGGCCAGCCAAGCGGCTTGATCAGTTGGATGATCATCAGGGCAAGGATGACAAGGGCAAGCACTTTCGTCATGCTTGCCTTTGAACAGGATCGCAACGCGGTGTCAAAGCCTGCCTGAATTCCTGAACTGCAAATCTAACCCGATTTTCTAAACCTAAGTCAGATAGACGATGGCCTGGAGGAGCGCGTAGATAGGCTCAGGCACAGGACCGCTCGGAGGAAGAGGCATGGCATCGCGTTATCATCAGGTCTACGCCGGCTGGAAACGGGATTCGGATGCGTTCTGGGCCGAGGCGGCGGGCGATATCGACTGGTTCACGCCATTCGATAAAGTCTTCGATGCGGATGCCGGCGTCTATGGCCGCTGGTTTCCCGGAGCCACCTGCAACACCTGCTACAATGCGGTCGACCGCCACGTGGCAAGCGGGCGGGCCGATCAGCTTGCCCTGATCCACGACAGCGCCATTGCCGGAACGGTGCGCACATTCACCTATGCCGAACTGAAGCGCGAAGTGGTGGCGCTTGCCTCGGTGATGAAGAATCAGGGCATCGGCAAGGGCGACCGCGTCATCATCTACATGCCGATGATCGCCGAAGCGACCTTCGCCATGCTGGCCTGCGCGCGCCTCGGCGCCATCCACTCCGTGGTGTTCGGCGGCTTCGCGGCGCGCGAGCTTGCCACCCGCATCGAGGACGCCCAGCCGAAGGCGGTGATCTCCGCCTCCTGCGGCCTCGAGCCGAACCGCACCATCGCCTACAAACCCCTGCTCGACGAGGCCATCGAACTGGCAAGGCACAAGCCCGAGCGCTGCATCGTCGTGCAGCGCGAGCAGCTGGCCTGCGACATGACCGAAGGCCGCGACATCGACTACGCCGATGCGGTTGCCCGCGAGAAGGCTGCCGGCGCCAATGTCGACTGCGTGCCGGTTGCCTCCACCGATCCGCTCTACGTACTTTATACGTCAGGCACGACCGGCCAGCCGAAGGGCGTGATCCGCGACAATGGCGGCCACATGGTCAGGCTGAAATGGTCGATGTACAATGAGTTCGGCATCGAGCCGGGCGAAGTGTTCTGGGCGGCTTCCGATGTCGGCTGGGTCGTCGGCCATTCCTACATCGTCTACGCCCCGCTGCTGCACGGCTGCACCACCGTCATGTTCGAGGGCAAGCCGGTCGGCACGCCGGATGCAGGCACCTTCTGGCGCGTCATCGAGCAGCACGGCGTGGTGGCGCTGTTCACCGCTCCCACCGCCTTCCGCGCCATCAAGGGCCAGGACCCCAAGGGCGAATTCGTCCCGAAATACGATCTGTCGAAATTCCGCACCCTGTTCCTGGCCGGCGAGCGCGCCGACCCCGAGACCATCAAATGGGCGGAACAAAGACTTGGCGTTCCGGTCATCGACCACTGGTGGCAGACGGAAACCGGCGCGCCGATCACCCACAACCCGGTCGGCCTCGGCCTGTTGCCGCTCAAATACGGCTCGCCCGGCGTGCCGATGCCGGGCTACGACATCCGTATCCTGAACGACGCCGGCCACGAGGTGCCGAACGGAACGCTGGGCAACGTGGTGCTGAAATTGCCGCTGCCGCCGGCATGCCTGCCGACGCTGTGGAATGCCGACAAGCGCTTCCATCAAGCCTATCTCGACGAGTTCCCCGGCTACTACAAGACCGCCGATGCCGGCATTCTCGACGACGACGGCTACCTGTTCGTGATGGCGCGCACCGACGACATCATCAACGTTGCCGGCCATCGGTTGTCGACCGGGGCGATGGAAGAAGTGCTGGCCGAACATCCCGACGTTGCCGAATGTGCGGTCATCGGCATCGCCGACGCCATGAAGGGGCAGACCCCGCTTGGCCTCGTCGTGCTCAATGCCGGGGTGACGCGCGACCTCGCGGCAATCGAAAAAGAGGCGATTGCGCTGGTGCGCGACCGCATCGGCCCGGTCGCCGCCTTCAAGACGGTGGTGACCATCAAGCGCCTGCCCAAGACCCGCTCGGGCAAGGTGCTGCGCGGCACCATGCAGAAGATCGCCGACAAGGAAGAATGGAAAATGCCGGCCACCATCGACGATCCAGCCATCCTCGACGAGATTACCGAGGCGCTGAAAGCGCGCGGCATCGGCGTCTAGAGCGCGTCGCGATCTTTCAGATTCGCTGGCGCGCTCAAAGCGTTTGTTTTTATGCATGTCGTTATCCCGAAGCCGGTTCCCACTCTCGGGCGACATGCATTAGAAGGATTCAGGCGATGGTGGCCGCGAACGGCGGCTCTCCGCGCTTCCGGTGCCCATGTACCTTCAAGCAGATTGCGCTTCGGTTCTCGAAAGCCGCCTTTTTAAGCTCGCCCTGATCTGAACGCCGGGCGAAGATTGAGTCGGGAGAATTTCATCTTTCGCTAAACAGCGGCTGCGCGATGCCGTAAAAGCCCCAGCCTGATTCCCATTGCCGTCTGCAACCAAACAGTGGCGGCGATGTTTCTTAAGTCCCGCACGGGAGTTTCATGCTGACACTGCCCCAGATCCTTTCCTTCGCCGTGATCGCGCTGATGATGGGGGCCTTCGTGTGGGGCCGCGTGCGCTACGATCTCGTCGCGGTCGGCTCCCTGCTGCTGGCGGTGGCGGTCGGCATCGTTCCGTTCGACAAGGCGTTCTCGGGTTTCAGCGACGACATCGTCATCATCGTCGGCAGCGCGCTTCTGGTCAGCGCCGGCGTGGCGCGCAGCGGCATCATGGAATTCGCCATCCAGCGTTTCGCGCCGAGCTTGAGTTCGGTCCGCGCCCAGATCGCCTTGCTGGTGATAACCGTTGCCGTGCTGTCGGCCTTCGTCAAGAACATCGGCGCACTGGCGATCATGATCCCCATCGCCTTCCAGTTCGCGCGGCGCACCAACGTCTCGCCATCCACTTTCCTGATGCCGATGGCATTTGCCTCGCTGCTTGGCGGGTTGATGACGCAGATCGGCACCTCGCCCAACATCGTGGTGTCGCGCTTGCGCGAAGAACTGACCGGCACGCCGTTCTCGATGTTCGACTTCACCCCCGTCGGGCTGGCGCTGACGGTTGCCGGGTGTGTTTTCCTGACCCTGTTCTACTGGCTGGTGCCGCAACGCGAGCGGCAGGACCCCTCGCTGCAGGAAGCGGTGGCGATCAAGGACTATTCGGCCGAGGCAAGGGTGACGCAGGATTCGACCGTGGTCGACAAGCCGCTGGCCAATCTGCTGAAGGTTTCGGCCGGCGAAGCGGTCATCACCTCGATCCTGCGCGGCGGCGGCTTGCGCATCGCCCCCTTGCCCGATGCCATCTTGCGGGCCGGCGACATATTGCTGATCGAAGGCAGCCCGGACGCGCTGGACAGGCTGGTGGCGCAGGCCAAGCTCAAGCTCGGCGACGAGCGCGCGCCCGACAGCAACGCCGAGACCGTGGCGGTCGAGGCCGTCGTCACCGAGCGCTCGAGCCTGATCGGCTGGTCGGCGAAGCACCTGCTGCTTTACGACCGCTTCAACATCAACCTGCTGGCGGTGAGCCGCAGCGGCGAACGGCTGGACCAGCGGCTGGGAACGATCACGCTGCGCTTCGGCGACGTCTTGGTGATCCAGGGCGAGCGCAAGGGACTGCCGCAGTTCCTGCGCGATTTCGGACTGTTGCCGCTGGCCGAGCGGCCCTTGCTGCTGGGCAATGTCAGGAACGGCATCGTGCCGCTGCTGATCCTTGTCGCCGCCATGGGCTCGACGGCGATCGGCATCCTGCCGGTGACGGTCGCGTTCTTCGGCGCCGCCGTTATGATGGTGCTGACCCGCGTCATTCCGGTGCGCGACGTCTACAACGCGCTGGACGGGCCGATCCTGGTCATGCTGGCGGCGCTTATACCCGTCAGCGATTCGCTGCGCACCACCGGCGCCACCGAGCTGATCGCCACGCTGCTGGCCGGCTTCGGCCAGGTGCTGCCGGGTTACGGCGCGCTGGCGTTGATCCTCATCGCGGCGATGATGGTGACGCCGTTTCTCAACAATGCGGCGACCGTGCTGGTGATGGCGCCGATTGCCTCGGGCTTCGCCACCACGCTCGGCTATCAGCCGGAAGCGTTCCTCATGGCGGTGGCGATCGGCGCCGGTTGCGATTTCCTGACCCCGATCGGCCACCAGTGCAATACGCTGGTGATGGGTCCGGGCGGCTACCGCTTTTCCGATTATCCGCGGCTTGGCCTGCCGTTGTCGCTGCTGGTGATCCTCGTCGCCGTGCCGATGCTGATGATGGTGTGGCCGCTCAGATAGAGCATAACCCCGAAAGACAATGCCGGTTTTCGGAAAGAATCATGCCCGGCAAAAAGATGTCCTGACAGACTGCTGTCAGCAGGCCTGTGCGATGATGCCTTTCATCAAATCGAGAGGAGCGCCGTCATGACCCGTTTGAGCATTGTCACCACGATGAAGCACTATGCCGGCAAGGTCCGCACCATCCGCAACGAGATTCGCACCGAGCGTTTCATGAACTCGCTGCCGCCCGAAATCCGCGCCGACATCGGCTGGCCGGACATGCATCGCGGCGAGGGCAATCGGCCGAATTTCTCTTGAAGGTCTTGGATATTGCCGCGCCCTGCCCCAGATTGAACGCATCTCCTGACATGATGTTGTCAGGAGCCTCGTGCGACAACGGAGGTCGCGCCAAAGGAAACGAGGGACACCATGCGTCGCGCCGACAGGCTTTTCCAGATCGTCCAGCATCTGCGCGGCGGCCGGCTGGTGACCGCGCAGAAGCTCGGCACCTGGCTGGAGGTTTCCGAACGGACCATCTATCGCGACATTGCCGACCTGCAATCGACTGGCGTGCCGATCGATGGAGAGGCCGGCGTCGGCTACATGATGAGGGAGGGTTTCGACCTTCCGCCGCTGATGTTCACGCGTGACGAGATCGTGGCGCTGGTCGCCGGTGCGCGCATGGTGCGCGCCTTCGGCGGGGCTGCGATGGCCCGCGCCGCCGACGAGGCGCTGGTCAAGATCGGCGCGGTGCTGCCCGACAGCGAGCGCGAGCGCATCGCCAGGACGGAAATCCACACGCCGATGTGGGTGGTGAGCGACAGCGCCCGCGAGGCCATCGACATCATCGAACGCGCCGTCGAAAAGCGACAGGTGCTGACCATCGACTATTGCGACGAGGCCGGCCGCTCGACGGACCGCGATGTCCGCCCGCTCGGCCTGTGGTTCTGGGGCAAGGTGTGGACGCTGGTCGCCTGGTGCGAGATGCGCAACGATTTCCGTGCCTTCCGCATCGACCGCATCGCCTCGGTGGTGAAAGCCGACAGGGTGTTCAAGCCTGAACGCGGCAAGCAGTTGGCCGACTTCTATCGCGCCGTCGAGCGCAGCGAATCCTACGGCATGGGCCCGTCCGCACGCGGCATGTGAATTCGTCGGCGTTGTCTAAGCAGGCGTCTTGGGCTGCGTAGACCTGCTGCGGATCAGCAAAGCGATTGCCGCCACCAACAGCGTCCCGACGATGAACAGGAAGGCGGCGGCGGCAATGGCCGGGCTGATGTTCTCGCGGATGGTGGAAAACATCTGCCTGGCCAGCGTGCGCTGGTTGGGGCCGGCCACGAACAGCGTCAGCACCACTTCGTCGAGCGATGTCGCGAAGGCGAATACCGCGCCGGACAGGATGCCCGGCAAGGCGAGCGGCAAGGTCACGCGCCGGAACACCGTCAGCGGCGAAGCGCCGAGGCTGAGCGCGGCGCGCTCGACGCGCCGGTCGATGCCCGCCAGCGAGGCCGAGACACTGACCACCACGAAGGGGACGGCGACCACCGTGTGCGCGCAGATGACCCCGGCATAGCTGTTGGCAAAGCCGATCTGGACGAAGAACACCTGCATGCCGACGCCCAGCACCACCGCCGGCACCACCATGGGCAAGAGGAAGGCCGTCCTGAACAGGCCGGGCAGGATGAGGCCGCTATTGCGCAGGCCGAGCGCTGCCATGGTTCCCAGCACGCCGGCCAGGATCGTGGTGCCGGTGCCGACGATCAGGCTGTTGACGATCGACAACCGCCACGCGTCGGCTACCGCAAGCTCGCGGAACCAGCGCAGCGAATAGTCCGGGATCGGGTAGGTGAGGAAGATGCTGGAGGTGAAGGCAAGCGGCAGGATCGCGATCAGCGGCGCGATGAGAAAGAGCACCGCGAACACGCCGAACAGCAGCCGGGCGACATCGATGAGCCGCATCACAGGCTTCCCGCGCGATCTGACGACAGGCGTCCGTAGACGGCATAGAGCGCCAGCGTCGCCACCAGCAGGATGGCGCCGAGCGCCCCCGCCATGCCCCAGTTGGCCGAGCCGAGGGCGTAGAAGGCGATGACCGACGAGATCATCTGGTCTTGCGCCCCGCCGATCAGGGCGGGCGTGATGTAGTAGCCGATGGCCGTCATGAACACGAGCAGCGAGCCGGAAACAACGCCGCGCAGGCTGAGCGGCAACAAAACCCGCAGGAACGCCCGCCACGGCGGCGCGCCGAGCGATGCCGCCGCCGGCATCAGGTTCTTCGGTATGGCAAGCAGAACCGAATAGATCGGCAGCACCATGAACGGCAACAGCACATGCGTCATGGCGATGACGACGCCAAGGCGGTTGAAGATCAGTGGCAACGGGCCGTCGATCAGGCCGAGGCCGATCAGCGTATCGTTGATGAGGCCCTTTTCCTGCAGCAGGATGAACCAGGCGGCGGTGCGCACCAGAAGCGATGTCCACAAGGGCAGCAACACGGCGCCGAGCAGCAATTGCCGCTTCCAGCCGGTGAGCGACGCCGCCAGCATGGCGTAGGGCAGTCCGATCAGGGCGCAGGCAATCGTGACCACCGCACCGATCCACAGCGTGCGGATCAGGATCGCCGTATTGGCCGACGCCTCGGCCGGCAATGCCACCACCTTGCCCGCCGCATCGCGCTGGTAGTCGAGGGCAGCGAGCAGGTTGCGGTCCGTATAGGGATAGGTGGAGTTGGCAACCGCGCGCCAGAAGCGCACATCGGCCCACCTCTTGTCGACCGCGACAAGGTCGAGCGGACCGCTCTGCTCCTGTGCCGCCCGCACGGTCTTGCTCATCAGCGTGCGAAAGCCGTTCTGGGCGCTGTTCAGCCGCCGCACGGCATCGCCCAGCAATTGCTGGTCATCGATAGCGCGCAAATCCTCCACGAATGCCTGCTTCATCGCGATGGGCGGCTCGGACTGCCGGTCCCAGCCCAGCGCCGCCTCGGCGGTTGCCGGAAAGGCGCGTAACCCGACAGGATCGGAAACCGATTCCTTCAACACCGAGACAAGCGGCCAGGCAAAAAACAGCGCCAGAAAAAGCACCAGCGGCGCAACCAGCCCAAGCGCGCCGAGCCTAGTCCGGGCGGTTGCCTCGCTCATGCCGGCAGCATCCAGCAGTCGGAAGCCGAGAACGAAACGGTGACGCGATCGCCAGGGGACCATTCGGCCCGGCTGCGGTCGGCCCGACTGCGATCGGCCTTGACGATGAAGCCGAAGGCATCGCCGTCAAGCTGAATGCGGAGATGATCGCCGTGATAGACGGCATCAGTAATTGTCGCCGAATAGCTGTTGTCGGTCTTGCCGCCCTTGTCGAGACGGATGCGCTCGGGGCGCACGGAGACGAGGATCTTCTGTGATTGCTGCGGGGCGCCTGACGGCTGCACGCGGATCGTCCCGCCGCCGGGCAACGCCACCGTCGCCCCGGACTGGCCGTTTTCCGCCAGCGTGCCTTCGACCAGGTTGGTCTCGCCGATGAACTGCGCCACGAAGCGCGAATGCGGCTGGTCGTAGATCTCGCGCGGGCTGCCGATCTGCTCGATCCTGCCGCGGTTGAACACGGCGATCCGATCGGACATGGTGAGCGCTTCCGACTGGTCGTGGGTGACGAAGACGATGGTGAGGCCGAGCCGCCTGTGCAGGGCACGGATGTCGAGTTGCATCTGTTCGCGCAACTGCTTGTCGAGCGCGCCGAGCGGCTCGTCCATCAACACCACCGACGGTTCGAAAACCAGCGCACGCGCCAGGGCGACCCGCTGCTGCTGGCCGCCGGACAATTGCGAGGGCCGCCTGTCCTTCAAGGTGCCGAGTTGGACCATGTCGAGCGCCCGCGTCACCTTCTCGGCGATATCCGCCTTGGCGATGCCGCGCATTTCCAACGGGAACGCCACGTTGGCGGCGACATCCATATGCGGGAACAGTGCGTAATTCTGGAACACCACGCCCATGTTGCGCTTGTACGGCGGCAACTGGTCGATGCGTTGCGAACCCAGCGAGATCGTGCCGCTGGTCGGTGACTCGAACCCCGCCAGCATCATCAGGATGGTGGTCTTGCCCGAGCCGGAAGGTCCGAGCAGGCTGAGGAACTCGCCCTGGTCGATGGTGAGGTTGAGATCATCGACGACACGCAGCGTGCCGAACGACTTGTTGACCTGTTCAAAACGGATGTTGGACTGAGCCAAGGGCGACCACACCACCTCTATGATCGAGCATGATCTTCATGCTCTGTGCCTGCTGAAACGCGTCGCGATATTACTGATTCGCCGGTCGCGCTTTAAGTATTTGTTCCATGCATGCCGTTGTCCCGAAACCGGTTCCCACTTTCGGGCGACATGCATTAGGCAGGCGGTTTCGGATTGGGAAGCGAAAGTGCGGGGTCGGAAAATCCCGCACCTTCTGTCAAAGACGAACGTCCAGCGACGTTCGGGCCAACGCGCTTACTGGGCAAGCCATGCGTTGAAGCGCTGGGTCAGGGCTTCCGAATTGTCGATCCAGAAATCGACGTCGAGCGACAGGGCCTGTTCCATGTTGGCCGGTTCGGTCGGCAGGTCGGCCTTGAATTCGGCCGGCACCAACCCGGCTGCATCCGTGTTGGTCAGACCATAGGCGACATAGCCCGGCAGCTTGGCCTGGTTCTCGGGCTGGCTGGCGAAGGCGATGAAGTCGAGCGCCGCGTCCTTGTTCTCGGCATCCTTCAGGATGACCCAGCTGTCGACGGCGTAGATCGAACCCGGCCACACCACCTTGAAGTGACGGTTTTCGGTGCGGTTGATGCCGGTGATGCGGCCATTATAGGCCGACGCCATCGCCACTTCGCCGGAGGCAAGGAACTGCAGCGGCTGGGCGCCGCTTTCCCACCACACGATGTTGGCCTTCAGCTCGTCGAGCTTCTTGAAGGCACGGTCGACGCCTTCCGGCGTGGCCAGCACATCATAGACTTCCGCCGGCGCGACGCCGTCTGCCATCAGCGCGAATTCCAGCGTGTATTTCGGGCCCTTGCGCAGCGAGCGCTTGCCGGGGAATTTCTGCACGTCCCAGAAGTCGGCCCACGACTTCGGGCCATCGGCGATCTTGTCGCTGTCATAGGCAATCGCGGTGGACCAGACGATGGCGCCCACGCCGCAATCACCAACCGCCGTGGGAATGAACTTGCCCTTGTCGGGAAGCTTGCTCCAGTCGATCGTCTCATAAAGGCCGTCGGCGCAACCCAGCGCCAGTTCCTCGACCTCGACCTGCACCGCATCCCAGTTCGGATTGCCGGCCTTCACCTTGGCCTGCAGGACGCCGATGCCGCCGTCCCAGGATTCGTCGAGCAGCGGCTTGCCGGTCTTTTCGGCATAGGGCTTGAAGAAGATCTCGCGCTGCGCGTCCTGATAGTTACCGCCCCACGAAACGACCGTCAGGTCGCGGGCAGCAGCCGGCATCGCCATGCCAAGGCCAACGGCCAGCAGGCCGCCCATTGTGAGAATTCCAACCCGTTTGCGCATTTTCTGCTTTCCCCTTTATCTATCGTTGCGAGAATCCGGCCCTGCCGGATGACGGACGTCAGGCCACTTTCTCGGTCGCGCCATCGAAAATCTTGCGCGAAACCGTGTCAAGGGCACTGGCGAATTTGTCGAGGATCGACCGGACCTCGTTCGGCTGGATGATCAGCGGCGGGCAGAGCGCGACCGCATCGCCCATGTTGCGACAGATGATGCCTTGCTCCTGAAGCTCGGCATTGAACAGGCCGCCCAGCGCGCCGGGGGCCTCGAGTGCGGTCTTGGCCGCCTTGTCGACCACCAGTTCGATAGCGGCGATGAGGCCGACGCCGCGGACCTCGCCGACCAGCGGATGGCTTTCCAGCCTGCGCAGGCCCTCGCGCAGCAATTCGCCCATCTCGGCGGCATGGGCCACGAGATTGCGCTCCTCGATGATCTTGATCGTCTCCAGCGCAACCGCAGCCGCCACCGGATGGCCGCCGGCGGTGAAGCCGTGGCCGAGCGTACCGATGCGGTCGCTTTCGTCGAGGATCGGATCCAGCACGCGGTCGTTGGCCATCAGCGCCGAGATCGGCAGGTAGGACGACGACAACTGCTTGGACATCACCATGATGTCGGGCTTGATGTCGTAGGTCTGGCAGCCGAACATGCTGCCGGTGCGGCCGAAGCCGCAGATGACCTCGTCGGCCACCAGCAGGATGTCGTACTTGTTGAGCACCGCCTGGATCTTGGCCCAATAGGTGCGCGGCGGCACCACGACACCGCCGGCCCCCATGACCGGCTCGCCGAAGAAGGCGGCGATGGTTTCGGGCCCTTCGGCAAGGATCAGGGCTTCCAGTTCGCCGGCAAGGCGGGTCGCGAAGGCTTCCTCGCTTTCGCCCGGCTGTGCATCGCGCCAGTGGTGCGGGCTGGCGGTGTGCAGGATGCCCTGCAGCGGCAGGTCGAACGAACGATGGTTGTTGGGCAGGCCGGTCAGGCTGGCCGAAGCGATGGTGACGCCATGATAGGCGCGCATGCGGCTGATGATCTTCTTGCGCTCAGGCTGGCCGAGCGCATTGGAGCGATACCAGATCAGCTTCATGGCCGTATCGTTGGCCTCGGAGCCGGAATTGGTGAAGAACGCCTTGCTCATCGGCACCGGCGCCATCGTCACCAGCTTCTCAGCCAGTTCCACGGCGGGGCCGTGCGATTTGTGCGTGAAGGTGTGGTAGAAAGGCAGCTTCGTCATCTGCCGCGTGGCGGCATCGACGAGGCGCTTTTCGCCGAAGCCCAGCCCGACGCTCCACAAGCCGGCCATGCCCTCGATATAGCGCTTGCCGTTGTTGTCGGTGACGTAGACGCCCTCGCCGCTTTCGATGACCAGCGGCCCGACCTGCTGGTGCTTGCGGGCGTTGGTGTAGGGATGCAGGTGATAGGCGATGTCGCGCGCTTCGATCGAATTGGGCTTGGTGCTCATGGTTTCGTTCCAGTCAGATAATTGGCCAGCTGTTATGTTTCCCGGCTGCGGACAGCCGGGGCAGGTCTTGGGGTGGCGGTTCAGAAAAAGGCCTGGATGCCGGTCTGGGCACGGCCGAGGATCAGGGCGTGGACGTCGTGGGCGCCCTCATAGGTGTTGACGGTCTCCAGGTTCTGCGCGTGGCGCATGACGTGGTAGCCGATCTGGATGCCGTTGCCGCCGTGCATGTCGCGGGCCTGGCGGGCGATGTCGAGCGCCTTGCCGCAATTGTTGCGCTTGACGATCGAGATCATTTCCGGCGCCATCTTGCCTTCGTCCATCAGGCGGCCGACGCGCAATGAACCCTGCAGGCCGAGCGAAATCTCGGTCTGCATGTCGGCGAGCTTCTTCTGGAAAAGCTGGGTGGCGGCGAGCGGCTTGCCGAACTGCTTGCGGTCGAGACCGTATTGGCGCGCCCGGTGCCAGCAATCCTCCGCCGCTCCCAGCACCCCCCACGAGATGCCGTAGCGGGCCCGGTTGAGGCAGCCGAACGGTCCCTTGAGGCCGGACACATTGGGCAGCAGCGCGTCTTCTCCGACTTCGACATTGTCGAGCACGATCTCGCCGGTGATCGAGGCCCGCAGCGACAGCTTGCCGCCGATCTTCGGCGCCGACAGACCCTTGGTGCCCTTGTCCAGCACGAAGCCGCGAATGGCGTCCTTGCCGTCCTCGCCCTTCAGCTTGCCCCAGACGACGAAGACATCGGCGATCGGCGCGTTGGAAATCCACATCTTCGAGCCATTGAGCCGGTAGCCGTTCGCGGTCTTTTCGGCGCGGGTCTTCATGCCGCCCGGATCGGAACCGGCATCCGGTTCGGTGAGGCCGAAACAGCCGATCCATTCGCCCGAAGCGAGCTTCGGCAAATACTTCTTGCGCTGCTCTTCCGAACCGTAGGCATGGATCGGGTACATCACCAAGGACGACTGCACGCTCATCATCGAACGGTAGCCGCTATCGACGCGTTCGACCTCGCGCGCCACCAGCCCGTAGGTGACGTAGCCGGCGCCCAGCCCGCCATATTCTTCGGGGACAGTGATGCCGAGCAGGCCGGCATCGCCCATCTCGCGGAAAATGGCCGGATCGGTCGTCTCGTTCATGTAGGCGTCTTCGATGCGGGGAGCGAGCTTGTCGGCCGCGAAGGCGGCAGCCGCATCGCGCACCATGCGCTCGTCTTCCGTGAGTTGATCCTCGAACAGGAAGGGGTCATCCCAAACGAAAGCTGCGGTGTGTGAAGTTTTCTTGCCGTGTTCAGCGGTCAATGCAGTTGCCTCCTGAGCTGCCGCGAGGGGTGTCGGAGCAAGCCGCATCCCGCTCGGGATCGGCTCCTCCAATGGTCATCATATCCCTGCGATGGGTGTTAGCATCGTTCAAAATTCCGCGCAACGTTCCGCTCAATATATTGAGCGCCATTTCCTCAAAGATAGGGCGGCGTGCAGGCCGAAATGACGATGGTGAGCCCGGACGACGGATTGCGGAACCGATGCGGCACCCGGCTGTCGAACAGATAGGATTCGCCCGCCTTCAACACCCTGATCTCGTCGCCCACCGTCAGTTCCAGTTCTCCTTCCACGACATAGCCGCCTTCGGTCGAGAAATGCTCGAGCATGGCTTCGCCGGTGTCGGCTCCCGGCTCGTAGACCTCGTGCAGGATCTGCAGATTGTAGGCGCGGGCATCGCCGACCTGGCGCAGGGTCAGCCGCCCCTCGCCTTTGTCTATGGCCCGCGCCGTAACGCGCGAGGTGAGGTCCTTGAGGTCGTCGACGCCGAAGAACGGCCCGAACTTCTTGCGCTGGTCGTCCTCGAAGAAATCCGACATGGAAACGTCGAGCCCGCCCAGTATCTTGCGTAGCGTGGCGATCGACGGGCTCGACTTGTTCTTCTCGATGATCGAAATCTGCGCATGCGGGACATTGGCCCGGGCGGCAAGCTCGCGCTGGGAAAGTTCCGCGCCCATTCTCAGTGCCTTGAGGCGCGCCCCAACGTCGAAACTATCGGCCATGCAGTTTTTTCAAAGCTCATGCAGCTGATCGAATTCTGCGCAAAATATCTGACACCTTGCGCCAAGGAAAGAGGCGAATGTGGAGCAATCGCGCTCGATGCCGGGCCTACCGGCCTGCAACTCCGTCCGCCTCGCCCCGAGCGACGACAAGGCGCGTGCCTGCCGCAGCCAGCGCCTCGGCGATTTCATGCGGCGGCTCCGCGTCGGTTGCAAGCTCCGCAAAGCCTGAAAGTCCGCAGACCTGGATCAGGCCCTGGCGGCCGAATTTGCTGTTGTCGGTGATGACCATGGAGCGCTGGCCGCGCGACAGCACCATGCGGGCGAACTCCGCTTCGGCGAGGTCGTAGTCCATCACCCCCACCGACGCGTCGATGGCGCCGGCGGAAATGATGGCGTGGGTGACGCTGAACCGGCTGACGAATTCGATGGCCGAAATACCGAAGGCAGCACCGGAATCGCTGCGCAATTCCCCGCCGGCCATATAGACCCTGTTGCCGTTGACGGTGGCCAGCGTGCGGGCGATGTCGGAGGAGTTGGTCACCACGGTGAGGCGCCGGTGGCCGAGCAGTTCGCGCGCCAGGAAACTGGTCGTGGTGCCGGTGTCGAGCATGATGGATTCGCCGTCGCGAATGGTGGCGGCGACCATGCGCGCGATTATGCGCTTGGCCTCAGCATTCTCGCGCATGCGCCGCTCGAACGGCGCCTCGGCCGTCATGGCCGGGAGGCCGATGGCGCCGTGCATCTTGACCACGATGCCGTCATCGGTAAGCGGCTTCACGTCGCGGCGCACCGTCTCCAGCGACACACCCAGCCGCTCCGCCAGGCTGGCGATGGTGACGGTGCCCTGCTCACCGAGAAGACGCAGGATTTCGCCGTGGCGTTTGGAGTGGAACATCGAAAACCCGGCGCTCGACTTACCATTAAGATGACTGCTTTTATGGCAATCTGACGAAAATGTGCAAGGTATCTTGGCCATTGCCGGTCAAATCCACACAGAAAGCCACAAAACGACGTTGACAAGCAGGAGGAACCCGCGTGACATTGCCAATGTGACGCATCTGGGGCGCTTGCTGCGGGAGATGGCAACGACCTGAGGCACACCAACGACAAGATTCAAGAGGGTGAGCAGGAGGCTCGACATGTTTTCGCGCAATCGCATGACCACGACCGCGCTCGGGGCACTGGCCCTGTGCGCGACACTATCCCTGACGCCTGCCGTGGCGCAGGATTCCACCGATCCTATCAAGCTGACGCTGCACGACTGGACCGGCCAACTCATCACCACCCAGATCATGGGCGAGGTGCTGAAGAAGGCCGGCAACAATGTCGAATATGTTCAGGCCGACTATCTGGCCCAGTTCGCGGGGCTGGAAAGCGGCGACCTGCATGTCGCAATGGAAATGTGGGAAACCACCGGCCGCGACGCCATGGATGCCGCAACCGCGACCGGCAAGGTCGAGAATTTCGGCGCGACCGGCATGAAGGCCAAGGAGGAGTGGTGGTATCCCGAATACATGAAGGAGAAATGCCCCGGCCTGCCGAACTGGGAAGCGCTGAAGGACGAGAAATGCGCCGAAGCGTTTTCCACCGCCGAAACGGCGCCGAAAGGCCGCTATCTTGGCGGACCCGTCACCTGGGGCGGCTTTGACGACGAACGCGTCGAGGCGCTCGACCTGCCGTTCGAAGTGATCCATGCCGGTACGGACGCCGCCTTGTTCGCCGAGCTTGAGAGCGCCTACCAGCGCCAGGCGCCGATCCTTTTGTGGATCTACGCGCCGCACTGGTCGACGGCGAAATACAAGGGGGAATGGGTCGAATTCCCCGAATACACCAAGGAATGCTACACTGACCCGGCCTGGGGCTCGAACCCCGACATGGCCTATGACTGCGGCAAGCCGTTCGGCGAAATCTGGAAGGTCGGCTGGGTCGGCGTGAAGGACAAGTGGCCGGATGCCTACAACGCGATCAAAGCCTTCACCATCGACAATGACGAGATGGGTCAGATGATCACCAAGGTCGATCTGGACGGCAAGAAGATCGAAGACGTGGTGGCTGAGTGGATGGGCGCCAACGAGCCGCGCTGGTCGCAGTGGATCAAGAAGTAGGTGTTGGGCGCGTGCGCTTGAGGGTTGGCAAACCTTATGACCCCAAAACTCGTCTGCCGTAACGTCTGGAAGGTGTTCGGCGCAGGGGCCAGGGAATTCCTGCAGTCGACCGGGGGAAACGCCGGGCTGAAGGAACTGGGCGAGCGGGGACTCGTCGGTGCCGTGCGGGGCGTCAACCTCGATGTCCGCACCGGCGAGATTTTCGTCATCATGGGCCTGTCGGGCTCCGGCAAGTCGACACTGGTGCGCTGCCTGTCGCGGCTGGTCGAACCGACGGCGGGCGAAATCCTGTTCAAGGGCGAAAACCTGCTCGAGGCCGACGACCGGCGCATGATCGAAATCCGCCGCCACCAGATGGGCATGGTGTTCCAGAACTTCGCGCTTTTGCCGCATCTGACCGTGCTGGCCAACGTCGCCTTTCCGCTCGAAGTGCAGGGCGTGGACCGCCCGGCGCGCGAGGAACGCGCCCGCAAGATCATCGAACTGGTCGGCCTGGCCGACAAGGAGCATTTCTTTCCGCGCGAATTGTCCGGCGGCCAGCAGCAGCGCGTCGGCATCGCCCGCTCGCTGGCGGTGGAGCCGGAACTGTGGTTCCTCGACGAGCCGTTCTCGGCGCTCGACCCGCTGATCCGGCGCGAAATGCAGGACGAGTTCATGCGCCTGCAATCGGTGCTGAAGAAGACCATTGTCTTCATCACTCACGACTTCGACGAGGCGATCCGGCTGGCCGACCGCATCGCCATCATGAAGGACGGCGCGGTGGTCCAGATCGGCTCGCCCGAGGACATCGTGCTCAATCCGGCGACGGACTACGTCGCCGAGTTCACCCGCAACGTGCCCAAGGCGAAAGTGGTGAGGGTAGCGAGCGCCATGAAGCCGGCAGGCGCCAAGGCTAAAGGCCTGAACGGTGTGGCGGTGTCGCCCAGATCCACGGTTGCCGAGACGGCTCCCTTGTTCGGCACGGACGTTGAACGGCTGCGGGTTGCCGACGAAAGCGGGGCGACGGTGGGCGTGCTGGAGCGCGCCGATGTCGTCGCCCTGATGATGCGGGGGTAGGTAGCCATGGTTACGCACGCCCCCTCCACCACGCTTCGCGTGGTCTCCCTCCCCCGCTTCGCCGGGGAGGATCCGCAGCACCGACGCAGGCACGACCTGTATCCTCCCCCGTTCACGGGGGAGGGGGACCGCCGGAGGCGGTGGAGGGGGCGCCAAACAGTTCGACTTGGGACGGGCCCATGACCACCCCAGCCATCGACAGCACACACCGCCCGATTGCCCCGCGCCTCGACGGCGGCACGCTGTCGTGGCCGTGGCTGATTGCCGGGGCGTTGTTTGTACTTTTCTGGCAGTACGGCCAACCGCTAGCGAAATGGGCCTTCGACTATCCGCGCGCATGGCAGGTGCCGGCGCAGCGCTGGATCAGCAACGCCATGAAATGGCTGCTCGACAGCGCCAGCTTCGGCCTGTTCACCTTCACCGACCTGACCCGCTTCATAGCCCGCTTGATCGACCTGCCCTATCAGTTTGCGCTGAGCCTGCTCTCCACAGGCTTCCTGTCGGGACAAGGCTCGAGCGCAGTCGAGGTTCTGCCGCCTTTGTCCTGGGTCGCCGTCATCGTCATCGTCACGTTGATGGGCTACCACGCGGGCGGACGCAAGCTGGCGCTGCTCGTCGCCGTCTGCTTCGGCTTCCTTGCCGTCTTCGGCCAGTGGAACAGCTCCATGGTGACGCTGGCCTCGATCCTGGTGGCGGCCCCGCTCGGCGTGGCCGGCGGCCTGCTGCTCGGCATCCTGGCCTATCGCTACCCGCGTTTCGAACGGGCGCTGACGCCGCTGCTCGACCTGATGCAGACGATCCCGGTGTTTGCCTATCTGGTGCCAATCCTGTTCATGTTCGGCTTCGGGCCGACCGCCGCCGTGGTGGCGACATTGATCTACGCCATGCCGCCGATGACGCGCATAACGGTGCTGGCATTGCGCTCGGTGCCGTCGGAGATCCTCGACCTCGGCAAGATGATCGGCTGCACGCGCCGGCAGATGACGTGGCGGATTCTTGTTCCATCGGCAAAGGACAGCCTGATGGTCGGCGTCAACCAGGTGATCATGCTGTCGCTCAACATGGTCATCATCGCCTCGATGATCGGCGCCGGCGGGCTCGGCTTCGACGTGCTGGCGGCACTGCGCCGCCTCGACATCGGCGCCGGGCTGGAAGCCGGCATGGCCATCGTGGCGCTGGCCGTGGCGCTCGACCGGCTTTCGCAGGCCTATGCCATCAAGGCGGGCAGCGAAGGTGCTGCCGTGCGGACAGGAAATTTCCTGCAACGCCACCCCTATACTTTTGCCGCGCTGGCAATCGTCATCGTGACCGGTGTCGTCGGGTTGGCCGTGCCGGCGCTGCAGCATTACCCGGAAAGCCTCGAGGTCTCGACCGGCGGCTTCTTCGACGAAGTGGTGCGCTGGATCAACGTCAATTTCTTCGACACGCTGGAGGGGCTGAAGAACCTTGTCCTGCTCAACGTGCTGGTGCCTCTGAAGCGGCTGCTCGGCGGCTTTCCATGGCTGGGCGTCACGCTGCTTCTGGCCTTTGCCGGCTGGCGGCTGGGCGGCATCAGGCTGGCGGCGCTGGTCGGCGCGCTTTGCTTGCTCATCGCCGCGACCGGCCAGTGGGAAAAGGCGACGATCACCGTCTATCTGTGCGGCATCTCCGTCATCTTCGCCTCGCTGATCGGCATCCCCATCGGCATTGCCTGCGCGGAACGCACGCGCCTGTGGCGCTGGATGCAGGTCGTCATCGACACGCTGCAGACGCTGCCGTCCTTCGTCTACCTGATGCCGGCGGTGATGCTGTTTCGCGTCGGCGATTTCACCGCCCTGATCGCCATCGTCGCCTATGCGGTGGCGCCGGCGATCCGCTACACGGTGCTCGGCCTGCAGAAGGTCGACCCGCGCCTGATCGAAGCCGGGCAGGCGATGGGCTGCACGCCCTGGCAGGTGCTGACCAAGATCAAGCTGAAGCTGGCCTTGCCGGAAATCATGCTGGGACTGAACCAGACCATCATGTTCGCGCTGTCGATGCTGGTCATCACCGCGCTTGTCGGCACCCGCGACCTCGGCCAGGAGGTCTATATCGCGCTGACCAAGGCCGACACCGGACGCGGCCTTGTCGCCGGGCTGGCCGTCGCCTTCATCGCCATCATCGCCGACAGGCTGATTGCGGCCGGTGCCGCGCGGGCGAAACAGCGGCTGGGGCTGGTGTGATGGACGCACCCGACCCAGGCATCGAAGATCGCATCCGCGCGCTGCCGTGCTGGAACGGCGCGGTCGGGATTGCGCCGCTGGACGGCGGCTTGAGCAATCAGAACTTTCTCGTCACCGACGCCGGCGGCAGGCATGTAGCCCGGCTGGGCCGCGACTTTCCCTTCCACCACGTGCTGCGCGACCGTGAACTGATGACGGCGCGCGCCGCCCACGAAGCGGGCTTCGGGCCGCGCGTCGAATATGCCGGAAACGGCATCGTCGTGTGCGAATATATCGAGGCAAGGACCTATGCCGCCGAAGACGTGCGGGCCAATCTGGCGCGCATCGCACCCCTGATCCGCGCCTTCCACGAGCAGATGCCGAGACATGTGTCCGGCCCCGGCTTCATGTTCTGGGTGTTCCACGTCATCCGCGACTATGCGCGTACGCTGAAGGAGGGAGGCAGCCGCTTCAAAGGCAAATTGCCCGCCTATCTGGAGCTTGCCGGCGAGCTTGAGCGCGCACAATCACCGCTGCCCATCGTCTTTGGCCACAACGATCTGTTGCCGGCAAATTTCATGGACGACGGTGAAAGGCTGTGGCTGATCGACTTCGAATATGCCGGCTTCAACACCGCCATGTTCGACCTTGCCGGCACGGCGTCCAACGCCGGCATGGCGCAAGCGCAATCCGACGAGTTGCTGGCTGCCTATTTCGGCCATGCGCCGGATGCCGCGATGCTGCGCTCGCATGCGGCTATGCAATGCGCCTCGCTGCTGCGCGAAGCCATGTGGAGCATGGTTTCCGAACTGCATCTCGACACGCCCGGCGTCGACTACGCCGCCTATACGGCGGACAACCTCGCCCGGCTCGAAGCGACCCTGCACAGCTACCGAACCCGCTACGGAAAGCACCCATCATGACCTTGCCAACCCATGCCGAAATCGTTGTCATCGGCGGCGGCATCATCGGCTGTTCGACGGCCTACCATCTGGCCCGCGACCACAAGGCCGACGTCGTGCTGCTGGAACAGGGGCGCATCACCTCTGGTTCGACCTGGCACGCCGCAGGCCTGGTCGGCCAGTTGCGCTCGTCTGCCTCGATCACCCGCGTGCTGAAATATTCGGTCGAGCTCTACAAGGGGCTGGAGGCCGAGACCGGGCTGGCGACCGGCTGGAAGATGACCGGCTGCCTGCGGCTCGCCACCAACGCCGATCGCTGGATCGAGTTCAAGCGGCTGGCAACGACTGCGAAAAGCTTCGGCATGGACATGCAGCTTCTGTCGCCCGACGAAGTCAAGCGCATGTGGCCGCTGATGGAGACGGGCGATCTCGTCGGCGCAAGCTGGCTGCCGACCGACGGGCAGGCAAGCCCCTCCGACATCACCCAATCGCTCGCCAAGGGCGCGCGCATGCATGGCGCCAAGCTGCATGAGGGCGTGCGCGTCACCGGCTTTGCCATGCGGGACGGCCGCATCACGGCGGTCAAGACCGACAAGGGCGACATCGCTTGCGACAAGGTGGTAAACTGCGCCGGCCAGTGGGCCAGGCAGGTGGGAGCCATGGCCGGCATCGACGTGCCGCTGCAGCCGGTCAAGCACCAGTACATCATCACCGAGAAGATCGACGGGCTGGCGAACGACGCGCCGACCATCCGCGACCCCGACCGCCGCACCTACTTCAAGGAAGAGGTCGGCGGGCTGGTCATGGGCGGCTACGAGCCGAACCCCCAGGCCTGGGAAACCGGCCTTGCCGGCGGCGACGTGCCCAATGACTGGGAATTCCGCCTGTTCGACGACGACTACGATCATTTCGAGCAGCACATGAGTGAAGCCATTGCCCGCGTGCCGGCGTTGGCCAATGTCGGCGTCAAGCAGATGATCAACGGTTCGGAGAGCTTCACGCCGGACGGCAACTTCATCCTCGGCTCAGCTCCCGAATGTTCCAACATGTTCGTCGGCGCTGGCTTCAACGCCTTCGGTATCGCATCGGGCGGCGGTGCTGGCTGGGTGCTGGCGCAATGGGTGGTGGACGGCGAAGCGCCGCTGGATCTGTGGGTGGTCGATATCCGCCGCTTTTCCGAAATGCACCGCGACCGGCAATGGGTGCGCGACCGCACGCTGGAAGCCTATGGCAAGCACTACACGGTCGGCTTCCCGCACGAGGAATACGAAAGCGGCCGGCCGCGCATCGTCTCGCCGCTCTATCAGCGACTGAAGGCCCACAATGCCGTGTTCGGCTCCAAGCTCGGCTGGGAGCGGCCGAACTGGTTCGCACCACAAGGCATGGAGGCAAAGGACGTCTATTCGATGGGCCGCCAGAACTGGTTCGGCCCGGTTGGCGACGAACACCGCCATGTGCGCGAGGCGGTCGGCATCTTCGACCAGTCGTCCTTCGCCAAATACGAGCTGTCGGGCTCCGATGCGCTGAAGGCGCTTGACTGGATTTGCGCCAACGCTATCGACAAACCGGTCGGGCGGCTGACCTACACGCAACTGCTCAATACGCGTGGCGGCATCGAGGCCGACCTGACGGTGGCCCGGCTGGCAGACGAAAAATTCTACATCGTCACCGGCACCGGCTTCCGCACCCACGACCTGTCGTGGATCAAGGACCACATCGCCACGGATGCCAGGGTCGACGTCAAGGATGTGACTGAGGCTTTCGGGACTCTGTCGCTGATGGGGCCGAAGGCGCGGAAGGTGCTGGAAGCCGTCACGGATGTCGATGTCTCCAATGCCGCCTTCCCGTTCGGCCATGTCCGCGAGATCGCTATTGCCGGGCACACAGTGCGGGCGCTGCGCGTCACCTATGTCGGCGAACTCGGCTGGGAACTGCATGTGCCGATTGGCGCGACCGGCGAGGTTTTCGACGCGCTGATGGCGGCGGGCAAACCGCACGGCATCCGCCCTGTCGGCTACCGTGCGCTGGAATCTCTGAGGCTGGAGAAAGGCTATCGCGCCTGGGGTTCCGACATCACCCCCAACGACACGCCGTTGGAAGCCGGCCTCGGCTGGGCGGTCAAGCTGAAGAAGAACACCGATTTCCTCGGGCGACGTGCTCTGGAGACGATGAACGGCGCCGTGCCCAAAAAGCGCTTCGCCGGCTTCACCGTGGATGACCCCGACATCGTGCTGGTCGGCCGCGAGACGATCCTGCGCGACGGGCAACCGGTCGGCTATCTGACCAGCGGCGGCTATGGCTACACGGTCGGCCAGAACATCGGCTACGGCTATGTGCGCAACGATGGCGGCGTGTCGGACGATTTCCTCACTTCAGGCAATTACGAACTGGTGGTCGCCATGGACAAGGTGCCGGCCGGCCTCCATCTCGAACCGCTTTACGATCCAACTGGCGAGAAGGTAAAAAGTTGAGGGCTGGCGCTCCCACGAGCGAACCTTATTCTACGCCGGCCTGGAACATCGGCCCGCCGCGCCAGGCCGGATAGCCGTAGCCGTTGATCAAAACGAGGTCGATGTCGGAGCCGCGCAAGGCAATGCCTTCGGCAAGGATCTTGCGGCCTTCCTCGACGATTGCAGCCATGACCCTTTTGATGATTTCGGACGAGGTGAAAGACCGGCGCTCGATGCCAGCCTCGCGTGACACGGCTTCGATCAGCGCAGTTACTTCGGGGTCGACGGCTTTTTCACCGCTTGCGTAGGTGTAGTAACCCTTGCCCGTCTTGCGGCCGAACCGGCCGGCCTCGCACAGCCGGTCGGCGATGACGCCGTAGCGTTCGGACGGATCGCGCGTGGCGGCGTTGCGCTTGCGCCGTGCCCAGGAAATGTCGAGCCCCGCAAGATCGTTGACCGCATAAGGCCCCATCGGGAATCCGTAGCCTTCCAGCGCCGCATCGATGTCCTGCGGCAGTGCGCCGTCCTCCAGCATGAAATCGCATTGCCGGCGATAGGCGGTGAAGATGCGGTTGCCGATGAAGCCTTCGCAAACGCCGCTGACCACGCCGAGCTTGCCCAGTCTCCTGGCGACCGCAAGGCCGGTGGCCAGCACATCGGGCGCTAGCTTTGCGGTGCGTACCACCTCCACCAGCCGCATGACATTTGCCGGCGAAAAAAAGTGCAGGCCGATCAGCCGTTCCGGCCCCCGGACCATGGACGCGATGGCGTCCGGGTCCAGATAGGAGGTATTGGTGGCAAGGATGGTGTCTGGCCTGACAATGGCTGACAACGATTGAAACAGTTCCCGCTTGACGGCGAGATCGTCGAACACGGCTTCGATGACGAGGTCGCAGGACGCCATGGCCTCCCGTCTATCGGCAAACCGGATGCGAGACAGCCGCTCGCCCATTGCCGCCTCAGCGATACGGCCCGATTTGACCATGCGTCGATAGATGTCCTCGATGCGCGCTCGGCCCGCATCGAGCGCCGCCTTGTCGCGCTCGACAACGGTTACGGAGAAGCCGGCGTCGGCAAACGAAACGGCGATGCCGGCCCCCATCAGGCCCGCCCCGACGACGCCTGCGGCCTCGATATTGCGCGGCTCGACGCCTTCGATGCCCGGCACCTTGGCGGCCTTGCGCTCGGCGGCAAAGACATGGCGCAGCGCCAGCGACTGCTCTGACCCGAGCAGCTCGACAAAGACGGCGCGCTCTTCTGCGAGACCCGCTGCCAATGGCAATTCGAAAGCGCGGCGCACCATGTGCGCGGCCCTGGCAGGAGACAGTTGCCCGCGCGCCTTGCGCCCGATGGCCGCGAACTGCCTGTCGGCTTCCGCGGGGTCGAATTCAGGCACGGCAAGATCGCCCGTGCGGCGCAGTTCCGCACCGATCAGTTCGCGCGCAAACGCCTTGGCGTCCTCGACAAGATCGCCTGTCGCGATGCGGTCGGCCGCACCCAGCTCGACAGCTTCGGCAGCGCTGACGCGCCGCCCGCTCGCTGCGATTTCCATCGCCGCCGCAACGCCGACGAGGCGCGGCAGGCGCTGCGTACCGCCGGCGCCGGGAATGATGCCGAGCTTGACTTCAGGCAGGCCGAATTGCGCGTCGGGGGCGGCGATGCGGGCATGCGCACCGAGCGCAAGCTCGAACCCGCCGCCGAGCGCCGTGCCATGGACCGCCGCCACCACCGGCTTTTGCGAGGCTTCGACAGCGTCGATCACTTCCGGCAGCAAAGGCTGGCGCGGCGGCTGGCCGAATTCCTTCACGTCCGCACCGGCAACGAACGTCCTGCCGGCACAGGCAAGCACAATGGCCTGCAGCGCCGGATCGGCGGCGGCTTCGGCAAGGGCGGTCATCAGCCCTGCCCGCACGGCATGCGAGGCGGCGTTGACCGGCGCATTGTCGATCACGATAACGCCGATATTTCCGTCGCGGGTCAGGGTTACGCT
Source organism: Mesorhizobium sp. Root157 (assembly GCF_001427385.1). Taxonomy (GTDB): domain Bacteria; phylum Pseudomonadota; class Alphaproteobacteria; order Rhizobiales; family Rhizobiaceae; genus Mesorhizobium. Next base: position 236,849 of record NZ_LMGJ01000001.1, read on the forward strand.
CATGGCGGTCCTAGGCCCATTCAATCCGGAACCACGGCGGTCGCCTGGATTTCGACAAGCGCCTCGTCTTCGATAAGGCCGGAGACCTCGACCACGGCCATGGCCGGGAAGTTACGGCCCATCGTTGCCTTCCAGGCCGCGCCGATGTCTTTCAGCGAAGCCGAATAGGCTTTGCGGTCGGTGACGTACCACGTCATCGTCGTGATGTGCTCCGGTCCGGCACCGCCTTCCCGCAGGATCGCCAGGACGTTGTCCAGCGTCTGCCTGATCTGGCCGGCCAGGTCGTGGACTTCGAACTTGCACTGGCCGTTCCAGCCGATCTGGCCGCCGATGAAAATGGTGCGGCCACGCGCTTCGATGCCGTTCGAATAACCGATCGGCTTGGTCCAGCCTTCGGGCTGCAGCACCCGATGCGGTGTCGAGGGAGCCGGCTGTTGGGACAAATTGGTGACGCTCATGGCAAATCCTGTCTCGATGTCTTCATCAACTCGCGGCCGATGATCAGTTTCTGCACTTCGGTCGCGCCCTCGTAGATGCGCAACGCCCGGATTTCACGGTAGAGTCGCTCGGTGATTTCGCCGACGCGCACGCCGCGCCCGCCGAACAGTTGCAGCGCCTGATCGATGACCCATTGCGCGTTTTCGGTCGCCGTCAGCTTGGCCATGGCCGCCTCGCGCGTCGTCGGCAACTTCTGCGCGTCGCGCCGCCATGCGGTGCGGGCGACCAGAAGCGCCGCCGCATCGATGGCTGTCGCCATCTCGCCCAGCGTCGACTGCGCGGTCGGCAGGTCGGCCAGCGTCGCCCCGAACATCTTTCGCGACCGCGCGTGGCTCAGCGCCTCGTCCAGCGCCCGGCGAGCAAAGCCAAGTGCCGCCGCCGCCACCGAAGGGCGGAAAATGTCCAGCGTGCGCATGGCGATCTTGAAGCCTTCGCCGGGTTGCCCAAGAAGCTGCGCAGCCGGAATGCGGCAATTGTCGAAACGGATGCGGGCCAGCGGATGCGGCGCGATGGTTTCGATGCGCTCGGCAATCGAAAAGCCGGGCGTATCGGCGAAGACGACAAAGGCCGAAATGCCGCGCGTGCCGGGCGCTTCGCCGGTTCGGGCAAAGACGGTGTAGACGTCGGCGATGCCTCCGTTGGAGATGAAGATCTTCTCGCCGTCGAGCACATAGGCGTCGCCGTCGCGACGCGCAGCACAGGCCATCGCCGCGACGTCCGATCCGGCATCGGGTTCGGTCAGCGCGAAGGCTGAAATCAGTTCGCCCTTGGCGACCTTGGGCAGGATCGCCTGCTTGATCTCCTCGATGCCCGACAGGCTGATCGCGCCGGTGCCCAGCCCTTGCATGGCGAAGGCGAAGTCGGCCAGCCCATCGGCATAGGCCAGCGTCTCGCGCATCACGCAAAGCGAGCGGCTATCGATGGCTGGCGAGACGCCGCCATAGGCTTGCGGCACGCAATGGCGCAGGAAGCCGGCGGCACCCAGTCTGGCAACCAGTGCCTTGCAGGCCGTGTCGGCATCATGGTGGTCGATAACGCCAAGTCCTTTGCCGGCTATGAACGCGCCCAGATCTTTCGCCAACGCCCGATGATCGGCGGCGTAAAACGGCCAGTCGAGATGGTCGCGTGACGGCTGGTGCGTGGAGGTGGCCGCCATCGCCTCAATCTCCCTTGAAGGCGGGCTTGGCCTTGGCCGCGAAGGCCTCGAAGGCGCGGCGGAAATCGCCGGTCGCCATGCAGATCGCCTGCGCCTGCGCTTCCGATTCGATCAGTTCCTCGATGCCCATGCCCCATTCCTGGTCGAGCATCTTCTTGGTCATCGAATGGGCGAACCATGGCCCGTCGGCCAGATTGCGGGCGAATTTCCGGGCTTCGGCAAGCAGCCCGCCGCGCTCGGCAAGCGTATTGTAGAAACCCCATGCATGGCCTTCAGCGGCCGTCATCACCCGGCCGGTGAACAGAAGTTCGGCGGCGCGGCCCTGGCCGATGATGCGCGGAAGGATGCCGCAAGCGCCCATGTCGGCGCCGGCAAGGCCGACACGCGTGAACAGGAAGGCGGTCTTGGCTTCCGGCGTGGCGGTGCGGTAGTCGGACGCCATGGCAAGGATGGCGCCGGCCCCGGCGCAGATGCCGTCCACGGCTGCAACGATCGGCTGCGGGCAGGCCCGGATCTGCTTGACCAGATCGCCGGTCATGCGGGTAAAGGCAATGAGGTCCGGCATCGCCATTTTGGTCAGCGGCTCGATGATCTCGAACACGTCGCCACCGGAGGAGAAATTGTTGTCCGCACCGGTCAGCACCACGGCGCGCACGTCGCTGGCCCGCTGTAAGGCGCGGAACAGGCCGGCAAGCTCCTCATAGCTTTCGAAGGTCAGCGGGTTCTTCTTCTGAGGCCGGTTGAGGGTGATGGTGGCGACGCGGCCGTCCTCGTCCGTCTCGAACAGGAAGTGGCTGGCCTTGTGGCCCTTGAAGGCACGGCGTTTGGCCTGCATGGCGTTGGTCATCTGTCAGCCTCCCATGATTTCGCCGCCGGCGACCGCTATCGCTTGCCCGGTGATTGCCGACGCACCCTCGCCAACGAGCCACAGCACCGTGTCGGCCACTTCCTGCGGTGTCACCAGCCGGCCTTGCGGATTGGCCCGCGCCAGACTTGCCCGCGCTTCGTCCGCCGTGCGGCCGGTCTTGCCGGTGATCGTCGCCACCGCAATGTCCAGCAACGGCGTATCGGTGAAGCCGGGGCACACCGCATTGACGGTGATGCCGGTGCGCGACAGTTCGAGCGCCAGCGCCCGCGTCAACCCGACAACGCCATGCTTGGCCGCGCAATAGGCGGAAACATAAGGATAGCCGGTCAGGCCGGCGGTGCTGGCGATGTTGACGATGCGGCCATTGCCGGCGCGGCGGATCGACGGCAGCAGCGCCTGGGTGACGGAAAACGTCCCGGTCAGGTTGATGCCGACGACGTGATTCCACGTCTCAAGGCTGGTCTTTTCGAACGGAGCCGAAGGCGCTTCGCCAGCGCAATTGATAAGCACCGCCACCTCGCCGAGTTTGTCGACGGCGCGCGCTATGCCCTGCTCGATGGCCTGCGCATCCGTGACATCGAAACCGTCGACGACGACTGCCTGCCCCCCTGCGGCCTCGATCTCGCCCGCCACATCCTTGAGCGGCGCTGCGCGGCGTCCCGCCAGCGAGACGGCAAGGCCCTTGCCAGCAAGCGCCAGCGCGATGGCACGGCCGATGCCGGTGCCTGCTCCGGTGACGAAAGCGTGCCGGTTCATCGCTTGCCCGCCGCTTCTGCTGCGGCGCGGGCCAGGTTGCTCTCATATTGCTGGCGGGCGGTGCGATACTGTTTCGGCCACGCAACACCGCCATAGCCGATCCGGGCCGCCTCGTGCAGGACGAAGGACGGGTCGGCCAGATGCGGACGCGCCACCGCGCACAGATCGGCGCGGCCCGCGGCGATGATCGAATTGGCATGGTCGGCTTCCGAGATGGCGCCGACGGCGATGGTTGCCACATCGATCTCGTTGCGGATCTTGTCCGACATCGGCGTCTGCCACAGGCGGCCATAGACCGGGTGGTCGTCGTTCACCACCTGGCCGGACGAACAGTCGATGAGATCGGCGCCTGCATCCTTGAACATTCGGGCAAAGATCGCCGCATCGTCGGGCGTATTGCCGCCTTCGTGCCAGTCGGTGGTGGAAAGGCGTACCGAAATCGGCTTTTCCGCCGGCCATGCGGCGCGGATGGCGCGGAACACTTCCAGCGGAAAACGGGCGCGGTTCTCATGGCTGCCGCCATACTCGTCCGTGCGCTTGTTGGTCAGCGGCGACAGGAACGACGACAGAAGATAACCGTGAGCGGCGTGCAGTTCGAGAATATCGAAGCCGATTTCTAAGGCCCGTTCCGTTGCCGAAACGAAATCCGCGACGACCCGGTCCATGTCCTTTCGCGTCATGGCGCGCGGCATGTCCGAATGCTCCAGATAGGGAAGCGCGGACGCCGAGAGCAGCGGCCAGCCACCCTCCTCGACCGGCTGGTCGGTGCCTTCCCAGGCCACCTTGGTCGCGCCCTTTCGGCCGGCATGGCCAAGCTGGATGCCGATCTTGGCCGGCGTCTCGCGATGCACGAAATCGACCATGCGCTTGAAGCCCGCAGCCTGCTCGCCGTTCCACAGGCCAAGGCAGCCGGGCGTGATGCGCGCATCGGGCGACACGCAGGTCATCTCCGGGAAGACCAGCGCCGCACCGCCCATGGCGCGTGCGCCGATATGGACGAGATGGAAATCGTCGGGCAGGCCGTCCGTCGCCGAATACATCGCCATTGGCGAGACGACGATGCGATTGTGCAGGGTCAGGTCCCGCACCGTGTAAGGCGTGAACATGGGCGGCGGCACCGCACCGTTGGGTGCCGGATCGATGCCGGCGCGCTCGGCGAACCAGCGCTCGTAATTCTCCAGCCAGTCCTTGTCGCGCAAGCGCAGATTCTCATGGCTGATGCGCTGCGAGCGCGTCAGCATCGAATACATGAACTGTTCCGGCTCAAGCGTGTCGGCATAGCGCTTGCCGACCACCTCGAACCACTCCATCGCGTTGCGGGCTGCATTCTGGATGCGCGCGACATCAACGCGGCGCACCTCCTCATAGGCGGCAAGCACGGACGGAATATTCTTCGCATCGTGCCTGGCAAGATCGAATTGCCGGGTCAGTTCGATGGCGTCGTCGATGGCGAGCTTGGTGCCCGAGCCGATGGCAAAGTGCGCGGTGTGGGCGCTGTCGCCCATCAGGACGACATGGCTGTTGCCGTTGAAGTGGCTCCATTTTTCGCAGATCAGCCGGCCGAAATTCAACCAGGACGAGCCGCGCAGATGGCGCGCGTTGCTCATCAGGCTTTCGCCGTCGAGCGTCTCGGCAAACAGTTTTTCGCAGAAAGCGATCGACTGGTCCTGGTCCATGTCGCCAAGGCCATGGGCCTCGAACACATCCTCGGTGGTTTCGACGATGAAGGTCGAGGTGTCGGCGTCGAAGCGATAGATGTGGGCCTGGAACCAGCCATGCTCGGTCTTGCGGAAATCGAAGGTGAAGGCGTCGAAGCGCTTCTTCGTGCCAAGCCAGACATAGCGGTTCGGCCGCACCACCATGTCGGGCTTGAAGATGGCGGCATATTTGGCACGCACCCTCGAATTGACGCCGTCGGCGGCAATGACCAGATCGGCGTCGGCGAATTCCTCTTCGTTCACGACCTCGCGCTCGAACACCATCTCGACGCCAAGCTCGATGCAGCGCTCCTGCAGGATGTTGAGCATCTTCTTGCGGCCGATGCCGACGAAGCCGTGGCCGGTGGTGCGGATCTTGCGGCCCTTGAACACCAGTTCGATGTCGTCCCAGTGATTGAAGGCGTCTTCGATGGTCGCGGCGGTTGCCGGGTCCCACTGGCGCATCGCCTGCATCGTCGCATCGGAGAACACCACGCCCCAGCCGAATGTATCGAACGGCCTGTTGCGCTCCACCAAGGTGACGTGGTGGGCGGGATGCTGCTTCTTCATCAGCAAGGCGAAATAGAGCCCGGCAGGCCCGCCTCCGATGCAGACAATGCGCATGATCGACCTCCTGGGGCAGCGGTCCCTAGGGTCAGGACGCGCCAATTCCCTTCAATCCAGAATGACCTCAATCGAAAATAACTTCAAGCTTAAAGTTTTTTCCATTGACGAACGGCGCTTCCAAAAGCGGTCGAGCGGCGCAGCCCAACCCGCCGCCGCAGAGCCGGTCAAACTGTTTCGAGGGGCAAGAACCGCTATTGCGGACTGGTGAGCGACGTGCGGATCGAGCCTTTCAGCTTGCCGAGTTCCTTCATCAGCGCGGCGCCGTCACGCGCCGACAACTGTTTGAACATGTCGCCGATCCATTCGCCGTGCCGGTCGGCCATGGTGCGGAATGCGCCGCGCCCCGCCTGGGTCAGCGCGATGATCTGGACGCGCCTGTCCTTGGGCGAAACGGTGCGGCTGACATAACCGCTTTCGACCAGCCGCTCCACCAAAGCGGTGAGATTGCCGGCCGAAACCATCATGCGCTTGGAGACTTCGCCAAGCACCATGCCGTCCTCCGCCCGCTCGAGCTGGGCAAGCAGGTCGAAGCGCGGCAGCGTGAAGTCGAATTCCTCTCGCAAGCGGCGGCGGATTTCGCTTTCGACCAGCGTCGTGCAGGTCAGGAGCCGAAGCCAAAGCCGGATTTCGTCGCCGTGATCGTGCGGCGCTTCCTCCACCTTGGTCTCGCCGTCGACCCATTCGGCGGTGCCGGCCGTATCCTTGTTGTCATCCATGTCGCGCCCGGTCGCTCCTCGCTCGCCGCACCAGCAATGCTGTCCGTCCCGGTCAGTTGTAGGCCAAATGCACCGGAGCGGACAATAGTTGAAACTTCAAGGATTGGGGGTGCCGCCAGCCAGCGCCTGTCTTGGCCTAATGCATGCGGCCCGGAAAGTGGGAACCAGTTTCGGTATAACGACATGCATAGAAACAGGTAGTTAGCGCGCGCCAGCGAATCTGAAAGATCGCGACGTGCTCCAGGCCCGTGCGCCAACAGACGAGACGGTATCGACGTGTGGGCGACGCGCCTAGTCTTCCGTATGGATGTAGACGTGAAGCGTATAGCCGATGTGCTCGATCATCAGCGCCTTGGCCCGTTCGATATTGCGGTCGAGCGCCGCCTCCATCAAGGCGGTATGATGCTCGATCGCCATCGCTTCGCGCAGCGCCGCCACGGCCTTTTCAAAACCCAGTTGCTGGCCGGCGGCTGCCTTCATCGTCGGCGCCAGCCCGAGGAAGCGGTGATGGCGGCGCAACTGGTCCGAGACGGTGGATTGGAACCGCAACAGCCAGCTCGACTTCGCCGCGCTTAGCAGCGCCGCATGGAAGGCCGTGTGCCTGTCGTCCCATTCGTCGACAGCGGCTTCGGACGGATCGTCCGGCGCGATCTTGCAGCGCGACAGCCGATAGTGGCTGGTCACCACAGCCGACTCCCAATCGGCATCGCCATTGCCGATGGACTCGATGAGCAGCGGCAGTTCGACCACCATGCGGGCGCGGGCGAGGTCTTCCAGTTCCGTTTGCGATACCGGCGCGACCGCGAAGCCGCGATTGCTGATCGCCGTCACCAGCTTCTCGGCCTCCAGCCGCGACAGGGCTTCACGCAGCGGCGTCCAGCCAAGGCCATAGGCATCGCGCAAGGCGCCGAGCTTCAGCGACGCCCCCGGTTTCAGACGGGTGGCAAGGATGTCGCGGCGCAGCAGCCGGTAGGCTGCCTCCGTCTTGCTTGCTGAGCCGTCGTCCTGCATGGCCGCATCCACGATCATCGAGGAATCGATTATATATGAAGCGCTCGATCTACCAAATTATATATGATTTGGCCAAATCATCCATCGTATATATAGGTTTGACAACCCATCGGAAGCGGCTATGATCCTTGACAGGAAGCGGCCCGGAGTGCCGCAAGTCGTCGTTTGGGAGGATACTTATGAACAGGCTGAAATCCGGCTGGTTGTCCGGGATTGTTCTTGCAGGCGCTTTCATTGCCGGCATTGCCACTGCCGCCGCTGACCCGATCAAGATCGGCATCGCCAATTTCGGCGAGCACCCGCAGTTGAACGCCTCCATCGCCGGCTTCAAGAAAGCCCTGGCCGAGAACGGCTTCGTCGAAGGCACGGATGTCGTCTATTCGGAAAGCCACACCAATTTCGACGCCTCGCTGGTGCCGCAGATGATCGCCAAGCTGCAGGCCGAACAGCCGAAGCTGATCTACACCGTCACCACCCCGGTTTCGCAGATCGCCCAGAAGGCGCTGGCCGGCTCCGGCATTCCGATCGTCTTCACTGCCGTGACCGACCCTGTCGCAGCCAAGCTGGTTCCTTCGTGGACTGAAGGCGGCGACGGCATCACCGGCTCCAGCGACCTGCAGGACATGGCCGCGGTGATGAAATTCACCCACGAGCTTCTGCCCAACGCCAAGCGTTTCGGCGTGCCCTACAATCCGGGCGAAGCCAACGACGTCGCCCTGCTCGACAACGTCAAGGCGCTCGCCCCGGACAACGGCTTCGAGGTCGTGGCCGTCGGCGTGGACAACGTCAACGACATCCAGCAGCGCATCGCTTCGTTTGCCGGCAAGGCCGACGTGATCTACACGCCTGCCTCCAACCTGTTGCAGCCAGCCATCGCCGCCGTTTCGGCAGCGGCACGCCAGGCCGGCATCCCGATCGTCAACTCCGATGACGGCGCGGTCCGCAGCGGCGTCGTTCCGGCCAGCTTCGCCGTCAATTACGACAAGGTTGGCGAGAGCGCCGGCAAGATCGCGGCCCAGATCCTCAAGGGCGCGGATCCCAAGACCATCGCACCGGCCAAGCCGGCCTACGAAGACCACTCCGCGCTGATCTCAAGGAAGGTTGCCAAGGAATTCGGCATCGAAATCCCGGCTTCCTTCGACAACTGCGAGTGCTTCGCGGACTGAGTTGAAAACAGCGATCAGGAAATGGCGGCGTTTTCACAACGCCGCCTTTTTCTTAAATGCGGTTCCGGAGAAGTGAGAACGGTTTCCTCCCGGAATTGCGCAAGCGTACAAACCGCGACAACGGTGGAGAAGGCGGATGCTGGAAATCCAGTCGGCCCGCAAGGTCTTCTACAAGGGCCAAGCTGACGAGAAGGTCGCGCTCGACGGGCTTAACATGTCGCTCAAGACCGGTGAGTTCGGCGTCGTCATCGGCTCCAACGGCGCCGGCAAGTCGAGCATGCTCAACGCCATCTCCGGTTCGCTGGTGCTCGATACCGGCAAGATCCTGATCAATGGCGACGACGTGACGCCGATGCCGGTTCACAAGCGCGCCGCCCGTCTCGCCCGCGTCTTCCAGGACCCGATGCGCGGCACCGCCGCCTCGATGACTGTGGCCGAGAACATGCTGCTGGCCGACCTGCGCGCCAAGAAGCGCACCTTGCGGCCCGGCCTCAACGCCGCCCGGCTTGCCGCCTACAAGGAGCGGCTGTCGGTGCTTGGGCTTGGCCTCGAAAACCGCCTGAACACCAAGGTCGAACTGTTGTCCGGCGGCCAGCGGCAATCGCTGTCGCTGATCATGGCGGTCGGCGGATCGCCCGAACTGCTCTTGCTCGACGAGCACACCGCAGCGCTCGACCCGCGCACCGCCGACATCGTCATGCAGGCGACCATCCGCACGGTCGAGGCGCTGAAGCTGACCACGCTGATGGTGACCCACAACATGCAGCATGCGGTGGATTTCGGCGACCGCGTCGTCATGCTGGATGCCGGCAAGGTGCGCCTCGAAATCGCCGGCGACGAAAAGACGAATGTCACCGTGACCGACCTGATCGGCCATTTTTCGGTCAAGACCGACCGCATGCTTCTGGCGAGCTGACCACGATGGGCTTTTTCGAAACCACCCTTTCCAGCTTCGTGGCGCTGATCCCGGTCACGCTGGCGCAAAGCTTCATCCTGAGCTTCGTCGTGCTGGGCATCATGATCCCGTTTCGCATGCTGAGCTTCCCGGACCTGACCAGCGAGGGCGCCTTCCCGCTCGGCGGCTGCGTGTGCGGCGTCATGCTGGCGGCGGGCGCCTCGCCGCTCACGGCCATCGCGGTGGCGCTGATGGCCGGCTTTGCCGCCGGCTGCTGCACGGCCTTCATCCACCTGCGCTTCCGCATCCACTCGCTCTTGGCCGGCATCCTGATCATGACGATGCTCTATAGCGTCAATCTGCGCATCATGGGCCGCTCCAACCTATCGGTGTTCGGCAATGCGACCGTGTTCGACTGGGTGCCCGGCCTGCAGGCCGGCTTCCCGGCCAGCAAGATCGTCGTGGCCGGGCTTATCAGCCTGCTGGTGCTGGTTTTGCTCTATCTCTACTTCAAGACGGAAAAGGGCACGGCGGTGCGTGCCGTCGGCTCCAATCCAGACATGGCCGAAGCGCAAGGCATCAACGTCTGGGCGGCCACCATCGGCGGCATCGGCCTTGCCGGAGCCTTCTCGGCCGGGGGCGGCGCGCTGATGGTGCAAAGCCAGGGCTTTGCCGACGTCAATATGGGCCTCGGCATCCTCATCAACGGCCTTGCCGCGCTGATGATCGGCGAGGCGCTGACCGGCAAGCAGACGGTGCTGCGGCAACTGGCGGCGCCTTTCGTCGGCGCCATCGTCTACTACCAGCTTGTCTCTCTGTGCCTTGCCGCCGGCATGCCGCCGCCCGACCTCAAGCTCGCCACCGGCCTGTTCGTGCTGACCATGCTGGCCCTGCCCAGCCTGAAGCTCAGCCGCGGACCGGCAGCCGCCAAAGAATCCTTTCGCGAATAGGCTGGAAGGCTGCAATGCCCAATAGACATGACCTCGCCTCCATCGAGACAATGGATGCCACCGACCCGTTGCGCGCCTTCCGCAGCCGCTTCGTGCTGCCCGATGGCGTCATCTATCTCGACGGCAATTCGCTGGGTGCCGCTTCACCGGCCGTCTTTGCCGAGTTGCAGAAGGCCGCCACCGAGGAATGGGGCCAGGGGCTGATCCGCAGCTGGAACAGCGCCGGCTGGTTCGACCTGCCGCTGCAACTCGGCGACCGCATCGGCCGGCTGGTCGGCGCGGCGAAGGGACAGACGGTGGTGGCGGACACCACCTCGATCAACATCTACAAGGCGCTGCACGCAGCCCTTGCGCTTCGCCCCGGACGCAGCGTCATCGTCGCGGAAAGCGGCAGCTTCCCGACCGATCTCTACATGGCCGAAGGCGTCGCCTCGACCCGGCCCGGCACCAAGCTGCGGCTCGAAGGCGTCGACGCGGCAAGCATCGAAGAGCTGATCGACGAAAACACGGCGGTCGTGCTGGTCAACCACGTCAACTACAAGACCGGCGCACTGCGGGACATGGAAGGCCTGACCGGCAAGATCCACGCTGCCGGCGCGCTGGCGATCTGGGACCTGTGCCACAGCGCCGGCGCCCTGCCCGTCGATCTGGATGCCGCCAAGGCCGACTTCGCCGTTGGCTGCACCTACAAATATCTGAACGGCGGCCCCGGCTCGCCGGCCTTCGTCTATGCGGCCGAGCGTCATCATGCCGGCATCGTGCAGCCGCTCAGCGGCTGGTGGGCGCATGCCCGCCCCTTCGCCATGGAGGTAAACTTCGCCGGCGGCGAAGGCATCCGCCGCTTCCAATGCGGCACCCAGCCGATGCTGTCGCTCAGGGCGCTGAAGGGCGCGCTCGACGTCTGGGACGGCGTCGACATGCAGGCCTTGCGCCATAAGAGCATCGCGCTGACCGACCTGTTCATCGAACTGGTCGAGGCCCGCTGCGGCAAGCATGGCGTGGCTCTGGAAACCACGCGCGACAGCGAGCGCCGGGGCAGCCAGGTCTCCTTCGCCCACGCCAACGCCTATGAGGTGATGCAGGCGCTGATCGAGCGCGGCGTCATCGGCGACTTCCGCGCGCCCTCCACCATGCGCTTCGGCTTCACGCCGCTGTACACCAGCTATCGCGACGTCTGGCAGGCGGTGGCGATCCTGGAAGAGATTCTGGACAGCGGCTGGTGGAAGGAGCCACGCTTCGCGGTCAGGTCAGCGGTGACGTGAATTCCCCTCCCCCTTGCGGGGAGGGCGCCATGCATGGTCACACGCCTAGATAGCGATCCTGAAGTTCGGCGGTGAGCGCTTCGGGCTTGCCCTCGAAGACGGTGACGCCCTTTTCCAGCACGAAGCAGCGGTCGGCGACCGGCAGCAGTTCCGACAGCGTCTTGTCGACGACGAGGATCGACTGGCCCGCCACCTTCAGCTTGCGCAGCGCCGCCCAGATGTCCTGACGGATGACCGGCGCCAGCCCTTCGGTCGCCTCATCGAGGATCAGCAGGCGAGGATTGGTCATCAGCGCGCGGCCGATGGCCAGCATCTGCTGCTCGCCGCCTGACAGCGTGTTGGCATATTGACCGAGACGCTCGCCGAGACGCGGAAAAAGCCCGGTGACGCGCGCCAGCGTCCAATCGCTGCCGCGCGCGGCGACCAGGAGGTTCTCCTCGACGGTGAGGTTGGGGAAGCAACGCCGGCCTTCGGGAACCAGCCCCAGCCCCTGTTGGGCGATGCGGTGCGACGGCAGGCCGGCAATTTCCTTGCCGGCAAAATGGATGGTACCGGCGCGTGGCTTGACCATGCCGAGGATCGAACTGATCGTCGTCGTCTTGCCCATGCCATTGCGGCCCATCAGCGCCACGACCTCGCCGTCTTCGACCGTAAGATCGACGCCGAACAGCGCCTGCGAGGCACCGTAGAAAGCTTCGACGCCCTTGAGAGACAACAAGCTCATGCCGCGTCTCCGAGATAGGCGCGGCGCACTTCCGGGTTGGCGCGGATTTCATCGACCGTGCCGGTGGCGATGATGCTGCCATAGACCAGCACCGAGATGCGGTCGGCCAGGGCGAAGACGGCATCCATGTCGTGCTCGACCAAAAGGATCGGCGCTTCACTGCGCAGGGCGTCGAGGAAACCAGTCAGTCGCTTCGACCCGTCGGGGCCGAGGCCCGCCATCGGCTCGTCAAGCAGGAAAGCCTTCGGGCCGAGCGCCAACGCAATCGCCACCTCGAGTTGGCGGCGCTCGCCATGCGACAGCTCGGCGGCAGGCACACGCGCCCGATCCTGCAGGCCGACCCGTTCCAGCATCGCCATGGCCGGCTCGGTCAGGCTCCTGTCGCCCGCCACGGGGCGAAAAAAGCGGAAGCTCGACCCTTGCCTGGCCTGCACCGCCAGCATCACGTTGCGCAGCGCCGAGAATTCCGGCGCCAGCGAAGAAATCTGAAAGCTGCGGCCGAGTCCCCGCCTGGCCCGCGCAGCCATGTCGAGGCCGGCCATGTCCTGCCCCTGGAAGCGGATCGAGCCGCTGTCAGGCTTGAGCGAACCGGAAATCTGGTGGATCAGCGTACTTTTGCCCGCACCGTTGGGGCCGATCAGCGCATGGATTTCACCCACCCTGAGGTCGAGGCTCACCCCGTCCGTCGCCTTCAGCGCACCGAAGCTTTTGCGGATATCGGTGAGTTCGAGGATCGCGTCAGTCATGGCGCGCCCTCCCCGCGACAAGGCCCAGCAGGCCACCGCGCGCGAACAGCACCACACCGAGCAGCATCAGGCCGAGGAAAAACTGCCAGCGTTCGGTGATACCGCCCAGCGCAAACTCGAACAGCACGTAGACAATGGCGCCGGCGATCGGCCCGAACAGGCGGCCCTTGCCGCCGAGGATGATCAGCACGATCAGTTCGCCCGACATCTGCCATGACGCCATCGAAGGGCTGACGAAGCGGTTGAGGTCGGCAAACAGGGCGCCGGCAAGTCCCGTCACCATGGCCGAAATGACGAAGGCCACCAGTTTGATGTTGAACGGGGCGATGCCGACCGCCGACAGGCGGGTGGTGTTCTGCCGCGCTGCTTCCAGTGCCGCACCGAAGCGCGAGCCGCGCAAAAGCCAGAACAGGCAGACCGCCGCCGCCAGCACGCCAAGGCAGACGAGGAAATAGGGAAGGGGCTGGGCCGTGTTCACGCCGGGAAAGGTGTTGCGCACGTAGAGCGACAGCCCGTCCTCGCCGCCATAGTCGGGCCACGAGACGGCGAAGTAGTAGATCATCTGCGCGAAAGCCAGGGTGATCATGATGAAGTAGACGCCCGATGTGCGCAACGATATCGCCCCGATCGGCAAAGCGACGAGCCCGCACAGCACAACGGCAACCAGCCAGATCACCGGCATCGAGGTGGTGGAAGGCAGGCCAAACAGCACCGTTTCGCCGTTGAAGGCGTGCGTGGCGAGAATACCGGCGACATAGCCGCCAAGACCGAAGAAGGCGGCGTGGCCGAACGACACCAGCCCGCCGAGGCCGAGCGCGATGTTGAGGCCGATAGCCGCCAGCGCCAGGATGACGATGCGCGTCGCCAGCGTGACGTAGAACGGTTCTCCTGCCGCGACCGCCGCCAGCGGAACGCCAAGCAGCAACAGCGCAAGCACGATATTGGCGGTTTTCTCCCGCGACAGCCCGGCCATCATCCGTGCCCCGCGAAAAGGCCGCGCGGCTTGAACGCCAGGATCATCGCCATGACGATATAGATCAGCATCGAGGCAAGGGCGGCGCCCACCATGTTGGCCTGCGAGGCGGGCAGCGCCAGCGCCAGCAGTTTCGGCAACAGGAAGCGCCCCATCGTATCGACGATGCCAACGAGGACTGCGCCGACCAGCGCGCCCTTGATCGAGCCGATGCCACCGATGACGATGACGACGAAGGCAAGGATCAGCGCCGGCTCGCCCATGCCGACCTGCACCGATTGCAGCGCGCCGACCATGGCGCCGGCAAGCCCGGCAAGGGCCGCACCTAGCGCGAAGACGACGGTGTAGAGCGTGCGGATATCGACGCCGAGCGCTGCGATCATTTCTCGGTCGGTCTCGCCGGCGCGGATGCGCATGCCGAGCCGCGTGCGCGAAATCAGGAGATAGAGGCCGATCGCAACGACAATGCCGACGCCGATGATCGCCAGCCGGTAAAGCTGGTACTGCCCGCCGCCCGGCAGCGGCACCGCGCCTTGCAGCAGCGGCGGAATGTCGAGATAGAGCGGGAACGAGCCGAAAATCCAGCGCGTGCCTTCAGACAGGATGAGGATCAGCGCGAAAGTCGCCAGCACCTGGTCGAGGTGATCGCGCTCGTATAGCCGGCGAACGATCACCACCTCCATCAATGCGCCGGCTGCCGCTGCCGCGGCAAGGCTGGCGGCAAGGCCGATCCAGAACGAGCCGGTCGCCGCCGCGACCGCCGCACAAGCGAACGCGCCGATCATGTAGAGCGAGCCGTGAGCAAGGTTGATCAGGCCCATGACGCCGAAGATCAGCGTCAGGCCGGCCGCAATCAGGAACAGCATGACGCCGAGCTGCAGTCCGTTCAGCAATTGCTCGATCAGCAGGGCAGCGGACACAAAGCTGGTTCCCGGTCAGATTTTTGATGGAAGGATGAGGGCAAGCCGCACGGCATACCCAAAGATGCAAGCAGCCCCCGACAGGGACTGCTTGCATTCAAAGGGCAATGCCGATGCTACATCTTGCACTGTTCGGCGTAGGCGTCGCCGTGCTTTTCAAAGGCGGTACCGATGATCTTGTTGGTCAACACGTCACCTTCCTTCACCACCTCGCGAACATAGATGTTCTGGATCGGATGATTGTTGGTGTTGAAGGTGAACTCGCCACGCACCGACTGGAAATCGGCTGCCTTCAGCGCTGCGCGGAAGGCGTCCTTGTCCTTGACGCTGGCCTTGGACATTGCCGACAGGATCAGATTGGCCGTATCCCAGCTTTGCGCCGCGTAGATCGACGGCAGGCGCTTGTATTCGGCCTGGAAGGCTTCGACGAACTTCTTGTTGGCCTCGTTGTCGAGGTCATGCGACCAGCTTGCCGAGTTCTTGACGCCGAGTGCCGCATCGCCGATCGCGGGCAGGACGTCCTGGCTGAAGGAGAAGCTCGGGCCGAGCACCGGAATGCCGACGCCCGACTGGGCATATTGCTTCATGAAGGCGATGCCCATGCCGCCGGGCAGGAAGAAGAACACCGAATCCGCGCCCGAAGCACGGATTTGCGCGATCTCGGCTGCGTAGTCGGTCTGGCCGACCTGCGTGTAGAGTTCGCCGGCCAGTTCGCCCTTGTAGTAGCGCTTGAAGCCGGTCAGCGAGTCCTTGCCGGCCGGATAGTTGGGGGCGAGGATGAAGGTCTTCTTGTAGTCCTTGTTGGCGTACTGCCCCATCGCCTCGTGGAAATTGTCGTTCTGGTAGGCGACGTTGAAATAGTTCTTGTTGCAGTTGGCGCCGGCGAGAGCCGAAGGGCCGGCATTGGGCGACAGGTAGATGACGTCCTGCGCCACCGTGTTCGGCACGACGGCCATGGCGAGGTTGGACCAGATGATGCCGGTCATCAGGTCGACCTTGTCGCTCTGGATCATCTTTTCGGCGATCTGCACGGCCAGTTCCGGCTTCTGGGCATCGTCTTCGACGATGAGTTCGACGTCGGTGTTGCCGGACTGCTTCATCGCCAGTGTGAAGGCGTCGCGCATGTCGACGCCAAGGCCGGCACCGCCGCCGGACAAAGTGGTGATGACGCCGATCTTCACCGGCTCGGCCTGGGCCAATCCCGATACCGTCAATGAAAGGCCAAGCAGGCTGGCCGCCAGAATTCCACGCATTTCGTTCTCCTCCTTGAGTATTCCGTTTGTCGTTTTGAGTCTGGTCTTGACCTAGAGCTTGGTGCGAACTTTCCAGAGTTCCGGAAACAGTTCAACCTCAAGCATCTTTTTAAGGTAGGAAACGCCGCCGGTTCCGCCGGTTCCGCGCTTCAGGCCGATGATCCGCTCCACCGTGGTGACGTGGTTGAAGCGCCAGCGGCGGAAATAGTCCTCGAAATCGACCAGCTTTTCGGCCAGTTCGTAAAGCACCCAGTAGCGGTGCGGCTCACGGTAGATGGCCTGCCATGCGGCGAGCACCGCCTCGTTCTCGTGGCGGCTCTCGCGCCAATCGCTGCGCTCGCCATCCTCACCGATATCGAAGCCGTTGCGGCCGAGCAAAAGGATCGCCTCGTCGTAGAGCGAGGGGCGCGCAAGGATCGCTTCCAGTCTCTCCACGGTCTCCGGCCGATGGCTGTGCGGACCCAGCATGGCGAGGTTGCGGTTGCCGGCAAGGAACTCGATGGCCCGGTACTGCCATGACTGGAAGCCCGACGACTGGCCGAGCGACCCGCGGAACTGGGTGTATTCGCTGGGCGTCATCGTGCGCAGCACGTCCCAGGCATTGTTGAGCTGCTCCAATATGCGCGCCACGCGCGACAGCATCTTGAAGCAGGGCTGCACATCGTCCTTGCGCACGCAGTCGATGGCCGAATGCAGTTCGTGCAGCGCCAGCTTCATCCACAATTCGGAGGTCTGGTGCTGGATGATGAACAGCATCTCGTCATGCGCGGTGGAAAGCGGCTCCTGCGCGTCGAGAACCTTTTCCAGATGCAGGTAGTCGCTGTAGGACATGCGTCCCTTGAACGACATCTGCGCGCCCTCGGCGGACGGATCGTAGGCCTCGCTCATTGCGTGCGCTCCACTCGCAACCGGAATCGCTGGATCTTGCCCGTCTGCGTCTTCGGCAAAGCTTCGACGAACCTGACCGAGCGCGGGTATTTGTACGGCGCGATCATGGACTTGACGTGGTCCTGCAGCCGCTTGACGGTCAAGGCGTCGCCGGCCACACCCTTGACCAGCACGACATAGGCTTCGACGATCTGGCCGCGATCCGCGTCGGGCGCGCCGATCACGGCGCATTCCACCACTTCGTCATGGGCAAGCAAGGCGGCTTCGACCTCCGGCCCGGCGATATTGTAGCCGGCGCTGACGATCATGTCGTCGGAGCGCGCGGCGAAATGGAAGAACCCGTCTTCGTCCTGGCGGAAGGAATCGCCGGTCAGGTTCCAGCCGTCGCGGACATAGTTGCGCTGGCGATCGTCGGCCATGTAGCGGCATCCGGTCGGCCCGCGCACCGCCAGCCTGCCGACGGTGCCGCGCGGCACTTCGTTCATGGCGTCGTCGACGACACGCGCCTCGTAGCCGCCGACAGCCTTGCCGGTCGAAGCCGGCTTCATGTCTTCGAAGCGGTTGGAAATGAAGATGTGCAGCATCTCGGTCGCGCCGATGCCGTCGAGGATCGGCTTGCCGGTCTTGGCCACCCATTCCTCGAACACCGGTCCCGGCAAGGTTTCGCCGGCCGAAACGGCGACCCTAAGCGACGACAGGTCGGCGCCCTCGTCCATCGCCTTCATCATCGCCCGGTAGGCGGTGGGGGCGGTGAAACTGATCGTCGCCTTATAAGTCTCGATGATCTCGATCATGTTGGGCGGCGAGGCGTTTTCCAGGAGCGTCGCGGTTGCACCGAAACGCAGTGGGAAGATCGCCAGGCCGCCGAGGCCGAAGGTGAAGGCAAGCGGCGGCGAACCGACGAACACGTCGTCGGGGGTGACGCCCAGCACTTCCCTGGCATAGCCGTCGGCGATGATGAGCAGGTCGCGGTGGAAGTGCATGGTTGCCTTCGGCACGCCGGTCGTGCCCGAGGTGAAGCCAAGCAGGGCCACGTCGTCGCGGCCGGTTTTCACCGCTTCGAAACGGACGGATTTGCTGAGCGCGATGCGGTCCAGTTCCGCATCGTGATTGGCGGTGCCGTCGAAGCCGATCACTTTGCCGAGGAATGCGCTATCCTTGGCGCAGGCGACCATCTCGTCCATCAGCCGCGTGTCGCACAGCGCCAGCCCGATCTCGGCCTTGTCGACGATCTTGGAAAGTTCGCCGGCGCGCAGCATCGGCATGGTGTTGACCACGACCGCGCCCGCCTTCGTCGCCGCCAGCCAGCAGGCGACCATCGCCGGGTTGTTGGCGGACCGGATGAGAATACGGTTGCCCGGCTTGACGCCATAGTCCTCGACCAGCGCATGCGCCAGCCGGTTGGTCCAGTCGGACAGCTCCTTGTAGGTGCGCTGGCGTCCGTTGCCGATCAGCGCGGTATGGTCGCCGAAGCCCTGGTCGACCATGCGGTCGGTCAGTTCGACCGCGGCATTGAGGTGATCGGGATACTGGAAGCCATCGAGAAGGAAGGCCGGCCACTGGTCGGCCGGCGGAAGATTGTCGCGCGTGAACGTGTCGATATGCGCCGTCGGCCCAAGCATGGCAGATTTCCTCCCTGCGACACACGCCATGCGTCGGCCCGGCAACCGGGCCGTCCGGGAAACGTGGCGGCCTTGCTTCGACCGTGCGGCGAGCGGGCCGGCCCGAGCCTGCCGCGACACGCCGCCTTTCGCACCGAAAGGCTACAAGACACCCACGCATCGCGCCGGCATTTGTCGACGCTGAAAACATGGCACCAGCCGAAAATTATTTCAAGCCTAAAGTTTCTCGCGGGACTATATTGACACCGCGCCCGGCAGCGTCACAGCTAGGCGCAAATAGCATGACCTGCCGGAGGATACCTTTGCTCACCCGCCGCATCGAGAACTGGAGCGACGCCTATACCAACGGCGCCCACATTGCCGGCGGTGAGCGCTGGCCCGCCGCATGGGTAGAGCCGGCTCGGGCCTTCCGCGAAGCTCAAGGCAGCGACAGGGCGAGGCTTGATCTCGCTTATGGCGGCGCTGCCCGCAACCGCTTCGACCTGCTGCTGCCGCAAGCGACGCCAAAGGGCCTGGTGGTGTTCGTCCATGGCGGCTACTGGCTGGCGCTCGACAAGAGCTACTGGTCGCACCTCGCTGCCGGCCCTCTGGCCAAGGGCTATGCCGTCGCCATGCCCTCCTACACGCTGTGCCCTGAAATCCGCATCGGCGGCATCGTCAAGGAAGTCGGCAGCGCCATCACGGCGGCTGCCGCGATGGTGCCGGGGCCGATCATGCTGACCGGGCATTCGGCCGGCGGCCATCTGGTCAGCCGCATGGCATCCGCGACTTCGCCGCTGCCCGGCACTGTCCGCGAACGCATCCGCCACGTCGTTTCGATTTCCGGCGTCCATGACCTGAGACCGCTGATGCGCACGGCAATGAACGAGAACCTGCATATCGACGAAGCCGAGGCGCTTGCGGAAAGCCCGGCCTTGTTGCGCCCCATCGAGAACATCCGCCTCACCTGCTGGGTAGGCGGGGCCGAACGGGCCGAATTCGTGCGCCAGAACGCCCTTCTGGCCAGTATCTGGACCGGGCTCGGCGCCGAGACGGCCACCGTCGTCGAACCGGACAGGCATCATTTCAGCGTCATCGACGGCCTCGCCGATCCCGCCCATGCGCTGACCCGCTGCCTGCTCGCAGAGTAACGATCAAAAACAGCGAATGCCTGAAGGCTCCGCCAGCCGTCCCGCAAGTCGGCTTCTTTTTTCAATTGCATTTATTTGCAATCAATTATACGCAATTGATATAGCCTCTGCGCCCATCGGATGGCGAGACAACGGCGCAATGTGCTGAGAGGGGGAAACGGCATCATGGCAGCGACGCCCGAAGTCACTGGTTTCTTCGATCCGAGAACATGGTCGGTGCAGTATGTCGTCGCCGACGCCGCGCGCAGGAAATGCGCCATCATCGACCCCGTCTACGATTTCGACGAAAAGTCCGGCCAGACGGCGTCGACCAATGCCGACCGCCTGCTCGAATTCGTCGCCGGCAAGGGCTACGAGATCGAGTGGATACTCGACACCCATCCGCATGCCGACCACTTCTCGGCGGCGACCTACCTGAAGGAAAAGACCGGCGCGCCGACCGCCATCGGAGAAAAGATCAAGGACGTGCAGAGGCTCTGGAAGAACTTCTACAATTGGTCCGACTTTCCTGCCGACGGCTCGCAGTGGGACCGCTTGTTTGCCGATGGCGATACCTTCAGGATCGGCGATATCGCTGGCCGCGTCATGCACTCGCCCGGCCACACGCTTGCCTCGGTGACCTATGTCATCGGCGATGCCGCCTTCGTGCATGACACATTGTTCATGCCGGACGGCGGCACGGCGCGGGCGGATTTTCCCGGCGGCAGCGCCACCGCTCTGTGGAATTCGATCCAGGCCATCCTCGCCTTGCCGGACGACACCCGCATCTTCACCGGCCACGACTACCAGCCCGGCGGCCGGCAGCCCTTGTGGGAATCGACCGTGGCCGAGCAGAAGGCCAGCAACATCCATATGGCGAAGCTGAAGACCGAGGCGGAGTTTGTCGCCGCGCGCGAGGCCAGGGACCGCACCCTGGTGATGCCGAAACTGATCCTGCATTCGCTGCAGATCAACACCAATGGCGGACGCCTGCCCGAACCGGAAGCGAACGGGACACGCTACCTCAAGATTCCGCTCGACCTTCTCAAAGGAGCGCCGTGGGGATGAACGCTGACAATGCCGGTGCCGAAAGACTCTCCTGCGAGGCAGCCGACCTGAAGGCCAATGTCGAGGAGGCGTCGGCCTTCCTCAAGAAACTGTCCAACCCCGACCGCCTGCTGGTCTCCTGCGCGCTGGCCGACGGCGAGCGCTCGGTGCGCGAACTGGAAGATCTGCTCGGCATCCGCCAGCCCGGCCTTTCGCAGCAACTGGCCGAATTGCGGGAGGCAGGCCTGATCACCGGGCGCAAGGACGGCAAGCAGGTGTTCTACCAACTGGCCGATCCTCGCGTGGAAATCTTCATCGCCACCATGCACCGGCTGTTTTGCCGGCCTCGCGCGGCGGTCAAAAAGGCGGTAGAAAAGATCCCATGACCGAGTTCACCCCTCTTGCCTCCCTTGTCGGCGGCATGCTGATCGGCCTGTCGGCGGTGCTTTTGATGGCGCTGCATGGCCGCATCGCCGGCATGACCGGCATCCTGTCCGGTCTTGTTGCGCCAATTGCGCCTGATTGGAGCTGGCGCCTCGCCTTCCTCGCCGGTGCGGTTGCAGCGCCTGCGCTCATCACCGGTCTCGGCCGTTACACAATTCCCTTCCAGACAAACCTGCCGACGCCGTGGCTCGTCATCGGCGGACTGATCGTCGGCATCGGCGTTCATTTCGGCTCCGGCTGCCCGTCGGGCCATGGCGTATGCGGCATTGCCCGCCTGTCGCGGCGCTCCTTCGTCGCTACCGCCGTCTTCATGGCCTCGACCGCCGTGACCGTGTTCGTCGTGCGCCATCTGCTGGGAGGGCTTTCGTGATGCGCATCGTTGCTGCCTTGCTCGCCGGCGCGGTCTTCGGCACCGGCATCGCTATCTCCGGCATGATCAATCCGGCAAAGGTGCAGAATTTCTTCGACTTCGCCGGCACATGGGACCCGTCGCTCGCTTTCGTCATGGGCGGCGCGCTGCTGGTGACCTTCATCGGCTACCGGCTGGTTCTCAAGCGACCGGCGCCGGTTTTCGACACCAGCTTCCATTTGCCCGCGAAACAGGATCTCGACCTGCCCTTGCTGGCAGGCGCGGCCACCTTCGGCATCGGCTGGGGCATCACCGGCTTCTGTCCGGGCGGTTCGATCCCCGCCCTTGGCCTCGCCGAGCCGGGCGCGCTGGTTTTCGTCGCATCCATGACCTGCGGCATAGCCGTGGCCCGGCTGGCGCGGGGTTGGCTGCAACCGTCGCCCGCTACTTGACCACCGGAACGCGTGGTCCCTGCGCTTGGCCGCGCTGCGCCATACCGCCGACGCCCGACCCGGCTATAGTGCGCGAACCATCCGATCAGAACGGGGAGCAAAGATGGGCGCGCCGACAAAGAGCAACCGCAAGGTCATCATCACCTGTGCCGTGACCGGCTCGATCCATACGCCGTCGATGTCGCCGCATTTGCCGGTGACGGCAAGCGAGATCGCCGACGCGGCGGTGGGTGCTGCCGAAGCGGGCGCTGCGATCATCCATTTGCATGCGCGCAATCCGCTCGACGGCCGCCCCGACCAGAACCCGGAGCTGTTTTCGCCATTCCTGTCGGTCATCAAGCAGCGCTCGAACTGCGTCGTGAACATCACCACCGGCGGTGCCGCGACCATGACCATCGACGACCGCCTCAAGCCCGCCAGGACCTTCAAGCCGGAAGTGGCCTCGCTCAATATGGGGTCGATGAATTTCGGCCTCCACCCGATGCTGAACCGCTTCACCGAGTTCAGGCATGACTGGGAGCGGCCCTATCTCGAAGGCTCGAAGGACCGCGTGTTCAAGAACACTTTCGCCGACATCGAATACATTTTGAAGACCTGCGCCGACAACGGCACCCGCTTCGAGTTCGAGTGCTACGACATCGGCCATCTCTACACACTGGCCCACTTTGCCGATCTTGGCATCGTCAAGCCGCCCTTCTTCGTGCAGAGCGTGTTCGGCATATTGGGCGGCATCGGCGCGCATTACGAGGACGTCGCCCACATGCACCGCACCGCCACCCGGCTGTTCGGAACCGATTTTCAATGGTCGGTGCTTGGCGCGGGCCGCAACCAGTTGCCGGTCGCCTCGATGTCGGTCGCGCTCGGCGGCAATATCCGCGTCGGCCTGGAGGATTCGCTTTGGGCCGGCCCCGGCAAACTTGCCCGCTCGAATGCCGAGCAGGTCGAGAAGGCGCGCCGCATCATCGAGAACATGGGCCTTGAGGTGGCGACGCCTGACGAGGCGCGCGCGCTGCTCGACCTCAAGGGCGGCGATGCGGTGGGATTTTAGAGCATAGCGCCAAAAAGCGGGAACCGGCTTTCGGAAGAATCCGCTGCTCCGACAAAAGACAGGTCGCCACCGCGACTAGAACGCGTCGCGATCTTTCGGATTCGCTGGCGCGCTCTAAGTATTTGTTTTTATGAATGTCGTTATCCCGAAACCGGCTCCCACGTTCGGGCGACATGCATTAAGGCCCCGCGCCTTGGTTCAGCCGGCCACGTCGAACTGCAGCGGCTTGGCTGAATCGATCAGCGTGTGCTCACGCAATTCCGCCAGCACCTTTTCGGGGAACGGCGCATCCAGATAGAGAAGCGCGATGGCGTCGCCGCCCGGCCGGTTGCGACCCAGCTGGAAATTGGCGATGTTGACGCCGTTCTTGCCGCACAGCGTGCCGAGCAGGCCGATGATGCCCGGCGCGTCGGCGTTGGTTGTGTAGAGCATGTGCTGGCCGACCTCGGCGTCGAGATTGATGCCCTTGATCTGGATGAAGCGCGGCTTGCCGTCGGAAAAGCAGGTGCCGGCAATGGCGCGCGTCCGGTGCTCGGTCTTGACCGTCAGCTTGATGTAGCCGTCGAACACGCCGGACTTGTCGCGCTTGACCTCGGCGACGATGATGCCGCGCTCCTTCACCATGATCGGCGCCGACACCATGTTGACGTCCGACACCTGCGGTCGGATCAGGCCGGCAAGGGCGGCGCTGATCAGGGCGCGCGTGTTCATCGACGCCACCTGCCCGTCGAACAGGATCTCGACCTCCTTGATCGGGTCTTCGGTGACCTGGCCGACAAAGGCGCCCAGCACTTCGGCGAGCTTGACGAAAGGCTTCAGCCGCGGCGCTTCTTCCGCCGTGATGGCCGGCATGTTGATGGCGTTGGAAACCGCGCCCTTGATCAGGTAGTCCGACATCTGCTCGGCCACCTGCAGGGCGACATTCTCCTGCGCCTCTTCCGTGGACGCGCCGAGATGCGGGGTGCAGACGACATTCTCCATGCCGAACAACGGGCTTTCCGTCGCCGGCTCGACCTCGAACACGTCAATGCCGGCACCGGCGACCTTGCCGCTTTTCAGCGCCGCAATGAGGTCGGCCTCCACCACGAGGCCGCCGCGCGCGCAATTGATGATGCGCACCCCGTCCTTCATCCTGGCGATGGCGCCGGCATTGATGATGCCGCGCGTCTTGTCGGTCATCGGCGTGTGCAGCGTGATGAAATCGGAGCGCGCGAACAGTTCGTCAAGTTCGACCTTGTCGACGCCAAGCTCTTCGGCGCGGCTGTCGGACAGGAACGGGTCGAAGGCAATGACATGCATCTTGAGGCCGACGCCGCGCGTCGCCACGATTGAGCCGATGTTGCCGCAGCCGATGATGCCGAGCGTCTTGCCGGTGATCTCGACGCCCATGAAGCGGTTCTTTTCCCATTTGCCGGCCTGCGTCGAGGCGTTGGCTTCCGGAATCTGGCGGGCGAGCGCGAACATCAAAGCAATGGCGTGCTCCGCCGTGGTGATCGAATTGCCGAACGGCGTGTTCATGACGATGATGCCCCGGCGTGAGGCGGCCGGGATATCGACATTGTCGACGCCGATGCCGGCGCGGCCGACGACCTTCAGGTTGGTCGCGGCGGCAATCAGCTTTTCGGTGACCTTGGTGGCCGAGCGGATGGCGAGGCCGTCATATTGGCCGATGATCTCGAGCAGCTTTTCCTTGTCCTTGCCCACATCGGGCAAATAGTCGACGTCGACACCGCGATCCTTGAAGATCTGCACGGCGGTGGTGGAAAGCTTGTCGGAAACAAGAACGCGGGGCATGGGCTTGATCCTTTGATCGGCGCCCTGCCTTCACTGGCGAAGGATGGCGCAAGGTGCGGTGAAAGATGAAATGGGTGGGGGGCTTGGGAGGCAGCGGCCCCCACCCTGGCCTCGTCAGGCCCTGTTGGTTCAGGCGGCGGCCTTGAGGCCGGCCTTCTGCTGCGCGAAGGCCCAGTCGAGCCATGGCATCAGCGCTTCGACATCGGCGGTTTCGACCGTCGCGCCGCACCAGATGCGCAAACCCGCCGGAGCATCGCGATAATGGCCGATGTCATAGGCGACGCCTTCCTTGTCGAGCAGCGACACCAGTCCCTTGGCGAAGGCCGCCTGGCCGTCGGCGTCGAGCGCGGCGATCTCCGGGTCGACGATCGACAGGCAGACCGAGGTGTTCGACCGCGTTGCCGGATCGACAGCCAGATTGCCGAGCCAGGGAGAAACCGCCACGAAACGATCGATGGCCGCGGCGTTGGCATCGACGCGCGCTCTTAGGCCGGCAAGACCGCCA
Organism: Mesorhizobium sp. Root157; assembly: GCF_001427385.1. Taxonomy (GTDB): domain Bacteria; phylum Pseudomonadota; class Alphaproteobacteria; order Rhizobiales; family Rhizobiaceae; genus Mesorhizobium. The sequence continues at coordinate 262,325 of NZ_LMGJ01000001.1, forward strand.
ACGCCCTTGGCCCAGCGCAACGTATCGAGATAGTCCTCGACGCACAGCATCGACGGCGTGTTGATCGTCTCGCCCTTGAAGACGCCCTCGATCAGCTTGCCGTTGGAGGTCAGGCGGAAAATCTTGGGCAGCGGCCAGGCCGGCTTGTAGCTTTCCAGCCGCTCGACGGCGCGTGGGCTGAGGATCAGCATGCCGTGCGCAGCCTCGCCGCCCAGCACCTTCTGCCAGGAAAACGTCACCACATCGAGCTTGGCGAAATCGAGGTTCTGCGCAAACGCCGCCGAAGTGGCGTCGCAGATGGTCAGCCCCTTGCGATCGGCCGGAATGAAGTCGGCGTTCGGCACGCGCACGCCCGACGTGGTGCCGTTCCAGGTGAAGACCACGTCGCGGTCGAAATCGATCTGCTTCAGATCCGGCAGCGCGCCATAGGGCGCTTCGATGCGGCGGACATCCGGCAGCTTGAGCTGCTTGACGACGTCGGTGATCCAGCCCGAGCCGAAGGATTCCCAGGCGACCATGTCGACGCCGCGCTCGCCGAGCAACGACCACAGCGCCATCTCGACCGCGCCGGTGTCCGATGCCGGCACGATGCCGATGCGGTGGGATGCCGGAACCTCGAGCACCTCGCGCGTCAGTTGGATGGCCTGTTCGAGCTTGGCCTTGCCGATCTTGGCGCGGTGCGAACGGCCGAGCACGGCATCGCTCAGCGCCTCGACCGACCAGCCGGGACGTTTCGCGCAAGGACCAGAAGAAAAATTGGGATTCGCCGGACGCACGTCCGGCTTGGGGGAAGCAGTCATCGTGGTCTATCCTTCCAGATAGTGGCCCCTCGTTGGGGAGGGGTGGCCCACGGACGGAATTACCGAAACGCCCGGAAAAGCGCAAGGGAAAAAGGAATTTGCAATGGGGCACATTGCAGGTTCATGCAGCCGATGGCGGAACAGTGCGGGAACGTGTCAGGAGAATTGACACACCAGTGACACAGCATGTTCACGCCCTGTTCAGGAGGTAAGCGATGCCGATCCGCGCTGAGCGAATGAGTCTATATCCAGGCGGCGGAACGCACTCGAAAGAATGGAAGGCGTTTCGCGCATCGCTGATTGATCGTGCCGGCAATCGCTGCGAAGGTACGCCTCAATATCCAGACTGTAGAGCGGAGAACGGCCAGCCGCATCCTGTCACGGGAAGCAAAGTCGTCTTGACGATTGCGCACATGGACCATGATGAGAGCCATGCCGACGCGGACCGATGCCGTGCACTTTGCCAGAGGTGTCATCTTAGTTGGGATGCGCCGTACCACGCCAAGAATGCAGCTAGGACTCGGCGAGCAAAATCTCCACAGACTGATTTAGTGGATTGGCTAGAGTCCCGCCCCTCCCCGCTATAGGAGATAGAGAATGAGCGAATGGCAGCCGATTGAGACAGCACCGAAAGATGGAACCGAATTTCTTGCTTATGACCCGGTATCGAGAAAATTTGATGTGTGCAGGATGAAAGACTGGTGCGGGTGGGCATGCGTGGCGACACAATTGGATAGCTATGAAGGCGCGGAAGATGGTTGCTTCGAAGGAGACAGGGCAACCCATTGGAAGCCACTACCGGAGCCACCTCAATGACCCGCTTGCAGTCCGATGCCTTCGCGCTTGTGTTCGCCTAGTGTTGCCATGCCGGCAGGATACCCCAATCACTGCCGGAACCAACTGACGATCTTCGACACGCTCTCCCCGAACATGACGGTGCCAACCGCCATGCCGAGCATGCCGACCAGAAGCCATTTGAAAAACTTCCCCACGGTCTGGATGGCATTGACGAGCTTGACGCCATCCTTGAGGGTTCGAATGTCATCCTCGCGCAACTGGGCCAGGAACTCCCGCGTCTCTTCGGGCAATTCGGCCATTCTGTTGACGGGTATGGCGCTCTCGTCCATCGCATTTGCCTTGTCCAATTCCCCGGCCCCTGCACTGCTAGAATGAAAGATAGATCGTGACAGCGGCGCAGATCAGAAACGCCGCTATGAGGATGAAGGTTGCTATTCCTGGCCTGCGTTCCATTGCCGTATCCCGTCGATTTGAGCAGCGCACTGCCTTAGCGCGGCCTCGTTTGCATCCACCGATGCGATGATGTCTCTGGTGGTCCGCCATTGCCGCCTGTCAGGCTTTGGGCATTGAACCGTGAATGCATCCGGCACTTGGACCTTCACCACTTCCGGCTTCACCACCACCGAGGGCTTAACGCTGGCGCAGCTTGCGAAGATCGGCAGGAACAACAGTGTCGAGATAGGCCCGAACGTCCGCATTCGATTTCTCCAGTTCGTCTATCTGCTGGGATTGCTCCGCGAGCCCGTCGCTGATCTTGCGCATTTCCTCGACCAGCGAGGCCGTCAGGCGGCTGTCGAGGCGGGACTGCTCCTGTAGGGCTGAGATGGTGTTTTGAGCTGCTGTGTTGGCCTCAACGGCCTTGTCCTTGTCGGCAATGGCCTGCTGCGCTTCCTTGGCTGCATCTGCGGCCTCTGCACGGTAGTAGAGGGCAACACCGCCCAGCCCCATGAAGGCCAGCAGCACGGCAAGGGCGATGTAGGCGCGGATGCCCATCACAGCCCCTGCCCCAACCACCACCAGAACGCAGCAAACAGGATCGCCACGGTGAACAACCCGCCAGCAACGGCAATGAGAGCGGTTTTCATTGGATTCCTCGCAGACGAAAAGATTTTTGTTTGTCAGAGGCTTATGGTATAAAAAGCGAACGCGCCGAAGGGGTCGCAGCCCGACGACGCGCTCTAACCAAGCCAACCTGATGAGAGGTCGAAATGGCTGAACTAACTTATGCTCAGGTATCTGAGGTTCTCAACTACAATCCCAAAACCGGTAAGTTTCGTTGGAAGATTCGCTCTGAGCGGTTTTTCAAGTCTGGCGCTCCCGGAGGACAACTCGCGGCAGCGTTCCGATGGAACAAGATGTATGCAGGCACGGAGGCGCTTAACTGCCCCGCCACGCAAGGATACCTGTCTGGGGCAATCTTTGGGCAGTCAGTCAAGGCGCACAGAGTTGCGTGGCTGCTGGCTACGGGCAAATGGCCATCCGGCGATATAGATCATCTCAACGGCGATCCGGCGGATAATAGAATCTGCAATCTTCGAGACGGGACAACATCCGACAATATGAAGAACCAGCGCCGCTACAAAAACAACAGAAGCGGCCATGTTGGCGTGTCTTTTAGAGGCCGTAACAGCCGTTGGGCCGCCTACATCGACCTTGATGGCACTCGCAGAAATCTTGGCGAATTCAGGACATTGGAAGATGCGATAGCTGCTAGAGAGATGGCCAGCGCAGAATTGGGTTTCTCTCCCCGTCACGGCATGTCAGATGCCGCTTAGGCATAGCTCGCGTTCCTTTTGACGGCGCTTTGTCAAACCCGGCAATCGTATCCCTGCCGCCTTATCCCACATCAAAAGGGCGTCACAAGCGCCCTTCAAATCTCCTTGATTGGCGCGTCTAGCCATCGAAGATTTGCAGAAAGCGGCGGTGCCTATATTATAGGACGCTGAGAGAAACGCTGTATACGCGCCGTCTGGTATTTTGTCCGGGTAGACGAAACACTTTCTCATTCCCGTCTCAAACTCCACCAGCCGATCAGCAAGCATGGCCTTGCATTCGGCAACGGTCTTGGTCTGGCCCATTTTCACGCCGCGCGTTTCCCCGAAGCACAAAGTTGGGATTCCAATCGGATCACGATAGGCATAGGTGCGCAGGCCTTCGAAGCCGCCTACAAGGACGACAGCAGCAGCCGCGAGTGTGGAGTTGCGCTTGAGCCTACTCATTGCCGGATACCCCCTTCTGAGCCACAAGCCTCGCAATAAAGGCCATGCACACGCACAGTCCGGACAGGGACGCGAATATGGTCGGAGGAACGGGCAGGATGCCATCGAGCAAGGGCAAAGCCACTTCCAGCCCGGACAGGATGCCGGCCAGAAGCAATAGCCGCACGGACCATGCGTGTTTCAGCACGGCCCGCCAGTTTGAGATGAGCTTCATCGCGGCCCCCTAAATCTCAGCCGCAGCCGTAAAGAACGCGTCGATCTGTTCGGACGTAAAGCCAAGCGCCGTCATGCCCGCAACCATCATCGGTTCGTCACGAACGAATGTGCCCGAGTTGTTATAGGCGATCTGGACAAGCGTTTCCTGTGACGCAATCCAGCCCTCAACGGCGGAAGTCAGTCCGGCGATTTCAAGCTGCATCTTGAACTGGCGGGAGGTCACCCGGTCGGGAACAACCACTTCTGGCACTGGCGGCGCATAGTCAGGAACCGGCTTGCCATCCGATATCCATTGCTGGACAGCAGCTCGAATGGCGGGAGCAAGACCAAAGCCATCACCTTCGCGGCTGATGTATTCGACGGTATCGCGCAGTTCGTCACCATCGGTCAGATCGGCGGTGACGAAATACGCACCATCCGCCATGCGCTGTACGGAGGAAATTGAGTGAAGTTCCATTATGCGGTCCTCCTGTATAGGCCCCCGGCAGCGGATGGGCTATTCGAGAAGCCTGTGGAGCCGCTGGCCTTCCACGTCCCGGACATAGCCGCGCCTGCGCCGCCAAGTACGTAGCGGTTCGCTGATGCGCTATCGATGTTGATGGTCTGCGTAGAGTTGCGGGGCTTCTCGTATGAAGCAGGCCCCAAGATTGCGATATACGATCCGACAGGCAGGTTCGTTTCGTCCTGTGTGCTGCCGGTGTAGAAGCCAGCCTTCGAGGCAAGCGCAGTATCCATCTGCTGCTTGGTGACAGCATCAAGGGCGTTGGAGCCGTCCGCACCGAGGCGAACCGCCGTGTTAAAGCTGGTGATGCCTGTGCCGTTTTGGATAAACTGCCATGCGCCATTCGCACCGGACCCTCGCATGATGCGGGCTTCATAGTCCGTGGCCTCTTGGGCGTGGAAATCGATGAGGGACAAACCATCGCCGGAACGATTGATGCCCAATTCGATACTGACATTGCCCGTAGTTGTGGCATCGCCTACGGCTAGGGTCGCGGACGCTCCCGAAACAACCGGAGAGGTCATCACAGGCGCTGTCAGCGTCTTGTTGGTGAGGGTCTGTGTTCCGGTGAGGGTCACATCACCGTTGCCAAAAACCATGGCACGGAAGGCCGAACCCGTGCAGACAATGAATGCCGAGAACCCATCAGGCAGGGAAAGCGTAGCCGCGCCGTTGATCAGTTCCGCCCCTGCCGGATCGACGGTAACCGCGCCGCCATCTGCCTTGACCCACACACACCAGCCTGCGGTGAGCGTAGCCGCAGCAGTCAGATTGAGTGTCAACGCTCCTGTGGCTCGTATAAGCTGGTTGTAGTCGCCCTTCACGGCGGTGTACGTGCCGGTTTTGTCGGCAACCTTCGTGATCGCGTTCGCCTGATCCGCCATCAATTGCTGGATCGCGTCGTTGCCATACTTGACCGAACTCGACCCTTGAATGGGGATGGAGTTGATCGCGGTGTTCGATACCGCAGTGCCCGAATACTCTAGCTGCCCGGCCATGTGACCTCCTTAGAAAAGACCGCCGCGACCGCGAGAAATGTCCCTCGCCGCCGCTGGTGAAATGTCGCGCATGGCTTCGCCGCTGCGGTTGGATTGACGCCCGCCCAAGGCTCCCGAGACGTTCGGAGCATTCGGGAACTGACCGCCACTCACGGCGCGGGCGAACTGCGTGGGCTGGCCCATGACGTTCACGGTCCGCACGCCATTGACGAAATCGCCGATCTTGCCGCCGTTCGGCTTTGCCAATTCCTGCCCGATCAGGCTGCCGAGGATCGAGCCGACCGGGCCGAGAACGGAGCCAACCGCCGCACCGGCAAAGCGCCCGCCTGTCTGACGGGCGAAATTCCCGAACGGAGAACGCCCGTTCAATGCCGGATCGGCTGTAAACGTCTTGTCAAGGGCATTGCCGATATTGCCGCCCAGCGGGCCGGATATGCCCGGTGCAGGAGCGTTCCGGCTTGTGGCCTGCTTGCCGTTCGCAAGCGTCGTCGTGGTCACGCCGAATTTGTTGGTAATCGAGGTTCCGCCGAACTGATCGCGCGTGATCTTCGACCCGTCATTGGCAAAGCCTTCATTCGCCAAGCCGTTGTAAACGTCCATGGCGGTGCTGCGGGGTTGCGGCGCGGGTTGTGGTGCCTCGAATACCGGGCGTTGCTGGATCGTGCGTGGCGGGGCCAGCGGAGGCGCTGGGACGGCAGCCGGGACAAATGTCGGCTGGACTGTCTGCGGCGGTGCCAAGGTCTGTGGAACGCCTATGGCCGTGGGAGACATAAGCGCCGAAGGGAAGGCAGGCTTGTTCATTGCTGCGAGGGCAGAAACCGGCGTGGGGGTTATTGGCCTTGAAGGGCGAGCCACGGCAGGAGCGGCCGGAAGCCGCGAGGTTGTCGGCGTCGTCACCGGCCTATTCGGCATCGGTGCCGCATTGGCCTGTGACACGAGCGAAAAGCCGCCCGGTTGAGCCGGTGGCGTCACGTCATAGGCAAAGCGTGACGGATCGGGGGAACGGGGCGCGGCAGGGCCGAGAGGCGAGCGCGTGACTGTGCCGGAAGGTGATGCGACAAGCGACGGCGGCGCGGACGGGCGCGAGGTCGGGACGGGAGCGGTGGTGCGCGGCGTGACGTTGAACTGCCCCGCCTGCATCATGCCTTCAAGCGATGCCCTCGCCCATGACGGTGCCTTCGATGTGGGAATGCCTTTGTACGAATCCGACCAGACGGCAGGGTTTGCCCGCGTATCGACGTGGATCGTGTTCCCGCTGGAATAGAGACCGATGCCCTTTGCGCCTGCCTCTATGGCGGTATCGAGCAGGGCGGTCTTTTGCGCATCCGATAGGCCGCGCACGTCAAGATCGATCGCATTGCCGTGGGTGTGCTGCGAATGCTTGGCCCCGCCTACTGCCGCATTGTGCTGCGGGCTGCGATAGCCGGAATTGATGCCGACTGTCTGCGCGTTCGGATTGGCCGCAAGCGCATCGAGAACGCCGACAACACCCGGAGTGAGGTTCTGGCGGCTGTATGATGCCAAGGCTGTTGGCGGCGAAGGCCGGGAAACGGACGGAAACGCCGCCATGGCGAGCGCTGAGGCGACATTGCGCGCCGGGGCGGTAACTGTGTCCACCGTCTTGATTGCCGCGTCAGAGAGCCGGGAAACGGCATTCGCGACGGGCGCGGCGGCTTCACGGAAGAATTTATGACCTCCGATATCGGCGGTCTTGGTAAGCCTGTCGGCCCATCCCGGCTTCTTGCTGCCGGAATAGAAGTGATCCGCCCCGCCAGTCGGATCGGGAATTGCGCCGGTCTGCACCCCGTCGAGAATAGCGGCGGCTTCGGCCCTTATGCGCGGGTTGTCCTGCGCCTTCTTTGCCGCGCTGCCGGGATTGGAATAGCCGTCGAACTGGTTTGGAGCGCGCGCGACCTGCCCAACAGTCTTGCCCCGCGTCATGGCCCGATTGTTGATGACGTGAGCAACCGCAATCATGCCGCGACGGCCTTCGCCTACGGCTTCGCCTATGATGGCGTCGATTGCTGCTTCACGATCTGATTTGACTTTTGCCACCGGCAATCACCATGTGATAAGAAGGGTCGGCTTGGAGGATGGAATGAAACTTCAGATTGCGGGTGCGCTCGTTGCTACGCTGTTATTGGCTGGCTGCAACGACGTTTTTGGGACAATGTCCGACGCCAGTTCATCGCAGTGCTTTTCGATAATCTCGGGAAACTCCACCCAGCCTTATTCGCCGATCATGTTGAACCGCTGTAAGGGAGAGGCGTGGCTGCTGGTTCGATCCCCTAAAGGCGACAAACCGGAAGACGACTTCACTTACAACTGGTACAAAATGGATCGCTTCGATTGGCCCGCGAGCCTAGTGAGCAAATGACCCCAGACGACGACCGTACTATTGAACACGACCCCGGTGAATTCCGCCGCCCGTTGCTTGTCGCAATATGGTCAGGACGAATTACCCTTACGCTCATGCTGACCATCAGCTACGCAACCATGACATATTACCGGGAAGTCCCTCTGGACTTCTGGGACTACCCATTCATCGCTCTATGGCTGTTCCTGATGGTTTGGCTCATTGTACCGGGCATTCCCACGATTGACGGCGATGGCCATGAGAGCGCGCGTAAGAGCATCGCGTTTAGACTCGGCAAGAAGCTGAATCGCATTCTTCATTACCGGTTCGGGAACACCGCCCGATGAAATCAGGCTGACGAGTTCAGCAACAGACTTGCGAGACAGATGCTCCGCTGTCTTTTTGGCTCCATAGCCTGCGATCATAGCCGGAACACCGACTGCGGGATTTGTGAGTGCTCCTGCCCCTGTCAGAAAGGCGGTCAGCTTGCCGGTAGTGGGTGACATGCCTCCAGCCAACCTGAACGCATTTTGTGTCCGACTACCAAGCACAGCCTTTCGCGCGGCGTCCTGTTCTGCCTTGGTCAGCCCGCGCTTGAGATTTGGATTCGTGAGCAGGCGCTTGATTTGCTGCCGTGATGCGTTTTCAACATTCCCGCCCGCACCAGCCGAACCAGCGTTAAGGCCAGCCCGGTCGAGCAATTCCTGCACGGTTTCGAGCTTCTTTGCCCTGCCCCACATGCCGCGAGCTTCCTGCAAAGCGTTCGCTGCCGCTTGCGGGTTGCTTCCCATGAGGACGGTAGACGGATCAGCGGCGTTCACCAGTTCGTCGATGCGACCGATAATCTGTGTCAGCGTCGCGTTGTTTGACTGGTTCCCCGGCTGAAACCCGTTCGACGCCACCTTGCGCAGCGTATCGAGGCCTTTGAGCGTGATATTCCCGTTCCCGACCTTGGCTAGATAGTCGAGGACCGGCTTCACGCCAGGCTCATTTGTCGGGTGATAACCGCGAGAGGTCAAATCCTGAATAATGTTGGTGCGGAGTTGATTGACGCCGTTCTGATTGAAAGCAACGCCGGCCTGTTCCGCGCGAGAATACGCTGCGTTCGATGCCGCCTTTAGGTCATCGACGCCCATCGGCGGCACTTTGGGATTGAATTTTCCCGCGATTTTGCTGACGCCCGCGCTGAGGGCTTCACCTGCCAGATTGCCAAGCGCACCACCAGCCGCGCCGATTGCCGTACCAGTGCCAATGTCTTGATCGTTGCCAGCCGCCGTCAAGCCACCGTAGCCCGCGCCTTCGGCTGCCATCAGGCCGGTGCGAGCCAGAACACCGGGCGCGCCTGTCATTGCCGCTGTGCCGAAGCGGCCAGCGAGCGTAGCGCCCTTCCCTGCCAGCTTCATGGGCGTAGCGACAGCGCCGGCAATCTCGGCCCCCATCCCAGCACCGCGCGCCCTGTTGCGCGCTTCCTGCGTCAGCGTGCGCGCCGCCGCCAATTCCTGCTCATATGTCTTGTCAGTGAAGGGAGCACGGGCAGCCGCAACAGCCTTGTCACCAAAGCCCATCGTTGCGCCATTGGCAAACAATTGCAGCGTGTCGCCTGCCGCGACAAGCGGCTTCTGCCACTCGGGCAAAGCGTCGTATTGCGCGCGCTGCCTGTCAGCTACCGGGTTGCCTTCCGGCCCATTGCCGAACGCCTGCGTCATGGCCGACATTTCGCCTGCGGCCTGATTATAGGCGTCGGAACGCTGCGGCTCCTGCTGCCCGCCAAGGCTCTGCGCTATTTCATCAACAGTCGAATTCTGCTGCTCCGGCGTGAGCGACAGAAAACTGTCATCGACTTTGACGCGACGGCCATTGATGGTGAGTGTCGCCATTATGGTTCAACCGTCCAAGAGACGCCGGATTGAGTGCGGTTGCCGCCTTGAGTTGGCAGGCCGATGGCCGCGCCGCCTCTTGATTGCTGGAACAAGCGCGCGCCTTCTTCCGGGCCGTGGACAACCTGCAAGAGCGTCAACTCGTAGTCGTCCAGATCGCGCTCGAAATTCGGGCTACTGGGATCGAGCGCGCCCGACTTTGCGGCCAGCATTTCGGCTTCTTTTTCCGTTACACTGCCCAGCGCTCCGCCCGTTGGTGACGACTGGCGCATGGCATTGAGGTTTTCGACCTTGGCTTGGGATTTCAGCACGTCGACCTGACGCGCAACTTCCGCGCTGTCGGAATATGGGTTGTACTGGACTATCCCCTGCCCGAAGCCACCAAACGCGCGGTTTTTCGCGGCGTCCCGCGCCCTGCTTGCTGCGGTTGTGACAACGCGGGTTACTACGTCGGCCTGCCCCTGTTTGCGCTCATCTGTCTTCGTGGTGTCCTCCGGACCTCCCGGAATACGGCGCATGGTTGCGCCATTTGGCCCGTCGGTCAATTCAAAGCCCGGCGGGATGGTGCCGAACCGGCCTCCACCAACAGTCACGTTGGTTGAGTTGGCCCCGGCTTTCTTCTGATCGAGCTGATAGTCCATGAACGAGCCGCCATAGCCCTGCTGCTTGGCGTACTCATATTCTTGGAGTGTCGCCGTCGGCTTGGCCTGCTGCGCAAAGCGTTGATCGGCGTAGATTCGCCATGCGTCGTTGATAGGCATTCCCCCGTCTATGGCCGCAGCCAAATCCGGCGAGTTCTGCCGCAGGAAATCAAGCGTCTTGTTCTTGCCCAACCGTTCCGCTGCCGACTTGCCATAGGCCCCGAAGGCATTGGCGAAATTGGCCGTATTGCCCTGATTGCCCATCAAAGCGCCAGCGATAGGCATGGCTGTTTCGGGGGCAAGGAGATTTTGGAGAAAGCCACCGCCTTGCTGCATGTTCGTGGGTATCCATCCATAATTGCTATCGGGAGCGCCCGATGCGCTGGCCATGCCGCGCGTTTCCGCAAACTGATAATTCTTCCCGTCAGGGCCGCGCATGATGGCGCCGGGAGCCGCCGTCGCCGGCAATTGGGCTTCCGGCATATCGGGCCGGGGAGAGAACAGACGTTGAAGGAAACCGGCCATTGATATCTCCTAGTCCCGCCCGGAATGTTCGCGGTCGAGCCGTATGCCGCCCTTGTTAACGTGCGTGCCTGCCGGGGTTGCCGCCGCTGGCGTTGCTGCCGCAGGCTTGCCGGTCGTGAATGGCTGGCTGTAATCCGGCAATTGCATGGGCTGGTAATACTGGTTGAGCAGCGCCAGAATATCGGGCTGCGACTGGCCGAAGCCCGCTGCAAGCTGAGCGGACAAGGCGTCCAACTGCCCCGGCATCGAGGCGGGAACGGTCGTCGTCGGACGATCCGAAGCGGTCAGGGGCGTTGCTGCCGCTGCCGGTGTGGCTTTCTTGGAACTGCCGCCCATCAGAGTTTCGCGCCTCCATTCGTGCCGAGGCTGGCCGCGCCTAGACCGGCTCCAGCGATGTTCGAAAACGTGTTGTTTGGGCCTTGCGCCTGTTGCGTCGTTGTCCCGTAGGATCCACTTCCATTGGCCGCAGCCATCAGCGCTTGCAGGTTAGCCAATGGTGCGTTCTGGCGTTCCTGCGCTATGCGAAGCTGATCGTTCAGCGTCCGGCCGTACAGGTCCTCGTTCATCGAGCCGACGCCCATCAGATCGGAGATCGGCGCTTTCATGCCGTCATAGGCCGAGCCGAGATTGCCCTGCGCCGTCTGTCCAGCATTGAACAACTGCTGTTGCGCCGCGTCCTTCCGGCTTTGAAAATCCTGAAACTGGCGCGCGCCGAGGTCGCCCAGTTCCCGCGTCATCACGCCGTCATGGGTGCCGGAAGCATATCGGCCCAGTCCCGCCGCGTTCTGGTTGACGGCATCGCGCGTCTTGTCGAACACCTGCTGAAAGCCCGGATCGGCGTTGATATCGAATGATCCCGTCGCGGTGTTCCTGATGCCTTCGAGAGCCGTATTCTGGTCCGCATTCAGCCCGCCGCCGTTGATGATGCCCTGCAACTGACCGGACAGGCCGTTACTGCCCATATTCTGGCCCGCAAGACCTTGCAGCGCGCCCATGCCCTGCGTCGTCTGCTGCGAGAACGGCACGACCGTAGACATGGTGTTCGGCTGAACGAGGCCGGGACCGTTGTAGAGGTCGAGCGCGTCGCCCATGCCCTTGTCGAGCAAGGGCTGAGCCGCCTTGTAAGGGGCGTTCGTGCTGGTCGTGGTTTGCTTGTTGCTGCCACCCATTAGATTGCTTCCTCGTAAACCATCCGAAGCACTTTCGCGTTCGGGAAGACCTTCTGCCAGCCGGCGCGCCCGTCTGACATGAGCGAAGTCGCACCGCACTGAATGGCGGTCTGCTTCACCTTTTCATGCAGTTCCGGCATCCAGTCGGACATGCCCTTGCCGTAGAGCGCCATGCACCTGAATTTCGGCCCGCTGCCCCACAATTCGGGACGCCAGGCTGTGGCCGCGACAACGCTCTTGTCGTCATGCACCACGAACAGGAATGCAGTTCCGGCCCTGCACATCTGCCAGAGTTCGCCAACGGTCAGGTCGCCGCCGAAGCGATTGGAAGCCCGATGAAAGCCGTCCTTGACGCTCGGCCAAATCCCATCGACAAGATGCGTCGGAACCAGTGTCACGTTCATCCCGGCGACCTCTGGCTGCCGAGGACATGCAGCACCGTCACCGTAACAACACTGGCCTTTGCCGCCTGCGCCTTGATCTTCTTGGCCGATTGCTTGGTGTAGAGGACTATCGGCGCATCGAGCGCGACGGTCACAGTCTCATTCGCCGGAACCGATCGCTCGAACAGCCGGAAATCCGTTGTTCCGTCATGCCACCAGACAGTGACCTTCTGCGCCGCCGAATCCTGATTGACGATGACAATCCCGACAACCGTTGTGGAGCCGCTGGAGGTATCAACAGGAAGCGACAACACGTCATTGACGCTGGTATCGGGCAGCAACAGGGATTTGGGCTGCTGGACGTTACCGGGAACGGCGATAACAACGCTCATCGCCTGCCCTCCGGTCTTGCCACTGGCTCAACGCCCATGACATGGTTCCAATCGGTCCCGGCCGGAATATCCATCTGGAAGGCATGGAGAAGGGCCGAGGATCGGAAATGGCAAAGCCCGGTCGCCCCGTAAGGCACAACCGCGCTCCCCACAGTCCTTGTCCCGCCATGCTTGTCAGAGGTGATCGCCTTGAGCGTGAAATCCGTGCAATCGGTGTAGACGCGGGCTTGCTGGAGAAATGACCGTGAGCCGGGGTTGAGTTCAACGTCCGCCGTGGTCAGCGTGCAGGCCCTTGGAAGGCCGGTGAAAAAGCCAAGTTTGTTATCGGCATCGAAGGCCGCGAAGCGAAGTGCGCCTCCTGATAGAAGCGCGCTGTCCCAAGGAAGGTCCACGCTGTCCCAATCGGGATAAAGCGCCTCCATGCCGTCCCAGGTAATGCCCGGCGTGGCCATGATGCACATTTCCGACACGTTGTTGTCGGCGTAGCACCAGCGATCCAGTTGCCAGTTATAACCAAGCAGGAACTTGGTCCCGGTCACGTCCTGAGCCTGAAACCATGCAATCTTGCGAAATGGATCGGCAAAGCCACGCGTTTCCTTGAGATATAGGCTATCGGCAAGCTCCTGGAACCAGCCATCGACGCGCTCGGCCCCGATTGGACGCCCCTCCACGCCCATGAAGAAACCGTCCTGAGCGAGATAGACGAAATTGCCCGGCCCGATGGGAACCACGGACAGGGGAGCAATGACGCCGCGCGACGGGTTCACAACCCGCGTGGTGAAGGAATAATCCCCGCCAGATGTCAGGGCGACTTCGGTAAAGGCGGTCCGCTGGGAGATGATTGCCCCCCGCTCCCCGCCCTGAATGTTCATGATTTCCTCGCCGTCCGCGAAGTCCTGCAGGTCGCAGCCCCGTTGGCCTAGCGTCCAGAAACCGGCGTCACCTATCCCTGACAGCATGAAGCGGTTCGGGTAGCCCGCGATAAAGCCCAGCCCGACATATTCGCCCACTGTCGCCACGTAGCGCGACCATGGCGGCGATCCGGGCAGATCGGCAAAGGTCAGGCCCGCGTCTATATCGATGTACTGCTGCGGCCCGCCGAGATTGCACAGGATGAGCAATTGACCGAATTTCGTCGCGCTCCACCTATCCCCGACAGGCACGGCATAAGGAGCGGACGAGCCGGAAACGTCATTCCACGAATAGTCCGTCCCGTCGAGTTCATAGATGGCTGTCTCGGTCGCAGCGAAGATCCGATATGATCCGTCCTGTTTGCGCACTGACCAGCCGCCAAGCGATTTCGCCGGCAATGCCTGCGTCAACGGGATCAGGTCGGGTAACGGCCCCCAGCCGTCCTTGACGGGCAGCGCATTGACCAGCCATGTAGAAGCATCGAGCGCGTATTTCGTGCGATCCGGCTCGAAATTGGCGAAGCGGATCATGCGTCGAGATACCAACGGTCAGAGCGATTGGCCGCGACAAGACCAGGATCGACGGTCAGAACACCGCGCTTTGATTGTGCAATAGTGCTGCGGATTGCCGGGATGGCCTCATCCAGAAGCCCTTTATGCCCCGCTGCGAAGGCCCCATCCTGCGTAAACACACCGCCCCACATCAGCGAGGCCGCGAGATAGACGTCTGGATGATCCCTCAAAAGCGAGTTGGTCGCAACGCTGTCAGAGAGCGCGAACCGCTCCTGATAGCGGAACCTGAAATTGTAGGCCTGATCGCAAGGCCGGTCGAAGGCGATAGTTGAACCATCGATAGACCAGATTGCAGGCATCCCCTCGCTGTCGATGTAGGGGAATGTGCCGTTTGCCCTCATGAGCAATGGCCGCTCGCCGCCTGTGTCAGCGATGAACATGGCAATGGGCTTGACCATCGCGATTGAGGAAATGTCGATGGTGCGGTCGGATGGAACGCCAACGAGCGCCGCATCGGTCTCGACCGGATTGAGTTCGCGGTTCAATCGCGCCTCAGCCAAGGAAATGAAATCGACCGCATTGCCCGACACATCGCCTCGGGCCATCCAGTCGGAAACGGCCTGCTGTAGATCGCTATAGCTTGCAATGGTCATTCAACCACTCCGCAAAAGGCGAAAGGGGCCAGCCCGAAGGCCAGCCCAGTTCGTTACGATGCGATCAGGCCTTTGGCCTTCAATTCGGCATCAACTGCGCGAATCCATGTCACAATCGCGTCGGCCTGCGTCTGCGAATACCCATAAGGCGTACTCGTGGTTGCCGCTGTAGCTGCGGGAGCGGTCGTGGCGGCCAGCTGGGCGCTTGGATCAGCACCGTAAAAGCCTACCTTGTCGTCGGACTGGCCGAGTACGACGCCATCAGCGCCGCCATCTGAGAGTTGTTTGACGCTCATTTGAGTGTCCTTTCTATGTGAGATGTTTCCAGACTTTGAGTGCGCGGATATCCCTGACCTGACGGCCTGAAATTCCGAAACGCTCGGCGATGATGCGAGAGGGACCGGACGATGCCCGGATATCCCGAACTTGCTGCTCAGTCAGTTTGGCGCAGCCGTGGTCGGCGCCTCGGGAAACGCCGTAACGGTGGCGTTTCTTACTCATTTTGTCGTCCATGTTCATTTGCTGATCGCCCAGAAACAAATGCTCTGGACGAAAGCACCGAGGATTATCGCAGCGGTGGCAGACAAACATGCCCTCTGGAATTGGGCCGCGAAACGCCTCCCATGAGGCACGGTGCACAAGTATCGGCGTGTCGCCGAGGTTGAGCCTGCCGTATCCCTTTGAGTCCGCGCTGCCGGTCCACTCCCAACAGGAGCCTGTATCGTCGCATCTCGCCATAAGCCTCTCGATTAGAGAGAGGCCGTGGTTTTGATGCTGCTTTACTTTGTTTGGGTCGCCGTTTTTCCGCCAGCGATTGTAGTGCATGGCACACCAGCCGCGACCCAAAACCCGCTTTTCACAACCATCGATGATGCATTGAGACATGAACGACCCCGCCAAAGTGATTTGGCTTTCACCTTATCACTCTGGCGGCTAGTGCAAAAGCGAAATTACGTTGAACCACTAATCCTGTGGGCCAATCTCGCATCTATGGTGCGCACTCCATACAAAACGTCCAGACGCCATGCGCTTTCATCATTCACGCCGTCGTAGACGGGAATGACGCGGACGCTGGTGCCCTTGTACGTCTGGCGGGACACGTCCACCGCGCCCGGAGGCGAGATGAGCGGGACCGAGACAAGCGCGAAGGCGTTCCTGTGGAACATCAGGTTCTGGCGATAGCCAGTTCCGCCCGTCCCCACCTTCGTGATTGCCTTGCCGTCGGTCGGCGCGGCGCTGACGTTCTTGAACGCGCCGGTCGGGATGATGGGAGGCGAAATCTTGATCGCCGTATCAGTCGAGCCCGAGGCCGTCACGGTGTCCTCAAGAACCACGAACTGCTTCTTGAACGCCAAGGTCGCCTTGGTGACGGGATTGACGGCAAACACGTCCGCAATCTCCAGCACGTCGCCGGCCTTGAGGCTTGAAGCATCCCAGCCGTCCGTGGACAGGTACATGTATCCGGTGTCCTTGGTGGCTTCGTAGGTCGTGGACAGAACGCCCTGACCTGCCGGCGCGTCAGTCACCGCCGAAGCGGTGGCCGCTGCACCAACGGTGTGCGTCGGGACGTTCTGCGACATGTAAGTGTCAACGCCGCCGATCTCGCCAAGCGAACCCTTGCGATACGCGCCCTTGGCCACATCCTGCATGTACAACGCAGTCTGAGAGCCGAGCAGGCCCCAATGGTCAGCCGGCGACAGGACCGCAACACGGCCATCGGTCGGATTGGCGTACTCGTCCATCCGCTCCGGGCCTTTTGCGAAATCGGCATAGGAGTTGATAGGAGGAGTTGGCGTACCCACCCAGGACGGAATGTCCTTGTAGAGCGCCATCAGGTCGGTATCGATCTGGTTGGCAAGCTGCACCATCGCCGGCTTGATGACACGCTCGGAAAGCTCGCCAATCTTCAAGGTCAAGTCCTGCGACGTGAACTTGAAATCGACGCCCTTGCGCTTGTCTACCGTGATGGTGGTCTTGCCTTCGACCACTTCCTGCACGTTCATGACGGCACCGTCGCGGACGGTGAAGTCGGTCGGCTTGCGGATCGAGATGGTTTCACCCACCTTGTAGCCGTTCACCTTCTTGTCGAACTCGTTTTCGTAGCCGCGAAAAACCTTCTTGGCCATCACGAGTTCATTGTCGAGGATCATCACCGCTTCCTTGGCGATGATGTCAGCAGTCAGCACAGTTTGTGCCATTGTAATGCTCCATCGGGCGGCTCATGGCCGCGCTGGGACTGGACGTCATCCGACGTTCAATCAGGGGTTTAGTGGGTCAGACCCCGCGCCCTGCCTGTCTGGCAGCCGCGTATTCTTCCATCGACATTTCACCGAAGGACTTGCGGGCAGCCGGCGTCGAGCGGCCACCAACAGTCCTGAGCGGTTCTGTCGGCTTGGCTTGCGACGTGGGCTTGGGAGCCGGTTTGTTGAGGACCTGGGCACCGATCCGGGCGAGGTAGATCATCTCGTAAATCCGAGGGTCCATCGTGTTGCGCAGTTCGTCCTGCGTGATGCCCTTGGACGTGGCGAAATCGATCACCTGCTTGTCGGTATCGGGCGTCCAGCCCTTGAGATTGGCTTTCACGTGTTCGTGCGTTTCCTGCATGCGCTTGGCAATCGCTTGCTGCTCCTCGGCAATCGCTTGCTGCGCCTCGGCAGTACGCCGTCCTTCGTGCTGTTGGATTGAGGCCTCCAACTGGCCTTTCTGGTTGCGGAGATAATCGGCGTAGTTCCACACCTCATCCGCGCTGTACGGGTCGCTCAAGCGATGCTGCTGGTACGCGGACCAGTCATAATCCTTGAAGCGCTCCAGTTCCTTCGTCACCACACGAAGGTCAGCCCGCGCGTCAAGATATTCCTCGCTGGCTTGGGCTTGCTGTTCGATGCGCTGAGCGCGTTCGTCCAGTTCCTTGCGTAGCGCGGAAGTTTCCTGCGTCTTGCGCGTGTAGTCGGCATGCATCAGCACACCGTCTTTCAGCCCTTTCGGGCCTTTCACCTTCTTCCCGTTCCAGTCGAATTCTTCGGAATCGTCATCCTCGGGTTGAAGCTCGTCCTCAACGTCCTGATCTTCATCAGGCTCATCGAGGTTTACAGGCTCATCAGCCTCCATTTCCGGTTCGATTGCAGGGATTTCCTGTTCTACTTCGGCAATAGATTCCTGTTCGCCGTCCATGTGGCGCACTCCTGTCGGTTGGTGCTGTTGAAATGCGCCGTTACGTGGCGCGACCGTCCATCAGGCTACGAGCAAGAGGAATTCGGCGTCTGCCTCGTCCTCTTCTTCGATCCTGCGAATGAGAGCCGCCCGCATTTCCTTGTGCAGGCGGCTGATGATGTCGTTCATGACGTTGGCAGGGAACGACACGGCCTCCTGCCGGACTTCCTGCCTGACGATTGCGAGCAATTCGCCCAGCTTCGGGGCGTCGTCTGCGATAATCTCGACAACACGCTTCTTCGCGCGCTTCAGGGCCGCTTTCTTCTCCCGCTCGATCTGCGAGAGCGTCTTGTGTGCCCATGTGGTTCCTACGCCACCGGATGATGTGACTTGCGTGGTCCGCCCACCAACAACCACCCCGCCGAAAAACTGGTTATCGTTGTCGTAAAGCTCTCCGACGAGTACTTGCGGCGCTTCAGGCTGAACGACAGTCCCGCCAAAGAACGTGTCCGGGTCGGTATAGAGCGACCCCGTAATCACATATGCGGTTGTGACCGTCCCGCCGTAGAATGTGTCTCCATCCGTAAAAAGCGAACCGTCAAGGGTGATGCTGGTCTGGACGTTGCCGCCGTAGAACGTCTGGCTGTTCGTAAACAGTGAGCCGACAAGTGTCTGAGGCGCGCCGGATTGGGCTACAGTTCCGCCGTAAAACCCATCAGGATCGGTGAACAGGCTGCCGGTCAGAGTGACAGCGCCGGGAACGACCGCGCCACCATAGAAACTATTCGTATTCGTGAACAGCGAGCCGGAGAGCGTCACCGCCCCGCGTTGTACCGTTCCTCCGTAGAACGTGTTGGTGTTGGTAAACAGCGTTCCCGTAAGGGTCTGAGAGCCACCCCCGCCGCCCGCCACCTTAAAGGCGATGATCATGCCGGAGCGAGATTCGACCGAATAGGCCAAGGTCGCAAAGGTCGCAGTGGTTGAGTAGGCCGTCGAACCGTTGGCCGTTACAATCCTATAGGCCGTTCCAACCGCATCTGCCGGCGCTGCGGGGCTGCCGATCTTGTCGATGCCTGTAAAGCTGCTGTCCCAAGTATGACCGGGATCAGCCATTGCGCTGCCGGACAGGGATGCCCCGACCGTAGCGTGAAGCAGGCGCTCACCCGCTGACGGCGTCAGATTTGGTGTCGAGTAGCTGTTGGCTGCAGAATTGACGTTCTGGCCGGCGGAAATGTCGTAAGGGCTGGCCTCAAGCCCGGACCATTCCTCCAATATCCATGTTGATTTGGTGGCGCTCCCGATGGTGTATTGGAACGAGTTCGTTCCGTTCGATATCCGCCACCACTTATAGCCACCGTGGAATGACCCGCCTTCGCGAGCCATGCCGGTAGACTCCGTCCATCCGGTATTCGGCGTACCGTTGTAATCATCCGCCGCGATGGAAAGGATGACGGTGTTGCCGCTGGTCGGCGTGGTCGCAAACGTCGCCGTGGTCGTGGCTAGATTCGATGTGCCTTTCGCTGATTGGACAAGGGTTGCGGCCATAGCTTAGAGCGCGAAGATGCCGCTCGCATTAAACTGGAGCGTGATATCGCCGCCGTTGGGCGTGACTGGCAAATTCGTCCATCCAGTGTCGAGATAGGCTACCAATCGCGACGTGGCAGATGATCCGGTGTCGATATAGAAGATCAGCGCTTCTGCCGACGAGCCGGAAACGCCCGTATATGTCACATCAGCCGCGTCAAAGACGCCACCAGTGAAAGTCTTGCTGCCCAACGTGGCCGGAGTTCCAACAACGCCCGACACGCTCGAATAGAACTCATGCGCGGCTGAGTAGGTGTAGGTGCCGGTATCGACCAGCGCCACCTTGACCGTTCCACCTAGCGACGAGTTGGAAGTCGCCTGCATGACGGCTTCCTTCCATTTGGGGTAGATTGCGTTTGCCATTATTGCAGCACCTTTCTCGACCCTGCGGCCTTGCCGGTCGCGGGATCGCGGATGAGTTCGGTCGGAGCGGCGACGATGCGGGCGATCTGCTCAAGCTGGGCGTTGTTTGCCTCGCCCTGCTGGGCGATCAGTTGACCCAACATGCCAAGGCCCTGCATGACCACTTCCGTGCCGCTCTTGACGACCTTCTGACCGTCCGGTCCTTCTTCCTCGACGCCCCCGTTTTCAAGCGCCTTGGCGTCATGGTTCATCCGCATTTCCATGACCTTGAGGTCATAGGCGTCCTGTAGCTTCTTCTCCTGCAAGGCCATGTCATCGTTATGCTTCTGGCGGGCCAGATTGGCCTGTTCCTCTGCCTTGGCGCGATCAACGGACTGATCGGCCTTCAACTGCTGGTTTTCCTGCATCACCTGCTCAAGCTGCTGCTTGCCCTGCTCAATCTGCTTTTGCAGTTCGGGCGGGACTTGCCCGGAACTCATCTGCTCCAGCTTTTCAGCAATATCGTCGGCGCCGGGCCAATCGAGGTTTTTCGCAAGCTCCGGCACAATGACAGGCGCGGCCTGCGGGAATGCCCTGAGCGCTTCCGTCATGGATGCGGCGGCTTCCTCCCGGCGCGTGGTGAAACTCGGTCCCGTCGTTACGGTGAGGTCGTATTTGCCTGCGGTCAGGTCGTGGAGCGCCGTGATGGGCTTCATGAGAGGATTGCCGTCCGGCCCTATCACTGGCTGTCCATCCGGCCCCGTTGCCGGCTCCTGCATGGGCTGGCCGGTCTTCGGGTCTTTCACCTCATAAGGCGCGTTGACCGTCTTGGCGTCCTGCGAACCGTCCTCGCCAATGACGCGCACAATGCGCTCTGCGTCATAGACGTGCGGGATCAGGTCGATCAGGATACGTCCCGTATGACGAATGGCGCGGGCCATGTTGTCAACGAAGTGGAAGGTGGAAATGTCTCCTTCCCGCTGGCGCGCATGGATCGCAACACCGCTGGTTTCGTTCGAGCGCGCGCCCAATGAGGCGTCGTACATGCCGACAATGGCCTTGATATCGTCCGAGGCGTTCAATGCCTCCTGCAAGGCTCCTGCGGCTGGGCCGGTGTCAAGCGGCTGGCGTTGAGGGGGCGTATTCCCCGCAGCCGCAACCGGATCATACTCAAGAAACGCATGGCTCTTGGTGTTGGCGGTCTGCCAGCGTTCCATATCGCTGTCAAAAGCCCCTTTTGGCCCGATGAACGGCACCTTGGGAGCCAGCGCGATGAGTTCCGCACCCGTTGTGCGCCAGTAGTTGAACGTCCTCTGCGCATCCTTGGCGTTGTGTATCAGGGAGCGGAAATAGCGCTTGCCCTGCACGTCGAATTCATCGCCATAGACAGGAACGATGGGAATGTAGCGCCCCGGCCAATCCTTGCTTTCGAGGATTTCCGCGCCGGACATGAAATGCTGCGTGACCTTGTGCGATTTGGTCTTGCGCTCACCATGAGGCTGCAACAGGCCCATTTCCAACTGCACGATCAGGTCGGGGTCAGTTTCAAGCTGTTCCTTGCTGAATATCTGCCCATCCTGCATGCGGACGATGGTGCGTTCGACTTCCTCACGCTTCCAGTATTCCGCGACCAGCACATCGTTCTCGATGCGCCACGGCTCACCGGCAGCCTGCCATGTCGTGTCATCCCAATCGACCGTGGATTTCTCGCCCCACTGAGACTTGAACTGATCCTTGGTCAGCCGATCAACAACGAATGCGGTGTTCCAGTCGGATGAATCGGCTTCGGTGGAATTCGGGTCGCCGTAGACCGAGAACGGGTTGATGACCCGCTTGATCTGGATATCCATGTCGAAGCTGTCATCGAAAGCGTAATCCAGCCCGACACGCCAATAGCCGAAGCCAGCAGTTACCGCGCATTCCACGCCGGTATCATAAGCAACGTCAGCCGATGAGGTATACTCGATGTTGCGGATCAGGCCGTTGAGGACTTCGGCAGTCTCTGGATCAGCGCCACTGTCGGCGGGGTGAACCTTGATCGCCGGCTTGTTCTGTCGTGCGTCGTTCACAACCTGGCGGATGAAGGCAGGCAGCTTGTTGATAGTGAGGCAGGGACGGCCCTCCTTCTCGCGCTGCTTCATGACCGCTTCCGGCCACTGCTCGCCGAGGCGTGCGAATTTAACGTCATCAATGGCAGTCTGGCGGTTGTGGTCGGAAGCGTCGGAAGCCTGTTCAAAGGCATCCTTGGCTTCTTTCAGAAGATCGTCAGCCATCAGCCCATCCAACTTCCCGCGCCGTACGAAACTACCGGCCTCGGTTTTGCTTGCGTCGGTGCCTCATACGCCACGCACATCAGGCCAAACGCATCGGCGCCATGGCTTGACCAGTCATGTTCCGGGCCAAGCCCGATGTTGCGCTTTTCGTCCAGTTTTTCGTGATACCAGCCGAGAGCGTCGATGCCGGCTGAACATTTGGAAGCGTTGAACCAGATCGATGGGAACAGCTTGCGCGCCGCTTCCACGCGTTTCATGGCCGCGCCCTTGCCCTGGTTTGGGATCGTCGTTACCGGGAACCCTGCCGCCCTGATATGATCCTCGAACCGGATCGCGGTGATTGCATCTTCCTTCGCCCCATCATGAGGAAGGACGCATTCAGCGCCCGCATATCCATTTGACCGAAGCCATTCCAGATGCGTTGCCAGCGGTTGCCTGACCGCTTCGTAATAGTCCAGCACCCTGATTTCACGGCCAATGAACTGTGCAATCCATATCGACGTGGCGTCCCTGATGCCTATGTCCCAGAATGCCTTGATGGGCAGGTTCGGATCGCGGGCAACGTTGCCAATCCTGTTTTCCTGCCTTGCTACGGTGAGGCTCTTGGCAAAATATGCCCCGGTCAGAACCGTCGCGTAGCCGCCTTCCCAAATGTGGTCGTATTGATCGGGCGTCTTGTTGAGGCAGTCCTGGCGCTCCTGTTCGAGCACGCTCGGGAACCACGGATTGTCTGACCAGTTCGCCCGAACGACCTTTGCTCCAGTCGGGATAGCCTCGCTGCGCAGCATCACATCGACCGCATCGCTCTTGCGGAGCGGATTCCAACTCCACCACATTTCGCTGCTTAAGCCGCGTTGCCTGTCCTCCCATCGGATTGTCGGGCGAACCAGACCAATCGACCTTGCACTGATGCCGTGCGCTTCCTCCCCCCAAAACCTGTGAAATCCCTCGAACGACTTGATCGAGTCCGCTGTGTGGTCCTGTAGGCCCTGAAAGATCAGCAGCCCGTCGCCCGGTGTCTCGATCTTGTCGGTGAACACCTTGAAGCCGTCAGCCTCGGTCAGCCCGAACTTGGCAAGCTTGCTTTCGATGAGGAACTTGGCCGAGTCCTTGAGCGACTTCTGGACCTCTCGCCCGCAAATGCCACGCATGCCCTCGCCGGCATCGCCGGGAAAGCGCAAGGCATCCTCGACCATCAGTTCCGCGAAGAAATGCGACTTGCCGGACCCTCGCCCGCCCCATGCGCCTTTATGTCGTGCCGGTTCTAGCAGAGGCTGGAATACCTCAGCCGTTTCGATCAGCAGCCCGGACAATGATGCGCTCTATCTTGTGGACGAGGTTGATTGCGCCATCTTCACCCTCGCCTGAAATGAGTTGGGCCGGCTTGCCCCATCCGCGATCAAGGATTGCAGTTGCTGCCGATACCTTGGCCGCTGCCGGCGACTTGCCGTTTTCCATGACACGGACGAGCGTGGCGATAGCGTTCTCGGTCTGCGCTTGGGCAAGTTCACGGACGCGAGCATCGAGCTTCGGCCGTCCGCCAGGATTGCCGCTCTTGCCCTTTTCGAAGGGTACACCAACCATGCTGTTATTCCGCTGTTCTCAGCGCCATGTCTGTCGGCCTTCCAGCATATTATTTTACTCTGCTAGCGTATTTTATTGTTGACCTGATTACTCTGTTGGAGTATCAATAATCATCAACACGGAGCAAGCAGATGAACCCGCTGAAAGTCTACAAGTTCGACCGAGATTTCGTTGTCCTCAATCCCGATCAGGAAGTTCCGGCCGCCGGTTCTCCAGGCTATTGGAAGTCAGCCGAAGCCGCCTTGAAGGCAGAACGCGCCATCGTCGATGATCATATCGATGATGGCGGTGCAAAACCGCATGAGATCGAGATCATCGCCAACGAACATGCCTCTGCTGAACTCATCCGCAAATACGGATTTACTGCCATATGACGAATAAGCTCACCCGCGAGCAATCCGCAGCAGAGATTGCCGAAGCCTGTCGGGAGTTTTCTCGACAGGTAGGCGACGACAAGACCGCCGCTACGCTGCTTGGCCTACCCAAGAAAACATTCGACAACATGAAGCAGGGGCGCGGGTACGCGCATCCCGTCCTGTTCTTCCACGCCTTGGCTCGCCTGAAAGAGTCTATGCCATCCTAGCATGTATGAGATGCGAGACGCACCGCAGTCGGCCCGCCTCTTGAAGCAGAGGACATTACGGGCGGCAGTCTACGCGGGATTTTCCCCCCAATTATATACTTGACAAAGTACGAGCCATTTCATAGATTTGCGGCATAGGGGATACCGCAATGAAGCTCGACAGCCCGATTTTCCAAGATGCCGACAAAGCCCGCGAACACCTTGAGGCGCAGCGCTGGCCGCATGGTCCGATCTGCCCGCATTGCGGTAATGCCAACGAAACCCGCATCACCAAAATGGAAGGCAAGGCGCACCGCCCCGGCCTCTACAACTGCATGGAATGCCGCGAACAGTTCACCGTGACTGTAGGCACCGTGTTTGAGCGCTCCAAAATCCCGCTCAACAAATGGCTGCTGGCGACGTTCCTCATGGCTTCATCAAAGAAGGGCATGAGCGCGCACCAGCTTCACCGTATGCTTGGCGTCACCTACAAGACCGCATGGTTCATGGCGCATCGCATCCGCGAAGCCATGAAGGAAGACGTTGCGTCATCCGGCCCGCTTGGCGGCGAAGGCAAAATCATCGAAGCCGACGAAACCTACTTCGGGAAGCGCGAGACGCCCCGCGTTTCTCCGCAGCGCAAGGGCCGCCCTTTCATCAAGAAGGGTAAGTCAGGCTCCGGCCACAAGCGCACCGTGATCGGACTAGTCGAACGCGGCGGCAAGGCTCGCATGTTCCATATCAACCATGCCACCAAGGCAACGGTTCGCGACGTGCTGGTCCGCAACGCCGACCGTACCTCAACCCTCTACACCGACTCGTCGCGCCTCTACACGACCACTGGCGAGGAATACGCCAAGCACCGCACCACCAACCACGCTATCGGCGAATATGCCCGCCGCGAGGGCGATGTGGTTGTTCACTCCAATACGATTGAAGGCGTGTTTTCAGTCTTCAAGCGCGGCATGATCGGCGTCTATCAGCATTGCGGCGAAGCTCATTTACATCGCTACCTTGCCGAGTTTGATTTCCGCTACAATCGTCGCGCTGCTCTCAAGGTTTCAGACACCGAGCGCCACGACCAGTTGCTCGCCATGATAGAAGGCAAGCGCCTCACCTATCGGCGGATTGGTGAAGCCGGTAACGCCTAAGCAGAAGGCGCGAAAACTTCTATTTATACGCAAGAAACGCCGACTCGACTCAGAGTAGGCGGTTCCCCATTATTCCTGAGTCTTGCGAATTGATTCGCTACACCTCTTGGGCACACCTCACGGCGGGCCACTGTCCGAGAAAGGAGGTGATGACTATGAGCAAGATCGGTCGAAACGCCGGGAACGGACGCTTCACTACGGTGAAAACCGCAGTGAAGCATCCGAAAACCCATATCGTGGAAACTGTGAAAAAGTCGAAGTGACTTTAGTCGCTTAGTCTTCCGGGCGGTTGTTCTTCGCGGGATTGCCGCCCGGTTTCTTCTTCTGATGAGATTCGGTTTCCGAATCCTTAACGTGTGGCTTCGGCGGCGTTTCGAGCATCCGCTTCAGCGTCTGGTTGAAAGCCTTTTCGCCATCATTGCCGGCGTTTTTTTCGATCATGCAGCGTTTCCCAATGCCTCACGGGTTATGCGAGCCACAGCCGCACCCTCGTCTTGCCTGAATACCGGCACGGTGGCCAATCGATTGCTGGCGCGCCGACGAAGATCCGGGGGAATGGAGTTGTCTTGTTCCAAGAGCGCTACAACCGATACGTCTTGCTTGACCTCATACATAGCTGTTTGATGAAGGAAAATCGCGTCGTGAACGCGGCCAGCTGCATTCCCAAAAAATATAGCAACTGGGGGCCTACCATCCGCCTCAACTATCATATCAGGCGTGACTTCAGATAAACGAGGCCCTATCGCTTCGCCTTCCCTGATTTTCGCACGATTTCCAATTTCCGCTCGGATTGCCTGCGCTGCGTCTTCCTTGAAAGTGGAAGCCACCTTCTCCTGCGTAAGCAGGAGAAAATCGTTCATGCGGATCATGACGCCGACAAACGCCAGTGCTCTTGCGGGCAGTTCCGACTCAAGGAACGATTCCGTCTTGATCGTTCCGTCCATTTGGTCGAAATGAGCATGTACAGATGACAACAGGCTTTCCAGCCCGCGACGGCGCGTATCCGTCTCAAAATCTACGCCAGCCGCCTCTAGCTGCTGAATTGTGGCACCGTCGTCCTCAAGTCTTACGGTGCCATCTTCGGACTCAATAACGTAAAACGATACACGGTCACCATCATCACGCCTGAAGGCCGTAGACACAGCTAGCCCCGCCGGCACCTCGGTTACCGTTATATCGTTGCAGAACGCTTGGCAGAGTTCGGTCTTCATACCATCGACCCCGCCTTATCGATTTTGAATATCGATATTGCGCAATTAAAGGCAGTCTGAGCAGAAAGTGGCTGTTTTAAGTGTATGAACTCAATGCGACGGTGAAATGATGCCGCGTTCGGTAAACGGACACCGCCGAATCGATTGTGTGCCGGGCTGATGCTAGACAAATCACCGCAGCGGGCGTGACAATGCCAACCCGGCTCACTGGCGTGGTATTCATAGTCACAGAGAACCGTTGTTTCACCGCCCTTCGTCACCCCCAAGGTGGCACGAAAAATTCGCTTCGATTCATTGAAGAGCAACAGCACGCGGCAATCCTGCCCACATGCCTGGAATGAAATGATCCGCCACTGGTAAAGCGGTCCATACTTATACGCCTTCGCTTTCGCCCGACGTGATGGCCACTTGGAGCGCGGTATCTCCCCGCGCTTCCAATCCCCGGTCTCGACGGTAGATTTCTCCGCCGCGATTATCCCCCTCAGATTCATGGCAATTCTCATAGCCCAAATGGCTTAAAGAATCATCATACTTTGTCAAGTATATAATTAGGATTTTCCCTGCCAATTAACCGACTAGCATCGACCTGAATTCTCAGTATGGGTCAGATGCTCGCTGAGAACGCCGCCTCGCATTGGTGTTCACCGTACTGGACGGCGGAAAAGCAAAAGGCTGCCGAAGCAGCCTCACCGGCGCAAAGCGCCATCACACCAACAACATGTCAAACTCGGTTACCGCAGTCAATCGTTTTTTGCACGACGCTTTTCTTTCGTTGTGCGTTGCGTATAGAGCGACAGATCGTGCTTGGAAGGTATCGTGTATTTCGTGGCGGGCTTGCTGGACGCCTTGACCGCAATCCCCCATATCCTGGCTAGATCATCCAGTGACGTCCGCAGATTGTCAGTCGCAGTCAGCCTGTCGCGCTTTTCGGTGTAGAGTTCCGTCATTGCCTTGCCCTCACCACATACGCTGCGCACCAATTCATAGTTGCGCACACCAAGGGTGCGTTCGGCTTCGGCCAGGTATCTCGCGGCCTTCATCTGGCCGATATCGATAGGATCGGCGATCTTGCCCCCGTCTACCTTGTCGCGGCTGTAATCCATAGCCTGTGCCCCTGCTCCGCCTGTCGTTTCCCAATGACGGCGAAATCGCACGGCAGCCTCGGCTTGAGATTCATCGATCAGCTTGCGAGCCGCCAATGTCCCGACCGCGCTTTCGCGAACATTGACCGCAGCCTTGATTTTGCGCGGGACCGTGCTTTCGCCTTCGAGGTCCGGGCGCCAATATGGGTTATCGACAAACGCCGGCTGCAACTCGATCTTGCCGTATGTCACCGGGCGCTTTTTCTGCTTTGCCATGATCCCTCGTCCAGTTGCTCAAAAAGCCCCGGCGTGTTAGCCAAGGCTGTCTCCCAAGACGAAGTGATTTGCAGCCGTTCCCGCCCGCCAGCGGGGCGGCTGTTTCGTTTAGCGGCCCAATTCCCGCTCGATCCTGCGACCCATGCGCTCCAGTTCGGAAATGCGCGGCTCAAGTTCCTTGAATCGTTCGGACTGGATGCGGAGCGAATTCGCCATGTTCTTCATTTCCGCTATGATCGGCGCGGATTGCTCGATGAAGGCATCAAACTCGGGATTGCCGCCCTCCGGGCCGAAGAACTGTTCACGGACCTCGGACACCCATGCGCGCGGCACGCCAAGATCACGGCTTACTGCGGCATCCGTCCACGGCGCTTTGTAGCTTCCGGCCTTATCGTCGTAGACCTCATCGAGCTTGTCGGTGATGATGCGACGATCCTCCCTGCCCATTTCGCGCGGCGGCTCTACTTTCGGCGCTTCCGGCTTTTCCATTTTCACCACCTTCAATTCCGGCCTCCTTTTCTGGCATTCGGAGCAAACATCAGCAGCGGGACCGCGCCCGACGCTCCATCCTTTCTTGCGGAAATAATCATCGTCATTCAGCCCGGTGTCGGGATGGTAGGCGACCGAACCGCATTTGCTGCACTCGATCTTGGCGGCAGGAATGCGCTTGTCGCCATACTGGATTGCCTCGCGCGGAAAGCGCCTCTGCATTTTAGCTGGACTGTTGCTCATGTGTCCCTCGTGTGCCTGTCAGTCGTCCAATTCCGAAACCGGAACCCACTCTGCTTCGCCGTCGTATTTGCAGTGGAGGGCGGGACTTCCCTCAACGCCCCACACCGTGACGATTTTCTCGTCATGCTCGTCTAAAAACACGATGTGGAACACAAGGTCTGACGGCTTATCCAAATCATCATCAAGGTTGATAGCGATATCGGCCCGTACCCGCTCGACGCACGCTGGCGGATATTCGCCGTGCCAGATCAATTCGCCTTCACTCAGCTTCATCCCGTCCTCCTATGATCCGCGAATGGCAGCGGCGATGCGCTTGGCGATGCCGCTGGCGTAGGTGTACTTGTCAGCTTCGGCAAAGCACCGCTCGCGCTCTTCCTCTTTCCCGCGCTTCTCTGCGGCGGCGTCAGCGGCTTGGAGGGCTGCCGCGATGGTCTTCACGTCAGCTTGCGCGCCGCGTCCGAGCTTGTCGTAAATCGCTTCCGCTTCCGCGTTCACCTTGCTCATGACTGACCTCCTACGCTGCGAGCAGGACACGCGAAGCGGCCCGCTCGCTCTCTGTGCCCCTGCTGATTGATCTGAGACGGTGGCATTCGCACCACGGTCCATCTGCTGGCGCACCGCAGAACAGGTGCATGTCACCCTTCTCCGCGTCGTTCACAGCCCATCTGCATTCGCCATGTCCAAGCATGCGGATCGGACGACCTACGGTCAGCCGCTCGCCGTGGACGTATTCAGGCTCGGGAAGTGGTATGCTCGGCGCGTGGTCGAACAGAATCGACGGCGATACCACGGCAATGCGCGGGGCTGATCTTGGTCGGCGCAGTTCGCTGGCGGGCTTTGCCCTGCTTTTACGGGGCTTCTTTTCCCCGCCCTTGACCTGCCCGTTGTCGCCTACGGCGCGAAGGCGAACACCCGGCATCTTGTCGCCGTGACGGTCGAGCATGCCGATAATCGCATTGCGCGAAACAACGCAGGGAACGGCGCTTGCGATCTGCTGCGCCGACATGCCCGGTTGCCACGCGGCCTTGATGGCCTCGATGCGCTCCTGTGTGGTGAGTGACTGCCAGTCCATCACAGCGCCTCCATGTTGATCTTGGGGCGCCAAGGGCAGCGCGGGTCATTGATGATCGGATCACCCATGACGATGCCGGTCAGGCCCCGGTTATCGTTAGGTATCTCACCCCGGCGCTTTGCCAGTTCTTCGAGATTGATGCGACCCGCCATGCCGCGAAGGCCAGCAGCTTTCTTGGCTGCGGCCATCTCCCGGCACTGCGCCAACCGGTCTTGTTTGAAATTACTCATGCTTGCGTTCCTTGGATAAGCTGGAGGTCTGGGCCGCGTTCGCGCTCCTTGGCTGCATGGACGATCCGGCAGACATCGGCCTCGCTTGCACCTATCGCGCTGGCAATGTCGTGGGTGTCGAAGTGACCCGAACGCCAAAGCACCCACACCGCTGCGGCTTGGACGAGGTTCATGGCTGACCACCTAGTTTCTTGAAATTCGACGGGACCGGCTGATTGGCAATTGATGCCACCGCCTCCTCCGTCATGCCGTAGCGGGCGCGGATTTCAGCCCGTTCCGCTTCCTCTGCAGATTGCTTTTCATCGGTGTAACCGGCGAGGAAGCGGCTGTAGATCGCCGCCACTCGATCACGTTGACTTTGCGACGGCGCACTCCTTGGCGCTGGCCGGTCGCGCTCTATCGCCTCTTGCCGGCGCACTCGTTCCCTCTGGCGTTCGGGCCACTCCATGGCCTTGTCGCAAAGGCCGCGAAGCTCTGGCGGTTCTGGGAAGAACGGATGCCCCAGCTTGTTTTGCGACACAGCCTTGACGGCTTCGGCAAGTCCGTAGCGGGTCACACCATCGAGGGCGAGATAGTACAAAGCCTTGTCGATTTGCTGGTTTTCCGTTTTACGTGCCGGCAATCCGCGGAGTAAAATCAGGGCCTTGACCTTGTCCTCTTGCGTGGCCGGCGTCCAAAAATCTGTCTGATGGGCTAGCTGGTTCATCGATAATTCCAAGCGCGATTGCTTCTTCGGTCCACATACTGGCGAGCGTGGTTTTCTTGGGAGGTCCTGTGGTGCGATGATGTGGCCTGCGCTCGACGGCATGTCGGCACCAATTGCGCCACGTTGCCGGCCAATCGAGCTTCACGCCCTTCTGACCAGGCTGGGATATCCAGTAATCGCGGAACTTGAGCGCTTCGCGTTGGGCCTCGGCTTCGGAAAGCCCCGCCTCTACCGCTGCCACCATGTCCGGGGAAAAATCGCCAGGGAGCCTTGTCCCGCGTTTTTTGGAAGAACCGGTAGGTTCTTGTTTTTTATCTGTATCTGTATCTGTATGGTTGAACGTCCGTTGAACGTCCGTTGGCTCGCCGCTTTGTTTTTGTTGTCTTTTTTGAGCGCTTGCTTTCCCTGCTTTGGAATTTAATTTCAACTTGTTCGCACGACTTGAAATTTCAGCCATCGCGCGTCGGTTGGAAATCATCCCATTATCGACTTGGAACTTGTCGAGGCAGACCAGCTTTTCGAGTGTCTTGACGAACGTCGCTTCACGCATCCCGCAGTAGGTAGCGAGGATCATCGAGTTGTATTCGACGGGGCCGTTTTCTTCGTAGATACGGCACAGGACCATCGTGTAGACGCCAACTTCCTGTGCGGACAGGCCGCGAACGCCGTGCATGAAATCGGTCGGGTAAAAGTCGAAATACGGAATTCTGCGCTCGCTCATGCCGCCTCCAGCAGGATGCAGACGTTGCCGCCCTTGCGAGGGATGCCCCACACCGGAGCCTGATGCTGGAAGCAACTGTCATTGATGCCGATGGCGTCGGCGATGCCGTCGAAA
Organism: Mesorhizobium sp. Root157; assembly: GCF_001427385.1. GTDB lineage: Bacteria > Pseudomonadota > Alphaproteobacteria > Rhizobiales > Rhizobiaceae > Mesorhizobium. The sequence continues at coordinate 294,068 of NZ_LMGJ01000001.1, forward strand.
TAGGCTTTGCAGGCCGCAAGAAGGTTGTCGGCGTCCCTGTTGCGCTTGATCGGCGGTGAGAAAATGCACGTCACTTTGACCGCTGCTGCGTCTATCTGTGGCAGCTTGGCATCCTTCGCCATTGTGCTGGCGGCAAGCCGAGCGGCCTTCGTTGCCCTCGCCTTCGCCATGTAGTGCGGGCGCTCGTTCGGGTGCAGTGCCTTTGCAGGCCACGGAAGATCAATGCGCCACGCCGCCGCGCTTATGCTCTCCTGGGTCATGCAGGCGCCCCACCGAATAGAGGCTGCTGGACAGGCTCTGGCCCCCGAGCCGCAACGAACATATCCGGCTGGTCGACCGCCTTTTGGATGCGGCGGCAGGCGATATCGAAGTAGGACGGCTCGCGTTCGATGCCGACGAAGGTCCGGCCAGCCTTGACGCAAGCCACCCCGGTTGTGCCAGATCCCATGAATGGATCTAGGATGGTCTTGGCCTGCGGGATATGCGTGAGGCACCACTGCATTACCCCCAATGGCTTCTGCGTGGGGTGTTCATTGCGTTCTTCGCCACCCTTGCGAAGCATCCCATTCCACATATGCACGATGCGACGGACAGGCTTATTGAGGTTTGTCCAAGCCAACTCGCAATCAGCGAATCCACCGTTTGTCTGCTTGTCCCACACCAGCCAGCACTTGCTTGGCGGGAGGTGGAAGTAGTTGCCGCCGAATACGATCTGATGCGTACTGATTTCACGCATAAGGTCGATAACTTCTTGTGCGGGTGGCGCGGCATCCCAATCAGTCGCCGCGTACACGCCCTTCGCCGCCTTCATGCCGCCGCCTTGGAACCCACTCACCTTACTTGCGGCAGCATCGGCCCCAATCCCATAAGGCGGGTCGGTCAGAACCGCATCGAAATGGCCGAGCGTCGGCAGGATTTCGCGACAATCCCCGAGGATCAGCCGGCAGTCGCCAATCGTGACCTCTTTGCGGATGCCGGTCATCTCAGCAGCACCTCTTAAGCGCGTACAGGCCTATGATGACCGGGGCAGCCTCACAGATGACAATGAGGATCAGGAGACGCTGTAGGCCGGGAGAGATGGCAGGGGTGTCGCGCATTACAGCCATTCCTTTCTCAGGCGAGGGTCGATCCATTCGGCAAAGTCGATCTGTCGTTCTGCTTCGATCCGGGCTTCACGCGAGCGGTGAACCAGCTTGTCCGCCAGTCGCCGCGCCCGCTTGGCCAACAGTCCACGAACCCACCCCGGCAAGCTCTGCATCCAGTTCGGATATGCGGCGACGGAGGTCTTGAATTTCACGTTGAGCTTCCTCGAATTTGGCCCGCTTCAGGGCTTCCGCTTCTTCTGCGTCGATGCGCTTTGCTGCGCCCTCCCAAATTGCCCTCGCCCGCCTGAACGTCATGTTCTTGTGGAGTGCGCGGCGCATGTAGACGAAGGCGGCGTACTGCGCTGAGTAGACGCTTCCATGCCGGCCTTTTGGAAAGGCTTCTCTCATCAACTCACTTGCAAATGCCGTGTCACTCATTGACTTGTTCTTGTCACGCTCTGACAACACCTTGTCTGTTCCTTCTGCCATTCTGCTGAATGTCAGGAAGGAGAGACGAAACTACATGGAACACATCAGCCACCCGGCGCGCAGAGCTTTGGAACAGTGCAGGCGCGCTATGGAGGCGGGAAAGAAAATGACGCCCGGCGGTCAGGAAGGCCGGGAAGAATTGAAACCGGAGCCGGGCAAGCGGGAGAACGCTGCTCAAGGCTCCGGTATCCGCTCGGGAGGATGCGGATTCGATAGGTGCGGACAGGAATTGAGAGATTGCACCAATGCCGCCCCGGTTGAGGGACCGGTCGTCACTACCACCTGCCCGCGTTCGAAGCGGCTGGTAGGCGGCGCTGTTTCGGGACTGGTTTCGAACAACCCCGCGCTTCGAAATGAATTGCGCAGCCATGATGACAGGCGCGATCATGCCGGCACCAACGCGTCATCGCGCGCCTTGAGGCAGCCGTAGCAGTGCTTTGTGCCGCTGCCGGCGCACAGATCAGGATTAAGGCAATGAGGCCGAAGCGGCTTGCGCGGCTTGTCGCTCAGGAACGACAGTTTCGACGGGTCGAAGTCCTCAGAATTGGTGGCGGATGCCCCGCTTGCGGATATGACCGAATTGCCATCTTGCGCCGCGCTGGCAGTCTGATGCTCCGATTTGCCGCGATGAATGTCCGGCTCTACGCCGCCCTGCCCGCTCGGCATCGCATCGGAACTTGGTTCAGGTTGCCCGCCGTCAACCTGGGGAGAATGCGGGACAGGGGTATGGCTTGCCGGATGGTCTACCGGCTGTTCCTGGGTGTCTGTGATCGAAAGGACTTCGCCGGTTTCGAGATCGAATGGCGTCGAGCGCAAATCCTGAACCGTCTGCCGCATTTCCTTGGCGGCATAGAGAAGGCGATGCTTAGGCTCGACGCCCTTTGCTTCGGCGTAGGATTGGCTGGCAGAAAAATTTTTCTCGTTCATATTCGCCAAGCCGAGCATGTCGGCATAGGCGGAAGTGCTGTCTGCCTTGTCACGGATTTTCTGGACGCGCTTGCCGTCGCCCGCGTCGTCATTCTCGTCTTCGACGTGGGCCTTGATCAGCGCCTTGAGTGCACCCCAGTCGCCACCAGCATTCGCGACGACGGTGCGCAGCCCTGCGATTATCTTGGCATCGTCCATCTGGCGCTCGATGATCGGGCGCGCTTCCGTCATGATGTTCTTGAGGAACTGAGCGGTGACGGCCATTTATGCGGCCTCCGCTTCGCAGGTTTCGCGCTCGATGATTTCCCGCGCCATCTGTCGGGTGATGTCGTTCAGCGCGAAATATTCGCCATGCAGACGGAAGGCCCCGAACTGGGCGTGGTACCAGCCTTCCATCGGGAAAGTGGAGGGGAAGGAACCCAAAAGCGCAGCCTTCTCCCCGCGAATATAAGACAGGGTTTCAAGCCGCCTCTCGACGTTTCGGGATATTCCAATCTTGAGAAGGCAAGCGCCGGGGAAAATCGCGAAGTAGACTTGCCAACCTTGCCGGGCCTGCCGCTCGTCGCGCACCATCATGCCGAGCGTCGTCTTGCTGATGCCGCGCCGTGCCGCTTCCGCGTACACTTCGCGAATGTCAGCTGCGAGCGCGTCCTGCTCATCCTTGAGCCGGAGGACACGTTCGATGAAAGCGCGCAGTTGTCCGTCGCCCGTCATCGCTACGCTGCCTTCTCAGGCTTGGGATGGACTTCGCAAAACAGCGGACGCACGATGCCGTCGCAGCCCATGAAGAATGGCGCTGGTTTCAGGTTTTCAAATCGTGGGATGGAATTATGAGCGATGAGGTCCGGGCGGTTGTGACAAGCGGCAAGAGCCTGCTTGGTGGCGAAATTGACATCAAGGATACCGGCATCGTCCCGGCATTCATCGACGTGGTGACGGAACACCGCCACAATAGCGGCATCGTCTATCTTTCGTTCGGATGCACGTCCAAGGATGGAGACAACCGGGGGGAAGTCTTGCTCACCCACAGGCTCAGGATGAGCTTGGTCATGGCGCAAAGCCTCAGGGACACCCTCTCCAATCTGATTGGCGATGCGATGAAGCCAGTCGACAAATCGCAGGCGAATTGAATGATCGCCATTCATGCCGCTTGCTCCTTCTCAGGCTTGGGGGCGGCAATGGCTTCGAGGATACGTTGACGAGTAGGCGTGCGCGGCTCTCGACCGTCTCGAAGCTGGAACACGAACAGCGGATCGGCGGCGTACTCACGGCCAAACTGCGTCGGCGTCATGCCCTTGGAGGCAATGAACTTTTCAACGGTTTCTCGGAAGCGCTCAATCTCGGTCATTCCCTATTGATAATAGGAAATTCCCTACCATTCAAGAGGAAAATTCCTATTGGACGATAGGAAGGAATTTTGTGATGCCTAGGGAATGGCGGATGCAACTGTGGAAACGAGAATGGATGCCCTGCGGCGACGGCTATTGAAGGCCGTCAAGGTCGATGGCATTGCCACCTACAAAGAGCTATCTGAAGCGCTCAATCAGAACCCTACCTTTGTCCAACAATTCGTTACGAAGAGATCGCCAAAGCGACTATTTGACGAACAGATTGAAACCATCACCCAAATCCTGGACAGTCGAGAGGCCCCAAAAGCAGAGCCACCCTCGCCAGACAAAGAGGCGGAAACGCAGTTGCGTTCTGCGCTATTGGCTTTCGGTGTCGATGCCAAATTATTGCCCAGAGCTATTGCCGTGATCAGGAGTGGCTTTCTGACAGCCGGGGCGTCACAAGAACAAACCCCTCTTGATGATCAACCGCCACCTGCCAGTCGCCCCCATGAATCAGCGCCATCGCAGCGGAAACCTGCGCCGCATACCTCTTGACGGCCATCTTCGGATCGACGGGCGGCCCTGCCCCTGCTGCTTCCCTTAGCCCTGCAACGATTTCATGGTTCCGCGTCTCATATCGCGGCGTAATCCTGTGCCTGATGCTCATTTCGCCCTCGGGTATTCCAAAACCCATACAAGCGGGAATCGTTAACGGCGTCAAGAACAGAACAGGAACAGAGTTAGCGGCTTGTGAGCAGCGGGGGAAGGCGGTTAGATCGGCTGCGGCCCCTTACCCTCGCCCTGGTTTGATCGCTAGCGCCGGAAGGGAGGGAAAGGGACCGCAAACAAGGCATATTGGGAGCAGGAAATGATCTCAGAGGCTATTATTGGGGTAAACGCTCTTAACTCCATGCTCGATCTGGCTAAGAGTTTGAAGGGCATCAACGATGCTACCGTCAGGAACACGGTGGCTATAGAACTTACCGAAAAAATCATCGCTGCACATGCGGCGCAGGCGGCGTTGATTTCCAAGGTAGCTGATCTTGAAAAAGAACTGGTGCGCTTTGAAACATGGGAAGCAGAGAAGCAGCGCTATGACCTGCACGAGATTAAAAAGGGAAGGTTCACCCGCAGGCTGAAGGAATCTGTGGAGGGTTCCGAGCCGCCGCATCATATATGCGCTCAGTGCTACAATCGAGGCGTCAAGTCGATCTTGCAAAGCAAGGTGTCGGAAGTGGGCCGCAACACGCTGCTTGTATGCGGTGAGTGCAAGACGGAACTTAACTTGTCGCTTGCCGTCTAGAGCCATCGTCAAATCCAGACTTACCAGCCCGCCTAGCGCGGGCTTTTTTATTGTGGGGAGGGCCAGATTGGTAGGCCGCCCCTCCCCTTTTCATGAACACGCAACCCTTCCGGGTCGTCAGCATGATTCGCACATCGCGGCGGCGTTGTCAAAAATTTCCTATCACTAGGATTTTTCCTATTGACCGCAGATAGGAAATTCCCTATCGTGCTCCCATCCAATCGGAAAGGGAACGCAGATGAACGCCGCGCCACAAATCATTCACGCAGGAGTGCAGTCATGAACACCATGTCTCTCATCCGTGGCGCATCGCTGGCCACCACGTTCCGCGATCTGACGAAGACCTTGGATGTCATATCAAAGCCGAGCAAGGCAGACGTGTTCATTTCCGAACGCCGCTATGCAGAGAACGTCGCCCGCCCGATCAAAATCCTGTTCCGCTCCGAAGCCTACTACTGGGTCAACGAGCGCGAGCTTGAACTGCTCCGCGCCGGTCGCCTTCCCGAAGATTTGGGCCTTGAGCCAGTCGGGGAGAACGAGTGATGGACCGCGCCCTTCACCACGCCGCGAACATCGCAGCCCGTCATCCTTGGATAGTTATCGCCGCATGTCTCGTGTTTGCGGCTGCATATGAGGTGCCTGGATTATGACCGCGCACATAGAGCCGGTAGCTGAGCGGGCAAAGCTGGAGCGCTGGCAAAGCGTCCTGATCGCAGCCGGCGTCCATCCCCTCAAAGCAATTCTGATCATCGCCCTCGTAGCTGGTGATCGGGCAGACGAACGAAAGGAAGCGGCATGAACGATGCAACTTTCCGTTTTTACCACGACGCTATCGAAGCCCGCAGGGAAGCGCATTTCGTCATGCGTTCGAAGCTTCCCGGCTGGCGCATCCATGCCCGCGCCGCGCTCCGCAGGGCAATCATCAAATGGCAGGACTACGCCAAAGCTAGAAGGCTGCATGATGACCAACTACCTGTATCTGGATATTGAGACGATCCCGACTTCCGATGCTGAAAAGGTCGCGGAAATCGCGGCGTCGATCACCTGTCCCGGCAATATCTCCAAGCCTGAAAGCATCGCCGCTTGGGAGACAGAGAAGAAGCCGAAGCTAGTCGACGAAGCGGTTGCAAAGACCTCTTTCTCCGGTGCCTATGGCAAGGTGTGCTGCATCGGCTGGGCGTGGGATAGCTTCGAAGCCTGTTCGACCATCGGCGCGGATGAGCGCGAAGTCATTCAGTCGGCGTTCGACCGGATCGGCGGCAATCTGGCGCGCGTTCCGATTGTAACGGTTGTCGGTCACTACGTCGCCAATTTCGATCTGCGCTTTCTCATGCAGCGCGCAATCGTGCTGGGCGTCACCCTGCCCTCATGGTTCCCGCGCGATCCCAAGCCTTGGAGCCGGGAAGTATTCGACACCATGACGGCATGGGCGGGCGCGAAGGAAAGCATCAGCCTCGACAATCTCTGCAAGGTTCTCGGCATCCCCGGCAAGGACGGCGTTGACGGCTCGATGGTCGCCGGCATGTGGCAGCGCGGAGAGTTTGACGCGATTGCCTCTTACTGCCGCGACGACGTTGAGCGTGTTCGGAACGTGCATCGCAAGATGCAGGTGGCGTTCGGGGAGTTGGCGGCATGAGCGACAATCTCGCGCTATGGAACGCAGTCGAACAGACGCCGCCAAGCCAGGTAAAGCCCATCACCGGCAAGGCGTATCAAGGCACGTCTCCAAAGCCGTACTACCTTGTCCAGAAGGCGACCGAGACGTTCGGCCCTATCGGCATCGGGTGGGGTTTCTCAATTGTAGACGAGCGGATCGAGGAAGGCGCTGGAGGCGAGCGGATGAGCATCGCCCGCGTCAAGGTCTGGTTCAATTGGAACGGCGAGCGCGGCGAAGTCGAGCATATCGGTGGCACTTCGTTCTCTGGCATTCGTAGCAGCGGCAAGCCGTTCACCGACGAGGACGCCCCGAAGAAATCAGTCACCGACGCTCTCATCAAGGCGTTGTCGATGATTGGGTTTGCCGGCGATATTTTCATGGGCCGATACGATGACAGCAAGTATGTCGCGGACCTGAAAGCCGAAGAACGCGAACAGGCAAAGCCGAAAGCCAGCGCCGCCGAGCAAAAGCGCGGTCTTGAGGCTATCGAAGCTGATCTGCTCGACTGTCACACCATCGCGGACGTGAACAAGTGCGCCAAGATTTGGGCGTCGATCATGGATCGTGACGGATGGTCCAAGGACTATCGCGACACGGCCATTCCGAAGTTCGCGACACGGCGCGCGGCGCTGGCGGCTGATGACGAAATTCCCGACTTCCCCGGCGACCGACCGGCGTTAGCCGGTCACCCAATCATGGCAGGCTGACATGGCTTACGAGCAAAAAGACAATTCCGGCACCCTGTTCAAGAATGACAGGCGCGAGAAGGACAGTCACCCTCACGCCACCGGCACGGCGCTGATCGACGGCGTTGAATATTGGGTGAGCGCGTGGACCAAGGAAGGCCAGAAAGGCCGCTTCCAGTCCCTCGCTTTCAAGCGGAAAGAGCAGAGGCAGGAACAGAAGCCTCGCCAGCAATCCTACGCAGAACAGAGTGGCGGCACCTACGGCCATCAGCCTGCCGATCTCGACAATGACGAGGTGCCGTTCTGATGGAAAAGCAACGCTATATCCTCATCAGCGATCAGGTACGCCAGAACGCCATGCGTGCCGTCCACATCGCCCCTGTCGGTTATGCCGTAACAGTATCGCCAGCAACGCGCAGCCTCGATCAGAACGCCAAGTTTCACGCGATCTGTTCCGATCTGTCCAAGTCGCAAATGAAGTGGGCCGGCAAGCGCCGTTCGCTGGAAGAATGGAAAGTGCTGCTCATCAGCGCTCATGCCGTCGCCACCAATAGCAAGGGCGAAGTTATCCCCGGCCTCGAAGGCGAGTTCGTCGCAATCCGCGAAAGCAGCGCCCGTATGACAGTAGGACGCGCCGCCAGCCTTATCACCTATGCGCTGGCGTTCTGCGACACGAACGGCATCGAACTGACCGAGACGGCCAAGGGCGGATTCCTCGATCTGGAACGGAGGGTCGCATGAATGCCGACGGTGGAGCCAAGACGACAGAACTCGCGGCCATTTTCGGAGTCTCATACCCGACAATCAAGGACATCACGAAGATGCGCAGTTGGCTGCACCTTCCGCCAGTCCGCATGTCGAAAGCGCGAATTGAAGAAATCGTTAACTATGCGAGGGCGGCATGACACTTTCCCGCATAATTGCAGACGTGGTGTGGTTTTGGCAGCGCCGTCACAACCCGATGTGTGCCCTGCCGGAATGGCGCGAAGGGAATGAAATCGAACGGCGTGGCCATCGCACCGGTTGCACGCAGGCAGTCGGTCGCGCCCGCAAAGCCAAGCGCCAGGCTGTCCACGCGGCCCTTGGCCGGAAGGCGGTGCAGTGATGGCCCGCACCGTCGACGAGTGGATCGGCAAGACCGACGATCAGCGCGCACCACCTCGCATCCGTCAGCGCATATTCGATGACTGCGGCGGCAAGTGTCATATCTGCGGCGTCGTCATCATCGGCAAGAAATGGGCGCTGGATCACGTTACGGCACTCGTAAACGGCGGCGAGAACAGGCAGGCCAATCTCAAGCCAGTCCACATCACCTGTCATGCGGTCAAAACGGCTTCTGATGTGGCCGAGAAGGCCAAGGTCGCGGCCATTCGCGGCAAGCACATCGGCGCTGTCCGTCCCTCATCCTCGCTATCGACCCGCGACAGGCCGAAGCCTCCCAAGACCCTCACGAAACCAATGCCGCCCCGCGTCAAAGACGTGTTTGGCCGGCGTATCATCCCCGAGGCAAGATCATGACCACACTGGACCCGCGCGCCCTCGAAGCCGGCGCACCTACGGCTATGGGAGGCGGTAGGATGAAGCTGCTAGGCGGTCGCCCTATGAAGCTTATGGGCTTTGCGTTCACCGACATAGTAGTCGGGAAACCCGTTTTCTATTGGCAGGACACTCTTGGCCGAGACTGGCTTGCTCACGGCGCTTGGTCGATATTCCGAGTGCCTGCTGGTCGCTCCATACTGGATGGAGGGCGGGATGGTGAGTGAGAAAAGGCCAGATCAACTCAAGGAAATACCCGGCGAACTCGAATGGTTCGAGGGTGAGTTGCGAGAAGTCCTAGATGCGTCCCGCTACGGATGGTGGCGTTTCCACAAGCATTATGATCGCGATGGCTACTGCGATAATCCAGCAAGGGGATATTGACCATGACCGAACCCCTCACCCTTGCGCAGCGGTTGCGCGAACATGCCATTCGTTGTGATGACAATGCTTCGTCTGGCTGCAATGTCGAATTTGTAGAGCCGATGAAGGCTTGGGACGACTTCGCCATAGATTTCCGAATTGCCGCCACCCGCATCGAAGCCGACGCCGCCTTCATCGAAGTCGACGCCGCCTTCATCGCCTCTCTCCGCGCTGACAACAAGGCGCTGACGGACGAGCGACGTGAAATCCTAGATCGCTCGATGATGATGTTTGACGCCAAGAACTATTGGCGGGACCGCGCCACCGCCGCCGAGGCCAAGCTGGCTAAGGTGGAGGCGCGAGTGCGGACCGGCGATGCGGCGGCGCACATCGTTGCAGAGTTCGCCGCGCTGGTCCCTCTCTCCGAAACAATTCCAGCTACCGTCACAGGTCGGTCGCTCATCGAATGGTTCAAAGCAGCACTAGACGAGCGTGACGTTCTCGGGCCCGACCGGGACCGCCTCTCTGCCGAACTGGCAGAAGCGCGGAAGGAGCGGGACCGCTACAGGGCCGGCTTACAGACGCTCGCTACCAGCTTCTACAAAGAGGACCAGCATCAGGACTACGCCAAGCACGTCCTCGCCAGCAAGGAGGCCAGCCGATGAGCGCGACCGCGAGAATACTGGACGTTATGTGCGCCGCCAACGGCCATAAGAACCTCCCCGTCATCGTGGGCAAGGATCGCTACCTTGTAGAGCTGGCTCTGCTTCGCCTTGTACAGACGAGCGGCTACCGCATCCTTGGCCCTGATGAACTGGACCCGGTGACGGTAGAACGGTGCGCGGCGATTGCCGACAAGCGAGCCAGGATAGCCGCGACTGTATCGCACGAAGCGGCGGTTGCTCTGCTCGTTGTCCTGCCCGGAGCCATCCGCGCACTCTCCCCGGAGGCTCCCCAGCCGGAAGCCAAGGAGGCCCGCGATGCTGAGTGAACCCGGCAAAAACCCATCTCTGGTCAGATTCCTACAGGCGTGGGCAAGCAACCCTATCCCGGCACATATCCTGTCGGCAGGCGCGGATATCATGGAAATGGACGAATATGAGCCGGAACGCCGCGTCCATCAGATCGTTCAAAAGTGCGTCATCCTTTGGATCGAGGAAGCAGGCCGTTCAGCGCTTGAGGATCAGCGATGAGCAGGGCGCTCGCACTCGATTTCATCACACCGGAAGAACTGGCATCGAAAACCGGCTGGTCGCCCCGGCGCGTCCGCGAAATCGCGAGGGGGCTTGGCGCTTGCCGGATTATGGGCAATCGTATGGTGCTCACCGATGATGACGTTGCCGCAATTCTGGAAGCAAGCAGGCCATGCCCCTCAAAATCTATCGCAGAGGCGAAATCTGGCACTACAGCGGCACCGTTGCCAAGAGGCGATTTCGCGGAACTACAGGAACTTCTGACAAAGAGGAAGCGCTCCGCTTCACCTCAGAATTTGAAGCCCGTCAGCGAGCAGGTAATCTCTATGGCCCGGAAGCGGTCCTAACCTTCGCGCAGGCCGCAATCCTGTATCTCAAAGCCGAGAAGAACGACCGGTTTGTCCTGAAGGTCGCATCCTACTGGAAGAACACGCCTGTGCGGCAAATCAACGGCGGTGCGGTGCGGCAGGCGGCAATCGTCCTGCATCCGAATGCAGGCGGCGCGACCCGCAACCGGCAAGTGATCGTCCCGACGCAAGCCATCATTAATTTCGCCGCGTCCCTCGATCTCTGCCGAAATCTGAAGGTGAAACGGTTCCCAGTCATCACCAAGCGCAAAGAGCCGGTGACGTGGGAGTGGGTGCAGAAATTCATGGGCGCGGCTTCGCCCCACATGGGCGCGTTAGCCTGCTTCATGTTTCTGACTGGCGCGCGGGTATCAGAGGCGCTGGACGTTCGATGGAAGGACGTTGACCTACATGCGCGGCGCGCAGTCATCAGGCAGGGGAAGCTCGGAGGCGATGAGCGCAGCGCGCATTTGCCGCCAGTGCTGGTCGCTGCGATTGCCAACATCAAAAGCAACCGGGAGCCAGGGGAAAAGGTTTTTGGATATTCGAGCCGAGACACAGCAAAGCCTGTCTGGCGAGCCGCGTGCAAGCGGGCCAAGATCAAGCAGCTATCCTATCACGCCTGCCGTCACGGCTTTGCCACGGCGATGCTTCATTCGGGCGTTGACCCGATCACGGTTGCCAAGCTGGGAGGCTGGAAGGATGCCAAGCATGTGTTTGTCACATACGGCCACGCGATGCATGACGACACGCTCGCGGATAAAATTGTCACAAAAACTGACACAAACGGCGTCGACGAGAAGGACAATTCCAGTCGACAAGACCGATTAAATGCAGCAAGATCAAATAGTTAATATGGTCGACGAAATACGAATATTTGTGCCATCTATACACCCCTCGTTGGGGAGGGGTGGCCCACGGACGGCGATATTCTCTCAGCGGCCGGGCGTCAAGAGAAAAGTTTTTGTCGTTTCCGGGATATGGTCACAGGTGGCGGCAACCTCGCCTTCAACGAAAAACGGCGGGCCAAGCCCGCCGTTTCGCATGAAATCACCGCTGGCTTACCAGAGGTCGTAGCGCAAGCCGACCTTGAACTGGTGATTGTCGATGCCCTCGTGGATCGAATAGGCCGACGGGCTGTCGAGCCGCGCATATTCGGCATCGGGTGCGGACATGTACTGATAGCCGAGATCGACGACGACGTTCTTGGATACCTGATAGGCAAAGCCCGCATTCAACGTGTAGGCCAGCGAATACTGGGTCTTGCTGTCGGAGAACAGCACGTCGTTGGTATCGTCGGCCAGGTCATCGTAGTTGACCGACAGGCTCCGCTTGCTCTGGAATACGCCGACGCCCGCGCCGATGTACGGCGTGACGCCGACATAGGTGCCGAGATCGACATAGCCGTTGACCATCATGGTGCGCGCGCTGTTTTCTGCGCTCGCAGTTCCTAACGACGGGACGAGAGGATCATCGACCGCAACACTGACTTCGTTGCCTGGCAGCAGCCCGACATTGATGTCGCCGCGCAGATAGTCGTTGAAGTGGTAGCCGAAGCCGACGCTGGCGAAGACCGGCTTATCCCGCTCCGAATAAGCGACCGTCGGCGAACCGAAATCGACATTCCGGTAGGTCTCGTCCGGCAGATAGGCGACGTCGCCGCGCAGGTACCAGCCCGAACCGATCTCGACGGGCGTGTATTCCGGCGCCTGGTCGACATAGATCGGCGGATCATAGTCGGCCGCGAAAACCGCCGTGACCGGAAGCAACGCTGTCGCGGTCAATGCCAACGCAATGCGAGATTTCAGGTTCATGTCACCAACTCCCGAAGTTGGCGCTGGTGGAATCAGTCAATACCCAGCCGCCGGTTCGAGAGTATTGTTAACCATACAGGTTAAGTGGCGGTTAAGGATAACGAGACGTTACGAAATGAATTCGACGCCGCCACACATGAGGTTTGTAAGCCCAAAATAAAACCGCCCGGCTTTGACCGGGCGGTATCTTGGAGAACTGCGGGAGCGGCGATTACTTGGTGTAGATCGGCTCCGGTTCGTAAGCGACGGTCTGCGGTTCGTCGCACTTGCTGTTGCCGCTGAATGAATAGCGCAGGCCGCCGCGCACCTCATGCACGTTGATGCCTTTGTCGAAGCCCGGCCCAGCACCGCCGCCAGCGTCGATGTCGAACATCCTGCCGCCATTGATGTGGCTGAAGCGATAGCCGACGTCGAGATCGAGGTTGCGGGTCAGGCAGTAGGAGGCACCGGCCGACAGCGAGTAGGCGAAGCGCCAGCCCTTGCCGCCGCGATGCGTTGTCTCGGTGCAGGTAGTGGGGTCGGTAGGATCGGTACAAATCGAATTGTTCAGGTCATCCCACTTCACGCGCGCACCGCCGATACCGCCGCCGATGTAAGGGGTGACCTTGTACCAGGTTCCAAGGTCGACATAGGCGTTGGCGAGGAGCAGCAACGCAGAATAGGCCGTGGTGTCGGTCGAAACGCAGGTGACGCCCGGTGCAGGCGGCACGCAGTCGCCCACGGTCGCGCCGCGGAACTTGGACTTGGCCAGCCAGTCCAATGTCACGTCGGTGCGCAGATGCTCGTTGATCTGGTAGCCGACACCGGCTCCGGCAGAAAAGGCGCTTTTCAGGTTGCCGTCGGTGAAGCTGTTGGTTCCAGGAGGCGGTCCGTAAACGATGTAGTCCGCGCCACGGAACTTCGACCAGTGATAGTCGATGTCGCCGCGAAGATACCAGCCGCCATAGTCCGCCGCAGCCTCCTGATAGACGACAGGCGGGGGAGCCTGCTCTACCATCGGCTCCATGATGTCGGCAGCGAGCACCGGACCGGCAAGACCGATCGCGACACCAGCCAACATCGCCTTCTTTGCGAAACTGAACATCCTCGTCACCCCTGAATGTCGGGACCCAAAACCCGCCCGAAACTGATTGAGTTCGACGTGGATAATGAATTGCAAAAGTTAAAGGCCGTTTAACCTTGAAAATTAACCATGAAACCTTGCATTTGCGGTCGTGCGCATAGCCGCTCGCCGTCCGCGCTCATGAAAAAGGCCCGCCGAAGCGGGCCTTGGAAACCGGTTTGGAGTGTCGGGGTCAGGCCGCGTTGCGGGCTTGCGAAATCACCGTGACGAGGTCGTCCACCACGGTCTCGACCAGTTTCTGGTCGTCGCCTTCGGCCATCACCCGGATCAGCGGCTCGGTCCCCGAAGGCCGGATGACCAGGCGGCCGGATTTGCCGAGCCGGTCGCGGGCCTCGTCGATCGCCTGCTTGACCTGTGTGTCCTCCAGCGGAGCCCCGCCGGAAATGCGCACATTCTTCAAGAGTTGCGGCACCGGTTCGAACTTCTTCGACACCTCGCTGACCGGCTTGTTCTGGCGCTTGATGCAGGCCAGCACCTGCAAGGCCGAAACCAGCCCGTCGCCGGTGGTGGAGAAATCGGACAGAACGATGTGGCCGGACTGTTCGCCGCCGACGTTCAGCCCGTGCGCGCGCATATGTTCCACGACATAGCGATCGCCCACCTTGGTGCGGTGAAGTTGCAGGTTCATCCCGCCAAGGAACCGCTCGAGGCCGAGATTGGACATCACCGTGGAGACGACGCCGCCGCCGGCCAGGCGGCCGTTCTGCTGCCAGGATTCCGCGATCAGCGCCATGATCTGGTCGCCGTCGACGATCTCGCCGTTCTCGTCAACGATGACCACCCGGTCGGCATCGCCATCGAGTGCGATGCCGATATCGGCGCGCACCTCGTGTACCTTCTTCTGCAGGCCGAGCGGATGGGTGGAGCCGCATTCCTTGTTGATGTTGAACCCGTTCGGCTCGTCGTTGATGGCAACGACTTCGGCGCCGAGTTCCCAAAGAGCGGCAGGTGCCACCTTGTAGGCCGCACCGTTGGCGCAGTCGACCACGATCCTGAGGCCCGCCAGCGACATCGAGCGTGGCAACGTGCGCTTGGCGAACTCGATATAGCGGTCATGCACGCCGTCGACACGCTTGGCCCGGCCAAGTCCGTCGGAATCGGCCAGCGCCATCTCGATGTCGTCGTCGAGCATGGATTCGATGCGCTCCTCGATCTCGTCGGACAACTTGTAGCCGTCCGGGCCGAAAAGCTTGATGCCGTTGTCGTGATAGGCGTTGTGCGAGGCCGAGATCATGACGCCGATGTCGGCGCGCAGCGAACGCACCAGCATCGCCACCGCAGGCGTCGGAATAGGACCGAGCAGGAACACGTCCATGCCAGCCGCGCACAGCCCGGCCACGAGCGCGTTCTCGATCATGTAGCCGGACAGGCGCGTATCCTTGCCGAGCACGACGCGATGGCGATGGCTGCCCCGGTGGAACGAGAGGCCCGCCGCCATGCCGACGCGCATGGCAATCTCGGCTGTCATCGGGAACTTGTTGGCCCGCCCCCTGATCCCGTCGGTACCGAAATAACGTCCCATCAGTTACTTTCCTTGCAGCCTCGACAGCAGCATCTAATGCCACAACCTTGGCGAAATCGACTATCACATAGTGTGATCTAAGGTTACGAATCCTTAGAAAATCGTTCGTTCGGCGTATTTCGCGATGTTTTGGCAGCGATAACGAGGAAT
This sequence comes from Mesorhizobium sp. Root157, assembly GCF_001427385.1. Taxonomy (GTDB): domain Bacteria; phylum Pseudomonadota; class Alphaproteobacteria; order Rhizobiales; family Rhizobiaceae; genus Mesorhizobium. The sequence continues at coordinate 309,594 of NZ_LMGJ01000001.1, forward strand.
TTCACCCGGTCAGCGTGCCGTTACGGGAAACCCGACGCACCACTGCCTCGAACCGTGCAACTGCAGGTCGACGCAAAACGCCGCGGCATGTGCCGCGGCGGGTGAAACGGCCATCTCGCTCAGCCCTGCGGCTGAGGCTCCATGCCGCCTTCCGGTTCCGAGCCCTTTTTCTTGCCGCGGGCCGTGCCGCCGGCCTTGGGAACGGCCGAGCCACGGCTGGGCGGGGTGTCGTCGCCGAGATCGCGAGACGGCTTGTGGCCGGCGATCAACTGCTTGATCTCCTCGCCCGACAGCGTCTCGTATTCGAGCAGCCCTTCGGCCAGCGCGATCCAGGCCTTCTTCTGCTTGGTCAGGATCGTCTTTGCCGAGGTGTAGGCCTCGTCGATCAGGCGGCGCACTTCGGCATCGATGATCTGCGCCGTCTCTTCCGAGACATTTTGCGTGCGCGCCACCGAATGGCCAAGGAACACTTCCTCCTGGTTGTCGCCATAGGCGACATGGCCGAGCTTGTCGGAAAAGCCCCAGCGCGTCACCATGGCGCGCGCCAGCTTGGTTGCCTGCTCGATGTCGGAGGAAGCGCCGGAGGTGATGTTTTCCTTGCCGAACTTGAACTCTTCGGCCACGCGCCCGCCCATCATGATGGCAAGGCGCGAGATCATGTATTTGTAGCTCATCGAGTAGCGGTCGCCTTCCGGCAACTGCATGACCATGCCGAGTGCACGGCCGCGCGGAATGATCGTCGCCTTATGCAGCGGATCGGCCGACGGCACGTTCAGCGCGAGGATGGCATGGCCGGCCTCATGATAGGCGGTCAGCTCCTTTTCGGCCTGGGTCATGGCCGAGGAGCGGCGCTCCGCGCCCATCATGATCTTGTCCTTGGCGTCCTCGAACTCGGCCATGGTGACGAGGCGCTTGTTGCGCCGCGCCGCCATCAGCGCGCTCTCGTTGACGAGGTTGGCGAGGTCGGCACCGGAGAAGCCCGGCGTACCGCGCGCGATGACCTTGAGATCGACATTGGGGGCCAGCGGCACGTTGCGCACATGCACCTTGAGGATCTTCTCGCGGCCGACGATGTCGGGGTTCGGCACCACGACCTGGCGGTCGAAGCGGCCCGGACGCAGCAGCGCCGGGTCGAGAACGTCGGGGCGGTTGGTTGCCGCGATCAGGATGATCGATTCATTGGCCTCGAAGCCGTCCATCTCGACCAGCAACTGGTTCAGCGTCTGCTCGCGCTCGTCATTGCCGCCGCCGAGGCCGGCGCCGCGGTGACGGCCGACCGCGTCGATTTCGTCGATGAAGATGATGCAGGGCGCGTTCTTCTTGGCCTGCTCGAACATGTCACGCACACGGGATGCACCGACGCCGACGAACATTTCCACGAAATCCGAACCGGAGATGGTGAAGAACGGCACGTTGGCTTCGCCCGCCACCGAGCGCGCCAGCAAGGTCTTGCCGGTGCCGGGAGGGCCGACGAGCAGCACGCCGCGCGGAATCTTGCCGCCGAGGCGCTGGAACTTCTGCGGGTCGCGCAGGAATTCGACGATCTCTTCGAGGTCTTCCTTGGCCTCGTCGACACCTGCGACATCGCCGAAGGTGACGCGGCCATGCGCTTCGGTGAGCAGCTTGGCCTTCGACTTGCCGAAGCCCATGGCGCGGCCCGAGCCGGACTGCATCTGGCGCATGAAGAATATCCACACGCCGAGGATCAGGATCATCGGCAGCCACGAGATCAGGTAGCCGAACAAGGTGTTGGAACCGTCGGTCTCGGGACGGGCGTTGATGGTGACGTTCTTGCCTTCAAGGCGCGAAACCAGCGACTGGTCGCCCGGCGAATAGGTCTGGAAGCCGGCTGCGCTGTCGGTGTAGTTGCCGCTGATGCGGTCACCTGCGATCGTCACCGATTTGACCCTGCCAGAGTCGACGTCCTGCAGGAACTGCGAATACGGAACATCCGTCGAGGCCCCGCGCGTCTGCGGCGTCTGGAACAGGTTGAACAGGGCGATAAGCAGGACCGCTATGATCGCCCACAGCGCAAGGTTGCGATAGTTCGGATTCATCGAATGTCCTGTTGGCGGCCAGGGACTGCCGCGCGTGTTGAAATGAGCTTGGGGCTAACATAGGCAGCCCACACCCCCTTGCCAAGCACAACAGCACGGCTGGGTTAAGTCTTCGATCACGATCTGGCGTTGCCGGCGTTATACATAGGTGATTGCGGCACCCACCCCGCACCGATCAGATCGGACACGGCGCGTGCCGGCATCAGGTCGAAGGACGGCAGGAAACGCGCCCATGGCGCAACGACGGGCCTGACCGTCAGCCCCGCAACCGCGGTGTTTTCAGCCAGGCCAAGACATTCGCCGCCGCGCCACAGCGCAGGCTCGGCACAAAGTGCCGCACGCACAAGACTTCCCGGCCCGCCGCCTTGCACCGCTTGCGCAAGCCTCGCCGCATCGGCCGGGCCGGTCGGGGCGATCACCAAGCCCTCTTCGGTGTCGCTGAAAGTGATCGACCTTCGACCGTCCCAAAGGCGGCAATCCGTTGCCGGCATCGGTTCCGGCAGGCCGCGAGCCTCCCTGTAGAGGAAGATGCCGGCGCGACGTGCATCGATGGCCACCCGCGACAATGTGGTGCGAAACGGCTCGGTTCCGAGCCGGTCGAACAGGGCTGCGGCGCGCGCTTCGTCAGGCAGGAACGACACGCCGCCGACCGCCGCCAGCAGGATACGCAACGCGTAAATTGCCGCCGCGCGGTCGCCGCCATGGCCGAATTCCGGCTCCAGCCGGATCAAGCCCCGGACCGGCTGCGCGGCCAGCGCGTCAATGAGGGCGGCAGCCTGTTCTCCAAGCCCCATGCGCTCACGCGCCGCGCGAGCAGCCAATGCGATGGCCGCCGAAAAGCCCGCCCCGTTAGCGCCGATGGCGGCCCGCACACGCGGGCGCTCATAAGCGGTGTCGGCATTGGTCGGATCGTCGATCCATTGGATCCGCCGTTGCAGCAACATGGCGCGCAAGGCTTCGCGCCGCGTCCCGATCAGCGGCCGCACGATCCAGATGGCCCCGTCATAGAGCGTGGCCGGCGCCATGCCGGCAAGGCCGCGTCCCTCGTCGACGGCGCTGCGCTGCCGGCGCATGGCGACCGTTTCGGCCTGGTCGTCGGCGGTGTGGCCTGTCAGCACCATGCCGATGCCTTCGGCACGGGCAGCCTCCGCCAAAAGCCGGTAGCGCGCCTCGCGCGCCGCGGCCGGAACGCCGGTCTCGGGCTTGGCCTCGGCCCAGACCATGGTGCGGTGGGCGATGCCGAGCCGCTCGCAAAGCTGCTTGACGCCGGCAGCCTCGGCCGCCGACGACGGCCGCAGCGCATGGTCGACAGTCACCGCGACAAGTCTGGCGGAGCATCGGGCGCGTTCGAAATGATCTTTGAGGAGGATGAGCAGGGCGGTGGAATCGCTGCCGCCGGAAACGGCTACAACGGCGCCGTGCGAGAAATCGATGTGCGAAAGGAGATGGGCGTCGAGGTAGGGCGAAGCGTCCAGAGCGGCAAGCATTCAGGTTGCCCCGGCCTCAGCAAGATGCGAGCGCACGTTCCTGCTTGACGCGCTCCTTGAGCGCACCCGAAATATTGGGATAGCGCTTGCCGATCTCGCCGAACGTGGCGCAGGCGACATCGCGCTGCTTGAGACCGACCAGAGACACGCCGAGCTTCAGCATCATGTCCGGCGCCTTCTTGGCCTTCGGGTAGTCCTTGCTCGCGGCGAGGAACACCTCGGCGGCATCGCGGTACTTCTGCTGGCCAAGCAGCGATTCGCCGAGCCAATAGTGCGCGTCGGCGGCCTTGCCGTCCTTCGGGAAGCGGGTGACGTAGTCGCGGAAACCCTGTTCTGCGGTGTCATAGTCGCCCGAGAGCACGAACTGGTAGGAGTTGCGGTAGAGTTCGTCGGCATTGTCGGTCTGGGGCAAGGCCGCAACGATGCTGCCGCCGCTCGTGCCGGACTGGCCTTCGACAGCGGCCCCCTGGCCGGTCGGCGTGGTCGATTGGGTGTTGCTGCCCGCATCGATGACGTTGCCGTTCTTGTCGACGGTGATGGTGCCGAACGTCTTGGCCGGCGCGCCGGTACCGGGGATTACCTGGCCGGGATCGCCGGTTCCGGAATCGATGATCACGTCTTCGACGGATGCACCCCCGGCGGTATCGCCGGAGGTGGATGGATCAGCCGGCGTTTCGGCGACCGACATATCGGCCGCGCCTGACGCATCGGATTTTTTCTGCGTGCCCTGCGCTGCCCCGCCGGAGCCCTGCTCCAGCTGCTGCATGCGGAACTCGTTGTCTTCCTGCGTCTTGCGGATCTGCTCCTGCATCTGCAGAATCTGGAAGTTGAGTTCCTCGACCCTGCCGTTCAGTGCGCGAATCTGCTCTTCCAGCCCCGCCGTGCCGGCCGACTGGGCAAGTTGCACCTGCTGCGCAGCCTCATTGCCCGCGCCGTTGTTGCCGAACACGCCCGGCAACCCGATGCCGGGCAGGTGGAAACCGGTTTTGGCCGGCGCCGAGCTTTCGGCGCCGCTTGCCAGGGCTGCCGCCCCGGTAAAGAGCAGCGCCGCAAGCGTGCCGCTCAGGATTGTTCTTGGATGCATAAGCCTCTCGCCATGACAGTAATACCCCATTCGAACGCCTGCCCGGGCCTCTGGCACAGGACAGGCGGGACCCGCTTCTAACAGGGCGCGAGACTTCGGCCAAATTTTGTTTGGTGTTTCAAGAAACGAAAAAGGCGGCCGATCGGCCGCCTTTCGCGCAAACGCTGTTGCATTTATGCCGATCAGGAACCGGCGCCGCCCAGCGTGGTGACGGCACGGCGGTTCTGCGACCAGCAGGAAATGTCGTCGCAAACCGCAACCGGACGCTCCTTGCCGTAGGAGATGGTCTTGATGCGGCCGGCATTGACGCCCTGGCCGGCCAGGTAGTCGCGGGTGGCGGCGGCGCGGCGGGCGCCGAGCGCCAGGTTGTATTCGCGCGTGCCGCGCTCGTCGGCATGGCCTTCGACCACGACCGAATACTGCGAGTACTTGTTCAGCCACTGTGCCTGGCGGGCCAGCGTCTGCTGGGCGTCGGCGCGGATCGAGGTCGAGTCGGTGTCGAAGAAGATGCGGTCGCCGATATTGACGGTGAAATCCTGGGCCGAGCCGGGCGTCCCGGCGCCTGCGCCGCCAAGGCCGAGATCGGCTGCACTGTTGGGGGTCTTCTTCGAGGCGCAACCGGCGATCACCAGCGAGGCGAAAAGCGCGATCATGACCGGGTTTGCTGCAAGTCTTGCGATACGGCGCATGCCGCCTCTCCTTCGCATTCGAGTGATTCCGTTGATCTGCCAGTAACCACGTTTGGGTTAACCGGCGTTCAAGAAACACGGTTAAAATTCAGTTTCAGCCGCCGTCCGCAGCTTTTTCCGGCATTTGCCTACCGCCCTATGGCTGTAGGGCCAAATGCGGCCAAAAGGCGACAAAGCCATGAAAAAGGGGGCGCTCGGCCCCCTTTTTGCGACAATATGAGCATGCCGGCCATTATTCGAGCAGCGGCGACCAGGCCGGGTCGGAACCGAAATTGGCGGTAGGGATCGGCTGTTCGTTGCGCCCGGTCAGATCGATCGAGAACAGCCTCGGCCCACCGCCGCCGGCAGCGTCACGGAAAAACATCAGCACACGCCCGTTCGGCGCCCAGGTCGGTCCCTCCTGCTGGAAGCCGGACGACAGGATGCGCTCGCCCGAACCATCGGTGCGCATGACGCCGATCTGGAATTCGCCGCCCGACTGCTTGGTGAAAGCGATGAGGTCGCCGCGCGGCGACCAGACCGGCGTCGAATAGACGCCGTCACCGAAGGAAATGCGGTTCTGCCCCGAACCATCGGCGCCCATGATGTAGATTTGTGCGCGACCGCCACGGTCGGACGTGAAGACTACCTTGCTGCCGTCGGGAGAATAGGACGGCGAGGTGTCGATGGCGGTCGAATTGGTCAGCCGCGTCGTGTTGCGGCTGCGCAGGTCCATGGCAAAGATGTTGGAATTGCCGTCGTCGCGCAGCAGGCTCATGATCACCTTCTGCCCGTCCGGCGAAAAGCGCGGCGCAAACGTCATACCGGGGAAGTTGCCGACCAGTTCGCGCTGCCCGGTCTCGATCTGCAAGAGATACACCCTGGGCTGGCCGCTCTCATACGACATATAGGTGATTTCCTGCCGGTTCGGCGAAAAACGCGGCGTCAGAACGATCGACTTGCCGTCGGAAAGGAAGCGCGCATTGGCGCCGTCCTGGTCCATGATGGCGAGGCGCTTCTTGCGTGCGTTCTTGGCGCCGGACTCATCGATATAGACGACGCGCGTATCGAAATAGCCCTTCTCTCCGGTCAGCCGCTCGTAGATGGCGTCGGCGATGATGTGGGCGACGCGGCGCGTGTTGGTGTCGTTGGCGAAGAACTGCTCGCCGGAAAGCTGCTGGCCGGCGAAGGTGTCCCAAAGCCGGTATTCGGCTCTGACGCGGCCGTCGGCTTCCTTGCTGACGCGCCCCGTCACCAGCGCCTGGGCATTGATCACCTTCCAGTCGTCGAAGCGCGGGGCGACGTCGGGGTTGGAAATCTTTTCGATGAAAGCGCCCTTGTCGATCGGCGCGAACAGACCCGAACGCTTGAGGTCGGCCGTCACGATGCTGGAGATTTCGGCTCCGAGCGCGTCGCCGGCGAGGAAATCGGTGATGGCGATCGGCAAAGGCTCGATCGTTCCCTTGTTGACGTCGATTTCCACCAGCGCGTTTGCAGGCACGACGGCAAATCCGCCGATGCCGCCGGCAAGCGCGGCCACCATCATCAGCGTCTTGAGCAGTTTCTTCATGCGTTCAGCCTCGTTCTGTCCTGTCCGACGATGTTCTTCAGAACATGTCACTCGGATCGAAATTGACTACGACTTCCGACCAGCTGTCGTATTTGTCGGCCGGAAGGTTGAAGGGCGCGCATTTCTGCACCGCCCTGACCGCCGATTCGGCCGCCGTGCGGCCTGGCCCCGACGCGGCCCCGCCGGCGACGACTTCAGGTCGGCCTTCCAGCGTGCCCGAGGGGTCGAGATGGAAGCGCACCGAAACCTTGAGCATTCCGGCATCGTCGACGCCGGCTGGAATGCTCCAGCAGCCGCCGAGCTTCTGGCGCAGCGCATCCATCTCGTTTTGCGACAGCCGGTTGCCGCCGGTCGACTTGTCGCCGCCCAGCGAAGCCTGCTGCGTCGAGCGCTTGGCGCCGCCGCCTGAAGGCTTCTGCTTGTTGAGCAGTGCAGCCACTTCATCGGCGTTGAATTCCTTGTCTTCCGATTTCGGCTTGGACGACGCTTCCTTGACCGGCTTTTCCGAATCCTTGCGGTCCGGTGCCTTGGCGGTCTCGGCCTGCGCGGGCCTCGGGCGCGGCTTGGCTTCCGGCGCCGGCGCGGAATTCGGCAGTTGCACGGCCTCGGTCGGCTGCTGCTCGGCGGCAATCGCTTCGGCGACCGCGTCGGGCGTGGCGGTTTCCGGCTTCACCGCGGCCGTCATGTCCTCTGCCGGCTTCGGCGCCGGTTCCGGCTGCTTGACCGGCTCAGGCTCGGGCTCCTTGACCGGATCGGGCTTGACCTCTTCCTTGGGCTGCGGGACCGGATTGACGTCGGTCGCGGGAACCGGCTTCGGTTCGTCCTTCGGCTTCGGCACGTCCTCCGGTTTCGGCTTTTCCTTCGGCTCTGGCGCCGGCGGCGTCGTGGACGCGGCGTCCACCGGCTTCGGCTTGGCCTCGGGCGTAATCGGCTGCTTGGTGTCGACGCTGTTTTCGCCGACATCCTGGGCATCGGCGACGATGTCGGGGCGCTTGGTCGGCATCGGCGCGGGCTTGTCGTTCATCGTCGCCTTCTTGTCGCCCTGCTGGATCTGGGTGATCTCTTCCAGCGGCACGATATCGACGGGCAGCGATTCCACGTCGCTCACTTCGAAGGCAGCCGGCGCCGACAGCGAAAACAGCCCGAAGACCAGCACCGCCGCATGCATGACCACCGATGTGGTGAGACCCGCCTTCAAGATTACTGATCCTGTTCCTGCAAGGTGACGAGGCCGAGGTTCTTGTAGCCGGCGGCCGAGATGCGGGCCATGACCTTCATTACCGTGCCGTAGTCGGCGGTCTTGTCGCCGCGCACGTAAATGCGCTCGTCATAGCCGGTCTTGGAGATGGCCTCGAGCTTCGGCACCACCTCCTCAAGCGGGATTTCCGTTTCCTGCAGATATATCTGGCCGGTCTCGTTGACCGAAACGGTGATCGGCTGCGTATCCGAATTCATCGCCTTGGCCTGCGTTTCCGGCAGGTCGATCGGCACGCCTACGGTGAGCAGGGGTGCGGCGACCATGAAGATGATCAACAAGACCAGCATGACGTCGACGAACGGCGTCACGTTGATTTCCGACATCAGCGTGTTGCGGCGGCCGCGCCTGCCGCGCCCGCCTCTTGCTCCACCGCCCGTACCTACTGACATTCCCATGATTGGACCTCAGGCCGCCTTGGCGACTTTTTCATCGATTTGGCGCGACAGTATGGCGGAGAACTCGTCGGCGAAGCCCTCCATGCGCCCCGCCAGCTTGCCGGCGTCCGATGACAGTTTGTTGTAGGCGATGACCGCCGGAATGGCCGCAAGCAGGCCGATTGCGGTGGCCAGCAGCGCTTCCGCGATACCCGGCGCAACGACGGCAAGACTGGTCGACTTCGATCCGGCAATCGCCTGGAACGAGGTCATGATGCCGACCACGGTGCCAAACAGGCCGATGAAGGGCGCGGCCGAGCCGATGGTGGCGAGGAAGCCCAGCCGGCCCTCCAGCTTCTCCATCTCGCGCGTCAGCGCCAGGTCCATGGCCTTGTCGATACGCGTCTGCAGGCCGAGCGGGGACTTTGCCCCCTTCTCGAAGCTTTTCTTCCACTCGCGCATGGCGGCGACGAAGATCGAGCCCATGCCGCTGTTCTTGCGGTCGGACAGCGTACGATAGAGTTCTTCGAGCGACTGGCCCGACCAGAAGATCTGCTCGAAGCGGTTCAGCGCCATCTTCATGCGGCCATAGGCGATGACCTTGTCGACCACGATGGCCCAGGTCCAGATCGAAGCACCAAGCAGCCCGATCATGACCAGCTTCACCACCCAGTTGGCCTGAATGAACAAAGCCCAGATCGACAGTTGCGCTGCCGGTTCGGCGAGAGCGATATTTTCCATCCAAACGTTCCTTAAAACCTTTACGGGCGTGGCTCTCGGCTGGCCCGGCGTGCATTACCCTTGGTGGCCCGTATGCGCGAACCTTGCGGAAATGCCCAAATAGCGCTGATAGCGGCCTTTTCAGGGCAAATCTTGGTGAAAGGAAGGCGCACGATTCCCGTTGATTGTCATCGTTCTGTTCATGAACTGTTATGGTTAAGGATGGGTTATGGCCAAAACCGTGGCGCAACACCTCCCGTACGCAGGCGCGGACCTCTTGGGGGCCACTGGTTTTTGCCTTACCGGCTGGTCAAAGGCCCACCCTCAGGCATGAAGGCGGCGATCCATTCCTTGGGAAAACGGCGCGGACGGCCGTTCTCGCCGATGATCGCCGCCTGGACGCTCGCTTCCACAAGAACGGCCTCGCCGCGTTTCAATTGCTGCGCCATGGATATTCGCGCGCCCGACACTTCCAGCGTGCGCGTCTCGACGGTGAGGATATCGTCGATGCGGGCGGGAGCGTGAAAGTCGATTTCCATGCGCCGCACCACCCACACGATCTTCTCGCCGTGCTTGCCGTCGGCAAGTTCGGTGTGATGGACGCCGGCCAGCCGCAGGAAATCGGAACGGCCGCGCTCGAAGAATTCGAGGTAGCGGGCATGATAGACGACGCCGGAAAAATCGGTGTCCGCATAATAGACCCGCGCCATCAGCCGATGGCCGAACGGCGTCAGCGCACCGGAAATGCCGGCCGCCAGGTCGCCGCCCGATTCACCATGATCGCCCATTGCGCTTTCCTTTTCGTCCCCCGCAAGGCAGATGTCCTTCCCGGTTCGGTCTAATGCGATGGCACCGTTGAGCGTGATGATCAAGGGCATCGGAACGGTTCTGTTGCTGCTGGCAGCACTCATGCTGCCCGCCAACGCCATGACCTTCACCATGAAACGCGGCCTCAACCTCGACATCTGGACGACTTGGCCGGGCGAGGACAAATGGGGCGACCCCGCCGCGATCCTTCCGTATCCCGAATGGCGCAAGTTCCTCACTGATGCCGACCTCGAAGCGCTGAAGGATGCCGGCTTCGATTTCCTGCGCATGCCGGTCGACCCCTCCCCCTTCCTGTCGGACAAGACGGCGGCGCTTCGCGACGATCTTTATGCCAGCGTGCTGGACTCGGTGCGCATGATCAACCGCGCCGGCCTCAAGGTCGTGGTCGACCTGCACCTCATTCCCGCCGGCGGCGACCGCAGCCTCGGCATGGGCGAGGTGATGGCCGATCCGGCCACGTTCGACGCCTTCGTCGCGGTGGTGCGCAAGATGGCCGCGACCCTGGCCAGCGAAGACCCTGCCATGGTGGCGTTCGAACCGATGAACGAGCCGGTGGTGGATTGCGATGCCGACAACACACATTCTTGGCCGGATCGGCTGCGGCGCCTCTACGCGGCGGCGCGCGCCTCGGCAACACGGCTGACGCTGATCCTGTCCGGCGGCTGTTACGCCAGCGCCGAGGCCTTGTCCAAAGTCGATCCGGCGGCCATCGCCGACGACAACATCATCTGGACCTTCCATTCCTACAACCCGTTCCTGCTTACCCATCAGGGCGCGACCTGGGCCGGCGATTTCATTCCCTATGTCACCGGCCTGCCCTATCCTTTGACCGCCGTTCCGCGCGCCGAACTCGACACTGTCCTCGATGCCATACGCGCCCGGATCAAGGCCGAAGCGCCATGGACCCGCCGCGGCGGCCTGCTCGCCTATCTCGACGAACAGGTCGCGTCGATGGACAGCGAGGAAAAGCTGCTCAAGATCATGGATGCGCCTTTCAAGCAGGCGGACGCGTGGGCCAAAGCCAACGGCATCAAGCCGGAAAACGTCACGCTGGGCGAATTCGGCATGATTCGCCAGGAATACGGCAATGACCATGTGATTCCGGCGAAATACCGGGCCGCCTATGTCCGTGACATGATCGCCCGCGCCGAAGCACACGGTTTCTCATGGTCGCTATGGGGGTATGGCGGCGCCTTCGGCGTGGTCGAAGCCTTCGAGGGCAAAAAGGCCGAACCGGACGTGCTGGACGAGGTCAGAAAGCTGGCAAAATAAACCGGGCGCTTTCGAGCATCATTGCCCCCACCCCTAACCCCTCAGGATGAGGGAAACCTCACACGCGACACCCGCCACGGCCAACGGCAACCGCTTCACTCCTCCTGGAACAGGTTGATCTGCTGCTGCGCCAGGTCGGCCGGCGCGTCCAGCCCCAGGTGCCGCCAGGCATTGGCCGTCAAGACGCGACCACGCGGCGTGCGCTGGATGAAGCCCTGCTGGATGAGATACGGCTCGATGATGTCCTCGATGGCGTCGCGCGGCTCGGAAAGCCCCGCCGCTATCGTCTCGACCCCGACCGGCCCGCCGCCGAAATTATTGGCGATCATGGTGAGGTAGCGGCGGTCGAGCGCATCGAGGCCGAGCGCGTCGACCTCCAGCCTGGACAACGCCTCGTCGGCGATCCTGCGGTCGACATGGCCGTCTCCGGCAACGGATGCGAAATCGCGAACGCGCCGCAGCAAGCGTCCGGCAATGCGCGGCGTGCCGCGCGCGCGCCGCGCGATCTCCACCGCGCCGTCGTCGCCGAGCGGCATGCCGAGGATGCGCGCGCCGCGCCGCACGATCAGTTCCAGTTCCTCGACGGTGTAGAAATTGAGCCGCACCGGAATGCCGAAGCGGTCGCGCAGCGGATTGGTGAGCAGTCCGAGCCTCGTCGTCGCCGCCACCAGTGTGAAGCGCGCCAGGTCGATCTTCACCGAGCGCGCCGCCGGCCCTTCGCCGATGATCAGGTCGAGCTGGAAATCCTCCATCGCCGGATAGAGGATTTCCTCCACCGCCGGGTTCAGCCGGTGGATCTCGTCGATGAACAGCACGTCGCGGTCTTCGAGATTGGTCAGAAGGGCTGCCAGATCGCCCGCCTTGGCGATGACCGGGCCGGAGGTCGACCGGAAGTTGACGCCCATTTCGCGCGCCATGATCTGCGCCAGCGTCGTCTTGCCCAACCCCGGCGGGCCGACAAACAGCACATGGTCGAGCGCCTCGCCACGCCCCTTGGCCGCTTCGATGAAGACCTTGAGGTTGGCGCGCGCCGCCGCCTGCCCGACGAAGTCGTCCAGCACCTGCGGGCGCATGGTCTGCTCGGCATCCTCGCCGCGCTTGTCGGGTGCAATGAGACGGGGTGAAAGGCTCATTTAACTGTCCTGCCATGCCTCTCGGTCAGGGGCAAGCAGGGCTTCACCGCGCCAGTTCCTTCAGCCCGAGCCGGATCAGCTTCGAGGAATCCGCGTCCTCGCCGCCCACCTTAAGCGCCGCGGCAACCGCGTTGGCGGCGGTATCGCGCGAATAGCCGAGATTGACCAGCGCCGACACTGCATCCGCGATCGGCGCCGGCGCCACCCCTTCGCCCAGTTCCTGCTTCAGCCCGATGGTACCGGATGCCGACCCGGCATAGGCCGGCGCCTTGTTCTTCAGTTCGGTGACGATGCGCTCGGCCACCTTCTTGCCGACGCCCGGAGCGCGGCTGACCATGGCGATGTCGCGCAGCGCAATCGCATTGGCGAGGTCGGCGGGCGAAAGGGTGGACAGGATCGCCAGCGCCACCTTGGCGCCGACGCCCTGCACATTGCCCATCAGCAGCCGGAACCAGTCGCGCTCCAGCGCCGACTGGAAACCGTAAAGCCGGATCGCGTCCTCGCGCACATAGGTCTCGATGAACAGCACCACCGCCTCGCCCGGAGCCGGCAGCACGGCCAGCGTGCGGGCCGAACAGAACGCCACATAGCCGACGCCGTGCACATCGACGATGCAGTGGTCCTCGTCGATCTCGTCCAGTGTCCCCTTGAGCTTGCCGATCATGGTGCGACTTTCATGGATGGGTATCAGGAGCGATCACGTCGACGGTCGGAAAATAGGTACGATAGCTTACTGGATCGCGCGTCACGATCGGATAACCGCGCACCGCCGCATGTGCACCGATGAGGAAATCCGGCAGAGCCTGCTCGCGTCCGCCTCCGCGCAAGCGATACAGGTGAAAAGCCTGCCCCGCAGCGAAGGCCGCCTCCCAGGGAATTTGCTCACGCAGGAATTCGTCCGGATCCAGAGCCGCCTCGACGGTTTCCATATCCCGATAGCGATAGCTGAACTCCGCGAAGATGATCGGATTGATCACCAGTTCGCCCGCATGTTGTTCAAGTTGCCCTTGCGACCAGCCCCTCCATTCCGGATCGTCATAGGCTATGTCTATCAGGACGTTGGTGTCGACCAGAACCGGCATGCTACCGGTCCCGCGTGGCGCGCATGACGTCGTCGGCGCTGATTGTCGGATCGCCGGTTTTTTCCATCTTCCTCAACGCCATAAGAAATCGTTCAAGCCTGGCCTTGTTGGCAACGGTCTCGGACCTTTCCGCAGATTCAATCACCAGCCTTCCACCCTCCAGATGAATCGACACGTCCCCGTTCGGTCGGATGCCGGCGAGGTCACGCAAATATTTGGGAATGGTTATCTGACCCTTCTCGGAAACCCGCATGGTCAACTCCTTGGCAAACTTATTCCTACATATTCCAACCTGCGGAACATGTAAAGAACATCTGGTGTCGATTCATGCGGTGAACAGCCCGGCTCTAGCCGGCCAGTTGCGCCATGCGGTAGGCAACGCTTTGCCGGTGATGGGCATGGCAGATGGCGATGGCCAGCGCGTCGGCGGCATGCTCGCTGTCGAACACCGCCTTGGGAAGCAGCACCTTGACCATCATGTGGATCTGCTTCTTGTCGCCGTGGCCGACGCCGATGACCGCCTTCTTGACCGCGTTCGGCGCATATTCCGCCACCGGCAGGCCGGCCAGCGCAGGCACCAGCATGGCGATGCCGCGCGCCTGGCCAAGCTTGAGCGTCGCCGATGCGTCCTTGTTGACGAAGGTCTGTTCCACCGACGCCTCATGCGGCATGGCCGAATGCATCACTTCCGAAAGCCCGTCATGCAACTGGCAGAGCCGCGAGGCCAATGTCAGCTTTTCGTCGGAGCGCACCGTGCCGGCCGCCACGAAATGCAGCGAATTGCCGAGGCTCTCTATGATGCCCCAACCGGTGCGCCTCAGCCCCGGATCGATACCGATGATACGAATCGCGTCCGCCATTTGCCCACTCTAACCGCCTGCGGCACACTTGCCAGCGATTTGTGAACAAACAGGAAACAAAACTGTGACTGGAGTTGAGCCGGAAAACCGGGTTCCGTCCGAAACGGCGAGAAAGTGTGAACTTCGACTAGCCGCGCGCGAAAGCGGTGTTGAGCAGGGAAATCTGGTCGGAAACCGGATTTCCGCGCCGTCCCTCCACCGGCAGCGTGGCAATGCCGCTGCCATAAATCTCTTCATCCATGCGCCGAACCAGCGATTGCAGGCGCAGTGAACGCTTGACCAGATCGATAAAGTCTTCCGGCAGTTCGTTCCAGCCGGCGGCGTCTTCATGCGCCGAAACCGTATCGAGGCGCACCTTGGACTTCTCGGACGCCACCTGGTCGCGCGTCATCTCGCCGGAATTGGCGGCGCGCTGCAAAAGCAGCCAGGACGCGATCTGCATCAGGCGCGTGGTGAGCCGCATCGATTCGGCCGCGTAAAGCGTCGCGGCAAGCCGCGAAAGCTTCTTGGCCTCGGCCCGGCCCTTGCCGTCGAGATATTCGGCGGCGTGTTCGACCAGCCCCATGCCTTCATTGTAGAGCGGCCGGAAGGATTGCGAAAAAACCCGGCGCTCGGCCAGTTTAACAGTTTTCGTGCTTTCCCTCGAAACTTCGCTCATCAATGCACCCTGTTCGCCTGCGGCAGGTCGACCGATCGCTGCGCATCCTGACGGACGCATGGTGGCGATCTGTCTCCTTGTTTGAGCATCGGATCTTCCGGAAACCGGATCCGCTTTTCGGACCGATGCTCCAGAAAGCCCGCTGCCGCGCTTACCCGCCTATACAACCCGAAAATGCGCCCCGTCTTCGCCCAAGGCAAGCACATGTTTAACAAAAGGTTAATATGAACAGGGCAGATTGGAACGAGGCTGCTGCAAGGTCGGCCAGGATGAAAAATGGATAAAAAAAGAGCCGCGGATAAGGCGGCTCTCAGGAGTTTAACAGGGAGGCGTCAAACAAAGTGGCTCCAACCACTCGGTAAGAATCCAGATCACTGGATAACTATAGTAAACAACCGTAAAGCTTAATGATGCGTTAACAGCATCTCGATTTTTTGTTTGAAAGGCCGGCAATCGCTGCCTTCCGGCCTCGTTTGCGAATGCCGTCAGTTCCGTTTCCACAGCGCCGGCAGCGCAATGAAGGCGAACAGGAACATGGCGGCGTAGAAGCCCATCGAGGCAAGCGCCACCAGCGGTTCGATGCTCGCATTGCCGCCGAGCAGCAGGAACAGGCCGGCAAGAAGCAGGATGCCGCTTACCGCCGTCAGCCAGAAATGCACGGTGGCCAGCATCTTGCCGGCGGCCGTTGGAAAAAGGTGGTAGAAGAAGGCGAACACCGCCGACATCAGCCACCCCGCCACCATCGTGTGGGCGTGTGTCGGCATTTGCGAGTGGTCCTGGCTGATCGACATCGACAGGCCGAGCGCCATCCCGAACAGTGCGTAGATTATGGCCAGTGTGAAGAAATTACGTGCTACCCCTTGCATGATAAATGCTCCCGTTTGCCTTTTCCCCGCGGGAATGCGGTTGACGCCGAGATCAATATCGATGGTGGTTTGTGTCATCGGCTTGCAGCCGGCATCGTCGAATCTGGCGATTGAAAATCGCCGTACCGCCCCTCCCGAAGCGGCGTCATATTAGCAAATTGTCGGATTTCCGCAATCTGGGCTGTTGGATGCTCAAAGCCCTTTGGCCATCTCGCGCAAACGGAACTTCTGGATCTTGCCGGTCGAGGTCTTGGGAATCTCGGCGAAGACGATGGCCTTGGGCACCTTGAAGCGCGCCAGAAGGCTGCGGCAATGCTCGATGATGTCGGCTTCGCTGGCTGTTCTGCCCGGCTTCAGTTCGACATAGGCCACCGGCACCTCGCCCCATTTGTCGTCGGCCCGCCCGACCACGCCGCAGGCCGCCACCGCCGCATGCTTGTAGAGCGCGTCCTCGACTTCGATCGAGGAAATGTTTTCCCCGCCCGAGATGATGATGTCCTTCGAGCGGTCCTTGATCTGGATGTAGCCGTCGGGATGCATGACGCCGAGATCGCCCGAATGGAACCAGCCGCCGGCGAACGCCTCGTCGCTGGCCGCCCGGTTCTTCAGGTAGCCCTTCATGACGATGTTGCCGCGAAACATCACCTCGCCGATGGTCTCGCCGTCAGCCGGCGTCGCCTGCATCGTCTGCGGATCGATCACCGACAGGTCTTCCAGCGACGCGTAGCGCACGCCCTGGCGGGCCTTCCTGGCCGTGCGCGCGCCCTTGTCCAGTTCGTCCCACTCGCCGTGCCATTCGTTGACCACGGCCGGGCCGTAGGTCTCCGTCAGCCCATAGAGATGGGTGACCTCGAAACCGGCGTCGGCCATGCCCGAAAGCACCGCCTCCGGCGGCGGGGCGGCGGCCGTGTTGAACGACACCGTTTGCGGGAAGGTCCGCTTGTCGTCCTCCGGCGCGTTGATCAGCAGCGACATGACCACCGGCGCACCGCACAGATGCGTCACCCCGTGATCGGCGATCGCCGCATACATGTGCCCGGCCCGCACCCAGCGCAGGCACACATGCGTGCCGGCCTGCACGGCCAGCGTCCAGGGAAAGCACCAGCCGTTGCAGTGGAACATCGGCAGCGTCCACAGATAGACGCAGTGCTTGCCCATGCCGGCATGGATGGTGTTGGTGTAGGCCATCAGCGCCGCACCCCGGTGATGGTAGACCACGCCCTTCGGGTTGCCGGTGGTGCCGGAGGTGTAGTTCAGCGAGATCGCGTCCCACTCGTCGTCCGGCATCGACCAGTCGAAGTTTTCATCGCCGCCGGCGAGGAACGCCTCATAGTCGCGGCTGCCGATCCGTTCGCCCTTGGCATAGGGCGCATCGGCCGGATAATCGGGATCGTCATAGTCGATGACCAGCGGCCTGACCTTGGCCAGCGCCAGCGCCTGCCTGACGACCCCGGAAAACTCGCGGTCGACGATCAGCACCTTCGTTTCGGCATGGTCGAGCTGGAAGGCGATCACCGCGGCGTCCAGCCTGGTGTTGAGGCAATGCAGCACGGCCTTGACCATCGGCACGCCGAAATGCGCTTCCAGCATCGCCGGCGTGTTGGACAGCATCACCGTGACCGTATCGTTCTTGCCGATGCCTTCGCCGGCCAGCGCCGAGGCAAGCTTCAGCGAGCGCCGCCAGAAGTCGCGGTAGCTGATGCGCTGGCTGCCATGGATGATGGCGATGTGCTCGGGGAAAACCTTGGCAGCGCGCTCGAGATAGGTGATCGGCGTCAGTTGCTGGTAGTTGGCCGGGTTCTTGTCGAGGTCGTGCTCAAAGGAACTGCCCATCCCATTCTCCCCAACTGGTAGTCGCCGCTCTAAGCACAGGAGACGGCCTGCGTCATTTCTACATTAGATCAACAAGCCCGTCCCACAACAGCTTGAGCGCGACCAGTCCCACCGTCGCGTACGTAAAGGGATAGAACACCTCCGGCTTCATGCGGCGCACCAGGAAGGCGCCGGCCAGCGTCGCCAGCGGCGCCAACGGCGTCAGCACCAGCGATGCGGTGAGATTGGTGGTGTCGAACTGGCCGAGCGCGAAATAGGGAATGAGCTTCAGCGCGTTGGTGACGGCAAAAAACAGCGTCGCGGTTCCAGAAAGCACCTTGGGATCGAGTCGGATCGGCAAGGCATAGACCTGGAACGGCGGCCCGCCGACATGGGCGACGAAGCTGGTGAAGCCGGCGACCGCGCCCCAGAAGGCAGCGGCGATGCGGTTCGGCAAGGCGGCATGTTCGGCGCCGTGGCGCATCAAAAGGTAAAGCCAGCGCGCCACGAACACGATGGCGACGACACCGACGATCAGCCGCACCATGTCCTGCGTCACCAGCGCCGCCGCCAACCAGCCGAGGCCGATGCCGGCAATCGAGCCCGGCAGCATGTCGATGAGCATCCTGCGGTCGTAGACGCCCCACCATGTCCACACCGACACGACGTCCATCAGGCACAGGATCGGCAACAGGATCGCCGCCGCCTGCACCGGCGGCATGGCAAGCGCCATCAGCGGCACGCCGACGAAGCCGACCGCGCCGCCGAAGCCGCCCTTCGACAGGCCGACCAGGACAACGGCCGGAATGGCCGTGGCATAGAACCATGGATCGAGGAGCAGGTCCGTCATCGTGAAATTTGCTTTGGGGGATCGAATGCAACAGATAGCCCAGAATTTTACGCGCCGCGACTGCAAAAGGCCCCGGCTTGTGGACGCCGATGACGGCGCCCGCCTGTTCAAGGCGGAAGCTTTGCTCTATGCCGCAATGCAACCAACTTCGCCCGCCATAGGCGACTATCGGAACCGACCGCCATGAATGACGAAACGCCACCGAATCGCTGCCGCATCGTGCTGATCGCACCGCCCGCCCTGACCGCCGAACGCCTTGCCGAGGCGTTGCGAGGCGGCGACGTCGCATCGTTGATCCTGCCGCAAGGCGACATGGGCGAGGCCGCGTTCCAGGCCATGGCGGAAAAGCTCGTGCCTCTTGCCCAAAAGGCGGGCGCTGCCGCAATCATCGCCGGCGACAGCCGCATTGCCGGCCGCGTCCAGGCAGACGGCATCCATCTGGAAGGGGCGCGGCAGGATCTTGCCGAAACGATCGAACGCCTGCAGGGCAAGATGATGGTCGGCACCGGCGGGGTGAAGACCCGCGACGACGCGCTCGATCTTGGCGAGGAGCGCCCGGACTACATGTTCTTCGGCCGCTTCGGCTACGACAACACGCCCGAACCGCATCGGCGCAACCTGGCGCTCGGCGCGTGGTGGGCCGAGATGATCGCGGTGCCGTGCATCGTTCTGGCCGGCAGCGACATCGCCTCGGTCGAGGAAGTCGCCCGGACCGGCGCCGAGTTCGTCGCCGTGTCGGCAGCGGTCTTTGCCGATGGCGTCGACGCACGCGCCGCAGTGGCTGCGGCCAACGCGCTGCTGGACCAGACCGCGCCGCGTTTCGAGGACTGACGATGAAGCGGCGCTTGGCATCGGCTTTGGTTTTCCTGTGTGCTTGCCTCTCGGCCGCCGCCGCTGAAACCGTGCCGGCCGAGCCCATGGCCGCCCCCGCTCCGCAGGCGCAAACTCCAATTCCTCAGGCCCCGGCCACGCCAGCGAGCGTCCCGGGCGACAAGGCCGACAAGGCCGACAAGGCCGACAAGCCGATTGTCCCAAACCTGCCGCAGCCGTCAACGACGGTCTCGCCCGGCCCGTTGCCGTCGGCCGACGGGCTCGACCCGGCCCGCTTTGGCGCGAGGCCGGCCGACGAGGCCTATGGCGCCTTCCAGCGCGGCCTCTACAAGACGGCCTACAATCTGGCATTGCCGCGCGCTCAAAACGGCGATCCGGCAGCGCAGACCCTACTGGCCGAGATTCTGGCGCGCGGCCTCGGCGTTCCGGTCAACGCTGCCGAAGCGGCCAAATGGTATGCCGCCGCCGCCGAGCGCGGCGTTCCCGAAGCCCAGTTCCAGTACGCGCTGATGCTGCTCGACGGCCGCTTCGTGAAGAAGGACGAACGGGAGGCTCACGCGCTGATGCAGGCCGCCGCCGAAGCCGGCAATGCGCTGGCGCAGTTCAATTTCGCCCAGTTGCTCGTCGGTGAGGACCGCGGCGATGCCGGACTGGTCAAGGCCGTGCCCTACTACGAGCGCGCCGCTGAGGCCGGGGTCGCCGATGCGCAATATGCGATGTCGCAGATTTACGCCAACGGCGCCGGCGGCAAGGCAAAGGACGATGCGCAAGCCCGCCAGTTCCTCGCCAGAGCGGCACGCCAGAACTACGACACCGCCCAGCTCGATCTCGGCCAGTGGCTGATCGAGGGACGTGGCGGCCAGCGCGACCTCAAGGCCGGTTTCGGCTGGATGCTTGCCGCGGCCCGGGGCGGCAACGTCGCCGCCCAGAACCGCCTCGGCAAACTCTACATGGGCGGCATCGGCACCGAGCCGGACTCGATCCTCGCCGGTGCCTGGTACATCGTCGCCCGGCGCGCCGGCCTCATCGACCAGGAGATGGAGGATTTCCTGCACGGCCTGACCGCGGACGAAACCAAACAGGCGCTGCAACGGGCAAACCGCCTTCCCTGATCCGGCATCAGGGCCGCATCTCTTGCCTCTTGCGGGGAATTGTGGTCTTGGAAACGCCGAAATCGCCGCTTTCGGCGATCACCCCACTTCGGACCCAGAAAAATCATGGCCAAGATCAGCGGCAGCGAAATTCGCCCCGGCAGCGTCGTCGAGCACGATGGCGGACTGTGGGTGGCGGTCAAGACCAATACGGTCAAGCCCGGCAAGGGCGGCGCCTACAACCAGGTCGAACTGAAGAACCTCATCAACGGGACCAAGCTCAACGAGCGTTTCCGTTCGGCCGAAACGGTCGAGCAGGTCGACCTCGAATACAAGGATTTCTCCTTTCTCTACGAGCAGGGCGACGCGCTCGTCTTCATGGACACCGAAAGCTACGAACAGCTCGAACTGCAAAAGGATTTCGTCGGCGAGCGCGCCGCCTTCCTGCAGGACGGCATGATGGTGACGGTGCGCCTCTATGGCGACAAACCGATCGGAATCTCCCTGCCCGACCAGGTCGTGCTTGCCATCAGCGAGGCCGACCCGGTCGTGAAGGGCCAGACGGCGGCATCGTCCTACAAGCCGGCCATCTTGGAAAACGGCATCCGCGTGCTGGTGCCGCCGTTCATCGCGGCAGGCGAGCGCATCCTGGTCGACACCAACGAAATCACCTACCTGCGCCGCGCGGAATAGGCGTAATGGTCGTGTTGCCTGCCGCCCCGACAGGCAATTCCTGCAACCGGAGACTTTCCTGAAATGGCGCGTTCGGCGATCCTCAACGTCATGGTCCAGGCAGCAATGAAGGCCGGCCGCTCGCTGTCGCGCGACTTCGGCGAGGTGCAGAACCTGCAGGTCTCGCTCAAGGGGCCCGGCGACTATGTCAGCCAGGCCGACCGCAAGGCCGAGGAAATCATCTTCGCCGAATTGTCCAAGGCCCGCCCCGGCTACTCCTTCCTCATGGAAGAGCGCGGCGCGGTTCACGGCGACGACGACCAGCACCGCTGGATCGTCGACCCGCTCGACGGCACCACCAATTTCCTGCACGGCATTCCGCTGTTTTCGGTTTCCATCGCGCTGGAGCGCCAGGGCCAGATCGTCGCCGGCGTCATCTACAATCCGGGCATGGACGAGCTCTACACCGCCGAACGCGGCGGCGGTGCCTTCATGAACGATCGCCGCCTGCGCGTCGCTGCCCGCAGCAAGCTCACCGACGCCGTCATCGGCTGCGGCGTGCCGCATCTGGGCCGCGGTCATCACGGCAACTTCCTCCTCGAACTGCGCAACGTCATGGGCGAGGTTGCCGGCATCCGCCGCATGGGCTCGGCCGCCCTCGACCTCGCTTATGTCGCCGCCGGGCGCATGGACGGCTTTTGGGAAGCCAATCTGTCGGCCTGGGACATCGCCGCCGGCCTGCTGATGGTGCGCGAGGCGGGCGGCTTCGTCTCCGACATGGGCGGCGGCCAGGACATGCTTGACGACGGCACGGTGGTGGCCGGCAACGAGGCGATCCACCGCACGCTTCTCAAGACGCTCAAGAAGCCGCTGCCGCCGCGCTGAAGCCAGGACCAATCGAAAGTCGAGCCGCTCCTGGCCTTGGTTAAGCCATGAGTGGAACTTGAAATCACCCGCATCTCCTGCCCAAATTGCCGGTATGGACAAGATGCGGCAGCCTGACGATCTGGTTATTCCCTTTGTAGGGCGGTGGCACTATTCGCGTGCGGAACTGATTGCCGACGGCATCGTGCATGCGCTGGGCATCATACTCGCCATCGCCGCCGGATCGGCGATGCTGGCGCTGGCCACATCCCGGTCGGGCACCGGCGAATACGTCGCCGCCGTCTTCTTTGTCGTGTCGCTGGTCACCGTGCTTTCGGTATCGCTGGCCTACAATCTGTGGCCGGTGGCGTCGCCTGCGAAATGGGTGCTGCGCCGCTTCGATCACTCGGCGATCTATCTTCTGATCGCCGCCACCTACACGCCCTTCCTTGCCCAACTCGAGGCATCCTTTCTCACCCGCTTGATGATCGCGCTGGTGTGGTCGGCGGCTGCCATGGGCATCGCCGTCAAGATCATGTTGCCGGGACGCTTCGACCGTCTGGCGGTCCTGTTCTACCTCGCCATCGGCTGGAGCGGGCTGGTCCTCGTGGGGCCGCTGGTGGACACGCTGCCTGCGACGGCGCTGGCCCTGCTTGTGGCGGGCGGCATCGCCTACTCATGCGGCGTCGTCTTCTTTGTCTGGAAGGGCCTGCCCTTCCACAATGCGCTGTGGCACGGCTTCGTGGTCACGGGCAGTGGCCTGCATCTGGCGGCAATGATGGACTGTCTCGTTATCGACCGGCTTTGAAGCCGATCATCGCCAGCAGCGCCGCAAGCACCTTTCAATTTCGCCAGAATTCCGTTTAGAGTCCCTTCGCGCCGCGAAATCGGGATGGAACACGTATGACTTTGCTTCGATCGTTTGGAATTGGCGGACGCTCCGATGTCCTGAATTACGACCCGCACAAGCTGTCCAGCCCGCAAGTGTTCCTGCTGACCATGGTCATCTTCCTCGCCATCGTCGGCTTCATCGCCATCATCCTGACCCGCCAGATCCAGTCCGCCTTTGTCACCAACCCCGGCCTCAACGGCCTGATCCTCGGCGTGCTGGTGGTCGGCATCCTGCTCGCCTTTGCCCAGGTCGGGCGCCTGTTTCGCGAAGTGCGCTGGGTAAATTCCTTCCGCGCCGGTTCCGAAACCACCGAACCTGTGCTTCTGGCGCCGATGAAGGCGATGCTCGGCCGCTCGGCCTCGATGGCATTTTCCACCAGTTCGATGCGCACCATGCTGGATTCGATCGCCACCCGTCTTGACGAAAGCCGCGACACCTCGCGCTATCTGGTCGGGCTTTTGATCTTCCTCGGCCTGCTCGGCACCTTCTGGGGCCTGCTGCACACCATCGGCTCCATCAGCGAAACCATCCAGTCGCTCGATCCGGGCACCGGCGATTCCGCCTCCGTGCTGGAAGCCTTGAAGCAAGGACTGGCCGCACCCTTGTCGGGCATGGGCACGGCGTTTTCGTCGTCGCTGTTCGGCCTTGCCGGCTCGCTGGTGTTGGGCTTCCTCGACCTGCAGTCCGGCCGCGCCCAGAACCGCTTCTACACCGAACTGGAAAACTGGCTGTCCTCCGTCACCGACCTGTCGTCGGACATCGCCGTTTCCGACGGGTTCAAGGCGGAAGCAACCGACGAGATCCGCGCGCTGTCCGAACGCTTGCGGTCCCTGCAGGAGGCGGGCGGCGGCTCCAACCCACGCGTCGCCACCGCCATGGCCAACCTCGCCGACGGCATCTCCGGCCTGGTCAAGAACATGCGCTCCGAACAGCAGATCATGCGCGACTGGGTCGAAGCCCAGTCCGACGAGCAGCGCGCCATGCGCGACACGCTGGAAAAGATCGCCGATGCGTTGAAGAAGCAGGGAGTGAACTAGACCATGCTCCTGTCAGGTTGGGACATTCTGCCGGAGGTGGTTCGCGGCAAGGTCGAGGGGTTCGGTGAAGGTCGTACCGGTAGTACGGCCAAGCCGAAACCCGAAGGATTTGATACGAACCGGGCCGGTAGCATGGTCCAAACTGGCGGGAGCATGGTCTGATGGCTCTCGCGCGTGGACGCCGCAGCGACCGCCACATCGACTATTGGCCGGGTTTCGTCGACGCGCTGTCGACGCTGCTTCTCGCCATCATGTTCCTGTTGTCGGTGTTCGTGCTGGCGCAGTTCCTGCTCAGCCGCGAGATATCCGGCAAGGACGAGGTGCTGAACCGCCTGAACTCGCAGATCAATGAACTGACCCAGCTTCTGGCGCTGGAAAAGGGCAACACCCAGGACGTGCAGGACCAGCTCGTCAACCTGCAAGCGTCGCTGTCCGCCACCGAAGCCGAGAAAAGCCGGCTCGAGCAATTGCTGGCGCAAGGCGCCGGTGCCGGGTCCGCCGCCAGCGCCCGCGCCGACCAGCTTACCGGCGAACTCGACAGCGAGCGCCAGATCAGCCAGCGCGCCCTGTCCCAGGTCGAATTGCTCAACCAGCAAATTTCGGCGCTGAGGAAGCAGATCGCGGCGCTGGAGCAGGCGCTCGACGTTTCCGAACAGCGCGACCGCGAATCCAACACCAAGATCGCCGATCTCGGCCGCCGTCTCAACGTGGCGCTGGCCCAGCGGGTGCAGGAACTGAACCGCTACCGCTCCGATTTCTTCGGGCGGCTGCGCGAGATCCTCGCCGACCGCGAAAACATCCGCATCGTCGGCGACCGCTTCGTCTTCCAGTCGGAAGTGCTGTTCCCGACCGGCTCCGACCAGATCAACGAGGCCGGCCAGGTCGAGATGAAGAAGCTCGCCGACGCCATCATCGAACTGCAGAAGGAAATTCCGCCCGAGATCAACTGGGTGCTGCGGGTCGATGGCCATACCGACACCAAGCCGCTATCGGGAGCCGGGCGCTACAGGGACAATTGGGAGCTTTCGAGCGCGCGCGCCACCTCGGTGGTCAAGCTGCTCATCGCCAATGGCGTACCGGCCAACCGGCTGGTCGCGGCCGGCTTCGGCGAATTCCAGCCGCTAGACGAGGCCGACACGGACGAA
Source organism: Mesorhizobium sp. Root157 (assembly GCF_001427385.1). GTDB lineage: Bacteria > Pseudomonadota > Alphaproteobacteria > Rhizobiales > Rhizobiaceae > Mesorhizobium. Next base: position 334,705 of record NZ_LMGJ01000001.1, read on the forward strand.
GCCCGCACCAAAAACCGCCGCATCGAACTGAAGCTGACCGAGCGCTGAGTGTGACAGGCAGTTGGCGCGTGCGCCTTTAGGGCGGCAAATGTGGCCGGCAAGGCCGTCGAAGATTATCTTTTTTTAATTACACTTTGCCGCCCGCTCCTCCTAGCTTCCACTGCGGACCGGGAACCGCCGGCGGTGCTCCCAACACCGCGACGCGACGGGACCGGACGGTCCACGCAAGGCAGGCCATCGGCTTGCCTCGACAACGGAGACGCAATCATGCGCTCTTTATATGCGACTTTCACCCTCGCCAGTCTTCTTGCCGCCGCCCCGCTTGCCGGAGCCTATGCCAGCATGAGCGATGACGGCTACACGCCGCCAGCCCCCCTGGCCGCTTCGGTATCTCACGAACAGGTGATCCTCGGCCAGTTGAACAGCGTCACGGACGGCATCGTCGCAGATCGCGACAGCGGCAAGTTGACCGTGAGCCAGGCAAACTCATTGACTGCCGATGCGCGCAGCATCCGCAAGGCAACCATGACTGCGGCCGCTGAGAACCACGGCCAGATTCCGACCGCGCAGTACGACCAGTTGCTGCAGCGCATCGCGGCGATTTCCGACCAGGTCAACCCGGTCAAGATGGACTGACCGGACCGCGCAAGCCGCTGCCGGCTTCAGGCACCGGCCCATGACAGGCAAAGCGCGAGCACGGCCGGCACGGTCTGGATGTAGAGTATCTTCCTTGATGCGGTCGCCGCGCCATAGAGCCCGGCGACCGCCACGCAGATGAGGAAGAACACCTTCACCTGAAAGCCGGCTTCCCCCAGATAGAGCCCCCACAGCAGCCCGGCGGCGAGAAAGCCGTTGTAAAGCCCCTGGTTGGCCGCCAGCACCTTCGAGGCCCTGGCGAATTCCGGCGTCAGGTTGAAGGCCTTGTGGCCGCGCGGCGTGTCCCATGCCGCCATTTCCAGATAGACGATGTAGAGGTGGATGAGGGCGACGAGCGCGACCGCAATATTGCCAAGCATCGTTTCTCTGCCTCCACCTGCCTCAATCCGATCATGGCTGGCCATGTGCCGCCACGCAACCGTCTGGCCCATTCTTTCGGGGGTTGCCATTCGCCGCCGGCCGGGTTCTTTTCCACACGGCAAATCAGCAGGAACGCATCATGTCCTTCCAGAAACTCGACGACCTTGGCCGCAAGCTCGAAGCGCTCGACCATGCGCTGGCGATCCTCGGCGCCGACGAAGCGACACATATGGCCGTCGGCGGCGGCGAGAAGCGTGCAGAGGCGATGGCCGCCCTTGCCGGCATGTACCATCGACAGGCCACCGCGCCCGAAATCGCCTGCTGGATCGACGCTGCCAAAGCCGAAAGCCTCAACGAAGAACAGGCGGCAGCACTTGGCGAATTCGAGCGCCACTACACCAACCTCACCTGCCTGCCCGCCGAATTCGTCGAGCGCCAGACGGCCGCACGCATGCGCTGCGAGCAATTGTGGCGCGACCTGCGCGCCAGGAACGACTGGGCCTCGTTCCAGCCGGCGCTGGAAGGCATCGTCGCCTTGGTGCGCGAGGAAGCCGCCATGCGCGCCGATGCACTCGGCCTCGCCCCCTATGACGCGCTGATGGAGCAATATGATCCCGGCAACCGCGCAGCCGCCATCACACCCGTCTTTGCCGAGCTGAAATCCTTCCTGAAGGGCTTCGTGCCACAGGCGCTGGCCGTTCAGGAACAACGGCTGGCCAAGCGCGCGCTCAAGCCCTTGTCCGGCAGCTACGCCATCGACCGGCAGCGCGAACTCGGCCTCGCCATGATGGCGGCGGTCGGCTTCGACCTGACCCACGGCAGCCTGTCGGTATCGCATCATCCGTTCTGCGGCGGGGTGCCGAGCGACGTGCGCATCACCACCCGCTACAAGACCACCGATTTCCTCTCAGCCCTGATGGGCGTGCTGCACGAAACCGGCCATGCGCTTTACGAACAAAACCTGCCGCAGGCCTGGGCGCACTGGCCGCTCGGCAAGGCGCGCGGCATGGCCATGCATGAAAGCCAGAGCCTGTTCGTGGAAAAGCAGCTTGGCCGCAATCCCGCCTTCTGGCGCTGGGCGCTGCCGGTGGTGGAGAAGCACCTTGGCGAAGACTGGTCGCTCGACGACATCCTGCCGCATATCCAACATGTCGAGCGCGGCCTGATCCGCGTCGATGCCGACGAGGTCACCTATCCGCTGCATGTCATCTTGCGCTACGAACTGGAGCAGGAACTGGTGTCGGGCCGCCTCGAAGTTGCCGACTTGCCCGAAGCCTGGGATGCCGGCATGCGCGCCACGCTGGGCCTGTCGACCATCGACAACCCCGCCGACGGCCCGATGCAGGACGTTCATTGGCCAAGCGGCGCCTTCGGCTATTTCCCGTCCTATACGCTGGGCGCGATGATGGCAGCGCAGCAATGGGCGGCACTGACCCGCGAGCATCCCGACGCCGACGAGGCCATCGCCAGGGGAGATTTCGCCGCCGTCAACGAATGGCGCCGCGCAAGAATATGGTCGCAGGGGTCGCGATGGTCGACGCCTCGACTGCTCGAACGCGCCACCGGCGAGACGCTCAACGCCCGCTACTTCATCGAGCATCTGGAGCGGCGCTACGGAGCGTCCTGAACCGCCAGTTCCGGTTTGCCGCTGAAAGCCCCGGCGCCGGTGTCGAACTGCAGGCTGGCCAGCCGCGCATAAAGGCCGCCCTTGGCGACAAGGCTCTTGTGCGTGCCTTCCTCCACGATGCGGCCCTCGTCCACGACGAGGATGCGGTCGGCCTTCAGCACGGTCGCCAGCCGGTGCGCGATGACCAGCGTGGTGCGCCCCTGCATCAGATGTTCCAGCGCTTCCTGCACCAGCGTCTCGCTGGTGGCATCGAGCGCCGAAGTCGCCTCGTCGAGCAGAAGGATCGGCGCGTCGCGCAGGATGGCGCGGGCAATGGCGATGCGCTGGCGCTGGCCGCCCGACAGCATGACGCCGCGTTCGCCGACCTGCGTGTCGTAGCCCTTGTCCAGCTTCAGGATGAACTCGTCGGCAAGCGCTGCCTTCGCCGCCGCCGCGATCTCCGCATCCGGAGCGCCCGGGCGGCCGAAACCGATGTTGTCGCGTATAGAGGCGGCAAAGATCGTCACGTCCTGCGGCACGATGGCCATGCGGGCACGCAACTCGGCCGGATCGGCATCGCGTGCCTCGACGCCGTCGACGCGGATCGAACCCGTCTCGGGATCGTAGAAGCGCAGGATCAGCGAAAAGATCGTGCTCTTGCCCGCACCCGACGGCCCCACGATCGCCACCGTCTCGCCCGGCTTCACCGAAAAACTCAACTCATGCACGGCGGCCCGGTCAGGCCTGGCCGGATAGGAAAAGGAGACCTTGTCGAAAACGATCGTTCCCTTGGCCGTCGCCGGCAACGCCTTGGGGTTTGCCGGCACCTCGACGGTCGGCTCCTCGTCCAGCAATTCGGTCAGCCGCTCGGCCGCACCCGCTGCTTGCGACAACTCGCCCCACACTTCCGACAGCGCACCCAGCGCGCCCGCGGCAAACACGGCGTAGAGCAGGAACTGGCCAAGCGTTCCCGGCGAGATCGCACCCGACAGAACGTCGCGTGAACCGAACCACAACACCGCCACGACCGAGGCGAACACCGTGAAAATGGCGACGAAGGTGAGGAAAGCCCGCGCCAGCACCGAGGCGCGCGCCGCCTCAAAGGCATTCTCGACCGATTGAGCGAACCGGCCCGTCACCATCCCCTCATTGGTGAAGGCCTGCAGCGTGCGCACCGCGCCGATCTGTTCGCTGGCATAGGCGGTGGCGTGGGCAAGCGTGTCCTGCGCCGTGCGCGACTTGCGGCGCACCGAGCGGCCAAAAGCGACCAGCGGCAGCACGATCAGGGGGATCGCCGCAATCACCAGGCCGGACAATTTGGGGCTGGTCACCACCATCATCGCCAGCGCGCCCAGGCCAAGGATGACATTGCGCAGCGCCACCGATGCGGTTGCGCCGACCGCCGACTTGATCTGCGTCGTGTCGGCGGCAAGCCGCGACACGATCTCGCCGGACTGCACCTGGTCGAAGAAGGCTGGCGACAGCGTCGTGACATGCGAGAATACGTCGCGGCGAATATCCGAAACGACCCGTTCGCCCAGCGTGATGACGAAATAGTAGCGGCCTGCGGAAGCCAGCGCCAGCATGGCGGCCATCACCACCAGCATGGCGAAATAGTCCGATATGAAAGTGGAATCGGCGCTGGAAAAGCCGTGGTCGATCATCCGCCGCACGGCAAGCGGGATGGCGAGCGTGGTCACAGCCGCCAGAACCAGCGAAACCATCGCCCCGATCACAAGCTTGCGATAGCGTCCGATATAGGGGAATAGACGCCTCAGGGGCTTCAGCGAGCGCTTGCGCCCGTCTGCGCTTTCTCGTCGCGCCATTGCTTGCATCCCCGTCCGTGTCCGTTGCCGGACATCAATATGCCCTTTACTCGACCTTGTGATTCAATTTCGGTTGATGTATAGGCACGCCGACCGATTTAGAGGCCGCAGTTTTTGAATAGCTGCGGCTTCGGATTTTAGAAAGAGGCGCTTCGACGCAGGCCATCCGGTCGCTGCCGCGCCACAAGACCAGGAACAATGCGATGAAGGCCGATATCCATCCCGACTATCACACCATCAAGATCGTCATGACCGACGGCACCGAGTACACGACGCGCTCGACCTGGGGCAAGGAAGGCGACACGATGAACCTTGACATCGATCCGACCACGCACCCGGCCTGGACCGGCGGCCAGCAGACCCTGCTGGATCGCGGCGGCCGCCTGTCCAAGTTCAAGAAGCGCTTCGAAGGCTTCGGTCTCTGATACGGACGAAAGTCCACATGAAAAACCCGCCTTCGAGGCGGGTTTTTTGTTGTTTGTGATTGCGCCGCGGCAGCGCCCGTTCAGGAACAGGACTTCACCCCTGCGGCCTGCGGTCCGCATGGCCGAGATCGCGTTCCGGGTCGATCACGTCGCGCACCAGTTGCTTGAGCCTGGCCGCATCGGGAAAGCCGCCGTCGCGCTTGCGCTCCCAGATCAGGTCGCCGTTGCAGGTGATGGAGAACACCCCGCCGGTGCCGGGCACCAGCACCACCTCGCCAAGTTCCATGCCGAAAGTGGACAACAATTCCTGCGCCATCCAGCCGGCGCGCAGAAGCCACTGGCACTGGGTGCAGTAGGTGATGCGGATGATTGGACGCTCGGTCATGCACATCACCAAAGTTCTGGATGGTCTGCGTATCCGGGTCAGGGCGAGGCGAGAATTGCAGGATTCGAGAACCGGAGCGGAGCGTACGTCGAAGTACGTGAGCACCGGAAGCGCAGAAGCCTGCTATTCGCAGCCCGCCATCACCCGGATACTCAGGCGGCGCTGAGCTTGGCCAAAGTGGCTTCATCCACCTCGAAATTGGCGTAGACGTTCTGCACGTCGTCGTCGTCTTCCAGCGTTGCCACCAGCTTCATCAGCGACTGGGCGCGCTCCTCGTCGACCGGCACGTTGGTCTGCGGCTTCCAGATCGCCTTGACCGACTGGGCTTCGCCAAGCGCGCCTTCCAGCGCCTTGGACACGTCGCCCAGGCCTTCGAAGGCGCAGTAGATGGTGTGGCCGTCCTCGTCGGTTTCCACATCGTCGGCGCCCGCCTCGATCGCCGCGTCCATCACCTTGTCGGCATCCCCGGCCGAGGCGGGATAGCGGATTTCGCCTGCCCGGTCCCACATGAACGACACCGATCCGGTTTCGCCGAGCGCCCCGCCGGCCTTGGTGAAGGCGGCGCGCACATTGGAGGCGGAGCGGTTGCGGTTGTCGGTCAGCGCCTCGACGATCAGCGCCACGCCGCCGGGACCGTAGCCCTCGTAACGGACTTCCTCATAGTTCTCCGCATCGCCGCCCGAAGCCTTGTTGATGGCGCGCTGGATATTGTCCTTCGGCATCGACTCGCCCTTGGCGGCCTGCACGGCAAGCCTGAGCCGCGCGTTCATCGCGGGGTCGGGGACGCCGAGTTTGGCGGCAACGGTTATTTCGCGCGCCAGCTTTGAGAACAGCTTCGATCTCATTGCATCCTGGCGCCCCTTGCGGTGCATGATGTTCTTGAACTGTGAATGGCCGGCCATGTGACCCCTGTCGTCTGTTCGCGGCGATCAGATCGCGCCGCGCCCGCCGGGCACCTGAAGACGGATCTGACAGTTGAATTGGCATCGGACGCCCAAAAGTCGGTTACCGCTAACGGGTCCAATGCTCGGAATGGCGGGCTTATAGAGAAATCGGCTCAATTCGTCCAGCCGCACACACCCTGCCGCTCGCGAAAACGTGACTCGGGCGTCCGGGCACCGTCATTCATAGTTGCCTTGCCCGGATGCCTGGAGGCCGATATGCCGTGCCTGCGCCTGCTTAGCGCCCTCATCCTGTTTCTGTCGGCAATGGTCCTGCCGGTCTGGTCCGAGGACGCCCCGCCGCCGTCGCGATGCGTGGCCGTCGCCAACGCCCTGCCCAACGTCATCTACGCGAACCTCGCCCCGGCGCAGGCACAGGCCGAAGGCGAAGTTTCGATCACCTATGCCGGCCATTCGACCTATGTCATCGAAACGCCTGCCGGCGTGCGCGTCGCCACCGACTACAGCGGCGTCTACGGCTCCAGCCCGCTGCCCGACGTCGTCACCATGAACAAGGCGCACCGCACCCATTTCACCGATCTTCCCGACCCCGGCATCGCCCATGTCCTGCGGGGCTGGAATCCGGCCGGCGGCCCGGCAAGACACGCACTCGTGGTCGATGACGTCTACATCCGGAACGTTTCAACCGACATCCGCGGCTGGGACGGCGGCATGGAGCGCGACGGCAACTCGATCTTCATCTTCGAGGTCGCCGGCCTGTGCATCGGCCATCTCGGCCATCTTCACCACCGGCTGGAAGATGCCCATTACAGCGCCATCGGCCGCCTCGATGTCGTCATGGTACCGATCGACGGCGGCATGACGCTGTCGCTCAACGCCATGAGCGAAATCGCCGGCAGGCTCTATTCTTCGGTAGTCCTGCCCATGCACCGCCATGCAACCGGCATCAGCGAGTTCCTCGGTCGGATGGGTTCGGGTTTCGCCGTCGAATTCCCCGACAGCCGCACGCTGAAGGTCTCCTTGCGCACCCTGCCGCAGCGCCCCACCATCATCGTCCTGCAAGGCGTGTGAGCGGGCGCTTCAGCGCTCGAGGTCTTGTTGCAGCCGGTCGAGGATCGACAGCGCATGGCCGGCATATTCGCTGATCCAGCGGTCATGGATGCGCTTGATCGGCAAAGCGTCGAGATGGTTCCAGCGCTCCCGGCCTTCGCGCCGCGCCACCACAAGGCCCGCTGCCTCCAGCACCTTGAGATGCTGCATCACCGTGCAGCGGTCCATGTCGGAAAACGTTTCGCACAGCGCGCCGGTCGTCTTCGGCCCGTCCTTCAACCCGTCCAGCATCAGGCGCCGGAGCGGATGCGCCAAAGCCTTGAAAACGCGGTTGTCTTTCGATTCGGTTGACATGTTATATTTTTATAACACATAATCCCCACACACAAGAAGGAGCTGTGGACATGTCCATCGCAATCAGGGTTTCCGGCCGCATTGGCAAACCGGCCGCCGAAGTGTTCGACGCCGTCGTCAACCCCACCAAGCTTTCCGGCTACTTCACCACCATCAAGGGCGCCAGCGCCCCACTGGTCGCAGGCACCACGGTGACGTGGTGGGGCCAAGTTCCCGTCGAGGTCGATGAGGTCGTGCCGCAAAAGCGCATCGTGCTGCGCTGGGATGCCGACACCAATGCCCCGGCCTACAAGACGCTGATCGAGATGGATTTCGAACAGCTCGACGACGGCGGAACCTTCGTCACCATTTCAGAAACGGGCTGGCGCGAGGACGAGCAGGGCCGCAAGGCGTCCTACAACAATTGCGAGGGCTGGGCGATGATGCTGTCGGCCATGAAGGCCTATGTCGAATATGGCATCAACCTGCGCGAAGGCTTCTACCCCAGCGAAATGCGCGGCGAACTGCCGACCGACGTCAGCCGCAAATGAACGGTCGCCACGTAGGGCGCTGACCCGCATCCCTTGTTTTTACGCAATTCCAGACGGAAAACCGGTTCCCGCTTTTCCTGGAATTGCTCTAGCGGTCGGTGCCCTGACGGGATTTCCTGCGCCGGCGCGCCAGCATGTTGAGTCCCTCGACCAGCGCCGAGAAACCCATCGCCGCATAGATGTAGCCTTTCGGCACGTGGAAGCCGAAGCCGTCGGCGATCAGCGTCATGCCGATCATCAACAGGAAGCCCAGCGCCAGCATGACGATGGTCGGGTTCTTCTCGATGAAGGCCGAAAGCGGGTTGACCGCCAAAAGCATCACAGTCACCGCCACGATGACGGCGATGTACATGATGGCGATCTCGTCGGTCATGCCGACCGCCGTGATGATGGAATCGATCGAGAACACCAGGTCGAGCAGCAATATCTGGAATATGGCGCCCGCCAGCGACACTTGCAGGGTCCTGGAAACCATCTCGTCCTTGTGATCCAGCGGGTCGACAGTGTGATGGATTTCCCGCGTCGCCTTCCACACCAGGAACAGGCCGCCGGCGATCAGGATCAGGTCGCGCCATGAAAAACCGTGGCCGAAAGCGGAAAAGATCGGCTCGGTCAGTTGCACGATGAAGGAGATGGTCGCAAGCAGGAGCAGCCGCATGATCAGCGCCGCGCCGATGCCGAGACGCCGGGCCGGCGCCTGCTGCTCCTTGGGCAGCTTGTTGGTCAGGATGGAGATGAAGATCAGATTGTCGATGCCCAGGACGATTTCGAGCACCACCAGCGTTAGAAGGGCGACCCAGGCTGTCGGGTCATTGACGAAGGCGAAATGGGGGGCAATGGCTTCAAGCATGCGCGCGCAATCTCTCCGTCATAAAATGTCGTGCAGAATTAGGTACGGCCTGCCCGATCGTCAATGTCACCCGGCATATTTTATCGAACGGCGTAAAAAGGGCGGCCATTGAGACCTGAGGCATTCACGTCCGCGCCGCATGCGATATGATGGCCGCATGAAACGGGTGATCGCTCTCGGTGCCTTGCTTGCGGCGAACCTGCTGCCGCTGCCCCTTGCCCATGCCACCGGGACCCCGCAGGACAAAGGTCCGCAGGCGGCGCATTCCCTGCCCGCCGACAAGGCCACGTTGCGCGAAAGGCTCTTCCAGCATCTGGCCGCTGCCGCCACCGAGGCGCAAGCGCGCGCGCTGGAAGACGCGATCTGGAACTTCTGGCTCGATCTCGCCCCCAACGGCGAGGTCCGCACTTTCGTCGACCAGGCGATGGACCGGCGCGAGGCCTACGACTTCGCCACCGCCGAAGACCTGCTCGACCGCGCCATCGAACAGGCGCCGAACTACGCCGAGGCCTGGAACCAGCGCGCCTTCATCCGCTTCCTGCGCGACAACGACGAAGGCGCCGAAGCCGATATCCTGCGCGCGCTGGAACTGGAGCCGAAGCATTTCGGCGCGCTCTCCGGCCTGTTCCACGTTTTGTCGCGCCGTGGCCGCACCGAGGCCGCCAACGCCGCTCTCATCGAGGCGGTGAAGATCCATCCCTGGCTGAAGGAGCGCACGATGCTGCCGCCCGACCCGGATGCTGAACGCCCGCCGATCAAGGGCAAGGAACAGGACTTGTAACGAACCGTTTGCAGGCCGCTCGGGTGTGCCGAGATTCAGGTCAGGGTGAGCCGAGAACGGTAGCGTACGAGAACCGGAGCGGAGCGTACATCAGGTATGTGAGCACCGGAAGCGCAGAAGGCTGCCGTTCGCAGGCCGCCCTCACCTGAATCTATTTCCAGAAGGCCGGCACCGTCTCCTCGAGCCGTGGCCCGCGCCTGAACGGCGCGATCTTCTCGGCAAGGCCGGTGCGGTCGGAAATCTCGACGCCGACGCCGCACAGGGTCGCCGGACCGCTCGCCGCCTCGAAGCGGCCCTTCGGCACCTTGGACAGGAAGCGGTTGAGCGGCTCCTCCTTGTCCATGCCGAGCGAGGAATCGTAATCGCCGCACATGCCGGCATCGGAAATATAGGCGGTGCCGCCGTTGAGGATGTGGTGGTCGGCGGTCGGCTGGTGGGTATGGGTGCCAACGACGAAGCTCACCCGCCCATCGACGAAATGGGCAAAGCACATCTTCTCGCTGGTCGCCTCGGCGTGGAAATCGACCACCACCGCATCGGCCTGCTCGCCAAGCGGGCAAGCGGCGAGTTCGCGCTCGGCCGCCTGGAACGGATCGTCGAGTTCTGGATGCATGAACACCCGGCCCATGATGTTGGCCACCATGACGCGTGCCCCGTTCTTGGCCGTATAAAGCCCGGAGCCCTTGCCGGGCGTGCCTTTCGGGAAATTGGCGGGCCGCAGGAACCGGTCCTCGCGCGGTGCGAAGTTGAGCGCCTCGCGCTGGTCCCAGACATGGTTGCCGGTCGTCACCACGTCGGCGCCGGCGGCGACGGTGTCGCGGAAGATGTCCTCGGTGATGCCGAAGCCGCCCGCCGCGTTCTCGCCATTGACGATGACGAAATCCAGCTTGAGTTCCGAGATCAGCCCCGGCAGTTGCGCCTGCACCGCCGTGCGCCCGGTCTTGCCCACCATATCGCCAAGAAAAAGCAGTCTCACGAAACCTTACCCTCGAAAAGTCGCATGATTTTCGTCAGGAAAGATCACGCTGCGCTGAAAGAACCGCCGGCCAGCCTTGCAACTGCCTCGCAGACTGTAAATCACCGCACGATCCAGCCGTCAAAGCCATTCGACTTTCGTGGGCCGGGCATCAGCCACGGCTGCACCCCGAGTTTCGGGTCAGGGGCGTGTTTCAGGTCAGGGCGAGCCGAAATGACAGGCATCGAGAACCGGAGCGGAGCGTACATTCAGGTACGTGAGCACCGGAAGCGCAGAAGCCTGTCGTTTGCAGGCCGCCCTCACCTGAAACTCAAAACCGGCGCAACCCGCTCTCGGTCAGCATCTCCGGCAGGATGACGTCGTGCGCTTCGTCCGGCACCCGTTTGACCTGCTGGCAGTTGAAGGCGGTGCCGATCAGCCGCGGCTTCAACCCGCGCTCGTGAAGGCGGGCGATCGCCCGGTCGTAGTGGCCGGCGCCGTAGCCCAACCGGTGACCGCGAGGATCGAAGGCGGCCAGCGGCAACAGGATGATATCCGGGTCGAGCACCTTCGCGTCCGGCCCCGGCCCGCTGGTGCCGAATCCGGTCGACACCATGGGGGTGCCGCGCACCAGTTCGCGAAACACGATGGTTTCCTTGTCCAGAACCACCGGCAGGCAAAGCCTCGCCCCTTTTTCGCCAAGCGCGAACAACAACGGCCTGAGGTCGATTTCCGAACGGATCGGCAGGAAACCGGCAACCACCGTGCCCGGCGCGAAATTGATCGCCGGTTCGCCGACTTCGGCGATGCGCAACGAAATCTCGATGCGCCACATCGGGTCGAGCGCATCGCGCCGCCCGAGTGCTTCCAGCCGCACGGCTTGCTTCTGCTCTTTCAGTGAAGTCATGTCCCAGCCTTCCCTTTGCGGCGAGCAAAATCCCAACTTTGCGCGCAGGTCAAGGGGCGGAGACAAGGCCGAAGGCCGCACCTCGAATGGAGGGAAATCAACATAGTCGCGATGCGACCTGGGGAAAGAAACGATCGCCACGGCGCAACACGGCACAGTTGCGAACCGGGCAGGTGACGATCCACACAACCGGTGGAGAGAGCGATCCCGGGAACCTACAAAGTAGGTGGGCGCCGTGTGCCCAGACCCACGGGTCTGGCCAGGGACAGCTCCCTAGGGATCATTAAGGCCCCGGGGAAAATGTTCTCCTGCCGGGAAGCACAGATCGTCACGGCCAATATAGGCTTCTCGGGGTCGCTTAGCCAGACATGCGCTGCTTTATTCGCAGCCCGCCGCTCTTGCACCCGAGGGGCCGGCTCCGTAGGGTCGGGCCGGAAAAAGGGACGGAAAAATGCGCTTTGAAGGCACGGCGGCCTATGTCGCCGACAAGGATCTGATGGTAGCGGTCAATGCCGCCATCGCGCTTGAACGGCCGCTACTGGTCAAGGGCGAGCCGGGCACCGGCAAGACCGAGCTGGCCAAGCAGGTCGCGGCGGCCCTCGGCCTCGATCTCATCGAGTGGCACATCAAGTCCACCACCCGCGCCCAGCAGGGCCTTTACGAATACGATGCCGTCTCGCGGCTGCGCGACAGCCAGCTCGGCGACGGCCGCTTCAACGACATCAAGAACTACATCAAGCGCGGCAAATTGTGGGACGCCTTCGCCGCCGGCAGGAAGGTCGTGCTTTTGATCGACGAGATCGACAAGGCCGATATCGAGTTCCCCAACGACCTGTTGCAGGAACTCGATAAGATGGAGTTCTTCGTCTACGAGACCGGTGAAACGATCCGCGCCGCCGTGCGCCCCATCGTCATCATCACCTCCAACAACGAAAAGGAACTGCCGGACGCCTTCCTGCGCCGCTGCTTCTTCCACTACATCCGCTTCCCCGACACCGATACGCTGCACAGAATTGTCGATGTGCATTATCCGGGCATCAAGCAGGCGCTGGTGCGGGCCGCACTCACCCAATTCTACGAGATCCGCGACGTGCCCGGCCTCAAGAAGAAACCCTCGACGTCCGAGGCGCTCGACTGGATAAGGCTGCTGGTCGCCGACGACATTGCGCCGGAAGATCTGCGCGCCGACCCCAAAAGCGCCCTGCCGCGCCTGCACGGCGCCCTGTTGAAGAACGAGCAGGACGTGCACCTGTTCGAGCGCCTTGCCTTCCTGGCCCGCCGCAACGGGTAACTCCGCTTCACCTGTCGTCGTATGTTAGTGAAAGCTAACAAAGCCTCATCACCTCTAGGTCGAGGCACGACCTCTCACCATCGTCATCCCGGAATTCTCTTTCGAGCGGCGCGGGAAAGGAATATCCGGGATCCATTCCGTGACGGTGCGGTGGCCTGTCAGCGGTCGAGAATGGGGATCGATCCACCCGCCTGCCACCCATCTCTCCTATCAACCCGTTGATCCTGCTCATCTCTCGCGGAATCTTGGACAGCGCCTGTCCACGCCCTCTCCACCTCTTCCATAATCCGTGCCATCGCTTCTGCGGGAAACTCGGTGCGCACCGGGTATCGAGGGGAAGCGTCGGTGCCGGATTGG
>NZ_LMGJ01000001.1:347963-366332 GCF_001427385.1 Mesorhizobium sp. Root157
GTGAGGCAAGACCACCGGACGGGTGGCCGCAAGGTCGCATTACTTACTAAACGAGCGTCCGAACGGCCGCCCGTCTTCCCGACCTCTCAATCGAGGTCCGTTCTTTGACAATGGCCAGACGGCAAAGCCGGGCGTGGCGATGAATAAGTATGACCTTGGCCGGCCGTCTGGCCATCCGGGGTCCCCGCCAGCGACGAGCGCAGCGAGCGAGCTTAAAGGCGGGGCAGAAGATTCCCAGGGCCGAAAAGGCAGCGTGGCAATGAATAGATGCGCCATCACATCTTCGTCACCCTAGGGCGGAGCAGGCCGAAGGCCGTCGCGCAGACCCTGGGATCCATGCCGTGACGGAGCGGCAGCGCGGTACGGTGCAGAAAACACCCCTCGTTCTGTTCCGCCGTACAACTCCCAAGCGTTACGGCATGGATCCTCGGATCGCACCTTTCGCTGCGCTCAGGCTTGCCCGAGGATGACGAAGGGAAAAAGCTATGTGTCCTTATCACTCCCTAAGTGGCACGACGAAGCATCCCTCATCGGCGCTGTAGCATCGGCCTGCATCCAAACGTCCTTTGCACAGGAAAGGCAGCAACCGACCGAGCGCAGCCGCGTTCAGGACCAAAGCCAATGGAAAGGAAATGTCATGCTCAAGGACAAATCTTCATCCGCCATCGCCGCAGTCAGCGACATTGCCAGGGCACGGACCTTTTACTTCGACACGCTGGGCCTCGAACTGGAGGACGACAGCATGGGCGAAGTGCTGGTCCTGCGCACCGGAGCGACCTTCCTCATCGTCTATCGCTCCGAATTCGCCGGCACCAACCAGGCCAATGCGGTTGTCTGGGACGTCGGCAACGACATCGAAGCGATCACTGCGGCGCTCAAGGCCAAGGGCGTCGCCTTCGAGCATTATGACGGGATGGGCGACCTCAAGGGCGACATCCACGTCAGCGGCGACATGAAGATGGTGTGGTTCAAGGATCCGGACGGCAACATCCTTCACCTCAACAACATGTAGCCGCTTGCGTCGGCCTGTTGTAAAGGGTCAGGCGGTAACCGGCTGGCTCCAGCGCGCCGCGATCAGCCGGTAGGGGATGAGCGCGAACAAGGCAATGGCGAGCTTGACAGTCAGGTCGCCCAGCGCCCACGAGACCCAGCGCGCCGTTTCGGCCGTGAAGACGCCCATCAGCGGAGCGGCCTCAAGCGCAAAGCCGTCATCGGGTCCGACGAAGGCGAAGGCGGCGGCAAAGGCGATCGAGAAGAACATCGCCGTATCGACCACCGAGCCGGCCAGCGTGCCGAAGATCGGCGCCCGCCACCAGCTCTGCCGGCGCAGCCAGTTGAAGACCGTGACATCGAGCAGTTGTGCCGACAGGAACGCCGCACCGGAGGCGCAGGCGATGCGTGCCAGCCGCGCCGTCGCCGTGTCGAATTCGATCAGGCCGAGCTTGAACAGCAATGGCGGAATGACGATCGAGCAGACGACCGCCGTCATGAAGCCGACGAAGACGATGCGCCGCGCCACTGCCGGACCGTAGCGGCGGTTGGCAAGGTCGGTGACAAGGAAGGAGAACGGATAGGTGAAGGCGCCCCAGGTCAGCACGTCGCCCAGCGCCAGCCCGGCGATCTCGCCTTGCAGGGGGAATTGCACGAAGATGTTGGATGCCACCACGACAAGTGCCATGGCGGCCACGAAAGGCAGATAACGCATGAGGAAACTCATTTTTTTATCCTGGGTAATGGAACCAGTGGAACATCGGTCGACAAGAACGACGGTCCGTGGGAGGCGGTCGTCCCCCGCCTTGGAATTTGCTTAGGCTGCCGGCTGTTCAGCGGTCTTCTTGGCGATCTGCTTCTTCAGCAGGCGCGCACGCTGCGACAGTTCGTCGGTGTCGGCCTTGGCGAGGAAGGCGTCGAGACCACCGCGATGCTCGACCGTACGCAGGGCGGCGGCGGAGATGCGCAGGCGCACATTCTGGTTCAGCGCTTCCGAGATCAGCGTGACGTTGACCAGATTGGGCAGGAAGCGGCGACGGGACTTGTTGTTGGCGTGGCTGACGTTATTGCCAGTCAGGACGGCTTTGCCGGTAAGTTCGCAAGCGCGGGACATGATGCACCTTCAGGTTCTCGGTCTGGCCAAATCTCGCTGCCCGCGCATGGCACGCGGTTTCCAGCAAGCGGCCTGATGGAAAGTTGGCGTTCCTTAGTGTCATTTCGGCAAGGCGTCAAGCGCAAGCTTGCCTGGGCCTGGCGCGGCCGCTTCACACAAAGGCCGGAATCCAGCCTATATGCAAGAGCCAAGCGACATCGAATGCCGGAGCGATCCGCAAGATCAGTGCAGGATAGACCCACGCCATGCATCGCCCGCTAGCCCTTTGCCTCGCCGCGCTTGCCACAGCTTTGCCCGCCCCCGGCTCGGCCGCCGCCCAGCAATCGTTCCGGGGCGAATACACGGTGTCGTTCCTCGGCCTGCCCATCGCTCGGGCGGCCTTCCAAAGCCGCTATGATGGGGCGACCTATCGCATCGACGGTTCCGTCGCCAGCGCCGGGCTGGCGCAGATCTTCGACGATACACGCGGCACCATCGTCGCATCCGGACGGCTCGCCCGCAGCGGCCTTCAGCCGCGCACGTTCCGCGCCGACTACACATCCGGCAAGAAGGCATCGCTGGTCGATATCCGTTTCGCCTACGGCACCGTCGCCTCGACCAGGGTCGTGCCGCCGCCCAAGAAGCGCGGCAAGGATTGGGTCGCGCTCGATACCGGCGACCTGAAAAGCGCGCTTGACCCGATCGCCGCCACGGTCGTGAGGGCGCAAAGCCTCGACGAGGTCTGCGGCCGCACCGTCGCCATGTATGACGGCGAAATGCGCGCCGACCTGAAACTGATCTTCGTCAGGAAGGATAAGATTTCGGTCGAAGGCTACGAAGGTCCGACGGTCACCTGCCGCATGGGCTTCGAACCGGTGTCGGGCTACCGGCAAGGCAAGCGCGCGCTGGACTATCTGAAGAAGCGCAGCCGCATCATGGTGACGTTTGCCCCGCTTGGCCAAACCGGAGTATATGCGCCCATCCACGCGACCGTCGGAACGGAGATCGGCACCATCACCGTTCGCGCACGGCGCTTCGAAACAACCAACTAGGCGCGATGCGCCACCGGGACAGGGTCATGGCGCGCGCAACACTGATCGGATTTTCGGCGGTCGCCATGTGGGCGCTGCTGGCGCTTTTGACCGACGCTTCCGGTCAGGTGCCGCCGTTCTTGCTCTCGGCCATCACCTTCACCATCGGCACCTGCGTCGGCCTTGTGGCCCGTCTCGCCATGCAGAAGCCGGCCGTGACGGAAAAGATTCCGCCGCAGGTGTGGCTCATCGGCATCGCCGGCCTGTTCGGCTATCACTTTTTCTATTTCACCGCGCTGCGCAATGCCCCGGCGGTGGAAGCCAGCCTGATCGCCTATATGTGGCCGTTGCTGATCGTTCTGGGCTCCTCGCTGATGCCGGGCGAAAGGCTGGCATGGAACCATATCGTCGGTGCATCGCTCGGCCTTGCCGGCACCTTCCTGATCGTCACCAAGGGGGCAGGCCTCGCTTTCGACGCGCGCTATGCCTTCGGCTATGCCATGGCCGCCGTCTGCGCCGTAGTCTGGTCGGCCTATTCGCTGTTGTCGAGGCGCTTTGCCTCGATCCCCACCACTGTCGTCACCTGGTTCTGCGCGGCAACCGCAATCCTGTCGCTGGCCTGTCATTTCGCGCTGGAGGAAACCGTGCTGCCGACCAACACCAGTCAATGGATGGCGGTACTCGGTCTTGGCCTGATGCCGGTCGGGGCGGCCTTCTATGCCTGGGACATCGGCGTCAAGCGGGGCAACATCCAGGTGCTGGGCGCGGCGAGTTATGCCGCGCCGCTGTTGTCGACGCTGGTGCTGATCGCCGCCGGCTTCGCCGAGCCCAGCCTGCGCATCCTCGCCGCCTGCCTGCTCATAACCGGCGGCGCCGTACTGGCGGCAAAGTCGCTGCTGTTCGGCAAGCGTGCCGATGTCGCCAGTGGCGCTGAAGCATGATGCCATTTCCGGGAGGCATCGAAACGCTTGCCAATGCCACGCTGATCTTTTCGGTCGTGGCCGCGATCGGCTATGCGTTCAGCCTTTCCCTGCCGTCCTCGCTGCGACGCTCCGCCGTCAAGACGCTGGCCATCGGCTTGCTGGCCGTGCTTGCCTTCGAACAGGACGCGCCGCTGCTGCTGGCCGGCGCGCTGGGGCTGAGCGCCGCTTCCGATGCCTTGTCGTCGCAGCCCAACGCAAGGACTGACGTCGCAGGCTTCGTGGCGGGCATTGCCGCCTTTCTCGCTTTCGGCCTGCTCTTCGTCACCTACGGAACGGCAGGTCTCTTGTTTTCGGACCCTTGGCGGCTGGCGCTCGCTGCCGCGATGATCGCACTTGCCGCCGCAATCCTGGCGCGGTCGTGGGGACAACTTGGCCGCCGCCGGCGCTTGCCGGCCTTGGCCTACACACTGGCGTTGCTGCTGATGGCGCTTTCGGCCTTGATGACCACTCCAAAAATCGTTGCCGGCGTCTTGCTACTGACGGGGTCCGCCGCGGCGATTCTCGCGGCGAGGCTGCCCGCGTCGGAACCTTCATCGCAACGTGCATTGTGGCCTTTTGCAGCCTGGGTGCTCCGCTATACCGGCCACCTTGCCATCACCTTGGGCGCTCTTCTGGGTTAGCAGGGTTCCCGGCCCGGTTCAGCCATTTCGAACTGGGCAAAGTCGAAACCGGGCGCGACGGTGCAGCCAACCAGCGTCCAGTCGCCTGCACTTCGCGCCGTCTGCCACCAGCCGGCCGGCACCAGCAATTGCGGGCGCTCACCGGCAAGAATGTCTGGGCCAAGCCGATGCTCGCTCACCTTGCTCTCATCGGCGCACATCGACAGGATCAGCGACGCGCCGGCGTAGAAATGCCAGACCTCGGCGGCATCCTTGACCCGGTGCCAGGCCGAAACCTGACCGCGTTCAAGCAGGAAGTAGATCGCCGTCGAGCGGCCCCGCCCGCCATACGGGGCATCGCGAAACGTCTCGACATACCAGCCGCCCTCCGGGTGCGGCCGCATGCCGAGCGCTGCTATGATTTCGGCCGGAGTCATCGCCAAGCCGGCCTCCGGCTTAGAAATTGTCCTTGCGCTTGCGGATTTCGGCGAACACATCGACATCCGCTGCATTTTCCATGCCGAGATTCTTACGGATCGCCGGATCGGCCCAGCGCAGGAAGGGATTGGTGGCCAATTCCTCGCCAATCGTTGTCGGCAGCGTCGCCTTGCCTTCAGCCCGCAGCGCCTCGATCTTTTTCACCCGCACCTGCAACGCCTCATTGGTAGGATCGATGGTGAGCGCGAAGCGGGCATTGGAAAGCGTGTACTCATGCCCGCAATAGACGGCCGTATCGGCCGGCAGCACGGCCAGTTTCTTCAGCGATTCGAACATTATCGGCGGCGGGCATTCAAGCAGCCTGCCGCAGCCGAGTGCGAACAGCGTATCGGCAGCAAACGCGACCTTGGCCTTGGGTAGATGATAGGTGATGTGGCCTGCCGTATGACCCGGCGTAAAGATGACCTCGATCTTCTCCCCGCCGAACGGGATGACCGACCCGCCTTCGACGGTGTCGTCGATGCCGGGGATCTTCGCCTTCTCGGCCTCAGGGCCGACGATGCGCAGCTTGAAGCGCTCCTTCAAGGCAAGGTTGGCTTCGACGTGGTCGACGTGATGATGAGTGATGAAAAGGGTGGTCGGCTTCCATCCAGTGCGCTCGATGGCGGCAAGGATGGGCGCTTCTTCGGGTGCATCGATCAGAGCCGCCTCGCCGGTATCGCGGTCGCGCAGCAGAATACCGAAATTGTCCTCGCGGCACATGAACTGTTCGATCTCGATAGCCATATACAATACTCCTGTCCTTGACGCCGCAGACATAGGGTGCGCGTCCTTCCATGTCACCCCCTCGATCGGGTGGGCTTGGTTGAACTCGCAACGCATCATCGCTACCGTTCCACAACTTCGCCCGCGGCCACGCCAAGGTTTTCCATGCATTCCGACATTGTCGACCTGCGCTCTTTCTACGCTTCGCCTCTCGGGCGTCTTGCCGAGCGCTCGATAACGATGGCGCTGTCGTCGATCTGGGCAAAGATTCCAAACGAACGGCTGGTCGGCCTCGGCTACGCCTTGCCGTGGCTCGAGCGATTCGGAACCGACTCCGAGCGTGTTTTCGCCTTCATGCCCGCCACGCAAGGGGCGGTTGTGTGGCCTCAGAATGGGCCAACGGCAACGGCGCTGGTGTTCGATGAAGAACTGCCGCTGGTCGACGCGTCCATCGACCGCATGCTGCTGGTGCATTCGCTGGAACATGCGGAAAACCCCCGAGAGACGCTGAACGAGATCTGGCGCGTGCTTTCACCTGCGGGACGGGTCGTCATCGTCGTGCCCAACCGGCGCGGCGTATGGGCGCGCTTCGAGCACACGCCTTTCGGCACAGGCAGGCCGTATTCGCGCTCCCAGCTTGCCGAATTGCTCAGGGAAACGAACTTCACCCCGGCGGCATGGTCGGACGCGCTGCTCTTTCCGCCGTCGCGGCGGCGCTTCGCGATGCGCTTCCACAACATGATCGAAAGTGCGGGCCGCAAGCTGTGGCCGATCTTTTCAGGCGTCATCGTCGTGGAGGCGCAAAAGCGTCTCTATCAGGGCGTGCCGGCGGCCCAGCGCGCATCGCGCCGCGTGTTCGTGCCGGCCCTGTCACCACAGGGGGTGAGCGGCCTGGGGGCGACACGCAAAAGCATGGACAGGTAAGCCGGCGCGCCGATGGCGTGGAAGTAGCCTTCTCAGGATGAGGCGGTCGGAGGCGTTTTGCCCACGTCTTCGAGATCGTACGACGTCGTCTGATAGACCCGGTTTATCCAGTTGCCGAAAAGCAGGTGGGCATGCGACCGCCAGCGATTGAGTGGCGGGCGGGCCGGGTCGTCGTCGGGATAGTACCCATGCGGCACCTCTATCTCGACACCGCCAGCGATATCGCGGTCATACTCTTCCTTGAGCGACGTCGAGTCGTATTCGATGTGATTGAACATGTAGAGCCGGTTGCCGGGCGCCTCGGCGAGCAGGCATGGACCGGTCACTTCCGATTCCATCATCACGTCGAGGCCGGAGGCGGTCGGAATATCGGCCTTGCGTACCTCGGTCCAGCGCGAGACGGGAATGGCGAAATCGTCAGAGAAGCCCGCAAGATAAGGCGATGCAGGCGCGTTGTTGCGGTGGCGGAAAACCCCGAATGCCTTTTTTTCAAGCGTATTTTTCGGAATGCGATGAAAGTGCCACGCAGCAGCCATCGCCCCCCAACAGATAAAGAATGAGGAATGGACGTTCGTCGTGGTCCAGTCGAGGATGAGCGTCAGTTCCTTCCAGTACGTCACGTCCTCGAAGGGCAGCAGCTCGATTGGCGCGCCAGTGATGATGAAACCGTCGAACTTGCGATGTCGGACTTCCTCCCAGGTCTGGTAGAAGGAGATCAGATGCTCCTCGGACGTGTGCTTGGCCTTGTGATTGCCGATGCGCACCAGTGTCAGTTCCACCTGAAGCGGTGTGGCGCCCATCAGGCGCGCAAACTGCGTCTCGGTGCGGATCTTGTTCGGCATGAGATTGAGGAGCCCGATCTGCAGGGGGCGGATGTCCTGGCGCAGCGCCGTGCGCTCGTCCATCACGGAAACGCCTTCGCGATCGAGCACCTCGCGGGCGGGAAGCTGATCGGGAATCTTGATCGGCATGACACAAGCTCCAAACAAAAGACCGGCGGCGAAATCGCGGCCGGTCTGAACGAACTCGTCATCCTCGGCCATTTTTAGCGATTTCTTTAACGTGGCTGCAAGCCGACCGGCCAAATCACCACGGAACGGCTCCTATCTATGCCCGGCGATGCACCGCGTCAACGGTTCCTGATGGTGGCGCCGACGCTGGGCCAGCGCTTTGGCCTCGACATTGCCGGCCGCGGCTTGTATTTCCGCTTCATCTCCCAGAACATCTGGCTCTTATGGAATTGGCACGATGACAACGGCACAGGATCAAGCACGTCCACAACCCCGCAAGGGAATATTGGACATCGAAGCCTATGTGCCAGGCAAGAGCGCAGCACCCGCCGGCGTCAAACTGCACAAGCTGTCATCGAACGAGAACCCGCTTGGCCCCTCGCCCAAGGCGATCGAGGCAGTGCGCGAAGTCGCTGCCAGACTTGAGTTCTATCCCGACGGCTCATCCTTGCAACTGCGCGAGGCGATTGCCGAAGTGCATGGACTGAACGCCGCAAACATCGTCTGCTTCAACGGCTCGGACGAGGCGCTGGCGCTGTTGTCGCGAATCTATCTTCAGCCTGGTGACGAGGCGATCTATACCGAGCACGGCTTCCTTGCCTACAAGATCTGCATTCTGGCGACGGGCGCAACCCAGGTCGTTGCCAAGGAAAAAGGCGAACGCGTCGATGTCGACGCGATCCTTGCCGGCGTGACGCCGCGCACCAAAATGGTCTTCCTTGCCAATCCTAACAACCCGACCGGCACCTATGTGCCATTCGACGAAGTGCGCCGTCTGCAGGCGGCCCTACCGAGGAATGTGCTGTTGATCCTCGACGCTGCCTACGCCGAATTCGTGCGCCGCAACGACTATGAAGCCGGCGTCGAATTGGTTGCCGGGGCCGAGAACGTCGTCATGACCCGGACCTTCTCCAAGGTCTACGGCCTCGGCGGTGCGCGTATCGGATGGATGTATGCGCCCGCCCATATCGTCGATGCGATCGAGCGCGTGCGCGATCCTTTCAACGTCACCGCGACCGCGATCGCGGCCGGAACGGCGGCGGTGCGCGACCGCGCCCATGTCGAGCGCGCCATTGCTCACAACGAAACCTGGCTGGCCTGGCTCACTGAACAGTTCATCGAACTGGGATTGCGCGTCACGCCGAGCGTCGGCAATTTCGTCCTGATCCATTTTCCGAACGAGGCGGCCCATTCGGCGACCGAGGCCGACGCCTATCTGACGGCCCGCGGCTATATCCTGCGGCGCGTTGCCGGCTACGGTTTTCCCAACGCGCTGCGGATGACGGTCGGAACCGAAGAGGCCAATCGCGGCGTAGTCGCCGCACTCACCGAATTCCTGAAAAGCTAGAATTATGTCCGAACCCATATTTGAAAAAATCGCGCTGATCGGCATCGGCCTGATCGGCTCGTCGCTGGCGCGGGTGATCCGCCGCGAAAGACTTGCCGGCCATATCGCCATCACGACGCGTAGCGCCTTGACGTTGAAACGGGCCGAAACACTCGGCCTCGGCAACAGCTACACCACCGATGCCGGGCAAGCCGTCCACGACGCCGATCTGGTCATCGTCTCGGTGCCGGTCGGCGCCTCCGAAGATGTGGCCAAGGAGATTTCGTCGGCGCTGAAGAAGGGCGCCATCGTCACCGACGTCGGCTCGACCAAGGCCTCCGTCATCGCCCAGATGGAACCGTACATCCCTGAAGGCGTGCATTTCATTCCAGGTCATCCGCTGGCGGGTACGGAGAAATCCGGCCCTGATGCCGGCTTCGCCGACCTGTTCCAGAACCGCTGGTGCATCTTCACCCCACTTCCGGAAACCGATCCGGCGGCGCTGGAAAGACTGTCGGAATTCTGGCGGCGCTGCGGAGCAAATATCGACACGATGGACCCGAACCATCACGACATGACGCTGGCCATCGTCTCGCACCTGCCGCACATCATCGCCTACAACATCGTCGGCACAGCAGACGATCTGGAGGCAGTGACCAAATCGGAAGTCATAAAATATTCGGCTTCCGGTTTCCGCGACTTCACCCGTCTCGCCGCTTCCGATCCGACCATGTGGCGCGATGTGTGCCTGCACAACAAGGACGCCATCCTGGAAATGCTTGCGAGGTTCTCCGAGGACCTTGCCTCGCTGCAAAGGGCGATCCGCTGGGGCGATGGCGATAAATTGTTCGATCTGTTCACCCGCACCCGCGCCGTGCGCCGATCGATCATCGAGGCCGGCCAGGAAATCGACGCACCCGATTTCGGCCGTCAGGCTGTCGAGCACCCGGCGAAGGCCTGATTTTTCGGGTCAGTCGATCGGCTTGATGCTGCCAAGTGGAATAAAGCCCAGCACGGCTTTGCCCTCGACGATCTTCAGCGGCAGCGATGGTTCGCTGCCGAGCATGGAAAGGGCTGCAAAACCCTGGTTGATCTTGCTTGCCTGCTCGGGAATGGCCGTGGCCAGGATCGCGGCCACCACCTGCGGATTGCGCAGCTTGATGAGCAGATCGGCATCGATCAGGCCATCGACATCGACCGCTACCGGGCCGGAGACAGATACCTGCGCCTCACCGGATGAAAGTTCCAGATTGGCGATTTCGACGGCCTGGCCGCGCAGGCTTTGCGGGCGTGAACGAAGCAGGGCAACGCCGTTTTTCAGCGTTGCCGCGCCAGCCCCGTTGAGCGGCGGCACGGTGCGGCCATCCAGCGCCTCGGCGGCGATTTCCAGATCCTCGAACGTGCCGGCATAGACTAGGTCCCGACCGTCGGGCTGAAAATCCACCTGCGCCGTTGCCGCATTGAACAGTTGCACCGGATCGCTGTCGTCTGCCGGGTCCGTCTGGCCGGACAATCCATCTGCGGCCAGCGAAACCTTGCGCGGCAACGGCCAGAACAGCTTGGCGCTGACGTCGAGATTGTCCCAGTCCAGCCACAGCGGCGGCATGCCCGGAGCGATGGTCCGCAGCGGCCCGCGAAGCGTCGCTTCAGCCAACAGCGGCCGGACTAGGCTTGTCACAGCGGTCAGCGCTCCGGCCGAGACGGCGACATTGCCGGTATCGTCCTCATAGGCCATGCCGTCACAGTCGACCGCAAGCCGCAACGGATAGCCGCTGACGCGAAGATTGGCGCAGTCGGCCTGAATGCCCCTGGCGTTCAGCGCTGCGACGGCTTGGCTTGCCTCGCTGCTGATTTTGTCGGCCATGTAGAACCAGCCCGCACTGTAGAGGCCGAACAACAGAACGAGGAGAACGACGAGCCAAGGCAACAGGCCACGCCGCCGCTTTGATTTCACTTGCTCACTTGACGTCATGCTGCGGCTCTCGTTAACCCGTGGGATGCGTCGGATCTGTCCGGCGTTTTCTGACCGGCTTGCGGCCACCGCCGCGTGCCTTTCAATGTGGCTAGGCGATATGGGCGATTTTTGGGTTTTTGGCTACGGGTCGCTGATCTGGCGGCCCGGTTTCACGCATGTCGAGACACAGCGCGCCCGGCTGTTCGGCTACCGGCGGTCGCTTTGCGTCTATTCTTTCGTCCACCGCGGCACGCGGGAACGGCCAGGTCTGGTCCTGGGTCTAGACCGGGGAGGTTCCTGCGTCGGCCTGGCGTTTCGGGTCGATGGTTCGGCGCGTGACGAGGTGATCGGCTATCTGCGTGAACGTGAACAGGTGACCGGTGTCTATCTTGAACGATGTCTCACGGCACGCCTTGAAACGGGCGAGCCGATCGAAGTCGTGGCCTATGTCGCCGACCGCAGCCATGAGCAGTATGCCGGGGCGCTGAGCGAGACCGAAGCCGCTGACGTCGTACACGGCGCTGTCGGCCAATCCGGGCGCAACGAGGATTATCTCGAAAGCACGGTCGAACACCTGCACAGGCTGGGTATCCGCGACAATTGGCTGGAGGGCGTGGCGAAGCAGGTCGCGCATTTGTGAAGCCGCCTCATACCGATCCCCGGAACGGTGTTTGACCCGATCGATCCAATCCTTAGGCTGGGTACGCCACAAGCTGCTTCGCGCGGCCTTGATCATGGAGACTGACCTTGCAAAAGCGCCCACTCGGTCGCACCGACCTTGAAATCGCGCCGCTGGTATTCGGCGGCAACGTGTTCGGCTGGACCGCCGATGAAAAGACTTCCTTTGACTTACTCGACCGGTTCTTCGATGCCGGAATGAATGCCATCGACACGGCAGATTCCTACTCTCGCTGGGTGCCTGGCCACGACGGTGGTGAGTCGGAAACCATCATCGGCAGATGGATGAAGCAGCGTAGCAACCGCGACCGCATCGTGGTCATTACCAAGGTCGGCTCGGATATGGGGCAGGGCCGCATCGACCTGTCGCCGCTCTATATCGAGCGTGCGGTCGATGCCTCGCTGAAACGACTGCAGGTCGAGACAATCGATCTCTATCTGTCGCATTGGGCTGATCCCACCGTGCCCTATGCCGAAACCCTCGGCGCCTATCAACGGCTGGTTGAGAAAGGCAAGATCCGCTTCGCCGGCGCTTGCAACCTCGACGCGGGTCAGCTGAAAGCGGCGCTGGATGCGGCCAGCCACCACAAACTGCCGCGTTATGAAGTGCTGCAGCCGGCTTACAATCTCTATGATCGCGGCGATTTCGACGGGCCGCTCAGCGACCTGTGCATCGCGAACGAAATCGGCGTCATCAGCTATTACGGACTGGCGAAGGGCTTTCTGAGCGGCAAGTATCGCGCCGAGTCAGACCTTGGCAAAAGCACGCGCGGCGGCAGTATCCGGTCATATCTCAACAAGCGCGGCATGCGTGTCCTGGCTGCACTCGACGTCGTCGCGAGCCGCCATGCGGCCACGCCGGCCGAAGTCGCCCTTGCCTGGGTCATGGCCCGGCCCGGCGTCACCGCGCCGATTGCCAGCGCCACTTCGCTTGCCCAGGTCGACAGCCTGATCAAGGCCGCATCCCTGAAGCTGACTGTTGCCGACAAGGAACATCTCGAAACTGCAAGCGCGCCTTGAGCGCAGGCGCGGCTATCGAATTCCAAGTTCCCGCAGGCGGTTGGCGGCAGTTGGAGGCAGCGGCGGCGGGTTCGGAGCCTGCGCCGCCTCGACAAGGATCTGGTCGCAGGCCGCTTCCGTTTCCGAAATCAGCCGCTTCATGAACTCTTCCTTGGCAAGCCCGGCCGGTATCGGCTTGAGGAAACGCGCCTTGATGGTACCGGGAAACCGCAGGAATTTGCGGCGTGGCCAGTAAAGCCCGGCCATGTGGGCAACGGGAACCACCGGAACGCCCAAGTCGGAATAGAGCTCGACGATGCCCCATTTGTAGTTGGGCTCGTCGCCGGGTGCCCGGCGCGTGCCCTCGGGATAGATGATCAACTGACGCGGATTGCGTACCATTTCCGCCTTGGTGGCCGCCACGACGGCCTTCAGGGCCCTGGACCGGCTGCCACGGTGGACCGGGATCATCCGCATCTTCAGAACGTACCAGCCGAAAAAGGGAATCCACGTCAGTTCGCGCTTGAGGATGTAGAGCGGGTCCTTGAGGAAGGGGAAAAACGCAATCGCATCCCAGAACGACTGATGCTTCGGGGCAAGGATGAAGGAGCCTTCGGGCAGGTTTTCCTGTCCGCTGATGTCACTCTTCGTCAGCGCCATCTTCTCGTAGAGCCACAGGCTCGAGCGCGACCAGAATTTCGGCACGAACCAAGCCAGCCTGCGCGACGACAGAAAGTAGAACGGCGCCCAGAAGATCATCTGGGCGATCAGGCTGACATAGAAGACGAAGTTGAATGCCAGCGAACGGATATGGAGCATTTGCCAGGACAGCCCGAGGACGAAGGTCGCGCTTGGTTACACCATGCGTGGGAAAAATGGAAACGGCTACGGTGGCCGATCACCACACTTTGTCAGTTGCCGCTTACCGTTACTTCGGCCATCGACACGCTGCTGTCATGCGTGGGACGCATCGGCACCACCGCGCGCGCCAGTGCCAGCAGGTACTTGTTGTACTCGGTGAACAGCACGCGCAGGGCTTGCGGCTTGGTCAGCCAACTGCCGTCGTCGAGCCTGGAATTGACAACCGGGTAAGGCTCCAGCTTGGCGTCGTGCAACAGCCGGCCCATTTCCAGTAGACTGCGCGGCATGTGGTAGTTGTTTGTCACAAGGATCACACTTCCATAGGCGTGGCGCTCGACCCATTTGGCGCTTTCTTCCGCATTGCCGATCGTATCGAGGGCGGCGCGGTCGATATCGACACAGCAGGAAAAAAGCTGCTTGTCGCCGCCGGTGGCCAATTGCAGTTGCCGCCGGCTGGCAGCCGGATGCACGCCGCTGATCAGAAGCCGCGCGCCCTTGCCTGATTCGAGCAGGTCCATTGCCGCATCAAGGCGCGACTGACCGCCGGTAAGCACAATGATGGCATCCGCCTTTTGTGGGTCGGAAGGCGTGGAAAGACGGCTGACATGGCTGGAAAACCAACCGAAACCACCGAAAAATAGCGTGGCGGCGGCGATGACCAGGAAGGCTGAGATGCGCAGGACGGACCATATGCGCCGGGGCGCACGCATTGCCGCGCGCGGCGCTGTCACCATCTCGGCCGTTCCGTTCACTTCCTTCCCGTCCATCATGTCATGGTAAACCGTGATTTACATAGTTGGGTGAGTAGGCCGAGCACATTGTATTACACATCGTCTTTGTCCGTGAACCATCACGCGATATCCGTCTGGCGGTCATCGATCTCGTTCAGATAGGCGATCACCGTCGCATGCGAGGTCGCCGCCGTCAGCGCACCGATGACAATGACCATCAGGATCACCCCGAGATATCCGGCCGAACCTATGGCGAAATTGCCGAACAGCGCAGCAGCCTGGTCGCCTTGCGGGGTCGCCACATTGCGTGACGACCACCATGAAAAGACGATGAACACGACGACCGCGCCAACCCCTCCGATTGCAGCTCCCTTCATGCCGGTCAGAAGAAACTGCTTGTGGAACTGCCGTGCGATGAAACGCGCCTCCGCACCGACGAAATGCAGCACTTCGATGATGTGGCCGTTGCCGGCCATGGCGCCACGGGTAGCGAACACCACGGTCATGACGGTGGCCGAAAGCATCAGCGCCAGCACGGCGATGCCGATGGTCACGGTCGTGCGCGCCATCGCCACCAGCCGGTCGACCCAGGTGCGGTGATCATCGAGCGAGGCAGTTGGCAATTTCGGCGAGAATGCTGCGCGGATAGCGTCGAAATCCGGCGGATTAGCCTGGTCTATGGTAACGACGATCAGGCGCGGGACCGGCAACTGGTCGATGTCGAGAGCGGAGCCAAGCCACGGTTCGAGCAGGCGCGCGGTCGCGGTGCGGTCGATGATCCTGGTCGCCTTCACGCCGGGAAACTCTCCGGCAATGCCGGCAGCCGTGGCCAAAGCCGCTTCCATATCCAGCCCGTCGGCCGGCTTGATCTGGATGGTCGCTTCCGTCGAAATCTGGTTTTCCCAGACCGATGCCGTGTCGCGCACGAGGGTCACGGCCCCAAAGGTGACACAGGACAGAAACGTCATGATGGCGATGACGACGACCAGCGCCCTGCCGACGACGTTTTGTGCCGGCACGATCGGGGCGGTCCTGCGCGGCGCGCGTTGACGCGGCTCGGCTTGTTGCAGGCCGTCCGCTCCATCGTCGTGCCGATCGTCGAATTGATCAGTCATAGACGTCCAGCCTTCCATTGGTCAAAATGAGCCGGCGGGCATCGACCTGCTCCATCAGGGCAAGGTCGTGCGTGGCGATGACGACTGCAGTTCCGAGCCGATTCAGTTCGATGAACAATCTGAGAAGGCGCCGGGCGAGTTGCGGATCGACATTGCCGGTCGGCTCGTCCGCCAAAAGGATTTCAGGCTGTTCGATCAGGGCGCGGGCGATGGCCGTGCGCTGCTTTTCGCCGCCCGACAGCACTGGCGGCAGCACATGCATGCGTTCGCCAAGCCCGACCCATTTCAACAGTTCCATCACATCGGTGCGGTAGCTCGATTCCTCGCGGCCGCGCACGCGCAGCGGCAGCGCCACGTTCTCATATGTGGTCATGTGGTCGAGCAGGCGGAAATCCTGGAATACCACGCCGATGCGGCGGCGCAGAAGCGGCAGTTCCGTGCGTGAGATGCGGGTGCGGTCCTTGCCGAACATGGTGATGAGGCCGCGGGTCGGCTTGAGCGACATGAACAGAAGCCGCAGGAGCGTCGTCTTGCCAGCCCCGGAGGGACCGCTCAGGAACTGGAAGGAGCGCGGCGGAATGTGCAGGGAAATGTCGCGGAGAATCTCCGGACCCATGCCATAGCGCAGACCGACATTTTCGAAACGGATCACGTTGAACGACCTGAAAGTTGAAACGGCGGACAAGCGCCTTTTTCCTTGAAGGGACCATCAGCCGGCATGGTTAACCACTGGTTAAATTCTGGCACTTCAAGGTCTTCAAAACGGCTCCAGTCGTGAAGCGTTAACCAATTTTGCTTACCAAAGAGAAACAGAAGGCGAACAGGGGCCAGCATGGCTGACCAGCTAAAGGCACGACCGGTTTCCGGCGAAATCATGACCGACCCGAAGGCTCGCCCTGACGCAGGCGCCGCGGCACGGCTGGAAGCGATGGTGTCGGACGACATTGTCGATGCCGAGTTTGTGACACTGCCGCGCTTTCCATCGGGAGACGACCGGGGATCAGCGCAGCCTGGCGCTGCACCTGACGGGCCACCTTTGCCCGATGGCATGGGTATGCTGCGCAAGGCAGAGGCCAAGCCGGCCCGACCGTTCACCGAACGAGGCGGCCCGGCCTTCTGGGCTGCCGGCATCGGCCTTGCCTCGGCCGCCTTCTGGATCGCCGGTGGACATGCGCTGGTAAGCCACATGGCCCTGGCGGCGGAAGGCGGTTCGCGCTCCATGCTCAGCATTTCCGCCGTGACCTCGCATGTCGATGAATCGGGCGAGCACCCGGTGCTGTTCGTCGACGGCGAAGCCGGCAACGACGGGACCTCTGCCGCGCCGCTACCCCCTCTGGAGATCAGTGTGACGGGCAATGACGGCAGCATTACGCGCTACAGGTTGGGGACATCGGACCGCGCCCTGGCTCCGGGTGAAAGATTCGCCTTTTCCAGCCGCGTCGAGGTGCCTAGAAACGGCGTGAAGACCGTGTCGGTCGCCTTCGCCGGATAGCGAAGTCATTTCCGGGAGTATCGCAAAAATGCCAGTCGTGCGCGGCAAGGAGATCGAGGTCCTGTTTTCGGCGTCAGCAATTGCGCGCCGCAATCTGGAACTCGCCAAGGAAATCGCCGGCAGGGAATACAACGACCTTCTGGTTATTTCGGTGCTGAAGGGCTCGTTCATCTTCGCCGCCGACCTGATCCGGGCCATGCACGACGCCGGCCTGTCGCCGGAAGTCGAGTTCATCTTCATTTCGAGCTACGGCGCCGGCACGACGAGCGGCGAGGTCCGGGTTCTGCGCGACATCGACAACGAGGTCGCCGGGCGCGACGTGCTGTTGATCGACGACATTCTGGAATCGGGCAAGACGCTGAAGTTCACGCGCGAACTGATGCTGTCGCGCGGAGCGAAAAGCTGCTCCATCGCCGTCCTGCTCGACAAGCGCATGCGCCGCCAGACGACGCTGAACGCCGACTATGTCGGATTCGATTGCCCGGACTATTTCGTCGTCGGCTACGGCATGGATGTCGCGCACGCTTTCCGCGAACTGCCATTTGTCGGCATCGTGCGGGGCGACGCCTGAACTTTTGGCAAATTCAGGAAACGTCAACTTTTGGTCGCCAAATATCGGCGCATGGCCAAGCTTCTGATTGTCGAGGACGATGAGTCCGTCCGCATGTTCGTGGGTCGCACGCTGGAGCGCGCCGGCCACCAGATCGATGTTGCCGCCGACGGCGCGCAGGGTCTGGATCTGATTGACGCCGCAAGCGGTCGCTACGACCTTGTCGTCTCCGATATCCGCATGCCGGAAATGGACGGCATCGATATGGCCAAGGCCGCGGCGCGCCTCTTCCCCGCGATGCGGATCATGCTGATGACCGGCTATGCCGAGCAGCGCGAACGGGCGGAGGAACTGGACGGCATCATCCTCGACGTCGTCCAGAAGCCCTTTACCCTGGCGGAAATCCGCAGCCGGGTCGAAGCGGCGCTTTCCTGCCCGATCAGCAACGCCGCCTGACCGCATCACCTGTTGCCACGCCCGGCTTTTGCCGTCTGGGTGTTTTTGCCTCGCTTTTTTCCTTTCGTCATCCTCGGGCAAGCACGAGCGGAGCGAAAGGCGCGACCCGAGGATCCATGCCGTAACGCTTGGGAGTTGGACGGCGGAACAGTACGAGGGATGTTCTGCACCGTACCGCGCTGCCGGCCCGTCACGGCATGGATCCCAGGGTCTGCGCGACGGCCTTCGGCCTGCTCCGCCCTAGGATGACGAAGAGATGGTTGCACTTCTTCATTGCCACGCCCAGCTTCGCCGTCTGGCCATTGTCAAAGAACTGACCTCGATGAGAGGTCGGGAAGACGGGCGGCCGTTCGGACGCTCGTTTAGTAATTTA
>NZ_LMGJ01000001.1:366376-512085 GCF_001427385.1 Mesorhizobium sp. Root157
ATCCGGCACCGACGCTTCCCCTCGATACCCGGTGCGCACCGAGTTTCCCGCAGAAGCGATGGCACGGATTATGGAAGAGGTTGAGAGGGCGTGGAAAAGGGTGGTGAGAGGTTTTTGCGGGAGGTGATTGGAAACAATGAGTTGGCGATGGGGTAGGAACGGCGGGTGGATGGATCGATCCACGGCTTGACGCGACCTCATCGACGGTGACGGAGAGGCCGCCGCGAGGCCTTCGTCAATCGCTGGACGCCGTCTCGAAAAACGTCAGGCGGTTGCCGAAAGGATCGATCACCGTGATTTCACGCGTGTTCCAAGGCGTGTGTTCGAGACCGGGCCTCGCATAGGCGTAGAGCCTGGCAATCAGTTCCTGATGCAGCCCGTCGATATCCGCAACCTCAATGCGCACCGCAGCTCCGGGGCTGCCGTCGCCATGGTGTTCGCTCAAGTGCAGGACACAGCCGTCCCGAACAATGCCCAGATAGAGCGGCGCCTTGTCGGAAAACCGATGCTCGAAGTCGATCTGAAAACCAAGGAAGTCGAGATAGAATTCACGCGCCTTGGCGATATCGAACATGCGCAGGATCGGCGTGACGGTTCCGAGTTCGGGCATTGCTCTTCGCCTTGACGACAAACCATGCGTGAGAATTATTTCAGTTCCAGCAGCCGTTCAAGATAGCTGCGCTCGACATCGGGCGACAAAGCGTTGCCGAGCCGCTTGCGGATGGCTTCGAGAATCTGGCGGGCCCGCTGCACGTCGATCTCGTCCGGAACCTTGACCGAATCGCCGAAATCCGGCCCTTGCGTGGCGCGTGGACGCCCCAGCGGATCGCGGTCCGCGTTCTGCTGGCGGCCGCCCTGTTCGCTACCCCCCTGATCGCCCTGCATCGCCTGCAATTGCTGCATCATTTCCTTGGCGCCTTGCCGCAGCGCTTCAAGCGCACGGCCCTGATGGCCGACCGCGCGCTCGCCTTCGCCTTGTCCAAGCGACTGCCGGGCATCGCCCATCGAGCGGCCCGCCTGGCCGAAGCCTTCATTGGGCTCCATGCCCATGCCTTCCAGATCCTTGCCCAGTTGCTGCAGATCGCCTTGCAACTGGCCCTGGCCTTGCTGCAACTGCTTCAGCGCCTCGGCAAACTCCTCAGGGGTCATCGGACGGCCTTGCTGGCCCTGCTGGCCTTGGCCTTGCTGGTCCTGGCTTTGCTGGTCTTGCTCGCCTTCGCCCATCTGCCCGTCGCCATTTTCGCCACGCTGCATCTGGTCCATGCGGAAGGTCTCGTTCATCATCTCCTGCTGGCGCCGCATGATCTCGCCCAGCTTGTCCATCTGCTGGCGAAGCTCGCTGTTTTGCTGGCCCTGTTGTCCCTGCCTGCCTGCCTGCAGATTGTTCATCATGTCCTGCAACTGCGAAAGCAGTTCCTGCGCCCTGTCACGGTTGCCGGACCTGGCCAGATTCTCGATCTGGTCCATCAGTCGCTCCAGATCGCTCTGGCGCAGTTCCTGCGCATTTGGCGGCAACTGCATTGCGTTCTGGTTCTGCTGGTTGCGCTCTGCGAATTCGCGCAGGAATTCGTTCATCGCCTGACGCAATTCCTGCATCAGCTTTTCGATTTCCTCATCGCTGGCGCCGTTCTTCAACGCGTCCTGCAAGGCCTGCTGCGCCTGGCGCAGGCGCTTTTCGGCGGCCGAAAGGTCGCCTTCCTCGATGCCGAGCGCCACTTCCCAAAGATAGGAAACCACGTCGCGAAGCTGGTCGTCGCTGCCGGCCAGCTTGAGGCGGCTGCGCGCGCTCATGATGGCAAGATAGTGGGCCATGCTGTCGAACGTATCTTCCGGGCGCAGCGTAATGGCGTCCATCAGATCGAGCACACGCGGCTTGGCATTGGCATCGAGCCCAAGCAGGCGGCGCTGCTCGATCACCGCGCGCGCCAGCGGATTGGTGAAGGTCCGCTCCGGCAGGACCATGGTCCTGGTTTCGCTGCGACCGATCTGGTCGGCACCGTCCGTTGCCGTCAGCGTCAGCTTGATCGGGCTCCCGGCCCAGACATGTTCGGTCAGGTCCTTGCTGGTCTTGGCCGCGTTCGCCTTCGAGCCGCGCCGGGGCAGCGACAACGGCATGTCCGGCGCACCGTAGAGCGGGCGGGCATTCGGCGCCGGAGCGTCGGCCAGCGCGAACTCGCTCATGGCCGAAGCCGCGCCATAGTCGTCCTCGATCTGGTAGTGCAGTTCGAGCGACCCGTTGACTGCCCGCCTTGGCTCGCCGGCAAAGCGTATCGTCGGCGGTTTGTCGGGCGTGACCGCGAAGTCCCACTGCCCGATT
Source organism: Mesorhizobium sp. Root157 (assembly GCF_001427385.1). Lineage (GTDB taxonomy): Bacteria > Pseudomonadota > Alphaproteobacteria > Rhizobiales > Rhizobiaceae > Mesorhizobium. The sequence continues at coordinate 368,694 of NZ_LMGJ01000001.1, forward strand.
TCCTGCTCGCCCGCTTTCAGCACGAGTTGACCGTCACCGACGAGCTTGCTGGCGAATTGCAGCGCCACCAATCCGGATTGCGGTTGCGCCTCGGGCACGCCACCCTCTGCTCCGGAAGGTTCGATAGCCCGCGTTTCACCATCTGCCGACAGGTAAGCCAGCGTTTCCGTGCCCGCTCCCCCCGTGACGCGCAGCGACAGATCGCTGTTCTGCGGCACGGTGAACATTGCCGTTGCCTGATTGGTGTCGGCGGTGAGGAATATCGGAGCCTTGCCGGTATATGCCGGCGGCGTCACCCAGGCGTCGATACGCGGCGCAATGGCCTCCTGCCGGGCGCTTGGCCGAAAGCCGTCGGCGAGGCTGCCGCCAAGCGGGCCGAAGGAAAAGGCGAAGGCCACGGCCAGCACCAGCGCCGCCAGCGCACGCAAGCCCCAGGGATCGCGGTCAGGGATACCGGCGGACGGCAGGTCGGCGCCCAATCGGCCAAGCTTTGCCGCCATGCGCTTCTGGTGTTCGAGCCACAGCGCCTGGGCAAAACCTGTCTGCCTGCCGCTCGGCCGGTCCGTCTGGACCAGCACCGGGCTGTGCAGCAGCTTGTTCGCGCTTTCGATGCGCCGGTCGACCTCGGCGGCCAGGGGCAAGCGGAAGCGGCGCAGCGGAGACAGTGCAGCCAGAGCGGTGATGCCGAAAGCCGCGACCAGGACAAGGCGTGGCACATCCGGCATTCGTCCAAGCAGCCCGAACCATGACAGGCTGGCGAACAGGCTGGCAACGATCACCAGCGGCAAGACCAGCGGCCAGCCGCGCTCGATGATCATGGCAAGGCGCGTGGCGGCGCGGCTCAGCGCCAGCCCTGCCGGCAGATTGCGGTGCGTGCTCTCGGCAGATTTCTCTGTCATCGGCCTGTCTGGGCCTTTCTGGGGGCCTTTCCGGGTCTGGCTGCTATGGCGCGGCCTCACGTCGCAACAATAGCAGCAAACACGGCAAAGGCGAGGCAGCTTCCCGAAAACGTGAACGCTTGTCAGAGCCAGTCGGGGATGGAATCCAGTCCGATCAACTCGTCATAGGTCTGGCGTTTCCTGACAACCGCGAAGCGATCGCCATCGACCAGCACTTCGGGCACCAGAAGGCGGCTATTGTAGGTGCCGGCCTGCACGGCCCCATAGGCGCCGGCGGTGCCCACGGCGATCAGGTCGCCGAGCTGAAGACGGGGCAGATCTCGGTCGAGGCCAAGGAAATCGCCGGTCTCGCAGACCTGGCCGACCACATCGACGGTCATGCGCGGCGCGGTCAGCGCCGGCTGGACGACCGGACGGATGTCGTGGAAGGCGTCATAGAGGGTCGGACGGATCAGGTCGTTCATGGCCGCATCGACGATCAGGAAGTTCTTGGCGTCGCCTTCCTTCACGAAGATCACTTGCGAAACGAGGATGCCGGCATTGCCGACGATCAGCCGGCCGGGCTCGAACATCACCTTGATGCCCAGCGCCGTGACATGCTTGCGCACCACCGCCGCATAAGCTTCCGGCAAGGGCGGAGGATCGTTGTCGAACCGATAGGGGATGCCAAGGCCGCCGCCGAGATCGACATGGCTGATATCGTGCCCGTCGGCGCGCAACGCGCCGATCAGGTCGACCAGCAGTGCGAAGGCGTCGTCGAAAGGCTGGAGTTCGGTGATCTGGCTGCCGATATGGGTGTCGATGCCCTTCACCTTCAGACCCGGCAACCGGGCCGCGCGCGCATAGACTTCGCGCGCCCGCTGCCAGGCAATGCCGAACTTGTTCTCGGCCTTGCCGGTCGAAATCTTCCTGTGCGTTTTGGCATCGACGTCCGGATTGATGCGCAGCGAAACCGGCGCGATCTTGCCAAGCGCAGTCGCACGCGCCGAAAGCAGTTCGAGTTCCGGCTCGGATTCGACGTTGAAGCACAATATGCCGGCCTCAAGCGCGAAATCCATTTCCTGCGCCGTCTTGCCGATGCCGGAGAACAGGATCTTGTCCGCCGGGATGCCTGCCGCCAGCGCGCGGCGCAGTTCGCCCTCCGACACCACATCGGCGCCGGCGCCCAACCTGGCCAGGGTTTTCAGCACGGCCTGGTTGGAGTTCGCCTTCATGGCATAGCAGACCAGGGCGTCGAGACCGGTAAAGGCCTGCGAGAACACCCGGTAGTGCCGCGTCAGCGTTGCCGTGGAATAGCAGTAGAAAGGCGTGCCGACCTGAGCCGCAATCTCGGGAATGGCCACGTTCTCGGCATGGAGAATGCCGTCGCGATAATCAAAGTGGTTCAAGAGGGTATGTTCCGAGAGATCAAATCAACGGGTCGAGGATGAATGGCTTGTCCGTATCCGGCTTGGCCGGTTCCGGCGGCAGCGGCTCCTTGGCTTTCTGGGCGTCTTTTCGCGCCTGCACGGCCGCGTCATAGGGCGTATCGAGAGCCGATTTGCGCCCACAAGCGACAACCGTGGCCATCGCCGTAAGGAGCGTAAGCGTAACCAAAATCCTGCCAGCGGTCATCGATCCACCCGTCCGTACATTTCGTACGACGCTTTTAGCCAAGTTCTGCGCGCATTGCACCCCGGCATCATGCCTTGGCAAGGCGCTTTTTCCAGTAACGCACCTGCCGGCGCACCTGGGAAGGTGCGGTGCCGCCGAAGCTCTCGCGGCTCTTCACCGAATTGTGCACCGACAGCACCGAGAATATGTCCTCGGTTATGCCGGCATGGATAGAGCGCAAATCCTCCAGCGACAATTTCTCGAGGCCGACCTTGTTTGCTTCCGCCAGCGCCACGGCCCGGCCCGTCACATGGTGGGCCTCGCGGAACGGCATGCCGAGGCTGCGCACCAGCCAGTCGGCGAGGTCGGTGGCGGTGGCATAGCCGGAGCCGGCGGCTTTCTTCATGGCGGCGGCATTGACGGTCAGGTCGCGCACCATGCCGGTCATCGCCGCCAGCATGAGGTCGAGCGTCTCGGCGGCGTCGAAGACGGCTTCCTTGTCTTCCTGCATGTCCTTGGAATAGGTGAGCGGCAGGCCCTTCATCACCGTCAGCAAGCCGATCAGATGGCCGTTGACGCGGCCGGTCTTGGCCCGCACCAGTTCGGCCGCGTCCGGGTTCTTCTTTTGCGGCATGATCGAGGAGCCGGTGGAATAGCTGTCCGAAAGCCGCACAAAACCGAATTGCGGCGTCGACCAGATGACGATCTCCTCTGCCAGCCTCGAAAGATGCGTCGCCGTGATGGCGGCGACGGACAGGAACTCCAGCGCATAGTCGCGGTCGGAGACGCTATCCAGCGAATTGCGGGTCGGCTCGCGGAAGCCAAGCGCCCTTGCCGTCATGTGACGGTCGATGGGAAAGCCGGTGCCTGCAAGGGCCGCGGCACCCAGCGGGCTTTCGTCCATGCGTTCGATGGCGTCGCGCACCCTGGAAAGATCGCGGGCAAACATCTCGACATAGGCCAGGCAATGGTGCCCGAAGGTGACCGGCTGCGCGGTCTGGAGATGGGTGAAGCCGGGCATCACCGTAGCGGCATGTTCCTCGGCCCGCTCGACGAAGGCGGCCATCAGACCCTTGAGCGCTTCGGTGACCCGGAAGAACTCGTCCTTTACCCAAAGCCGGAAATCGACCGCGACCTGGTCGTTGCGCGAGCGGGCGGTGTGCAGCCGCCCGGCTGCCGGACCGATCATCTCGGCCAGTCGTGCCTCGACATTCATGTGGATGTCTTCCAGCCGGGTCGAGAACTCGAACTTTCCCGCCTCGATCTCTTTCAGGATCGTGGTCAGGCCGTCAGCGATCTTTTCTTGATCGGCCGCCGAAATGATGCCGGTTTTCGCCAGCATCTCACTGTGGGCGATGGAGCCGCGGATGTCTTGCGCGTAAAGTTTGCGGTCGAAGCCGATGGAGGCGTTGATCGCTTCCATGACCGCTGCGGGACCCGAGGCAAAACGTCCGCCCCACATCTGGTTGCTGGCCTTCTTGTCACTCATCGCTATAAACCCGTGTCCCGGAGCAGTTCGAAATATGGCAGACGGCAGAAAACTCTTTCCCACCACGCGCCTGATCCTGGCGGCTCTCGCCGCAGGCGTAGTGGCTGGCGCCGTCGCGGTATATGTCAGCGGCGGGCTTGCTGGCAACAACGCACCGCAAGGCCAGGTGGCGGCCCAGTCGACCGAGGATGCCGTTTGCGCCGCCAAGGTCGACCGCGCCAAGACCATTGCGGCCGCGGCAACGGGCGAGGTCGCCGCATTGCTGCCGGCCGACCCGCCGCAATCGCTCAAGTCGCTTGCCTTTGACGGGCCGGACGGCAAGCCGCTCGGTCTTGCCGGACATGCGGGCAAGACGGTGCTGCTCAATCTGTGGGCGACGTGGTGCGCGCCATGCCGTGCCGAGATGCCGGCGCTGGACGCGTTGCAAAAAGAGATGGGCGGCGACCGGTTCGAGGTCGTTGCCGTCAACGTCGATACCGGCGACGACGCCAAGCCGAAAGCGTTCCTCGAGGAAATCGGCGTCCGGGACCTGCGCTACTACAGCGACCATTCGCTGGCGCTGTTCAACGACGTCAAGCAACGCGGCCTCGCGCTCGGCCTTCCGGTCACCATGCTGATCGATGCCGAAGGTTGCCTTGTCGCCCACATGAACGGGCCGGCCGAATGGTCCGGCGCGGATGCAAAAAAACTGATCGAAACGGCGCTGAGGCCGTAACCCCCCGACGATCACGCAAGTTCGCCGCAGTCGATGACGCTTGGGACAGCAGTTCTTCGCGTCCGTTGGCTCGCGTAAGAGGTCGATTCCCAAGCGAACCAAACGAAACCAATGTGAAATAAGGGTGAAAATTCACGAGCGCGTAACAAAACTATTGTGCTACTGTCACAATGCACCGATACTCCCGCAGCGAACCCATTTCGCCAATGACAAACCGGGAGAGAAACATGAAGTTTCACGGCTTCGCGGCCGGTGTGGCCGCCACCCTTACCTTGTTTTCAACCACATCGGCCTTCGCCGTCACCGAGATCAGCTGGTGGCATGCGATGACCGGCGCCAATGCCGAGGTCGTCGACAAGATTTCCAAGGATTTCAACGCCAGCCAGAGCGACTATGAAATCGTTCCGGTGTTCAAGGGCACCTATCCCGAAGCATTGAATGCTGGCATTGCCGCGTTTCGCGCTGGCCAGTCGCCCGATATCCTCCAGGTCTTCGATGTCGGCACCGGTGTCATGATGGCCGCCGAAGGCGCCATCAAGCCCGTCGCCGAAGTGCTCGAGGGGGCCGGCCTGAAATTCGACAAGAGCCAGTATCTTCCCGGCATCGTCGCCTATTACTCGAAGCCGGACGGCACCATGCTGTCGTTCCCCTACAACTCGTCCTCGCCGATCCTGTACTACAACAAGGATATCTTCAAGAAAGCCGGCCTGGACGTGGACAACCCGCCCAAGACCTGGAACGAGGTCTGGGACGCTGCCAAGAAGATCAAGTCCAGCGGTGCGGCCGCATGCGGCTACACGTCGACCTGGCTGACCTGGATCCACCTTGAGAACTTCGCCGCATGGAACGACGTTTCCTACGGCACCAACGAGAACGGCCTCGCCGGCGGCGAGGTCGAGCTCAAGATCAATGCGCCGATCTTCGTCAATCACTTCCAGGCCATCGCCGACCTCGCCAAGGACGGCACCTTCAAATATGGCGGGCGCACCTCCGAGGCCAAGCAGATCTTCCTCGCCGGCGAATGCGGTATCTTCACCGAATCTTCGGGCGGGCTTGGCGACATCGTCAAGTCCGGCATGAACTATGGCATCGGCCAATTGCCTTATGACACCGACGCCAAGGGCCCGCAGAACACCATTCCCGGTGGCGCCAGCCTGTGGGTGATGGCCGGCAAGACGGACGAGCAGTACAAGGGCGTCGCGGCCTTCTTCGACTATCTGTCGAAGACCGAGGTGCAGGAATATCTGCACCAGAAGTCAGGCTACCTGCCGGTCACGCTGGCAGCCTATGAGGCGACCAAGAAGTCGGGCTTCTACGATGAGAACCCCGGCCGCGAAACGCCGATCCTGCAGATGATGGGCAAGGCGCCGACCGCGAATTCGAAGGGTGTCCGCCTCGCCAACCTGCCGCAGGTTCGCGATATCGAGAACGAGGAATTCGAGAAGATGCTTGCCGGCCAGCAGACCGCGCAGCAGGCGCTCGACAACGCCGTCAAGCGTGGCGATGCGGCAATCAAGGACGCGATGGGCAACTGATCTCGTTGACCTTGCCCACCGTTAAAACTCTTCCGGTTCGCACCGTACCAAGCCTCTCTCCCCGCCGGGGGGAGAGGTTAGGTGTTTTGCTCGGCGAAATTCATCTCCTTTTTACAGGGAGTTCGTGTCGCGGCAGGGGCGGGCTTGGAGTGACGCCTGTGCGAGGGGTGCGCTTCGCATGACCCCGCGCGTCGTCTTCCCCAACAGGGTTCTTCCCTATCTTCTGGTGGCGCCGCAACTCGCCATCACGCTCGTCTTCTTCTACTGGCCGGCCGGGCAAGCGCTCTACCAGTCGATGCTGAAGGAGGATCCGTTTGGGCTGAGATCGAAATTCGTCTGGTTCGCCAATTTCGAGAAAGTACTCTCAGACCCCGCCTACATGAATTCCATCAAGGTCACGACGGTATTTTCGCTTGCCACGGCGATCGTGGCGATGAGCGTCGCGTTGCTGCTGGCGGTCATGGCCGACAAGGTGGTGCGCGGCAAAGGCATCTACCGCACCTTGATGATCTGGCCCTACGCAGTCGCGCCGGCCATTGCCGGCATGCTGTTTCTGTTCATGTTCAATCCGTCGATCGGAACGCTTGCCGTGTTGCTGCGCAAGGCGGGCTTTGCCTGGGATCCGCTGCTGAACGGCACCGACGCCATGATGCTTGTCGTCACCGCCGCCGCGTGGAAGCAGATCAGCTACAATTTCCTGTTCTTCGTCGCCGGGCTGCAGGCCATTCCCAAGACCCTGATCGAGGCTGCGGCGATCGATGGCGCCGGCGAGACCAAGCGCTTCTGGACGATCATCTTTCCGCTGCTGGCGCCGACGACGTTCTTCCTGCTGGTCATCAACACGACCTACGCCTTTTTCGACACCTTCGGCATCATTCATGCCGTTACCGGGGGCGGGCCGGGCAAGTCCACGGAAACGCTGGTCTACAAGGTCTACAATGACGGCTTCGTCAATCTGATCCTCGGCGATTCCGCGGCGCAATCGGTGATCTTGATGGTCATCGTCATCGCCCTTACCGCCGTCCAGTTCCGGTACGTGGAGAAGAAGGTGCATTATGGGTGAGATCAAATGATCGGCTCATCGTCGACGCGCACCTTCATCGCCCACGCCGTCCTGCTTCTCGGCATCCTGATCGTCGCGTTCCCGATCTACTATACCTTCGTCGCGTCGACCCATACGTTGCAGACGATCCTGCGGCCGCCCTTGCCGCTCCTGCCCGGCGGCGAGTTCTGGAACAACTATTCGGAGGCCCTGACGGGAGGCGTCAACCGCATCGGCGGCGTCGGCGTCGATGTGCTCCTGCTCAATACCACGGTGATGGCGCTCGGCATTGCCGTCGGCAAGATCTGCATCTCGATCCTGTCGGCCTACGCCATCGTCTTCTTCCGCTTTCCGCTCCGGATGGTGTTTTTCTGGCTGATCTTCATCACGCTGATGCTGCCGGTCGAGGTTCGCATCCTGCCCACCTACAAGGTGATGGTCGATCTCGGCCTCATCGACACCTATGCCGGGCTGATCGTGCCCCTGATTGCCTCGGCAACGGCAACGCTGCTGTTCCGGCAATTCTTCATGACCATTCCCGGCGAACTGGTCGAGGCGGCGCGTGTCGACGGCGCCGGTCCGTGGCGCTTTTTCTTCGATATCCTATTGCCGCTGTCACGCACCAACATCGCGGCCCTGTTCGTCATCCTCTTCATCTACGGCTGGACGCAATATCTGTGGCCGCTTCTGGTCACCAACCACAACGACATGAACACCATCGTCATCGCGCTGCGCAAAATGGTGTCGTTTGCCGACGCCGATACGCAATGGCACCTGGTCATGGTGACGGCGATGCTCGCCATCGTGCCGCCGATCCTCGTTGTCGTGGCCATGCAGCGATGGTTCGTGCGCGGCCTGGTCGAATCGGAGAAGTAAGCATTTATGGCAACCGTCGATCTGAAGGATGTGAAGAAGGTCTATGCCGGCGGCATCGAGGCCGTGAAGGGCGTCAGCATCGCCATTCCGGACAAGGAACTGTGCGTGCTGGTCGGCCCTTCCGGCTGCGGCAAGTCCACGCTGTTGCGCATGATCGCGGGGCTGGAGGCCATATCGTCGGGGACCGTCTCCATCGACGGCAAGGTGGTCAATGAGATCAGCCCGACCGATCGCGACATCGCCATGGTGTTCCAGAACTACGCGCTCTATCCGCACATGAAGGTCTACGACAACATGGCCTACGGCTTGCGCAACCGCGGCACGCCGAAAGCGGAGATCGACAGCCGCGTCCGCTCGACGGCCAAGGTGCTCGAACTCGACCATTTGCTGGATCGCCGGCCGCGTGAATTGTCCGGCGGCCAGCGCCAGCGCGTCGCCATGGGTCGCGCCATCGTGCGCAACCCGAAGGTGTTCCTGTTCGATGAGCCGCTTTCCAATCTCGACGCCAAGCTGCGCGGCCAGATGCGGGTCGAGATCAAGAACCTGCAGCGCAGCCTTGGCGTGACCTCGGTCTATGTCACCCACGACCAGCTTGAGGCGATGACGCTGGCCGACATCCTCGTCGTCATGAATGCCGGCCTCGTCGAGCAGATGGGCGCTCCGCTGGACATCTATGAGAAGCCGGCCTCAACTTTCGTGGCTTCCTTCATCGGCGCGCCGCCGATGAACTTGATGGCTCTGGGACGCGATGGCGGGCAACCGCACCTGGCCGATGGCGCGAAACTCGGCGTCGAACCTCCAGCAGCGGCCACGACGCTCGGTTTCCGGCCTGAGGATGCACTTGTCTTGCCCCCGGATGCCAAGCAGGGCGGTTTCGTCCTGCCTGCCGTTGTCGAGGCGGTGGAGCCGGTCGGCGCCGAGAGCTTCCTGCATTGCGCGGCAGCCGGCAGCCGGATCCTGGTGCGTGTTTCCGGCCGCGCTACAGCCAAGCCCGGCGACAAGCTCGCCGTAGCAGCCAATTCGGACAAGATTCACTGGTTCGACGCATCGGGAAAGCGGGTCTGAAACCCGCATTCCCAGCTCTCGAGGCGAGTTAGAGCGCGTTACGATCTTTCAGATTCGCCGGCGCGCTCTAAGTATTTGTCTTTATGCATGTCGTTATCCCGAAACCGGTTCCCACTTTCGGGCGACATGCATCAGTTGGCGATGCGGTGCGCGAACTCGGCCAGCGCCTTCTGGTAGATGGTCGCCCGGTTCCAGTCGTTCCAGACGCCATAATTGGCTTCGCCCGGCCTATAGCCGCCGCCCGCGCTCCAGCCATGGCCGCGCAGGAAATTGGCGGTCGATGCGAGAACGTCGGCGCGGGAATGGATTAGGTCGCGGCGGCCGTCGCCATCGAAGTCGACCGCGAACTGCAGATATTTGGAAGGCAGGAACTGCGTCTGGCCGAGTTCGCCAAAACCGGCGCCGCGCATCTGTGCCGCGGAAATGTAGCCCTTCTGGGCGATCTCAAGGGCTGAATCCAGTTCGTTGGTGAAGAATTCCGAACGGCGGCAGTCATAGGCGAGCGTGGCCAGCGGGCCGAACACGCTCTTGTTGCCGGAATTGGCCCCAAAGCCTGTCTCCATGCCCCAGATCGCCAGCAGGACTTCAGGCTGCACGCCGAATTGCGCCTCGATCTTTCGAAGCAGGCCGGCCTGCGACTTCATATAGCCCTTGGCCTTGCTGACATAGGAGGCGGGGGCGCGGCGGGCCAGGAACTGCTCGACCGTTCCCTTGAACGCCTTGTGCTGGCTGCGGTCGATCTTGATGACGCCGGTGTCGTACTTCACGCCTTGCATCGGCCGGGTGTCGATGCCACGTGCCTGCGCGTCCGCCTTGTAGGCCTCGGTCCAGGCGGCGAAGCCGCTGCCGTCCTTGCCGCACTGGCCCGCGGCTTGCGCCCCGGTGGCCATCATCAGCGCCGCCAGCGTGGCCGCAGCAAAAACCCGTCCTTTGGCAAGAACTGCCATATTCGTCTCCTGATTGCCTGAATCACATCCTTGACGCGAATTTGCCAGTGAAACTCGCGTTTGTCATCGCCCTTTGGCTGCAGCCCTTCGGGAAGGCGGCTCTGTGTCCCATGAACACGCTCTAAATGTGGCAACGGGCCGGCCACCGGGCTTAACAATTCGTGAGGCATGCCAAGATGGATTAGCTGGAACTAATGCTAGCTCCCTCCGTTCCTTGCCCTGAGGGGTGGTGCAAAAACGGAGAGAAACCATGAAACTGCTCTTGCTGCCGATTGCCGCCGCACTTGCCCTTTCTTCAGGTGCAGCACTTGCCGACACTTCGGTTTCCGCGGTCGCCGACCTCAATGTGCGCGCAGGTCCGGGCCCGCAATATCCGGTGATCGGCGTCCTGAAGGTTGGCCAGCCGGCAACGCTCACGGGATGCCTCGAGAATTCGAAATGGTGCACGATCGCCGAAGCCGGCGGGCAGGGGTGGGTCTACTCCGACTATGTGACCGCCGAATTTGGCAGCACCCGTCTGGTTGTGACCCAGCGGCCGCCTGACGCCGGCATCACCATTGTCCCGCCACCGGCCGACCTCGACCGGTATCCGTCCAGCTATACGGCCGCCATTGTTCCGGGCGAGCCGATCGACGTGATCGACGCCCCGCCTGACGCGGTTCGCACCTATATCAGCGAGAACACGCTGGAGCCGGTCTATCTTGAGGGCGAGGTGGTCACGGGCTCGTCATTGCCGGATACCGTCATGCTTGGCGAAATTCCGGACTACGACTACCGCTACGTTTACGTGAACGGCCAGCCGGCCCTCGTCGATCCGGCAACCCGCCGTATCGTCTACATGGTTCGCTGAACACCGTTTACCCTGTCGACAACTGCGTCGCCGAAGTGAATTCAACTTTGGCGGCGCATGCGCTAGTCATACCTGCCAACACAATGCAGGGTGATGCGTGCTGTTCAATTCCCAGGCCTTTGAACGATACCGGCGTTCTCCGAACGACAAAACGACGCTCCTGCGCATCATCCTGGGCGTAGCGATCGTCATGGTCGCCTGGGCGAGCTCGACTTTGATCATGGTTGCGGCCGGCGCCTATATCCACGCCACGCAATCGGCCGATGCCGGCGAAGCCGTGAGGCCGAACGTCATGGAAAGCTTCATGGCGTCGCCGGCAGGCATCCTCACCGCGCTTCTGTCCTTCGCCGGTATCTGGCTCGGCGTCTGGATCGCCATGAGGTGGGTGCACCGCGAACGGATCACCGCATTGTTCGGCAACAGCCGCCGCATTTCCCGCGACGCTTTCCTCAAGGGCTTTGTTGCCGTCGTCATCACCTCGCTTTTGTCGGAAGTGCTGCTTTACCTGCTGCGGCCCGAGATCGGGCGTGGATCGATCCCCATCGGCTCCTGGCTGCTTTTCCTCGTTCCGATCTGCCTTCTGACCTTTGTGCAGACGTCATCGGAGGAACTGCTGTTTCGCGGCTACCTGCCACGCGGGCTTGCCAAGCTGTTTCGCAGTCCGGTGATCTGGGGCCTGTTGCCGCTTGTCGTGTTCACGTCGCTGCACTGGAGCCCGACAACAAACTCTTCGATGAACATGGCCGGCCTTGGCGCCATCGGCGCGTTCGCGCTGGTGCTGATGGTCCTTGTCTACGCGACCGGCAATCTCGGCGCGGCGTTCGGCGCCCACCTCGGCAACAACCTGTTCGGATTCCTGCTGATCTCGCATCAGGAAAGCTACAATGCCTTCGCCCTGTTCACGGCGGCTCCCCTGGAAGGTCCCGGTTGGGGCTCCAGCGACGCGTTGCTCATCACCGCGATCGGCATCATCTCAAGCGCGCTGACGCTGCTTTTGCTGGTGCATCCCCGGTCGTTCCTGCGGGTCGCACCTGACCTTGCGCCGGCAGGCGAACAGGGCGCATCGTCAGCGCCAGCTTGACTCTGGCGTAATTTTCCTGTCTACAGCGCGCAAATTCCGCGACGAGTTTTTCTCCGAGCAAGCCGACCGGGACGCGAAGCCTCTCTTGAGGTGAACGCCGTAAATCGATCCTGGAGGCCAACACCCGGCAGCGCAATGCGCCCCCGGGTGCTTTTTGGCTTTGGGTTTTTTGCCCGATGGTTTTGCTTGGACGCTTGGCGCAGACGCACTACCTTTCCGGCATCATCCGGGTGCCTGGGAAAAAGGGAAAAGAATGTTCGAGAGCTTACAAGAACGGCTTGGTTCCATTCTGAACGGCCTGACCGGCCGTGGCGCGCTGTCGGAGGCTGATGTCGCCGCAGCACTTCGCGAAGTGCGCCGCGCGCTGCTGGAAGCCGACGTGGCGCTGGAAGTGGTGCGCTCCTTCACCGACAAGGTGCGCGACAAGGCCGTTGGCGCCGACGTGCTGAAGTCGATCAAGCCCGGCCAGATGGTCGTCAAGATCGTCCACGACGAACTGGTCGAGATGCTCGGCGCCGAGGGCGTGGCCATCGACCTCAACGCGCCCGCCCCGGTCGTCATCATGATGGTCGGCCTGCAAGGATCGGGCAAGACCACCACCTCCGCCAAGATCGCCAAGCGCCTGACCGACCGCCAGAACAAGAAGGTTCTGATGGCCTCGCTCGACACGCGCCGTCCCGCCGCGCAGGAGCAGTTGCGCCAGTTGGGCGAGCAGACGAAGGTCGCCACCTTGCCGGTCATCGCCGGCCAGACGCCGGTCGACATCGCCAAGCGCGCCGTGCAGGCCGCCAAGCTCGGCGGCCATGACGTTGTCATCCTCGATACCGCAGGCCGCACCCATATCGACGAGCCGCTGATGGTCGAGATGGCGGACATCAAGAAGATGTCCGCACCGCACGAAATCCTGCTGGTCGCCGATTCGCTGACCGGCCAGGACGCCGTCAATCTGGCCAAGAGTTTCGATGAGCGCGTCGGCATCACCGGCCTTGTGCTGACCCGCATGGACGGCGACGGCCGCGGCGGCGCCGCCCTTTCCATGCGCGCCGTCACCGGCAAGCCGATCAAGCTGATCGGCACCGGCGAAAAGATGGATGCGCTGGAGGAGTTCTATCCCAAGCGCATCGCCGACCGCATCCTCGGCATGGGCGACATCGTCTCGCTGGTGGAAAAAGCCGCCGAAAACATCGACGCCGAACAGGCGGCGGCGATGGCGAAAAAGATGCAGTCGGGCAAGTTCGACCTCAACGACCTTGCCGGACAGTTGCAGCAGATGTCGAAAATGGGCGGCATGGGCGGCATCATGGGCATGATGCCCGGCATGGGCAAGATGAAGGACCAGATGGCCGCGGCCGGCCTCGACGACAAGATGTTCGGGCGCCAGCTCGCCATCATCTCTTCGATGACCAGGGCCGAGCGCGCCAATCCCGATATGCTCAAGCACAGCCGCAAGAAGCGTATCGCTGCCGGTTCCGGCACCGATGCGGCCGAGATCAACAAGTTGCTCAAGATGCATCGCGGCATGGCCGACATGATGAAGGCCATGGGCGGCAAGGGCAAAGGCGGCGGCATGATGCGCTCCATGATGGGCGGGCTCGCTTCGAAGATGGGGCTTGGCGGCATGGGCGGCATGCCGGATCTGTCGAAGATGGATCCCAAGCAGATTGAGGCGCTCAAGAAGCAGGCCGAGGCGGCTGGTTTCGGCAAGGGCCTGCCCAAAGGCATGCCAGGCGGATTGCCCGGCCTTGGCGGTGGCGGGTTGCCGGGCCTTCCAGGCGGCGGACTTCCAGGGCTGCCCGGCCTCGGCAAGAAGAAGTGAGGACGCGATGAACGAAGAACAGGATACGTCCGTGGCGAGGAAAATGCTCGCCGAATACCGCGCCTCGATCGACAATCTCGATGCGATCCTCATCCACACGCTGGCCGAGCGCTTCCGCTGCACCAAGGCTGTCGGCGTGCTCAAGGCCACGCATGGCCTGCCGCCGGCGGATCCGACGCGGGAAGCCGAGCAGATCGAGCGGTTACGCCGGCTCGCCAAGGAAGCCAACCTCGATCCGGATTTCGCGGAAAAATTCCAGAATTTCGTCGTTCGCGAGGTGATCCGCCACCACGAACAGATCGCCGCCGCGAACGGCGCAACTCAAAACGGCTGAAGACCGGCCGCAACCGACCAACGAGAAACCAGAGCTTTTAGGAGAAAGAAATGGCACTGAAGATCAGACTGGCCCGCGCGGGCTCGAAGAAGCGTCCTTACTACCACATCGTCGTTGCCGACGTGCGCTCGCCGCGCGACGGCCGCTTCATCGAAGCGATCGGCGCCTGGAACCCGCTGCTGCCGAAGGATGGCGACCGCATCAAGATCGACGCCGATCGCGTCAAGCATTGGCTGGGCCACGGAGCGGTGCCGACCGACCGCGTCGCCCGCTTCCTCGACCAGGCTGGTCTGGCCAAGCGTGAAGTCCGCAGCAATCCGACCAAGGCGCTCCCCGGCAAGAAGGCCCAGGAACGCGACGCCCTGCTGAAGAAGGCACAAGAGGAAGCCGCAGCCGCGCTTGCCGCTGCCTCTGCGCCTGCCGAGGCTCCTGCGGAAGCGACCGCCGAGTAAAATACCGCGCTCAATGAAGCAAAGCCACGCCTGCCGATCGGTTGGAGTGGCTTTGCTGTCTCAAGCGACCTGCTCCAACACTTGCCTGCTCCAACACTTGCCTGCTCCAGCACTTTGATTGAGCATCGCAACAATCCGAAAACCGAGCACGCTTTCCGGTCCGATTCTTCAGAGCGCGTCGCGATCTTTCAAATTCGCCGGCGCGCTCTAAGTATTTGTTTTTATGCATGCCGCTGTCCCGAAACCGGCGACATGCATTAGATCGTAGTGACGAACCAAATCAGTAGTACGGATCATAGCGATCGTCGTACCGGGCTGGATAACGGCGGTCGTTATAGCGGCTCGAATAATAGCGATCATTGTAGTCCCGAGGGCAGGCCGCCACATAGACCCGGCCATAGCGGTCTCGGTAACGGCACCTGTTCGGCTCGTTGGCCTGGCCGATCAGGGCACCGGCCACGGCGCCCACCGCGCCACCGACGAGCGCTCCTTCCGCCCGATTGCCGGGTGATGCCACGGCACTGCCGATCGCCGCGCCGCCCAGGCCGCCGATCGCCGCGCCCTGCTCGGTCTGGGAACAGGCGCCGAGCGGCAAAAGCAATGCCATCAACACAACTAACTTCTTCATCGGACTTACCTCTCGCAAGCGGAATATCCATCCTCGCCGCCACGCCCATAACGAACGAAACGAGGATTCGATCCGAACAAGGCCAATCGAGGGCGATGATTCCAGCAGTTATTTCAGGAACCGGGCCCGAAAACCGGCCGCCGATCAGTCTTTGCCGAAGCATGCCAGGGCAGGCCTAGACGGATTTCCTATTCCTGTCGGCGGTTTTATCAAGCATTCTGCTGTCTGGCCCGCATGCTTGACGGGCTGCATTCAAGGGAGGACTGCATGAAGCTCCATTATTCCAAGCTGTTGCTCGCTGGCGCGGTAGCCGTGTCGACCAGCCTCGCCGCACTTTCCGTGCGGGCGGACGAATTCGTCAACGTGCTGACCGGCGGAACGAGCGGTGTCTATTACCCGCTCGGCGTCGCGCTTTCGGAGATCTACGGCAAGAACATGGAAGGGGCCCACGTCCAGGTCCAGGCGACCAAGGCATCCGTGGAGAACCTAAACCTGCTTCAGCAGGGCAAGGGCGAGATCGCCTTCTCGCTCGGCGATTCGGTGCAATTCGCATGGCAAGGCAATACCGAGGCCGGATTTCCCGGCAAGCTCGATAAATTGCGCGCCATCGCCGCCATCTATCCCAACTATATCCAGATCGTGGCCACGCAAGAGTCCGGTGTGAAAACCCTGTCCGACCTCAAGGGCAAGAGCCTTTCGGTGGGCGCGCCTGCTTCGGGAACCGAACTCAACGCCCGGGCCATCTTCGAAGCGTCCGGGATGAGCTATACCGACCTCGGCAAGGTGGAGTATCTGCCGTTTGGCGATTCCGTGGAACTGATGAAAAATCGCCAGCTCGATGCAACGCTGCAATCGGCTGGCCTCGGCGTGGCATCGCTGCGCGATCTTTCGACCGCCCTGCCCATCAACATCGTCGCCGTGCCGGCTGACGAGGTCACCAAGATCGGCGCGCCCTATGTCGCGACCATCATCCCCAAGGGAACCTACGAGGGGCAGGCCGAAGACGTGCCGACCGCCGCTGTCGGCAACATCCTGGTGACGCGCGAAGGCGTTTCCGATGAAACAGCCTACCAGATGACCAAGCTTCTGTTCGAGCATCTCGACCAGTTGATTGCAGCGCATGCCGCAGCCAAGGGCATCGACCCTGCCAAGGCTGTCGAGGGCTTGCCGATTCCCCTGCATCCCGGTGCGGAGCGCTACTACAAGGAAATAGGGCTGATCAAGTAAAGCCCCTGAACCGGTCATGAGCCTGGAGCGGCGAATCTTCCGTTGCGCCGCTCCATCTCATCTGTTCGGGTGTTGGACTTTCTTCGAAAGCGGTTCCGGGAAAATGGACAGATTTTCCCTCAGCGATTGCGGGACCAAAGAGAACCCTTCGCCGATTCCATAAAAACGAACCGTCCTCGGGCCGGTTCCACTATCGGGCATAAGCTCTGAACATCAGCTGACAGCAGGGGAAGCCGGGCATGAGCGACGGGAGCTTCGCGGCGATTTCGCCGAACGAGCCGCCACCCATTCAGGAAACTCCGATCGAGGGCCTGCCGCCTGGCTTCGGCGAGGGGCTGGCAGGCCGCGCGGCGTTCGGCATCGCGGTCGCCTTTTCATTGTTCCAGCTATGGGTCGCGGCCTATGGCAGCCTGGCCAGCCAGATTGTGCGCGCCATGCATGTCGGCTTCCTGCTGTTGCTGGGCTTTGCACTGATCGCCAATCTCAAAGCCACGTCCAGGGTCGCCAAGACATGGTTTTGGGTGCTCGGCATTCTGGGCTTCATCACCGGCCTCTACCACTGGGTTTTCTACTTCGATCTCGTGCGCCGCAGCGGCTTCCTGACGGCACCTGACCTGGTGATCGGCGTCGTGTTCATCCTGCTGGTTTTCGAGGGCTCGCGGCGGATCATGGGACTGCCGCTGACCGTCATCGCCGGCATATTCCTCGCCTACTGTTTCTTCGGCAACTATCTGCCGCCGCCCTTCATCCATCGCGGCTACGACTTCGCCCAGATCATCGACAACTTTGCCTACGGGACGGAAGGCATCTATGGCACGCCGGTCTATGTATCGGCGGCCTACATCTTCATCTTCGTGGTGTTCGCCTCCTTTCTCGAACGCGCCGGCATGATCGCGCTGTTCAACGACGTCGCGCTCGGCATGGTTGGCAGCTGGCGTGGCGGGCCGGCCCAGGTCTGCGTGCTTTCCTCGGCCCTGATGGGCACGATTTCCGGATCGGGCGTCGCCAACGTCGTCGCCAGCGGGCAGTTCACCATCCCATTGATGAAGCGCTTCGGATTCCGCTCGGCCTTTGCCGGCGGCGTCGAAGCGACCTCCTCCATGGGCGGCCAGATCATGCCGCCGGTGATGGGCGCGGTCGCCTTCATCATGGCCGAAACGCTCAACGTGCCCTATTCCGACATCGTCAAGGCGGCCCTCATCCCGGCATTCCTCTATTTCGGCGCCTGCTTCTGGATGGTGTATCTCGAGGCAGGAAAGGCCGGCCTCAGCGGCATGGACAAGGCATCGCTGCCCAATCCGTGGCAGGCGATACGCCAGCACTGGATGCTGGTCATGCCGCTTGCCGTCCTCGTCTACCTGCTGTTTGCCGGCTATACGCCGATTTTCGCCGGCACGATGGGCCTGGCCCTGACGATCGTGCTGGTGCTGGGAACGCCTTTGGCGGCGCTGATCGGCCCGATGGCCTTCCGGGTGGTGTTCTGGATCGCGCTCGGCATCGGCTCGGCCGCCTTCCTGGAGTATGGGGTCAATATACTGGCGATCGTGCTTGTGCTGCTCATCGGCGCCTGTGTCGCCTTCAGGGGCGGACGCGAAACCCTGTCGCTGTGTGTCGAAGCTTTGGCGGAAGGCGCACGCAACGCACTGCCGGTGGGAATTGCCTGCGCCATAGTGGGCGTGATCATCGGTACGCTGACGCTCACCGGCATAGCCTCCACCTTCATCTCATGGGTGATCGCGATCGGCCAGAACAACCTGTTCCTGTCGCTGGTGCTGACGATGATCACATGCCTCATCCTCGGCATGGGCATCCCTACCATTCCCAACTACATCATCACCTCTTCGCTCGCCGGGCCTGCGTTGCTGCAATTGGGCGTACCGCTCATCGTCAGCCACATGTTCGTGTTCTATTTCGGCATCATGGCCGACCTGACGCCACCGGTGGCGCTGGCCGCCTTCGCTGCCGCGCCGATGGCCAAGGAATCCGGCCTCAAGATTGGCGTTCAAGCGGTCAAACTGGCGATTGCCGGCTTCGTCGTGCCGTTCATGGCCGTCTATACGCCGGCGCTGATGCTCCAGGATGCCGGGCCGCTGTCGGCCTACCTCACCTATCCAGGCGAGGTCATCTACCTCGTCACCAAGGCGTGCCTCGGAATCGTGCTGTGGGGAACCGTGGTCGTCGGCTTCCTTGTCGCGCCGATGGCTTGGTGGGAACGGCTTGTCGCATTCGCCGCAGGACTGCTGCTGGTGCTGGCGCTTCCCATGACGGACGAGGCCGGCTGGCTGCTGGCGGCGGCCTGGATCGGCTGGCATGTCTGGAATGCCCGCGCACGCCGCCCGCAGACGGGATCCGGCCGTTGAGCCTGTGCATCCTTGCGGCCGGCAAGACGACGATGATAGCCGCGACCGCCTTTACGCTTTCGTGGACGCACTCGGTACAGAAAAGCCGGTGGGAGGAAAGCTGGCGGGTCGGCCCCTCGGGCCTTCAGGTGGTCGAAGCCCGCGTCGAGGGATCAGGCGCCGGCATGGAGCCGCCGCCCGACTCAGTGTTCAGGGACGGCTGGTGGATCTATCGCCCCAACGTGCCGCCGCAACCATCGGTCGCCCTGGCTGCATCCGGCGCCACCGGGGCCGGCTGGACGCTTTGCGCAAACGGCGCCTGCCAGACCCTTGGCAGCCAACGGGACGACGCCATCATTCTTCACTACTGCGAGTGAGTTGCCTCGCCGGTTGCGGCCAGGGCTGCAACTGGCGGTCTGATGGAAACGCTTGCCGGCAAACAGAAAGGCGGCCCGGTTGTGTCCGAGCCGCCCTTGGGAAAACAGCACGAAAAGGTCAGGCGAAATACTGGCCGCCATTGGCCGAAATCGTCGAACCGGTGATGAAGCCGGCTTCCTCGGAAGCCAGGAAGGCGACGCACCGCGCGATTTCTTCCGGCTCGCCCAGGCGGCCGACCGGAATTTGCGGAATGATGCGCTCGTTGAGCACCTTCTCGTCGATGGCCTTGACCATGTCGGTAGCGATATAGCCCGGGCAAATGACGTTGACGGTGATGCCGGCGCGCGCGCCTTCCTGCGCCAGGGCCTTGGTGAAGCCGATATCGCCGGCCTTCGAGGCCGAGTAATTGACCTGGCCGGCCTGCCCTTTCTGCCCGTTGATCGAGGAAATGGTGATGATGCGGCCGAACTTGCGGTCGCGCATGCCGCTCCACAGCGGATGCGTCATGTTGAACACGCCGCTGAGGTTGGTGCCGATCACCTCGCTCCACTGCTGGGGCGTCATCTTGTGGAACATGGCGTCCCGGGTGATGCCGGCATTGTTGACCAGGACCCCCACCGGCCCGAGATCGGCCTCGACCTGCTTGATCCCGGCCGCACAGGCATCGTAGTCGGCGACCGACCATTTGTAGACGGGAATGCCGGTCTCGGCCTTGAACTTCTGCGCGGCCTCGTCATTGCCGGCATAAATGGCCGCAACTTTATAGCCGGCATTCTTCAGGCCGACCGATATCGCCGCCCCGATGCCGCGCGAACCGCCGGTCACGATTGCCACTTTGCTCATTCCAGTCCTCCTCCAGTGAATGACAGAGAAAGCTGATGCGCGGAGCAGCGGCAATGCGGACTGGCGTCGAGCCAGTCGTCCGTCTTGCCGTCGCCGCCACTCGCCGCGGCAGCAGCCTAGTTCATTGCCTCAACGCACATGGCAACCCCCATGCCGCCGCCGATGCACAGCGTGGCAAGGCCCTTCCTGGCGCCGCGGCGCTTCATCTCGAACACCAGCGTGTTGAAGATGCGCGCGCCCGACGCCCCGACCGGATGGCCGATGGCGATGGCGCCGCCATTGACGTTGACGATCGACGGGTCCCAGCCCATATCCTTGTTGACGGCGCAAGCCTGCGCGGCGAACGCCTCGTTGGCTTCGACGAGATCGAGATCGCCGACCGACCAGCCGGCCTTCTGCAGCGCCTTGCGCGATGACGGGATCGGGCCGGTGCCCATGATCTGCGGATCGACGCCGGCGGTTGCCCAGGACACGATGCGCACCAGCGGCGTGAGCCCGCGGCGCGCCGCCTCGGCCTCCGTCATCAGCACGACGGCTGCTGCACCATCGTTGATACCGGAAGCGTTGCCCGCCGTAACCGTGCCTTCCTTGTCGAAAGCCGGCTTCAGCTTGGTCATGCCATCCAGCGTCGCGCCGTGGCGGATATACTCGTCCTGGTCGACAATGGTGTCGCCCTTGCGGCCCTTGACGGTGAACGGAACGATCTCGTCCTTGAACTTGCCGGCCTTTTGCGCGGCCTCGGCCTTGTTTTGCGAAGCGACGGCGAACTTGTCCTGGTCGTCGCGGGTCAATTGCCACTGGCGGGCGACGTTCTCGGCGGTATTGCCCATGTGATAGCCGTAGAAGGCATCGGTCAGGCCGTCCTTGATCATGGTGTCGATCAGCTTGAGGTCGCCCATCTTGGTGCCGCCGCGCAAATGCTGGGCGTGCGGCGCCATCGACATCGATTCCTGGCCGCCGGCAACGATGATGCTGGCATCGCCCTGCGCGATCTGCTGCATGCCGATGGCGATGGTCCTGAGGCCGGAGCCGCAAAGCTGGTTGAGCCCCCATGCGGTCGCCTCTTGCGGGATACCGGCTGCCATCGCCGCCTGGCGGGCCGGGTTCTGGCCCTGCGCAGCCGTCAATATCTGGCCGAGAATCACCTCATCGACTTCCTTGGCATCGACGCCAGCGCGGCTCAACGCTTCCTTGATGACGGCGGCGCCCAGTTCGTGCGCCGGCGTGTTGGCGAAGGCGCCGTTGAAGGAGCCGACCGGCGTGCGTGCGGCGCTGGCGACAACGATGGCGTTGGAAGCGGACATTTTCTTCTCCAGACTCTGCGGAAAATAGGTTCACGATAAGGTTGTAGTGACTTTTGTTGCCCTTTCCAGAACCTGAGTCAAACCGGAAATCGACGGCTTCGACTTCTTGCCAAGGGCCGGTTTGGCAATGCTGCGCAGCATTTTGCAGTGCCGAAAGCGAGCCTATTCCTTCCGCACTGCACAAACCGCTTGGAGTTGCGGACATTTTGCGCATATCCTGACCGACAGGCAAATTAGTAACCGGTGACTTACCAAGCAAGCCGGGGCTTTCTGGGGAGGATGCTGATGGCCGCGAAAGACGGACCGGTGGTGATCAAGAAATATGCCAATCGCCGCCTCTACAACACCGGCACGAGCACCTACGTCACGCTCGAAGACCTCGCCGACATGGTCAAGAAGGGCGAAGAGTTCACCGTCCAGGATGCCAAGAGCGGGGATGACATCACCCATCCCGTGCTCACCCAGATCATTTTCGAGCTTGAGAACAAGGAGGGGCAGAACATGCTGCCCATTTCCTTCCTTCGACAGCTCATCGCTTTCTATGGCGACCAGATGCAGATGATCGTGCCCTCCTTCCTCGAGCAATCGATGATTGCGTTTTCGAAGGAACAGGAACGTTTCCGCGAACAGATGAAAGGCACCGTCGGCAAATCGCCCATCGACGTCATGAACATGACGACGCCGATGAAGGCGCTGGAGGAACAGACGCGCCGCAACATGGAGATGTTCCAGAACGCCATGCGCATGTTCACGCCGTTCCCGGCCGCAGGTGCAGCACAAGCCGCTCCTGCATCATCCGAGACTGCGCCAACCGGCAAGGAGACTTCCGAAAAGGGAGGCGACCTGCAGGACCTCAAGGAACAGATCGCTGCAATGCAGCGCAAGCTCGACACCTTGTCGTAACGGCGCGGCCGAGCGCCGGCTGGCCCCTCTCGGCAAACAGGGCGGCTTATCAAGCCGGACGCCTGCCCCTGCGCCGAGATCGGGGGGCGCGACACCGGTCTCGGCCGATTCCGGCACGCCTGCCTGCAGCATCACGCGCTCCCCAGCCATAAGAGGTAATAGCATGCTGGCATTTGCGGCGACGGCTCCTGTTGCCTAAACAAGCTATTCCCGGTGGTCGGCATCCTCGTCGTCGGCCTCTTTCAACGAATCCGAACGGTGCCATGATGACAGACCAAACGCTTGTCCCGGTTTTCGACGGCCATAACGACACGCTGCTGAAGCTTTATGGCGAGCCGGACGCCGACAGGGAAAAACTGTTCATCGATGGCAGCCCGGCGAACTGGCATATCGACCTGCCGCGGGCGCGAAAGGGCGGATTCGCAGGTGGCATGTTCGCCATCTTTCCGCCGCCGGTCGAGAAAAAGAAACGCGACGCAGCGCCCATGCCGGGTCCCAACGAGCCGATGGCTCCCGAGCTTTCCATGGAGGAAGCCCGGGCTTCGACGCTTGGCATGGCATCCATCCTGTTTCGGCTGGAACGCGCCGGCGCGCTGACCGTGTGCC
The DNA here is from genome assembly GCF_001427385.1 of Mesorhizobium sp. Root157. Lineage (GTDB taxonomy): Bacteria > Pseudomonadota > Alphaproteobacteria > Rhizobiales > Rhizobiaceae > Mesorhizobium. The sequence continues at coordinate 391,616 of NZ_LMGJ01000001.1, forward strand.
GCAGCGCTTCCGATATCCGCACGGCGATGGCGAAGGGTTCGCTTGCCGCCGTCTTCCATATCGAAGGCGCGGAAGCGATCGGCACCGATCTTGCCATGCTCGACGTGCTCTACGCTGCCGGCCTGCGTTCGCTGGGCATCGTCTGGAGCCGTCCCAACGCCTTCGGCCACGGCGTCCCGTTTCGCTTTCCATCCTCGCCGGACACCGGCCCCGGCCTGACCGATGCCGGCAAGGCGCTGGTCAAGGCCTGCAACCGGCTCAAGGTGATGATCGACCTGTCGCATCTCAACGAGAAGGGTTTTCGCGATGTGGCGGCGTTGAGCGACGCGCCGCTTGTCGCCACCCATTCCAACGTGCATGCGATTTGCGCCAGTGCCCGCAACCTGACCGACTGGCAACTGGGCGCCATCCGCGACTCCAAAGGCATGGTCGGGCTGAACTTCGCCGTCGGATTCCTGAATCCGAAGGGGCAGCGGGGAGGAGATGCCGATCTCGACACGATGGTCCGGCACATCGACGCGCTGCTGGAAGCTCTGGGTGAGGACGGCGTCGGCCTGGGCTCGGATTTCGACGGCGCGCCGGTTCCTTCCGGGATCGACGATGTCGCCGGCCTGCCGAAGCTGATCGCAGCATTCGAAAAACGCGGCTATGGGCGCGAACTGATCGAGAAGATCGCCTGGAAGAACTGGGTCAACGTGCTGGAACGGACGCTGGGGTCCTGAACCGACCCGGATCAGCCAAGTCGGTTCAGGTCAGCCTGTAATTATTCTTCGTCGTTATCCGTCGACTTCAAAGCCGAGAGCTTGGCGAACACGGCATTGGCGTCGAGTTCGGCATCCTCGTCCTTCGGCTTGGCGGCTTCAGGCGTGAGCCGCTCGGTCAGAGACGCCGGCAGCAGCGTATCGCCGGCCGGCTGCGCCTGATCGCGGCCGCGCGAGGCGCGGTTGACTTCCATGTCGAGATCGATCTGCGAGGTCAGGCCGAGCATCACCGGATCCATCGGCACGAGGTTGGCGGCGTTCCAATGCTTGCGCTCGCGAATCTGCTCGATGGTCGACTTGGTGGTGCCGACCAGGCGCGAAATTTGCGCATCCTTCAGTTCGGGATGGTTGCGGACCAGCCACAAAATGGCATTGGGTCGGTCCTGGCGCTTGGACAGCGGCGTGTAGCGCGGGCCCTTGCGTTTGGATTCCGGCACCCGCACCTTGGGGTCGGACAACTTGAGGCGATGGTTCTGATCCTTTTCGCCGCGGGCGATTTCCTCGCGCGTCAACTGGCCGGTCATGATCGGATCCATGCCCTTGATGCCCTGCGCCGACTCACCGTCCGCGATCGCCTTCACCTCGAGCGGATGCAGGCCGCAGAACTGCGCGATCTGGTCGAAGGACAGCGCGGTATTGTCGACCAGCCAGACTGCGGTCGCCTTCGGCATCAAAAGCGTATTTGCCATCGAAAAACCCTTCTCGTTCGCCCGCGTTCCCGCGCGGGCGGTGGTTTCTAGAGCCACCAAAATAGGAAAAATCGAGGCCTATATAAACGCGTTCGCGTTCGGGGGCAAGAAATTCTGCCGCCTAAAACAAAACCCGCCGGACGGGGTCCAGCGGGTTCGGAACCGGAGGCGCGATGGTTACGCCAGACGTCGGCTCTGCTTTCAGACCAGCTCTGCTCAAAGAGCAGCGCGGGCAACCTTGGCGATGTCGCCGCGGGCGATGCCGAGATCGTTGAGTTCGCGGGCGTTCAAGCGGTTGAGCTCACGGACGGTTTCCGTGTAGCGGCGCCAGTTCTTGTAAGAGCGGATCAGGTTCATGTTTGCCTCCAGCAAGTTCGGTTGAATTCGATGGTGCTTAGATAGGCTTTCCTGCCTCACTGTTGAACAGACGCTTTTGCATAGCGGGAATGCATTTGCTGCATTGCAACATGAACGATCGGTAAACGCGCGGAAAAGCGCGGAGAACCGTCATTCGCGGGCATGCCATCACCCGAATTGCAGACTAACCGACGTCGAGCACGATCTTGCCGATAAGATCGCCCTCTTCCATGCGCTCATGCGCCCGCCAGGCCTCCTTGAGCGGAAAGATCATATCCATCACCGGCGCGATCTTGCGGGCGGCAAGCAGTGGCCATACCTGCGCCTCAAGCGCGGCTGCCACGGCGCCCTTGAACTCGACGCTGCGCGGCCTCAGCGTCGAACCGGTATGCGTCAGCCGCTTGACCATCAGCCTGGAAAAATCGGCGCTTGCCACCGCCCCCGCCTGCGTGGCGATCTGGACGATGCGCCCCTCGACCGCCGCCGCCGAATAGTTCCTGCCGACATAGTCGCCGCCCACCATGTCGAGGATGACGTTGGCGCCCTTGCCGCCGGTCGCATCCTTGACCGCCTGCACGAAATCCTCCTCGTGGTAGTTCACCGCGCGGTCGGCACCGAGCTTGAGGCAAGTGTCGCATTTCTCCTTCGAACCGGCGGTGGCGACGACATAGGCACCGAAGGCGGAGGCAAGCTGGATTGCGGTGGTGCCGATGCCCGACGATCCGCCATGGACGAGCAGCGTCTCGCCCGCTTTCAACGCGCCACGCTCGAACACATTGTGCCAGACGGTGAAATAGGTCTCCGGCACCGCGGCGGCCTCGGTATAGGTGAAACCGGCCGGTAAAGGCAGCGCATGACTGGCATGCACCACCACATATTCGGCATAGCCGCCACCTGCGGTCAGCGCGCAGACCTGGTCGCGCAGGCGCCAGCGCCGAGCGCCTTCGCCCAGCGCCGCGACCTCGCCGGCAACCTCCAGCCCTGGCAGGTCGGATGCGCCGGGCGGCGCTGGATAGGCCCCCTTGCGTTGCAGAATATCTGGCCGGTTGACCCCGGCGGCATGCACCCGGATCAGGATTTCGCCCGGTCCCGGCTGCGGCACGTCGCGCTTTTCCGCCTTGAGCACCAGCGGCCCGCCAGGCTCCGAAATGGCAACCGCCGTCATCTTCTCGGGGATCTTGTGCCCATTTGCCATTTTCCCGTCTCCATTTTTTGCGGCATGTGCCGGCTGTTTGCATCACGGCCCCTGCCCTATGTATGCTGACTGACGATTCAGGCAAACCGCCTGAAGCAATTCCAGGAAAGGGGAAGCTGGTTTTCCGCCCGGAATTGCGCAAATGCGAGAAGTTGGAGCGGTTCGAAAGCGCTCCAGCAGGCTACCAACCGGTTATCGGGGAGCGATCATGGCGATCTTCGACGATGAGCCCAGGAAAAAGCCGCAGCCGCACGAGATCGGCCAGGACCTGGCGCTGCTCTCGGTCGGCGAACTCAAGGAGCGTATCGATATATTGCGTGCCGAGATCACGCGCATCGAGGCCGAATTGCACGCCAAGGGCTCGACCAAATCCGCCGCCGAGGCGCTTTTCAGACGGGGCTAGTCGCCTGCGGCGGCTTATGCCCCTGAAAAGACCGAAACAAACTAAAGCCTGAAACAAGCTGTTGTCAGGCAGTGCCCGCCAGATTCGATTTCTCCACCGGACCGCGCAGATGTTTGCAACCTACAGACCGATCCTGTCGCTCCTGCGGGGCACCGCCTTTCTTCTGGCGGCTTCCGGCCTGCACGGCCTGCTCTTGCCGCTTCGCGGCCAGATGGAGGGGTTTTCCACCGCTTCGCTGGGCCTGATGGGCACGGCCTGGGCAACCGGCTTCGTCGCCGGCTGCTATTTCGCCCCCCGCATCGTTCGCCGCGCCGGGCATGTGCGGGCCTTCGGCACCTTCGCAGCCTCGGGCGCCATCATCGCCCTGCTCACCGGGCTCATCATCGATGAATACGCCTGGATCGTGCTGCGCGCCTTCACCGGTTTCGTCATGGCCGGCGCTTTCATGATCATCGAGAGCTGGCTGAACGAAAAGGCCACCAACGAGAACCGCGGCACCGTTTTCGGCCTCTACATGATGGTCACCTATGCCTCCATCATGGGCGGTCAGATGATCGTGGCTGCCGGCGACGTTCAGTCGGCCTCGCTGTTCATGATCACCGGCATCTTCTTTTGCCTGTCACTCATTCCGACAGCCGTTTCCACCCAGTCGACACCGCAACCTCTGCAGGACGTGAAACTCGACCTGACAGGGCTCTACGCCAACTCGCCGGTCGCGGCGATCGCCTGCCTGCTGATCGGCATCGCCAATGGTGCCTGGGGCACGCTTGGCGCGGTCTATGGCGCACGCGCCGGCATCCCGACGGCTCAGATCGCGCTGATGATGAGCCTTGTCGTCGTCGCCGGCGCTGTCATGCAACTTCCGGCAGGCCGGCTCTCGGACAAGACCGACCGCCGCTTTGTGCTGGCGGGCGCCGCGTTCGGCGCAGCGTTTTTCGCCCTGGTCGTCTTCCTTCTGCAGCCGCGTTCCGGCCTGGTCGTGCTGATAACGACCGCGGCCTACGGCGGCTTCGCCTACACGCTCTATTCCATTGCGGTCGCCCACGCCAACGACCACGCCAAGGCGGAAGATTTCGTCAAGGTTTCCAGCGGCTTGCTGATGCTCTACGGTTTCGGCACCATGATCGGGCCGCTGCTGGCCGCCGCATTGATGGAGTGGATGCGCCCCGAGAGCCTTTTCCTCGCCACCGCGCTCGCCCACATCTGTCTTGCCGGCTACACCATGCTGCGCATCAAGCGCCGCGCGCCCGTTCCGATCGAAGAGCGCGACGCCTTCAAGACACTGCCGGTCGAGCGCTCGATCACGCCGGAATCGCTGCGGCTCGACCCCCGCACAAAAAATGAAACCGATGGTTGAGATTCGGGCAACTTTACCGCACAAATAGACCATGATGCTGATAGATGCGTTCACGGCCATCGCCGACCCCACCCGACGCCATCTTCTCGAAGAGCTTCGGCGCGGGCCGAAAACCGTCAACGAACTGGCCGCCGGCCTGCCGGTATCGCGCCCGGCCGTTTCTCAACATCTGAAAGTGCTGCTTGACGCCGGCCTTGTCAGTGCGCGGGCCGACGGCACGCGACGCGTCTATACCGTCACCAATGCAGGCTTTCTCAAGCTGAACATCTGGCTCGACCAGTTCTGGGATGCGCAGGCTTCGTAAGCGCCCGCCCACAGACGCCGTCAGTTCAGATTGACGTCCCGGCCGGCAGCGCGGATCGACACCGAGAAACCTGCCAGCACGTCGATCAGCGTGATAACCATCAGCGTGAAGAACACCGAGTGCGCCGCGCCCTTGATCAGCAGGAACTCTACCAGGAAAGCCACGAAGACGAAGGTCGACAACAGATGATCGATCACCGAGGCGTTGCTGGTGCGGGTCGATTTGAGGATTTCGACAAAGAAGAAGACCAGGCCGATCAGGACCATGAGATCGCCGAGCGTCATGGAAAAGACGCCGCCGGACATCATGCCGATGGAGAGTATTTCGGCAGCCCAGGGATCGCCGTTGACGCCGGAGCCGAAAAAGCCGGCAAGGCCGAGATTGTAGATGATGAACGGCACGATCAGCAGCGGAAGGCTAGCCAGCATGTCATGTCTCCAACCGAGGCGCCAAGGACAGTTCGGCGCGGGTTTGCTTTCAGCGCGAGCATCCGCTCCTGCTCACAGTTGTAGAATGCAGGTCGCTTTGCCGGTCAAGCCCCAGGCGGGTTTCCGGAAAGCAAAAGACCGCCCGAAGGCGGTCTCGAATGCGTCGCAAATGCGGGAAAGCCGAACTCAGCTTTCTTTCGGCGTCAGCACCTGGCGGCCGCGATACATGCCGGTCTTCAGATCGATATGGTGCGGACGGCGCATTTCGCCGGAATTCTTGTCCTCGACATAGGTCGGCGCCTTGAGCGCGTCGGCCGAACGGCGCATGCCGCGCTTCGAGGGAGAGGTTTTTCGTTTCGGTACGGCCATGGATATGCTCCACTCAAGTGTTCAAAAGCCTGTCATGCCCTGGTGAAAGGGCCGCGTGTCGGGCCTAATTCTAGGAGAAAGTGGCGTGCCTATACACGGCCCACGGCGCTTTGACCAGCGTCATGGCAAGATTTTTTGCGCCGACGCCTTATACCGGCCGGACTGTGGCGGGATCAAGTCGGAGACGAGCCGGCACGGTTCTTGGCAAATCCACAACCGTCCGCGGCGGCCCCAAGCGCGTCGAGATCTAGGGTCAGGACCTGTTAATTTGGCTGGAATGGCGTTCGAAATGGCGAGAGATGCAAGGAAAAGCCCCAAGAGTGGGGTTGTTCCCCCAGTCGAGGGTTTTGACGAAGCAGGTCGACGCCAGTTCGATCGTCCTTCGGATCGGATGGATTTGCCCGGACTACTTTGTCGCAATGTCTTGAAAGGCTTGAGCCTTCCTGCGGCATTGCTTCGCGTATCCGCACAAATCCGCTCCGGCCATTCGAGCCAAATTAACAGGTCCTGACCCTAGTCGAGACAGCCGACATATCCGCCAGCCCGCGCAGCCCTGCGCTCGATGACGCTCGCCAACTGCCTCAATCCACGGCTTGGCTTGCCTGGATTTCGTGCCACCGGATTGGGCAGGGCAACGGCAAGCAGGGCAGCCTGCCGGCGCGACAGTTTCCTGGCGGCAACACCGAAATGATGCTGTGCGGCAGCCTCAATGCCGTAGATGCCCGGCCCCCATTCGGCAATGTTGAGATAGATTTCCATGATCCGTCGTTTCGGCACGACAAGGTCGAAATAGACCGCCAACGGCAATTCGACGACTTTGCGCAAGGTCGTGAACGGCCGCTGCCACAGATACAGGTTCTTGACCGTCTGCATGGTGATGGTCGAGGCGCCGCGCGTTGCCTCCCCCGCGATGGCGTCGCTCACCACGCCCTTCAGTTCACGGAAGTCGATGCCGTGATGGGAACAGAACTGGCCATCCTCCGACATGATGACGGAATGCGCCAGCACCGGGGCGATATCGTCGATACCCACCCAGCGCCGGTCGTAGCCGGAGAAGGTCGCCAAATCCTTCAGCATCAGCGTTGAAACCGGATGCACGAAGGAAGGCAGGTAGAGGATGGTCAAAATCACGGGAATGAGCGCAAGTATGACCGCGCCTCTCACCCCGGTGCGGATCAAGCTCTTGCGCGAGATGGTCCGCCCGCCCCTTTTTGCTCGCGACATGAGATGTCCCTCGGTTCCATGAACCAATCCCTCAGTCTCTTGCTCGATGATCGGTTCCGGCACCTGGCTTGTCCCTGCCAATCACCTTCCCGCATAACGGCGCCTGACTGCTTGCGCAATGTCTGAGTGTCGGCTACCGCTCGCCGCCATGACGACAGACGCTGAAATCGCCTTTGAAACCCGGCTGACAGAGCAAGCCAGCGCCGTTGAAGCCAGGCTGCGGCGCAGTCTCGACGATCGCCCGCTTTCCGGCGAGATCGCAAGGCCGGAGCGCCTGCTTTTAGCCATGCGCCACGGCGTGCTCAACGGCGGCAAGCGGCTGCGTCCCTTCCTGGTGATGGAAAGCGCCGCCCTGTTCGACCCCGATGCCAGGGACGATACGGCGCTTTGCGTGGCGGCTGCGCTGGAATGCGTCCACTGCTATTCACTGATCCACGACGATTTGCCGGCGATGGACGACGACGATCTGCGGCGCGGCCAGCCGACCGTGCACAGGGCATATGACGAAGCGACGGCCATCCTCGCTGGCGACAGCCTGCTCACGCTTGCCTTCGATATCATTGCCGGCGAACCCTGGGAGCACGGAAAAAGGCCTACAGCCGCCACGCGCCTTGTCCTGGTCAAGGGCCTTGCCCGTGCAGCCGGCCTTGGCGGCATGACCGGCGGACAGATGCTCGACCTGGCGGCGGAGCATGCCTCCCCCGACGAAGCCGGCATCATTCGCCTGCAAGCGATGAAGACCGGTGCATTGATCCGCTTTGCCTGCGAGGCCGGCGCGATCCTTGCCCATGCCTCGTCGGCGGACCAGGAACGGCTGGCTGAATTCGGCTCGGCCATAGGGCTTGCCTTCCAGCTTGCCGACGACCTGCTCGACATGACGGCGGATGCCAGCCAGATCGGCAAGGCCACCGGCAAGGATGCCGCCGCCGGCAAGGCCACGCTGGCAGCCCTTCACGGCGCCGACTGGGCACGCCGGCAACTGAACGGCCTTGTCGAACAGGCGCACGCCTTGCTCGATCCCTACGGCGAACGGGCGGCAATGCTGAAAGCCGCGGCGACATTCGTCGCCAATCGCACCAGATAGGCCCTGGCCAAGCCGCAAAGCTCTGCCGCACCAACGAAATCTTAATGTTAATGCAGTGTGATCCCCGCCGTTACAATTGCGCGTATGTGTTGGGGGTTACGCATGCCGGAATACATGTCCTTCTTCCGGTCTATCCGGATTCGTTATCTGTCCGGCCTGCTGGTTCTCGCATTGTCCGTCGGCGGCCTTATCGCCACGCTGAACCACGTCAATTCATATCGCCATCAGGTCGATACGCTGAGCGCGCATTTCGTCGCCTTTTCGCGCGATCTCAACAATGCCGCGAGCTTCGCTGAAACGGCCGTCTCCGCCTGGCGCCCGGATACGCGCAATGAACTGGCCAATGCCGCCTTCGGCCATGCCCAGAAGATTACCCAGGGCATTGAAGCGCTGACCAGCGAAGTTGCGGACATCTCCCCGCGCCTGACCAGGCAGACGGTAGACGAGTTGAAAGCGGCCTCGATCAACGGCTATCTCTTGTGGTCGGCGCGCGACATGGTGCGCAATCTCAACCTGATGGCCGAAGCAAAGTCGATCGACGACTGGAGCTATCGCGAAATCCGCAACCAGAACGACCTGTTTGCACAGTCCATGCTGGTCCGTGCCCGTGCCGCCGTCGACAGCGAGCGACGCCTCGCCGATGCGCGCGCCGACCGGCTGCTTTTGTGGGGAACCTTCCTGATGGCCGCGGCACTCGCCGCGGTTGCCTTCTGGATATTCCGCCCGATGGAAAAGGCGATCCGCCGGGCTTTTGCCGAAACCTCAGCGTCGCTGTTCAAGGCAGAAGCGGCAGATCGTGCCAAGTCCGAATTCCTGGCCAATATGAGCCACGAAATACGCACCCCGATGAACGGCGTGCTCGGCATGGCCGAACTTCTGGCCAAGACGGAGCTCACGCCGCGCCAGAAGACGTTCACCGATGTGATCGTCAAATCCGGCAACGCATTGCTGACCATCATCAATGACGTCCTCGATTTCTCGAAGATCAACGCCGGCCAGTTGACGCTCGACCCTGCCCCGTTCCGCCTGACCGAAGCTGTCGAAGACGTTGCAACCCTGGTTTCGGCTCGCGTTGCTGAAAAGAACCTGGAACTGATCGTGCGGGTAGATCCGCGCCTGCCGGCCTTCGTCGTCGGCGATGCCGGCCGCTTCCGCCAGATCGTCACCAACCTGCTCGGCAACGCCATCAAGTTCACCGAAAAAGGCCACGTGCTGATCGATGTGTCCGGTGAGGTCGTGGACGGCACCGTCCGGCTCAAGGTCGGTGTCGAGGATACAGGCATCGGCATTCCGGCCGACAAGCTGCAAAGCGTGTTCGAAAAGTTTGCACAGGTGGATTCCTCCTCGACCCGCCGTCACGAAGGCACCGGCCTCGGCCTGGCCATCGGTGCCCGCCTCGTCGATCTGATGGGCGGCAAGATCGGCGTCGAAAGCGAAATCGGACGAGGCTCCATCTTCTGGTTCACCGTGCCGTTGCCTGTGCATGAGGCGCAACAGCGCGACGAAGTCGTTCCCGGTGACGTCACCGGAGCGCGCGTCCTGGTCATCGACGACAATCCCGTCAATCGAGAGATCCTGCTGGAGCAGCTCAAGAGCTGGCGCTTCGATTGTGCGGCGGCAGAAAGCGGAGCAGTCGGCCTCGCCTTCCTCGACCGCGCGTTCCAGCTCGGCGCCTCCGTCGACTGCATCATCCTCGATTACCAGATGCCCGGCATGAGCGGCGCCGACGTGGCCAAGGCCATCGCCGCCGACAGCCGTCTGGCCTCCATTCCGGTCGTGCTGCTGACCTCCGTCGATCAGGTCGACTTCGGCAAGCTGGTCATCGATTTCGGTATCGCCGCCCATCTCACCAAGCCGGCGCGTTCGGCAATCCTTCTGGGTACCGTCATCTCCGTCATCCAGAAGGCGCGTACCCAAGCCGGTACGGCGCATTTCGTGCGCGAGCCGGTGCCGGCCCCGCAACCAGTGCGTCCAGCCCCGACGGTCCTGCGCCATCCCGCCCTGGTAACAACGGCCCCGGAAATCACCGGCACCGCGAACGCCTCGATCGATATCCTGATCGCCGAGGACAACGAGGTGAACCAGTTGGTGTTCGGCCAGATCCTCAACGGACTTGGCCTCAGCTACCGTATCGCCGGCAATGGCCGCACGGCGGTGGAGATGCACCGGGCCTTGAAGCCGAAACTGATCCTGATGGACGTCTCCATGCCGGAAATGAACGGCTATGAGGCAACACGCGCCATCCGCGCCTACGAAGCCGGCAAGGGCGAGCATATCCCGATCATCGGCGTGACCGCCCACGCGCTGAAAGGCGACCGCGACAAATGTCTCGACTCAGGCATGGACGACTATCTGCCTAAGCCGATCTCGCCCGATCGCCTGGGAACCAAGATCGGCAGTTGGTTGAGCGAAACCATGTCTGTCAAGATCGCCTGATCGCGCCACGCTACAGCTAACGCTTTGCTTTCAGAGTATCGGAATTTTCCGAGAACGAGGTCCAGCATCCCGGTCCGGTGCCTAACGGTTCCTGACCACGACACAAGCACCGCCGGCGCTATGCAGGTCGCGGCAAATGGTGTTGGCTTCGCCCCTGTTGTCCGCTCCGATGCGCACGGCATAGATGCCGCGCCAGCCAAGTGGCGACCGGACCCGGCTGACCACCGGATCGTGTGCGCCGAGCACAGCTGGAAATCTCGCTTTCAGGCGTTGCCATTGCCTGATTGCCGCGCTGCGCTGGAAAGTGCCTGCCACCTGAATGCCCCACGGCTTCACGTGCACGCTGGCCATCGCCACGGTTGCCGACATGGTGACCGGCAACCTGCGGCAGGCGACAGCAAAATTCTGCTTTTCGTCCAGTTGCGCGACCCGGCCCGCATAGGCGGTATCGGTGAAATTGTCGGCCGGTTCGCCCATGATGTCGAGCACGTAGTCCTCGGTTTCCAACGGCAGGAAGCCGCCTGATCTTAGCCAGCGCGACACGCGGCTTTCGCCGGCATTGTAGGCTGCGGCCGCAAGGCCGAGGTTGCCGAAACCTGTCTTGAGCTCCCCGAGATAACGGGCAGACGCCGGAATCGCCTGCTCGATGTCGAAAGGATCGGCCAGCCCGCGCATCTTTGCGGTTCCGGGCATGAACTGGGCGATGCCTTCCGCGCCGACCGGGCTGACGGCGTTGGGGTCGAAGCGGCTTTCCTTCCAGATCAGCCGGGCGAAAAACGCCTCCGGCAAACCGGCGCGCTCGGCGTGAACCTCGATAAGTTCGCACACACGGCCGACAAGCCGCTCCCTTGCCGGCTTGGGCGGATCGGCTTCAGCCGTCCCCTCAGTGGCGAGCAGCATCGCAAGGATTGCAATGAGCCGCGCCGCGTCCCGAGCCCGCATCGGCTACTCCGCGGCCTTGGCCCTGCTGCCATGGCCGAAGCGCTGCTCGATATAGTCGGCAACCATTTTCTCGAAATCGGAGGCGATATTCGGTCCGCGCAGCGTCGCCGCCTTCCTGCCGTCGATGAACACCGGTGCGGTCGGCATTTCGCCCGTTCCCGGCAAGGAGATGCCGATATCGGCATGCTTGGATTCGCCCGGACCGTTGACGATGCAGCCCATCACCGCGACCTTGAGTTGCTCGACGCCGGGATATCTGGTGCGCCATACCGGCATGTTCTTGCGCAGATCGTCCTGGATCGACTGCGCCAATTCCTGGAACACGGTGGATGTCGTGCGCCCGCAGCCCGGACAGGCCGCCACGATCGGCACGAACTGGCGAAATCCCATCGTCTGCAGCAGTTCCTGCGCCACCTGCACCTCCTTGGTGCGGTCGCCGCCGGGCTCGGGCGTCAGCGAAACGCGGATGGTGTCGCCAATGCCTTGCTGCAAAAGGATGCCCATCGCCGCCGATGAGGCCACGATGCCTTTCGAGCCCATGCCGGCCTCGGTAAGGCCGAGATGCAGGGCATGGTTCGAGCGCGTTGCAAGTTCGGCATAGACGGCGACCAGGTCCTGAACGCCGCTGACCTTGGCCGAGAGGATGATCTTGTCGCGGCCAAGCCCGATTTCCTCGGCAAGCTCGGCCGACAGGATCGCCGACTGCACGATCGCCTCACGCGTCACGTCCTGCGCCGTCATGGGAGAGCCGTTCCGCTGGTTTTCGTCCATCAGCCTGGTCAGCAACTCCTGGTCGAGCGAACCCCAATTGACGCCGATGCGCACCGGCTTGTCGTGACGGATCGCCATCTCGACGATCGCCGCGAACTGCTTGTCCCTCTTGTCCTTGAAACCGACATTGCCGGGGTTGATGCGGTATTTCGCCAGTGCTTCGGCGCAGGCCGGATGATCGGCAAGCAGCTTGTGGCCGATATAGTGGAAGTCGCCCACCAGCGGCACGTTGACGCCAAGCCGCGCCAGCCGGTCGCGGATGAACGGCACGGCGGCGGCACTTTCGTCCCGATCCACGGTGATGCGAACGATCTCGGAGCCGGCGCGATGCAGGGCCGCCACCTGGGCGACCGTCTGGTCGATGTCTGCCGTATCCGTATTGGTCATCGACTGGACGACGACCGGCGCAGATCCGCCAACCATGACGCCGCCGACATCGACACCGACCGAGGCGCGGCGCTGAAATGGTGAGGAATAGTATCCGGTCATGCCCGGCCGCCTCTAGAATCTTTTCGAGACGTCGCGCATCCGGCCGGATGCGTCAGGGCGCCCCACTGCATCAATGCGCGCAACATGCCGTGAGAAATGTGAAATCCTTTTGGCGGACGCGCAAAATCCTCGCATGAGGTGGAGGAGAGCGCCCGACTTGTCAATGCGGCGATTGCATCAGCAGGGTTTTAACAGGTGCCGGACACGCCAAAACACCTACCTGACCCGATAGGGCAGGTCGGTCGAAATAAAACCCGATATCATTCGGCGACGCTCACGCCGCCGAAATCAATTCGGCTTTGACTTGATGACCTTGTGCGTCAGTGCGTAGTCGGTTGACCTCGCAGTTTTTCAATCTCGTCCTTGATGGCCAGCTTGCGTCGCTTGAGGTTAGCTATTTCGAGATCGTCGACCGACGGATGCAACAAGGCATTGTCAATCTCGCGCTCGATGTCGCCGTGTTTCCTCTGCAATTCGTCAAGATGGGATGCAAGAGACATGATTGGTTCTCCCTTTCATGGTTTCCTCGATTGCAGCCGTCACGGCACACCGCAAGTACCCACTGTGACGGCACGATGACAGTGTGCCATCAACTCAAGCCGATGTCGAATGAACTTGGGTCGCATTCCACGACAAGCTGAAATGTGATATCTGCATGACTTCAGTGGCCCGACGCCGCTGTTTCCGCCCAACAGGGTTCCCAGCCAAGGCGCACTGTGGGCGCCGAAATATGCAGACGGTAAGTAATGTCCGAACAGGAACAGGCCGATATCCGCCTAGAATTCGCGCGCTTGAAGCAGGATCACGCCGACTTCGACGCGGCCATCAATGCAATGCTCGCCACCGGCTGCGATCCGCTGCAAATCCAGCGCATGAAGAAAAAGAAGCTGGCCCTGAAAGACCGGCTGCGATCTCTTGAGGATCGCATCATCCCCGACATCATCGCCTGATACGGGTAGGCCGAACCGCCGCAGCGTCAGGCTGCCAAAGCCGATCCGGTTTCGGAGCATCGGCAAGGATGCGCGCGCTATCGATCGGTGATGATCTTGACCTTGTCTCCAGCCGAGACGGTGGCGCCGGGCGCAAGTGCGTTGAGCACCCGGAAAAGGTCCAGCTTGCGGTCCACGCCCACCATCTGGGCCGAAAGCGTGCCCATGGTCTGGCCCGGCTTGACCGTCACGATGCGGATGCGTAGCGGCTTCAAAGCCGCCTTTTCGGCAGGGCTCAGGATGCGGAAACTGCCGCCGACGGAGCGGGCAACGCTGTCGAGCGAGGTGCTTGCCGCAGGGGCCGCAGTCAGCAGCCGATAGACCTGCCCGCCGGCGCGGATGACGGTGACGTCGAAGCGCCAGCCCTCGGCGCTGGCGCTGGCCACCGCAGCTTCGTTGCCGTTGATCGTTTCCTGCCGCACGCTGGCGTCGTCGAGGCCGGCGACCCAGCCGCTGCGGATATAATCGGTCAGCGAGCGGCTCTGGCTCACCGTCACGCCGTCGAAGCGTACCGCCATGTCGCCCGGTCCGGTCGCGGTAACGGCGGTCGCCGAATTGTCGATTATGAAGCCGTCCGGTACCGAGAACGAGACGCCGAGCCCGGGATGCAGGAAGGTATTGCCGCGCACATAGCCCTCTTCCGGCGTGTCGCCGTAAAGCAGACCGTCTATGCCGGCAAGGAAACTGTCCCGGTCACGCGTGCCGACGCCTGGCGGGCCGAACTGGCGCGCATGGCGCAGCGCCAGTTCGATACGCTGCGGCGTGTTGGGATGCGTCGCCAGGAAGTCGAGGCTGGCGTCCGTCGCGCCGCTGACCGAGCGGAAATCGGTGTAGGTGGACATCGATTGCAGGAAGCGGCTGGCAGCATAGGGATCGTAGCCCGCCTCGCCCACCGACTTGATGCCGATGGCGTCGGCCTCCAGTTCCTGGTTGCGCGAAAACTGTGCCAGCCTGAGCTTGCCCCTGATCAGCGCAACTTTTGCGGTAGGGCTATCGCCCAGCACGTCCGAGACGACCTTGGTCGCCAGACTTTCTTCCGCCTCGAGTTGCTGACGCTGCAACCCGTGATTGGCGGTGACATGGCCCATTTCATGCGCGACGACTGCGGCAAGCTCGGATGAATCGTTGGCCAGCGCCAGGAGACCGCGGGTGATGTAGAGGTAGCCGCCCGGCAGCGCGAACGCATTGACGTTCGGCGAATTGAGGATGGTGATGCGGTAGTTTTGCGTTGGATTAGCCGAAACCGTGGTCAGGCTGCCGATGACCTTGGCGACCATGCGCTCAAGCTTGGGATCGGAATATTCGCCGCCGTAAGTGGCCAGAATGCGCGGATGCTGGGCACGCGCCAGTTCGGCCAGCTTGTTGTTGGCGGTGACATTGTCGACCGTGACCGGCCGGTCGGACGGACGGAATGCCGATTCCTGCACGCCGGGCGGCGTGATTGCCTGACAAGCGGCCAAGACGACGGCAGCGCCCGCCAGCACGAGCGCGCGCGACAGCGTGGATTTGCTGATATGATCCAGGCCGGTCGACAGATCGGCGTCCTTTCGCGTTCCCATGGGCAAATCAGGGCTGCCCAACCATCCTTGTGCGGACCTAGCCACACTCAACCTTGCATAGCAAGAACGGGCCCCGACTGCTGGCGACGCTTTGGCCGTAAATTATGTCCGCTTCCGGGCAACATCTCGTGATTCGTTCTCGGAGCCGATATAGCGCCGGAACGCCTCCGGTCCACCCCCGTTGAAGAAATGCTCCGCAGGTCCGGCCGCCGCGACTGCGCCGTTCTCAACGAACACCATGTTCTTGACGATTCGACGCGCATCCTCGGGCTGATGGGTCACGAACAGCACCGTCATGCGCCGCTCGGCCTGCAAATTGGCCACGAGATCCAGCATGCCGTCGCGCAATGCCGGCCCCAGCGAAGCGAAAGGCTCGTCAAGCAACAGGACCGGACGGTCGCGCACCAGGACGCGCGCCAGGGCCACCCTTTGGCGCTCGCCGCCGGACAGTTCGCGCGGCAAGCGGCATTGCTTTCCGTCGAGCCCGGTCCGTGCCAGCGCTTCTCCAACGGCATCGCGCTCGGCGGTGCTCAGCTTGAATGAGGGTGAGCAGCCCAGCCCGACATTGTCTTCGACCGACAAATGCGAAAACAGGTTGTTTTCCTGGAACACCATGGACACCGGGCGGTTGGCCGGCGCTTCGAGCGTCACGTCCGTGCGGCCGATCACGACGCGGCCGGCCTGAGGCATCTCGAAGCCGGCGACAAGATTGAGCAGGGTCGACTTTCCCGAACCGCTCGGTCCCATCACCGCGGTGATCTCGCCCGGGACGAATGCCACGTCGAAGGTGAAACTGGTCTCGCCATAGCTGAATTCCACCGATTCAAGCTTGACTGCCGCGCCTGCCCGTACCGGTTCGTTCATGCGGAAGCTTCCTTTCCGAAACGGCTGGCGGCGAGCATCAAAACGAGGCAGACGGCACCCAGGATCAGCGCCAGTCCGGCCGCATCCTCGGTGCGGTAGCTGCCCATGCGCGACAGGAGCAGATAGGGCAGCGTCTGCACCGAATCGCTGCCGAACAGCGCGATCACGCCAAGGTCTCCCAGCGACAAGGCCATGGCGAAAGCGAACGCCGTCGCCAGCGGGCGCCGCAACGGCGGCCAGTCGATCAGCTTCAGCCGGTTCCAGCCCGAAATGCCAAGAAGCGCACACAGACGCTCATGGCGTTCGCTGGCGGCATCATAGGCGGGGCGTAGCGCCCGGATCGCAAAGGGCATCGCCATCACCGCATTGACGGCCGCGACCATCACCGGCGCAAGCGCGAACACGTCGCTGCTGTGGCGCAGGAGTACGAACCAGCCTGCGCCGATGACGATGGGCGGCACGACCAGCACGAAGCCGGCACCGGTATCGGTCGCGTGTTCGAGAAGCGTCCTGCCTTGCCCGGAACGCCGCAGCGCCAGAGCGCGGCGCGCCATGATCAAGGCGAGCGACAAGACCGACGCCAGCAAGGCAGACACGAATGCCAGCACCATGCTGGTCAGTGCGGCACGACGCACGGCGTCCTCCATGACCAGCCGCCCGAGGTCGGCCTGAACGCCCGCCGCGACAGTCGCGGCCATCGGCCCGGCGACAAACGCAAGCGCAAGCACGATCAGCGTCACGTTAAGGAGAGCCTCGCCCTTGCCGACCGAATGGTAGCGGCGCGGCGCGACCTGCAGGTTGGCATCGCCTGTGGTGTTGGCGCCGAGGCGGGCAAGCACGAGCACGACGACAAGCGTCAGCCCGATCTGCAGCAAGGTCAGCGACACGGCACGCGCCGGATCGAAATCGAAGCGCAGCGCCTGGTAGATCGCCACTTCCAGCGTGGTGGCGCGCGGCCCCCCACCAAGCGTCAGGACGATGGTGAAGGAGGTGATGCAAAGCATGAATACCAGCCCGGCAACGCCCGGAAGCGCTTGCCTGAGCACTGGCCATTCGATTAGCCGAAAGGCCGGCCGCGCACCCATGCCGAGTTGGCTGGCCAGCCGCCACTGGTCGGCCGGCACGGCATGCAACACTTCGAGGAACAGCCGCACCGCCAGAGGCAGATTGAAGAAGACATGGGCAACGAGGATGCCGGAGAGACCGTAGATGCCCGGCCATGTCCCGCCGCCCAGTTCGCTCAGGAAGCCGGCGAAATAGCCGGCGCGGCCATAGAGCGCGAGAATCCCGAGCGCGGCGACGATCGCCGGCAGCGCCAGCGGCACCGCAAACAATTGCAGGATCAGGTCGCGGCCGAAGAAGCGCGGATGGCGCGCCAGTGCGCGGGCGACGAACAGCGCCGGCAGCACCGAAAACAGGGTGGACAGGATCGCTTGCCACAGCGTGAAACGGGCGACGCGCGCCAGATAGCCGTCGAAAGCGGCATAGGCCCCCGACATGTCGCGCGCGCCCTCGGCGATCAGGCCGGCGAACGCCCCGCCGATCAAAAGCGTGACGAATGCCAGCGCAATGATACCGGCGTGAATGCGGGGGTCTGATGTACGGGTCGAATGCATAGGCTGCAAAGTGCCCAAAAACCGGTTTGTTGGAACACCCTTTTCCGACCAGCCGGAGAAGGGTGTTCCTGTAGGGTGGGGAAGAACTATTTGCTCATCACGCCGAGCCATTCGTCCACCCAGGCCTTGCGGTTCTCAGCTACTTCCTCGGAGCTGAACAGCAAGGTCTTGGCCGGCTTGACCAGTTTGTCGAAAGCCGGGTTGAGCGGCTTGTCGGTCTTTCCGGCCGGGAACATCCAGTTGGTTTCCGGGATGACATCCTGGAAGCCGGGGCCGGTCATGAAGGCGATGAACTTTTCCGCCAGCGGATTGCCGGCTCCTGTCGTGGTGACGCCGGCAACTTCGATCTGCAGGTAATGCCCCTCCTCGAAGGCGGCCGCCTGGTAGCGTTCGCTGCTTTCGGCCACCATGTGGTAGGCCGGTGAGGTGGTATAGGAAAGCACCATCGGCGCCTCGCCCTTGGTGAACAGGCCATAGGCCTCGCTCCAGCCGGGCGTCACCGTCAGCACGCGGCCCTTGAGCTTGGCCCAGGCCTCGCCCGCCTGGTCGCCGTAGACCGACTTGACCCACAACAGCAGGCCAAGTCCGGGCGTCGAGGTGCGCGGATCCTGGATGGCGATCTTCTGTTCGGGATCGCCCTCGACCAGCTCCTTGAGGCTCTTCGGCGGCGTCTTCAGCTTTTCGGCATCATAGATGATGGCAAAATAGCCGTAGTCATAGGGAACGAAGATATCGTCGCTCCAGCCGCCCGGCACGTTGATGTCGCCGACGGTGCCATGCGGGACAAACAGCCCGGTTTGCCTGGCTTCGGCGGTCAGATTGGTATCGAGCCCCAGAACCACGTCAGCCTTGGTCGAAGCCCCTTCCAGCTTGACACGGTTCAGCAGGGCGACGCCGTCGGCGACCGAGACGAAATCGACTTCGCAGCCACATTCGGCCTCGAAGTTCTTTTTCACCTGCGGACCCGGACCCCATTCCGCGGTGAAACTTTCATAGGTGTAGACGGTGAGCTTGTCCTTGGCTGCCGCCGGGACAATCAAGGCAAGCGTGGTGGCTGCGAGAAACGATAAAAGCAATGTGCGCATCGGCGCCTCCTTCGTTCAAACAATTAAGGGAATTGAGGCGCCGGGAGTTCCCGAAAGCATCTAATCCCTCCGCCGGTACAAGCCGGATCAGGTTCAGCGGGTTGGCATTTTGCCTCTCAGCCGGTCCGCATGACGCGTCCGGCACCCCGTTAGAGCGTTTTGACACATAGTCCGCGATGACCGGCCATGCAAGAGCAGCTTGCTTGTGTCGGACTTCCGTTCTGTCATGGGGGCTGCTAAGGGCCTCGCCCATGAGCCAATTCACCATTCTTCTGGGCGGCGACCTTGTCCGCACCCCGGTGCTTGACGATCAGGTCGCGGGAACACGCGTCATCGCTGCCGATTCCGGCATCCGCCATGCCGAATTGCTCGGCCTGACACCGGAACTTTGGGTCGGCGATTTCGATTCGGTCCCAAAGGATTTGCCGCCACGCCTGCAATCGGTGCCGACGCGGAAATTCCCGGCCGAAAAGGACAAGACCGACGGCGAACTGGCCATCGACATTGCCCGTGAAAAGGGCGCGACCTCGCTGATCCTTGCCGGAGCATTCGGCGGGCTGCGCGCGGACCACGCCTTCCTGCACCTGGCACTGGCGCTGCGCCTTGCGGAAAACGGTGTCTCTGTTCTGTTGACCAGCGGCGCCCAGGAGGGTGTGCCGCTGCTCAACCGGTCGGCTGAATTCGACTATGGCGAAGGCACCATGTTCTCGATCCACGGCTTTTCCGATCTGGCCGGCTTGACCGTCGAAGGGGCAAGGTGGCCACTTGCCAACGTCGAGGTGCCGTTCGGCTCATCTCTGACCATATCAAACGCGGTCGCCGGAAAGCTGCGCATCCAACTCGCCAGCGGCCGTGCGTTGCTGGTTGCCCATCCCTTCCCCATTTCCGGAAGCTGACATGGCCCCGCCTCTGCTCAATCTTACCGGCATCAAGCTGACTTTCGGCGGCACGCCGCTGCTCGACGGGACAGAGCTGACGGTAGCCCCCGGCGACAAGATCGCGCTGGTCGGCCGCAACGGTTCCGGCAAGTCGACATTGTTGAAAATCGCCGCCGGACTGGTCGAGGCGCAGGACGGCGAGGTCTTCCGCCAACCTTCGGCGACCATCCGCTACCTGCCCCAGGTGCCGGATCTGGACGGCTTCGCCAGCGTTCGCGCCTATGTCGAGGCGGGCCTCGGCCCAGCCGACGACCCGCATCGAGCCACCTACCTGATGGAACATCTGGGCCTGAGCGGGGAAGAGCGCCCCGACGAGTTGTCCGGCGGCGAGGCCCGCCGTGCGGCGCTTGCCCGCGTCATGGCCCCGGAACCCGATATCCTGCTGCTCGACGAGCCGACCAACCACCTCGACCTCCAGGTCATCGAATGGCTTGAAGAGGAACTTGTCCGAACCTCTTCAGCCCTGATCGTGATTTCGCACGACCGCCGCTTCCTCGAGCGTGTCTCGCGCGCCACCATCTGGCTGGATCGCGGCCAGACCCGACGGCTGGACCGAGGCTTCGGCAATTTCGAGGAATGGCGCGACAAGGTGCTGGAAGAAGAGGAGCGCGCGCAGCACAAGCTCGGCCGCCAGATCGTGCGCGAGGAGCATTGGCTGCGCTATGGCGTGACGGCGCGGCGCAAGCGCAACATGCGCCGGCTTGGCGAGTTGCAGACGATGCGCCAGCGCTTCCGCGGCCACAAGGGTGCCGAAGGCTCCGCCACCATGGTGGCCAGCGACGCGGCCGAATCCGGCAAGCTGGTCATCGAAGCGAAAGGCATCGGCAAGAGCTTTGGCGACCTCACCGTGGTCAAGGATTTCTCGACCCGTATCCAGCGCGGCGACCGCGTCGGTCTCGTCGGCCCCAATGGCGCGGGAAAGACGACGCTGCTCAAGATGCTCACCGGCGAATTGGCGCCCGACGCCGGCACGGTCCGCCTCGGCGTCAATCTCGAGATCGCCACGCTCGACCAGAAGCGCGAATCGGTCGATCCGAACGAAACACTTGCCCACTATTTGACCGACGGCCGCGGCGAGAGCCTCGTCATCAACGGCGAACAACGCCACGTCGTCTCCTACATGAAGGATTTCCTGTTCAAGCCGGAGCAGGCACGCACCCCGGTGCGCGAACTCTCCGGCGGCGAACGGGCGAGGCTGCTGCTGGCCCGCGTTCTCGCTCGCCCGGCCAACCTTCTGGTGCTCGACGAACCGACCAACGATCTCGACATGGAAACGCTGGAATTGTTGCAGGAACTGGTCGCAGGCTTCGCCGGCACGGTGATTCTGGTCAGCCACGACCGCGACTTCCTCGACCGCACGGTGACCAGCATCATAGCCCCGGACGGCAACGGCCGCTGGGTGGAATATGCCGGCGGCTATTCCGACATGCTGGCCCAGCGCGGGGGCACCAGACTGGACGACCGCAAGTTGCGCGCCCGCTCGGCTGGCGGGGAAGCTGTTGCGGCGGCGGAGCGGGCCGAACAGACAGAGCCCAAGGTTCCGGCGAAGAAGCTGTCCTTCAAGCAGAAGTTCGCGCTGGAGAACCTGCCGTCCAAGATGGCCGCCGTATCCGCCTCCATCGCGGCACTCGAGAACAACATCGCCGATCCGGCCTTCTATGAGCGAGACCCAAAGGGATTCCAGAAGATTATCGCCGCGCTTGACAAGGAGCGCGTCACGCTTGCCGCCCTTGAAGAAGAGTGGCTGGAACTGGAAATGCTGCGCGAAGAACTGGAGGGATGAGAGCCGGATCCAGCGCCTGGCACTATAGGCAGGCTTCGCAGATCGCCTCGATATGGCGGCTGTCGGTGCCGCAACATCCTCCAAGCACCGAAATATGCTTGAAACGGTCGCGCATCGCACGGTAGCGACGGCCAAGATCGGCGGGATCGCCTGGGTCGAGTTCGGTCGCCCCATCGAGTTCCGCGTGGCTCCTGGTAGAGGCGTTGGCCCGCACCCCGCGAATGCGGCTCACCCAATGTGCATTGTCGCTGAGAATGGCCTCGAAATGGCTTGGATGGGCGCAGTTGATCATGAAATAGGCCGGGGCGCCGTCGGTCTCGTCATCGACCAGTTCGATCGCCTCCTGCAGGCTTTCCCCCGAGGGCAAGCGGCCATCCGTCTCGACCGTGAAGGAAATCACCGAAGGCAATCCGACACTCATCGCGGCGCAGGCGATACCGACAGCTTCGTCGGGATAGTTCATGGTAACGGCGCTGACCATGTCGGCGCCGGCATCGCCAAAGGCCCTCATCTGATCGCAATGATAGTCTTCCGCCTGCCGGGTCGTCATCAGCGCGTCGGGCCGGTAGCCGTCGCCGCGCGGGCCGATGACGCCGTTCACCAGAACCGTCATGCCGCGCGCCACATAAGGCGCGCCAAGCGCCCTCGCATGCGCAATGGCGCGGCGATTGACGCCAGCCAGAACCTCACGCGAATAGCCGAGCTTTTCGCCCCAATCGAGATTGGCTCGCCAGGTGGGTGTATCGAGCACGAAACCCACACCATGCCTTTCGGCGATATCCAGATACTGGCTGAAATAGCTATCGAGCCGTTCCAGGCCCTTGGCATCGTCAAGCAGGGGGAAGGCCGCGAAGCCCGGCAATTCGATCCCGTCCAGAAAGACAAGCGAAGTTTCCAGCCCGCCATCTGTGAGAAGAACGGCTTCGCCCAGATTTCTCGGATCGATCCTTGCAGCGCACATGCGCGTGCTCCGCTAGCCGTGGAGCCTCAAGAGGTTGTTCTCGGTTAGTCCGATGCCACAGCAAAAGAGCGGCGCGGCGCAAACGTCGCGTGCCGCCAATCACTGTTTCAGAATATTAGCACATGCCGACGAAACTGCCACAGGAAGGCACCGCCGCCGCAGCGGTGTTTCATCCAGCCGAGTTTACCTGCCAGGCTTTCAGCGCTTCATCGAACACCTTGTCGCCGGGGATACCCTTTTCCATCGTCAGCAGCGCCCTGCGCCCCGATTTGTAGATGACCGGAACGTCGATCCAATCCTGATTGCGCAGGAGCGTCATGTTGGCGTTCTCGTCGGCTTTGGTATCATTGAGGGCAACGAGGAAGTAGCCGTCGGCGATCTTGGCCGGGATGCCGATCAACGGGCTGCCAGCTTCCTGCTCGGCAGCCTTCATGGCAATCCGAAGCACGTTCTCGATGCCGCCGCCTTCAAAGCCGTCGGGTGTCAGGAATATCATCTCGATGATGTGGCTCGCGGGCAGCGTCTGGTCCGCATTGCGGCGGATCGTCAGGCGCAGTTGCACATCCTTGCCCGGAATTGTCGCCTCGCCCCGGATCGCCGGTTCGGGAGGCGCATCGCCGCCAGGTGATTCCTGCACGAGTGACCAGACGATATTGCCGGATTCGGCCGAACCCTGCGCGACACTGGTACGCTCTTCGTAAAAGATCGCTTTCTGCCCGACAGGTACGGCAGCCTGCGCTTCGGGAGCAGCCGGTGCTGTTCCTTCGCCGGCGGCGGGCGGCGTGGCCGACCCTTCGGAACCCGGCTCCGTAGGCGCAACGGCAGGCGGCGGCGTGGTCAGCGCCACGACGGAGGTGCCCTCGCCGATACCGCTTTCACCGCCGGCCGGACCGGGATCGGTTTCATTTCCGTCCGGCAGCAGGCGCTGCGTGAACTTTGCCGCTTCGCCGGCATCGTTCCCGCTTGCCGGGTTATTGGCCGGCGCCGGCGTGGTTTCGGCAGCTGCGGTCTCGCTGGCGGTCGGCGGCGCAACTTTCACCGGCTTGACCACGACAGGCGTCGGCTCGTCGCTGGACGCGAACATACCCTGGAAGGCATCCTTGTTCGACCATACGCCGTAGGCACCGCCGGCGACGACCAACACGGCAACGGCAGCCGCGATCAGCCCCCGGTAGCTGCGTTTGCCATCCGGCTCGTCGCCAGACGCGAACACATCGCCGCGCCGATCGCCTTCCGTCTCAAGCTCTTCGCCTGCCGTGTACGAGGGGCCGTTCCCGGCCGCCGGCAACTCGGGCGGCGCCGGCTCTGTCCACACCGCCTGCTCGGCCTTGCGCCAGGACGGGTCCGGCCTGGCCTCCAGGTTCGGCGACAAAGGTTCGGCCTTGGCGGCCGGCCGGACATGGTTGGGCTGGTTCTTGTTCTTGTCGATCGAGGAAAAGATATTGTCCAGTTCCGCCAGCGGATCGATGTCTGCGGCCACCGGCGGCGCAAAGCCCCGCTCCACCGTTGCAATGGCATCTTCCAGCGCGCGCGTCTGACGCTCGGCCACCGAAGCCGGCGGCGCAGGCTCGATGGCCGCCAGCTTGGCAGCCACCGTCGAGCGGGCCTTGTCGTAGACCCTCGCCCGCATCTGCGGCGTCGTTTCGCCGAGACCGTCGAGCGTCTTTTTCAGAACCGCAACGAAATCTGCCATGCTTCAGTCGACCTGTCATTTCCTTGCCGGCAGTCCTCGGTTGGGCTCGCGGCCGGCAAATCGGGAGTGTTAGTCTTGAAACGGATCGGTCACAAGTATCGTGTCGTCCCGTTCCGGGCTGGTTGAAAGTAGCGCCACAGGTGCGCCGATCAATTCCTCGATATGGCGTACATACTTCACCGCCTGCGCCGGCAGGTCGGCCCAGCTTCTGGCCCCGGCCGTGGTTTCCTGCCAGCCTTCAAGGGTTTCGTAGATCGGCTGGACGCGCGCCTGCGCGCCCTGGCTCGCCGGCAGGTAATCGATCACCTCGCCGTCGAGCGTGTAGCCTGTGCACACCTTGATCTCGGGTAGCCCGTCGAGAACGTCGAGCTTGGTCAGCGCGATGCCCTTGATGCCGTTGACGGCAACCGCCTGGCGCACCAGCACCGCATCGAACCAGCCGCAGCGCCGCTTGCGCCCGGTGACGACCCCGAACTCGTGCCCCTTGGTGCCGAGGAACTCGCCGATCTCGTTCTGCTGCTCAGTGGGAAACGGTCCCTCTCCGACCCTGGTCGTATAGGCCTTGGTAATGCCAAGTACATAGCTCAGGGCGCCCGGACCCACGCCCGATCCGGCCGACGCCTGCCCGGCGACGGTATTGGACGAGGTCACGAACGGATAGGTGCCGTGATCGATATCGAGCAACGTGCCTTGCGCTCCCTCGAACAGGATGCGCTCGCCAGCCCGGCGGCGATCGTCGAGAATCTTCCAGACCCGATCCATATAGGGCAGGATCTCTCCGGCGACAGAGGTCAGTTCCTGCATGATCACATCATGCGCCACCTCGCCGTGACCGAGGCCGCGCCGCAAGGCATTGTGGTGGGTCAACAGCCTGTCGACCTTCGCAGGAAGCGTGTCCAAATCCGCCAAATCCATCACCCTGATGGCGCGCCGGCCTACCTTGTCCTCATAGGCTGGGCCGATACCGCGCCGGGTCGTGCCAATCTTCGTCCCGGAATTGGAGGCCGCGTCCTCGCGAAATCCGTCCAGTTCCCGGTGCAGCGACAGGATAAGCGCTGTATTTTCGGCTATTTTCAGGCGCTCGGGCGTCACCTCCACCCCTTGCGCCTTGAGCTTGGTAGCCTCGGCCACGAAGGCGTGCGGATCGAAGACGACGCCGTTGCCGATGATCGACAGCTTGCCTTTGCGCACCACGCCTGACGGCAGCAGCGAGAGTTTATAGACATTGCCGTCGACCACGAGCGTATGCCCGGCATTGTGGCCGCCCTGGAAGCGCACCACCACATCGGCGCGTTCCGACAGCCAGTCGACGATCTTGCCCTTGCCCTCGTCGCCCCATTGGGAGCCGACGACCACCACATTGGCCATGTTTTCTTCCCTTCAATCCCGACCGCAAACAACGGCCGACCCGTCAAAAACGACAGGCCTCTATAGCGTCATGCAAGAGCCTGCGCGACCATTCTTTGCCGCCGGAATGCACCCCAGGCACAACAATTTTCGTCTTTCGCATCATTTACTTGACCGTCAAGCGGTATTAGCCCGAACCCGGCCTTGATATATCGGACACAGCCATGCACCGAAACGCCTACCTCCTTTTGCTCCTGACCATGCTGTTTTGGGCCGGCAACGCAATTGCCGGCAAGCTGGCGGTCGGGCATGTGTCGCCGATGATCCTGACAGCATCGCGCTGGGGCTTCACCCTCGCCATCCTGGCGGTCGTCGGCCGCCGCCAGCTAGCAGCCGACTGGCCTGTCATTCGGCAGCGCATCTGGTTCCTTCTTTTGATGGGCATGCTTGGCTTCACCATCTTCAGCGTCGCCATGTACTGCGCCCTGCTCTACACCACGGCCACCAATGTCAGCATCGAGCAGGGCGGCATGCCGCTGTTCGTCTTTGCCATGTCGTTCGTTCTTTTCAGAACGCGAACCACGGCGGCACAGATCGTGGGCTTCGCCCTGTCCTTCGTCGGCGTCATCGTTACCGCGACGCATGGCGAGATCGAGCGCCTCGTCCATCTCGACATGAATTTCGGCGATGCGCTGATGCTTCTGGCGATCCTGACCTACGGTATCTACACGGCCGCGCTACGCCACAAGCCGCAGGTGCATTGGATGAGCCTGATGGCAGCCCTTTGCCTCGGGGCTTTCCTAAGCGCCATACCCTTCGTCTTCGCGGAAGCCCAGGCCGGCGCCACGATCCTGCCAGACGCCAGGGGATGGGCGATCATCGCCTATGTGGTGTTGTTTCCCTCACTGATCGCGCAGGCCTTCTACATTCGCGGCGTGGAACTGATCGGGGCCAACCGTGCCGGCCTGTTCATCAATTTCCTGCCGCTGTGGGGTGCGCTTTTGGCGGTACTGATCCTTGGGGAAGACTTCCAACCCTACCACGCGGTGGCAATGGTTCTGGTGCTCGGCGGCGTGCTGATCGCGGAATATAGCGGCCGCAAGGTGGCGGCACTGCAGCCGTGACGACGCCTCACCTGGCTGCGCCACCTTCCTGCTCGTGGCGCAAGGTGGCAATGAAGCGCTTGGTGCGCTCACGCCGGGGGTTGGCGAAAACGCTTCCCGCCGGCCCGCTCTCCACCACCACGCCGGCATCGAGGAACACCACCTCGCGGGCGATTTTCGAGGCAAGGCGCAGATCATGCGTCGCCATCACCATGGTCGTGCCTTCGCTGGCCAGTTTGTTCAGCACATCGACCACTTCCTGCGCCAGTTCGGGATCGAGCGCCGAGGTCGGCTCGTCGCACAGAAGCACTTTTGGCGAAGGTGCGAGCGCGCGCGCGATGGCCACGCGCTGCTGCTGGCCGCCCGACAGCGTCGCCGGCCAAGCGTCGGCCTTGTGCGCCATGCCGACCTTTTCCAGAAGGGCAAGCGCCCGTTCGCGCGCCCGCTCGCCAGGCCATTTCAGCACTGTCACCAGCCCCTCCATGACGTTCTCGATCGCGGTGCGGTGCGGAAACAGCTGGAAATTCTGGAACACCATGCCGGTCTGGCGGCGCAGGCGCTGGATGTCCTTCGTCGCGACTTTGACGCCCGGCTCGAACACCAGCGTATCGTCGCCGATGCGCACCGTGCCGGAGGTTGGAATTTCGAGCAGGTTGATGCAGCGCAACAGGGTGCTCTTGCCGCCACCGGACGGGCCGACAAGTGCGGTGACACTGCCCTCGGCGATGGTGACACTGACGCCCTTCAGCACATGGTTGTCGCCAAAGCGCTTTTCGATGTCGGTAAGGCCGATCATACCCGTGCCTCCTCAAGGAAGCCGCCATAGCGGTTGAGCCGTCCTTCCAGCCGTGTCTGCAGCGCCGACAGCACGGAACTCATCGCCAGGTAGAGGATCGCCGCCTCGACATAGAGGATCAGCGGTTCGTAGGTGACGGCGACGATGCGCTGGGCGGCCTGGAACATTTCCGGCACGGTGATGGCGGCGGCCAGCGAAGTATCCTTGACCAGCGAGATGAAGGTGTTGGACAGAGGCGGCACCGCCACGCGCGCCGCCTGCGGCAGGATCGTGCGCCACATAGCCTGCCTCCAGGTCATGCCGATCGAATAGGCGGCTTCCCACTGGCCCTTCGGCACCGAGCCGATGACGGCGCGGATAATCTCCGACGTATAGGCGCCGACATTGAGGGTGAAGCCGATCAGCGCCGCCGTGAAGGCGTCGAGCAGGATGCCTGCGGAAGGCAGGCCGTAAAAGATCAGGAAAAGCTGAACCAGAAGCGGCGTGCCGCGAAAGATCCAGACGTAGAAGCGCACCACCGCCACCAACGGCTTCGGCCCGAACAGCCGGATCAGCGCCACCGCCAGCCCGACGAAAAGACCGAAGGCGAAGGACAGAAGCGTGAGTGGCGTGGTGAAAACGGCTGCGGCCCACAACAGGGGCCAAAGCGAATCCAGCATCAATTGCAGCCAATGGGGCACGGAAAACCTCCGGAAATCATCGCTCGCATGACAGCGGGACGCGCAAGATAGCGCGCCGACCCGTCAAGCGGAAAGCGGCGGCCGATTGGTCTGGCGGCCGCCGCTCATTCATTCGGTTAGGCTGGAAGACCAGCCCGGTTCCTACTTCGAAACGTCCTGGCCGAAATAGGTGTCGGCGATCTTCTGGTAGGTGCCGTCGGCCTTGATGTCGGCCAGCGCCTTGTTGATCGCAGCCACCAGTTCAGGATCGCCCTTGCGCACAATGACGCCGGAATAATCGGCGTTTTCTTCCTGGGCGGCGATCTTCACATCGGCATCGGGCTTGTGTTTCTTGAAGTCGAGGAAGGACAGGCTGTCATTGATGGTGGCGTCGGCCCGGCCGGTCAAAAGCAGCTGGATCGACTGGTCGAAACCGTCGGTGCCGACGAGTTCCGCACCATTCTTCTCGGCCAGCTTGCCGAAATTGGAGGTCAGCGACTGAGCCGACTTCTTGCCCTTGAGATCGGCGAAGCCCTTGATCTCGCTATTGTCGCCCTTGACGATCAGCACCGCCTTCGAAGCGATATAGGGGTCGGAGAAGTCGTATTTCGCCTTGCGTTCGTCGGTGATGCCGACCTGGTTGATGACGGCGTCATAGCGGTTGGCGTCGAGGCCGGCGATCAACCCGTCCCACTTGCCTTCAAGGAATTCGGCCTTGACGCCGAGCTTGTCGGCAATTGCCTTGCCGATCTCGACATCGAAGCCGACGAGCGTGTTCGACGCGTCGTGATAGGTGAAGGGAGCGTAGGTGCCTTCGGTGCCGATCTTGAAGACGCCCTCGGCCTTGATCTGGTCGAGATTGGCACCCGCGGCAGCAGCCGTGACAGCCAGCGCCTGCAGCGTGCCGGCGATGATGAGCGATTTAAGCCAGTTCATTTTCCTGTGATCCTGTTCAGCCCGCAACGGGCACATTTTGTAGAGGCCGGCAATCTCGCAGAAGTTTAAGCATAAAATAAGGAATGAAAATCCGAAGATGCGTGTCGTTTTGGAATGATATGCCAAGAAGCCTGATCCCTGCTGCGCCCCATGCCCTGCATCACGAAAACGCGTTCCAAACCACCGCCACCACGCGGAACCATCCTCTGTTCTTGCACGTTCAATCATGGTGACCGCATTGCAGTCCACGCGCGGCGTGGCGCACGCAAGATGTTCATCGAAGCCGGGGCACCGCCATGTTGCAGGACAGTACATCGCGAGATTTCATCCGCATTGCCATGGCCGCCCCTTATCTCGATCGGGAGCAGGAGCACGAACTGGCGCTGAGTTGGCGCAAGGATCACGACCAGAGCGCTTTGAACCAGATAACCGTGGCGCATATGCGGCTGGTGATTTCCATGGCCACCAAGTTCCGCCACTACGGTCTATCGGTGAGCGACCTGATCCAGGAAGGCCATGTCGGCCTGCTCGAAGCGGCGGCCCGCTTCGAGCCGGAGCGTGAGGTGCGCTTCTCCACCTATGCGACATGGTGGATACGTGCCTCCATGCAGGACTACATTCTGCGCAACTGGTCGATCGTGCGGGGTGGCACCAGTTCGGCGCAGAAATCGCTGTTCTTCAACCTGCGACGGCTCAGGGCGCGGCTGGCCAGCGGCAACGAAATGCTGTCTAACGCCGCGCTCTATCAGGAGATCTCGGCAGCGCTAGGTGTTTCGGAGGCCGACGTCGCGACCATGGATGCGCGCCTGTCCACACCTGACAGGTCGTTGAACGCAACGTTGTCCGGCGACGCCGACACAACGGAACGGATGGATTTTCTGGTTTGTGACGATCCCTGGCCGGATGAAGTCGCCTCCACGGCCATCGATGTCGAAAGACGTTCCGGCTGGCTCAAGGCCGCGCTCAGGGCGCTGAACGCACGAGAGTTGAGGATCATCGAAGAGCGTCGGCTGAAGGACGAAGGCGCGACACTCGAAGAGCTTGGAGGCAAGCTTGGCATCTCCAAGGAACGGGTTCGCCAGATAGAGGCGCGAGCTCTGGAAAAGCTCAAGGTTGCGCTGGTGAAGCAGAATCCCGAATTTCTTGCCGCCTGAAAACGACCAGTTGGTTCATTCACGCCTTGCCGAGCAAATCCGGTCGCCGTTCCCGTGTCAGGCGCTCTGCCTGGCCTCGCCGCCAGGCTGCGATCTTGGCGTGATTGCCGGAGACCAGCACCTCGGGAATAGGCTGCCCTTCGAACTCCTGCGGCCGTGTATAGTGCGGGTGTTCCAGGAGCCCGTGCTCGAAGCTTTCCTCCTCGCCCGATTGTTCGTTGCCCATGACGCCGGGCAGCAGGCGCACGATCGCATCGAGCAACACCAGAGCCGCCGGTTCGCCGCCTGAGAGAATATAATCGCCGATCGAGACTTCCTCGAGATCGCGCGCCTCGATCAGCCGCTGGTCGACACCTTCGAAGCGTCCGCAAACAACGACGACACCGGGACCGGAGGCCAGTTCGCGCACCCTCGCCTGGGCCAGCGGCCTGCCGCGCGGACTCATCAGGAGGCGCGGACGCGGATCGCCTTGCGGGGCCGTACTGTCAATGGCGCGGGCAAGCACGTCGGCGCGCATGACCATGCCGGCGCCACCGCCGGCAGGTGTATCATCCACCGTGCGATGGCGATCGGTGGCGAAGTCGCGAATCTGGACCGCCTCAAGCGACCAGGTGCCGCCCCCCAGGGCACGCCCGGCGAGCGAAAGCCCGAGTGCGCCCGGAAACATTTCCGGATAGAGCGTCAGCACGGACGCGGCAAAGCTCACCGGTTGCCTCCGGAATCCTTCGGTCCGCGCGGGCGGCGTTTTGCATCGAAACCGTCACGCCCCGGCTCCGTTTCGATGTCCGGCTCGCCATCGCCGTCCTCATCCTCGACCAACCCGGCGGCAACCGTATCGATACGTACGAAGCCGGCGGCAATCGAAACTTCCGGAACCGCTGCCAGCGTAAAGGGAATAAGCACGCCCTTGCGGCTGCCAACCATCAGGTCGAGAATATCGCCACCACCGAAATTCTGCACTGCCAGCACCTTGCCAATGGTCGCGCCGGTTTCGTCCTTGACGGCAAGGCCGATCAGATCGGCCTGGTAGAACTCGTCTTCCTCGACCGTTTCGGGCAGTACGGAACGGTCGACGAAAAGCTCGGTGCCGGTCAGAGTTTCCGCCGCGTTACGGCTGTCTATGCCCTTGAAACGCACCACCGCAACGTTGCCAGCCGGCCTTATGCTCGTGATCTCGAAGCTGCGGCCATCTTTGGACGACAGCGGCCCGTAGTCGCCGAGCGCCTCGGGTGCGCCGGTAAAGGTCTTGACGCGCAGTTCTCCCTTGATGCCGTGCGCGGCTCCGATGACGGCCATCTGGACGGGGTTGTTAAGCTTGGGCATCCACTGAATCCTACGCTTTATCATGTCCTAAATTTTGGGCATTCGCATTACAAGCGCCCTTCACCGCTTCCTAACCTCGCTTCAGCAAGATGGCGAGACGGAGATGGAAACGATCATGCAGGAACAATTCCTGATTTCGGCAAAACCCGACCTGCAAAAAGCACGGCAGTGCTGGCTTGCCACGCTGGCGGGCGAGCGCCGCCTGTCCGCGCTTACCGTCGAAGCCTATGAACGCGACACCCGCCAGTTCCTGCAATTCCTGACCGGACATTGTGCTGGGCCGCCGGGCATAGCCGACATCGCCGACCTGCGGCCAGCCGACCTGCGTGGTTTTCTCGCAGCGCGCAGAAACGCCGGAGCCGGTGCGCGCACGCTGGGTCGCGGCCTTGCCGGCATCCGCTCGCTGCTGCGCTTCCTCGAACGGCAAGGCTTGGTCAATGCGGCAGGCGCAGCAGCCCTGCGCGCGCCCAGGCAACCCAAGTCGCTTCCCAAGCCGCTAACCGCAGAAGACGCCAGGCGCGTCGTCTCGGCCCGCGAACAACTGGCCGAGGAGCCATGGATCGCCGCACGAAATGCCGCCGTGCTGACCCTGCTCTACGGTTCGGGCCTGCGCATTTCGGAAGCGCTCGCACTGACTGGTAGCGACCTTGTCAACCAGCGCGAAACGGTGCTGCGAGTGACCGGCAAGGGCGGCAAGACCCGGCTGGTGCCGGTTCTGCCGGTCGCGCTACAGGCAATTGCCGAATATCGGCGGCTTTGTCCGTTTCATCTCGGAGCCGAGGGGCCGCTGTTTCGCGGCGCGCGTGGCGGCCCGCTCAACCCGGCCATCCTCCAGCGCGAAATGGGCAAGTTGCGCTCTGCGCTGAACCTGCCGGACACCGCAACGCCGCATGCGCTGCGTCATTCCTTCGCAACCCACCTGCTTGGACGCGGTGGCGATTTGCGCACCATCCAGGAACTGCTCGGTCACGCCAGCCTCTCGACCACGCAAATCTACACGGGTGTCGACACGGCGCGTCTGCTGGAAATCTACGAGTCGGCGCATCCGCGCGCCTGAGGACGCGACCTTTCGCGCGGCATCCCGACAATTTTCCGGCACTCGTTAACGGTTTGGCTGCGATTTGGATTTACGCTCCGTGCCATGAAACGCGCCATCATCATAGCAGACCGCACCGCCCTTATCGGCATTAAACTGCTTGCAGCATTGAACGTGCTGTTCTTCCTGTCGTTCCTGGCCATTTTGATGTCGGCCGCTTAACGGACCTCCATCCCGATCCGCTGACACAAGCAAGCCTGCTGCTCACGTAAAGCGTGATTGGGCCGTCCTAATCAAATCTGCTAGCCTCTTCGGACACTGATAAAGTGGAAGGAGAAGAGCATGACAAAAGCGCTTATCCTGGCAGCGTCGCTTGGCCTCTCGGTGTCGGCAGCAAACGCTTGCGACTACTTGAAATCCGCCGACAGCGCCGCTGTAGACAAAACGGCTGTGGTCGCGAGCATTTCGGAAGATCAGGCAGTCCCGATGTCGGTTCCGGGCGACCAGATCGTATTGCCGCTGCCTTCGCAGGCCGATACGGGTCAACCAACTCAATAAGCTTCGCGGTAGCGAACTATCTCAGGCTCGTCGGGGCGACTGGTCCGATCCGCAAGGGTCGGAACCGAGCGTGTTTGCCGTGGTACTCGTATGTGTGAATCCCCCGATCTGATGTGTGACGGATAATGCACGATCGGTGATGAAACCCATTCGCCGTTTGTGCGTTGATGGGTATTGCCCGATGCATTTCACCCAGGAGGACAGCATGGCCAACCCGAACAAGCCGGACCCGAACGATCCACGACTGACGGATCCGTTGAACCCGGTACCGCCGCTCTCAACATCCGATCCGCGCATTGGCAATCGACCGCCGATGGGACAGCGAAGCAGCGGCAGCACATGGCTGATAGCGCTCATCGTCATCGTCTTGGCGATCGTGGCCTACTACATATTCGTGCGCAGCGAACCGGCAGTCCCAACCGCCGAGCAGCCTGCGGCCACCGAATCCGCACCAGCACCAGTCGAACCTGCTCCTGCCGAGCCGGCTCCGGCCCCGGCAGAAACAGCACCTGCTCCGACTGAAACCCAACCCGCACCGGCTCCGACTGAGTCGGCGCCCGCTGAACCGGCACCGGCCGAACCGGCTCCGGCTCCCGCCAACTGACCGCCGTTCAAGCTGAAAGCAAAACGGCCCGCCGATCGGCGGGCCGGTTTTAGAACGCGAAAAACGCCTGTCAGATGTGGATCGGCTTGAAGAAGGTGGCGAGCGCCGCTTCCTTGATCGCTTCTGACATGGTCGGATGGGCGTGGCAGGTTCGGGCGAGATCTTCCGACGAGCCGCCGAATTCCATCAGCACCGTCAACTCGTGGATCATCTCGCCGGCCCCGAAACCGACGATGTGGGCGCCCAGGACGCGGTCGCTGGCCTTGTCAGCCAAAATCTTCACGAAGCCGTCCGTGTGCTGCATGGCGCGCGCGCGGCCATTGGCGGTGAAGGGGAATTTGCCGATCTTGTAGTCGACGCCGGCCTTTTTCAGTTCTTCCTCGGTCTTGCCGACCGAAGCGATTTCCGGGCTGGTATAGACGACACCGGGAATGACGTCGTAATTCACATGGCCGGCCTGGCCAGCGATGATCTCGGCCACCGCAACGCCCTCGTCCTCGGCCTTGTGAGCCAGCATCGGCCCGGCCACCACATCGCCGATGGCATAGATGCCGGGGATGTTCGTTTGCAGGCGAGCATCGGTCC
The DNA here is from genome assembly GCF_001427385.1 of Mesorhizobium sp. Root157. Lineage (GTDB taxonomy): Bacteria > Pseudomonadota > Alphaproteobacteria > Rhizobiales > Rhizobiaceae > Mesorhizobium. The sequence goes on from NZ_LMGJ01000001.1 coordinate 426,014, forward strand.
TAACCCGGCCGCGCTCGTCCATCTCGACGCCGGCCTCGTTGAGGCCGAGGCTGTCTGTGTAAGGCCGCCGCCCGGTAGCGATCAGCACGACATCGGCGTCGACAGTTTCGGCAGCGCCGCCCTTGACCGGCTCGAAGGTCACCGTGGCGCCCTTCTTGGCCTTGGCAACGCCCGTCACCTTAGCGCCCAGCTTGAAGGTGAAGCCTTGCTTGCCGAGCATGCGCTGGAATTGCTTGGATACCTCGCCATCCATGCCGCCAAGGATGGCGTCGAGGAATTCGACCACCGTGACCTTGGCGCCGAGCCTCGCCCAGACCGAGCCGAGTTCAAGGCCGATGACGCCGCCGCCGACCACCACCAGATGGCCAGGCACCTTGTCCAGCGACAGCGCGCCGGTGGAAGACACGATCGTCGTCTCATCGATATCGACCTTGACGCCCGGAATGCCCGCGACTTCGGAGCCGGTGGCGATGACGATGTTCTTCGCCTCGATGTCCTGGCTCTTGCCGTCTTCGCCGGCGACGGTGACCTTACCCGCCGAAACCACCTTGCCGGTGCCGCGGAAGGTGTCGATCTTGTTCTTCTTGAACAGGAAGGCGACGCCGCTGACATTGGCCGCAACGGTCGTGTCCTTGTGCGCCATCATCTTCTTGAGGTTGAGTTTGGGCGCGGAAATCTCGACACCCAGCGTATCGAAGGAATGGCCGGCCTCGGCGAACATTTCGGAGGCGTGCAGCAGCGCCTTGGACGGAATGCAGCCGATGTTGAGGCAAGTGCCGCCGAAGGTGTCGCGCTTTTCCACCACGGCAACCTTCAGACCAAGTTGCGCTGCCTTGATGGCGCAAACATAACCGCCCGGGCCCGATCCGATAACGACGACGTCATAAGCCATGATACCAATCCTTCCAGCCGGTCCTCCGGCACCTTCGATTTATGCAGGGCGAAACGCTTCCGCCACCAGCCAGCCATTTATTCCTGGCAACCCTTCAATGCAAAAACGTCCCACGGCACCTTGGACAGACCATCTTCCCCGTAGACTGCCGACAGGCGCAGCGTGGGACCCAAGTCAGGAAAGATCAGGGCCTGCGGCGCATCCACGCCTTCGGCCGCAATGAGTTCCACCTTCCCGTCGGCGTTCGCCGAATAGACGACCCCTTCCCACAGCGTGCAGGCGGCGATCTCCTCGCCGGTGACATCACCTTCAGGGCACTGATACATCAGCGAGGCATAGGGCCGCCTGACCCCTTCGCTCCACATCACCATGCCATCGAGGACGACCCCCTTGTCGAGCACCATCTTGAAAGTGTTGGTCACCACCGCCGACTCACCTGTCGGCCTGAAATCGATCCATGCAGCGTCGTCGCGGTCACTGTAGACGGCAAGCTCCATGGGACAAGCGGCATGGGCAGGCGTCAGCGATGCAAGCAGCAAAGCCGACGCCACCGTACCCCGGAAAAACCGGGCGTTTCGCAAGCGGGTTGTGCCTGCTGCCATGGTGCCGAACCCTTACAGGTCGAGCACCAGCCGCTCCGGATCCTCCAGGCTTTCCTTGACCCGCACGAGGAAGGTCACGGCCTCCTTGCCGTCGACGATACGGTGATCGTAGGACAGCGCCAGATACATCATCGGACGAATGACGATCTGGCCGCCAACGACGACCGGGCGCTCCTGGATCTTGTGCATGCCGAGGATGCCCGACTGCGGTGCGTTGAGGATCGGCGTCGACATCAGCGAGCCGTAGACGCCGCCATTGGAGATGGTGAAGGTGCCGCCCTGCATGTCGGCAACCGAGAGCTTGCCGTCGCGCGCGGCGAGACCCAGGCGGCCGACTTCCTTCTCGATCTCGGCAATCGACATGGCGTCGGCATCGCGCACCACCGGCACGACCAGTCCCTTGTCGGTGCCGACCGCGACGCCGATATGGGCAAAGTTCTTGTAGATGATATCGGTGCCGTCGATCTCGGCGTTGACCGAGGGGATTTCCTTCAGCGCATGCGTCACCGCCTTGGTGAAGAAGCCCATGAAGCCGAGCTTCACGCCGTGCTTCTTCTCGAACACGTCCTTGTATTTGGTGCGCAGTTCCATGACCGCCTTCATGTCCACCTCGTTGAAGGTCGTGAGCATGGCGGCGGTCGACTGCGCTTCCTTCAGCCGGCGAGCGATGGTCTGGCGCAGCCGCGTCATGCGCACGCGTTCCTCGCGCGGCGCATCGTCCACGGACGATGGCGCACGAACCGCGACAGAAGCGGCAGGGGCGCGAGGGGCTTCGGCCGGTTGCGACGGGGCGCCCCTGGCGACGGCGTCCAGAACGTCACCCTTCAGCACCTGGCCACGTTTGCCGGAGCCGGAAACCTGATCGACGGAAAGGTTTGCCTCGGCAAGCAGCTTCGCGGCTGCCGGAGCCGGCGGCATGGTGCGCGCTTCGATTGGCGTATCGCCAGCGATCTTGGCGCCCTGGGCGGCCGCTTCCTTGGTTGTCGAAGCCGCAGTCGGTGCCGACGCTTGCGCCACGGCCGTTTCCTGCCTGGGCTCGGGCGCTGCGGATTTGCCTGCGCCGCCGCCGGCAATGGTGCCGAGCAAAGCCCCGACGGCGACGGTCTCGCCTTCCTTCACCGCGATTTCGGCAAGGGTTCCCGCAGCGGACGCCGGAACTTCGATGGTCACCTTGTCGGTTTCGAGTTCGACCAGCGGCTCGTCCATGGCGATGGCGTCGCCGACCTTCTTGAACCACTTGCCGATGGTCGCTTCGGATACGGATTCGCCGAGAGTGGGAACGCGGATTTCAGTAGCCATTTTGCCTGTCCGTTCTTTCTCTTCCAGATTCTTATTCGCCGAGCGCGTCTTCGAGCAGGGCGGCGAGTTGCGCCAGATGCTTCGACATCAGGCCGGTTGCCGGGGAAGCGGCAGCGGGACGGCCAGTGTAGCGTACCCGCTGGTACTTGGCGTCGATATGAGCCAGCACCCATTCCAGATAAGGATCGATGAACGACCAGGCGCCCATGTTCTTGGGCTCCTCCTGGCACCACACCATCTGGGCCCCGCGGAAGCGAGACAGTTCGGTGATCAGCGCCTTGGCCGGGAACGGATAAAGCTGCTCGACGCGCAGCAGATAGATATCGTTGATGCCCCGCTTCTCGCGTTCTTCGAGAAGGTCGTAGTAGACCTTGCCGGTGCACAAGACGACGCGGCGGATCTTGGAGTCCTTCACCAGCCGCACGAGATCGCTGCCACTGCCAGCCGACTGCGCATCATCCCACAACAGGCGATGGAAAGCGCTTTCGCCCGACATTTCCGACAAGCTCGACACCGCCCGCTTGTGACGCAGCAGCGACTTCGGCGTCATCAGGATCAGCGGCTTGCGGAAATCACGCTTCAACTGACGCCGGAGAACATGGAAATAGTTCGACGGCGTGGTTGGATAGACCACCTGCATGTTGTCTTCGGCACAAAGTTGCAGGAAGCGCTCTAGGCGGGCGGAGGAGTGTTCCGGTCCCTGCCCTTCGTAGCCGTGCGGCAGAAGGCAAACGAGACCAGACATGCGCAGCCACTTGCGCTCGCCCGACGAGATGAACTGGTCGAACACCACTTGGGCACCGTTGGCAAAGTCGCCGAACTGCGCTTCCCACAAGGTGAGAGCCTTGGGCGCGGCCAGCGAATAGCCGTATTCGAAGCCAAGCACGGCCTCTTCCGACAGCATCGAGTTGATCACCTCATAGCCGGCTTGCGCCGCCGAGAGACTGTTGAGCGGAATGTAGCGGGTTTCATCCTTCTGGTCGTAAAGCACAGAGTGGCGCTGCGAGAAGGTGCCGCGTTCGGAATCCTGGCCGGATAGCCGCACCGGGTTGCCATCGAGCAAAATGGCGCCAAAAGCCAGAGCTTCGGCGGTTGCCCAGTCGATGCCCTCGCCCGACTCGATGGCGTTGCGGCGGTTATCGAGGAAACGCTGGATCGTCCTGTGCGCCTCGAAGCCCTTCGGCACCTCGGTCAGCTTCTTGCCGATCTCCTTCAACGTCTTCACCGGCACGGCGGTCTTGCCGCGCCGCTGTTCGTCCTGATTGTCCGCGGTGCGCAGGCCCGACCAGGCCCCGTCAAGCCAGTCGGCCTTGTTAGGCTTGTAGGACTGGCCGCTTTCGAACTCCTGCTCGAGATGCTCGCGCCAGTCGGCCTTCATCTTGTCGAATTCGGCCTGGGTGATGTGGCCTTCGGCGATCAGGCGTTCGGCATAAAGCTGCACCGTGGTCTTGTGAGCGCGGATTGCACGGTACATGTTCGGCTGGGTGAACGCCGGCTCGTCGCCCTCGTTGTGGCCGAAGCGGCGGTAGCAGAACATGTCCACCACCACCGGCTTGTGGAATTTCATGCGGAACTCGGTCGCAACCTTGGCGGCATGCACCACGGCTTCCGGGTCGTCGCCGTTGACGTGGAAGATCGGCGCTTCGATCATCTTGGCAACATCGGACGGATAAGGCGACGAGCGCGAGAAGCGCGGATTGGTCGTAAACCCGATCTGGTTGTTGATGATGAAATGCAAGGTGCCGGCAACGCGATGGCCGCGCAAGCCTGACAGGCCGAGAATTTCGGCGATGACGCCCTGGCCGGCAAAAGCCGCATCGCCATGAAGAAGCAACGGCAGCACCTTGGCGCGCTCCTCCAGCGGCACGATCGCCTCGCGGGCACGCCCGTAGAGTTGGTCCTGCTTGGCGCGCGCCTTGCCCATCACCACGGGATCGACGATCTCGAGATGCGAGGGGTTGGCGGTCAGCGACAGATGCACCTTGTTGCCGTCGAATTCCCGGTCCGACGATGCGCCGAGGTGATACTTCACGTCGCCCGAGCCTTCGACATCGTCGGGGGCATAGGAGCCGCCCTTGAACTCGTGGAAGATGGCCCGGTGCGGCTTCGCCATCACCTGGCTGAGCACGTTGAGACGCCCGCGATGGGCCATGCCCAGCACGATCTCCTTCATGCCGAGTTGGCCGCCGCGCTTGACGATCTGTTCAAGTGCCGGGATCAGCGACTCGCCGCCATCGAGGCCGAAGCGCTTGGTGCCCTTGTACTTGACGTCGATAAACTGTTCGAAGCCCTCGGCTTCGATCAGCTTCAGCAGGATCGCCTTCTTGCCTTCGGCGGTGAACGAGATTTCCTTGTCGGTACCTTCGATACGTTCCTGAATCCAGGCCTTCTCTTCGGGATCCGAGATGTGCATGAATTCGACGCCGAGCGTCGAGCAATAGGTGCGGGTGAGAATTTCCAGCATCTGCCGGACGGTGCCGAACTCAAGTCCAAGCACATTGTCGAGGAAGATCGGCCGGTCGAAGTCGGCCTCGGTGAAGCCGTAGTTCTGCGGCGACAACTCGTTGTAGTCTTCGAGTTCGCCGGCAATTCCGAGCGGATCGAGCTTGGCGTGAAGATGGCCGCGCATGCGAAAGGCGCGGATCATCATGATCGCGTGAACGGAATCGCGTGTCGCCTGATGCACGTCGGTCTCGGAAAGCGCTGTCCCGTCGACGACCGCCTTTTCCTTGACCTTCTTCTCGATGACCTTCTCGACCAGGCCCCAATTGCCGTCGAGCGCCGAAATCAGTTCGCCATTGGCCTGCAGCGGCCAGGACGGCTTCGCCCAGGAAGCGCCCCGGGCATTCTTCCTGACGTCAGCGGCATCGTCCTTCAGCGCTGCGAAGAAGTCCTGCCATTCCGGGTCCACGGAGGCGGGATCGTCTTCATAGGCCGCATGCAGGGCTTCGATATAGTCGGCATTGCCGCCATAAAGGAAGGATGTGAGGGAGAATTGGTCGTTGGTTTGATCTTGTCTCGCCATGTCGCGCTCGAAGCCTGAGGCTTCATCTCCTTGCGTTTGCGGCACCGCCGCCCCATGCCTTGCGGCCGTTGCCGCCTTGTCTACGTCCACCCTTCCTGGTTGTACCGCGCCGGGTGCAGGACCGCCCGGCGCGTCGATCAGCCTTTGATCGCTTCGACCAGAGTCGTTCCCAAACGTGCGGGTGATGGCGAAACCTTGATGCCGGCCGCTTCCATCGCGGCGATCTTGTCTTCCGCCCCGCCCTTGCCACCGGAGATTACGGCACCGGCATGGCCCATGGTGCGGCCGGGAGGTGCCGTACGCCCGGCGATGAAGCCGGCCATCGGCTTGCTGCGCCCGCGCTTGGCCTCATCCTTGAGGAACTGGGCCGCATCTTCTTCGGCCGAGCCGCCGATTTCGCCGATCATGATGATCGACTTGGTCTCGTCGTCGGCCAAAAACATTTCGAGCATGTCGATGAACTCGGTACCCTTCACCGGATCGCCGCCGATACCGACGGCCGTCGATTGGCCAAGGCCCGCATTGGTGGTCTGGAACACCGCCTCATAGGTAAGGGTTCCGGAGCGGGAAACAACGCCGACCGAGCCCTTCTTGAAGATGTTGGCCGGCATGATGCCGATCTTGCACTGGTCCGGCGTGACGATGCCGGGGCAGTTTGGTCCGATGAGCCGCGACTTCGAGCGGTCGAGCCGCGCCTTGACCTTGACCATATCCATCACCGGAATGCCTTCGGTGATGCACACGATCAGCGGGATTTCGGCCTCGATCGCCTCGATGATCGCGGCCGCAGCGCCCGCTGGCGGAACATAGACGACGGACGCGTTGGCACCGGTTTTTGCCTTGCCTTCCGCAACGGTGGCGAAGATCGGCAACGGCGCGCTGCCGTCCCATGTCTCACCGCCCTTCTTCGGGTGGATGCCGCCCACCATCTGGGTGCCGTGATAGGCGAGCGCCTGTTCGGTATGGAACGAGCCGGTCTTGCCGGTCAGGCCCTGAACGAGAATTTTGGTATTCTTGTCGATGAGAATGGACATACGCTCAGTTTCCCTTCACCGCCGAGACGATCTTCTTGGCGGCGTCATCGAGATCGTCGGCCGAAATGACGTTGAGGCCGCTCTCGTTGATGATCTTCTTGCCAAGGGCGACGTTGGTGCCTTCGAGACGCACCACCAGCGGAACCTTGAGCCCGACTTCCTTGACCGCCGCGACCACGCCCTCGGCGATGACGTCGCATTTCATGATGCCGCCGAAGATGTTGACGAGGATGCCCTTCACGGCTGGATCGGCGGTGATGATCTTGAACGCAGCCGTCACTTTTTCCTTGGTCGCGCCGCCGCCGACATCGAGGAAGTTAGCCGGCTCGGCTCCATAGAGCTTGATGATGTCCATGGTCGCCATGGCAAGACCCGCGCCGTTGACCATGCAGCCGATATTGCCGTCGAGAGCCACATAGGCGAGGTCATACTTCGATGCCTCGATCTCCTTTTCGTCCTCTTCCGTGGTGTCGCGAAGCTCGACCACGTCCGGGTGACGGAACAGCGCGTTGTTGTCGAACGACACCTTGGCGTCGAGCACGCGCAGCCTGCCGTTCTTCATGACGATCAGCGGATTGACCTCGAGCAGGCTCATGTCTTTTTCGACGAAGGCCCTGTAGAGCAGCGGGAACAGTGTCTCGCCGTCCTTTGCCGCCTCGCCATCGAGCTTCAGCGCGGCATTGAGCTTCTTCACGTCATCGGCGGCGACGCCCTTTTCCGGGTTGATCGCCACGGTGACGATCTTCTCCGGCGTGTCGTGCGCCACAGTCTCAATGTCCATGCCGCCCTCGGTCGATACGACGAAGGCGACGCGCCCGACCGTGCGGTCGACCAGCAGCGACAGGTAAAGTTCGCGGGCGATGTCGGCGCCGTCCTCGATATAGAGACGGTTGACCTGCTTGCCGGCGGGGCCGGTCTGCTTGGTGACCAGCGTCGAGCCCAGCATCTCGTTGACGTTGGCGACCACCTCGGCCACCGACTTCGACAGGCGAACGCCGCCCTTGGCGTCCGCGGGCAGTTCCTTGAACTTGCCCTTGCCGCGGCCACCGGCGTGGATCTGGCTCTTCACGACATAAAGCGGGCCGGGCAGCGCCTTGGCGGCAGCTTCCGCTTCGCTTGCCTTGAATACCGGCACGCCATCGGCAACCGGGGCGCCGAAACCTTTCAGGAGCTGCTTGCCCTGATACTCATGAATGTTCATTCGACGTGGCTCCGATCACTTCTTGGCAAGTTGCGGGGCGATCTTGACGCAGGCCTCGGTGAGTCCCTGGACCGCGCCGACCGACTTCTCGAACATCTTCTGCTCGGCCTTGCTGAAATCGATCTCGATGACGCGCTCCACGCCACCGGCGCCGATCACCACCGGCACGCCGACATAGGTGTCCTTGACGCCATACTGGCCGTTGAGGTGCGCGGCGCAGGGCAGCACGCGCTTCTTGTCCTTGAGGTAGCTCTCGGCCATGGCGACCGCCGAAGCCGCCGGCGCATAGTAGGCCGAGCCGGTCTTCAAAAGGCCGACGATCTCACCGCCGCCCTTGCGGGTGCGCTCGACGATGGCGTCGAGCTTGTCCTTCGAGGTCCAGCCCATCTTGACCAGGTCGGGAAGAGGGATGCCTCCCACCGTCGAATAGCGGATCATCGGCACCATGTCGTCGCCGTGGCCGCCCAGCGTCATGGCGCTGACGTCTTCGACCGACACCTTGAATTCCTCGGCAAGGAAATAGCGGAAGCGCGACGAATCGAGCACGCCGGCCATGCCGACGACGTGGCTCTTGGGCAGGCCGGAGAACTTCTGCAGCGCCCACACCATGGCGTCGAGCGGGTTGGTAATGCAGATGACGAAGGCCTTCGGCGCATATTTCTTGATGCCGGCCCCGACCTGTTCCATCACCTTAAGGTTGATGCCGAGCAGGTCGTCGCGGCTCATGCCGGGTTTGCGCGGCACGCCGGCGGTGACGATGCACACATCCGCGCCTTCAATGCCGGCATAGTCGTTGACGCCGACATAGCGCGTGTCGAAACCGTCGACCGGCGAAGATTCCGCCAGATCCAGTCCCTTGCCCTGCGGAATGCCTTCGGCGATGTCGAACAGCACGACGTCACCGAGTTCCTTGAGGCCGATGAGGTGGGCGAGCGTGCCGCCGATCATGCCCGAGCCAATGAGCGCTATCTTGTTGCGTGCCATGTCAGGATCAATTCCCTTTGCTGTGACGGCGCCACGACGGCGTCGAGGATGAGGCCGGTAGGGTGCGGGGAACCCGCGAGAATTCGCCGCACGCAATAGCCCCGCCCCGCGAACAATTCAAACGATTATTTCCACGCCTGAAATTTCAATCGGTTATAAATGGTTTGAGTTACGTAAACGTCAAAATATTTCGTCGAGCGCGACGATTTTGACCTCTTTGGGGCTAGGTCGCCCGCTCTTCGACCGGGGTCGCCTCTGGTCCGTTGCCGTTGCCGGCGTTGTGCCGCTCGGCCCACGCCTCCAGCCAGTCGCGGCTTTGCATTTCGATGAGTCTTGAAGACGTGCGGTCGAACTCGAAAGCTTCGGTGACGCCGGCGCGGCCCGCATAAAGCTTGTCCGGGCGATCTTCGGCGCTGACAACGAGGCGCTTGTGCGTATCGTAGAGGGTGTCGATCAAAAGAATGAAGCGCTTGGTGGGATTGCGCCGGGTCTGATCGAGCACTGGCACGCGGTCGATGAAAATCGTGTCGAAGCGTTCGGCGATGGCCAGATAGTCGCGCGCACCGAGCGGAGCATCGCAAAGTTCGGCAAACGAGAAACGGGCAGCCCGCTCGACGGCGCGGGGCACATCCACGGTACGGCCCTTGATCTTTATCGCCACGGCTTTCTCGGGCTGGTCTTCGGTCATTGCCGCCCATGCCGTATCGAGCGCCGCGTCGGCGGCTGCGTCGGCCGGCGTCACATAGACCGGAAGGCTGTTCAGCTTTTCCAGCCGATAGTCCCTGTCACTGTCCAACCCCAGCACTTCTGTGTGCCGTTGCAGAATGCTGATGAACGGCAGGAAGAGTTGCCGGTTCAGCCCGTCGCGGTAAAGGTCGGCTGGCGCGACGTTCGACGTGGCCACCAGCACGACGCCATTATCAAACAGCGCCGAAAACAGGCGCGACAGGATCATCGCGTCGGCGATATCGGTGACGGTGAATTCATCGAAGCACAAAACCCAGGCTTCGTCGGCCAGAGCGCGCGCCACCGGCGCGATTGGGTCGTCTTCCTTGACCGAGCCGTTCTTGCGCGCATGCCGGTGTCTCTGGATGCGGTCGTGGACATCGGCCATGAAGTCGTTGAAATGCGCGCGGCGTTTGCGCCTAACCGGCAAAAGCTCGAAGAACATGTCCATCAGCATGGTTTTGCCGCGCCCGACGCCGCCATGGATATAGAGGCCTTTGACCGGCTCGCGCGTCTCGCGCTTGCGCCCGAACAGCCAGCCGAGCGCGCTGGACTTTTGTGCGATCCGTTTTGCCGAAATAGTGTCGATCAGCTTGTCGAGCCGCGCTGCAATGCGCAACTGCTCGGCATCGCGGACCACGGCGCCGCTTTCGACCATGTGGTCGTAGCGCTGCCTGACGGTCGCGTGGGTCTGGAGGCCGTCACGCAGATGCATTTGTCTCTTCGCCGAATAAGCCCTATCCGGCTTAGCGTGTTAGCGAAATGGCTTGCCCATTGGAAGTCTGGCCATCGAATTTACCGCCGCCGGACGAATAGAGCCGGGCCAGCGTACCGCCGTCCTGATCATAGAGGGTGAGCTGCTTGCCGGCCACGTTCCATGATTTGACGCCATCGACTGGCGCCGGGCAGCGCAGCGGGCCGGCGCGGTAGCCTTGCCCGAACTTGGTCTGCGGGGTGGCGACCTTGCAGCTCTGGCCGGCGACATTGGCGGTCCAAACACCCGCGACGCTTGACGCCGTGAGGTCGGCGGCGCCGACTGGCGCGCTGCCATCGGTGGGCAGCGATGCCACTTGCGTATTCTGCGGAGCCACCGGGAACTGCGACGGATCGGTCGGCGCCGGCGTAGCCGGCGGCGGCAACTGGCTGGACGATACGGTGCCCGAGGGTGAAGCCTGCAACGGCTCCGGCTGTGCCGAATCCATGGAGGAAAAGCGCGTGCTGGAGCAACCGCTCGCCAGCAACACGGCTCCGAATGCGGCAATCAGACCGGTTCTCAAATATGCCATCACAACCTCCACGGGACCACTCATGGCGCCGTTCAAAAAAATGAAGTGCCTCCCACCAAGATGGAGAAGGTGGCAGAATTTCAACCGGATATGGTTAAAATAGGGTTTTACCGAGAGATTTGTTGCAAATCGGCCGCAGTCTTGCGGTCTCGCGCGCCCGAAAAAGGGAACGCAACGGTGCGATACGCATTTTTCCAGACATGCATTCTGCGATGTCGGAGCCTGCCCATGATCAAATGGATTCTCATTCTCCTCATCGTCGCGGCAGCGGCGAGCCTGCTCGGCATGCCCGCCCTTGCCGGAGCCGCAGCGACCGGAGCGCGTATCCTGATAGGCATCGTGCTGGTCATATTCCTGCTGGTGGTGCTTGGCCTTTTCGCCGTGACATGAGCCGGCCACCAGGGGTGGTTGCACTGGTAATTCCCACCCGTTTCCGCCATATAGCGCCCAGTATTTGAATTTCGCAGTTCCGGACGGAAGACCGCCAGTCACTTTTCCGGGAACTGCCATGGCGGAAACAACGGATCGATGGCAGGCGCGGCCCCCTTCGCCAGGATGAACGGCATTGGCAACGAGATCATCGTTGCCGATATGCGTGGTCGTGCGGACACTGTAACTCCAGCCGCCGCGCTGGTGCTCGATGCCAACCCGGCAACGAAATTCGATCAGATCATGGCGATCCATGACCCGAAGACGGCCGGGACCGACTACTACATCGCAATCCTCAACTCAGACGGAACGCCGGCCCAAGCCTGCGGCAACGGAACGCGCTGCGTCGTGCAGGCGCTGGCCGCCGAAACCGGCCGCAAGACCTTCACTTTCGAGACGCTTGCCGGCATCCTGAGCGCCACCGAGCATGCCGACGGGCAAATTTCCGTCGACATGGGAACGCCCCGTTTCGGTTGGCAGGATATCCCGTTGGCCGAAGAATTCCGCGACACCCGCATGATCGAACTGCAGGTCGGGCCGATCGATGCACCGGTGCTGCACTCCCCCTCCGCCGTCTCGATGGGCAACCCGCACGCCATATTCTGGGTGGATCGGGATGTCTGGTCCTACGAACTCGACCGCTTCGGCCCGATGCTGGAAAATCATCCGCTGTTTCCCGAGCGGGCAAACATCACCATAGCCCAGGTGACCGGATCCGATGCATTGGCGATCCGCACCTGGGAACGGGGCGCCGGCCTCACCAGGGCTTGCGGTTCCGCCGCCTGTGCCGCGGCGGTTGCCGCAGCCCGCACGAGGCGAACCGGGCGAAGCGTCGATCTGACGGCGCCGGGAGGCCCGCTGCACGTCGAATGGCGCGAGGACGACCATGTCGTCCTGACGGGCGCAGCCGAATGGGAGTTTTCGGGTACCTTCGATCCGGCCACGGGCGCATGGCAGCGCGACGCTGAAAGCGCGGCCTGATGAGTGCCGAGACAAAAGGCATAGAGGTCGTCACCTTCGGCTGCCGGCTCAACACCTACGAGTCCGAAGTGATGCGCCGTGAGGCCGAAAAAGCCGGCCTCGGCGAGCTTGCCGGCGGCGCCATCATCTTCAACACCTGTGCTGTGACCGGCGAGGCCGTGCGCCAGGCAAAGCAAGCGGTGCGCAAGGCACGCCGCGAGCATCCAGACGCCCGCATCATCGTCACCGGCTGCGCCGCCCAGACCGGCCCGCAGGATTTTGTCGCCATGGACGAAGTCGACCTGGTTCTCGGCAATGAAGAAAAGCTCGCGGCGCATTCCTATCGCGCATTGCCGGATTTCGGCGTCAACGATTTCGAAAAGGCGCGCGTCAACGATATCTTTTCGGTGCGCGAGACGGCCTCGCACATGGTCGACGCCATCGAAGGGCGGGCCCGTGCATTCGTCCAGGTGCAGAATGGCTGCGACCATCGCTGCACCTTCTGCATCATTCCCTACGGGCGCGGCAATTCTCGTTCGGTGCCGATGGGGGGCGTCGTCGAGCAGATCAGGCGGCTGGCCGGCAACGGCTATGCGGAAGTGGTGCTATCAGGCGTCGACATGACCAGCTACGGCGCCGATTTGCCGGGCGCTCCGAAGCTTGGCAAGCTGGTCAAGACCATCCTGCGCCAGGTACCGGAGGTTAAGCGGCTGAGACTGTCGTCCATAGATTCCATCGAGGCAGACGACGAATTGCTCGACGCCATCGCTACCGAAAAAAGGCTGATGCCGCATCTGCACCTGTCGCTGCAATCGGGCGACGACATGATCCTGAAACGCATGAAGCGCCGGCATCTGCGCGCCGATTCCATCCGCTTCTGCGCGGACATACGCAAGCTGCGGCCTGACATCGTTCTCGGCGCAGACATCATCGCCGGCTTTCCGACCGAGACGGAAGAGATGTTCGAAAATTCGCTGAGGATCGTGGAGGAATGCGGCCTGACACATCTGCATGTCTTCCCGTTTTCGCCTCGTGAAGGCACGCCTGCCGCGCGTATGCCGCAGGTGCGGCGCGAGGTGGTGAAGCAACGCGCCGGGCGGCTGCGTGCCGCCGGCGAGACGGCTTATCGCCACCACCTCGAACGCATGCAAGGCAGCAGCCAGTCGGTTCTGATCGAGCGCGACGGGTTGGGCCGTACCGAGGGCTTTACGCTGGCAGCCATCGACGCCGGGGAACCTGGCGAAATTGTCGAGGCGGTCATCACCGGCCACGACGGTACGCGGCTCTGTGCCGTTCCGCGCGCCGCGCAGGCAGCTTGAAGTAGAGAGACCGCATGGCCTTCGGCTTCATCAAGAAAGTATTCTCCTTCGGCAAGAAGGAAGTCGTCGAGGAAAAGATCGACGAGACGGCCCCGCTGCCGCCACTCAATTTCGACGCCCTGAGACCGGCCGGCGAAGAAGTTCGGGAAACGGAACTACCGGAGTCGGAAAGCCCGACGCCCGAAGCAACTGAGCCGCCATCGCTAAAACCACTCCCGACGGCAACCGTCGAGCAGGTCGCGGAGAAGCAGACGGAAGAACCGGTTGCAGCCGAGGTCTTGCCTACCCATCCGTCTCCCCAGCCGATAATCGAACCAGAGCCCGAAACAGCCCCGGCACCGGAGCCCGAGGTTGAACCCTCTTCGGCCGAGAAAACCGACAAACAGAGGCCACAAGCCAATCAAGACCCTGAACCGGTCCTGCCTTTAGCTCCGGCAGCGGAGACCTCACCCGTCGAAGAATATATAGCCGAAAGGCAGCAAGAGATTGAGCCGGAGCCTATCGACGAACTAGTCCCGGCGGAGGCGTCACCCGAAAAGCTCGAACCTGTCCAGCCGGAAGTTGCGCGAGTCGCCGAGATCGCACCGAAACCTGCACGGATCCCGCAACCTGCACCTGCTCCGACAAAGCCCGCCCCCGGCAAAGTAGTCGTCGCCAAAAAGGTCGAGCAGAAAGCCGAGCCCCAGCCGGCGCCGGCTCCTACCGCACCGAGACGTTCCTGGTTCCAGCGCATGAAGGACGGGCTGGCGCGTTCGTCGCGTGAACTGTCCGGCAACATCGCTGGCGTGTTCACCAAGCGCAAGCTGGATGAGGACACGCTTCAGGATCTGGAAGACGTGCTGATCCGAGCCGACCTTGGCGTGGAAACAGCTCTGCGCGTCACCGATTCACTCGCCGCCAGCCGCTACGGCAAGGATGTGTCGGACGCCGAAGTGCGCGCCGTCATGGCGGCGGAAGTGGAAAAAGTCCTGGCACCGGTCGCCAAGCCGCTGGAACTCGACCTGTCGCACAAGCCGCATGTGGTTCTGGTCGTCGGCGTCAACGGCACCGGCAAGACCACTACCATCGGCAAGCTTGCCGCCAAGCTGACCGAAGGCGGCCTGTCGGTGATGCTTGCTGCGGGCGACACGTTCCGCGCCGCCGCGATCGAACAGCTCAAGATCTGGGGCGAGCGCACCGGATCGCCCGTTGTCGCCACCAAGCTTGGCGCCGATGCCGCGGGCCTTGCTTACGATGCTTTCGAAAGGGCCAAGGCGGAAGGATCCGACGTGTTGATCATCGACACGGCTGGCCGGCTGCAGAACAAGACCGAACTGATGGCGGAGCTGGAAAAAATCGTGCGCGTGCTCGGAAAGCTTGACCCGGAAGCACCCCACACCGTCTTGCAGACCGTCGATGCCACCACCGGCCAGAACGCGCTCAACCAGGTTGAGATTTTCCGCAACGTCGCCGGCGTCAACGGGCTGGTGATGACCAAGCTGGACGGCACGGCGCGCGGCGGCATCCTCGTCGCCATCGCGGCCAAGCACAAATTGCCGGTCTATTTCATCGGCGTCGGCGAGCAGATCGACGATCTGGAGCCGTTTTCAGCCAGCGATTTCGCCAACGCGATTGCCGGCACAGGGTAGTCTCCATACCAATTCCAGCATGCCAGCCCCACTTCAGCGGTAGCGAGCCATCATGAACGCCCCCATCCTCGAAAGCGACCCTTCCGACTCCCAAAAGCCGAAGAAGGAGGCCATTAATCCGGGGCTGAAGCTTGCGCTCGAACTGGGACCGCTTCTGGTCTTTTTCTTCGCCAATGCGCGCGGGGCATGGCTGGCCTCGCATTTCCCTGCACTGGCCGAACTAGGCAAACCGATCTTCATCGCCACCGGCCTTTTCATGATTGCGACAGCGGTAGCCCTCATCGCATCGTGGCTGCTCACCCGCACCTTGCCGATCATGCCGCTGATTTCGGGCATCGTGGTTTTCATATTCGGCGCGCTGACGCTTTATTTGCAGAACGACATCTTCATCAAAATGAAGCCGACCATCATCAATACGCTGTTCGGCGTCATTCTGCTCGGCGGTCTCTATTTCGGCAAATCCCTGCTTGGCTATGTCTTCGATTCAGCCTTCAAGCTCGACGCCGAGGGCTGGCGCAAACTCACTTTCCGCTGGGGGGTGTTCTTCCTGGTGCTGGCCGTCGTCAATGAAATCATCTGGCGCAATTTCTCGACTGATTTTTGGGTGGCCTTCAAGGTATGGGCGAACATTCCCATCACCGTCCTGTTCACGGCCAGCCAGATGCCGCTGATCATGCGGCACTCGCTCGACCGGCAGCAGGAAAAGCAATAGCCCGAACCTGGCTCGTCAACGGGATCGGCAGCTTGAGAAACCTAAGGCTGAGCAGCCAGCGCCTTCTCGACCTCAGGCATGAGCTTTGTGCTCACGGATTCAGGCGTCAGCGGGCCGACATGCTTGTAGGCAATCTTGCCATCCTTGCTGACGACGAACGTCTCGGGCACGCCGTAGACGCCCCAATCAATGCCGGTGCGGCCATTCTCGTCGACACCTATCGCCTTGTAGGGATTGCCGAGTTCGGCGAGAAACTTCACCGCATTCTCGCCCTTGTCCTTGTAGTTCATGCCAGCCAGCACGAAACGATCGTCCCTGGCGAGTTCCACCAGCAGGGGATGTTCGTCCCGGCATGGCGCGCACCACGATGCAAAAACGTTGACCAGCGTCACCTTGCCGGCGAAATCCTGCGATTTCAGTCCCGCAAGCCCGCTGCCTTCCAAGGGCGGAAGATCGGTCTTGGGCGCAATATGCCCGATCAGCACCGACGGCACTTCCGAAATGTCGCGGCCAGACATCAGTTGCGACAGGAACAAGCCGGCCAGGCCGAGAAAGACCAGCAGGGGAAGGAGCGGCAGGAACCGCCGGCCAGGCGGCCTTTGGGTTTCGGTGCTCACGATTCCGCGGCCCCAGCACGGTCAGATCGGCGTCGGATGCCCGCGGCCTCGAGTTCGGCCAGTTCCTTGCGCCGCGCACGCCGGTCAAGAAGGATCCAGCCCACCAACCCCGCCAGCACGAACACCGTCGCGGCATAGGCGGCGGCGACATAAAGGTCATGCGTGCTCACGCGGAGAACCTCGCCGCATTGCTGCCGACCGCCTGAACCACACTGTTTGGCGCCATCATGCCCTCCCTTAGCCTTCCCCCTCGAACCAGGCAATCCGCAGCTGCACCATAGGCGCGCACTTGAACCAAACGTGATCAGTCGCTGCCATGGCGCAGCGCCAAACCTGCCGCAAGCGGTCCAATGACGGCAAGGAACAGCGTCAAGGCCGTCAAGATGAGAAAGGGCTGCAGGAACGGATCGGGCTCCGCAACAGCGCCATAACTCGCCGAGACGCCGAAGATCAGCACCGGAATGGTCAGGGGAAGCACCAGAACCGAAATCAAAAGCCCGCCGCGCGGCAGCACCACAGCCACGGCCGCACCCGCCGCGCCGATGAAGGTGATTGCCGGCGTGCCGACAAGCAGCGTCAGCGCCGTGGCCCCGATCGCCAGCGGCTCCATGTTCATGAACAGGCCGAGCAATGGCGCGGCAACGACCAGCGGCAGCACGCAGCCGACCCAGTGCGCCACGCATTTGACCAGCACCGTCAGACTCAGAAAATGCCGGTCATCGGCAAGCACCATGAGGTCCAGCGATCCATCCTCGCGGTCGGCCTGGAACAGCCGGTCGAGGCCGAGCAGCGAGGCCAGCAATGCGCCGATCCACAGGATTGCAGGCCCGATGCGGGCAAGCAGATTGAGGTCCGGCCCAACGCCGAACGGAATGGTGGCGATGACAGCAAGAAAGAAGATGACGCCGGTCAGCGCACCGCCGCCCGCACGTACGCCTAGACGCAGATCGCGAGTGAACAGAGCTAGCATGACGGTTGTCGCTTCCCCGCGATCGTTTTGAGCACCGATAGGGGGCCTACGGGGTGGATACGTTCAAGGCAACCCTTAGCGCTACGCACCCGCAGCCTCCCCCATCCGCAATCCCTGCGCATCGATGCCCAGCGGCAAATGGGTGGCGGCCACCACGATGCCTCCATTGGTGCAATGCGAACTCATAAGCGCCGAAAACCGCTCCTCGGAGGCCTTGTCGAGGCCGGCCGTCGGTTCATCCAGCAGCCATATCGGCCGATGGTTGATCAAAAGCTTGGCAATCGAGACACGCCGTTTCTGGCCGGTCGAAAGATAGCCATAGGGCAGATGCCCGATGCCGCCGAGACCGACAACCTTCAGCGCCTCATCGATGGCGAGGCGCGGCTCATCATTGAAGCGCTGCCAGAAATCGAGATTCTCCGACACGGTGAGCGCGGTCTTCATCGCGTTCTGGTGGCCGAGATAGTGACAGGCGGCTGCGACTGCCGAAAACTCATCTCCTCCTCCCTCGACACGTACGCTGCCTTGTGCCGCCGGCAGCAGCCCTGCGACGATACGCAGCAGCGTCGACTTGCCGGACCCGTTCGGGCCGGTCACGATCAGTGCATGTCCGGCATCAAGCGCGAAGTTGACGCCGGAAAACACCATTTCGCCGCCGCGCTCACCGCCAAGACCTTCGGCGATCAGCCGCATGTGTCCTCCTCCGACTAAAATCTGAGTGCCGCAGCTTCGGGCTGCGGCAAAAATGGCAATTCCGTGTCTAGAACTATTCCAGAAAATTCTCTATATGCGAGGCAACCGGGCCAGCGGTCGGCTCGGGAACCCAATTTGCGCCGAACCAGCGCGCGAGCCGCCTTTAACGGCACGGACGCTTGGGGATGGACAGCGGAAATGGCCGTACCCGCACCTTTGCGCGTGATGAGCATGCCATCGGAGTCCGTTCCCACTCAGGCTGAACTGACTTTAGGATGGGATCGCACGTGTCCAAATCTCTCGATAGTTTTACTTGCCGCCGCACCCTGACCGCGGGCGGTACCGAATATGTCTACTACGATCTGGTCGAGGCCGAAAAGAACGGCCTGACCGGTATCGCCCAGCTTCCCTACTCCATGAAGGTGCTGCTGGAAAATCTCCTGCGTAACGAAGACGGTCGCTCCGTCACCAAGGAGAGCATCCAGGCGGTTGCCGGCTGGCTGACCGACAAAGGCACCGCCGGCGTCGAGATTGCCTACCGCCCGGCGCGCGTGCTGATGCAGGACTTCACCGGCGTTCCGGCCGTCGTCGATCTGGCGGCGATGCGCGACGGGATCGCCGCACTTGGCGGCGATCCTCAGAAAATCAACCCGCTGGTGCCGGTCGACCTGGTCATCGACCACTCGGTCATTGTCGATGAGTTCGGCACGCCGATGGCGTTCGCCCGCAACGTCGAACTGGAGTACCAGCGCAACGAAGAGCGCTACAAGTTCCTCAAGTGGGGCCAGCAGGCGTTCCGTAACTTCCGCGTGGTACCGCCCGGAACCGGCATCTGCCACCAGGTCAATCTCGAATATCTCGGCCAGGTCGTGTGGACCAACACTGAAGACGGCGAGACCGTCGCCTATCCGGACACCTGCGTCGGCACCGATTCTCACACCACCATGATAAACGGCCTCGGCGTGCTTGGCTGGGGCGTCGGCGGCATCGAGGCGGAAGCGGCCATGCTCGGCCAGCCGGTTTCCATGCTTTTGCCTGAAGTCATCGGCTTCCGTCTCACCGGCAAGGTGAAGGAAGGCGTCACCGCCACCGACCTCGTGCTCACCGTCACCCAGATGCTGCGCAAGAAGGGCGTGGTCGGCAAGTTCGTCGAGTTCTTCGGCCCCGGCCTTTCCAACATGACGCTGGCCGACCGCGCCACCATCGGCAACATGTCGCCGGAATATGGCGCGACCTGCGGGTTCTTCCCTGTCGACGTCGAGACGCTTCGCTATCTGACCATGTCCGGCCGTGAAGAAAGCCGCATCGAACTGGTCGAAGCCTATGCCAAGGCGCAGGGCATGTGGCGCCACGATGGTTCCGCCGATCCGGTCTTTACCGACCTGCTCGAGCTCGACCTCGGCAGCGTCGTCCCGTCCATGGCGGGACCCAAGCGGCCCGAGGGCCGGCAGGCCCTGGAGAATATCCCCGCAGGCTTCGCCGCCGCGATGGAGACCGAGTACAAGAAGGCGGCCGAAATCCACAAGCGCTACGCAGTCGAGGGAACCGACTACGACCTCGGCCACGGCGACGTGGTGATTGCTGCGATCACGTCGTGCACCAACACCTCGAATCCGAGCGTATTGATCGGTGCCGGCCTTCTGGCACGCAACGCCAACCGGCGCGGTCTGAAGCAGAAGCCGTGGGTCAAGACTTCGCTGGCGCCCGGGTCGCAGGTCGTCGCCGAATACCTGGAGAAATCCGGCCTGCAGAAGGAACTCGACCAGATTGGCTTCAACCTGGTCGGATTCGGCTGCACCACCTGCATCGGCAATTCCGGCCCGCTGCCGGGACCGATTTCCAAGACGATCAACGACAAGGGTTTGATCGGGGCAGCGGTGCTGTCGGGCAACCGCAATTTCGAGGGCCGCGTCTCGCCGGACGTGCAGGCGAACTATCTCGCCTCGCCGCCTCTGGTCGTGGCTCATGCGCTTGCCGGAACCGTCACCAGGGACCTGACCACCGAACCGCTCGGCGAGGATCGCGACGGCAAACCGGTCTATCTCAAGGACATCTGGCCAAGTTCGGCCGAAATCCAGGAATTCATCGAAAAGAACGTGACGCGCGAATTGTTCGCCCGCAAATACGCCGATGTCTTCAAGGGCGACGAGAACTGGCAGAACGTCAAGGTGCCCGAAGGCCAGACCTATGCCTGGGACAACAACTCGACCTATGTGCAGAACCCGCCTTATTTCGTCGGCATGGGAAGCCGCAGCGGCAGGATCGGCAACATCAAGGGTGCGCGCGTTCTGGGCCTGTTCGGCGACAAGATCACCACCGACCACATCTCGCCGGCCGGTTCGATCAAGGCAGCTTCGCCGGCCGGCAAGTACCTGATGGACAATGGCGTGGCCGTTGCCGACTTCAACCAGTACGGCACGCGTCGCGGAAACCATGAGGTGATGATGCGCGGCACCTTCGCCAACATCCGTATCCGCAACCACATGCTGGGTGAAAACGGCCGCGAGGGCGGCTATACCATCCACTATCCGTCCAAGGAGGAGATGTCGATCTACGACGCCGCCATGGAATACAAGAAGGAGGGCGTGCCGCTGGTCGTCTTCGCCGGCGTCGAATACGGCAACGGCTCGTCCCGCGACTGGGCGGCAAAGGGTACCAGTCTGCTCGGCGTGCGCGCCGTCGTCGCCCAATCCTTCGAGCGCATCCACCGCTCGAACTTGGTCGGCATGGGCGTCATTCCCTTCGTGTTCGAGGAAGGTACGTCATGGGCCTCGCTCAACCTCAAGGGTGATGAACTGGTCGAGATCGACGGACTTGAGACGATCCGCCCACGCCAGAAGATGGTTGCCAAGGTGACATATGGCGACGGCATGGTGAAGGACGTGCCGATCCTATGCCGCATCGATACGGTCGATGAACTCGACTACTTCAAGAACGGCGGCATCCTGCAATACGTGCTGCGCGATCTGGCTGCCTGATACGGAGAACAGCCTGTCGAAATCCAAAGCCGCCGGAGTTTCCTCTCCGGCGGCTTTGTTACTTTTGACACACAAATTTCACCGCAACGTGACTTCCCGTTGACTTCGGCATCTGCCAAACAAGTCGGCAACAACAAAGAAGCCGGGCAAGCCGGCGGATTCGGAAGTGCGATGGCGTCTGGAAAATCATTGCGGCTGGCGGCCATTGCGCTCGCGCTGTCGGCATGCGCCGGAGCCTCTGGCGCCGCTGAAATCGAAAAACCGCTGGGGGTGGTGGAATTGTTCACCAGCCAAGGCTGCAATTCCTGTCCGCCGGCCGACCAGTTTTTCACTGAGCTCGCCGGCAAGGACGACATCGTGGCGCTGGCCTACCATGTCGATTACTGGGACTATCTTGGCTGGCGGGACACGCTGAGCCGCAAGGAAAACACTGAGCGCCAGTACGACTACATGCGTGCCTTCGGCGGCCGCTCGGTCTACACGCCCCAGGCCGTGATCAACGGGCGCACCCATGTCAATGGAGCCAGCCGCACGGCAGTCGACGGCACTCTGGCGAAACTGCAGAAGTCCGGCGACGGCATGCAGATCGCCATCAAGGTCACGCGCGACGGCGACGGCGTGGTCATCGAGGCCGGCGATGCGCTTGGCGGCAATGTCGCTGCGGCCAAGGCACATGTGGTCATCGTCTATTTCGACCCGCCGCAGACCATCGAGATCGGCAAGGGCGAAAACGGCGGACGCAAGATGACCTACTGGAATGCCGTATCGGGCATCCAGACCGCCGGAATGTGGCACGGCAAGGCTCAACGCTATGAATTGCCGGCCAGCGAAGTCGCCAAGAAAGGCGGCTGCGCGGTACTTCTGCAATCGGTCGCAAAAGATGGCCTGCCGGGCCCAATCATCGGAGCGGCCTTTATCACACGCCCCGAGCCTCGCCACAGATCAAGTCCCTGACAAGCCAAGGCGCAGCGAAGCGCTCGGTTACCAGGGAGAACAGTTGATCTTGTTGGAGTTTTGCCGAACTTCCTCGCTCATGGCGAGGTTGGTTCGATCCGACTCAGACCCGTGGGCGGGGGGCTTGGGGGTTACGAGCCAGTGCCGGACCGAACCGTCTCAGGCAACACGGGTAAATTCGACGGACATTGGGGCATGAGCGCGGATAAAAAATGGCGAGAATGTGGCGAGGCATCACCAATTCCAACACGCCGTACATAAACGTGACAGGAGCAACATCATAAAGCGCCGGGAGGCCATCCTCGCCCTCACCCTTGCAATTGTGTGGTGAAAGCGCGAACCTGCTGTATCGGCGCAATCAGCGTTAAGCCTGTTCGAAGGATTGAGGCATGACCGAAGGCGGCGGAGGCGCGGGGGACTCAGACGCATCCGCAATATTGATCCCGCTCCACGAGGCGCGCCGCGAGCGCCTCGATATGCCGGTAGGATTCGACCGGCGTGAACTCGATCTGATCCTGCGCCTATACGGACGCATGGTAGCTGCCAATGAATGGCGCGACTATGCCATCGACCATCTGCCCGATCGCGCGGTGTTTTCGGTGTTTCGGCGCGCCAGCGAGGTGCCGCTGTTCCAGATCGTCAAGGACCCCAAATTGGCGCGGCGGCAAGGTGCTTTCGCAGTGGTGGCGGCAGGTGGGCGCATTCTCAAACGTGGCCATGAGCTGGCAAACGTGCTCGGCGTCTTCGATAACAAGCTGAGACTTGTAAAAGCTTAGAGCGCGTCGCGATCTTTCAGATTCGCCAGCGCGCTCTAAGTAGATGTTTCTATGCACGTCGTAGTCCCGACACCGGTTCCCACTTTCGGGCGATACGCATTGGTCTTCGAAGTCATTTGCGGCGGGACGCAACAGTCGGCGGCGTCTTGCGCGTCGCCAGGAATTCGCGGACCCGTTTGCCGAGCGCTGGCCCAGGCGCCGGCTTCAGGCCGTGGTCCAGTTGGCTCGACAGGTCGAGTGTCGCGTGCTTGCCGATCGCGTCGAAATTCTCGTCCAGCCAGTCGCTGGCGGCACTGCGCCCAAGGTCGCGCAAATATTCCAGGAAGGCCCATTCGGCATTGATCTTGGAAGAGGCCGAGAGATCCTTGAACGCCTCGTCGGCGTCAATGCGATGCATGCGGATGTCGCGGTATTCGCCATGCGGCAGGCGTCCGGCGGCGATCAGTTCCTTGACGAAGGCAATAGCGCGAAACTCGCGCAGCAGACCGGCGTTGAAGGTGATCTCGTCGATGCGGTTCTGGATCTCATAGGCGCTGGTCGGGGTGCCTTCACGCACCACCGGGTTGATCTGCACCAGAAGCACGTCTTCGGTCCCGGTTGTGTGGAAGAAGGGGAAAAGCGCCGGATTGCCGCCGTAGCCGCCGTCCCAATAGGGCACGCCGTCGATCTCCACGGCGCGGAACAGTTGTGGCAGGCAGGCGGAGGCCATCACGGGCTCAAGGCTGATCTCGCCATCGGCGAAAATGCGCAACTGGCCAGTCTCGACATTCGTGGCCGAGATGAACAACCGCAAGGCCTTGCAATTGTGTACGTTGCCGAAATCGATCTGCTGCTCGACAACGTCGCGCAACGGGTTGAGGTCGAGCGGATTGGCAACGTAGGGCGAGAAAATCCGCGACATCGCCTCGAACCAGACAAAGCCCGGCGTATTCTCGACCGACCAGTTGCCCCACAAGACGTCCCAAGGTGTGCGCTGCACGGGGCTGAAGCGACCCTTGCGGGCCACTGCGCGCCAGAAGTCGGATAGCTTTTGCCTGGCTCCCTCGACCCCGCCACGCTCGAGGCCGTCGGCAAGCGCTACCGCGTTCATGGCACCGGCGCTGGTGCCCGATACGGCGACGATGTCAAGCCGCCCATCCTCGAGAATGCGGTCGAGAACGCCCCACGAAAAAGCGCCGTGCGAGCCGCCGCCCTGGAGCGCGATGTTGATCTTCCTGCGCTCCTCGGCCTTGCCGGCGATGGCCATGGCGGCGCTCCTCTCGCGCTGCCCTATTCCGCCGTCCACCCACCATCGACGGAGATGTGCGTGCCGTTGATCTGGGCGGCGGCGGGAGAACACAGGAAGACGGCTGTGGCGGCGATCTGTTCGACGGTCACGAATTCCTTGGTCGGCTGCCTGGCCAGCATCACATCGCGGATCACCGTCTCGCGGTCCATCTTGTGCGTCTTCATCTGGTCGGGAAACTGCGCCTCCACAAGTGGGGTCAGCACATAGCCGGGGCAGATCGCATTGCAGGTGATGCTGTCGCGCGCCACTTCCAGCGCCACCGTCTTGGTGAGCCCCATGATGCCATGCTTGGCCGCGACATAGGCCGACTTGAATGGCGAAGCGACCAAACCGTGGGCCGAGGCGATGTTGACGATGCGCCCGCCGCCATTTGCCTTCATCAGGGGGATCGCCGCGGCGATGGTATGGAAGGCCGACGACAGGTTGATGGCGATGATGGCGTCCCATTTGTCGATAGGGAAATCCTCGACCGGGGCGACGTGCTGGATACCGGCATTGTTGACGAGAATGTCCACCGAACCGAAGCGCTCGGCCGCTTTCGCGATCAAAGCGCGGCACTCGTCAGGCTTCGACATGTCGGCCTTGATATAGATGACCTCGACCTTGTGTTTGGTCGCGATCGTCTCGGCGGTGCCATGATCCTGCGCGGTATCGGAGAAGGAGTTGACGACGACGTTGCAGCCATCGGCCGCGAGAGCCTCGGCAATGGCCAGTCCGATGCCTGAGGTGGAGCCGGTAACGATAGCGGTTTTTCTGGCGGCCATGATCGATGTCCTTTTTCAATGATGCTGCAGTGCAGTATATGTAAGGTGCGCCGCAAAACCAGCGCTATACCCGTTTCAGTCACGGGAACTTGTGCAGGGAACCCCGCTTCAGGCGATCACAAGGCCGTGACGCCATGGTCAGTCGTTCGCGC
Source organism: Mesorhizobium sp. Root157 (assembly GCF_001427385.1). GTDB lineage: Bacteria > Pseudomonadota > Alphaproteobacteria > Rhizobiales > Rhizobiaceae > Mesorhizobium. Next base: position 451,303 of record NZ_LMGJ01000001.1, read on the forward strand.
AAAGCGAATAAATCTTGACTGGCAAATTCATGTATGACTAATCCATTCCCGCACCTGAACAACGCCCCCGCTTTAGGAGTCACTCATGAAGTCCACCCTTTCGGCCCTTGCCGGTCTCGTAGCTTTGGCGGCGTTTGCCGCCGCCCCTGCTTCGGCGCAGGAAAAAGAGATCGTCGTCTACAACGCCCAGCACAAGAGCCTTGCCGAAGAGTGGGCGGAAGCCTTCACCAAGGAAACCGGCATCAAGGTGACGCTGCGCAATGGTGGCGACAGCGAGTTTTCCAACCAGATCGTTGCCGAAGGCGCGGCTTCGCCGGCCGACGTGTTTCTGACCGAAAACTCTCCGGCGATGACGCTGGTCGAGCAAGCCGGCCTGTTCGCGCCTGTCGATCCCGAAACGCTGGCCCTGGTGCCGGCGGAATACCAGCCGTCCAGCGGCAAGTGGGTCGGCATTGCCGCGCGCAGCACGGTGTTTGCCTACGACAAGACCAAGCTCACCGCCGATCAGCTGCCGAAGTCGCTGCTCGACCTCGCCGACGCGAGTTGGAAGGGCCGTTGGGGCGCATCGCCGTCCGGCGCCGATTTCCAGGCTATCGTCAGCGCGTTGCTGCAGATGAAGGGCGAGGAAGCTACCGCTGCCTGGCTGAAGGCGATGAAGGAGAACTTCAAGCCTTTCAAAGGCAACGGCACCGTGATGAAGGCGGTCAACACCGGCGAGATCGAAGGCGGCGTGATCTATCACTATTATTGGTTCGGCGATCAGGCCAAGACTGGCGAGAACAGCAAGAACGTCGAGTTGCACTATTTCAAGAACGAAGACCCGGGCGCTTTCGTATCGGTCTCCGGCGGTGGCGTGCTGGCCTCGAGCAAGCATCCCGAGGAAGCCCAGGCGTTCCTGAAGTGGATCGCCGGCAAGGGCGGTCAGGCAGTGCTGCGCGACGGCACATCGTTCGAATATGCCGTCAGCAAGGGGGAAGCTGCGAATTCGAAGCTGGTTCCGCTTGCCGATCTGCAGGCGCCAAAGGTCGACCCGGTAACTTTGAATTCAAAGAAGGTGACCGACCTGATGACAGCGGCCGGCTTGCTTTAGCCGCCAGTCGTCCTAAAAGGACTGAAATCGCGCTCCTGCGGATTGCTCCGCAGGAGCCTTGTGTTTTGAAGCACGGCATTCGCCATGAAAACGAGCCGGACCCTGCGTTCATCGGCCCAGCACCAGAATAAACGGTCACGCAGCTGATGCTGTCGTCGTCCGATTTCGTGCGTCCAGCCGTACCGGCCTCGCTCGCCGGCCGAAGGATGCGGCGAATCCGGCTGTCGTGGATCGCGCTCGCCGCCATCTTGGTTTCCCTGTTCGCGCTGATCCCGCTCGGCTTCATCATCACGGTCGCCATTCAAACCGGCTGGACGACGGTCGCTGAACTGGTCTTTCGGCCACGTGTCGGCGAACTGTTGATCAACACATTGTTTCTCGTGACGTTGACGGTGCCATTGTCTGTCGCCCTGTCGGTGGCGCTGGCCTGGCTGACGGAACGCAGCGACCTGCCCGGTGCCCGGTTGTGGGCTTGGCTGTCAGTGGCGCCGCTGGCTGTCCCGGCCTTTGTTCACAGCTATGCCTGGGTGACCATGGTCCCGGGCGTGCATGGGCTCGGCGCCGGTGTCTTCATTTCCGTGATCGCCTATTTCCCGTTCCTTTATCTGCCGGTTTCGGCGGCCCTGCGACGCCTCGATCCGGCGCTTGAGGATTCGGCCGCATCGCTGGGCCTTGGGCCGTGGAGCGTGTTCTTCCGAGTCGTGCTGCCCCAGCTGCGGCTCGCCATCTGCGGCGGCTCGCTGCTGGTCGGCCTGCATCTCTTGGCTGAATATGGGCTTTATGTCTTTATCCGCTTCGACACGTTCACCACTGCCATCGTCGATCAGTTCCAGTCGACCTTCAACGGACCGGCAGCCAACATGCTGGCTGGCGTGCTCATCGCCTGCTGTTTTGTGCTGTTGGCGCTGGAAATCCTGGTGCGCGGCGAGGAGCGCTACGCCCGTGTCGGGTCCGGCGCTGCACGCCAGGCACCGCGCACGCGGCTTGGCCGGGCCACCTTGCCATGCCTGCTGGTGCCGGGGCTGACGGCCTTGCTGGCGCTTGGCGTGCCCTTCGTCACCATCGGGCGCTGGCTTGTGGCCGGCGGCCTGGAGGTCTGGCGGCTGGATGAGATTTCTGCTGCCCTTGGCCAGACGGCCTTCCTCGCCTTGGCCGGCGCCCTGCTTGCCACTGTCGCGGCAATCCCGATGGCCTGGCTTTCGATCCGCAGGCCGGGCCGCCTGCAGCGCGTGCTGGAAGCCTGCAACTACATGGTAGGCTCCCTGCCGGGCGTGGTCATCGCGCTCGCCCTGGTCACCCTTACGGTGCGGTTCATGTTGCCGCTTTACCAGACGCTCGTCACCATCCTGATCGCCTATGCGCTGATGTTCCTGCCGCGCGCCATCATCAGCCTGCGCGCGTCAATCGCGCAGGCACCGGTGGAACTGGAGCGGGCGGCCAGCAACCTTGGCCGTAGCCCGGCGAACGCCTTGTGGTCGACCACCATCCGTCTGTCGGCACCGGGTGCGGCGGCGGGCATGGCGCTGGTGTCGCTCGGCATACTGAACGAACTGACCGCAACCCAGATGCTCGCGCCAAATGGCACCATGACACTGGCGCTGGCGTTCTGGTCCTACAGCGGCGAGATCGACTACGCCGCCGCAGCGCCGTATGCGCTGATCATGGTGGCGGCATCGCTGCCGCTGACGTGGCTGCTCTACGTGCAGTCGAAGAAGATGGCGGGACAATGAGCTTTCTCGAACTGCACGGCGTGCGCAAGAGTTACGGTCCGGTCAAGGCTCTGGATGGGATCGATCTCGACGTTCCCGCCGGCGGGAGAACCGCCATCGTCGGCCCATCCGGATGCGGAAAGACGACGTTGCTGCGCCTCATTGCCGGCTTCGAGCCACCCGACGCAGGCCATATTGCCCTGGACGGGCAAGTCCTGGCCAACGGCGGCGAAGCCGTGCCGGCATACAGGCGCGGCATCGGCCTGGTGGCGCAGGACGGGGCGCTGTTTCCCCATCTCACCATCGCCGAGAACATCGGCTTCGGCATGGGCCGCAACGCGGAAAAGCGCGCCGAGCGGATTGCCGAGCTTGCCTATATCGTCGGCCTCGACAAGGCGATCCTCAGGCGGCGGCCGCATGAATTGTCGGGCGGCCAGCAACAGCGGGTGGCGCTGGCCCGGGCGATGGCCAAGAAGCCTCGATTGATGCTTCTCGACGAGCCATTCTCGGCGCTCGACACAGGCCTGCGCGCCTCCATGCGAAAGGCTGTCGCGGAATTGCTGGAGGCAGCAGGCATCGCCACGATCCTGGTGACGCACGACCAGGCGGAAGCCCTGTCCTTCGCCAGTCAGGTCGCGGTCATGCGCGAAGGCAAATTCTCGCAGGTGGGGACGCCCCGTGATCTCTATTTGCGTCCGAAGGACCGCATGGTGGCCGAATTCATGGGGGATGCCATCATCCTGCCAGCGCGGATCGCGGATGGTTTCGCGCATTGCTCGCTCGGCCGTATCGCGATCGACAGCAACGAACGCCGCGATATCGCCCGCATCATGCTGAGGCCCGAGCAGATCCGGCTGGAACGCTCGTCGCGCGACGAACTGGCTGGAACCGTCACCTCCGGCAACCTTTTCGGCGAGGTGACGGAAGCCGAATTCGCCGGCTCGACCTGCTCGGTCTCGGTGCGGCTGTTGAACAGCCCCGATCCGCCGGATGCTGCGGCCATCGGCAACTCGCCGCTGATCGTGCGCCAGCCTGGCATGGGCGCGCCGATGCCGGGGGACGTGATGCGGGTCACCGTTACGGGAACGGCGCACCTCTTGGCCTGACATCAGCCAGACTTTACCAGGCTGAATGGAAGCGGCGCGAGGCTGGCCCGCGCCGCTTCCAAATCATCGTCAACAAGCGCTTATCCGTGGCGGCTGCGGGCGGCCAGTGTGCGCAACCGCAAGGCGTTGAGGCGGATGAAGCCCTCGGCATCCTTCTGGTCGTAGGCGCCGCGGTCGTCCTCGAAGGTGACGAGGTCGTTGCGGTAGAGCGACTTTGCCGACTTGCGGCCGGTCACGATCGCGTTGCCCTTATAGAGGTTCAGCCGCACCGTGCCTTCGACGTCTTCCTGGCTCTTGTCGATCAGGGCCTGCAGCATGACGCGTTCCGGCGAGTACCAGAAGCCGTTGTAGATCAACTCGGCATAGCGCGGCATCAACTCGTCCTTGAGATGAGCCGCACCCCGGTCGAGCGTGATCGATTCGATGCCGCGATGGGCGGCGAGCAGGATGGTGCCGCCGGGGGTCTCGTAGACGCCGCGCGATTTCATGCCGACGAAGCGGTTCTCGACCAGGTCGAGCCGTCCGATGCCGTTGTCGCGGCCGAGGTCGTTGAGCGCCGCCAGCATCGAGGCCGGCGACAGTTTCTTGCCATCAAGCGCGATGGGATCGCCCTTGAGGAACTCGATCTCGATTTCCGTCACCTTGTCCGGCGCATCCATCGGCGAAACGCTGCGCTGGTGGACGAATTCAGGCGGCTCGATCCACGGATCCTCCAGCACCTTGCCTTCGGAAGACGAGTGCAGCAGGTTGGCGTCGACCGAGAAGGGCGCGTCGCCTTTCTTGTCCTTCGGGACCGGGATCTGGTGTTTCTCGGCGAATTCGAGCAGATCGGTCCGCGACTTGAACGACCAGTCGCGCCATGGCGCGATGACCTTGATGTCCGGATCGAGCGCATAAGCCGACAATTCGAAGCGGACCTGGTCGTTGCCCTTGCCGGTTGCTCCATGCGCAATCGCGTCCGCGCCGGTCTCCCGGGCGATATCGACAAGATGCTTGGAGATCAGCGGCCGCGCGATCGAGGTTCCGAGCAGGTAAAGACCTTCGTACTGCGCGTTGGCGCGAAACATCGGGAAGACGAAGTCCGAAACGAACTCCTCGCGCACGTCCATGACGCGGATATCCTTGATGCCTAGCATCTCGGCCTTCTTGCGCGCCGGTTCCAACTCGCCACCCTGGCCGAGGTCGGCGGTGAAGGTGACCACCTCCGCTCCCAGTTCGGTTTGCAGCCATTTCAGGATGATCGAGGTGTCGAGCCCGCCCGAATAGGCAAGCACGACCTTCTTGACGTCTTTCAGCTTGGACATGGGTGTTTCCGGTGTGTGTTCGATTAAAACGGTCGCACGAAATTGCGTGCGCACTCATAAGCAGGAAAGCGCTGCCGGACAAGCACTGCGGCCAACTGACCGCGCCATGCACCTTTTTGGCCGGAGAGATTGACGTTATGCGACGAAAATCGCATGGCAGACGCAACAAAGTTTCAATGGGCATGGCCGACATTTTATGCAATGGAAGCCCGATCATCCGCCCGCGAAAGTATCATCAAGCCAGACAGGAACTCATGATGTCCGAAGACAGCCTCCTTGATAGCGCCCTTGTTCGTCTCGACGAAGCCGCCCGGCACATCAACGTCGACGCCGATGTTATCGAGAAGCTGAAATACCCGCGAGAAACGACCAAGGCGCGCTTGATGATCCGCATGGACGACGGTTCGCGAAAATCGTTCCTGGCCTGGCGATGCCGCTATGACGACACGCGCGGCCCGACCAAGGGCGGCATTCGGTTCCATCCCGACGCCACGGCCGACGAGGTCGAGATGCTGGCGTTCTGGATGACGTTCAAATGCGCCGTCATGAACCTGCCCTACGGCGGCGGCAAGGGGGCGGTGCAGGTCGATCCGCGCAAATTGTCCAAGACCGAACTGGAGCGCCTGTCGCGCTCCTACATCCAGGCTTTCGCCCGCATCCTCGGGCCGGATCGCGACATTCCAGCGCCCGACGTCTACACCAATGCCATGATCATGGGCTGGATGGCCGATGAATACAGCCAGATCGTCGGCCAGGCTTCCCCCGCCGTCATCACCGGCAAGCCGCTGGCGCTCGGCGGTTCGGTCGGGCGCGGTGACGCAACGGCGCGCGGCGGCTATTACCTAGTCCGCCACCTGGCCACGGAACTCGGCCTCAAGGGCAAGCTGCGCATCGCCATCCAGGGCTTCGGCAATGCCGGCCAGCACATTGCCTCCCTGTTCGCGGCAGACGGCCACAGCATCGTTGCCGTTTCCGATTCCGGCGGCGCGGTGCAGGCGGCGAACGGACTTTCACTCAATGCCCTTCTTGCCGCCAAGCAGGCCGACAAGTCCGTCATCCACACGATCGGCAAGGACGGTCACGAAGCGCTTAGCGCCGAGGAGCTTGTTGGCGCCGAATGCGACGTGCTGGTGCCGGCAGCCCTCGAAAACATGATCCGCATCGACAATGCCGAGACGATCAAGGCGCGGGTCGTGCTGGAACTGGCGAATGGCCCGGTCACCCACGATGCCGACGATATCCTGGCCAAGCGCAATGTGGTGGTTTTGCCCGACATCCTCGCCAATGCCGGCGGCGTGACGGTTTCCTACTTCGAGTGGGTGCAAAACAAGCAGGGCTATTATTGGCAACTGCAGGAAATACACGACAAGCTGCGTGTCATCATGGAACGCGAGGGGCGTGCGATCTGGGAACTGGCTGCTGCGCGCGGCATAACCGTGCGCACCGCGGCTTATGTACATGCGCTCAGCCGCCTTGCCGAAGCGATCGAGGCGCATGGCACGCAGAGCTACTTCGACAGTTAAAAGCTTCCTAGTATATTGGGGCGTGATCGAAGGCTGTGCCGTGGATTGCGTCCCAAGCCACCAAAGGCGTTTGCTTAGCGGCATCCGTTTCAAGAGATACATAAGCGGATCGACCGATGGCCTTCGTTCCCGACCTTTCCGTGCTGGTCCAGTTTTCCATCGCCACGATCATTCTGGCGATAACGCCGGGGCCGGACATGACGCTGTTCGTCAGCCGCACGCTCAACCAGGGGCGGCTGGCCGGTTTTGCTTCGATGGCGGGTGCGCTGTGCGGAACGCTGGTTCACACGACGCTCGTCGTTGTCGGCATATCGGCGCTGATCGTCGCATCGCCAACAGCTTTTTTTGTCCTGAAGATCTTCGGCGCCGGCTATCTCGTATTCCTGGCCTGGCAGGCGATCGCCAAGGGGTCGGCATTTTCGCCGGAGCAGAACGGCGGGCCTAATGTCTCGCTGTTTCGAAGCTGGGCAGCAGGCCTAGGCGTCAACCTGCTCAATCCCAAGATCATCCTTTTCTTCATGACCTTCCTGCCGCAATTCGTGTCGGCGCACGACACGCACGCACCCGGCAAGCTATTCTTCCTCGGTGCCCTGTTCGTGGTGCTGTCGATCCCGGTGACGGCACCGATGGTGTTTGCGGCGGAAAAATTCTCGGCTGCGATGAAATCCAGTCCCAAAATCACGCGGGTGGTCGATTACATGCTGGCCGGCGTTTTTTCCGCCTTCGCGCTCAAGATCCTGACGGCCCAGGCGAAGTAGGCAACTGTGGTTGCGGTTCGGAGCGCCAGTTTCCCGCCCAGCGGCCTGAAACCAGCCAATAGGCAATTCCACCAACGATGCCGCTGCCGATCATCGATGCGATGAAGCGTGGCGTCATAAAAGTCGAGTCTATCTCCGTCTCGAACCCGCCGCCCGGCATCGGCGATTGCCAGAATAGAGCAACCACCGCCACTCCTATCGCTGCCCCGGCCAGTGCATAGAAGAGCCAGTTGCGCAGGCCGAGAATTTCACTGACCACAATGGCGACGCCAGCCGGCACGAAGGCGAAGTAGCCGACGAAAAGCGCCGTGAACGGGATCGAAAACAGCAACGGTCCCACGACATAGGCAGTGCTTTCGTCGGGCTGGAAGCCGGCAGCGCCAAGAAAAAGCAGATGGATGAAGGCGCTGGCGGCCAGCGCCGCCGCCGCATAGCCGATGAGGATGACGGCAAAGCGGATCAGATAGGCGAACATCCGCCCCATCACGCCTCGCCGTGGCCTGCGATCATCATGGCTTCCAGCGCAAGGCGATCCACCTTGCGCATGCGCTCCGACTCCGATTTCAACTGACCGCAGGCGGCGAGGATGTCACGCCCCCGGGGCGTGCGGATCGGCGAGGCATAGCCGGCATTGTTGATGTAATCGGCAAACTTCTCGATCGTTTCCCATTCCGAACACTGGTAGTTCGTGCCCGGCCAGGGATTGAACGGAATGAGGTTGATCTTGGCCGGAATGCCCTTCAGCAGCTTGATCAGCGCCTTGGCGTCGTCGATCGAGTCGTTGACCTCCCGCAGCATCACATATTCGAAGGTGATGCGGCGGGCATTCGACAGACCCGGATAGGCACGGCAAGCCGCGATCAGTTCCTTCAGCGGGTACTTCTTGTTGATCGGCACCAGAAGATCGCGCAGATCGTCGTTGGTCGCATGCAGCGAGATCGCCAACATGACGCCGATCTCTTCGCCGGTCCGATAGATTTCCGGCACGACACCGGACGTGGACAGCGTGATGCGGCGCTTGGACAGCGCCAGCCCGTCGCCATCGGAGGCGATCAGCAACGCCTTCTTCACCGCTTCGAAATTGTAGAGCGGCTCGCCCATGCCCATCATGACGATGTTGGAGATTTTCCGCCCCTCGGCCGGCACGATGGCGCCAGCCGACGTGTCGTGGTCGGGAAAGTCGCCGAGCTTGTCGCGGGCGGTCAAAAGTTGCGCGAGGATTTCTTCCGCCGTCAGGTTGCGCACCAGTTTCTGCGTGCCGGTGTGACAGAAGGTGCAGGTCAGCGTGCAGCCGACCTGGCTGGAGATGCACAGCGTGCCGCGCCCTTCCTCGGGAATGTAGACGGTCTCGATCTCTACCGGGCGACCGGCGCCGCGCGGCGGAAACCGGAACAGCCATTTGCGGGTGCCGTCGGTGGAAATCTGCTCTTCGACGATCTCCGGTCTGGCTACGGTGAAGTGCTTGTCCAACTCCGAGCGCAGATCCTTGGAGATGTTGAACATATGCGAAAAATCGGAAACCCCGCGCACATAGAGCCAGTGCCAAAGTTGGCTGGCGCGCATATTCGCCTGACGGGCCGGGACTATCCCGGCACCGACCAGCGCTTCGGCAAGCTCGGCCCGCGTCAGGCCGATCAGAGAAGGCTTTTCGGACATGGCGGCGCGTGCGGCCAGAGCGGCGCGGGTCGCGTCAGAGGTGAGATCGATCGATAAGGTCATGATCGGCACTATATAGGAACGAAAAGAAAAAGATCAGCGCCGATAGCACGCGGTGGCGGCTCCGTCACGCCACGACGTGCGGCGCGGCATGTTTGCTACCTGTTAGCCTCTGATCGCGTAGGCTTTGCCTATGGATTCCATTGCCCACATATTGCTCGGCTTGCTTGCACTCAACCTCGCCGCGTTCCTGGCATTCTGGTGGGACAAGCGGCTGGCTGAGGCGGGGTCCTGGCGCATCAGCGAACGGACCTTGTTGTGGCTGGCCCTGCTGGGCGGCAGCCTGGGCGCGGTCTCGGCCCAGCAGATATTTCGGCACAAGACGCGCAAGGAACCGTTCAGGACCCTGCTTTACCTGATTGTCTTCCTGCAGATCACCATCGGTGCAAGCTGGCTGCTTGCACCGGATCTTGTGGCCGGTCTCATCCGTCGGTTGGCAAGCTGACGTCGAAGCGGCGTCACTTGCAGTTGGCGATGGAACTCAGAGCCGCCGAGATGCCTTTCAGCGAAAAGACGTAGTTGGTGGCATTGCCGCGGCCGGATTTGGCCTCCACCTTCATATCCGAGCCGCCTTTCATTGCGGCGATCAGGACTGGCTCCTCGGCGGCATTCTCGACCCAGGCGGATTTGCCGCGCGTGAACATCGTGAAGGATTTGTCGCCCACCGAGACGGTAACCTTGGAGTTTTCCTGGAAATTGTAGCCGGCAATGAATTGCGGTTCGTAGGAGACCTGCTGGCCGGGCCTCTGGCTGACGAAGAAGAACATGTCGCCATGGTCGAGCGTCGGCGGCTGCTTGTCGGTCGGCACCGTCAGCACGTAGCAGACCTTGCCGTTCTGCGCCTGGTAACTGTAGGTGCCCCAGGCATTGTGCTGGCCGATCTTGGTTGCCTGCTGGGCGAGCGCTGGCGTTGCGGCGAGCAGCACCAAGCCTGAAATTGTAGCAATCAATCCGCGCATTGTGTTTCCCGTATTCCAAATGGTGCGGGGGCAGGCCGGCGTCTCGTCCTGCCCGTTCGCTTTATTTTGATTTAATCTGGGTTACCAAAGGATGAAGTTTTGCAAGAAAGCACTTCTGCCATAGGAAACCGCCGCCATTTCAGCACCTTCGCCTTCGGGGACGTTTCGTCCCTTGGCTCCGGCACCATGTCCCTGGCGCGACTTGGAAGGCAGGAAAAAGGCGAGAGTTTGACTGGTCGGTAGAGGATGGCCCTCAACCGTCAGCCGTTGTCTGAAATCGCCTGGCGGGCCGCCAGGCGATGTGCAGGCTTGATATGGGCGCGCACCGCTGTAATCGCCGCCGTCAACACGGCAATGTCGTCGGTGAAGCCCAGGCCGAGGATGACGTCGGGGATGGTGTCGGCAGGCAGGATGAAGTAGCCGAGCGCCGCCAGCAGGATAGCCTTGGCGCGCAGCGGCGTATTCCTGTCCAGCGCACAATAGTAGGCGGCAACGACATCTTCCATGAAGGGGATCTGGCGCGCGGCCTGCTTTGCCTTGTGCCAGAATTTTGAACGCACCTCGCTTTCGTCACCGGCCTTGCCGGAAAGACCAGAGAAATTGACGCGGTTTTCCTTTGCCATTGCTCGCGATCTCCTTACGAACGGGCAGCGTTGGGCGCCCGCAAGCGCAATGTGGTGAAGGTAGGCCCCCACTGCAAGATGCAACCGGTTCAGCCGCCGAAGATGCGATTGATCTTCTTCGCCAATTCCATGTCGAGTGCGGTGATGCCGCCAGCGTCGTGGGTGTTCAAGGTGATGTCCACAGTCTTGTAGACGTTCGACCAGTCGGGGTGATGATCCATCTTCTCGGCCGCCAGCGCCACGCGCGTCATGAAGGCGAAGGCTTCGGAAAAATTGCGCAAGGTGAAAACGCGGTTGATCGACCTGCCGTCCGCGGCGAGCGACCAGCCTTGCAGCCCAGCCAGCGCCTCATTGATTGCGTCCCTGTCGAGTTTTTCTCGTCCCATGCGGTCCATCCGTGCTATCGGCAATGCCTGCAAACAAACATAGCGCGGGATCGATGGACGCGAAGCCCCAAAAATCAATCCTGTTCGTTTGCCTCGGCAATATCTGCCGTTCGCCCCTGGCCGAAGGCGTCTTCGCAGCCGTGCTCGCGGAAAAAGGCCTGAGCGACCGTTTCCAACTCGATTCGGCAGGCACTGGAGGATGGCATGTGGGATCGGCGCCGGATCCCCGGTCAATTGCGATCGCCGCCAGTCATGACATCGACATTTCCAGGCAGAAAGCGCGCAAGGTCACGGTCGACGATTTTTCCCGGTTCGACCTTGTCCTCGGCATGGATAGCAGCAACGTGGAGGACCTGCGCCAATTGGCACCGGCAACCGGCCGGGATCGCATCCACTTGTTCCTTGAGTTTGCCGAGGGCTGGCCGCGCGACGTTCCCGACCCGTATTATGGTGGCGACGACGGCTTCGGAGCCGTCTACCGCACGATACGCGAAGCGTCCGACAGACTGGCAAGCCGGCTGGCCGAACGCATGTCGTTACCCGAAAGCGGCCAGGCCTCTTCGACGACATAGGGGCCGCCGCCGACCGAATCGCGCGACGACATCAGCACGAACCTGCCGACGCGGAACGGCGTTGCCGCAAAGTTGCCGCGTGCCGAGAGATAGGTTGCAACCTCGATCGGGCTGGAGTTGCGCAGCCTGGCGAGAGTGACGTGCGGCATGAATTTGCGCGGATCGGCCGAGATGCCGATGCGCTGGCAGATGCGGTCGATCTCGCCCTGCAGGGCCGACAGGTCGGGGGAGGCGGCGACACCGGCCCATACCGCATGCGGCTTCTTCTGGCCGAAAGCGCCGACGCCCGACAGCGCCAAGGTGAAGGATGGGCGCCGCACCCGATCGAGTTCATTGGCGATGTCATCGGCGACATGACCACCGACATCGCCGATAAACCGCAAGGTGATGTGGTAGTTTTCGACGTCGACCCAGCGGGCGCCTGGCAGGCCTCCCCTGAGCAGCGAGAGGGAGAGGGCTGCGTCACGCGGAATTTCGAGGGCGGTGAAAAGACGTGGCATTTAAAGCCTCCTGTCCCCGAATCGAACTCTCTATGTCCAGCGAATCACCGATAGGAGCGTGGGGCAAGCGGTTTGTTTCCCGAACTGCGCCTTGTGGTTTCCACGGTGGAAGCTGTGGCCGTTTGGTTACTTGGCCGGCGGTAGTGCTGCGATGGCTTTCTCGATTGTCGGCAGGAAGCTTTCGACCATGCGTTCGACGCCTGCCGCGTTCGGGTGCATACCGTCGTCAAGCTGCATGGAGCCGTTGCCGGCGACGCCGTCGAGGAAAAACGGATAGAGCGTGGCGCCATATTTTTCGGCAAGTGCGGGGTAGATGGTTCCGAACTGCTCGCCATAGGCATGTCCGAGATTTGGCGCGGCGACCATGCCGGCCAGCACCACCGGAATGCCGCGCGCTTTCAGGCGCGAAAGCATGGCGTCGAGGTTTTGCTCGATGAGAGCGGGATCGACGCCGCGCAGCATGTCGTTGGCGCCGAGTTCCAGAATCACCAGGCGCGTGCCATCGGGTATGGACCAGTCGAGACGGGCGAGACCGCCGCTGGTCGTGTCGCCGGAAACGCCGGCATTGACGACGGCGACGTCATGCCCCTTGGCGCGCAGCGTCGCCTGCAATCTGTCGGTGAAGCCTTCGCCGGGGCCAAGACCGTAGCCCGCCATCAGGCTGTCGCCGAAACCAACGATCTGCAACGGCTCAGCTTTGGCCGAAGCTGCTGGCGCAAACGTGAACGCGGCGAGCGTGACAAGCAGGGCAACGATGTGTTTGAAAGCCATGCGGCAGGCCCCATATGACCAGGACAATTTCAAGACGCCTTTTCCCATATAGGACAAATTCGCTTTGACAGAAGCCGTCATCGAACTGAAAGACGTATCGCTGACGCTGGGAGAAGGTGCGTCCTCGGTCGATGTGCTGAAGGGTGTCGGTCTCTCGATCTCTCCGGGTGAGGCGACCGGCATCGTCGGCCCGTCAGGCTCCGGCAAGTCGACCTTGCTGATGGTGCTGGCCGGGCTGGAACGGGTCGATCGGGGCACCGTCCGCATCGCCGGCGAACTGCTCAATGGCAAGAGCGAGGATCAGATCGCATCGTTTCGGGGCCGTAACATCGGCATCGTGTTCCAGTCCTTTCACCTGATCCCCAACATGACGGCGCTGGAGAATGTCGCCGTACCGCTCGAACTGGCAGGCCACGCCGATCCGTTCGCGGTGGCGGAACGGGAACTGGCTGCCGTGGGCTTGAGCGATCGTGTTACTCATTATCCGGGCGAACTGTCTGGCGGCGAGCAGCAGCGCGTGGCCATTGCGCGTGCGCTGGCCCCGTCGCCGTCGATCCTGATTGCGGACGAGCCTACAGGCAACCTCGATCAGGCGACTGGCAAGCAGGTTGCGGACCTGTTGTTTGCCAAGGCTGCCGAACGCGGCATGACGCTGGTTCTGGTCACGCACGATCCGGCCTTGGCCGCGCGGTGCTCGCGCCAGGTGGCCATGCGCTCGGGGAGCATCGAACAGCCGCCGCCGGTCAAGGCGATCGCCTGATGCCGCTGGCCAGGACGCTCAGCCTCGCCATCCGGTTTTCGTTGCGGGAAATGCGCGGCGGGCTTTCGGGCTTTGCCATCTTTCTCGCCTGCATCGCGCTGGGCGTGGCTGCGATCGGCGGCGTCAATTCGGTGGCGCAATCCATCGCCGACGGCGTTGCCAGCCAAGGCCAGCCGCTGCTCGGCGGCGACCTGCGCTTCCAGCTTAACCAGCGCGAAGCGAGCGCGGAGGAACTTAGCTATCTCGAAGGAATGGGGACGGTTTCCCACAGCGCCAACATGCGCTCCATGGCGCGCCTCGAAGATGGTTCGGATCAGGCTCTGGTCGAGGCAAAGGCCGTCGACGCGGCCTATCCGCTCTACGGTGCGCTGGAAACGCAGCCGGCCCTTTCCAGGGACAAACTGTTTGGCGAGCGCTCAGGGGTCTTCGGTGCCGCCGCGCCCGATCTGTTGTTCGAACGGCTTGGGCTGAAGCTCGGCGGCAGGGTCAGGCTTGGCGAGGCGGCCTTCGAACTGCGCGCCGTGCTGGTTACCGAGCCGGACGCCGTCTCCGACGGCTTCGGCTTTGCGCCACGCCTGCTGGCCTCCATGGAGGGACTGACTGCCTCAGGCCTGGTCCGGCCGGGCAGCCTGGTCGAACATTCCTATAAGGTGAAGCTACCTGCCGCGACCAGCGAGGCAGGCATCACGACGCTGGAAGACCAGGCGCGCACCGCCTTCCCGCAGGCCGGCTGGTCGGTCCGCACGCGGTCCAACGCGGCGCCGGCGCTATCCTCCAACATCGAGCGCTTCTCGCAATTTCTGACGCTGGTCGGCCTGACCGCGCTGGTGGTCGGTGGCGTCGGCGTCGCCAATGCCGTGCGCGCCTATCTCGACGGCAAACGCGCGGTAATCGCGACTTTCAAGAGCCTCGGCGCTTCGGGCGGTTTTGTCTTCACGGTCTACCTCGTGCAGATTCTTGTGATTGCGGGCCTGGGCGTCCTCGCCGGGCTTGTGCTCGGCGCTTTGATGCCATTCGCCGCCAGCGCGGCGCTGCAATCGGTGATCCCGGTGCCGGCACAGGCGAGTGTCTATCCTGGCGCACTCGCTCTGGCTGCCTTGTTCGGCCTTTTGGTCACGCTGGCCTTCGCGCTTATGCCGCTGGGCAGGGCGCGCGATATTCCTGCGGCGGCGCTGTTTCGCGAAATGGGCTTCGCGAGCCGGGGCATGCCGCGCGCGGTCTACGTGGCAGGGGCGCTGACGATTGCCCTTGCCCTGGCCGCACTTGCCGTACTGAGCGCCGACGACCGCCGCATCGCCTCGATCTTTGTGGGAGCAACGGTGGTTTCCTTCCTCGTCCTGCGCCTTGTCGGCCTTCTGGTGCAATGGCTGGCAAGGAAATCGCCCCGCATTCGCTCGACGGTGCTGCGACTCGCTGTCGGCAATATCCATCGCCCCGGTGCCTTGACGCCTTCGGTAGTGCTGTCGCTCGGCCTTGGGCTGACGCTTCTGGTGACCCTGGCGCTGATCGACGGCAATCTGCGCCGCCAGATCACCGGCAGTCTGCCGCAGATGGCGCCGAACTTCTTCTTCGTCGACATTCAGGCCAGCGATGTCGATGCCTTTTCCGCATTGGTCGGCACCGAGGCGCCCGGCGGAACTGTGGTCAAGGTTCCGATGTTGCGCGGCCGTATCATGCAGCTTAACGGCGTCGATGTGGCCAAGGCCAGCATCCCCGCTGCCGGGGCCTGGGTATTGCGCGGCGATCGTGGGCTGACTTATGAGGCGACCCAGCCGGCAAACGCCACCCTGACGCAGGGAAACTGGTGGCCGTCCGACTATTCCGGCGAGGCGCTTGTGTCGTTTTCCGCACATGAAGCGCAAGAGCTTGGCCTCAAGCTCGGCGATACGGTGACCGTCAATGTGCTTGGCCGCAACATCACCGCCCGAATCGCGAATTTCCGTCAGGTGCAGTGGGAATCCATGGGCATCAATTTCGTCATGGTGTTCTCCCCCAACACCTTTGCCGGCGCGCCGCACAGTTGGCTGGCGACGCTGGCCGATCCGCAAGCGACAACGGCCGACGATGCGCGCGTACTCAACGCCGTCACCCGCGCCTTTCCGGCAGTGACCACCGTGCGGGTCAAGGATGCGCTGGATGTCGTCAACCGGCTGGTCGGCGAACTTGGCATGGCGATCCGGGCGGCCGCAGGCGTTGCCCTGGTGTCGTCCGTGCTGGTGTTGGCCGGCGCGCTGGCGGCCGGCAACAATGCCCGCATCCACGACGCCGTGGTGCTGAAGACCCTCGGCGCGACGCGAAGGACGCTTATCGCCGCCTTTGCGCTGGAATATATGCTGATCGGCCTGGCCACGGCGGTGTTCGCGCTGGCCGCCGGCGGCGTTGCCGCCTGGTTCGTGGTCAGCGAGATCATGACGCTTCCCTCGCAGTTCTCGGCCGAGGTCGCGCTGACCACCATTGCCCTTGCGCTGGTACTTACGGTCGGCATCGGCCTTGCCGGCACCTGGCGGGTTCTGGGGCACAAGGCAGCACCCGTCTTACGCAACCTCTGATCCTGCTTCGGCCTCACCGCAGGAAATTTTGGTTAATTCGCGGTAATGTTTCGGCAAATACGGCCAGGAATCTGCGCTTTTGTGCTTTCACGAAGCATTGCCAGGGGTTACAGGTCTTGTTCTGAAGGCTAAGAACCCTCATATTTTGCCGTAGGCATGCTGGAGCCCCGCCAGCGGCGCCTGGGTTGGAAAGAACCCGACACCCGACGGGGCAGAAGCAATAGAGGAATTCCCATGGCTGAACCCCTTCGCAACTACCAGACGCGCACGGTTCCCTATGGCCGCGCGGATGCGGCCATCGACGAGGGCCTGCGCGCTTACATGATCCGCGTCTACAATCTGATGGGCATGGGCCTACTGATCACCGGTCTTGCCGCCGTCGTCACCATCATGATGGCGACAACCAATGATCAATCGGCTGCCGTCGCTACGCTGCCGAGCGGCCAGATGCTCACCTCCTTCGGCTACGCGATCTTCGCTTCGCCGCTGAAATGGGTGGTCATTCTCGCCCCTCTTGCTGCCGTGTTCTTCCTGTCGTTCCGCGTCCAGTCGATGAGCGTTGCCGCCGCCCAAACCACGTTTTGGGTCTACGCCGGCCTTGTCGGCCTGTCGCTGTCGTCGATCTTCCTCGTCTACACCACAGCCAGCGTAACGCAGACCTTCTTCGCCACCGCGGCCGCCTTCGGCGCGCTGTCGCTCTATGGCTACACGACCAAGCGCGACCTGACCGCGATGGGCTCGTTCCTGATCATGGGCGTGTTCGGCCTGATCATCGCGATGGTGATCAACATCTTCCTGCAATCGTCTGCCCTGTCTTTCGCCGTCTCGGCGATCGGCGTGCTGATCTTTGCCGGCCTCACCGCCTACGACACGCAGAAGATCAAGGAAATGTACTTCGAGGGCGACGACACGGTAGTCGCCGGCCGCAAGTCGATCATGGGTGCGCTCACCCTCTATCTCGACTTTATCAACCTGTTCATGTTCCTGCTGCAGTTCATGGGCGACCGCCGCTAGTCAACGGCTGGACCAGTTGAATGCCAAAGGGCGGCCCAACGGTCGCCCTTTCCATTTGCGCCGACGTTTGATGTAATAAAAGGCATAAACGAACATTGCCTATTTATTGAGCAAGACGATGATACGAGCGGCGACCGTAGCGGACCTTGGACAGATCACCGAGATCTATTCGGATGCCGTTCTCAACGGCACGGCGAGTTACGAACTCGAGCCGCCGACGCTTGCTGAAATGCAGGCCCGCTATGACAACCTGCGCGCGGGCGGATTTCCTTACCTTGTTGCAGCGGATGCAGCGGGTACCATTCTCGGCTATGCCTATGCCGGACCATTCAGGACACGTCCGGCCTATCGCTTCATCGTCGAGGATTCGGTCTATGTGATGCCGTCCGCGAAAGGCCGCGGCGTTGGCCTCGAATTGCTGCGAGCGCTGATTGAGGCCGTGCGCCAGCTTGGCTTCCGGCAACTTGTGGCGGTGATCGGCGACGGCAGCGCCGAAAGTCCGTCCGTCCGTTTGCATGAGAAGTTGGGTTTTCGCCATTGCGGCCGGCTGCAAGGCTCCGGCTACAAGCGTGATCGCTGGCTGGACACGGTTTTCATGCAACTGGAATTGAATGGCGGCACAACGTTGCCGCCGGATGCCGACTCGCTACCGGAGAAAAAATTCCGTCACGAAATGTGAAAGCTTGCCTGCGCTACAGGCGGAAACGGCGCTGGCGCTTTGATGAGAATCCGAAAACCAGATTTTGGTTTTTAGCACGCATGAAAGAAAATGCTTAAAGTGCGGCCAGCTAATCTGAAAGATCGCGGCGCGCTCTAAGATCCAGCCGATCCAGGGTCGGCAAGGTCGAGCGGATGCACGATGCGGGCGCCATCGGCATCGCCGAAAAATGCCTCGACGCCATAGACGGCGCGCAACGTCTCCTGCGTCAGCACGGTTTCGGGAGGACCATCGGCGACGATCCTGCCGCGGTCGATCAAGATGAGGCGCGAGCACCAGCGCGCCGCAAGCCCGAGATCGTGCAGTGAGGCCACCACGCTCCTGCCATCGCGCGCCAGGTTGCCGAACAGCCGCATCAGAGCGATCTGGTGCGAAGGATCGAGCCCGGCTGTCGGCTCGTCCGCCAAAAGCAGCGGCGTGTCCTGGGCAAGCGCGCGGGCCGTCAGAACGCGCGCTTTCTCGCCGCCGGACAGTTCCGTCGCGATGCGGTGGCTGAACGCCTCGACATCCATGCGCCGCATGGCTTCGTCGATGACGGCACGGTCGGCATCGGTAAGCGCTGCAAAGCTCGGCAGGTGCGGCGAGCGCCCGAGCGCCACCACCGCCTCCACCGGCACGTCCCAGGCGATTTCGCGCTCCTGCGCCAGATAGGCGATCTTGCCGGCCCGCTGCCTGGCGCCGATTGCCGTGGCACTTTTTCCGTCAAGCAGGATCGTTCCGGCAAACGGCAACAGGCCGAGGACGGACCGCAGCAAGGTCGACTTGCCGGCGCCGTTCGGGCCGATGAGGCCGACGAACTCTCCCGCAGCCACGGAAAATGTCAGGTCGTGCAGGACTTGTTTACCGCCGAGGCTGACGGAAAGGCCGGTTGAGGACAGAAGCGTCATGTCAGCCTCCGCCGGGCACGAAACACCAGCCACAGGAAGAACGGCGCACCGACGATTGCGGTCAGCACACCGAGCTTCAAGTCGCGTTCCGGCGCAATCAGGCGCACCAGCACGTCGGCGGCAAGCACCACGCAGGCGCCGCCAAGCGCACTGGCAAGCAAGAGACGCGACGGCCTCGACCCGACCAGGGGCCGCAGTATGTGCGGCACCACCAGACCGACAAAGCCGATGGCGCCCGAAACCGCTGTGCCGGCCCCCACGCAGGCGGCAGTACCGAACACGGCGAGGAACTGGACGCGGCGCATGTCGATGCCCATGCTGGCTGCGGTTTCCGAACCGAGGGTGAGCGCATCGAGCGAGCGCCCGAGCGAACCCAGCATCACCCAGCCGACGACCATGAATGGTCCGGCAAGCCACACATGGGTCATGGAGCGGTCGGTCAGCGAGCCGAGCATCCAGAACATGATCTCCAGCGCGGCAAACGGGTTGGGCGACAAGTTCAGCGCCAGGGAGGTCATTGCGCCGGCAAAGCTGGTTACGGCAATGCCGGCCAGGATGATGAGCAGCGAATTGCCGCGCGTACCTGCCATGGCTTGCACGACCACGACCGCGAGCACAGCACCCGCCAGCGCCGCCAAGGGCAGCGCCAGGGCAAACGCAGCCGACAGACCGGTATAGATGGCAAGCACGGCACCGAGCGAAGCCGTGGCGCTGATGCCCAGCAACCCCGGCTCCGCCAGAGGGTTGCGCAGATAGCCTTGCAGGACGGCGCCCGACAGGCCAAGCGTCGCGCCGATCATCAACCCAAGCAGGGCGCGCGGCAGCCTGATGTCGCGCATGATCAAGGTCACGGCGTCCGCCTTGCCGGAGAAAAGGGCCACCATGCTGTCGCCGAAAGCGATACCTGCCGGTCCGACCGTCAGCGACAGCAGGAACAGGACCAGCGTAGCGGCGGCAAGCAAGGCGACCAGAAGCCTGTAGCGGAGGTTTACGGTCACGGCCGCTCCTGCCCCCGTGCGGCGGCGCGCTGCAGCACGAAAGCGGCCTCGAGCGTGAAGGGAGCACCGCAGATCATGTTGGGCACCGGCACACCTACGCTCTGCTTTTCCGCTTCGAGCGCCCGGAACGCTGGATGCACGAAATTCTCCTGCGCCAGTGCCGGCGCGCCGCCATAGGAACGAAAGCTGGTGGCGATCAAATCAGGCTGCGCCGTGATCAGCAATTCCAGCGGCAGTCGGGTACTGCCTGAGATCCCCAGCTTTTCAGCAATATTGACGAGACCGGCGGCGCGGAAGATTTCGTTGGCCAGCGTGCCGGTACCGGTCGTGTAGCTGTTGGCGTCGTACAGCGCGATCGAACGGCCGGGAGGCTGTCGAGCCTTTAGCACGGCAAGGCCGGCGTCCAGTTCGGAAACAAGTTCGCCGGCACGTTCCTGCCGCTGCAGGAGTTCGCCGACACGCAGGATGTTCTTGCGAATATCGTCGAATGAGCGCGCCGGCGCGAACTCTTCCACCTTGACGCCGAGTTCTCGCAGAAGGTTCACCGTTGCCCTTGACGAAAACGTCCCGGCCAGCACGAGATCCGGTTCCATCAGGAAGATTTCCTCCGCCAGTGCATGGTTGACGGCGAAAGCCTCGGCCTCGTTCGCCATCGCTGACGAATTCGGATCGCGCGCCAACGCCGAAACCGAGTGAAGCTGCCTCTCTCCGGCAATCAGCATGGCGAGTTGGTCGGTGCACACATTCATCGACACGACGCGATGGGGGACGGGTTCGGCATGAACGGGAGCGGTGAAAAGCAGGCCCGCCGCCACTAGCGGAACGAAGCCCGGCCCCCATCGCATCGGTCGACGGCGTTTCATCAGAAGGTTCGCGAAAAGCTCAAAGTGATCGTCCGGCCCATGGCCTTGTAGCCTTTGATGCGCTCATACTTTTCTTCGAACAGGTTTTCCACCGAAAGCTTCAGTTCCGACTGCTCATCGAGACGATAGGCGCCGCTCACATCGACCGTCGTATATGAAGACATTTTGTCTGTATTATTTGCATCAGCGAAACGGGTGCCGACGTAAAAGAGGCCAGCCTTCAGATGGAGCTTCTCCGTAGCTTGGAAATCCACTTCGGCCGAAGCCTTGAAGCGATCCTGGCGGGGCACGAAGTTACCGGTTGTCTCATCTATCGGCTTGCGCACATCGATGGATGCCTTGCCACCCCAACGGTCATTGAACCTGTGGGAAAGCACCGCCTCGAATCCTGTGACCCTCACGCGATCCAGGTTGAAGGGCTGCATAGGCCACAGAGTAGTATCCCAATTGATCTGATCCTTGATCCAGTTCTGATAGAAAGCCATGTCGAGGCTGGTCGCGTCGGTCGGCTGCCAATTCAGGCCGACCTCATAGGAGCGCGACCATTCCGGTCTCAAGTCGGGGTTGCCGACACCGAACGACTGCTGAAAATAAAGATCATTGAAGTTCGGAGCCCGGAAACCGGTTCCGTAAGAGGCGCGGGCGGTTAGTTCGGGCATGATGGCGTAGCTTGCCCCGATATTATAGGTCGTCGCGTCACCAAACTGCTCGTTGTAGTCATAGCGAAGGCCGGAATCGAAGCTAAGATCTCCGAGTTCCAGCGAATACTGGCCGAACAGGGCCGCAAGATCGCGCCGTTTGACGGTATAGGTTCCCGTGCCATCAATCTGCTCGCGATATACCTCGGTTCCGACACTGACGATGTGGTTCGCCGTCTCCGTCTCGAAGGATTTCTCCGTCGAGGCCAAGATACCAAAACGTGTTGAATCGAATTTGTCCTCGGCAGTGACCCCGTCGCGGAAATTGGTGGAATTGTCCGAATTTGCACTCGCCTCGAACGTCGAGTTCCAGCTTTCCGAATGGTCCAGCCTGACGCCGATTTTGCCGACCAGCGTGTCGGTTTCAGTTTCGTTCAGCCCAACGGGATCGAAAGGACCCGGCTTGTTGTCGTATTGTGTCCGTGCCCGGGATATCAGGCCGTTCGAGTAAACGCCGCCCCAGTCGAACTCCTTTGATAGCGAATAGTTGAATGAACCTTGCCTGAAGCCGTCGTCGTCCGGCTCATTCGAGGTGTTGTCAGGCGTCGTGAAGTCATAACCCTGCGTGCCGAACAAACTGCCGCCAAAGGAATATTCCACTCCATCGACGGTTTGTCCGGCGTGGCTCGCAGACACCGTTCCTCCCCGGGGATGCATCACACCCGTCGTCACCGTGGTGCAGGAATTGTCGCCGTTCGCGCAAACACCACCGCTCCTGGTTATGATGTTGATGATACCGCCGATGGCGTCGGCTCCGTACTGGGCTGAATGAGCGCCCTTGGCAACTTCTATCCGCTGGATCGATTCGAGAGGAATATTGAACAGAGAGACTGAACCGCTGGTGGCAGAGCTCACGCGCACGCCATTGACGAGAACCAGTGTCTGCTCGGCCTTGGTGCCACGGAGCGCAACGCCCGACGTTGCACCGATACCGCCGTACATGCTCACGGAAACGCCAGCATAGGTTTTCAAAAGCGAAGGCAGGTCGACTGCTGCCGATTGCCGGATTTCCTCTTCCCCGATGACGGTTACCGACGATGTCGAGCGCTCCAGCGACGATGCACGCCGCAGCGGCGTAGTCACCACGATGCGGTCAAGGGTTGTCATACCATTGTTACCGGGCAGGCCCTGTGCATTGGCACCCCCCGTCAGTGCCAGCACACATGCACCGGCAGCAAATATCGTCTTTCTCAATTCCAACCCCAAAAGTCGCGGGCGAAGCTTCGCCCATTGGTTTTTTCAAACCGCGAACTGGTCGGGACAGGTTGGAATGCGCACAATCCACCCTGCGGCCGTTCCGGCGCGCGGCAACACGTCTTCCGTGTCACCGCAACGGACGACCGCGCCTGACCACACCCCGTGGGCAAGCATGGGTGACCGAAACCGGCAGGTCTCCTGACTTCCGTGTCGTCGCTTCCTTCCGCCTTCCCGGCTGTCTCTAGCCAGTGGCATCGTGGAAGAAGGCTCAACGGTTACAGTTGCGGGGGCAGTCCGGCTTGTGCCGATGGCTCGGCCAACCGTGTTCCCTTTTCATCCGCCTTGGCGGAACCAGTTCCGACACCAGCTAGCCATGATCGATAAGCGCTGTCAATTCCGGCAGCGCCGGCAACAGTCCGGATTGCGTCAATGCGTCGCCGGGTGAAGGGCAACCCGGGCCAATGCCGCACCGTCCTTGCGGGAAGTTGCGAATTCCGCTACGTCGCCGCTTTGCGGACGGGAGCAGGCCTTGACCGATCAACGCGCCGATGTCGCCATCATCATGGGCAGCCAGTCTGACTGGGAAACCATGCGCCATGCCGCCGAAACGCTGGAAGCGCTCGATGTCCCGCACAAGCGCCTGATCGTCTCGGCGCACCGTACCCCCGACCGGCTGTATGATTTCGCCAAGGGGGCCAAGGCAGCCGGCTACAAGGTGATCATCGCGGGAGCCGGCGGCGCCGCCCATCTGCCAGGCATGACGGCGGCCATGACGGCGCTGCCCGTATTCGGCGTGCCGGTTGAATCGAAGGCGCTGTCCGGCCAGGATTCGCTTCTCTCCATCGTTCAGATGCCAGCCGGCATTCCGGTCGGAACGCTGGCCATTGGCAAGGCCGGCGCAGTCAACGCCGCCTTGCTTGCCGCTGCCGTGCTGGCATTGTCTGACGCAGCACTTGCATCGCGGCTCGATGCCTGGCGCGAGGCGCAGACGGCCAAGGTGGCGGCCGAACCCGAGGATCAACGCTGATGCTCGCAGCCGGATCGACCATCGGCATCATCGGCGGAGGCCAGCTCGGCCGCATGCTGGCGATGGCCGCAGCACGCCTCGGCTACCGGACCGTGGTGCTGGAGCCGCAGCCGGATTGCCCCGCGGCACAGGTTGCCAATCGCCAGATCACCGCCGCCTATGACGACCCGGCTGCACTCGCCGAACTCGCAGCGGCCTCAGCCGTAGTAACCTACGAGTTCGAGAATGTTCCGGTTGCCGCTGCCGAGATACTGGCCGCCAGGGTACCCGTCCATCCGCCCGCGCGCGCCCTCGAAGTGGCGCAGGACCGCGTGGTGGAAAAAGAATTCCTCAATGGCATCGGCATCGCCACGGCCGGCTTCCATCCGGTCGACGACGACGCCGGTTTGACCGAAGCCTTGCGCGCCTTCGACGGCAGCGGCGTCTTGAAGACCCGGCGCATGGGCTACGACGGCAAGGGCCAGCGCGTATTCCGCAACATGGCAAGCGGCGGCTTCGCCGGCGTGTGCGAAGCGATGGGCAGCGTGCCGCTGATCCTCGAGGCGCTGGTGCCTTTCGAGCGCGAGATTTCCGTCATCGGCGCACGCGGTGCGGACGGGGCGATCGCGACCTATGCGCCGGCCGAGAACATCCATCGCAACGGCATCCTCCACTCCTCGACCGTGCCGGCCGCCATTTCCACAACAGCGGCGGACGCAGCGCGCGCGGCAGCGGCGAAGATCCTCAACGCGCTTGACTATGTCGGCGTCATCGGCGTCGAATTCTTCGTACTGCCGGATGGCGCGCTGCTGGCCAACGAGATCGCCCCGCGCGTTCACAATTCCGGTCACTGGACCGAAGCCGCCTGCGCACTATCGCAGTTCGAACAGCACATTCGCGCAGTCGCGGGCCTGCCGCTCGGCGATCCACGCCGTCACAGCGATTGCGTGATGGAAAACCTGATCGGCAACGACATCGCCCGCGTGCCCGCCTTGCTGGCCGAAGCCGACGTATTGGTGCATCTTTATGGCAAGGCCGAAGCCCGCCTCGGCCGCAAGATGGGGCATTTCACCCGGCTTGGCCGACGCATTGCCCAAAGCTGAGGGTAAAGCGAGCGCGCCCGGTCGTCACGCGAAGGTTGACAGGGACGAGACTCCTCGTTTATGAGCCTGTCACGAATTTGGCGCGCTCCTGGGCGCGCTTTTCAATTCCGCCCGCAAAGGGCCAAGTTGACGGGCAAGACCATGAAGATCAAGAACTCGCTCAAGGCGTTGAAGGCGCGTCACCGGGACAACCGCCTGGTTCGCCGCAAGGGCCGCATGTACATCATCAACAAGACCGACCCGCGCTTCAAGGCCCGCCAGGGCTGAGTTGCGACTGGGGCCTGCGCTCGAATTCGGGTGCTTCGCAGTCTTGTGATGACCGCCGGCAAGCCGGCGCGCTCACACTAATTTCAGTTTGACCTTGCGCATGGCGAGACTAGACTCTTGCCATGCGTATTTTTGTTGCCATCTGTCTGGTGCTTCTGGCGGCTACGCCCATGTCGCAGGCCGCCGACAAAGCCGTGCCGGGCGAGCCGGGTGCGAAAAGCACTGCGGCAGAGACGCATGAGCAACGCCTCGACAGGCTGTTCGGGGAGCTCAAGCGCGAGCGCAACGAAAAAATAGCGACCCACATATCCCAGCGTATCTGGCAGGAATGGGCGCAGTCAGGCAGCGCCTCGGTCGAACTGATGATGCAGTGGTCGCAAAAAGCCATCGAGACAAAGAAGTTCGATGTCGCGCTTGATTTCCTTGATCAGGTTGTAACCCTGCAACCTACCTATGCGGAAGGCTGGAACCGCCGCGCGACCGTTCACTACATGATGAAGAACTACGGGAAGTCGATGGCCGACATCGACCGCACCCTGCAGCTTGAGCCGCGCCATTTCGGCGCTCTGTCCGGATTGGCGCAGATCATGATGGATACCGATCGCAAGGAGGCGGCGCTGCGGGCCTGGCAGCGTGTCCTCGACATTTATCCGATGCTGCGCAACGCCCAGAACCAGGTTTCGGCCATATCCGAAGAACTGGCGGGCGAAAGCATCTGATCTTCTCCGGCACCGCCTGAGCGGGCAAGCCGGCCCCCATCTGATGCAATCAGGCCCCGGCGGGTTTGCCGTCGCCGAGCGGTTCGATATTGGCGATGCGCAGCATGTTTGTGGAGCCGGGCGTCCTCAGCGGCACACCGGCGGTGACGATGATGCGATCACCGACCTTGCCGAAATTCTCCTCATACGCGATGCGGCAGGCCCGGTTGACCATATCGTCGAGATCGCTGGCATCGGGCGACACGACGCAATGCGTGCCCCACACGAGCGAAAGGCGACGTGCGGTGTTCAGGATCGGCGATAGCGCGATGATCGGCACCTGCGGCCGTTCGCGCGCCGCTCTGAGCCCGGTGGCTCCCGATGCCGTATAGGTCACGATGGCCGACAGCTTCAGCGTCTCGGCGATTTCGCGGGCCGCCAGCGAGATGGCGTCCGCTCCGGTGGCCTCCGGCGCGGAGCGCTGCGCGTTGATGACGGAGGCGTAGGTCGGATCGCGCTCCACGCGTTCCGCAATGCGGTTCATCGTTGCTACAGCCTCCACAGGGTAAGCACCTGCGGCCGACTCGGCAGAAAGCATGACGGCGTCGGCGCCTTCGAACACCGCCGTCGCCACGTCCGACACCTCGGCGCGCGTGGGCACCGGGGCCGAAATCATCGATTCCAGCATCTGCGTGGCAATCACCACCGGCTTGCCGGCGCGGCGCGCGGCGCGCGTGATCTGCTTCTGGATGCCGGGCACGGCTTCGAGCGGCATTTCCACACCAAGATCGCCGCGCGCGACCATCAAGGCGTCGGACAGGTCCATGATCTCGGCCAGGCGCGTGACCGCCTGCGGCTTTTCGATCTTGGACATGATCAAAGCCCGGCCTCGCGCGATCTTGCGCGCCTCGGCCAGATCTTCAGGCCTCTGGATGAAGGACAGGGCCACCCAGTCGACGCCGGCGGCGAGCACGGCATCAAGGTCGGCGCGGTCCTTTTCCGTCAACGCTCCGACAGGGAGTTCCGTGTCTGGCAGGGAAACGCCCTTCCTGTCGGAGATCGAGGTGCCGGCCACCACCACGCATTCGATCGACTTGCCGTTGCTCTTGACCGCCTTGAGTTCCAGCTTGCCGTCGTCGATGAGCAGCCTGTGGCCAGGTTCGACCGAGGTCAGGATCTCGGGATGCGGCAGGTAGACACGCGTGGAGTTGCCGGGCTCAGGGTTGTCGTCGAGGGTAAACGTCTGGCCGACAGCAAGCGTTTCATTGCCGTTGACGAATTTGCCGACCCGCAGTTTCGGTCCCTGGATATCGGCGAGGATGCCGATCGGCCTGCCCACCGCCGCCTCGACGGAGCGGATGCGGCCGATCAGGGTGCGCATCAGGTCATGGTCCGCGTGGCTCATGTTGATGCGGAAGACATCGGCTCCCGCTTCGAACAGTTCCCTCAGTTTCGCCTCGTCGGAGGAGGCGGGACCGATGGTGGCGATGATCTTGACCTTGCGGCTTCGTCTCATTGACTGTTGCTTCCCGGGGCGGCGCTGCCGTCCGTTGATGGCTGCTCGGTCAGCTGGACCATCCAGCTTGCCTGCTCGCCTGTGTCATATTCCTGGAATCCGGCCCGCTGAAATCCCCGTGCGACGCAATCGGTGACGCCAGCGATCTTGAATTCCTTTTCGGCCACGCACATGCTGATCGGGCCGTCCCAGCGGCCGCCGCGCTCGGCGTCTTCTGCGTAAAGATAGTAAAACCTCGATGACAGCGGCCCCTCGATCAGAGTCTTGCAGCTCGATGCCTCGATATGCCACCAGCCCTCGGTGATCCAGCCTGCCTTGGCGCGGTAGCCGATGCCCACCCCGACCAGATTCTGCGTCGCGTTGCAGACGCGAAAATCGGCATGTGCCGGTGCTGCCAGAGCGAGCGTGACGACAGGCGCGGCGAGAAATGGCAGCAGCATGGCACTCACGCGGCGCACGCGCGAAGAGCCAGCACATACCCTCTTCAATCCCCTCGATATCGTTGTCATCATCTATTGACGCCCCTTTTCGACAAACTACCGGCGCATGTCAACGCGCCGCCGCATAGAATTCCAATCGATTTAAAAAACGGATGGCGCGTTGTTTGGTCGCCTTTGGGCAGATTTCGGGAAAAACCTTGTCCAAACCACGGCATTGCGCGGACGCCTTCTTCGTGGAATGACGGTAGCATCCCGCCTGGAACGAAAAACGGACCAATCTTCCCCCTCATGACCCGATCCACAGTTTTCGCCCCTTTCGACCTGATCGAGGGCGACCGCAAGCGAGGCATCGTGCTGGTTGCAGACCATGCCCGGCGCGACCTGCCGGACGAGTATGGCGATCTCGGTCTGCCCGCCGCCGAGTTCGAGCGCCACATCGCCTATGATATCGGCGTCGAGGCGGTGACACGCGAACTTGCCGCACGGCTTGATGCGCCGGCGGTGCTGGCGACCTTCTCCCGTTTGCTGATCGATCCCAACCGCGGCGAGGACGACCCCACGCTGGTTCGCCAGCTTTATGACGGAACCATCATTGCCGCCAACTATCCGCTTTCGCCCGAAGAGCGCGAGAAGCGGCTTGAGCGTTTCTACAGGCCCTATCATGACGCCGTCGCCGCAATGATCGCATCCGTGGCCGAAGCTTCGGGAAGAGCGCCTTTCATCTTCTCGGTGCATTCCTTCACCCCGTCGATGCAAGGCATCGACCGGCCCTGGCATGCCGGCGTCTTGTGGGACCTCGACGACCGGGCGCCGCGTCCGCTGATCGACATGCTGGCGGCAGATGAAAAGCTCGTCGTTGGCGACAACGAACCCTATGACGGCGCGCTGCGCGGTGACAGCATGTTCAAGCACGCTATCGTCAACGGCTTTGCCCATGCGCTGATCGAGATCCGTCAGGACCTGATTGCAAATCCCAACCAGGCCGCCGCCTGGGCCGGCAGGCTTGCCCCGATCGTTGACGCCATCAACCAGCGTCCCGATATACACGAAGTCAGACATTTCGGCTCACGCACCGGGCCGCTTTGAACGCAGGAGATGACCATGACAGAGCTCAGCCACGATCAGCAGCGGGATTTCGAGGCTGCGGCCTTCCGCCGGCTGGTGGAGCACTTGCGCCAACGCACCGACGTGCAGAACATCGATTTGATGAACCTTGCGGGATTCTGCCGCAACTGCCTGTCAAATTGGTATCGCGACGCCGCCGGCGCCAAGGGTGTCGATCTCACCAAGGAACAGTCGCGCGAAATCATCTATGGCATGCCCTATGCCGAGTGGCAGGCGCTTCACCAGACCGAAGCGTCTGGACCGAAGCAGGCGGCCTTTGAACTCAACCGGCCGAAAGACCACTGACGGGGTTTCGCATCCTTGGCCCAAATGTTTTGGCCGGCTGCGCTTTGAAAGCGGGATAAAACGATTTAAGAGGAGACATTCTCCCGTTTCCCGCACGAGATTTGACCCGATGAATGAATCGATCGCGAGCGCTGTTCGTGGCCGCTGGGCCGTCGCGACCATGTTTTTCGTCAACGGCTTCCTGACCGGAAGCTGGGCGCCGCAAATCCCGGTCTTCCTGACCCGTCTCGACATCAGCAAGTTCACGCTCGGCCTGCTCATCTTGCTGTTCGGGGTCGGCGCGGTCGGCGCCATGACGTGGTGCGGCCATCTCATTTCCAGGCATGGGTCGCGCAATGTCGTGCGCTGGTTCGGTGTCGCTGCAGCGTTCGGCCTGCTGTTGGTGGCGCTTGCGCCGAACGTGCCGGTCGCTGCAATCACCATGGTGATCTTTGGCGGTCTGGTCGGTGGCATGGACGTCGCCATGAACGCCAACGCCATTGCCGTCGAGCGCAAGCTTTCGCGCGCCATCATGTCGTCGTCGCACGGCTTCTGGAGCCTGGGCGGTTTTGCCGGCGGTGCGCTTGGCGGCTTTGCCATCCAGAACTTCGGCCACCTCGCCCATGCGGCTGGCGTGACGGTCGTTGCCTTTGCAGCTGTACTGCTGGCCTTGGGCCATCTCGTTGCCGAACCCAAGCCGGCGGGCGGCGTGCATCATCGGTTCTCCCTGCCGCGCAATCCGGTGATTTACCTGATCGGCTTGATGGCGCTGTTTTCCATGATCCCGGAGGGTGCGGTCCTCGACTGGGCAGCCCTTTATCTGCAGCAGGAACTGGGCTCGGACCTTGCCACCGCCGGCCTCGCCTTCGCGGCCTTCTCGGGCGTCATGGCCTTCATGCGCTTCGCAGGCGATGCCGTGCGCAACCGCTTCGGCACCGTCACCACCTTGCGCGTTTCAAGCCTTGTGGCCGCGGCCGGCATGCTGGTGGCCGGCCTGTCGACCTCGCCCTGGCTGGCCATTGCCGCCTTTGCCTTTTGCGGCTTCGGCATCGCCAATATGGTGCCGATCGCCTTTTCGGCCGGCGGCAATCAGGAAGGCATGCCATCGGGCATCGGCATGAGCGTGGTCACCACCATGGGTTATTGCGGCATTCTGGTTGCGCCCTCGGCAATCGGGTTCGTAGCGGAGCAGACTGGATTCGGGCCCATCTTCATCGCCCTGTCCGGCCTGCTGATCGTCGTGTGCCTGATGTCCGGTCTGGCGCGAAGCGCCGACTTCACCGCCGCGCCCGCTGCGGCTGAGTAGCCGATACGAGCGGGAACGACGTCAGAGCCTCATATTCTGCCCATGAACAGCAGGATCAGCAGCACGATGAGGATCACGCCTACAATCCCCGAGGGGCCGTAGCCCCAACTGCGGGAATAGGGCCAACTCGGCACCGCTCCGATCAGAATCAGAACCAGGACGATGATGAGCAGGGTGCTGAGCGGCATGGCGAAAACCTCGCATCGTTGAAATTGGTGCCATGACAATGCGAAAGGCCGCTCGGTTGTTCCCGGTAGGCCTTGTCAGCGAAGTTCGCGTCGTGCGCTATTCAGCGGCTTTCGGATAAGAGACCGTCAGATCGCTTTCGGCAGCAGAGGCCGTGACCTCCTCGCCGAGTGGCTTCTTGCCCCGGCGAAACATGCGCCGGAAGAAGGCATGAAACTTGCTGTCCTTGCTCCTGGTGAAGATCATCAGCATCGATGGCGTCACGATCAGGGTGAGGATGGTCGCAAAGGCCAGGCCGAACACGATGGCCGAAGACAGCGCGATCCACCATTGTGTCGACGGCGCGTTGATCGTCGTCTCGCGATGGAAGATTTCCAGCCCAAGGCCGAAAGCGATCGGCAGCACGCCAAGGATCGCCGACAGCGCCGTCAGCACGACCGGACGGGCGCGCTCGCGGCAGGTCTGCAGCACCGCTTCCAGCTTGTCCCAACCTTCCTCGCGCAGCCGGTCGTAAGTGTCGATCAGCACGATGTTGTTGTTCACGACGACGCCGGCCAGGGCGATCATGCCGATGCCGGACATGACGATGACGAAGGCCTGCCCGGTCGCCAGCATGCCGAGCAATGCGCCGATCATCGCCATGACCACGCAAGACAGCACCATCAGCACACTGGTGAACTTGTTGAACTGGGCAAGCAGCACGATGAAGATCAGGAAGATCGCCGCACCGAAGGCGTTCACCAGGAACGCGCCGGCTTCGGCACTATCCTCGTTCGAGCCTGCAAGTTTCCAGTCCACGCCCGGCTTTGCCATCTCGCCGACTACTTTCGCCACCTGGGCCTGCACAGCCGCGACCTGGAGGCCGGTCGCGACGTTGGCCTGGATGGTGATGGTGCGCTTTCCGTCGATACGGTTCAGGATACCGACCGTGGGTTCCGGCTTGCGGGTGACGAAGTTGGAGATCGGCACGGAACCTTGCGCGGTCTGCACGCGAAGTTCGTCCAGGGTGGACAGCGTACGGCGGTCCTCGGGCAGGCGCAGCCTTATGTCCACGGCATCGTCGGCGCCGGCCGGCCGGTAGTCGGTCAACTTCAGGCCCGTTGTGACAAGCTGCACAACCGTGCCGACCGAGGTCGGGCTGATGCCGTATTGCGCCGCCTTGGAGCGGTCGACCTGCAGCGCCCAGTCGATGCCGGGCGGCGGCAAGCCATCCGATAGGTCGATGACGCCGGGCACCTTGGCGACGGCGGCCGCGACCTGCTTGGCATAGTCATTCAGTCCGGTCGGGTCCGTCGCAGAGAGTTGCACCTGGATCGCCTTGCCGGTCGGCGGACCGGCGTCAGGTACCCGAACCTCGACATCGACGCCGGGAATGCCAGCCATGGCGACGCGCAGATCATCGAGGATCTGATGCGCCGACTTGCGCTGGCGCCAATCGACGAACTCGTAGTTGATGACGCCGACGACATCCTCGGGAATGTCCTCTCCGCCGCGCGTCTTGCCGACCTTCGTCAGAACCGACTTGATGCCGGGCCAACCGAGGATCCGGCTTTCCGCTTCGGTCGTGGCCGCATTCATCTCTTCAAGTGAGAGGTTACCGCGCGCATGAACGTAGAGAAGGCCATAGTCCGGCTCGACATTCGGGAAGAACTCGACGCCGTTGCCGTATTTGACATAGGAAAACAGCGAACCGCCGAGCAACAGCATGGTCAGCACGAGAACCGTGACCGGGTAATGCACGGCCTTCTTCACCACGGCCATGTAAAGGCCGTCGCGATGTTCTTCCCCGTGGTTTTTCGGCGGTTTGGCGAAGATCGCACCGATCGATGGCGCAAAGATCAAGGCATAGGCCATCGAGGCGGCCAGCGTCACGATCAGCGTGATCGGCAGGTACTTCATGAAGTCGCCGACGATGCCGGGCCAGAACAGCAGCGGCGAGAAGGCCGCGATGCGGGTCATGGTGGCGGCGATGACAGGGCCGGCCATGCGCTTGGCTGCTTCCTCGAAAGCCTGTTCCTTCGGCATGCCTTCGCCCATGCGCCGCTCGGCATATTCCGTGACGATGATGGCATCGTCGACCAGCATGCCGACTGCCAGGATAAGGCTGAACAGCACGATCATGTTGATCGTGTAGCCCATCAGCGCCAGCGCCAATATGCCCATCAGGAAAGATGACGGGATGGCAAGGCCGATCAGCATAGAGGCCCGTCCAGACAGCGCATAGAGGATGACGATGAAGACCAGGATGACGGCGATCATCACGTGGTTCTGCAGGTCGTTCAGAAGCTGGTTGACGAAGACCGACTTGTCTTGCGTGTACGTCACCTTGAGGTCGGGCAGCGCCTGTTTGCTCTGGGCAACGAACTGTTCGGATACCGCCTTTGCGCCCTCGATCGTCTCGACCACATTGGCGCCGATGCGCTTCTTGACGGCGATGGTGATGGCGCTCTTGCCGTCGATGCGGGCGATCGTCTCTGCGTCCTTGAACGTAGAACGCACGGTGGCAAGGTCACGAACGCGCACGACGGCGTTGGGACCGGCAACCACCGGAAGGTTGGCGACATCCTCCGGCGTTTCGATCAGCGCCGGCACCTTGACCGCGTATTTGCCTTCCGAACCCTCGATGGCTCCGGCGGCGACCAGGCTGTTGGAGGCGCCTATGCCTTGAATCAACTGGTCGAGCTGGAGCCCGTAGGAAGATAGCCGCACCGGATCGATGATGGCCTCGACCTGTTCGTCGCGCGAGCCCTGGATTTCACCTTCCAGGACGCCCGGCACCTCCTCAATGCGATCGCGCAAGGTCTTGGCCGCCGCCGTCAGGGCGCGCTCCGGAATGTCGCCCGACAAGGTCACGAAGACCACGGGGAATTCCGACAGGTTGACTTCGTTGACGGTTGGCTCCTCGACACCCGCCGGCAGGTCGCGCTTGGCATCCTGCACCTTGTTGCGGGTGTCTATCAGCGCGTCGCCCAGGTCCGTCGACGGATCGAATTCGACGATGACGTTGGCGCCGCCCTGGAAAGCATTCGACTTCATCTCCTTGAGCCCCTTGAGGCTCTTGAGCTGCGACTCGACCGGGCGCAGCAGCAGGCGCTCGGCGTCTTCCGGCGAAATGCCCTGATAGATCAGGCTGACATACATGATCGGAATGGCGACGTCGGGCTCGGCCTCCTTGGGCACTGCCCGATAAGCCAACGCCCCGGCGATCACCAGGAAGAGCAGGACCGACAGTGTCAGACGCGCGTTATGGATCGCAATTTTAACGATATCCATGAGGTAGCCTCACTGCGTTCCGGACGTGTCTTGAACGAGTTTTTTGACCGCCGCCTCGTCGGCCACAACGGCATTGACCTCGTCGCCTTCCTTGACGAGATCCTGCCCGGCAACGATCACCTGCGCGCCGTCAGGTATGCCCGCCAACACCAGGCCGTTCTGCGTGTCGTCAATCAGGTCGATCGGATAGAAGGCGACCTTGCCATCGGCACCTACGGCGCGAATGCCGAGATCGCCGTCCTTGCTGAGCGTCACCACCGAACGCGGCAGCGTGATCGCGTCGGTCGGGGCGGTCTGCACGGTGATCTCGGCCGTCATGCCTGCGGGAATGGCGCCGTCGGCGTTGGGAATGGCGATCTCGACGCGGAAGGTGCGGGTCGCCGAGGACGCATCGCGGCTGATATAGCGCACGGTTCCTTCGACAACGTCGCCGCTGACCAGCCTGACTTTGGCCTCGTCGCCGATCTTGAGGTAGCCGAGGTCGCGCTCGCTGACTTCGCCGCGCGCCACGATCGGATCGAGGCTCAGGATGGTCGCAACCTCGCCGCCCTGCATGATGGCGCTGCCGAGTTCGACTGCAACGCGGTCGATGACGCCGTCGAACGGGGCCTTGACCTCGTTGCGGGCGAGTTCCGCCTCAGCCGCATCGAGTTGCGACTTGGCGGCCGCAAGCGCCGAACGCGCCGTGTCGAGTTGAAGCTTCGGCAGGTTGCCGGACTTGGCCAGCCGTTCCGAGGCGTCGATTTCGGCCTGGCGCTGGGCGAGAAGCTGCTTGGCATTGGCCACTGCCGAAACCTTCTCCTCCGCATCGAGCATCAGGACCAGGTCGCCGGTCTTGACCCGGTCGCCCTGCTTGACGGGCAGTTCGGATATCACGCCGCCGACCCGGGTAGCCAGCACCGCGCGCTTGTCGGCTTCAGTCAGGCCGGAAATGCGGATCGCGCGGGCATGGGCCTGTCGCGGCGGAACAACGACGCTGACGGTCCTGAGCAGAGGGGCTTCGGCCTTTGGCTGTTCGGCTGCACTCGGCTTTTCCGCCTGAGCGTCGCTGCCAACCGACGAAAAGGCGCCGGTCGCGACCCATCCGGCAAAAACGATGAGCACAACAATGGCGGCAAGCTTGTGAAACTTGAATTTTGACATTGTCATCTTTCCGGTGCGCAGTGGCTTGGCCAGGCGGCGTCTTCTAGAGACGCGACCGTCCATATGGGTATGCACGCTTCGCGTTCAATTCGTCGTGAGCGACGGAGGGCGCCTTCTACATCAACTTCGCGGCGCGAAATAGTCAGAAAAGTTGATTAATCTATTGAACCGCGATGATAAAGGCACGGAAATCAGGCCTCCAAAGCCCGCTGCCTAGCCATTTTAAGCCAATTGGCAGCAGTCGTCAGCATGACGTTGCGGAAATAGATTTTTCATCTCCAACGTGTCGGGTGTGTGGCGTTCGCGGCGCTGGTGGTCCAGCCGTGTCCTCTCTCCTTCGGCCCAAGGACGCAGCAGCAGGCGCTGTTCCGACAGCCGCATGAATTTTTTTCTGGCAGCAGTTCCAGGAAAAGCGGGACCCCTTTCCGTCCGGATTTGTGTGAGAAACAAAAAACCCGGGCGCGAGGCCCGGGTTTGAAGTCATTTCTTGCCGGCGTTGGCTATTTGCTGGCGCGGGACGCTTCGAAAATGCTGTCGATCGCCGATCCTAGCAAAGCGTTGAACTCGCCGTCGGTCTGGCCGGCCGAAAGACCCTCGGTCAAGGCACGCGAGAAACTGGCGATCATGCCGTCATTCTGTTTCAGCTTTTCATTCGCATCGGCGCGGGAATAGCCGCCGGACAGGGCGACGACGCGCATGACGCGCGGATCGTCAATCAGCGGCTTGTAGAGATTCGCTTTCGTCGGCAGCGTCAGTTTCAGCATGACCTGCTTGCCGGCCGGCACATCGTCGAGATGCTTGCGGATCTCCGCAAGCAGGATGTCTTCCGCTTCCGCCTTGTCCGGGATCGAAATCGTGACCTCCGGCTCGATAATCGGAACGAGACCGTGCGCCAGGACCTGCTTGCCGACTTCGAACTGCTGGGCAACAACGGCGGCGATGCCTTTCGGGTTCGCCGCGTCGATCACCGACCGCTCCTTGGTGCCGAAGATCCCCTTTGCGACGGCGCGCTTCAACAGAGCGTCGAGGGCAGGCATGGGCTTCATCAGCTTGACGCCGTCTGTCGCCTCCGCCAGACCCTGGTCTATTTTCAGGAAGGGCACCACGTGGCGCTTTTCCCACAGATACTGCGCGGTCGGCGTGCCGTCGATGTCGCGGTCCATGGTCTGCTCGAACAGGATCGCGCCCATGACCTTGTCACCAGTGAAGGCAGGCGACTTGATGATCCGCGCGCGCATCTGATGAACGAGGTCAAACATTTCCGCGTCATTCGACCAGGCGCTTTCGTCGACGCCGTAAAGCTTGAGCGCCTTCGGCGTGGAGCCGCCCGACTGATCGAGCGCTGCAATGAAGCCATCCTTGTTTGCGGCCTGCGCGGCCATGACCTTGTTCATCTCATTCTCCCAAGTCGAGTGATTTCCAAATCCAAACATCAAGCCGTGCTCTAAAGCATTTTGCGGCAAGGGGAAATCTCCTTGCGTTGCGCAAATGCGGCCAAACAATCAGCCGGGGCGTGTTCTGTCCGAAAACCGGTTTCCACTTTTCGGGAACACTGCCTGGTGCCACAACGCCGTTCCGCCGGCACGGATGTGCCGGCAGGTTCGAGGCGGACTTCAAGCCTTCAATACATCGACGCCCGGCAACGGCTTGCCTTCCATCCACTCCAGGAAGGCGCCTCCGGCTGTCGAGACATAGGTGAAGTCGTCGGCAACGCCGGCATGGTTGAGTGCGGCGACCGTGTCGCCGCCGCCGGCGACCGAGACCAGCTTGCCGGCCTTGGTGCGTTCTGCCGCATGGCGGGCTGCGGTCACAGTCGCACGGTCGAACGGTTCGATCTCGAAAGCGCCCAACGGTCCGTTCCACACCAGCGTCGCTGCCCGGTCGATCCACTGGGTGATCGTATCGACCGTTTGCGGGCCGACATCGAGGATCATCGCATCGGCCGGCACGGCATTGACCGGAACGGTCTCGTTGGCAGCGCCGGCCTTGAACTCTCTGGCTATCACGCCGTCGGAAGGCAGGATCAGGGCGCAGCCCGCTTCCGCCGCCTCGATCATGATCTGCTTGGCGGTCTGGGCGAGGTCGTGCTCGGCCAGCGATTTGCCGATATTGGTGCCGCGCGCCGCCATGAAGGTGTTGGCCATGCCGCCGCCGATGACGAGCGCATCGACCTTTTTTACCAGATTCATCAAAAGGTCGATCTTGGTCGAAACCTTGGCGCCGCCGACAATGGCGATGACCGGCTTGACCGGATCGCCGAGGCCCTTTTCCAGCGCATCCAGTTCCGCTTCCATCGAACGGCCGGCGAAGGCCGGCAGGATGTGGGCGAGGCCTTCGGTCGAGGCATGGGCGCGGTGCGCGGCGGAAAACGCGTCGTTGACGTAGAGGTCGCCGTTGGCGGCCAGCTTTCGCGTGAAGTCCGGATCGTTCTTTTCTTCTGCCTTGTAGAAGCGGGTGTTTTCCAGCAAAAGCACCTCTCCGTCCTTCATCGCACCAACCGCGGCCGCGGCCTTCTCGCCGATGCAGTCGGCGGCGAAGGAGACCGGACGGCCAAGCACCTCGGCGGTCGCCTTTGCGATCGGCTCAAGCGAAAGCTCCGGCGCAGGCCCTTCCTTCGGGCGCCCGAAATGCGCCAGCAGGATAACCTTGGCGCCCTTCTTCGACAGCTCTTCGATGGTCGGGGCGATACGTTCGATGCGGGTCGCGTCGGTAACCTTGCCATCCGCCATCGGCACGTTGAGATCGACCCTGACCAGAACGCGCTTGCCCATCACCGTGCCAATATCGTCGAGCGTCTTGAAGCCTGCCATGACAATCCTTTCCCGCGAAAAGCCGCCGGACCATAGCCGGCGCGGCTGGTGATGCAAGCTTGCGCTCCCAGCTGCAACGAAAATCTTTCAAAGTGTGCCGTCAGGCCGCGGTCGGCGGCGCGTCTTCAGGCGCCTCTGCTTCATCCAGTCTTGGATCGAGCGGCTTGAATTCGACAACCCGGGACTCAACCGGCTCCGTTCCAGGCGCCGGTTGCGGGTCGAAGGTCTGCTCTGCGGCCGGATTCGGCTTTGGTTTTGCTCCAACGATCAGCTTGACGATACGGTCGTAGATTTCGCCGGGGCTGAGGAACACCGGCACCCGCGCCACCGGTGCGGTCGGCTCGAAGGAAAGGCCGAGCCCGGTGATGCGGCCTTTCTCATCGACGTCGCGCACGATCAATTCGATAGGGCCGAGCAGCAGCCGGTCGGCATATTCGGCATGGCCGCCCAATCGGCCGACGACCAGCGCGCCGACGGTCAGCTTGCTTTCCGCTTCCGTCAGGCCGGGTCCATAAGCGGCCTCCAGTTCGGCTGCCGGGCGCGCCGGATCGACGGCGAAAGCGCCGAAGAAGTCCGCATCCTCCGGATCGACGGCAGCGCGGCTGGCGAACAGCTTGTCGAGCAGGCGCGGATAGCGATCCGGCACGAAAATATAGACATTGTCGCCTGCGGCCAGCCGGCCCATGTCCTGGAAGCGCATGGAACGCCCCTCACGCACGACCAGCGACGGGCGCGCCCAGCGCGGAATGCGCTCGCCACGCGCCACCGGACTGCCCGGCGCGACCTTGTAGGCAAGCAGTTCGTGGCGGGCGGAACCAGGCAATTCCAGTTCGACCTTGTTGAGCGGACCTAATCGTGCCGGCACGATGAGGCCGAGGCGCCGTGCCAGCGGTCCGACCGTCCAGCCCTGTACGACAAGCGACACAAGAACGACAATGAAGGCGACGTTGAAGATGAGGCGGCCGTTTTCCAGGCCTCCAAGGAGCGGTGTTATCGCAAGCAGGATCGACACCGCGCCACGCAGGCCGACCCATGAGATGAACGCGACCTCCGGGCGTGGCAGGCGAAAGGGCATCAGACAGAGCCACACCGCAACAGGGCGGGCCACGAAAATCAGGAACAGGCCGAGCAGTACCGCCGGGATCAGGATGGCCGGAAACTGCGAGGGCGTGGCGAACAGACCCAGCACCAGGAACATGATGATCTGCGCCAGCCATGACATGCCGTCCTGGAATCGCTTCAGCATGGTGACGGCTCGGATGTCGGAATTGCCGGCCACCAAGCCGGCCAGATAGACCGCCAGGAAGCCGGAACCGCCAAGGCTACCTGCCGCAGCGAAAACCATCATCGACAGCGTCAGCACGAAGATCGGCAACAGGCCGTGATCAAGGTTGAGCCGGTCGACGAGCCGCACGATCGCCATGCCGCCAAAAATACCGACGGCGGCGCCGATACCCATGCTGACCAAGAAGCCGAGAACGAGGTCGACGACGAGAACCTGGGCCTCCGGGTCGGCGCCGGCGGCGATGATCTCGACCAGCGTGATGGCGAGGAAGATGGCGATAGGATCGTTGCTTCCCGATTCGACTTCCAGCGTCGAGCGCACCCGTTCACGCAAATTGATGTCGCCGGCGCGCAGCAGGAAGAACACCGCCGCCGCATCGGTGGAGGCAACCGCGGCTCCAAGCAGAAGCGATTCCAGCCATGACAGATCGAGCAGGTAGAAGGCGGCCGTCCCCAGGATCGCCGTGGTTATGAGCACACCCACCGTAGCAAGCGCCAGCGCCGGGCCGGCCGCTTGCTTGAGCATATTGAGCGGCGTGCCGAATCCGGAATCGAACAGGATGACGGCAAGCGCCAGCGAGCCGACGAAATAGGCGACCTGCGCATTGTCGAACTGGATGCCCAACCCATCGCCGCCGGTGATCAGGCCGATGCTCAAAAACAGCAGTAGCAAGGGAGCGCCGAAGCGAAAGGCGATGAGACTGGAGAACGCAGCCGCGATCACAAGCCCGGTGCCGACCAGCGTCACCAGATAGATCGCGTGCTCCATACCCCCGCCTTCCCTTCGGCGTTCAGTCCCCTTCGGGACGTGCCATTTTTCTGCTTAAGGCAGAGTGAGGCGAAGACATGGCGTTGGGCAAGCTTTTCGGCGCAAATATCCGTCCGCGACGCATATTTTTTGTTCTGACGGACCCAAAAGAAAACGCCCGGTCGGAGCCGGGCGTTTCTCTGCTATCTAGGATCGTAAATCAGCCGATCGTCTTGCCGAAGGCAACCGCCGTATCGGCCATGCGGTTGGAGAAGCCCCACTCGTTGTCGTACCACGACATGACGCGCGCAAGATTGCCCTCGACGACCTTGGTCTGGTCGAGCGCGAAGGTCGAAGAGGCGGGGTTGTGGTTGAGGTCGATCGAAACCAGAGGCTCGTTGGTATAGGCTAGGATGCCCTTGAGCGGGCCGTCCGCTGCGGCAACCAGCACCTGGTTGACTTCTTCCACCGTCACGTTGCGCTTGGGGATGAACTTGAAGTCGATGACCGAGACATTCGGCGTCGGCACGCGGATAGAAACGCCGTCGAGCTTGCCCTTCAGTTCCGGCAGCACCAGGCCGACGGCCTTGGCCGCACCGGTCGATGTCGGGATCATCGACACCGCCGCCGCACGCCCCCGGTAGAGATCCTTGTGCATGGTATCGAGCGTCGGTTGGTCGCCCGTATAGGCATGCACCGTCGTCATGAAACCCTTCTCGATGCCGAAGGCGTTGTTCAGCACCATGGCCACCGGCGCCAGGCAGTTGGTGGTGCAGGACGCGTTGGAAATTACGATGTGGTCCTTGGTCAGTTTGTCGTGGTTGACGCCGTAGACGACGGTCAGGTCGGCGCCGTCTGCGGGAGCCGAGACGATGACGCGCTTGGCGCCTGCCGCGATATGCGCCGATGCCTTTTCCTTCGAGGTGAAGAAGCCGGTGCATTCGAGCACGATGTCGACGCCAAGATCGCCCCAAGGCAGCTTCGACGGATCACGCTCGGCAAACACCTTGAAGGATTCGGAGCCGACGCTGATCGTGTTGCCGTCGACCTTCACTTCGTTGGGAAAGCGGCCGTGCACGCTGTCATAGCGCAGGAGATGCGCATTGGTTTCGACCGGACCGAGATCGTTGATGGCGACCACGTCGATATCCTTGCGGCCGCTCTCGTAGATCGCACGCAGAATGTTGCGGCCGATGCGGCCAAAGCCATTGATGGCAACCTTCAAAGTCATAGTCATCTCCTGGGGGCGGAAAACTTCCTGCCGTTTCATAACGGCGGACGTTGGAGGAATCCACCACCCGCCATGCTCTTCAAATCGATTAGCCGGACCTGGCCTAGTAACTCCTCAAGCCTGCCTTGCAGCGTCCCTGCCGTTATTTGCCATTCACCCGCGCTTCGGCCGCCTTTGCGGCGGCTTCCGCGGTGATGCCGAAATGCGGATAGAGCTTTTCGATCGGCGCGCTGGCGCCGAAGCCGGTCATGCCGACGAAAATTCCATCGCTGCCGATGACGGCATCCCAGCCCTGACGAATGCCCGCTTCAATGGCGACCTTCACCTTGGCGCCACCGATGGTCTTTGCCCGGTAGTCGGCGCTCTGCTTTTCGAACAACTCGAAGCACGGCACTGAAACGACGCGCGTCGGCTGGCCCTTCTCCTGCAACAATTTGCGGGCGCCCAGCGCAATCTCGACCTCCGACCCGGAAGCGAAGATGGTCACCTTCGCTTCGCCGCCTTCCGCCGCGGCGAGTTCGTAAGCGCCCTTGCCGCACAGGTTTTCCTTGCTGAATTCCGTACGCACCGCCGGCAGGTTCTGGCGGGTCAGCGCCAGCGTCGACGGCGTCTTTTCCGATTCCAGCGCAATCTGCCAGCATTCGGCCGCCTCGGTCGCATCCGCCGGCCGGAACACATTGTGGTTGGGGATGGCACGAAGGGCGGCCAGATGCTCGACCGGTTGATGGGTCGGCCCGTCTTCGCCCAGACCGATGGAATCGTGCGTCATCACGAAGATCGAGCGGATGCCCATCAGCGAGGCCAGCCGCATGGCCGGACGGGCATAGTCGGAGAAGCACATGAAGGTGCCGCCATACGGAACGATGCCGCCGTGAAGCGCCAGTCCGTTCATCGCCGCCGCCATGCCGTGCTCGCGGATGCCGTAGTGGACATAGCGCTCGCCGTAATTGCCGGGCGTGATGTTCTTTGTCTGGCTGGTCTTGGTGTTGTTGGAGCCGGTGAGATCCGCCGAGCCGCCGATGGTTTCCGGCATCACACCGTTGATGACCTCAAGCGCCATCTCAGAGGATTTGCGCGTGGCGACCTTCGGCTTGTCCTCGGCAAGCTTCTTTTTGTAGTCCGCGATCGCGGTGTCGAAAGACTTCGGCAGTTCACCGCGCACGCGGCGTTCGAATTCGGCACGCTTGGCTGCATCGGCCTTGGCCAGACGTCCTTCCCAATCCGTGCGCGCCTTGGCGCCAGCTTTGCCGGCAGCACGCCACGTCTCGAGAATGTCGGCAGGAATGTCGAACGGCTCCGAACTCCAGCCGAGGAATTCACGGGCTCCGGCGATTTCGTCGGCCCCGAGCGGCGAGCCGTGCACCTTGTTGGTGCCGGCCTTGGTGGGTGCGCCGAAGCCGATGGTCGTCTTGGCGGCAATCAGCGTCGGCTTGTCGGAATGGCGAGCCGCCTCGATTGCATAAGCGATCGCTTCAGGGTCCATGCCGTCGACATGCATGGCATTCCAGCCCGACGCCTGGAAGCGCGCGACCTGGTCGGTCGAGTCGGACAGTGAAACGGGTCCGTCGATGGAAATGTCGTTGTTGTCCCAGATGACGATCAGCTTGTTCAGCTTCAGGTGGCCGGCAAGCGAGATCGCTTCCTGGCTGATGCCTTCCATCAGGCAACCGTCGCCCGCAAGCACATAGGTATAGTGGCTGACGAGATCGTCGCCGAACGCCGCGTTCATGATGCGCTCGCCGAGAGCGAAGCCGACCGAATTGGCGATGCCCTGGCCGAGCGGGCCGGTGGTCGTCTCGATGCCGGTGGCATGGCCGTATTCGGGATGGCCGGCGGTGCGCGATCCCAACTGGCGGAAATTCTTGATCTGGTCGAGGGTCATGTCCTCGTAGCCGGTCAGGTAAAGCAGCGAATAAAGCAGCATCGAGCCGTGGCCGGCCGACAGGATGAAGCGGTCGCGATCCGGCCAATGCGGGTCCATGGCATCGAATTTCAGGAACCGCGTGAAAAGCACGGTCGCAACGTCGGCGCAGCCCATCGGCAGGCCGGGGTGACCGGAATTGGCTTTCTCCACGGCATCCATGGAAAGAAAGCGGATCGCGTTGGCCATCCGATCATGTTGTTCACGCGAGAGCATGGTTCCTCCAGGGAGCGGCTTTGAGAGCTTGGGAAAGGTGCGCGACACATAGCAGGCGCGCACTTTTAGTCAACAAAAGCGGTGCATTTCAGCGGATTCGCCGCACCGAGGCCGTTCCCCGCCTGCCGTTAATGGGGGACAGAGCGAGAGCTTTGTTGACGCATGCTTCACACGGCGCCTAATGTTTCAGGGATAACGCGTTCTGAACGCGAACGATTCGGTGATGGGCAAAAGACAGGATAACAGCCATGACCGGGGACACCACGCTCAAGGAAGTCATCGCCAGGCTGGGCAAGGCCATGGAAAGCCTGGAAAGTGCGGTCGCCGTCAGGCTTGAGCATGAGCGGGATTATTCCGAGGCCGAGGCGGAAGTGCAGCGCATGAACGCCGATCGGTCGCGGCTGGCGCAGGAACTCGACAATTCGGAAGCCCGTGCCGAGCGGCTTGAAGACGCCAACAAGGAGGTGTCGCGCCGGCTGGTGACGGCCATGGAAACTATCCGCGCGGTGCTGGACAGGTAGGATTGAGAGTGTCGAAATGGCCCAGGTGACGGTTTCGATCGACGGCAAGCAATACCGCATGGCCTGCGACGAGGGTCAGGAGGAGCATCTGACCGATCTCGCCGAGCGCTTCGACCGCTATGTGCTGCACCTCAAGGAATCGTTCGGCGAGATCGGCGACCAGCGCCTTACCGTGATGGCCGGCATCATGGTCATGGACGAACTCAGCGAACTGCAAAAGCGCATCAAGGGCATGGAAAGCGAGGTGCAGACCTTGCGCAAGACCCGTGACGACGCGCTGACCAAAGCCGACAAGAACGACTCCGCTCTCACCGGCGCGCTGGGGGCGCTGGCGCAGCGCATGGAGGATCTGGCGTCGACCTTGACGATCCGCAAGGATTGACCAGAGGTTCGTTCTTGGAACGAACCAATCGCTCCCACTTCCCCCTTTAGAATAATTTTGCTCGCCGCCACAGGCCCGAGCCGTGCGCTGTTTTTGAGATCGACGCAAACTGGTGCTATAATTGCAGCAACGGAATGAGCTGGCGTAGGAATAATTTGCTCAAGTCCGCCCGAAACGACTTTTCAATTCTAAACGGCTTTTCAATTTCAACAAAGTCAGGACAGGCAAGTACCATGACCCTCCGTATCAACGACACCGCACCGGATTTCAGCGCCGACACGACCGA
Organism: Mesorhizobium sp. Root157; assembly: GCF_001427385.1. Taxonomy (GTDB): domain Bacteria; phylum Pseudomonadota; class Alphaproteobacteria; order Rhizobiales; family Rhizobiaceae; genus Mesorhizobium. The sequence goes on from NZ_LMGJ01000001.1 coordinate 495,730, forward strand.
CGGGCCTATCCATTTCCATGAGTGGATCGGCGACGGATGGGCTGTGCTTTTCTCCCATCCCAAGGATTTCACCCCGATCTGCACGACCGAACTCGGCACTATGGCCGGCCTGAAAGGCGAGTTCGACAAGCGCAACGCCAAGATCATCGGCATCTCGGTCGATCCGGTGGAAAGCCACAACAAGTGGAAGGGCGACATCCAGAAAGCGACCGGCCACGCAGTCAATTATCCGATGATCGGCGACAGGGAACTCAAGATCGCCAAGCTCTACGACATGCTGCCGGCGTCCGCAGGCGAAACGTCCGAGGGGCGTACGCCGGCCGACAATCAGACGGTGCGTTCTGTCTTCGTCATCGGCCCCGACAAGAAGGTCAAGCTGATCCTCACCTATCCGATGTCGACGGGACGCAATTTCCAGGAAATCCTGCGCGCCATCGATTCCATCCAGCTCACCGCCAAGTTCCCGGTGTCGACGCCTGCCGACTGGAAGCCGGGTGAGGACATCGTGATTGCCGGATCGGTCTCGGACGAGGATGCACTCAAGCGCTTCGGCGCCTTCGAAACCATCCTGCCCTATATCCGCAAGGCCAAGCAGCCGACTGCCTGACGTGAACTACATGGCGGATCGGTTCTGGTCCGCTCCCGCGACAGACGAAATCCGACGACAAAAACGGCGCCGCCGGAATTTCCCGGCGGCGCCGCTTCTTTTCGTATCAGTGTGACGGCTTAAGCAGCCGGCTGGGCGTCGATCGTCCTGAGCGCCTGAGCCTGGCGCTTGGCCGCGGCCTTGACCGCGTCCTGCACCTTTTCGAAGGCGCGCACCTCGATCTGGCGCACGCGCTCGCGCGAGATGTCGAACTCGGTCGACAGTTCTTCCAGCGTCAGCGGCTCCTCGGAAAGTCGGCGGGCCTCGAAAATGCGCCGCTCGCGATCGTTCAGGACCGACATCGCGCCCGCCAGCATACCGCGGCGGTTATCGAGTTCGTCCTGCTCGATCAGCATCTGTTCCTGACTGTCGCTGTCATCGACCAGCCAATCCTGCCACTCGCCGCTTTCGCCTTCGCTCGCGCGGATCGGTGCGTTCAGCGAAGCATCGCCGGAAAGGCGGCGATTCATTGAAATCACCTCCTCCTCGGAGACGTTGAGGCGGGTGGCGATCTCGGTGATCTGCTCGGGCTTCAAATCGCCTTCTTCCAAGGCCTGGATCTTGCCCTTGACCTTGCGCAGGTTGAAGAACAGCCGCTTCTGGTTGGCGGTGGTGCCCATCTTGACCAGGCTCCACGAGCGCAGGATGTACTCTTGGATGGAGGCCTTGATCCACCACATCGCATAGGTAGCCAGACGGAAGCCACGCTCCGGCTCGAACTTCTTCACGGCCTGCATGAGGCCGACATTGCCTTCAGAAATCACCTCGCCGATCGGCAATCCATAGCCGCGATAGCCCATGGCAATCTTGGCAACGAGCCTGAGGTGACTGGTGACCAGCTTGTGCGCCGCGGACGTGTCGTCATGCTCGGCGTAACGCTTGGCGAGCATGTACTCTTCCTGCGGCTGAAGCATGGGAAAACGGCGGATTTCTTCCAGATAGCGGGTGAGACCGCCTTCGCCGGAAACGATACTGGGCAATGACTGGGCCATGAAGCGCCCTCCTCTCTTCGAGAAATGCCCCCAAAACGCGGCGGGCATATGGCGCGGATGCCTGAGCGCACATCCGCAATCAGCTTTATACAGGAACAAAAGCAGAAAAGACAGCATTTGTTCAAGGCGAAACAGTCTGTCACGCTGAAGTGAACAATGCCAGTCAGGTTTGTTGAAGGCTGGTTCAGAGTTTCCGAAAGCCGCAGGCGAGTTCCTCCATGTCCCCCGGCATCGGCGCTTCGAACCGCATTGCGATATGGGTGGCCGGGTGATGGAATTCAAGCAGGCGGGCATGCAGCGCCTGGCGCGGAAACGCCTGAACTTGCTGGCGAAGAGGCTCCGGCAGTCGATTGGCCTTGGTGCGGAAGGCCTGCCCATAGTCGGGATCGCCCACGACCGGATGGCCGATATGCGCCATATGCACCCGGATTTGATGGGTCCGGCCGGTTTCCAGCCGGCATTCGACGAGGCTCGCCGTGGCGAATTGCGACTGGCCTTCGCCGTAGCGTTCCTCGACCGCGTAGTGTGTCACGGCATGGCGCGCGTCGTCGCGGCCCTGCGGCACGACGGCTCGGCGCACCCGGTCGGCAGCGCGGCCGAGCGGCGCATCGACCGTCCCGGAGAGCCGTTGCGGTATGCCCCAGACCAGCGCGACATAGGCGCGTTGCAGATTGCCGGTGCGGCCATGATCGGCAAAAGCCTCCGACAACGCCTTGTGGGCCCGGTCGGTCTTGGCCGCCACCATGACGCCGCTGGTGGCCTTGTCGAGGCGATGCACGATGCCGGGCCGCCTGACACCGCCGATCCCGGAAAGGCTTGCCCCGCAGTGATGGATCAAGGCATTGACCAGCGTGCCGGTCCAGTTGCCCGCGCCGGGGTGAACGACCAATCCGGCCGGCTTGTTGATGACGATCAGTTCGTCATCCTCGTAAAGCACGTCGAGCGCGATCGCCTCGCCCTGCGGTTCGGCGGGTTCCGGCTCGGGCATCTCGACCGATACCTTTTCGTCGGCCGCCATCTTGCGCTTGGCTTCCGTAACGACCGCCCCGCCCAGGCGCACTGCGCCTTGCTTGATCAGCACCTGCACGCGGCTGCGCGAAAGCTCCGGGCCGAGCCTGGCGGCAAGCCATTGGTCGAGGCGCTGGCCGGCCGCATCGGCACCGGCTTCAAGCTCGATCGAGCCGCCCCCTATCAATCCGGCCCCTATCAATCCATCGACCTGTTCGCTATGAGCGCTCATCTGATCAAACTGTTCCGGACTTTGCCATGACCCGGCCCCATGCCGACGAAGACGAAGAAAAGCCGCTCGACCCCTCGGTCGAGAAAGTGCGCAAGAAACTCATCCGTTTCATGGGGCTGAATCTCGGCCTTTTGTTCCTTGCCCTTATGGTGGTCATCGCGGCCCTTGTCTACAAATCGCGCACCGCCGAGACGCCGGCCCCGGCGCCCGCCGGCGACATTCAGGCTCCTGCCGGTCAGCCGGTCGAGGGCGACATCGTGCTGCCGGTCGGCGCAAGAATCGTATCGCAGTCGATTTCCGGCAATCGCATTTCCATCGACGTCGAACTTTCCGAAGGCGGGCGCGCCATCTTCGTCTACGACATTGCCGAACAGCGCCTGATCGGGCGCTTCGCCGTCAGGACGAAGTAGGTGACGCGATCAACTGTTCGGACGGAGGCGATCTTCGTCTTGAAACTGCATTGGAACTCTGCCTATCTAAGCAATGTCACCTGCTTTGAAGGGTGATTTGGTTGTTCTTGATGCGAAAGGAAAGACACTGAGAACAGCACTTCGGAAGAAGGCCGACATCGTGCCTTCGCCGGCCGGGATCAGCGCAAGCGATACCCGTGCCCTCGCCGCAGTCCTTGCCAGTCTGGAAGACTCCAAGGCCGAAAACATCGTCTCCATCGACATTCAGGGAAAATCGAGCTTGGGCGACTACATGGTTGTCGCCTCGGGCCGGTCGAACCGTCATGTCGCGGCTGTCGCCGATCACCTGCTCAAGGCGCTCAAGGATGCCGGTCTCGGCAATGTGCGCGTCGAGGGACTGGCCGGCGCTGACTGGGTCCTGATCGATTCCGGCGACGTCATCGTCCATGTCTTCCGGCCAGAGGTCCGCGACTTCTACAATCTGGAAAAGATGTGGCAGGCGCCGGACCTGGAGGAAGAAACGCTGCACTAGCCTAGCCGGCGCCCCTTGGGTGCGGGCTGCTGCGGAGTGCAGGTCGCGAGTGATTCCTGATGGAAACCGCAGCGGTTTCCAGACTGGTGTCGACTGCGTTTCGCTTTCCGAGGCTACCGAAGCCAGGACTTGGAATGAAAATAACCATCCACGCCGTGGGCCGCATGAAATCCGGCCCCGAAAAGGAACTTGCCGACCGCTACTTCGAGCGTTTCGCCAGGTCAGGGCCGGCAATCGGCCTCGAATTCACAGGCATCACCGAGATACAGGAAGGCCGTGGCCAGACCGCCAGTGAGCGGCGGCGCGAGGAAGGCCAGAAACTGCAGGCGCAATTGCAGGCCGGGAGCGCGCTTCTCCTGCTCGATGAACGCGGCAAGAACTTTTCGTCCGAAGAGTTTGCGGGCCGTATCGGTCTGTTGCGGGACGGCGGCCGCAAGACATTGGTCATCGCCATCGGCGGCCCCGACGGTCACGACCAGTCGCTGCGCGACCAGGCGGATCTGGTGGTCTCTTTTGGGGAACTTACCTGGCCGCATCAACTCGTGCGCGTCATGCTGGGCGAACAACTCTATCGCGCCGCAACGATCCTGTCGGGTCACCCCTATCACCGCGCCTGAACGGCGCCAGATCGTGGACTCATAAATCGGCGCCGCTCGGATTTTCGCCCCAATCTCCATCAATTTGCGCGGGAAGAGCGCGGTTCCCGGATTCATTCGAAACCAGAATCGCACTACAGTAGGGCGAATGTCAGATCTCACACAGGTGAAGCCGAACCGCTGGAGTGCCCGCCATCTCGTCGTGGCTGCGGCGCTGGTGCTGTCGGCTGGCCGGGCCGAAGCGCAGGCATTCCCCAACGGTGTGTCCGATCCGCAGGACAACAGGGCCGAATATGAGCGCATAACCCGGGAAATCACCCTGTCGTCGGAGCGGATGGCGGGGCTCGCCGCCGATATCGCTTCGGTGCGCAAGGACTATGCCAGCATCACCGCTGCCCTCATCCAGTCCGCCAAGACCGAGCAGAAGCTTGGTCAGGACATCGAGGACATCGGCGCCAAAATGGACGGCTTGAAGGAACAGGACGCCAGGATCCGCGCGTCGCTGGCGTCGCGCCGCGACGTGCTTGCCGAAGTGCTCGGCGCCCTGCAGCGCATGGGCATCAGCCCGCCGCCGGCAATTCTGGTCAAGCCGGAGGACGCGCTGTCGTCCGTGCGCAGCGCCATCCTGCTCGGCGCGGTTGTGCCGGAACTGCGTGATCAGACCGAAGTGCTGATGGCCGACCTCAAGGAACATTCGCGCGTCACCGCCTCCATCGAGGCCGAGCGTGTCAAGCTGACGGAAGCGGTCACCGACCAGGTCACCGAAAAGCAGCGCCTCACCCTGCTTCTGGAGGCCAAGAAGAAGTTCCAGGCCGAAACGCAGGCCGCCATCGCCGCCGAGCAACAGCGCGCGCAGGACCTTGCCGAAAAGGCGAAAAGCCTCAAGGACCTGATCGCCTCGCTGGAGACCGATGCCAGACGCAAGGCCGCCGTCGACCAGTCGAAAACGGCAGCATTACCCATTCCCGAGGCCAACCAGTTGCTTGATCAGGTGCCGTTTTCGGCCTTGCAGGGCCAGGTCGCGCTGCCGGTCATCGGCAAGGTCAAGCGCCGGTTCGGCGCCGGCGACGATAACGGATCGGTGATGCAGGGCGACATGGTTGCGACACAATCGGGCGCGATCGTAACCGCCCCGGCGGACGGGAGCGTACTTTATGCGGGGCCGTTTCGTTCCTATGGACAACTCTTGATCCTTGATGCCGGCGGCGGCTATCATGTCGTGCTGGCGGGGATGAACCGGTTGACCGTCGCGTCCGGCCAATCCGTGCTCGCAGGCGAGCCGGTCGGTGCGATGGGTGAAGCAAGGGTGGCAAGCACCTCGGCGACACAGAATGCAGATGCCACGCCGGAACTTTATGTCGAGTTCCGCAAGGATGGAAAACCCGTCGATCCGACCCCGTGGTGGGCGGACCGTTTTTCTGGAAGGACGTGAAATGATGCGGAAATTCTCGCTTCTGTTTGCCGGTGCGCTGATGGGCGCATCTGCCATGAGCTTGGTTTACGGTGCACCCGGCTCGGCGGCAAATGCGGCGGGTTCCGAGACCTACAAACAACTGGCGATCTTCGGCGATATCTTCGAGCGTGTGCGGGCGCAGTACGTCACCCCGCCCGACGACAAGGCGCTGGTCGAGAACGCCGTCAACGGCATGCTGACCGCGCTCGACCCGCATTCGTCCTACATGAACGCCGAAGCCGCCCAGGACATGCGTGTCCAGACCAAGGGCGAGTTTGGCGGGCTCGGCATCGAGGTCACCATGGAAAACGACCTCGTCAAGGTGATCACGCCCATCGACGACACGCCTGCCGCCAAGGCCGGGGTGATGGCCGGCGACTTCATCGCCAAGATCGACGGCGAGGAAGTTCGTGGCCTCACCCTCAACGACGCCGTCCAGAAGATGCGCGGGCCGGTTTCGACGCCGATCACGCTCACCATCCTGCGCGAAGGGGCCGACAAGCCGCTGGAAATCAAGGTCGTTCGTGACATCATCAAGGTCAAGGCGGTCAAGTTCCGGGTCGAGAACGACATCGGCTACATGAAGATCACGTCTTTCACCGAAAAGACCTATGACGATCTGGAATCGGCCATCCAGACGATCAAGAAGGAAATTCCGAAGGACAAGTTGAAGGGCTATGTGCTCGACCTGCGTCTCAACCCGGGCGGCTTGCTCGACCAGGCTGTCAGCGTTTCGGATGCCTTCCTCGATCGCGGCGAGATCGTCTCGACACGCGGCCGCGACCCCAAGGACGTGACCCGTTTCGACGCCAAGGTCGGCGACGACATCGACGGCAAGCCGCTGATCGTGCTCATCAACGGCGGCTCGGCGAGCGCATCGGAGATCGTGGCCGGCGCCTTGCAGGACTTGCGCCGCGCCACCGTGGTCGGCACGCAGTCCTTTGGCAAGGGATCGGTGCAGACCATCATCCCGCTGGGCGAGAACGGCGCCTTGCGCCTTACCACCGCGCTCTATTACACGCCGTCGGGCAAATCTATCCAGGGCAAGGGAATCTCGCCCGATATCAAGGTCGACCAGCCGGTGCCGGCTGAATTGCAGGGCCGCGACCTGACCCGCGGCGAGTCTGACCTCAAGGGACATATCAAGGGGGCTGACGAGAGCGATACCGGCTCTGGTTCGGCCGCCTACGTGCCGCCGGAGCCGAAAGACGACCTGCAGCTTATCTACGCCCAGCAATTGCTGCGCGGCGAAAAGACAGATGCATCCTTCCCGCCGAACCCGGACAAGGCTGTGCTCAACCAGTAGAGTAGCGGACCGAAAAGCGGAATCCGGTTTTCGGGAAAATCCGATGCTCTAACAAAGAGATAATACATGTCGCCCGAAAGTGGGAACCGGCTCCGGGACAACGACATGCATGGAAACAAATACCTCGAGCGCGCCAGCGAATCTGAAAGATCGCGACGCGCTCGAGGTCGCCGCTATGCATCCGTCAGGATGCACGGCGATCTGGAAGCTGAACAGGGTCTGGTGACCCGATCGAAGCAATGCCATTCTGCCGGGATCGCAAGGTTCCGGCAGTTTGATTCGGGGATACTGCTTGCCTGACGCCATCAAGGATATCGAACGACCGCTGGGACAAGGCTCGGGCGAGACGCGTGCGTCGTCTAGGCCGCGCAGTTTCAGCCGGGGCTCCTTTGCCGGGGTACTCGCCGTGCTGGCCCTCGTCGGCGTGTCCAGCGCCATTGCGCTGCGCGATCCAGGCTTCCGCAATCCGCAAGCCGTGGCCGTCGCCACCCCGAAAGTGACGGCTCCGGCCGAAGGTGTCGCCGCTCCAGAACAGCCCGCACCGCCAAAGGTCGACACAACATCGAAGCCTGGCGGGCCGCAAATCATCCGCGTCCAACCGGAATCGACGCAAAGCGGCGCAAGCGGCGGCATCGTCATCCATGATCCCTCCGCGGTCGGCCAGGATCTTCGTGTCGCGCATCTCCCCGACAAGGCATTGATCGAACAGAGCGCAACTGGTCCGCTGCCGATCCGCGCCGCCGACGGCAGGCGGCCCTTCGACGTCTATGCCCGGCCATGGTCCGGCACGCGTGGAGCGCGCGTCGCCATCGTCATCGGTGGGCTTGCCGTATCGCAGACCGGCACGCAGGCGGCAATCGCCAAGCTGCCGCCTGAAGTGACGCTGGCCTTCGCTTCCGGCGGCAACAGCATTGGCCGCTGGATGGAGGAAGGTCGCCGGCGCGGTCACGAGATCGTCATGCAGATGCCGATGGAGCCGTTCGACTACCCGAACGTCAATCCGGGCCGCAACACCCTCACCATCGAGGCAACGCCTCAGGAGAACCTGCAAAGCCTGTACCGGGTCCTGTCGCGCACCACCAATTATACGGCCGTGATGAACTACATGGGCGCGCGCTTCACCGCCGAGGCCGAGGCGATGGCGCCGATCATGGCCGAACTTGCCAAGCGAGGGCTTGGCTATGTCGACGATGGATCTTCGGCACGCAGCAGCGCGCCGGAACTGGCGGCACAGGATGGTGTGCCGCTGGCCGTCGCCGACACCCAGATCGATGCTGTTCAGGAGCGCGGCGAAATCCTGAAAAAGCTTGACCAGCTTGAAGCCACGGCTCGCGCCAAGGGCTTCGCCATCGGCACCGGATCGGCCTTCGACGTCACCGTCGACGCCGTTACCACATGGGTCGACGAAGCCAAGAAACGCGGCATCGAGATCGTACCGATCTCGGCTGTCGCCGCTGACCCGAACAAGCATTGAACCTCAGAGAAAACCGACCGATGTCCAAGAAGAAAGCTGTCGATCCCGAAACGCTGCCTTACCGGCCCTGTGTCGGCTTGCTGGTGCTCAACGGTGCGGGGTTGGTCTGGGTGGGCCATCGTATCGCCGAGCCCGACAGCGAATTTTCCGGCACGAGCAAGCTTTGGCAGATGCCGCAAGGCGGCATCGACGAAGACGAGGAGCCGCTTCCGGCCGCACGCCGCGAACTCCTTGAAGAGACCGGCATGAAGAGCCTGACCCTCATGGCAGAGGCACCCGGCTGGATCAATTACGATCTGCCGCCGCATCTGGTCGGCATCGCCTTCAAGGGCCGCTATCGCGGCCAGACGCAGAAATGGTTCGCCTTCCGGTTCGATGGCGACGAAAGCGAAATCAGCATCAACCCACCGCCGGGTGGTCACAAGGCGGAGTTCGACCGGTGGGGCTGGCGGTCGATGCGCGATCTGCCCGACCTGGTCGTGCCTTTCAAGCGCCCGGTCTACGAACAAGTCGTGGCCGCCTTCAGCCACCTGGTCCCCTGAGTCTTTCAACGGCTGGTTCTTTGAGCGCGGCGCATCGTTGGTGTCCCACATATCCTGCTCATCGGGTGCGGTTTCGAGATCGGGCACCGGCAGCATCTTGCGCAGATGGTCGTGGTGGGTGCGCACGCCATATTCGAGATCGGAAAGATAGAAGCCGCCAAAAGCCTCTGACAGCAGCGCGCACTTGGCGGCAGGAGTTAGCGGCGAGCGTCGGCTTGCTCAATAGATCCGGCTACGTCGTGTCTACGTAATAAGGAGTAGCCCTTGGCTGAGGCTGACCAGAAAATTATAGATATTTCATAATGATGCGCTGAACGGAGCCATCTAGATCATCCAGAAGGCATGTGGCCTTTGTTGCGCCGCCGATCATAAATGCTACCTTCTGCGCCGTCGCATTGCCCTCAAGCCTTGCCGCCCGGATTGGCGATTGCATGTCTGGATCGGGGTTGATGGATTTTGGCTTTTTGAAACCCTATCGAAAAGTTGACCGCCGGGTAAAAGCAGTCGGCTTTGCCCTTGTCTGCCTGCTTGCCCTTGGCCTCGTCAACGTGTTCCCCGGCGCTATCCGGTTCGCTCGTAACGCATATTTCGGTCCTCCTTCGATCACGGCGGTATTCCCCGCCGACGGAACCGTCGGGGCACCTGCCGGCACCAAGGTGCAAGCGAGTTTCGACCGCCCGCTCGGCAGTTCGGCCGAAGCGGTCAGTTTCCACTTGAGCGATAACAACGGCAACCGCGTAAGCGGATCGGTCCGGTTCAACGACTTGCTCACGACCGCCACCTTCACGCCGAACCAGCCATTTTTCCCCGGCGAAATCGAAGTCGGCGTAAGGATCGGCGAAGGCCGGTCGAAAGCCTGGCGCTTCACCGTCCCCCACAAGCAGTCGCTGGTCGCCGGCCACGGTGGGCCGATCTTGCTCGTCACGACCGGCTCGAACCGGTTCGAAGCGTTCTACAGCGAGATCCTTAGAGCCGAAGGGCTGGCGAGCTTCGCAACCGTGAACGTCGCCGAACTGGACAGCGCAGTGCTGGCGGCCCATTCGGTTGCGATCGTATCTGGTCCGATTGCCGATACGGCCAAGCTGGCATCGATCCACGCTTGGGTGGCGGATGGCGGCAAGCTTATCGCGATGCGGCCGTCCGGGAGCCTCGCCGATCTCGCCGGCCTCTCGCCCCCGTCCGGCATCATCGAGGACGGTTATCTGAAGATGGATAACGCGGCTGCGCCGGCCAAAGGCCTCGTTGCCGAAACGATCCAGTTCCATGGAGCGGCCGATGTGGTGGCGATGTCTCAGGGCACCCGTGCCGTGGCAACGCTTTATCGCGACGCCGTCACATCCGCCCAAGCGCCGGCGGTGACGGTGCGCACCGTAGGCGATGCCGGCGGACAGGTAGCGGCCTTCACCTTCGATCTCGCCCGGTCGACGATCTTGACCCGGCAGGGCAACCCGAAATGGGCAGGGCAGGAACGCGACGGCCTCGACCCCGTCCGGCCCAATGATCTTTTCTACGGCGCTGCCAGTGACGATCCACAGTCCGACTTTGTCGACCTCGACAAGATCGCCATTCCCCAGGCCGACGAAAACATGCGGCTGTTGTCCAATCTGATCGCCTATCTGACCTATGACCGGGCGCCGCTGCCGAAATTCTGGTATTTCCCCAATGGCGCCAAGGCGGCCCTCGTCATGGCCGCCGACGACCACGGCACCGGCTCCGGAACGCAGGATTCGTTCGACCGCATGCTGGCCTTGAGTCCAAAGGGTTGCGATCCTGCGAAATGGCAATGCGCCCGCGCGACATCGTGGATGTACGAGACTTCAGGAATGGGGGACCATCAGGCGGCGACTTATGCGGCGCAGGGATTCGACATCGGCTCGCATGTCAGCACCTACTGCCACAACTGGTCGGAACAGTCGCTCAATCTGGCATTTTCGCGCGACCTGCCCGGAATAATTCGATCTGGCAGTGACAAGGTTGAAAGCTCCGCAACAATTGTGCAACGACAGGGAGGCTGCACCCTCGCCATCCTTGAAACGGGGGCCGGTTATAAAGTCATCCACACCCCAAAAGACTTGCGTACTAATAAGGGTCAGGAACTAATTCTGTATGCCGTCACATCTGGAAGTGGGTGCATCCAGGAGGCACAAACGGAGATACATTTCTCGGCGAGCGAGATTCTTTTGCGCGATAGAAACTTACCGTCTACGTTCTCGGCAAGCCCCGATTTTAGCTGTGTGGCGATGCGGATCCCTTTAGATAAAGTTGAGTTAGGTTTCCGACATCATCGTTTTGCAAACACATATACTCTTTCGCAGAGATCTCCTGGAGTGCTTAGTCTAGGTTGTTTACTTGCAGATCAAAAGGAAATGAATTTCCACACAGTAGTGGATAATTTTAGTCGTACTGAACGAGCAGTTATTGCACTTTTTAATCTCGCTATGCAGTCACAAATGGCTGCTCCATTGTGCAAAGATGAAATGCGAATGTCATACCTTCTTTCTATAGTTGATGACAACATCCACAACCAGGGTTTCCGTTTAACAGACGTTGCCAGGGCACTTGGAATATCTACCCGATGGGTTAGAAAACTCTTTTCGGATAGAGGAATGACATTTAAGTCGCACTTGACTCAGCGCCGCTTAGATCATGCTCAAGAGATGTTGGCAGATCCACATCTAGCTCGGGGGAAGATTACCGATATCGCGTTGGACTGCGGCTTCAGTGATCAGGCACATTTCACTCGACATTTTACTAAGTACGTTGGTCAGAGCCCTGGGCAGTACCGGACGCAAAATATACTCAGAAGAACTAGTCGTGAATAAGGAAGGTATTCTGTCTATCAAAGTTCTTATGTTTAAGAGGATATTTTTTCCTTTCTATTTGGCCTGTATAAATATTTTTCAACCGATTTTCGATTGTCCGGCGTCAGCGCTGATGGGACCAGAGCGGCTTAACTGAGAGCGGAGGATTTCTGGTTCATCGTAGCCTTTCAAAGGAACGAAGATGAGACAGAAATCCGGAACGGGGAAAGTGCCTGCGGAGCAGGTCATCAAGGACATCCGCCGCGCGACCCGCAAGCAGTATTGGGCCGAGGAGAAGACCCGCATCGTGCTGGAGGGATTGCGCGGCGAGGAGTCGATCGCGGCGCTGTGCCGGCGTGGGGGGATTGCCGAGAGCCTGTATTACACATGGTCGAAGGAATTCCTGGAGGCCGGCAAGAAGCGGCTTGCCGGCGACACGGCACGCGCCGCGACCAGCGACGAGGTGAAGGTGCTGCGCAAGGAGGCGCGCGACCTCAGGGAAGTCGTCGCCGAGCAGGCCTTGGAACTGCGGATACTTAAAAAAGCATGATCGCAGATGGGGGCGACGACGAATGAGATACCCCGCATCCGAGAAGCTGGAGATCATCCGCCTGGTCGAGAACTCGCATCTGTCGGCGCGGCGCACATTGCAGAAGCTCGGCATTGCGCGCTCGACCTTCAATCGCTGGTATGATTGCTTCCTTGCCGGCGGCGTCGATGCCTTGGAGGATCGCAGCCCCCGGCCGAACCGGGTTTGGAACCGCATCCCCGACGAGGTGCGCGATCAGATCGTCGAACTGGCGCTGAACGAGCCGGAGCTGTCGCCACGCGAACTGGCGGTCACCTTCACCGACACGAAAGGCTACTTCGCGTCGGAATCCTCAGTCTATCGCCTGCTCAAGGCCCATGATCTGATCACCAGCCCGGCCTTCATCGTCATCAAGGCCGCCGACGAGTTCCATGACAAGACGACAGCGCCCAACCAGCTCTGGCAGACCGACTTCACCTATCTGAAGGTCATCGGCTGGGGATGGTTCTATCTCTCGACCGTGCTCGACGACTTCTCGCGCTACATCATCGCCTGGAAGCTCTGTACCACGATGAAGGCCGGGGATGTCACCGACACGCTGGAACTGGCGCTGCAGGCTTCCGGCTGTGACAGCGCCAGGGTGCTGCACAAGCCGAAGCTGCTCAGCGACAACGTCCTAAGAGCGGAAGGAAATGGAGCAGACGGTCAAAGTCTCTCTGTTCGCCAGCATGCTCTCGCTGCGTGACGCTGGTCAAGTCGGATAGTCGAACCAGGCGGCTTCCACCGGCAAGGGAAAAGGTCTCGTCCATAGCAAACACAGGGTACGCGTGATGGCGGCCCTCACCGTCCTCAACACGAGCTTCTGATCCAGGTGGAAGACCCGAACATTATCTACAGGGTCATCGAACCGATGCCCTCACGGCCCTAGCTGACAGAGGTTCTTCCACCTGGCACCCGCCCCTCGACGAAGGGCCGGTAATCGGAACCGCTTTTGACGACGGCGTGCACCACGCGCGCCATCTTGGCGGTAATAGCGGTCATCGCCTTGCGGCGCAGATCGGGATTGTCGCGATCTCGTGCGATGTAGCGTTCGAACTTGTGCCGGAAGCCGTTCTCACGCTGGCGGATGGCAACCTGCCCGGCGATCCACAGGGTGCGGCGCAGTCGCGCATTGCCGAATTTGGAAAGCCGGGTCTGGCCGCGATATTGGCCTGACTGCTGGGTCGACAGATCCAGCCCGCAGAATTTGAGAAACTGGCGATGATGGTGGAAACGGCGTAGGTCGCCAGCCTCGGCAATAATCGTCAGTGCGTTGATTGGCCCGATGCCCGGAATCTGGCGCAGCAGTTGATAGTCCTGGCTGTGCCGCAGCAAGTCGTCGGCCTGTTGCTCGATCTCGTTGCGCTGCCGGATCAGGCTGCGGGCTTCGGCGACAACCATGCGGAACATGCGAATGGCAAGGGCATCAGGCGGCAACGGCAGCCCAATCGACGTGCGCGCGGTCTCGTTGTCAAGCGAATCGAGGATTTGACCCCTTTGGCGAAGTGAAGAACTGACCCCGTTCATTGGTTTGCTGTTTCGTTGGTTTCGAGCGCCGGTCCGGTCTTCTGCAGAAGGNTGTCAAGCGAATCGAGGATTTGACCCCTTTGGCGAAGTGAAGAACTGACCCCGTTCATTGGTTTGCTGTTTCGTTGGTTTCGAGCGCCGGTCCGGTCTTCTGCAGAAGGCCGGACCGGCGCTTTTCGCGGAGACGGTAGCTGTCGCCGCGGATGGTGATCACCGTCGAGTGGTGGAGCAGACGATCCAGGATTGCCGTGGCCACAACGGGGTCTCCAAAAACACTTCCCCATTCGCCCACGGAGCGATTGGAGGTGATCAGGATCGATCCCTTCTCATAGCGCCGCGATACGAGCTGGAAGAACAGGTGGGCGGCATTGGCCTCGAAGGGTAGATAGCCCAGTTCGTCGATGATCAGCAGCTTCGGCCGCGACAGAAGCGTCAATTGCTTGTCGAGCAAGCCATCGGCATGAGCCTTGGCCAGTGTCGCCACCAGCGTGGCCGCCGTGATGAACTGGACGTTGTAGTTCTGGCGGATCGCCTCTCGGCCGAGGCTGACTGCCAGATGCGTCTTGCCCGTTCCGGGCGGTCCGAGGAACAGGACCGTGTCGCCGTGCGCGATCCAGCGGCAGGTCGCCAGCTCCCTGATCTGCTCCTGGTCCAGTGAGGGCTGGGCCTCGTAGTCGAAGCCGTCGAGTTCGCGCACGAAGGGGAACTGCGCGATCTTGCTCGACATCGAGATGCGTCGCTCGTCGCGCCGGGCGATCTCGCGCGACACCAGGAAGGCCAGGGCCTCGCGCAAGTTCATCTTCGAACGGGCCGCTTCATCCAGCAGCGTATCGAGCTGGTCTCGGATCGCCGTCAGCTTCAGCCGATCGAGGGTTGCAATGAGGATGTCATGATCAACGGTCGCCATTACCATGCCCCTCCGACAACCGCCTCATATTCCGCAAGCGGTCGCAGCAAGGCGGCCGGGGCGATCTCGACAGGGGCTGCTGCTCGCACCGGCGCCTCGAAGCCGGCGACACCGACAAAATGAGCGCGATCCACGATCCGTTGTCGTCGGCCCCGGCAAAGGGCATGGTCTGCGACGACCTGGCCCGCATGACGGATGATCACCCGGCCGGCCAGCACCACGACCTGGACGCTCTCGCCGATCAGGCGCCAGGGCACAGAGTAACTGTTCGTGTCCAGATCGATCGCGCAGTCGGCCTGAACCTTGCGGATCAGATCCCGTAGCTGCCCGAATGGCGCGCGGCCGGCCAGAGGGCGTAATGCGCGAGCCTCAGCACCGAAGAGCTCCGCCGGCGCCACACCGGTGGTGCCGTGTTCACGCTGGTCGGCGATCTCACGCGTCCACCGGTCCAGATGCGCCTCGAACGCCGCCCAGTTCTCGAACCGGCGCCCGGCGATCGCGTTCTTCTTGACGTAGCCGACTCCGCGTTCGTCCTTTCCTTTCGTGCGGGCCCGATAGGGAGCACAGGCCCGCGGCGTGAAGCCCCAGTACCGGGCGAAGGCATGCAGCCGCGCATTGAACCTCACCTCGCGCGTCACCGCGTCATGGTGCTCGACCAGCGCCTTCGCGTTGTCGATCAGGACTTCTGCCGGAACTCCACCGAACCGCAGGAAAGCGCCTTCCATCCCTTCAAACCAGTCCGTCTGGCGCTGCCTCTGCGAGGCCCGGATATGTATCCGGCGCGAATAGCCGAGCGTGGCGACAAACACATGGATCCGCACCCGCTCGCCGCCGATCCATACCTTCGTATCGCCGAAGTCGATCTGCATCTGGTGACCGGGCGCCGTCTCGAAGCGCACCGTCGCCCGCTTCTGCGCCTTCAACTCCCGGCGCCAGCACCTCACCTTCAACTCCACCGAGCGAAGCCCGATCACAATCCCATGTTCGCTCGCCAACTCCTGGCGGATGACATCCGCATTGCCCTCATGGCGGAAAAACCGCTCCCGAAGCCAATCGTCCAAACCGTCAAATGCCGTTCGACGAACTGGCTGGCGATACGACACCACACCACCCTCGCGAAGGTAGCGACGGACCGTATTGCGCGCGCAGCCAAACTCCTGCGCGATCCGTTTCGCTCCCCAGCCAATCCCATGTAGTCGCACCATTGCTGAAACTTCTTCCCCCGACCGCATCTCCTCAACTCGCACTGATTTCGACACGGCGAGCTTCGATGGAAATTCTGCGCTCATCTACTGATCCTCTCAAAAACGAGGGGTCAGTTCTTCGTTTCGTTCGGGGGTCAATTTCTCATTTCGCCTGACA
>NZ_LMGJ01000002.1 GCF_001427385.1 Mesorhizobium sp. Root157
TGTCGTTTGGCACTTAAATGTGAGAATGCGCCGATTTGGTGCAGGTTTGGCACTTAATTGTGAGAATCTTGGCGATCTGATTCTCAAATTAACTGCATTTGAGACGAGGCTCTCGACCAGCGAGCTCGGGCTATCATGTTCTCGGCGGCGTCAGTAAATCTCACCCTGTTGTCACCCATCATGTGACCACGCAGCATTCGGAGCATCTCCGGTCCGGCACGCTCGACGATGGCTACCCCGGCCAGCAGAGCCGGCCGTAAGGGAAGCGCCAGGATCGGCTTTGCTGGTGTGGGTAGATTCTCCTGTTGTTCGGCAACGACATGGTCGAGATCGGGGATGATTGCGCCGAGTACCCGGAAGCGCCAAAGGTCGTGCTCGCGGGGTATAGGTGTTGGAATGCGTCGCATCAGGAGAAGCCGAGCAATGTCGGCTGGCGATGTCCAAGTTCCGATACCACGTTCGGCTTCATCATCGAGCAGCTTTTCGCCACGAAGAGCCGCACCTCGATATGGCCGGAAAGGGGAGGGGAGTTCGCGCCCGCCGGCATCCCGGAGTTGGTTTCCACACAGAGGGCACGTGATGCGCCAGCCCAGCAACTGGCTTCGCAGGATTGGCGCCGGTTCCGCATCACCAGGGCTGCATTCGGTGCAGTACTGCGCTGGCCTCGTGGCAAGGAGCCGATGCGATGATTGCACGACATTGCCGAAGTTCATTCGGCGCATAACAGCCGGATCCGTGGATAACATGCTCGCAAGGCGGATTTCCTGATCACTGCTCAGATGGAGATCTGCTGCTCGCAATGAGGAGGCCTCCGGCAAGCAATGTCGAAGCATGACGAGTGGCGGAACAGCGTAGAAGCAGGCATGCCGACCAATCCAGGACGACAGGAGCTCATCAAGATGCGGCGGCAATATCACCGGTAGTCGCCGCGGAATTGGGTCCTCGATCATGCGAACGCTGCCTCAGCATCGAATTCCGGCTCCCAATTCTCAACCATCTCATCGGTGATGTGCTCACGCCCGCTTTCGATGGCGTCCGCCGCCAGGCTGTTGATCATTTGGAAAATGTTGGCGGTGATGCCCTCGGTAATCTGCAGGATCCGACGCAGCGATTTCGGCGTGAGCATCGAGGGCCGACGCAGCGGTGTGTTGCGCAGGATCGACGCCACAAGTGTCTCGAACTGCTCGTTGGCGGCCCATCGGCCCAAGGTCAACTGCTCGAACCGACGCGCAAGCTGAACGTCGCCGCCGATCGCTTCACGGGCCTCGTTAACACCGAAGCAGACCAGCGAGATCTGGAGACGGTTGCTAAGGAAGCGCAGCGTGTTCAGGACAATGCGCTGCTCACGGTAGGATCCAGCGAGGATGTTGTGCACCTCGTCGATCACCAGCACCTGCACGCCGATCGCTTCCATGATCCGCAATGCGGCTTGCTCCATCTGGGCGATGTCGGCGCGCGGGCGCTGCGGAGCACCGAGGAGGGTGAGCAGTTCGGCGTAGAACCGCCGCTCGCCCGGCCGGCTGGTCATCTCCATGGCAAGGACCGGTGTCTTCAGCGTACCCGTCACCGGATTGAAGCTTGGCGGATGTTCGTCCCTGAAGCGTTTCATGATCATCGTCTTGCCCATGCCACTGTCGCCGTAGATCGCGACTGACGGCATGCGCGTGCCCCGTGGATGGTCGAGGAGCCGGCGCAGCCGATCGAGGGCCTGCTTGGCGCGCGGGTAGAGCACCCAGCGGCGTGATCGTATGGCGCGGATACGGCGTTCGTCGGTTTCGGCAAGCAGCGCTGCGGCGCCGGCGGTCAAGTGGGAGATCTCATCGCTCATATTTGCTCCAGCTCAGTTCGTATCCTCGACAAAGGGTACGGGTTTGCTGGAATCCACGCCTCGAAGCGATCCCCACCCACCGTCATCCACTTTCGATTTAGAACTGCGGATCTTTCCGCGCCTCGCCGCCGCCGTCTTTCTGGCCGCCGCGTCGACGAGTTCGCGCTGCGTGATCGCGGTGCGGACGATGGCGCGGGTGTCGACTTCACGGCGACCTTTCGCGAGCAGCGTGCGTCGGGCGGTCAGCGCCTCATGGAGTGTGATCGAAGGCAAGGTGACATCGGCATAGCGGGCTTCCACGAAGTTTCCCGATGGCCGCCGGACGAAGATGCGTGCCATATCGCGCGGATCGTATTTTACGAGTAGGCGCCGATCCGAACTCCCGACATCGGCGCTCAGCGCAGGCGACCAGTAGCGCAGTTTGAACAGATGAATCCCGTCTGGCCTCAACGTCCGCTCTTGCTCTGGCAGGAAAGTCAGCCAGAAGCGTAGCCGGTCCTGAGGCAGACGGAGCGGAATCTCGCCTTCGTGTTCGCGCCACACCGCGATCGGCGGGCGGCCAAGACTGCTGTGGATCGATTGATGGTAGGCGCCGACGATGTCGAGCGCGATGTAGCGCTCGAGCTCCCTCAGGGTCAGTGCCGCATGCCTCTTCGAGTCGTAATCGCCGAGCTCCTGTTCGTTGCTGAACGTGGTTCCGGGTAGAAGATGCAGCCTCCCCATCTGTGTGCCGATCAGCCGCTCGATGTGACCGCCGAAACGCGGCTTGCCCGGCGGCCGCCAGTCAATCGCGATGCCGGCGTCATGGCATCCGCGCTGGAACGCCCGGCTGCGGAAGTCGGCGCCGTTGTCGACGTGAACCATATCTGGCAGGCCGGCGACAGGCCACGGCTCCGTGATCTCGCGCTCCCTCAACCACGCTGACTTGTCGAAGACGGAGTGCAACAGGCACAGGCTGGTCGATAGTCGGGACGGCGCATCCATCGTAAGGTAGAACCCGGTGACCATGCGGCTGCAAACATCCATCGCCAGTGTCAGCCACGGCCGTCCGATTGGCTGCCGGGTTTCCTCGTCGACGACGAAGATATCGGCCTTGGTATGGTCGATCTGCACCACTGCCAGGGGACGCGAGACTTCGAACGATCCAGGAACGGACGTCGTCGCCTTCACGATCTTCTTCTCGCCACGCCGTTTGGCTCGCCGCTGCAGGTCGATATCCTCGAGGCGAGCGATAATCGTTCGGCGATGCGGCGGCTTCAGCCCGACCGAGATGCAGTTTGTCTGCACGTCCCGGACCAACTGCGAGACGGTCGGCCGGGTCCGCTTCAAGTAGAACGTTTTGATCGTAGAGCGAACGACATCCTCCCGCCTCTCATCTAGGGTACGATGGCCCTCCGGCCGCCCGCGCTTGCGATCGACCAGAGACAGGATGGAGCCGCCGGCGCGGAGCAACTTGATCAGCCTATACGCCGTCGCTTGGCTAACACCCATCTCGGCGGCGAGTTCAGCAACCTCTGCCGTGGTCGAACTGCCGGTTCGTTCGCTCAGGAATCTACGGATCGCATCTGCCCGTCGGCACGCTTCATCCCAAAGCGCCTCGTCAATCTCGTCAGGGAAAGGAACATTCATGGCAGGCTCGCTAGGAAAAACGCCGCGAACTCAATTCTCACATTAAGTGGCAAAATCCAAGCTGGATTATCAAATTACGTGCCAGTTATCAAATTAAGTGCCGGAGCAACCCTCTGAAATGATTGGATGGGCATTCTCATTATTAAGTGCCAAGTGACANATTCATGGCAGGCTCGCTAGGAAAAACGCCGCGAACTCAATTCTCACATTAAGTGGCAATCCAAGCTGGATTATCAAATTACGTGCCAGTTATCAAATTAAGTGCCGGAGCAACCCTCTGAAATGATTGGATGGGCATTCTCATTATTAAGTGCCAAGTGACACCAGTTCGATCAGAATGCCATATTGCTTCTTTCGTCAGCTGCGAAATTTACCAACCACGTGGCCATTGAACGTGATTGGCTGCGGTTCGCAGCATCACGATGCCGTCGCTTTGTCTGATGGGTTTTCGAACGCTTGTTTTTGGATCAGTGTCGTGCACGATATCAAAGTAGTTCCTACCGGAGAGGGTAAATGTACAAACACATTCTAATCGCTACCGATGGCTCCGAACTTGCCCGCAAGGGCCTTGAACATGGTCTGGCACTTGCCAAGCCGCTCCAGGCGAATGTTACGGTTTTGGCCGTTTCGCACCCTCTGCGCCCCGAAATGGAGAATGCTGCCCGTCTGGGCGGTATCGATGATCCCGTCGCTCGCTACGACCAGCAGATAGATGCAAACATGAAGGACCGGTTTGCATATATCGAGCAACGCGGATCTGAGCATGGCGTCACCATAGATCTAGTGCACGAAATCGACGATTCTCCTGCCGAAGCAATCGTCAGGTTTGCCAAGCTCAAAGACTGTGATCTCATAGTAATGTCCTCGCATGGGCGGCGTGGCATACGGAAGGTCATTCTTGGTAGCCAGACGTCCGAGGTGCTGGCACATACAACCATCCCCGTACTGGTAGTCCGATAGTCTATCCTCACAGCATCAGGAGGCCGCGGGTCTCATAGGCCGAGCTGCCGGCGTTGACGTCTCGGGCTGATGCTCGACCGGGCGCATTGCAGATGGCGACAATGCCGTCGAGGCGCTCGCTCGAGCGCTCCTTGTCCCGCTTGATGTTGCCAGCCGGATCATGACGAACGGCAACGTTTGAGGCATTCCAACGCGGCACAGAGTGACCGCCATGCCAGAGTGAGCGCGAGACCGACAGCCGTTCCAGTTCCGCCGTGGGGTCGGCCACGCTTAGAAAAACCCTGACCGACGGGGACCAGCGTCGAGCCCTCTTTTTGTAGGTGCTGGACGATCTCGCCGGGGAAGGTGCGGTCATAGGAAGCACGCGCAGATCGTAGCGTGACGCCAACTCGATGACTTCTTTTTCGACGAAGGCGAAGTCAGTGGCGTTGCCGAGCGTCGCGGTCAAAAATCCCTGGTCGCACCAGATGTCGTAGGGCACGCGGTCGCGCCGCACTCGACGCAGGATATCGTGCTCGGGAATGAAAAAGCGGCAGAGCACAATCCATTTGCCGGCGAGCGCCCCGAGATCCTCATCCAACGTCGGCGGAAATAACAACACGAAGGCCGACAGATCGTTGACGCGGGCAAGGTCAAGCCCGCCATAGCATTCGCGACCCAGCAGTTTCTGTTCGAGTTCGTCGAGATCATGTTTGACGATGCGCCAGTCGGTGTTGGCAGGAAGGCCGCCTTCTTCCCACACCGCCATGTCGAGTCAGCGCGTGACCTGCTCAGGCCGTTCATTCAAGCGCAACCGCCGGATTGCGTTCGGCTGCGCTGGCATTTCTTTGGCCTCGTCGATCTGGCGCTTGAGATCGACGACCTTGACGGTGACGTCAAGGCTCAAACTGGCCTTCAGCCAGACTTCCTGGTCGGTCCAGTCGTCGCCCTCGTCGATCACCCCGCTATGCGCGTCATCGCGTAGCCTCCAATGGTTCCGACCGAAACGGTGAAGGAGAGTTTTTAGCGAATGCGTTACGCTCATACGCACGCCACAGTGGTATCTTAAAAAATCGGTCCCTTTTTGGAATCCAATTTAGGATTTTACTGCGCTCGATCAAAGCGTTAGAGCGCGCGTTGTGCGTCCGGAAGGACGCTCGCCGCCCGAACATGCAATTCGCCGTCTTGCTCCGCGATTGGCTCGAAACAAGGCTTCGTAACGCTTCTTTCAGCGCTCGAAACAAGACACGAGGCCCTCCCTTCAAGGCTGGCATTCGAGTTTGCGGCTGAACGCACGCATGTGCGCGCTTGCCCGCATAGGGAGGTTCATCGAAATCGATAAAAAGAGCCCAAACTGGATCCATGAGAATCTCTCTCTTCGAAACGCGAGTGCTCCTTCTTGCCATTGTACATCTTGCCTTTGCTCACAATGACGGAACCCGCCGACCGTAGGGATCTCGGAATCGGATGAGAAATAAATAATGATTATAGCGCGATTTGCAGCGCTAATTGCCGGTGAATCTTAGTCGGAGAAACCAGAAAGGTATAACTGTTTAAAATGCGACCATCAGACGAATAAATTATCCTGATGCTTTTGCCGTAGGTAACCTGTGCTCCATCCAACCCCGCAAATGGAGCAGCGTAAATGACCGACGACATGTTACATGTGATGAAATGGCACAATGGCGAGAAGGAATATTCGCCGTTCTCGGATGCCGAGATGAAACGTCGTCAGGACGACGTGCGCGGCTGGATGGCGAAGAACAGCGTCGATGCGGCATTGTTCACTTCCTACCATTGCATCAATTACTACTCGGGCTGGCTCTACTGCTATTTTGGCCGCAAATACGGCATGGTTATCGACCACGATAAGGCCACCACCCTCTCGGCCGGAATCGACGGCGGCCAGCCCTCGCGGCGTTCCGCCAGCGACAACATCACTTATACCGACTGGCGACGAGACAATTTCTATCGTGCTGTGCGTCAGCTCATGTCCGGCGCCAAGCGCGTCGGCATCGAGTTCGACCACGTGTCGCTCGACTTCCGCCGCCAGCTCGAGGAAGCCCTGCCGGGCGTCGAGTTTGTCGACATCAGCCAGCCGTCGATGTGGATGCGCACGGTCAAGTCGGTCGAGGAACAGAAACTGATCCGCGAGGGCGCTCGGGTCTGCGACGTCGGCGGCGCGGCCTGCGTGGCGGCCGTGAAGGCGGGCGTGCCCGAGCACGAAGTCGCCATCGCCACTACAAACGCCATGATCCGCGAAATTGCCAAGTCGTTTCCGTTCGTAGAACTGATGGACACCTGGACCTGGTTCCAGTCGGGTATCAACACCGATGGCGCACACAACCCGGTCACCAACCGTGTCGTGCAGTCGGGTGACATCCTGTCCCTCAACACCTTCCCGATGATTTTCGGCTACTACACCGCACTGGAGCGCACACTGTTCTGCGAACATGTCGACGACGCCAGCCTCGATATCTGGGAGAAGAACGTCGCCGTACATCGCCGCGGGCTGGAATTGATCAAGCCTGGCGCGCGCTGCAAGGACATCGCCATCGAGCTCAACGAGATGTACCGCGAGTGGGACCTTTTGAAGTATCGTTCCTTTGGCTATGGCCACTCCTTCGGCGTACTTTGCCACTATTACGGCCGCGAGGCGGGCGTGGAACTGCGCGAGGACATCGACACCGAACTGAAGCCTGGCATGGTGGTGTCCATGGAGCCGATGGTGATGCTGCCGGAAGGCACGCCTGGAGCAGGCGGCTATCGCGAGCACGATATCCTGATCGTCAAGGACGATGGTGCCGAAAACATCACCGGCTTCCCGTTCGGGCCGCAGCACAACGTCATAAGCAACTAAAGCGAGGCGATCGTGGCTCCCCATATTCCACACGACTTGCCTTACCGATGGGCCGACGCGGAATCCACATCGACCCGATCCTGCCTGGCACGGTCACGTGAACTTTCCATTCTGTTGGAAGTCGTGCGGCGTTTGATCCCAGGGATGAGGAAGCGCGGCGCCGAGCCTCCTCCTGAAAGGTACGGGCATGAGGATACCGACAATCGATTGACGCCACCTTCAAGACCCTTCTGATTGAATGCTGAAAGCCGCGATGTCATCGCGGCTTTCCTCTTTTTCATCCCGATCTTTCAACTAGTGAATTCGTTTTCCAGCGCTTGGACGATGCCGTCTACGCAGACATGGAGCAACAGTTCGCCCTTTTCGGCGGATGCGTCCTTGGGAGAGGACAACGTGCCACTCACGGGCGTCCATTCCGGCTTGGGAGGATAGACGTCATAGGGCGGAAAGCTTGCGGGCGCATGATCGACGGCCCGTTCCAGGCTGACTTGGTGGGGGTAGAGCGCCAGCATAAGCGAAGTTTCGAGTACCCCACCGTGTTCAATGTCCCAGCCGGCAAAGCCGTTCGGATAAAGACGACCGATCGTGGCCTTGTCCACGAAATCCCAATAAGAGAGGACAACGATCTTCATGTCGTCAATGCCGCCCCATTTGAGTTCACGCAGCGCAAGATCGATGGCTTCGACGATGAACCACGCATTCTCGAAATGCCCATTGACCAGGCAGATGCGGCGCACGCCATGACGGGCGAATTCCTTGATGACGTCGCGGAGCGCCGCAATCAGGGTCGCGCCGTCGAGGCTTGTGGTTCCCGGCAGATGATTACCGCCGCCCGATTTCTGGTGTGATTTGTAGCCATAGGTGAAAGGCGGGGCGACCAGAGCGCCGACGCGCTCGGCGACGCGCCGGGCAAACTCCACGGGAAGCAGGACGTCTACATTCATCGGCATGTGATGGCCGTGCTGTTCCATCGAGCCAATCGGCAACAGGATTGGAACATTTCCTTCGCGTACGCGAGCGTCATAGTCCGGCCAAGCCATCTCGGCGGCGAATACAGTTTTTTGAGACATGGTCATCTCCCATTTTGGCTCATGCGCCAATGATTTGGGGTCATCCTTGCGATTTGGGAAATTTATAATCATCATCCGTGTATGAGGAATCCAAATCCATGCGGAACATAACCAACTTCCAGACTGATCTGCTCCGAACCTTTGTGTCGGTCATCGATCTCGGTGCCTATACAAAAGCAGGCGATGCCCTGGGGCGCACTCAACCGGCTATCTCTCTGCAGATGCGGCGGCTGGAGCAACTGATCGGCGCTCCTCTCATAAAGCAGGCCGGACGTTCTCTGTTGCTGACCAAGGAAGGCGAGATGTTGCTGAGCTACGCACGCGAGATATTGAGGCTCAACGATGAAGCTGCCTCCTATTTCAATCGCGGCAAGCTCTCCGGCGTCCTTCGTGTTGGCCTGCCGAACGACTATGCTGTGGCCTTCCTGCAGGGCGTCATCACCGAATACACACGCCAGCATTCCGAGATATCCTTGGAAATTTATTGCGGCTGGAGCGCGGACGTTCTCGATCGGCTGCGGGCTGACGAGCTCGATCTGGCGATAGCCATGGTCAATGGTGAACGCGCCCAATATCTGTCGCGATCGTGGATCGAGCGTCCGGTCTGGGCAGCATCAGACCGCATGCATTTCGATCCAACGGTCGGCGTGCCGCTCGCCGCGCATCCCCAGGGCTGCGCCTACCGTGCGCGTATGATCCAGGCGCTGGACGCCGCACAATTACGCTGGCGCGTCGCCTATACGGGACCCGGTATCTCGGGCTTGCAGAATGCGGTCATCAACGGCCTTGGGGTCAGCGCGATGACCCGCTACACCATGCTTTCAGGCATGCGGGTGCTGGACGAAAATGACGGCCTTCCCGCACTTGCCGAAATTCGCGTTGGTCTTTTTTACAAGCATCCGCGCCTATCGGATGCCGGCATCCGGCTTGTCAACCACATCATTGCCCGGCTGGATGAGGCGGGCGTCTCTGGAGATCCGGTTAAACGCAACGTCGAACTCGATCGAAGATAAGCACTGCAAATGACAAGATTATGAGAATTAATTTTTCAAATGCACCCGCGCTACATACCGTCTCGGCAATAACAACCAAAAAGGGGAATGCAATGACCATCAAGGAGATGCTGCCGGGTTTGCGTACCCGTCGTGATATTCTGAAGGGTGCAAGTGTATTAGGGGGCGCGGCGCTGGCCACGCCCTTCCTTAGCCGGCTCGCCTTCGCCGAGCCTGTCGAACTTACCATGCTCGCGTGGTACGGCCATGCCGAGCCGGACATGGTGGCCGAATTTGAGGCCGAGAACAACGTCAAGTTCAAGCCGAAGTACTACACGGGCGGCGACAACATGCTTGGGCTGATCGCCCAATCGCCTCCCGGAACCTTCGATCTGATCCTTTCAGACGCGGAATATGTCCAGCAGCTCAATGCTGCCGGCTATATTGAGAAAATGGATCCAGCCGACTACCCGTTCGACGATTTCTTCCCCGAATTCCAGCACTTCCCGGGGCACTGGGTCGGCAACGACCTCTATTCGGTCATCACCCGCTTCGGCTTCCTGGGCGTTGCCTTCAACACCGAAGCGATCAACGAAAAGGAAGCCTCGACTTACAATGTCTACTGGGACCAGAAGCTGAAGGGTAAAGTTGGTCACTTCGACTGGCACCTGCCGAACCTAGGCCAGATCAGCCTGCTGAACGGCAACGCCTCGCCTTACGACACAGACGCTGCGGCTTGGCAGGCGTTGCAGGACAAGACGATGACCCTGCGCCCGCAAATCGGCGGGTTCTTCGACTACGGCGGCACCTTCTCTTCCCTTCAGAATGGGCAGATGCTGGCCATGGCCGGCATCGGCGACTGGATCACCGGCACGCTGGAACGCAACGGCGCCAAGGTGCGCAGCGTCATTCCCGAGGAGGGCGGCCTGCAGTTCACGGAATCGTTCTCCATCGGCAAAGGCACCACGAAGGGCGACTTGGCCAAGAAGTGGATCCAGTACATCACCTCGCCCAAGGGCCAGGTGAAATCGGCCAACATGGTGGCCTATCCGTGCCTCATCCCGAATGAGAAGGGTTGGAAACTGTTGGCCGAGGAAACACCGGCTGAAGCCAAGCGGCAAGGCATGCTGCTCGACCAAAGCAACAACGCCATGGAACTGATCCGTAAGGGACGCATCAAGTATCGCCAACTACCGGTTCAGCAGAGCTTAGAGGACTGGAACGACTTCTGGTCCGAATACAAGGCAGCCTAGCATCTGGAACTAACGGCGCGCTCATGGTCGAGTGCGCCGTCGCCTCCCGGCAGACTGTATTCCAGGTATTTATTTCGCGCATGATTGGTGCATCATGCGATAAATGTCGGAACTTTGGACGGGCTATGCGCCTGTCATTCATTCGGGGTCTCCGCGCCGCGGCACCCGGACAAGCCCATCAGCCGGGACTGTGTAATGCGGAAATCGATCACTTTCTACGGTCTGACGCTCTCGCTGCCAATGTTGGTCTGGCAGGTGCTATTCTTTCTTGCGCCATTGATCTTTCTGGTCGCGCTTTCCTTCTGGACGGTCCAGAACTTCCGCATGGTGCCGGACCTCAACCCGGATAACTGGACAAGGATGCTGGGTCGCGGTGTCTTCTGGCAAGCCTATTTCCGCACCTTCCTGCTGTCCACTTCGGCCGCGATCGTCATAAGTGTGCTGGCGTTTCCCTGCGCCTACGCCGTTGCGTTCAAGCTGTCGGAGACAGCACGGCGATGGGCGATCTTTCTGATGGTCATCCCATTCTTCACTTCCTATCTGGTCCGCGTCTATTCCTGGCAGATATTCCTTTCCGACAACGGCATCATCAACGCGCTTCTGGCAAAAGTCGGGCTGGGGCCGTTTGGCATGCTGAACTCGGTCTTCGGCGTGATGGTTGGCTATGCGACGTTGAGCCTGCCCCTGGTGGTCCTGCTGCAATTGTTCAGCCTGATCTTCGTCGACAGGACGTTGATCGAGGCGGCGCATAATCTGCGCTGCGGTCGCTTGCGCACTGTCTTCGAGGTGGTCATTCCGGCTGCAAAGGTAGGTCTCGTCATTGCGGCGCTATTCTGCTTCATCCTTACCTTTGGCGACTTCGTCAGCCCGCTCTATCTCGGTGGCGGCGACCCACCGACCTTGTCGATCCTCATCACAGACACTACCAAGTCTGGCCAGCAATGGCCGCGCGCGGCGGTCATTGCATTGACCATGATCGCAACCCTGCTTGCGGTGGCTTTCGCTACCGTCAGCTTCGCCTATCGGGAGCGCGGACGATGAACGACTTCAATCGAAACAGGGCAGTAGATTGGGCACTGAAGCTCTACGTTCTGTTGTCTTTCGGCTTCATCTTTGCACCGATTGTGGCAAGCTTCGCCTTTTCGTTTAACGTCGATCGATTCCCATCGCTCCCGCTCGGCGGCTTTTCAACCATCTGGTACGAGGCCGTGTGGGCCGACCCGCTGGTATGGGAGGGACTTCGCAATACGCTGGTCGCCGGAGCAGTTGTTTCGGCAATTGCCACGGTCATCGGCTTCGGCGCCGCCTACACGGACTTCCGCTACAACTTTTTCGGCAAAACGGTCTATGTCGCGCTCGCCCTGCTGCCGCCG
Source organism: Mesorhizobium sp. Root157 (assembly GCF_001427385.1). Taxonomy (GTDB): domain Bacteria; phylum Pseudomonadota; class Alphaproteobacteria; order Rhizobiales; family Rhizobiaceae; genus Mesorhizobium. The sequence goes on from NZ_LMGJ01000002.1 coordinate 11,945, forward strand.
ACGATCCCGGTTGTCATCCTGGGACTTGCCATGCTTGCCTTCCTGTCCAGCATCGACCTTTCCGGCGCCATTTATTCGGTCATCATCGCCCATGTGGTCATGTGCGCGCCCTTCGCCATGGCGATCTGCCGGTTGCGCCTGTCGCAGATGGATCCTTCGCTGGAGGCGGCGGCCTGGAATCTCGGTGCGACCGAGTGGATGGCGATGCGGCACGTCATCCTGCCTTTCTGCCGGCCTGCGATACTGGCCTCGCTGTTCATCACCATGGCGGTTTCCTTCGACGAATTCGCCGTCGCCTGGTTCGTTTCGGGCCTGAACGAGACCCTTCCCGTCAAGGTACTTGGCTTCCTTCAGGGGCAGGTCAGCCCGCGTATCAACGTCATCGGCACATTCGTCTTCCTCGCCTCGATGACACTGATCATCCTCGCCCAAATCCTTCTCATTAAGCGCAGCGCCTCTCCCGCCGCCGCAACAAACACCGGAGCAGTCCCGCAATGATCGACCAGGCCCTCGTCGTCTTTGACGGCGTCGTGAAACGCTTCGGCGGTTTCGTGGCCGTCGAGAAACTTAACCTCGACATCCGCCAGGGCGAATTCCTTGCCATCATGGGATCCAGCGGCTGCGGCAAGACGACGACGCTGCGCATGCTGGCAGGGCTCGAGGCGCCGACTGAAGGCGAAATCCGCCTTCGCGGCAAGCGTATAAACGACCTGCCGACCTGGCAGCGCGATACGCCGATGGTCTGGCAAAGCCTGGCGCTCTTCCCCTTTCTGACGGTGCGTGAGAATATCGAGTTCAGCCTGCGCATGCGCGGTGTCGAGCGGTCCGAGCGCCGCAAGCGCGTCGACAAGTGGCTGGAGCGCATGCAGATCGGCGAATTCGCCGAGCGCAACGTGGCGCATCTATCCGGTGGCCAGCGCCAGCGCGTGGCGCTAGCCCGCTCGCTAGTCACGGAGCCGCAGATCCTGTTGCTGGACGAACCGCTGTCGGCGCTCGATGCACATCTGAAAATCCGCATGCAGACGGTGCTGTCGAACTTGCAGCGCGAACTGGGTATCACCTTCGTCTATGTGACGCACAGCCAGTCGGAAGCGTTCTCCATGGCCGACCGGGTCGTCATCATGAGCCGAGGTCGCATCGAGCAGATCGGCAACCCACAAGATATCTACCGCGCGCCACGCACGAGATTCGTCGCCGAATTCCTTGGGTCTTCCAACATCTTCGCCGGCAAAGTCTCCAACGTGAGCGAAGCCATTGTCAGGATATCAACCCCCGCCGGCGAGTTCGAGGTCGCGTCCAACGCGACTCGTCACCTTTCTAAGGGCGACAAGGCGACCTTTGTGGTTTCTGGCGACAGGGTGCTACTCTCCAACCAGCCACCCGCGGACGGCCTGAATCGGCTCCAAGCCTCGGTCGTCGGCGAGGAATTCGTCGGTGCCACCGCCGTCATCCATCTGGAAGGCGCGGAACACATCGAGATTAAAGCGCAGAAGAGCCATGACGAGCTTGAACGGCTCAATCTCGAACCCGGTGCCAAGGTCTGGGTCTCGTGGCGGCCGGACGCTTCTCACGTCTTGCCGGGAGAATGAAGCTCCCAGACCATGGGTAGGTGGGGGTGCGCCTAAGATATTGGTCAACGGCCACACAAGCGCGAGTGGCCAAATTTGACGCCGAGCGCGAGGTTAGGTCTTTGCCAGGCCCAGGCCATCCACATCGTGCACGCGCTTCAAAACGTCTATCCGCGATAGGCAACCGGCGTCACCCCATGCCGCTCCCGGAATGCGCGAATGAAATGGGATGAGTCGCAGAAGCCCGCTTCGACGGCTATCGCTGCGATTGAACGGTTCGAATGCGCCAGCAAATATTGGGCATGTTCCAGCCTAATCATCTTGAAGGCCGAGGTCGGTGACGTGCCTATCTGCGCCCGGAACCGACGCTCGACCTGACGCCTGTTGGCACCAAGCCGCCTGGCGATCTCGTCTATCGAAACCGGCGTATCGATGTTCTGCTGCATCAAGATAAGCGCCCTTTTCACCAGCGGATCATTGCTGCGGAGATCAAGCGGGATGCCCGGTTGCGGCGTTTCAGCCCCCTCAGCCTCGTCGATAATCATGATGTGCAGGCTCTTGGTCGCTTCGGCGGGGCCGACATGCCGATCCACCAGGAAGGCGGCGAGATGAGCCGAGCTCACGCCGCCTGAACAGGTCAGCCTTGCGCGGTCAACCACGAAGATCTGGTCGGAAACCGGCTTCAATCCATCGAACTGTTCAAGGAAATCGTGATGGTGGAACCAGCTGACGCAGCAGCGGTAACCATCCATCAGCCCGATCCGGTGCAAAATGAAAGCGCCCGTACAGACGCCGATCAATGGCACGCCCGCCTGTGCCGCGTGACGGAGAAAACTTACATAATCGGGATGCAGGTTGGCGACTTCGTCGATCAGCCCTCCCACCACCACGATATAATCGAAGCGCGACGGATCGCCCAGGCGCTCCTCCGGCTGGACCGATATGCCCGAACTGGAGATGATCGGCTCCATCGTCGTGGACAATACCCGCCAGCCGCAACGGATCGGCCGGCTTCTGTCGCCTTCGTCGGCGGCAAGTCGCAACACATCGACGAAATTGGCGAAGGCCGACAGGGTGAAGCGGCGCGCCAGAATGAGGCCAACCGAGAGCCGCGGCTTGTCGGCTGGTTTTTGTCTCAGCGATCGCGACATTATTCTCTACTCCCGCGACGAGGCGGCAGAATCCGTTTGTCGTAAGGATAACATTAGGCTGACGCATCTGTTCTGTTCAAGCCTGTTCGATACGTGCTCAATGGCTCGAGATGACATTCAGGTTCCAGCCATGACCCATTTTTCCTTCTCCTCCCTGCTGCGCAATGCCGCTTCGGGTAACAAGAACTGGCAGCCGCAATGGCCGGATGCCGAGCCGAAGGCCGAATACGACGTCATCATTATCGGCGCCGGCGGTCACGGCCTTGGCGCCGCCTATTATCTGGCCAAGGAACACGGTATCACCAACGTCGCGGTCATCGAGAAGGGCTGGCTTGGCGGCGGCAATACCGGCCGCAACACCACCATCATCCGCTCCAATTATCTCTATGACGAAAGCGCCAGGCTCTACGACCACGCGCTCGACCTTTGGGAGGGGTTGAGCCAGGAACTGAACTACAACGTGATGTTCTCGCAGCGCGGCGTGATGATGCTGGCGCATTCCGTGCACGACGTACAGAGCTTCAAGCGCCACCTTCACTCAAACCGGTTGAACGGCGTCGACAATGAATGGTTGACGCCTGAGCAGGCGAAGGAATATTGCCCGCCGCTCAATATCGGCAAGGATGCCCGTTTCCCGGTCATGGGTGCAACGCTGCAACGGCGGGGCGGCGTGGCTCGCCATGATGCGGTCGCCTGGGGCTATGCCCGCGGCGCGGCGGCCCGCGGCGTCGATATCATCCAGAACTGCCCGGTAACGGCAATACGCCGCGATGCATCCGGCCGGGTTACCGGTGTCGATACGCCGCGCGGTTTCATCAAGGCCAGGAAAATCGGCGTGTCTGCGTCTGGCAGCACCTCTGTGGTGATGGATACGGCCGGCGTGCGCCTGCCGCTGGAAAGCTATCCGTTGCAGGCGCTGGTGTCGGAACCGGTCAAGCCGATTTTCCCATGTGTCGTCATGTCGAACACCGTCCACGCCTATATTAGCCAGTCCGACAAGGGCGAACTGGTCATTGGGTCGGGCACCGACCAATATGTGTCCTACAGCCAGCGCGGCGGCATGCACCTGATCGAGCACACCGTGTCGGCGATCTGCGAGGTGTTCCCGATCTTCACCCGGATGCGCATGTTGCGCAAATGGGCAGGCATCGTCGATGTCACGCCCGACCGTTCGCCGATCATCGGCAAGACGCCGGTCGAAGGTCTCTACGTCAATTGCGGCTGGGGTACCGGCGGCTTCAAGGCCACACCGGGGGCAGCGCATGTCTTTGCTCACACGATTGCGAAGGGCGAGCCGCATCGCATCAACGCGCCCTATACGCTGGAGCGCTTCACCACGGGGCGGTTGATCGACGAAGCAGCGGCCGCTGCCGTTGCGCACTAGAGCATCGGACCGAAAAGTGATTACCGGTTTTCGGATTATTCGGATGCTCAATCAAAATGTAGAGCGTCCTTTGTGCGTCCGATTGGACGCACGGCGCTCCCAGGGAGTCTGACGAATGCTTTTGATCCGTTGCCCCCATTGTGCCGCCGAACGGCCCGAGGTGGAATTCGTCTATGCCGGCGAGGCACATATTTCCCGCCCGCGGGATCCGGCGGTGCTGACAGACGAGCAGTGGAAGAACCATCTATTCATCCGCTCCAACCCACGCGGCACCCATTTCGAACGCTGGCGCCACATCCATGGTTGCGGCCGTTTCTTCAATGCGGTGCGCGACACCGTCACCGACAAATTCGCCATGACCTACAAGGCCGGCTTGCCGCGCCCGAGCGAAGCCGAGATCAGGGAAGCACGCTCATGAGCACCTACCGTGTTGCCGCAAAGGGCCGCATCGATCAAAGCCGGCCGGTTCACTTTACCTTCAATGGCGAGCGCTTCGAAGGCCGCAAAGGGGACACGCTTGCATCAGCACTGCTGGCCAACGGCGTCCATCTTGTCGGCCGCTCGTTTAAGTATCATCGGCCGCGCGGCATCCTGTCGGCGGGCTCGGAGGAACCAAACGCGCTGGTCGGCGTCAGCCGCGGTGTCGGCCGCTCGGAGCCCAATACCCGCGCCACGGTGCTGGAAGTCTTCGAAGGCCTAAACACGGTTAGCCAGAACCACTGGCCGTCCCTGAAGCGGGATGTAGGCACAATCAACGACGCGTTCTACATGCTGTTTTCGGCAGGCTTCTACTACAAGACCTTCATGTGGCCGAAGAGTTTCTGGAACAAGGTTTACGAGCCTTTCATCCGCGGTGCTGCGGGCCTCGGCAAGTCGCCCTCGGTGCCGGACCCCGACACCTATGCCAGCCGCTACGCCCATTGCGACGTGCTGGTTGTAGGTTCCGGCCCGGCCGGACTTGCGGCGGCGCTTGAAGCCGGCCGCAGCGGCGCCAAGATCATTCTTGTCGACGAGCAGGCCGAGCTTGGCGGCTCGCTGTTGTCGGAGCCTGCAGCCGGCATCAACGGGCAACCTGCCTGGCAATGGCTGGAGACTGCGGCCGATGAACTTGCCGCTTCGAAGAATGTCACCGTGCTCACCCGCACCACTGCAATCGGCTATTATCACGAGAATTTCCTCGGCCTGTGTCAGCGCGTCACCGACCACCTCGAAACACTGCCGGAAGGCGCGCCGCGCGAGCGCATGTGGCGAGTGCGCGCCAGACAGGTGGTGCTGGCGCAAGGCTCCATCGAAAAGCCGCTGGTCTTCGACGGCAATGACCGTCCGGGCGTCATGCTGGCCGGCTCAGCGCGGACTTTCCTCAACCGCTACGGCGTGAAGGTAGGGAACCGGGCGGTGGTCGTCACCTCGCACGACTCCGCCTGGCTTGCTGCGATCAACCTTGCTGAGGCAGGCGTCAAGGTTTCGGCAATCATCGACATCCGCGCATCCGTTCCCTACCATCTCGTGGACCTGGCCAAGGCGCATGGCATCGAGGTGCTGACCGGCTGGACCGTAACCGGCACCAGCGGCCGGCTGCGGGTTTCGTCGGTTCGGGTCAATCCCGTGACTGCCGGCGGAAAGGTCGGCCGCGCGCGCAACATTGCCTGCGATACGCTGTTGATGTGCGGCGGCTGGACGCCGAGCGTGCATCTGTTCTCGCATACCAAGGGCAAGCTCGACTGGAACGAAGAGCGCCAGATGTTCCTGCCCGGAGCGCCGACCGAGGAAACGCGCTGCGCTGGTGCCGGCAATGGCGTCTTCGGGCTGTTGGATGCGCTGAAGGAGGGCGCCTTCGCCGGAGCGTCGGCCGCAACGGACGCCGGCTTCAAAGCGAAAGCGGGTGACTATCAGATCGAAGGCGAAATCGCTTGCACCGGCATCAGCGTCAAGGAATTGCCGACGGACCGAAATTCCTCAAGCGCCAAGGCCTTTGTCGACTTCCAGAACGATGTGACCGCCAAGGATATTCGCCTTGCGGTACGCGAGGGCTTTCAGTCCATCGAGCATATCAAACGCTACACCACGACGGGCATGGCGACTGATCAGGGCAAGACGTCCAATATCAACGGGCTCGCCATCGCATCCGATGCCGTGCGCCGGCCAACACCTGCGGTCGGGCTGACCACCTTCCGACCGCCCTATACGCCGACCACCTTCGGTGCCTTCGCCGGTTACACTCGCGGCTCGCTGTTCGAGGTGACGCGCAAGACGGCCATCGACGGCTGGGCAGAGCAGAATGGCGCGGTATTCGAGCCGGTGTCGCTGTGGCGGCGTGCATGGTATTTCCCGGAGCGCGGCGAGGACATGCACCAGTCCGTGGCGCGCGAATGCAAGGCGACACGTCAGTCGCTCGGCATCTTCGACGCCTCGACGCTGGGAAAGATCGAGATCGTTGGGCCGGACGCGGCCGAATTCATAAACCGCATGTACACCAATGCCTGGTCGAAGCTGGCGCCAGGGCGGCTGCGCTACGGCCTGCTGCTGGGTGAGGACGGCTTCATTCGCGACGACGGCGTCATCGGCCGGCTGAGCACGGATCGCTTTCATGTAACGACGACGACCGGCGGTGCTGCCCGCGTACTGGCTACGATGGAAGACTATCTTCAGACTGAGTGGCCGGATTTGAAAGTCTGGCTGACCTCAACCACCGAACAATGGGCGGTCATCGCGCTCAACGGGCCGAACGCGCGCCAGCTTATTGAACCGCTGGTGGAAGGCATCGACCTGTCGAATCAAGCCTTCCCGCATATGTCCGTTGCAGAAGGCAATATCTGCGGTGTTCCAACGCGACTGTTCCGGGTCTCCTTTACCGGCGAACTCGGCTTTGAGATCAATGTGCCGTCGCGCTATGGCCGCGCGGTGTGGGAAGCGCTTTACGAGGCGGGACGGCAATACGACATCACCCCCTACGGAACCGAGGCCATGCACGTGATGCGGGCCGAGAAGGGTTACATCATCGTTGGCCAGGACACTGACGGCACACTGACCCCGGACGATGCCGGGCTCGGTTGGGCCATCGGCAAGGCCAAGCCCGATTTCGTCGGCAAGCGCTCATTGACCCGGTCCGACATGCTGAAGGCCGACCGCAAGCAACTGGTCGGTCTGATGACGCGCGACCCGAAGACAGTCCTGGAGGAAGGCGCCCACATCGTCGCCGACCCCAACCAACCGGTTCCGATGAAGATGATCGGCCACGTCACCTCATCCTACTGGAGCGAGGCGCTGGGACGCTCGATTGCGCTGGCCGTCATCGAAGGCGGGCGAGCGCGGGAGGGCCAGACCGTCCACGTGCCGATGCCGGGCAAGACCCATCAGGCCGAGATCACGGGAATGGTGTTCTTCGACCCCGAAAACGAGCGGCTCAACGCCTAAGGAGCACCGTCATGCTGCAGCAATATCGCCCCCTCGACGGCAGCCGGATCGCGGTGCCCGACAGTGTTCTCGGCATTGAAATGGCCGATGACTGTACCCGCTTCAACCTGCGCATCGCCGGGACTGGCATCGCCCCGGCTGGTAAGGTTTTTGGGGTGACCTTGCCAAAAGTGATCGGTCAAACCGCAGCTTCGGGCGACAAGCTGGCGCTTTGCCTCGGGCCGGACGAATGGCAACTTATGGCGCCGCTCGATGAACGTGACCGGATCGAAGCGGCTTTCGCCGCGCTCTATGCCAAGGTGCCGCATAGCTTGGTCGATATCAGCCATCGCGAGGTCGGCATTGTCGTGGAGGGGAGTGCGGCGGCCGTGGCACTGTGTTCGGCCTGTCCTCTGGATCTAGACGAAATGCCCGTCGGTGCCGCCACCCGCACCATTTTCGACAAAGCCCAGATCGTCCTGATCCGGCAAGGCAGGGACAGCTTCCGCATCGAGGTCTGGCAGTCCTTTGCCGACCACGTCTGGGGCATACTGCAGGCGGCAGGCCGCGAGATCACGCTTGAAATCTGAATTAGAGGTAATGATGAGCGCAATCAGGACATGCTGGAGGCTTGGCGCAGCATGCGCATCCATGCCGCCGAGCTCGGGCGTCAGCTTGTTGCTGCTGCGCGCCAAAGCCAGGCTTGGCGCAATCTCATGTCGACCCCCGGTGTCGGCACGGTCACCGCGACCTTTTTCGTCACCGCCATTGAGGAGCCTCCAACTTCAAGAAATCCCGCTCTGTTGACGCCTGGCTTGGTTTAACGACCCGCCGCTACCAATGCGGAGAAGTCTATTATGACGGCCATATATCCCGACGCGGCGGCCACCTTTTGCGAGGGCTTCTCACCGGATTGCTTCTTATTTGTTCCGATCGGTTTCAACGCCGGAGAGATGCCGCGATAGCCTCGATCGAACGGAACAGCACAAGCGGATCATCACGCGATGAAAGGAACCCACGTCGCTGCCAGAACGCGGCTGCTTCTGTATCCACGGCGTTGACCATGAGCGCGCGGCTGCCCAATAAGCGTGGCCGCCTGCACGCAGCGCTCTAGCGCGTGTTTCAGCAAGCCTGTTCCGATACCAAGGCCGGCCCAGGCGCTATCGGTGGCGAGTTGTCCGAGGAGAAGGCATGGCATGGGATCGGGGGGCTGGCCCGTGCGGATTGATGGGGACAATATGTTCGGCACTACAGCCGTCGGTGCGAGGCCGTAGTAGCCGACGACGCGGCCTGCCTCATGTGCGACGGGGACAGCAGTGAAGCCCTTCTCCTGATTGGAGAGCGCCCGCGTCTTCAGCCAATGATCGAGTGTCGGTTTACCGCAGGAGAACTGCGACAGGTGATGCGCCGCGGTCAGCAGTTCAGGAGACGAGACGATCTCGTGGCTCCAGTCGAATTGATAGGCCTCGCCCGGCGCGAAGAACAGAAGATGCCGATCAGTGTCCGCCGTTCGCGCTCCGGCTTCACCCGGTTGCCACTCAGGAATCCATCGATTTGCTCACGCCAGGGATCAATCCGCGCCTTCGGTTGCCGTACCCGCTCATAGCCAAAGGCCGTCTCATCCGAGCGAAGGATGTTGCGTACCGTGTTACGCGACACATGCAACTCGCGGCTGATCCGCTTTACGACCATCTGAACATGAGAGGCGCGCCTTACTTTGGCTATCGTATCCACTGATTTCATCCTCTGGCTTCCGTTCAAAAGCTTTCCGATGGACTGATTTCAATTAAGGCGCTCTCGCAGCCTCATTTTGTCCGGCCCTGCGACGGGTCCGCGCAAACAGAAACAGCAGGATTACAACGACGACCAGCGCGCCAACGGCAAGACCGATTCTCGCAGCCCAGATCAGCCAGGTCGAAGAGGCGCCTCCGGCCCGCAATGTTGTCACCTGAGCCGCAGTGACTTTGCCAGCCGGATTGCCGAAATGCAGGACCAAATAGGTGCTCAGCGTCGCCACCTGCGCATCTGAAAGCTCGCTGGCAAAACCCGGCATCAACACTTCCGGTTGCCGATGCAGCCCGCCAAGGATCACCATCACCAGATTGTTGGTGTTTTCGCGGCCAAGCGCGGTGTTGTGCATGAGCGATGGCAGACCGCCTTCGAAACTGCCCTGACCCTGCGCCTGGTGGCAGGTCGCGCAATAGGCGTCATAAAGCTGCGGCCCACTCATGGTGTCCAGATCCTGTGGCAATGCCGTGCCGCGTATGATCGCCAGTTCGTCCGAAGGCTCACCCCAGGCAAAGACCGGCTGCGTGTCCGCCGCGTCGCGAACTGGCGGAACGGTTTTAAGGTAGACCGCCATGGCTTTCAGGTCTTCTTCCGTCAGAAAACGAAGACTGTGATCGATTGCCTCCGCCATCGGGCCAGCCGCCTGACTTTTCGCGATCTGACCGTCACGCATATAGGCGATCAACTCCTCGACGCTCCAGCCGCCGATGCCGCTATTAGCATCGGATGTGATGTTGGGCGCGTGCCAGAAGCCGATATCGCCGCCAGCCATTTCGCTGGATGTCTTTTCCGCCATTAACAGATTGCGCGGCGTGTGGCAGGTGCCGCAATGCGCTGCCCCACGCGCCAGATAGGCACCACGGTTCCACTCGGCGTCATGCGCCGGGTCGGGCTTATAGGGGCCGTTTTCAAGAAACAGCAGGTTCCACGCGGCCATCGACAGGCGGATGTCGAACGGGAACGGCAGTTTCGTTTCGGGTGGCCTTGTTTCGACCGGCTCCACACCATTCATGAAATAGGCATAGAGCGCGGCGACGTCGCCGTCCGTAAGCAGCGCATAGGCCGTGTAAGGCATCGCCGGATAGAGGTGCTTGCCGTCGGCGCGTACGCCCTTGCGCACGGCAGCATCAAACTGTTCCAGCGTATAATTGCCGATGCCGTTTTGTTTCGACGGCGTGACGTTTGTCGACATGATCGCGCCGATGGGCGTGGCGAGGGGAAGGCCGCCGGCCATAGCCGCGCCGCCAGGCGCAGTGTGGCAAGCCACGCAATCCGACGCCGTCGCCATGTATTTTCCACGGGCGATCAGATCCGCATCCGCGCTAGCGGCAGGGCTTGCGACCGCGAAGAAGGCGACCGACAGCGTGAGTGTGGCGGCGGCGTGGCGGAGCAGCCAAGACAAGGCACGGCTCATGACTTTGCTTCCCCCGTCACTCCGGTCGAGGCGCCCTGTTGCTCCAGAATGTGCGCGGCCGAACGCAGCGCCACCGCCAAGCCGTTTTCCGTCGAATTGCAGGTCGAGGAGGTCGGCAGTACTGCCGTGCCGGCGAGGAACAGGTTCTCGTGGTCGTACGTGCGTCCCCATTGATCGCAGACCGAGGCCTTGGGATTGTCGCCCATGCTGAGCGTGCCGCAGATATGCTGGTTGTTGGCGAACTCGCCCTCCTTGCTGAAGCGCAAATTGGTGCCGCCCATCAATTCGGCGATGCGTCGGAAATCCTGCTGGGACCGTTCATGCCCCTTTCGCGTATAGTCATCGATCGAGTAATGCGCCTCAGGCTTGGGAATGCCCATGGCATCCTTTTCGGAGCTCAGTGTGATCCGGCGCTCGGGATCGGGCAACACTTCCAGCACGTTTTTCACGTTCATTTCGTGCGCGGCGCTGTAACGCAGCCGCTTTACCAGTTCGCTGCCATAGACGCCGGCCGCAATCAGGCTGCGCGTGGCGCCATCGACGCGCGAGATGTTGGTGAAGTCAAGCCGGTAAGGCGAATGCTCGGACCGGAACGGCCCGTCGCGCATGAAGTTGATGGAACTCGGGCTTTGCGGCCCGCGCCCCAGCCACACCTCTTCGTCGGCGTCGAAGGTCAGCGAGGTGCTGGGGTGGTCCATCAAGTTGCGGCCGACCATGTCGGAACTGTTGGCAAGCCCGTTGGGAAACTTGCCGCTGGTCGACAGCAGAAGCAGCCGCGGGCTCTCGATGCCGTTGGCGGCGACGATGAAGGTCTTGCCGGTGACCCGGTGCGAAACCTTGTCGGGATCGTAGTAGAGCGCCGCCGTGATGTTGCCCTTCTCGTCATGTTCAAGCTTGTAGACATTGGCGTTGGCGATCAGCTTGGCCCCGGCCGCTTGGGCAGCGTCGGCGGACAACCCACCATGATACTGGGCGTCGATGGGGCAGATCGGCTGGCAGGAATTGTTGCCGCAGCAGGCCGGCCGGCCGTCATAGGAGCGGCTGTTGCGTGCGGTGGTGTTAGTGACGACCTCGTAGTCGGGCGCGAGCCGCTCGCGCAGGCGGCGCATCGCATGGGGCTCGGCTACCGGCTCCATCGGGAAGGGCTTGGTTCGCGGCGAGCCGGTATTGTCCGCACCGGAAACGCCCATGATCTCCTCTGCTTCCTGATAGAAGGGTTCGAGGTCGGCATAGGTCATCGGCCAGTCGACGCCGACGTCGTAGAGGCTCTTGATCCTGAAGTCGTTGGGCACGTTACGCCATGCATGCGCCGCCCAGTGCCATGTCGTGCCGCCGACCTGCCTTATATATTCGGCAGCGTAGGGGTATGGTCCAGCCTGCATGAGATAGTTGTTCGACTCAGGCTGGTAGACGGGGTGTGGCGCCCAAGGGGCGGGCGGATAGGGCGACATCCAGTCACTGCGGCGTGTGGAGTTGCGAAAGCGCGCCACCAGTTCTGCGCGCGTGACGCGCGGTCCGGCCTCGAGGATGATCACCGAAGCGCCAGCCAGCGCGAGTTTGCGCGCCGCCAGCGAGCCGATGATGCCCGAGCCGACCACGACGAAATCCGCTGACAAGGTGTCGGCCATGATTTTCCCCTCAGACTGGTTTTCGGGTCCAACTGCCGTAAGCGCCATAGGCATAGGTTGGCGGCTTCAGCACATCGGCAACCGCCTCGGCATTGAGCGCCGTTTCGAAGGCGAGGCAACGCGCCTTGGCGCCGTCGCCGACGATGCCCATGTACCACGCCGTCACAATGCGCCGGGGCAGGGCACTGAGGGGAGATTTTTCGGTGTCCAGAATTTTTTGCAGCTGCATGGGATCGATCTTGCGCTGTTCGATCGTGTCGAGAAGCGCCTTGGCCGAAGCAGGAAATCCGGGATCTTCAGCCACAAGCGCTGCGTAGAGACGTGCCGCCTGCGCCGCGTCGAGCGACTGGCGACCGGCCAGGATCGCCGAAAGCGCCAGGAAAGCGCCTTGGTCGGCGTCGGCGGCTTCTTGGGCGAGCGCCCAGGGTATCAGCGAGGCGGTGTATGCGCAGACAAAACCGGCCAGCAGGCCGCGCCTTACAAGATTTGGAGCGTCAACCTGTTCGGAGAGGGGTGTCATGGTGGTCTCCCGATGCCGAAGATGGCTGCTGTGTGCGCTGTGCTATCACCAGTAGGGCGATCAAGGCCGCCAAGGCTTGCCTGCTCAACGACCGAAGGGCATGGGCGAGGCAATGAGCACGGCCACACCGTCCCCAAGCAGGAACACGGCAAGCAAAGAAGCCGCCCAGAACGCCGGAAATTCCCAGCCCCCATCTGGGTTGCTGAACAGCCAGCCCTTCTTGCCGTGGACGGTGACGATAGTGCCGAGTATCAACGGAATAAGCAAAAGTGCTGCCCAACGCGGATAAATGCCCAGAATGAGGCAGGTCGCGCCGATCAGCTCAGCCGCAATCGTAGCATATGCCGCCCAGCCCGGAAGACCGAGGGACTGGAAGAAGGCAATTGTGCCCGGAATGGTGAAAACGCGGATCTTGAGCAGCGCATGGGCAATGAACAGCGCTCCCAAGCACAGCCGCAGCAACAGCACTGCATATGGTGCGGCAACCAGATCAATCATGGGTTCGCTCCGTTTCAGATAAAATCAGCCGCGTGCGTCGATCGTGCGTGTTCGCCCGGCAATTGGATTGTTAAGGCGGGAGGGTTCGCGGCGACGGAACTGCTGGGCACATCGGGAGAGCCGCTGCTGGAAGAGTTCTGGCCATCATCGTTGCCCCTGGGTTGCAACAGCTCTATGGTCTTCTTGATGGTAGATGAGACCGGAGTAGGCTTGCTTGTAAAGAGCTTACTTTGATGCCAGTTAGTTACCAGAATATACCGAAGGTTTATGGAAAGCTGGGGATGGCCGTGAAGTCTGGTGGACCATACCTGGCAAACAGTCCCTTTCGATGCATCCTCGATCGCATCGGAGACAAATGGACCGTGCTGATCATGCGGTTGCTGACCAATGGACCGATCCGCTTTAATGTATTGAACAAGTTGATCGAGGGCTTGTCAGCTAAAGTCCTGTCACGAGCGCTCAAAGATCTTGAGCGCGATGGATTGGTCACCCGAACGGCATACCCCACAGTCCCCGTTACTGTGGAATACGATCTGACGTCGCTCGGCAGGACGCTTATTGGAACCCTGGACGCCTTGTCGGATTGGGCGCAGATGAACATCGAGGCCGTCCATGCCTCACAACGGCGGTATGACGCCGACGCTTAGTCAGGCCTCGGCCCGCTACTGTTTGGTGGGGCGAGATGCCAATCGAGGGGAGGGGCCCGCCCAGGCACGCGCATAACTCGGTCTGGCACAGAGGCTAGTCGGTCGTTTCCTGCTCCCGGCCAAATACCGATACCAGGAACTCACCTCCCAGCCAGGCGCCTTCCGCGGTGATGGTGTGCCCCACGCCAGGGAGAATGCGGCTGTTGACATCGAGCCCCAGCTCGCGCAGCGCCACCGTTGCTTGGATTGAGGCCTCAGCGGGTATGACTGGGTCCGCTGCGCCATGCACGGCAAGAACTCGGGGCGATCCGGCCGGTGTGTAGGGATGCGGCGACGCAAGCCGGCCGGAATACGCGACGAGTGCACCAATTGGCCAGCGCCCTGAAGCAACGGCATCAAGTGCCATGATGGAGCCTTGCGAAAACCCGACCAAAGCGACGCGGTCGAGGTTGGCCATGAGACCATGCTGTTCGATGGCGCCGCGCAAGACGTCGTCGAGCGCGGGCCGTGCCGCTGCGATGCGCTGCGGCCGACTCGCCTCCGTCACATCGGATACGCTGAACCACTGCCGTCCGGAACCGCCGCCGTCGAAAGCGAACGGGCCGTCCGGCGCCGCGAACGCGGTGGTCGGCAATGATTGGCGCCAACCCTTTGCAAGGGGGAGGAGATCGGCCCCACGACTGCCGACTCCATGCAGGAAGATGATGAGGCTCTTGGTGGGAGGTGTGCCCATGGGAGGTAACCTTTTTCTGTTGCGATCGGGCTATGGTTAAAGACCGACCTCGCTAAGGTCGGGGCCATCCGGCACAATGCCATTGGGATTGAGCGATTTGATGGAATAGTAGCCCTTCTTGATGTGGTCGATGCTGACCGTGTCGCGAACGCCGGGAATGTCGAGCACCCGCTTCAGATAGGCCGTCAGCTTGGGATACTCGGACAAGCGCCGCAGATTGCATTTGAACAGGCCGTGATAGGCTGCATCGAAGCGTACCAGCGTTACAAACAGACGGATGTCGGCTTCGGTGAGCTCTGCGCCGAGCAGAAACGGACGGTCGGCAAGACGCGCCTCCAGTTCGTCCAGCATTGTGAATACACCACGATAGGCCTCGTCATAAGCAACTTGGGTGGTGGCAAAGCCCGCCCGGTAGACGCCGTTGTTCAGCGCCGGATAAATGCGCTCGTTGAGCGCGTCGATGTCGGCGCGCAGGGCTTGCGGATAAAGATCGACACTCTCGTCGGCAAGCGATCCGAACCCTGAATTGAACATGCGCACGATTTCGGCCGACTCGTTGTTGACAATGGTCTTACGCTTCTTGTCCCACAGAACCGGAACTGTAGCGCGGCCGGTGAAATCGTCGTCGGCCAGACTGTAGAGTTCATGCAGATAGGTAGCGCCATTGAGTTCGTCCCGGTTGGCGCCAGGATAATCACCGAAGCGCCAGCCATGGTCGGTCAATGCCGGCTCCACCACCGATACTGAAACGATTTCTTCTAGTTTCTTCAGCTTGCGGGCGATCAAGGTGCGCGAGGCCCAGGGGCAGATCAGAGCAACATAGAGGTGATAGCGCCCGGCCTCCGCGGTGAAGCCGGCTTCACCGGTCGGACCGGCGCTGCCATCAGGGGTGATCCAGTTGCGGAAACTGGAAATCTGGCGAACGAAGCCGCCCTTTTCGTCCTTGGCCTGGACCGGTTGCCAGTCTTCGGTCCACTTTCCGTTCACAAGCATGTTAAAGCTCCTTTGAACATTGGACCGAGATGTGAAGTCGGTTTCGATCCGATGCTCCATCAAAGTGAAGAGGCAAAGTATTAGAGCGCCCTATGTGCGTCCCACTGGGTGCACGGCGTTCTAATCGCGGATTTGGAGGGCGCGACATCCGCGTCGCGCCGCCATCACGAGAAATTAGCTCAGCGCCGCCGTAACGACGGATGAAAGCGGTGTGGTTGGGCGGTCGATCAGCTTCGAGAGTTGGCGCCCATCATCGAAGAGTGCGCCTTTCGAGGCATCGACATCATAGCGGGCGAATGCCTTTGCCATGGGCTCGGGCAAGCCAAAGCCTGCCAGCGCCGCAGCATAATCGCCTTCGGGTAGATTCTTGTACGGTATCGCCTTGCCCGACTGGTGCGAGATCTCGGCTGCGAGGTCGGCAAGCGTATAAGCGTCGTCGCCGGCGAGTTCATATGTCTTGCCGTCATGACCTTCGCTGGCGAGAACGGCGACCGCCGCTTCCGCGTAATCGGCGCGCGCGGCCGATGAGATCTGGCCGTCACCTGCACTGCCGATGAACGCACCGCCGGCGAGCGCGCCAGCGACCGATGCCGTGTAGTTCTCGGTGTACCAGCCATTACGCAGTATCGTGGACGGAATTCCCGAAGCCCTCAATTCGGCTTCGGTCTGCCGATGCTCTTCTGCAAGATCGAGCGGCGAGGTGTCGGCATGCAGCAGGCTGGTGTAGACGATCCGTCTCACGCCCGCTTTCCGGGCCGCTTCGATGACGTTGTGATGTTGTGAGCCACGTTGACCCACCTCACTCGACGAGATGAGGAGCAGCGTCTCCATTCCTTCAAGGGCTCGTTCGAGCGTGCCGGGCCTGGCATAATCTGCTTCGCGGACATTGACGCCCAGATCGGCGGCTTTGGCGGGGTTGCGCGCCAGTGCCACGATGTCAGCAGATGACGTCCTGGTCCTTAGTTTGTCTATTACAAAACGTCCAAGCTGCCCGGTGGCTCCTGTTATGGCGATCGTCATGATTGTATTCCTTTGGGGATGATAGGCAGGTGGCGGATGGAGCGGTCACCATCCGCGATAGATGTCGTTCAATTTTAGCCACGCGCCTTTTGCAGGGCGTAAGCGCCGTTGCCGAGCAGCGCCAGCGAGGCAAGCGCGATTGCCCAGAATGCCGGGAACTCCCAGCCGCCATTGGGATTGCTGAAAAAGAAGCCGGCAGCGCCATGCGGAGCGTAGATCGAACCAAGCAGGACCGGGATCAGCCCGATGGAAACCCAGCGGGTCCACACCCCGGCAAGCAAGGCAAGGCCCCCAAGAAGTTCAGCGGCGATAACCAGATAGGCAAGAGGGCCGGGAAAACCGAGACTTTCGAAGAACCCGACGGTACCTGCCGGCGTGAAGATGAAGATCTTCAAGCCCGCATGGGCGAGGAACAGGATGCCCATGCTGACGCGTAGGAGAAGGGCGGCGAGGTTGGCGTTGTCGGTGTTGTTCATGTTCGTAGCTCCTAATGGTTGGGCTTCAAGCTTTAGGCTGCGGTCTGCCAGGTGGGGGCGATATCGGTGCCGAAACCGCGCATGTAACCCAGTTGGATGTTGAGGCCGGCGACCGGCTCCAGATAGCGCGAGACGCTCAGTGCGCCGACCTGGACAGGAACGAAACCGGACTTGGAAGCTACAGCCTCGACCGTATCGATTGCAGTCTGGTCGTCGCCGGCAATGAAGACGGTGGTAGGCCTGTCGCCAACCTTGCCGCCGGCCTGCAGCACCGAGGCGAAGATCGTGTTGAATGCCTTGACCACCTTGGCCCTGGGAGCAAGTTTCTGGATTTCCTCGCCGGCGCTGGTCGAATGACCGATGGTCAGCCCCGAATAATCGGCGGTCAGCGGGTTGGTGATGTCAATGACGATCTTGCCTTCAAGACCACTTGCCGCAGCGATAGCATCGCCGGCTGCCTCGAACGGAACGGCGAGAACGACGATGTCAGAATTGCCGGCTGCCGACGTGATATCAGCGCCAGAAACAGTGCCACCCAGTTCGCGAGCCGCTTCGTGGGCTTTGGCCGCATCGCGCGAACCGAATGTGACGGAATAGCCGGCCTTGGAAAATACGCCGGCAAGGCCCTTGGCCATGTTGCCGGTTCCGATGATCGCAATGGTCATGATGGTCTCTCCTTTTGAGCAACGCGCTTGGTCAGCGCCGATGGCAAGGAGATAGAGGATTTCCGCCAGAGATATTATCCCGCCAAAGAGTAGTTATTTATTTCCATAATGGAATGAATTGCCTTTACCAGCCTTTGTCCCATTCCGGCCCATTGCGAAAATAGGCAACGAGGAAGTCGACGAAGACCCTGACCTTGATGGCGAGATGCCGGCCGGGCGGATAGAGGGCATAGACGGAAAGCGGCTTTGGTTCGAATTCGCGCAGCAGCGGCACGAGCCGTCCGGCACGGAACCGGGGTCCGGCGGTGAAACTTGGCGCGCGCGCTACACCGAGGCCCGCTTCGGCGGCCGTCAAGGCGACCTCGGCATTGGAAAAGCGCAACCGGCCAGTGACTTCGACAAGCGTGTCCATGCCGTCCGTTTCGCGAAACGCCCACACACCTGGTTCGCGGAAATTGGTGTCGATGATGCAGTCGTGGGATTTTAGGTCTTTCGGTACACTTGGCACGTCATGTTCGCGCAGATACGCCTCGGACGCACAGACCACAATGCGCGCCTCACATAGTTGGCGAGCAATGAGGCCGGAATCGGCAGGACTACCAATGCGGATCGCGACGTCGAATCCTTCGTCCACCAGACTGACGACCCGATCCGAGAAACTGACATCGAGTTCGATCTGCGGGAACTGCCGGGCGAACTCGACCAGGACCGGTGCCAGTTGCGTCGCACCGAAGGACACGGGCGCGGTGAGCCGCAGGCGGCCTCTCGGTGTGCCTGACGTGTTGCGCACCGAGTCCTCGACTGCGTCGAAATCAGCGAGCAGAACCCTCATGCGCTCGAAATAGGCTTGACCCGCTTCAGTTGCCGCGAGTGCGCGGGTGGTGCGATTGAGCAGCCGAACGCCGAGTTCTGATTCCAGCCGCGACACCAGCTTCGACGCCTGGCCGGGGCTGGTCCGCAAACGTTCTGCGGCGCGGGCAAAGCTGCCCGCTTCCATCACCGTAACTAACATCCTGACGCAGTCGAGCCGATCCATGCCGGACTAGTAGCCGCAGACGCCCCTCGATCCAAGTGCCGACAGACATGTGGCGCTGCGGTTCGACTTCCGTTGCTGCGGAGAAAGTGAGGGTAAGAGGGCACAGGTGCGGTGCTTCGACCAGGTCGCCGAACCAAAGAACACTCTGTCCTGACTCGCCAAACGACCCGAAGTGGATCCGGAGCGCATTGGCATCACAGGCCTCAGTTTTGGCGCGGCGGTCTCAATCTACTCAACTGGCGTCGATGATCGCGTAGCCTCCTGCTTGTCTTCGTGCGGCGGGGGCAATGGCGAGCGTAAGTTCCGAGGCCAGCATCCGACGGAGAAATCCTGGTATAAATCCATCGGCATTCTGGAGAACGGACGTAGACGCAAGCAGGAAACCGGTAAGGAGGAAAACCTTGCTCGCAGACCGGGCAGACCGCTGACGCCCAGTCGCGCCGTTCGCTCTTCGCAGGGCTAAAGAGCCCCGCTTGGCTAGCCGAGCAAGGATGCTCGGCCGCAGTTGCACCGGCCCGTCTGCTCCACGTGCCGGAGGATGTCTTCGGGAAGAAGACGGACAAGGACGCAGCAAGTGGTCACAACGGTCCTTCGATCTTTGGCGTGGGGTCGTCCTTCCATATCATACGGTAGACGGCTCCCTGCCTGACAGACTGCACCGCCGCAGGCCGCAGCGCGACAATGCAGGTGCCGTCTCGATGTCGCACCGATGGATAGATAATGCCGTTAAGACCCTCAGCACGGGCGCTGCCGGCCAGCGCTTTGCCGATCGGGTAAGCCGTGGCCTTGTCCGGACCAAGTGATGGGTGATCCGGCACTTGGCGAAGATCAAGGAACTCGCCGGCGAAGCTGCAGAACATTTCCGCATATTCGACGATGGCTTTGTAGTCGCCGGCGTCTGCCAGTGCGCTGGACAGATGATATCCGACCTCATCAAGGCAGGTCTCGACATCGAGCGCGGCATACCAGGCGCCGCGATCCGATCCGTTGAAACGGTTCGGCTGCTGCGGTTTGGCATAGGCGAACGACGCGTTGATGAAATGCGCATGCGGCACGTCGTAGACGAGTTCGTTGGCTGCCAGCCCGGAAATCCCTTTCTCCTGCGCGATCAGCCGAGTGCTTGTCGCGCCTTCAATCTCGGCGAGGAGTTCGAGTTCATCTTCGTTGTCCACCAATCGGACCAGCACCGCCGCACGAAGTCGTGCGGTCGTCACCAGCCGGACGGTTTTGGGAAACGCCTCAGTTACGACAGGGACGCCATCAATCGACAATCACAGTCCCCCACGGACTGCGTCGACATATCTGCGTACCTCGAGCATCTGGGGGATGCCGCTCTTCATCATTGAAGCAATCGGGCTCGACCGAGCGAATAGGGGGGCCTTGTTTTCGAGTTTCGGCCAGCGGTCTGCCATGTCGTCGGCAAACAACAGATGCAGCCCTTTATAGATGCCGACCATTGCCGAGATCCGAGTCAGTTGGTCCTGGCTGAGGTGTTTTTCCTTCCCGTCCCGCTTCAGCCGCTCCCAGGTGCTTGTTGAGACGTCGAGGAGTGCTGCAGCCTGCTGGCCCGTCAGGCCCCACTGTTCGACGAGACGCTTGTAGGCTTTGAACGCCACTTTCGACAGTCGCGCCCTATCGGCTTCGGCCGAGAAGTCCTGTCGTTCCGGGAGTTTCGGAAATAGGTGCGCGGTGGCAAGCATTTTTTCTCCATCATATGGTGATGAAAACTTACATCATATGATGGGTGTTTGTCCAGAATGCAATATCAGAATGTGACCGCTGCACGTTGCAAGCGACGGGGTAGAAAACAAGAAAGGGAAAGAGGTGGGATCCCCAGAGCGTGCAAATCAGATTCAAGGCTGTCTTTTGGAGGCAGCCATGGGTGTTCTGGACCGTCTGATCCTTCGGGACGATCAATGGGAGCGGATATCGCAACACATTATCGGCGACGACGCGGGGTTCTTCGGGTCGCGACAACCGAATGCTTGTTGAAGCGGTTCTGTGGATCGTACGGACCGGCTCCAAGGCATCTGGTGGCGCATCTTCGCGGCGATGTCGGACGATCCGAACTTTGAATACCTGATCGTCGATTCCTGGCCGACACGACGATCCAGTCGGCGATCCAAGTGTCGCTTGACCTGCCAGGCATCACAGCTACCTGCATGAGGATGTCAGCACTCAGGTCGAGCTAGCCAGTGCGGGATTGCTCCGCCATAGCCGGCCGATTCCAATCACGTTTGACAGGTCGTCCGTCGCAGCAAAACCCGCCAGAAACTTCCACCAGTCCGTGAGCTTATACCGTTGCCGGTTGCTGTTTGGCTCGGGCGACGATCTGCGTTGGATTGACGAAGCGTAGCGCAATCAGAAGCCAGATCAAGGTCGTGATCATATAAATCACTGCCATAGCGTCGATCGACTGGACGGCGCGTACACCGGAGGCGAATACCGAATAATAGAGCGCTACCACGAGCGTCTGGCTGGTCGGACCGGCGGTCAGGAAGGTCAGTTCGAACATGCCGATGGTCCGCACCAGTACGAGCAGCAGCGCCGCGAGGATACCCGGCACCAGCATCGGCAGCAAGACATAGCGGAAAAGCTGAAACGTGTTGGCACCGAAAACGCGCGCCGCCGCCTCGACCTTGGGGTCGATCTGCTCGATGAAGGGGATCATCACCAGGATGACGAAGGGGACGGTCGGCACGAGATTTGCCAGCACCACGCCCCAGAATGTTCCGCCGACGCCCGATTGATAAAGCACCGTCGCCAAGGGAATGCCGTAGGTGATCGGCGGCACCAGAAGCGGCAGCAGGAACAAAAGCATCACCAGCTTCTTGCCGGGAAATTCACGCCGAGCCAGCGCATAGGCGGCTGTCACCCCAAGCAGGCCGGATAGCACCACCACGGTGAAGGCGATCTGAAACGTCACGATCAAGATGTCGTAGAGCTGGAACTCTGCCCATGCTGTAAAATACCAGCGCGTGGTGTATCCAGCCGGCAACCAGGTGCCGAGCCAGCGCGTGCCGAAGGATGACAGGATCACAGTCGCAATCATCGCGATCAGATTGACGACGAAAAAGGCCACTACCACCCATATCGCGGTAATCCAGAGCTTGGCGCCGATTGTGGTATCGCGGATCATCTCAGCCTTTCCCGCCTGCGGTCGAACCGCGATAGAACAGGTTGCGCAACATCAGGACGGCGACGACGATGACCAGTTGCACAGCGGCCATGATCATGGCGATCGCCGATGCCATCGAATAATCATACTGCTCAAAGGCTGCCTGATAAGCCGCAATCGAAATCACGCGCGTGGGGCCGGCGGGCGCACCGAGCAGGATCGCCGACGGGAAGACCGCGAACGCCTGCACGAAGGAGAGGAGGAAGGCGATTGCCAGCCCCGGCACCAGAAGCGGCAGGAAGACATGGCGGAAGCGTTGCCAGGCGCGCGCGCCATGCGTCGCCGCCGCTTGTTCCAATGCCGGGTCGATGCCGGTGACGTAAGACAGCGTCAGAAGGAAGGTGAAGGGAAAGCCGGTGATGATCAGCGAAGCAAACACGCCCCAGTAATTGTTGGTGAGCTTGACCGGACTGTCGATGATCCCGAACAGCATCAGCGTGCGGCTGAACCAGCCTTGCGGCCCCAGAAAGTTGAGCAGACCTTCTGCTACCAGAACCGTGCCCAGCGTGACCGGCAGAACGAGGATCGTGGTCAGCAGGCGCTGGCGCGTCATCAGGCGAACGCGGAAGGCGACCGGCAGCGCAAGGGCAAGACTGATGATGGTCACGGGCACGGCAAGCCACAAGGTCGTGGCGATGGTGTTGTAGAGAAACGGGTCGGAGAAGAAGCGGGTGTAGTTGGCGAACATCCCGCCTTCCTTCGGCTCGAAGGACAGAAGCAGGCCATAGACAAATGGATAGACGAAGATAGCGAGTACGAACAGGACAGCCGGCAGTACCAGCAATGTGACACCGTCCATCCCTCGCAGGGCCAGGCGCTGGCGAAGGGAAGGGGGCGGCGTGTGGTCTGTCTTCTGCATCGGCGCGCTCACGCCGCATAAGCCAGGGCGTGGGCCGGGTCGACCGCCAGCGAAATGGTGCTCCCTATCGCTGCGGCCTGCGGCGCATGGAAAATCAGTTCGAGACCTCCCTCGGTGCGCGCGGTGCCGACAAATTCACGGCCGCGATATTCGATGGTCTCGACTGTGGCGGTAAGCGCGTTGTCGCCGGCGTCAATGGCGGTGACATCGTCCGGGCGCGCGGCAATAACAGCCTGCGCGCCGATGGGGATTTCGCCGCGCATATTGCCGGCGAGTTTGACGGTGCCAACCTCGACCGTCACCCGGTCACCGTCGCGGGCCGTCACCTTACCGGTGAGGCGGTTGCGGTAACCCATGAATTCGGCGACGTCGAGGTGGTCGGGGCTTTCATAAAGAATACGCGGTGAACCCACTTGCCGGATCTGGCCGTCGCGCAGCACCACGATGCGGTCGGCGAGCGAGAGCGCCTCGTCCTGATCGTGGGTGACATAGATGGTGGTGGCGCCCAACTGGTTGTGAATGCGCCTGATCTCGGCGCGCATTTCCAGGCGCAGCTTTGCATCGAGATTGGACAACGGCTCGTCCATCAGGACCAGGGGCGGTTCGATGACGATGGCGCGGGCAATGGCGACACGCTGCTGCTGGCCGCCGGACAACTGCCCGGGCAATTTGTGGCCATGCGTCTCGAGGCGCACGAGCATCAGCGCCTCGTCCACCCGCCTTGATATCTCGGCCTTGGCCGTGCCGCGCATCTTGAGGCCGAAGCCGATATTGGCGTGCACGGTCATGTGCGGAAACAGCGCATAGCTCTGGAACACCATGCCGAAACCACGGTCCTCCGGCTTCAACTGGTCGATGCGCTTGTCGTCGAGATAGATGCTGCCGCCGGTGGCTGCAAGCAGGCCGGCGATACAGTTGAGCGCCGTCGATTTTCCGCAGCCCGAAGGGCCGAGAAGCGCAATGAATTCGCCCTTTCCGATCGACAGGGAGACGTCCTGAAGCGCGTTCACCGATCCGAATGACCGCGTCAAATGGTCAAGGCGGAGCTGATTGAATTTCGACGATGCTAACAGCATCCATAAATCCCGTTGCTGTGCAGGAACCGGACAGCAGCCCGAGTCCTGACGTGAAGTGAGTATCCGACACGTCGCCGGATTTCAGGCCCGGATATGGCCGGCAGCAAGCACCCGCCGTTGCCGCGCCTGTCCGACAGGCCGATCGACCTATTTTGCTACCGCGGCGACCTGTTCGTCCCAGATGCGGAACGCTGTGACCATCGCTGCCGGCTCGAGCGGCAGTTCGATCGGGTTGTTGGCGATCAGATCGGCATATTCCTCGCGGCCGAATTCGGCGATTGAGTCCTGGCTTTCCTGCGGAGCCATGTCGAGGGTCACGCCCTTTACCGCGGGGCCGGGATAGAAATAGCCTTGGTCATAGGTGAACGCCTGTTGTTCGGGCGTCAGCAGGAAGGCCATCAGATCCTTCAGCACGGCCAGCTTTTCGTCGGAAACGCCTTTCGGCACGCACATATAGTGGGCGTCGGCGACCCAGTGGAAGCCCTTCAGCGCAGCCACCTTGGCTTCCTTCGGCACGACGCCGAGGACGCGGGGGTTGATGTCCCAACCGGTCGTGGTCACAGTCAGGTCGCGCGTGCCCTCACCGAGTTCCTTCATCAGCGCGCCGGTTCCGGTCGGGTAGTATTCGATATATTTGTGCAGTTCTTTCAGATAGGCCCAGGTCTTGTCCCAGCCCTTGACCGGGTCCTTTGGGTCGGCATCGCCGAGCAGATAGGGCAGGCCCATAAGGAAGGTGCGGCCGGGGCCGGAATTTGCCGGGCGTGCATAG
Source organism: Mesorhizobium sp. Root157 (assembly GCF_001427385.1). Classification (GTDB taxonomy): domain Bacteria; phylum Pseudomonadota; class Alphaproteobacteria; order Rhizobiales; family Rhizobiaceae; genus Mesorhizobium. The sequence goes on from NZ_LMGJ01000002.1 coordinate 36,741, forward strand.
AGGAAGCGGTTCGAGTTTTCTTTCGCCCAGCCAAGCAGTTCTTCCGCCGTGGTCGGAACCGTCTGGACCTTGTCTGGCATATATTCGAGCAACGGACCGGAAGGATAGTAGGTCACAACGACGCCGTGATCCTTGCCAAGCGCCAGCATGCGCGCCGCCGGCTCTTGATAGATGTCTTCCAGTTTCGGCAGGGCGCCGGATTCATCCGGCAGAAGCTTGACCCACAAATCCATCTCCAGACCCGCCGAAAGCGCGTCCGTGCCAGTCAGCACCAGGTCGATATCGACGCGGCCCGCCCCTTGCTGGGCCTTGATCTTGCCTGGCAGTTCAGGTGCGGGAGCCTTGGTGAAGGTGATGCTCGACACAAGCTCCGGCTTTGCCGCACGATAATTTTCGATCGCTTTTTGCGTGAGCGCGAGATTGCCGGCGACGTCAACCACGTTGATAGCGACCGGCGAAGTCGGCAGGGTCGCCGTTTGCGCAAAGCCACGTGTTGCCGGCAGCGTGGCCACGCTGGCCAGTGCGCCGAGTGCCTGTCTGCGAGTGATGCTGATCATTTCGTCTCCTCCCTGAATACCACGAATGTCGTCTGTCTTTATCCTATCTTTGATATATTAATCTATCAGTCTTCAAACACAACAGCTTTCTGTCGGCTTGCTCTCTGCCTATGAACTGCGAAAATGTTGCACTGTCGCGGCCGCGCCGCTGCGCAACAGCCTGCCCAATGCCATCTCGACCGATGCGCGGAATTCCGGATTGGCGGGAAGGTCGATGCCGAAAACCTGCTCAAGCTGGAGCAATGCTCCACTCAACTCGCTTGCAGTATCCATCCCTTGCGTCCGGCTTCGCATGGCCGCGGCAAGCGGGTCGCGAACGTCGATTTGCCTGCCCTTCTCATCTGTACCGCAGGCATAGCGCATCCAGGCAGCGACACCGAGCGCCAGCCGCGAAAAAGGCGCGCCGGCCCCAAGACGATCGCGGATCGTGTTGAGCAGTCGCTGGGGCAGCTTTTGCGAACCGTCCATGGCGATCTGCCAGGTGCGGTGACGCAGCGCCGAGTTGCGGAACCGGGAGAGGAGATCGGCCTTGTATGCAGTAAGGTCGATGCCCGGCAGTGGCGGAAGGGTCGGGGAAACCTCTTCGTCCATAAGTTTCTTGATCAACTCGGAGAAGCCTGGCGCGGCCATCGTTTCGGCGACGGTTTCATGGCCAGCCAGGTAGCCGAGATAGGCAAGCGTCGAATGGCTGCCGTTGAGTAGTCGAAGCTTCATCAACTCATAGGCGTCGACATCTTTCACGAATATCGCGCCGGCCTCTTCCCATTCCGGTCGCCCGGCGGAAAAATCATCCTCGATCACCCATTGCGAAAATGGCTCGGTCATCACCGGCCAGGTATCGGCAAGCCCGAGCCTTTCGGCAATCGCCGCGCGATCGGGATCCGTGGTTGCCGGCACGATACGGTCGACCATGGTCGAGGGGCAGGAGATCTCGTCGGCGACATAGCGGCTGAGATCCGGGTCACGGAGTTCCGCAAAGCGGATTGCGACGTTTTTCAGCGTCCGGCCGTTGGCCGGAAGATTGTCACAGGAGAGCAAGGTGAAGGGCGCAAGGCCGGCGGCGCGGCGGCGGGCAATAGCCTCGACGACGAAACCGATGGCGCTATGCGGCGAGCCCGGAGCGGCAAGGTCATGGCGGATGTCAGGATGCGTTTCATCAAGGGTTCCGCTTGCCGGGGCATGACAATAGCCCTTTTCGGTCACCGTCAATGAAACGAGCTTCACCTCCGGACGAGTCATCGCCGTCAGCAGGGCTTGCGGGTCTTCCGGCGCCACCACCAGGCCGGAACTGCTCCCCACCACACGCAACTGCTCGCCTTCGCCATTGCGGGCGGCAACAGTGTAAAGGCCATCCTGCGGCGCCAGCGCGTCGCGTGTTTCGGCGCTGCGCAACGAGGCGCCGACAATGCCCCAGCGCAAATCCCCGCTGCCGAGAACGGTGTCGGTATAGACTGCCTGATGCGCGCGATGGAAGGCACCGATGCCGAGATGCACGATGCCGGGGGCAATCAAGCTGCGATCATAGGCGGGACGGGTGATGGCTGGCGGCAATTCGCCAAGCGTCTTGTTGGACAGGCGCTTTGCCGTCGTCACAGCCGATAGGCCTGCTTGGCCAGCCGATAGGCGAGGTCGTGCGCCAGTTCATGCGCCTCGTCTTCTTCCAGCCGATGGTCGGCGACCAGCCCGGCCAGATAGGCGCAGTCGACTCGCCGCGCCATATCATGCCGTGCCGGGATCGAACAAAATGCACGGGTATCGTCGTTGAAGCCGACCGTATTGTAGAATCCGGCCGTCTCGGTGGTGAGTTCGCGAAAGCGGTGCATCCCCTCCGGGCTGTCGAAGAACCACCAAGGCGGCCCCAGCCGTAGTGCCGGGTAGTGGCCGGCGAGCGGCGCCAATTCGCGACCGTAAGCCGTTTCGTCCAGCGTGAACAGGATCAGCGTCAGCCGGGTGTCATTGCCGAGAGCATCGAGCAGCGGCTTGAGATTGCTCACATAATCGGTGCGGGTCGGGATGTCGGCTCCCTTGTCCAGGCCGAACTCGGCAAAAAGCTGCGGATTGTGATTGCGAAACGAGCCCGGATGGAGTTGCATCACCAACCCATCCTCAACGCTCATGCGCGCCATCTCGGTCAGCATCTGTGCACGGAAAATATCGGCATCTTCGGCCGAGACGTCAGGCTTCAGCACCCGTTCGAATAGCGCTTCCGCTTCATTTCGCGACAGGTCCACCGTGCGGGCGCTCGGATGCCCGTGGTCCGTCGAGGTGGCGCCGCGTTGCTTGAAATAGGCACGCTGCGAGCGATGCGCGTCCAGATAGCCGGCATAGGTCGCCGGTGCGCCGGCAAGCGCCAGGAAACGCTCGACCTCGCTGCGGAAATCCTTGCGGGAGGCGTCGATGACGGCGTCCGGCCGGTAGGTCGGGACGACACGGCCTTTCCAGCCCGAAGCCTTGATCCCGTCATGTGCGGCAAGCGGATCGGTGGCGGCGTCAGTGGTCGCGATCACCTCGATGTTGAAGCGTTCATAAAGTGCACGTGGCCGCATGTCCGCTTCACCGAGCCGCTCGGCAATCCGGTCATAGAGGAGGTCGGCATTGGCCGAATTCAACCGATCCTCGATGCCGAATACTTCCTGCAGCGAATGCTCGAACCACAGCCGCGACGGCGTGCCGCGAAACAGGTGATAGTTGTCGGCAAAGATGCGCCAGATCTTGCGGCCGTCGGTTTCCACCGGCATGCCGTCCAGCCGTGGCACGCCCAGCGCTTCCAGCTTCACACCCTGTGAATAAAGCATGCGGAAAATATAATGATCGGGTTTGACGAACAGTGTTGCCGGGTCGGGAAAAGCAGCGTTTTCGGCATACCAGCTCGGATCGGTATGACCATGCGGCGAGATGATCGGCAGCGCTCGCACACTCTGATACAAGCGCTTTGCAATCGCCCCGGTGGTGGATTCGGACGGCAACAGCCTATCGGGATGGAGCGGCATTTCTGGTCCTTGTGATAGCTGTGACGGAAAGACAGCCTCGCCGAAAATCTCGGCGCTCATAGTTGTGACGAACCGGCGTTCCTAGCTTGGCGAAGACTACGGAATAATATATTAATATGTCAACTAACCACGCGGTGGAGAATTGGTGAATGAGTTCAGCGAAATCCAAGAAGGAGATTTCACGCTTCGAGGCAGCCGCTCGGCCGACGCCCATGCGGGCTGCAAAGCCGCGCCAAGCGGGCATCGTGCGGACCACAGCTGCGACCGCGGTTTACCGTGAGCTCCATACGGCGATCGTCTCCATGCAACTCAAGCCCGGCAATGCGTTGAACGAAAAGGCGCTGGCCGAAAAGTTCGGCATCAGCCGCACGCCGGTGCGTGAAGCCCTGATCCGGCTGGTCGAAGATGGCCTGGTCAACATCTATCCGCAATCCGGCACCTTCGTAGCGCCGATCCCGACTTCACTCATTCCTGAGGCCGTGGTTATCCGCCAGGCGCTGGAGGGGGCGACGGTAGAGACGGCGGCGCGCTGTGCCACGGCCGAAGATGTGGCCAAGCTTGATGACATCCTGGCACGGCAGCGCTTCCTTGCCGACCGGCAGGATCTGAACGGTTTCCACGAGGCTGACGAGGCGTTCCACGAGGCCATTGCCAATATTGCCGGCTATCCTGGCATCTGGAGCTATCTGAGGCCAGTTAAAGTGCAGATCGATCGTGCGCGCCGCATGACCTTGCCGGCTCTTGGCCGTATGGAGCATGTCATTAGCGAGCACATCATCATCCGCGACGCGATTGCGGCGCACAAGGTGAAGGCGGCTTGCGATGCCATGAAGATCCATCTCAGCGCGGTCATTCCAGACGTGGAGCAGCTTCGCGACAGCTATCCGGACTGCTTCGTCTAAGAGCTTCTCCGGCAAAGCAGGGGGCCGGATAGGCTCAGAGCCATACGGCCATGAGATCGGCGCGGTTCTCCGGTTCAGCCAAAATCGGAGCCGCCTCGCAGACAAACGACTATTTTTCGGAGACGTGATTTATGCGACAGGCGTGGAGATGGTTTGGGCCCGAATCCGGTGTTCCGCTTGACGCGGTCCGCCAGGCCGGCGCTACCGATGTCGTAACGGCGTTGCATGAAGTGCCGATCGGGCGGGCTTGGACCGAAAGCGAGGTTGCGGCGCGCAAGAGCCTGATCGAGGATACGCCGCAAGGGCGCTCGCCACTTGTCTGGTCTGTCGTCGAGAGCATTCCCGTTCCCGATGCGGTCAAGCGCAAAGGTGTTGCCGCCAAGGCAGAGATCGAGGCCTGGATCGCCAGCCTCGAGGCCGTTGCCGCCAACGAAATTGGCGTCATCTGTTTCAACTTCATGCCGGTGGTGGATTGGACGCGCACCGACCTCGACTATGAACTGCCGAGCGGTGCGACCGCCATGCGATTCGACCAGGACCGATTTGCAGCTTTTGACCTTCACATCTTGCAGCGCAAGGGCGCGGCAGCAGAATATTCCACCGAAGATCGTGCGCGCGCCAAGGCGGTGTTCGAGGCGATGAGTGACGAGGATGTCGCCGATCTCACCACCAATATCGCCAGCGCTCTTCCGGGCTCGACCACCGAGCCCCTGACTATCCCGGCTTTTCGCGATCGTTTGGAAAGCTATGCCGGCATCGATGCTGCGCGCTTGCGACATCATTTGATCGAGTTCCTCGCCGCCGTTGCTCCCGCTGCCGAAAGCTGTGGTGTGCGGCTCACCCTGCATCCGGATGACCCGCCGCGGTCGCTTTTCGGCCTGCCGCGGATTGCCTCGACAGCCGACGACTATGCCGCAGTTTTCGATGCGGTCCCGTCCCCTGGGGTGGGTATGTGTTACTGTACGGGCAGTCTTGGCGTGCGCGCGGACAATGATCTTCCCGCAATGGCGCACCGCTTTGCCGCCCGCATCCACTTCGCCCATCTCCGGGCTACCAAACGTGAGGGAGACGGCCGCAGCTTCCATGAATCCGCCCATCTTGAGGGCGATGTCGACATGGTGGCGATCTTGCGCGAACTTCTGGCCGAAGACCGCAGGCGTACACTGGATCAGACGATCATCTTCCGCCCCGATCATGGCCACCGTATTCTTGACGACCTGACCAAGAAGGTCACTCCGGGATATCCGGCAATCGGCCGCCTGCGCGGCCTGGCTGAATTGCGCGGCATCGTTCACGCGCTGGAAACGGGAGCTTAGTCGGGCAAGCCGCATTCTTGGCAGGTCGGCTACATCACCGCGCCGATCTGCCAAGGAACGAACTCATTGTCGCCGTAGCCAAGCTCTTCGGACTTGGTGCGCTTGCCGGACGCGACCGCAAGAATCTCCTCGAAGATTTCGTGTCCTTTTTCTTCGATCGTGACGCCATCGAGGATTTCGCCGCAATTGATATCCATATCCTCCGACAAGCGCTGGTACATCGCTGTATTCGTTGCAAGCTTGATGGATGGCGTCGGCTTGCAGCCATAGGCCGAGCCGCGACCGGTGGTAAAGCAGATGACATTGGCGCCGCCCGCCACCTGGCCGGTGGCCGAGACGGGATCGTAACCTGGCGTGTCCATGAACACGAGACCCTTTTCGGTTACCCGTTCGGCATATTCATAGACGGCGTTGAGCGGCGTGGAGCCACCCTTTGCCGCAGCCCCGAGAGATTTTTCCAATATGGTCGTCAGCCCGCCCAGCTTGTTGCCGGGCGAGGGGTTGTTGTTCATCTCCCCACCATTGCGGGCGGTGTAATCCTCCCACCATTTGATGCGTTCGATCAGCTTTTCCCCGACCTCGCGGTTGCGCGCCCTGCGCGTCAGCAGATGTTCGGCGCCATAAATTTCGGGCGTTTCCGAAAGGATTGCGGTGCCGCCGTTGCGCACGAGAATGTCAGCGGCGGACCCCAGCGCCGGATTGGCGGTGATCCCCGAATAGCCGTCGGAGCCGCCGCATTGCAGCGCCAGGGTCAGTTCGCTGGCGGGTGCTGGTTCGCGCCGTGCGGCATTGACCAGCGGCAGCATGTCCTTGATCCGCTCCAGGCCCTGTTCGATCGTCCGGCGCGTGCCGCCGCTGTCCTGGATGGTCATCGTGCGGAAAGTTTCGCTTTCTTCGACGTTTTGGACGGATTTCATCCGACCGATCTGGAAAACTTCGCACCCTAACCCGACCAGCAACACGGCGCCGAGATTGGGGTGGCCAGCATAGCCCCATTGCGTGCGCTGCAGCAGATCATAACCCTCGCCGGACGCCGCCATCCCGCAACCCGTCCCGTGGGTGAAGGAGACAACGCCGTCGATGTTCGGATAGGCATCGAGCATGCCCGAGCGAGTGGCAGCCTCGGCGATGAAACGGGCTACCGATGCCGAGCAGTTCACACTTGTGAGGATGCCGATATAGTTGCGGGTGCCGACACGTCCGTTGTTGCGGCGGAAGCCTTGGAAAGTGGCCTGCTCATCGGTGGGAAGGATGGTTTCCGGACGATAATCTTCTCCGATCCGATGTTCGCGCTCGAAGCCATGCAGGAAGACGTTGTGCTCGTGCACCCAGTCGCCGGTCTCGATCGGCTGGCTGGCGAAGCCGATGATCTGCCCGAACTTGCGGATTGGTTCCTCCGCAGCGATGGGCTTTACAGCCACCTTGTGACCGAACGGGATGGGTTGACGGGCCATGACCGCGTTGCCAAGGTCCGCGCCCCTTTCAATGCGCGCTGCCGCCACCAGAACGTTGTCCTCGATACTGAGGCGGAGCACCTTTACCTTGGGTGGGGTCAACATGGTCGCGCTTTTTCTTCTGGAGGTTCGTAGCTGGATGAACGTACCTAGCCTGTGCATAATTAATATATTAGAATGGCAGTGGCTTGTCACTGTAGCTTTTTGAGCCGACTGACATGTATGGCGGAGTTGCTCCTTCCGCGGACCCCTGTCGTTCGCCTCATCAAGGATGTCACTCCTGTCGGAGCCGTATCACGGGAAGCGGCGATGGTTTAATTCTCTTTTTGGATTCACCCTGGATTGGCGGCACGGCATGGTGGGACGAATTCTCTCTATCGGCGAATGTATGGTTGAGTTGAGGCAGGCCGAAGGCGGCCTGATGCGGAAAGGTTTTGCCGGCGATACTTTCAATACCGCTTACTATCTACGCGCTTTCCTGCCGGCGGCGTACGCGGTCGACTATTTCACTGCAATTGGCACCGATCCGGTTTCCGACGAGATGCTGGCGTTCATGCAAAGCGCCGGGATAGGCACCAGTCTCATTCGCCGCGTGCCCCATCGAACGCCCGGCCTCTACATGATTCACCTCAAGGGCGGCGAACGCAGCTTTACCTACTGGCGCTCGAATTCTGCGGCGCGGCTTCTTGCCGACGACAGCGATGCTTTGCGCGCAGCGATCGATGCGTCCGAAATGATCTTCTTTTCCGGCATAACACTGGCAATCCTGGCGCCGGCGGCGGTCGAAACACTTCTGGCCGAACTCGGACGGGCCAGGGCTGTGGGCAAGCTGATAGCTTTCGACCCCAATATTCGCCCCGGGCTTTGGGACAACCCCGACACCATGCGCAGGATGATCGCCGCTGGCGCGCGCCTGGCGACTATTGTCATGCCGGGTTTCGAGGATGAGGCGACCCATTTCGGCGATGCCTCGGTCTCCGCCACCATTGACCGCTATCGCTCGCTCGGCGTCGAAAAGCTGGTTGTCAAGAACGGTGCGAGTGGCATCACATTGAGCTTTGGTGAGGAGCGGACTTTCCTCGCAGCAGTGCCGGCTGCAAAGGTGGTCGATACGACAGGTGCCGGCGATAGTTTCAACGGCGCTTTTCTTGCGTCTTGGATGCAGGGTGACGACCCGCCCCACGCAGCCGAATTTGCCGCTAGCGTCGCCGCACAAGTGGTCGGTCAACATGGGGCCTTGGTGAAGACAGGCATCTCGTCCAAGCTCAAGTGAGTTCCAGCCACGGGCCCAGGCCAATCGGCAGTCCTGTCGCAACCACCGGTACAAAACAAACAACAAAAAAGGGCCGCAGCAATGCGGCCCTTTTCAAAACAGTACCCGGATTCAGTGTGATGCCGTCTCCCATTTATCCTTGAAGGTTTCTCGCGCAAGGAGCGTGCATCCGGTGCTGACGATGCCAAGGATTAAAAAATAGATGATGATGCCGGTCGGCTCACCGCCATAGGCTGCCAGCAGCGCTGTCGCGATCAACGGCGCCAGTCCGCCCGAAAGCACGGCACCGATCTGGTAGCCGATGGAAGCATCGCTCAATCGGACCTTAGTGTCGTACAACTCGGAAAAATAGACCGCCTGCGGGCCATAGAGTGAATCGTGCAGTACGTTCAGGCCGATGACAATGGCTATCGTGAGCACGACGATCGATCCGCTTTGTACCATGGAGAAAAACGGGATGATAAACAACGTCGAGGCGATGCTGCCGAAGAGATAGACCGGCTTACGGCCGATCTTGTCAGACAGCCAAGACCAAAGCGGCAGCATGATGAAGCCGACGAGCGACGAGATGACAACCGCGTTCAGACCCACCTGACGATCAAGACCCAGTGATTTGACGATATAGGAGAGCATGAAGACAATGTAGAGATAGAAGACTAAAACCTCACTAACATTTCTTCCATACTCGATTATTGCTTGCGCAAATCACAAATAGTCTTCGGCGTTCAGCACAAACGCGCAACCGCTTTCTAAAATCTGCAATTTCCTTGAGTCTTCTGTATGCCACCCGCTCACGCACCGCCTCGATCTGATCGAATCACCCAGCGTGACAGCCTGACACGCCCATACCGGCATCCATTTTACGACTACCGACTTTCCTGTGTACGCGTTTCGATCCATCATCGGGCCGCCCCCACTGGATCAGGCCGGCCAGAGGGCCGGGCCGCCTGGTCGTATTTGACAACGCGTTACGTGTTACGTTACAATACTCATATGATCGCCAGTTTTCGCCACAAAGGCCTCAAAAAACTTTACGAGCAGGGCGACCGCAGCAAGATCGCCGCCGACTATGCCGACAAGATCGAACGCATCCTGGCCCGGCTCGACCAGGCCGCCGATCCCGCCGACATGGATTTGCCCGGCTACCGGCTGCACGGCCTCAAAGGCGACCTGAAAGGCTTCTGGTCCGTCACCGTTTCGGGAAACTGGCGTATCATTTTCCGTTTCGATGACGGCCACGCCGACGACGTGGATTTGATCGACTACCATTAGGAGGTACGACGATGACGATGAAAAGCCCGCCCCATCCGGGCCTGTCCATAAAGTTCGATTGCCTTGAGCCTTTGGACTTGAGCATCACCGATGCGGCCGACGCGCTCGGCATTTCCCGCAAGGTTCTGTCGCAGATCATCAACGGCCATGCCGGTATCAGCGCCGAAATGGCCATCCGGCTCGCCAAGGCCTTCGGCGGCTCGCCGGACGTGTGGGTCAGGATGCAGGCCGCCTATGAGCTGGCGCAGGCGCAGCAGTACGCCGACCAGATCCAGGTCAAACGCTTCGCACCCGCCGCCTGACCGGCACCGGAGCCGGGACGGCACCCGTGCGCCAGGCGCTTCAGGTTGAAGTCAAGCATCAGATGCGCTTCGGTAAGCCAAGCCACGCCATCACCCTGAACGCCCAGTCCAAGGCGGTTCTCATCCTTCATGGTGGTGAATGTTGACCGCGGCATTAGATGCTCATCGGTCGGCCGGAAGGATCGGCTGCCATCGACCCAAATGTCTGCAGATCGCAGCCGGTCTCGCAAGGCCGCGAGCGTCGCAATCTCGTAGAGACGGCGATCAGGCCCTCCTTGTTCGAAGATGAGCCGACGATCAGCTTGGCTGAGGTGGGTGATCGGGACGCGATCCGGGAGTGTCCGCCGCTTCTCGGCATAAAGCCGTTTCAGCAGCGAAATTGCTGCGAGAAGCAGATCGTGTCGCCGCGCGGATTGGAACGAGAACGCCTGTAGGAACGCACCGGCATATTTGTTGACGGTCGCATATTGCTCGGCCGCCAGGGCCAAAGGCGACGCCTCGTTGTCCTCGACCATCGACTCAAGCTCAGGCTTCAATCCGCAGCAACCGGTGCCATCCGACTTCCTGATCGAGAACCTCCAATGCATTCCGGCCATAGTCGTTCGCAGACTGCAGAGCGGTAATCGTGTCGAGGAACATGCGCAGCGCCTTGGCGGTATCCGGTCTGCAGTCCATGTGTCGCTGTTTCTTGCGGCTATTGGCTTGCGAGAATTGTCGACCCATCAGTTTGATGAACATCGCGACAGCATTGTCGGTTAGCTTCTGGCCGAGCTTGATGACCTGCGCCACGATCAGAGCGTGCCGGCGCTCGCATTGAAATCGTTGGCCAACCATGCCGGCGTAGCGTTCCCCTCTCGGATCATCTGGTCCCACCGTCCGGACGATATGCGCATCTGCAGTTTCGGATCGATTTCCAGCGTGCGCAGGAAGGCAATTCGTTCGGTCAGACCAACCAGGACGCACCCGGCGCTTCTGGTGCCGAGCGCAGCCAATGAAAGCGCGTTTGGCCGATCGACAGATCAACCTCCAACAGTCTGTCCAATGATTGGAGTATATCGAGCGGTATGTCTTCGATCAGCGTCTTTCCGCCCGACGGCGGGCTATAGCACGGCCGGCAAGGCCGATGCGTTCGATGTCGGCGGCGGCGATGCACGGGAAATCGACGATTAATTGCGACAGCGCTTTAAGGGCATGGATGAGCGAAGCGCGATCCGCCGGCTTGCGATCCCGGAATCCAGCAAGCAGACGGCCGATCCGCGTTCGGTCGATCAGGCCGCCGGCCAGGACGTCGTCCAGCGGCGGCAGCGCAATTGCTGTGTCATCGATAACCTCCACGGCGACGCCGCCCGTCCCGAACAGGATGATCGGGCCGAATGTGGCATCGTGGCCGATCCCCAGGATGAGTTCCTCCGCCTGTTTGCGCTCGATCATCGGCTGGACGGCAAATCCGTCGATGGAAGCATCCGGCGCGTGCTGGCGCAGGTTTCCTTCGATGCGGCGTGCGGCATCGCACGCGCTCTTGGCGGTTTCGATGTTCAGGACCACGCCACCGACGTCGGATTTGTGCGAAACTGATTTTGAGAGCAGCTTGATGACGATCTTCCGCGAACCCCGCAGAAGACGTTCCGCCGCTTTCCCGACGTCGGCTACAGACCTGGCGATGACGGTCTCCGGCACGGGAATGCCATAGGCTTTCACTACGGCCTTGGCCTCTGGCTCGGTCAGCACGCGGCGCTTTTCCGACGCCGCCTGCCGGAAGACGGCAAGAGCGGCGGCACGGTCGGTCGACGCCTCCGCGGCAGCCGCCGGAACGCGTTGCAGCACTTTCTGGGTACGTGACCATCTGGTCAGGTAGTCGACCGCAGCGGCTGCCGCGGCGGGCGTTTCGTAGCTTGGAATACCTGATGACTGGAGCAGTTGGCGACCTTCGCGCGCGGTGATTCCGCCCAGCCAGCAGGACAGGACGGGCTTGCCGCCGATGGTACCGTCTTTCGCCAGCGAGGCGACGGCGGCGGCAGCGTCTGCCGAGGACGCGATGCCGGTGGGGCAGTTCATGACTAGGATCACGTCGACCGAAGGATCAGCGGCGACAACAGCGATGGCCGTTCGATAGCGATCGGGCGTGGCGTCTCCGATGATGTCGACCGGATTTGCATGCGACCAGTTCGCCGGCAGCGTCCCGTCGAGCGTCGCCAATGTATTGGCCGAAAGCTCGGCCAGCCTGGCGCCGAAATCTGCCAATTGATCGACGGCCAACACGCCTGCTCCACCGCCATTGGTGACGATGCCGACCTGCGCCCGCTCCAGCGGGGCAAAACGAGCGATCGTCTCGGTGGCGTCGAAGAATTCGGAAAGCTCGTTGATCCGCAGGATTCCGGCGCGCCGCAGCGCGGCGTCCACCACGCGGTCGGTGCCTGAGAGCGCTCCCGTATGCGTGGCTACCGCCTTCGCCGCCTCGACGTGACGTCCCGGCTTGATGGTGATGACGGGTTTGGCCTGTGCGGCGGCGCGCGCCGCCGACATGAACTTCCGAGGGCTGGGAATGGATTCGAGGTACAGGACGATGGCGCGGGTCTTGGCGTCGCCGGCCAGCAAGTCCAGGCAGTCGGCAACGTCGACGTCGGCCATGTCGCCGAGCGAGACGATCTGCGAGAAGCCCACTCCATTGTCGGCGGCCCAGTCGATCAGAGCGGCCGCGATCGCACCCGACTGGGACAGAAGCGCGATGTCGCCGGGGACCGCTGCCATGTGGAAGAAGCCGGCGTTGAGCCTGGCGTGCGGCAGCATGAGGCCGATGCCGTTCGGCCCGATGATGCGCAGCAGATGCGGCCGGGCTGCATCGAGCATCTTCTGCCTCAAGCCGTTCCGTTCGGTCAGGCCGGCGGAGAGGACCACCGCGGCGCGAGTACCCTTGGCTCCAAGGTCGCCGATGAGGTCTGGCACCGTATTGGCTGGTGTCATGATCACGGCTAGGTCTGGTACCGCGGGAAGGTCCTTTACGGCCGCGTAGCAGGGGCGGCCATTCAATTCGGTGTATTTCGGATTTACGGCCCAGATGTCGCCCACGAACCCACCCTGGAGGATGTTGTCGAGCACGACCGATCCGACCGGTCCCGGCCGGCAGGATGCCCCGATGACGGCTATCGATCCCGGGGCGAAAGCGTGGTGCAGGTTTCGAATCGTCACCTTCGTTTCTCCGGAAGACAAATTCCCATCAATCGGTTCGATCTGAGCACAACTAATTCCTAGCGCATACTACCGCTAGTGTCTGCTTGCCGTGATGCGACAGGTTATGACGGCAGAAATGTTGTGTCGTGTTGTCACCTGTGCGCCGACCACCGGGCAAGTGATCACCACGACCATGATGAAAAGATCGATGGCGACGACATTCTCCCTCAGCGCGTTCAACGCCCCAATGCGGTCGGCAGCCCTCCGTCTCGAGGTAGATCGCACCTTTATGTCCCGATGGACAACCGGGCTTCGAAGCCGTCCCACCGACCGTCAGGCGGCGACAGCAGCTCGATCCGACCGTCGGAGCGGGCGGCGATGGCCGGTCCATGACCCGCGCCGTCCGCCTGTGCCTGTCCGCGCTCGAACAGTTCGGATAGGCGGGCCAGCGAATCCGGCGCTACAATCGGACCGGCCTTGGCAACGCTCAGAATGCCATCCGAAGACAGTGTCACGCGCACCGGTTCCTGCGGCGAGCCGTGTTTCAGTGCGTTCTCGATCAGGTTGCGCGCTAGGATTGCGAAGGCATCGGGATCGATCCGCGACAGCGCCGGGGCATCGGGCAGCGCTAGCCTGATGCGGTCTGATCGCGGACGGGAATTGGGCGGCATCACAGCCATCTACGCCGGAGCTTCGTCAGCATTCCTTATTCTTCGGTCGGACTTGAGCCAACTTGTCGTTGCCCGCGCCGGCGCCGTGTCATTATATGAAGGCATTGATTGTCGACAATGCAGGCCAGCCCGAACTCATCCGTTGCGCACTTTAATTGTTGCGCGGGCGGCCATACTTGTCGGCAGCGCTTCTTCTCGAAGTGCTATGGTTCGGGATGGTTCTGGCTTCGGCAAACAGCCGGCCAAGTGGTTAACCGGCCCAGCGCGATGGCTCTCCTTTCACCCACACCATTGCGAGGTCACGCTCTGGTAAGCGCAGCTTCGATCGACCCGACACTGCTGCTCGTAAAGTCTCTGCCCAACAGCTCACCGATCAGGGTTTCTCTGGTCGCATCGTGGAACTGACGTTGCAATTCTCCTAGTGTCCATGGATCGGTGACGACAAATAGTGAGATAATCTTTCGGTCCAATATCAGCCTATCCAGATAGGCTGCCGCCCTGGCTACGAAGTCGTCCTCCTTCCGCCGCAAGCCGTTCGCTTTGACCGGATCGTTGCGGCTGCGTGGGCCCGAATGTCGGTTGGCAGGCGGTATCGCGACTATTGTTTCCTCGACCAGTTGGATGCGGGATTCTGTGCCGTCATTGCGGAACAGCCGCAGCTTTTTGCCATCGACGACGGCGACGGTAGTGCCATTCGGCAACATCATTGTCTCGCCCTGCGACTTCGCGGTTCTTAAACTGTTCTCCTTACGGCTCGCCGGGAAATGTGTCGTTGATCCTGGTCAAGGAACAGGCCGAGAGGAGAGCTGCAGGATGCATCTGGTCGCAGAGTGAGCGCCTCTTCTGTGTGGAACTCATGCCTCCGGCGTAGTCGCGCTTTGCGCAAGCCAATGGGCCAACCGGGAAACTACGCTGTCTTGGGCAGTGCCTGTCGGAAACGTGGCGAAATAGCCGCGATCGGAAGTGACGGCCTCGTTCGAAACCCGAACCAGGGCGCCCGTCTTGAGGTGCTGGTCGAGTAGCCCTGACCAGCATAAAGCGATGCCTTCGCCGGCCAGCGCCGCGCTGACTAGCAGGCTGTAATCGTCGAAGACGATGGCGTTCAGTTTCCGGGGTATATCGATACCCACTGCCCGGAACCAGTGCTGCCAATCGTAGTTCCGGTCGAGACGGTCCGACAGTTGTAATAGGCGTAATGTGGTCAACCGGGAAAGGTCCGGCTTCGTACCTTGCCGCGCCAGAAACAGCGGGCTGCAAACCGCGAACACCTCTTCCCCCAGTATCTTGACGGCCGTCACCCCGGGCCAGTCTCCGTCACCGAAGCGGACATGAATGTCGGCTTCCGGCAGGTCCTGCCGCTGATCGCCGGTGAGCAACCGCAATTCCTGGTCCGGGAAGCCCGCCGTCAGTGCGGACAGTCGCGGCAAAAGCCAATAGGTCAGGAAACCGGGCGCCGCCGCGATCGTCAGTTTCCGTTCCTCCTGAACCCTGCGGATCTCTGCGATTTGTCTCCAGCCGGCTAGGGCTCGAGCGCAGGACATCGAACAGGGTATGGCCGGTGGGGGTCAGGTGGAGAGGTTTCGTCTCCCGCCCGAACAGCGTGACGCCAAGATCGACCTCGAGAGCAGCCACGCGACGGCTGATGGCAGGTTGCGAGACATTCAGGTCGCGAGCGGCACGCGTGAATGATCCATGTCGCGCCGCCGCGTCGAAGGCAAGCAGGTCACCGAACGATGGCAGGACGGTCTGCATCATAACACTCACGCATGGTTCCATTCGCTTTTCCGACGTGTCGGATCAAGCCTGTTATCTGCTAACCATATAGAAAACTAGCATGATTTTACGAGAGCACGAACAGTGCTTATGCCGGCGGACATGAACAGGCTCATGCGCTGGCAGCGCCATCCTCCCGCAGAATCCAGGAGCCCTTTGACCACGGGTGACAAACATGAACGCTGTCGATGAACTATGCGCTCCCGAGATAGCTCGGCGCTCAGCCCGCTCCGGGGGCCGCGCGGCACGGGTGGCAGCACGCGCCGCACCGTTGGCGGATAATTTGCGGCCGGTGCGGGCAGGCCTTCCCGGGGGCCAGTACAAACCTCTGACTCAAGCGGGTGTGGAAAAGATTCATGCTTCGGCGTTGCGCACGGGCGCCATGTGGGGTGGCAGTGCCGAACAGGCGCTGCTGTCAGCGGGATGTGCGCAGATGCACCGCATTTACGACCTGCCGGGCGGAGCGGCGTCGGGAATATCGGATTCGAAGCTTCCCGACATGCAGGCGGGTTGGGAGCAGGGCATCACGAATACGCTCGCAAGCCTGTCCGGCCTCAACCTCTGCTATGAATCGGTCGGCATGCACGCCTCGCTGCTCGGCTTTTGTATGGAGAGCATGGTTCTTGGCGACGACATTCTCGGCCAGGTGATGCGCCTCGTTCGTGGCATCGACGTAACGGAGGATACGACCAGCATCGAGGTAATGAAGGAAATATGTCTGGGAGGAGCCGGCCACTATCTCGGCTCGAACCAGACCCTCCAGTTGATGCAAACGGAATATGTCTACCCTGTCGTCGGCAATCGCATGAGCCCCAAGGAGTGGGTCGAGGCCGGCAAGCCCATGCTGATCGACTCGGAAAAATGAAATTCTTTCACGGGCAGGCTCGGTCATCGAGCCGGAAATCGATGCTGCGTTGCGTGCGAGATTCAATATCTATTTCAGGTAAAAATCACCGGAGCCCCTGGTTCGGAAGGATCAGAAGTCCGACAGGGTAAGTACCGGCTACGCTTCGCGCGCTGCTAGGTCGCGCTCCCTTCGCGCCATTCCTTAAGGACGAGTTACCCGTACAAAAAAGTCGCCCCCGGACGAACCGGAGACGGCGAGGAAATCGGGCTTCAATCCCTTGTTCAGTTGCCAGCGGGCACCTTGGCGAATAGCTCTTCGAAAACTTTCTTCGCCTTGCCCGGTTGCTTGACCTTCCTGGCCTGGTCCAGATTCGTCGGCTTGCCGGCGACGATCAGCGCCACCATACCCATGCCATAGTGAGGCACGCATTTGACGCCGTAGACGCCTTTCTTGTCGGTGGTGACGGTGATCGGTTTGCTGATTTCGCCCTTGAAGGGCTGAAGCATGCTGTCGATGCTTGCCGCGTCATGGCCCTAGTCGGTCGGCACGAAGGTCACCGTATCGCCAGGGGCGGCCTCGATGTAGTTGGGCTCGAAGACCATGACGCCCTGAGTGCCCTTATTGAGCATCTGCACCTGATGGTCTGCCGCATAGGCGGCGCCTGCCATCATTATGGCAGCGAAAGCCGCGTAGCGAAGCTTATGTATTTCATTTTCTTTCCTTTCTGCCGTTTCTGCGTTGCAGCAAAACAATGTTGCAGGGCCGTTACTGCGAACATTGGAAACCGACGTTGATGCAGCACAAACTGGCGAACGCGAGTTGCCCCGATACGGGTGCGCCGGTCAGCAAACCGGTTGGCTTCGGACTCGCGTTGTATCGGCAGGGCGGTAGCTGCAACCCCAATACCACAGGAGTGATCCGATGAGGGCGGCAGCCTGTCAAAGTCGCCGGTATCCGTCTACGTTCTTCCCAGGTTTCTGATGAGGGCCAGGCGCTTGACGGCGATAGTGGCGAGAGCCTGGGCCCGATCCCGGGCGGCCTGCGAAAGCAGGTGTTCGCCAGCGTCGATATAATAGTCTGCCAGCCACTCACAAAGTGCCTCGAGAGATCGTGGTGGAGCTGGACCGACTGGAGCGGGCTCTTGCAGGGCATCCGATGCAAGATTAAGAGAGAGCGTGCGCGCCTCGTGAGCGAGATCGCGATATTCCTTTTTGTTTCCGCTCATCTCGGCATATTCTTCGAGACGTGTGCAGACTTCCATTTCCAGAGCGGACAAATCGTAGGTTTCCTGGACTGACGGTCTCAGGTGCCGGTTCTTGAAAAAGGCCTTCCGGCGTTCACGGCGCAGCGTTTTGGCATGCTCCAGTTCCTCACTGGCCATCCGCTCGGCGGCCTTGCGGATTTCCGCCGTTGCGCCATAGGCGGCGACATAGGACCAGAAGGCGAAGGCGCGCTCCTCGTTCCGCACCGCTACTGCCAACGAACGGTAGGCGTCCACCAGTTCTGGTGAAACGAGGTGAATGCCCTCATCATCGAAAACGCCTCGGGGAACCGCTTCAGGCGGCCGCACCTCCGGTGCGCGATCCTGAATCTGCCGTGACCAGTTGGCGACGAGGTCGATATGGCCGTTCTCTTCGCGGACCAGGCGATCGAATACTTCAGCCAGATCTTGGTGGCCGACCGTGCGCATATGTTCTGCGAGACCGGCGTACCGCTCTGCCGTCTCCTTTTCCATCGCCATGGCGACAGCCAGCAACTCGTCCATCGAACGGATCGACGCAGTCGGCTCGGAGGTAAGGCGAGTCATAGGAAGGCCCTCTGGTTTGCGAGGCAGCATAGGCGCGCAATCTGCCGTTGCTTTGCTTTGAATCAAAGAAACATTCCGCGAAACCGCCGAGATGTGCGCTCCGAAGTCGGCTTCGCCCAAGCAGCCGCAAGAAGGGGACGCATGTCAGGACCAATGGCTACGACCAGGCCCAAAACGGCACCGCGGCTCGTCACAGCCCTCGTCTCTCGTGCGGTGGTTGTGACCATGCTGATGCTGCTGGCCCTGTTGGTCAGTCCGGGACGGGCCGACGAAAGCTTGCAGCACTTTCTGTCCGGTACCGCGCCCGGCGAACTGATCCAGGGTGCCGATGCCTATGGCAATGCAGAAGGTAATCCATCAATAGTGCCTGTCTTGTCCGGCGGAAAGGCGGTCGGCTACGCGTATCTCAACACCGATTTCACCAGCGCGGTCGGCTATTCGGGCAAACCGATCCGTTTCCTTGTGGGAATTGGCCTGAAAGGCGTCATCCGCGGCATCAAACTGGTCGAGCACAAGGAGCCGATCGTCCTCATCGGTATCCCGCAGGAAAAGGTCGTTGCCGCGCTGAACGCGCTGATCGGCAAGGACCTTGGCCGGGTTGCTGCGGGGCAGGAGCAGATACCGCAGGTGGATATCGTCAGCGGGGCCACCGTCACTGTGCTGGTGATGAGCGACAGCGTCGTGCGCTCGGCGGTGAAGCTGATCCGAAGCGGGCGCTTGGGTCAGAGGGGGGCAGGCGCTCCTGGAGCCTCCGCCGCGCCGGCCATGGTCGTGGACCCCGCTGTATCGGGAATAAGCGACTGGAGCACGCTCGTCGGCGATGGCTCGGTGCGCAGCGTGAGGCTGACGGTAGGCGAGGTGACTAAGGCCTTCGCTGATGCCGGCCAGCAACAGGCTGCGCAGCGGCCCGAAACCGACAACCCGGATGACCGCTTCATCGATCTCTACGTCGCGCCGGTCAGCGTGCCCGTTATCGGCCGCAGCCTGCTGGGTGACGCCGGCTATGACAGGTTGAGGAAGAAACTGAAGCACGGCCAGCAAGCGATCATCGTTGCTGGCGAGGGTGCCTATTCCTTCAAGGGGTCGGGCTATGTGCGCGGCGGTATCTTCGACCGCATCGAACTAATGCAGGACGGGCAAGGCGTGCGCTTTCGCGACCGCAACCACACACGGCTTGGCGATCTTGCCGCGGAAGGGGCACCGCACCTGCGTGAAATTGCGCTGTTCACGGTGCCGGAGGAGTTTTCGCTTGACCTTTCCGAGCCGTGGGAATTGCAGTTGCTCGTACAGCGCAGCTTTGGTGCCCGGGACAAGGCGACCTTGCCTTTCAACCTCGGCTATACCTTGCCCGCGCGCTATCTGAAGGCTGCTCCGGTCGAGGCGGTGCAGCCCGCGTTGCCCACGGTCACGCTTGCGCAAGAGCCGGCCCAGCCGGCAACGCCCGGACTGTCGGAGCAGGGCTCTCCAGACCAGGAACCCCTCTGGGTGAAGATCTGGAAGATGAACACCCTCAAGATCGGCGTCACGGTCATCGCTCTCCTGGTGCTGACCGCTATCTTCTTCTTTCAAAGCTGGCTGGTCAGCCGCCCTCGGCTGTTCGCCTGGATCAGGCGTGGTTATCTGCTGTTCACGCTGGTCTGGCTCGGCTGGTATGCAAACGCCCAGCTTTCCGTGGTCAATGTTCTGACCTTCGTCAATTCTCTGGTCACCGGCTTCAACTGGGAGTTCTTCCTTGCGGCGCCGCTAATTTTCATCCTGTGGGCGGCGGTGGCGGCGGGGCTGCTGTTCTGGGGCAGGGGTCCCTTCTGTGGTTGGCTGTGCCCGTTCGGTGCCTTGCAGGAACTCACCAACAACCTCGCCCAATGGCTGAAGGTGCCGCAGATCAAGCTACCCTTCGGCCTGCATGAGCGGCTGTGGCCGGTCAAATACATGATCTTCCTCGGCCTGTTCGGCTTGTCGCTCTATTCCGTTGCGCTGGCCGAGACCTATGCAGAGGTCGAGCCGTTCAAGACGGCGATCATCCTGAAGTTCGCACGTGGTTGGCCCTTTGTCGTCTTTGCGCTGGCACTGCTCGGGGCCGGTCTCTTCATCGAGCGCTTCTATTGCCGGTACCTGTGCCCGCTGGGCGCCGCGCTCGCCATTCCTGGACGCATCCGCATGTTCGAGTGGCTGAAGCGCTATCCCGAATGCGGCTCGCCCTGCCAGCGCTGCGCCAAGGAATGCCCGGTGCAGGCGATCCACCCCGAAGGCGAGATCAACGTCAACGAGTGCATCTACTGCATGCACTGCCAGGAACTCTACCACGACGACCACCGCTGCCCGCACCTGATCCAGGTGCGGCTGAAGCGCGAGAAATTCGAGGCGCTGTCCTCGCCGGCAACCCGCGGCAAGGGTCCGCCCAAGCCGCCGGTGATCACCCACGGGGGTGAGCCAGTAGGGACAGCTGCAAAACACATCAGTGTAACCGGCTGACAGGCCACAACAAGGAGAATGACCATGTCACAGGACGAACGGGACCGGAAAGCCATTCTGAGTAGACGCCAACTGCTGGGCACCACCGCTGTAATGGCGGCCGCCGGTGCCGCAGGGGTCGGCGGCGGACTGGCACTAAACGGAGGCGTGGTATCGCCGGCCGCAGCGGACGAGAAGGGCGAGCAGGAAGCCGAAGTCAAGCCCGGAGAGCTGGACGAATACTACGTGTTTTTCTCCAGCGGTCAGACCGGCGAAGTGCGCATCATGGGCGCTCCGTCCATGCGCGAACTGATGCGCATCCCCGTTTTCAACCGGTGCAGCGCCACCGGCTGGGGGCAGACTAACGAAAGCCTCAAGGTCCTGACCGAGGGCCTGCTTCCCGAGAATGTCGAGTTCCTGAAAGACAAGGGCGGCATCTATCTCAACGGCGACCTGCACCATCCGCATCCATCGCAGACCGACGGCACCTATGACGGTCGCTACCTCTATGCCAACGACAAGGCAAATACACGGGTATGTCGTATCCGCCTCGATGTGATGAAGTGTGACAAGATCATCCAGTTGCCGAACCAGCATACGGTGCATGGCCTGCGTGTGCAGAAGTACCCGAAGACGGGCTATGTGTTCTGCAACGGCGAGGACCGTGTGCCGATCCCTAATGATGGCTCGGTCCTCGACGATCACAAGCAGTATCATGCCATCTTCACCGCCGTGGACGGCGAGACGATGAAGGTTGCCTGGCAGGTCATGGTCGACGGCAACCTCGACAATGTCGATGCTGACTACCAGGGCAAATACGCTTTCGCCACCTGCTACAACTCTGAGGAGGGCGTGAACCTCGAACAGATGATGGCCAAGGAGCAGGACTGGATCGTCATCTTCAACCTGAAGCGTATCGAAGAAGCGGTCGCCAAGGGCAATTTCAAGGAGATGGGCGGCGTGCCGGTCATTGACGGTCGCCATGGCTCGCCCTACACGCGCTATGTGCCCGTGGCCAACAGCCCGCATGGCATCAACACCGCACCCGATGGCATCCATGTCGTGGCCAACGGCAAGTTGTCGCCAACGGTGACGGTGTTCGACGTGCGCAAGTTCGACGATCTGTTTGACGACAAGATCGAGTCGCGCGATACAGTGGTCGCCGAGCCGGAACTGGGCCTTGGTCCGCTCCATACCGCCTATGATGGGCGCGGCAACGCTTACACCACGCTTTTCATCGACAGTCAGGTCTGCAAGTGGAACATCGAGGATGCCAAGCGCTCCTATGCCGGCGAACAGGTCGATCCGATCCGTCAGAAGCTCGACGTCCACTACCAGCCCGGCCACAACCACACCTCCATGGGTCAGACCAAGGAGGCGGACGGCAAATGGCTGCTCTCGCTGAACAAGTTCTCCAAGGACCGCTACCTCAACGTTGGCCCGCTGAAGCCTGAGAACGACCAGCTGATCGACATCTCCGGCGACCAGATGGTGCTGGTGCATGACGGCCCGAGCTTCGCCGAGCCGCATGACGCCACACTTGTCCATCGCTCGAAGATCAATCCAGTCAATGTTTGGGACCGGGCTGATCCGTTCTTCTCCGACGCGGTTAAGCAGGCCGAGGCCGACGGCATCGACCTGATGATGGACAGCGAGGTCATCCGCGATGGCAACAAGGTGCGCGTCTACATGACCTCGGCGGCGCCGGCCTTCGGACTGGAGAGTTTTACCGTCAAGCAGGGCGATGAGGTCACTGTCTACGTCACCAATATCGACGAAGTGGAGGACCTGACTCATGGCTTCTCAATCATCAATTACGGGATCAACATGGAAGTGGCCCCACAGGCGACCGCGTCGGTGACGTTCACCGCCAGCAAGCCGGGCGTCTGGTGGTACTATTGCTCGTGGTTCTGCCATGCCATGCACATGGAGATGAAGGGCCGTATGCTCGTGGAACCGCAGGGCGCCTAGGACGTGGCTCGTACTTTCCATAACGCGATAATGGGAATGGCGGCGCTGTTTGCCGCCATTTCCGGCCACCCGGCGGACGCGACGGAGATAATCGTCGCCGCTGACGCCACGCCTTTGCAAGCCGTGGTGGACGCCGCGGCGCCGGGCGACGTGCTGCGTCTTGCGCCAGGCGAGCATGTTGGGCCGGTTGTCATATCCCGGAAGCTGACTTTGCAAGGCGAGCCGGGCGCGGCCCTGAAGGGTAGTGGCTACGGCAGCGTGGTGACGCTGGAAGCGCCGGGCTCCGTCGTTCGCAACCTTCGCATCGAAGGTTCGGGAATGGATCTGGACACGCTGGACGCCGGCGTATTCGCCGCGCCGACCGCCACGCGCGCGCTTATAGAAGACAACATCATCGTCGGCAATCTCTACGGCATCCAACTTCATGGCGCTCAGGATGCAGTGGCGCGGGGCAATCGCATCGAAGGTTTAAGCGAAGGGCGCACCAGCCGTTCCGGCAACGGCGTTTCGGTATGGAATTCGCCTGGGGCCAAAGTTCTTGACAACGACATCAGCTTTGGCCGCGACGGCATCTTCGCCAACGCCAGCAAGAAGAACGAATTCCGCGGCAACAGGTTCAGCAACCTGCGTTTCGCCGTCCATTATATGTACACCAACAACAGCGTGATCGCCGATAACGTTTCCACCGGCAATATCGTTGGCTACGCCATCATGTATTCCGACCGCCTCAAGGTCACCGGTAACGTCTCGGACGGCGACCGTGACAATGGCTTTCTTTTCAATTACGCTAACGCTTCTGAGATCAGCGGCAACGTGGTGCGTGGCCGTGCGCAGCCGGCCGAACGCTGGACCAGCAACGGCCAGCGTTTCGCCGCAGACCCGGATATGCCCAAAGCCAGCGAAGCGGTCGGGTTGCGCAAGGGCACGCGCATCGGCCCTGAAAAGTGCGTTTTCATCTATAACGCCAACCGCAATCGTTTCTCCGGCAACCTCTTCGAGGGCTGCGAGATCGGCGTGCACTTCACGGCCGGCTCCGAGGGCAACGCGATGAGCGGCAACGCCTTCGTGCGCAACCACAACCAGGTCAAATATGTCGGCACCCGCTCGCTCGACTGGTCGAGCGAGGGGCGCGGCAACTACTGGAGCGACAATCCGACCTTTGACCTCGACGGCGACGGCCTTGCTGACAACCCCTACCGCCCCAACGACATGATCGACCGGGTGCTGTGGGCAGCGCCGGCGGCCAAGGTGCTGGTCAACAGCCCGGCTGTGCAGGTGATCCGCTGGGCGCAGGCCCGCTTTCCGGCGGTCTTTCCCGGTGGCGTCGTCGATAGCCACCCGCTGATGAAGCCGGACGGCATCAAGGAAACGGTGACGCCATGAGCTTCAATGTTGAACTGAAGTCGGTTGCACGGCATTACGGCCCCGTCAGGGCAGTGGACGACGTGTCCTTCTCTGCTGGTACCGGCGAGGTGATCGCGCTGGTGGGCCACAACGGCGCCGGTAAGACCACGCTTATCAAGCTAATGCTGGGGCTTGCGCGTCCCACCGCCGGCTCTGTCGCCGTGCTCGGCCAGAATCCGGCGGCTGGCGATGCCTCCGTGCGTCGGCGGCTCGGCTACCTGCCGGAGAACGTATCTTTCAATCCCGCACTGACCGGCCGCGAGACGCTGCGCTTCTACGTCCGGCTCAAGGGAGGCAGGCCGAAAGAAGAGGATGCGCTGCTTGAACGGCTTGGCCTTGCCCACGCGGCAGACCGGCGCGTCGGCACCTATTCCAAGGGTATGCGCCAGCGGCTGGGTTTGGCTCAGGCCATGATCGGCACGCCGGCGGTATTGCTGCTGGACGAACCCACCACCGGCCTCGACCCGGAACTACGCCAGCAATTCTATGGGATCGTCCGTCAAATGGGTGCGGCTGGCGCGACCGTGCTCCTGTGTTCTCATGCTTTGAACGAACTGGAAGGCAATGCCGGCCGCGTCGTCATCATGAACGAAGGCCGCAAGATTGCCGATGGCTCGCTGGACGAACTACGCCACATCGCGCAACTGCCGACGAAGATTCGCCTGAAGACCGCCGAGGACGGGACCCGGCGCCTGCGCGAATGGATGGGCGAACCAGCGGGGCTGAGGCAGATCAACGGCCACATCGTCGAGTTCGACGCTACGCCGGAGGCCAAGGCCGCCTTCCTGCGCCGCGCCGCTGGCGAAGGCGCGCCCTTCGTCGATCTCGACATGGTGCCGCCAGGTCTCGATGAACTCTACGCCCATTTCCTCGCCGGGAGGATTTTGCGATGAACACGATCCTTCTGCTTGCGGCAAAGGAAGTGCGCGAGGGCCTGCGTAATCGCTGGGTGCTGGCGGCGACCGGCTTGCTGGCGGCGCTGGCGCTGACGCTTGCCTTCCTCGGCAGCGCGCCTACCGGTACGGTCGGCGCCGGCGCGCTCGACGTGGTCGTCATCAGCCTTGCCAGCCTCACCATCTTCATCGTGCCGCTGATCGCGCTGCTGATTTCCCACGATGCCATCGTCGGCGAGATCGATCGCGGCACCATGACTCTGCTTCTGTCCTATCCGGTCCGGCGCAGCCAGGTTCTACTCGGCAAGTTCCTCGGGCATATCGCCATCCTCGCCTTCGCCACCTGCGTCGGCTACGGGCTGGCGGCGGTTGCGCTTCTGGCTACCGGCAAGGCGATCGGCGGCGGAAGCTGGACGGCGTTCGTCGCCATGACCGCTTCCTCGGTGCTTGTGGGCGCGGTCTTCGTCGCCATTGGTTATCTGGTCAGCGCGCTGGTACGTGACCGCGGCACCGCCGGCGGCATCGCCATCGGCGTCTGGCTGGTCTTCGTCATCCTCTACGACATGGCGCTGCTGGGGCTGCTGGTGGCCGATCAGGGACGCTTCGTCGGCGACGGCGTGCTGGATGCACTGCTTCTGTTCAATCCGACCGACGCTTACCGTCTGCTCAATCTCGCCGGCTCGGACGATATCGCAGCCGCCTCGGGCATGGCCGGTGTCGTGCAGAACGCGGCGCTGGGTCCGGCGGTCCTGCTGGCCGCGCTTGCGGCATGGATCGTGGCGCCGATGGCACTGGCGGCGGCTGCCTTTTCGAGGAGAGAGCTGTGAGACAGCTCCTGACGGTTATGGTCCTCGCCGGCCTTCTGGCGCTCGGAGCCTGCCAGCGCCAAGCGGAAGCGCCGCCCCCGCCCTTCGCGATGACGGAGGACGCGATGGGCCGCTACTGCGGCATGAACATCCTCGAACATGCTGGACCCAAAGGCCAGATCATCCTCGCCAAATATGACGAGCCGATCTGGTTTTCGTCAGCGCGCGACGCCATCGCCTTCACCATGCTGCCGGAGGAGCCGAAGGATATCCGCGCGATCTATGTCTCCGACATGGCCAAAGCGCCGACCTGGGACGAACCCGGAGCCGACAACTGGGTGGACGCCCGACAGGCATTCTTCGTCATTGGCAGCAACCGGAAGGGCGGCATGGGCGCCGCCGAGGCCGCACCCTTCTCCACCGAAGAGGCAGCGACAGCCTTCGCCGGCGCCCATGGCGGCGAAGTCGTGCGCTTCGACGCCGTTCCGCGCGACTACATTCTGGAGCAGCAAACCGGCGCGAATGGCGCGCCTGCGCCTTCCAGGGAGGTTCACTGACATGATTTCCGGACCGATGACCCGCCGCCGCATGATCGGCATCAGCGCCGCCGCAGCCGGCATGGCGCTGCTGCCGTTCGAGAGCGCTGCGGCCATACCCGATGCGGTGACTTGGCAGGGTGAGGCCATGGGCGCGCAGGCTTCGCTCGTCATCCATCATCCGGACCGCGCGAAGGCGAAAAAGCTGGTAGAAGCGACGGTCGCCGAGGTACGGCGGCTGGAGCGCATCTTCAGCCTCTACCGTGACGATTCCGACCTCACCTTGCTCAACCGGCAGCGCTTCCTGGTCTCGCCGCCAAAGGAACTCGTGGAGATATTGCGCCAGAGCAGTGATGCCTGGGCGCTCACCGGCGGCGCCTTCGACCCCACCGTGCAGCCGCTATGGGATACATACCGCCGCCACTTTTCAACCTCCGGCGCATCCAAAGCCGGACCTTCGGCCGGGATCGTGCGCGAGTGCCTAGCTCGCGTCGGCCTCGATCGGATCGCCTGTTCATCCGCCCGCATCGAACTGCCGGCGGCAGGCTCCGCGCTGACGCTCAACGGCATTGCGCAGGGCTATGTAACCGACAAGGTAGTGGACCTGCTGAGAGCCGGCGGCATCGAGCACTCCATGGTCGATATGGGCGAAAGCCGCGCCATCGGCCCGGCGTGGGACGACAGGCCATGGCGGGTCGGCGTTTCCGATCCCCTCGATACGGCCCGCATCCTCAAGGTGCTTGAAGTGGAGGATCGCGCCGTGGCAACGTCGAGCCCGTTCGGCTTTCGCTTCGACGCCGAGGGCCGGTTCAGCCACATCATCGATCCGCGTAGCGGCGCGACGCCTCGGCGCCACGCCAGCGTCACCGTCGTGGCTAGGCAGGCGGCGCTGGCAGACGCGCTCTCCACCGCCTTCAACCTGATGGATGTCGGGGAGATCGTGGCTGTGCTTGAAGGCATGGCCGGCGTCGAAGCCCACATCCTGTCGCATGACAGAAACTGGACTTCCGTGTGAGAGAGGCACTGCCGTGCCAGGCGCGGCTTTCTCGGCACAGACGGGAAGCATGTCGGCAGAGCGCCGCTACCCGATTGCTGCGGCCGCCCATCAGCCCGGTTTTAGCGGTCAGGACCCACTCCCGATCAGTCATCGACAAAAGGGATGCCAGGAATGACACAAGCAGTGCGCCAGCAGACAGACGCCGCCATTTGCGAATTTCCGCTTCCCATTGGGGTTCACGCCGAGAAGGTGATCTCCGTGCGCCAATATACGGGCCGGTTGTTCTCGTTCCGTATCACCCGGCCACAGAGCTTTCGCTTCCGCCCGGGCGAGTTCGTGATGATTGGCCTGCCCAATGCGGTGAAGCCGGTATTCAGGGCCTACTCCATCGCCAGCCCTCATGGGGCGAGGAACTGGAATTCCTGTCGATCAGGTGCCGGACGGTCCGCTGACCATGCATCTGCAGAAAATCACGCCGGGCGACACCAAATTGCTGCGCGCTAGACCGACCGGGGCGCTGGTCCTCGATGCGCTGACGCCGGGCAGGGGGTTGTGGATGATATCGACCGGGACCGGTATCGCGCCCTTTGCTTGGGCTTGCCATATCTGAAGGTTCGGGGCCCAGGCTACACGCTTGGCAGCATGTCGATCGAGGCAGCCACCCGTGGTGAAGGCGTGGCCTTGGGGTGCAGTGTGCTGGTGGTCGAGGACCTGGCGGCAGGCCGTCTTGTGTCGCTGTTTCCGCAAGCCAGACTGGAAGTCGAATGGGGCTACGATCTTGTCTACCGCGTCGGCAGCCGGAATAACCCGAAGGTAAGCGCTTTCCGCGACTGGATCACGCAGGAGGTGCGAGAACTCACACGAGACACCTTCTAGGGCGCGGCGTCCGCTGCTGGTGTGGTTGTTGACGCGTTCCAGCCAGTGTGTGTTACAGAATTTCTGTCGTCCGATCTAGAGTGCGCCAGCACGGCTTCGGGGCTGTGATTTTGATCGCTGTTTGGCATTGATTGGAATGGGTAGTCTACCTGTGAACCGCCGAAGCGGCCTCAACTTGAGAACCTGGCGTCGGTCGAAGCAGTAGCGTGGTGGTGGCTTGAACACATGCGAACTAGCCTGGCAAGGTGCCCTGCGCATATCCCTCCAATGCTGAACGAATCTGCGCATTACTCCGTGTGCGGAGCAGGTAGTCCAGGATATCGAGGTCATTCAAGAGATCAACAGGGTTGCGGCCTCTGGCAGTAGTCAGTGCATTCTTCAGCCACGGGCTCATGTTGGGGCGAGACAGTAGCCAATCGATTTGTTCATTATTCGCTGTTAACGTCGGGCTTTCTATATTCATTCCTTCGGCCATTTTACGTCCTTTTGAGGGTGGGTTGCCTTGAAACCTGATGAAAGCAGGAACCGCACGAGTCGTCGGTCCGCCAAACCTGTTCCGCCTGAACCTCAAATCGGCACTGGCTCCAATCGGGCTTGAGGTGACGTATCGTCGAAAGCGCCTATCCAGCTTGAACCGCCCGCATATCGCCAGGCCCAGCGTCCCATGTCATCGAGTGCGAAGAGGTGGAGCCAGCGATTGTCGAACAGCTTGCGGACGTCGGGATGGCGTTCCAGCACTGTGGCGATCGCCTCGCGCGGCGCTTCGACAGCGACCGACATCCGCAGCGGCTCATGGACAAATTTCTCACCGTCGTGGATGGACTGCCAGGGAACGCCGCCACGCAGCAGGCCGCCATTGCCCTCGACGACACCCATGCCGCCGGTGATGTTGTGCAGGAGCTTGTTGCCCGCCCCAAAGACCTGCGGCGCCACGGTCGAACCGTAATATTGCAGGCTGATCCAGCTCGCGACGATAATGGGCGCGGTTATGATCATTTCGAGAACGCCAAAGTCCTCGTCTTCGCGCCAGACGTAGTTGTGCAGGAAAACACGTCCGCCCAGATCCCGCCCCGCCGTGCGGCTGCGTGGCGCGGCGATGAACGCCTGACAGCCGGTCAACCCCCATTCCGGCCGTATCTGGGCCCAGTCCCTAGCCCGGCGCAAAAGGTCCGCCGCCGAAGGCCTTCCGGGCAGGCGGAGCGCGCGCTCGGCTCGCGTCAGCGCGCCGGCCGCCTTGAACCAGCGCCTTAGCTGCCCAATATCCTCGGCGTGAGCGACCGAGGGGCGGTCGGCTTTGTAGAGCGTGACGGTATCGGTCGTGGTCTCGTGCAGCGCCGCCAGAAAAAGGGTGTCGTCCGGAACCAAAATACCGCGCTCGGCGAGCCCGGCGCGAACCACAGCGTCGTTGAGCAGGCCGGCGAGCAGCCGAGCGTTGACATCGCCGGAAAAGCCGCCGCAAGCACCGCAATGAAGCATGCTGGCGTGCGGATTATTGACGACGCTCGCACCATGGCCGGCGATCACTACCAGCCGCGCGAAGTCATGGGTCAGCGACATGCTCCGCAGCACTTTCTCTGCCATGGCGATGCGGAACGCCACATCGGGCGCGGGGTCGAAACGGGGCGCCGGATCGTTCGGGTGCTTGACCTTGGCGAAGCCAAGCCCGTTGCGCAAAAGCTTGTTCACATAGACAGGCCCCATGGCTTCGACGAAGGCGAAGGAGGAAACGGCTGCCAGCCTGAAACGGCCCCAGGCGCGGGTTGCCCGTTCGCCAAGCCGAGCGGCTTGGTCCAGTTGCACCATGGCGGCGCTGCCGTCGCCCGAACGCGAGTTCGACCCCGGCGCCAGTTGCGGCGGCAGGCGATACTCCTCGACGTCGGAAGCGAAACGCCGATGGGAAACGCCAAGCCCGAAGAAGCCTGCAAATCCAAGCGTACGGATGCCTGGATCGAGGCTTTCCAGCGCGCGGCGAAACACTTCAGACCGCACGTCTATGCAAAAGGCCATCTGCAACTTGGCGCGGCCGTTGACGGGGATTGCTGTTTCCGCCGCGAGAACCGCCGCAAGCCGCCTCTGGGCGGCGTGCTCGGCCGCTTCCTGCAACACGGAATCCAACACATCGTCGGCCGACGACGTAATCTCCTCGGCATAGGCTCCTCTCGACTCGAACCACTCGCCTTCGATCGAGGAGGCATATTGGCGAAAAATCGCTTTTTCCCAGACGAGACGGATTGCAAGGAGATCAATCAGGGTCCTGTCACTGCCGTCGCGAAGTTCCGCCTGCCACAGGAGATAGCGCCCGATTTGGGCCCAGCCGCCGAGACTCATCAGCAGCCGGTGGAAGTAAACCTCGAGGGTCCTGTCAGACAAACCCAGATATCCGACGCATTCGAGGATCGCCTGCTCCGCCGTTTCGGGCAGTCGCGCGGCGAACGCGGCAAAGCCCTTCAGGCCGGCAATTTCCGGCGTAAGATCGAACCGGGCATTGTCGCGCCAGGTGTCATAGGCGTCGCGCCCTTTGGGGGCCGCCCACAGCGCCTGGGCCGTATCGAAATAATCGGCGGCCCAATGGCTGATACGCTCGGTCAGAACGCCGGGCCAGTCGGTTCCCGATGCTTCGGCCGCGAGATCGGCTACCGTTGGCAGCGGTGTCGGGCATGGGGGCTCTGCCCTGAGCCCCGCGTCAAGCTCCGCGCGCGCCTTCGGCTCATCGGGTGCCGATGCACCGATAAGGGCCGCATCGAGATCGGCATCGTTTATCTCGCCGGATCGAATACGCGCGGCATACCAGCTTCGCGGCATCGTGACCCGTATGCCGGCAACGCGACCAAGCCGGGCGGCGGCCAGTTCAAGCGGCCAGTCGGCCTGGCCGAGAAATGGGTTGACCGTTACACTCGAATCCAGCGGCCACAGCGGCGGGACCTGCCGCGCCGCGCGACGCGCCGCCTCGATCGCCGTGCCAGAGGCGAGAATGTGATGATCATCGATCCTGTTCAGCATCGGTATCCTCCGCACTAGCGGTTCGTCACGGCGACACGCGGGCGGACCAGCCGCCGAGCATTCGGTCCAAGACAGCGTTCAGGTAAAAGCCGTTGGCGAGATGCACCCGCAGCCCTGTAGCGGCCGGATGGCCGGACCACAGGGGCAGCAGGGCCTGGGCAATCGCGACCACCCCAAAGCTCAGGGCGGCCAGCGCCATCAATGTCCATTCGAGCCGGCCGGGCGCTGGCGTCGCCGGCAGGGTCCCGCGCGTCAGCCACTCGGCCGCCGTTTGCAGCGTGAAATATCCGACCGCCGCTGCGATGGCGTAGCTCGCCGTCTTGCGGGTCAGCACGCGCGGCGCGGCATCAGCCAGCCCCTGCGCCAGAAGGTAGGCGACACCGAAGATCAGGATCGCGCCGAGGGCAAGGGACTGAGGGGACTTATGGCCGAAGCCGAAGGCGACGCCGAAGATAGCCCCGATCGCCGCGTAGATCAGGAGCGCCAGAGCAAACGCCCGGCCGACGGCGGCACCGTTGGGGATTGCGACCGGTCCGGGGCGGCGGATGGTGGCGACCTGTTCGACGGCTCCGCCCGAAGCGAGGAAGGCGTGCGCCTTGTAGAACGAATGGACGACGATGTGCAGCAAGGCAAGCGGGAACAGCGCCAGTCCGCATTCCAGCATCATGAAGCCCATCTGCGCCACCGTCGACCAGGCAAGCGAAGTCTTGACGGCGGGCTGGGTGAGCATGACAAGCGCCCCGAACAGCGCTGTGAAGCCGCCGACCATCGCAACCGCCGCGAGGATGCCGGGCGCCGTCAACATCAGGTCAGCGAAACGGACCAGCAGGAAGCCGCCGGCATTGACGATGCCCGCGTGCAGAAGCGCCGAGACCGGCGTCGGCGCCTCCATGACTTCCGTCAGCCACCCGTGCGTCGGAAACTGGGCCGACTTGAGCAGCGCCGCAAACGCGAGCAGGCCGGCGACAACGACGGTCAATGCCGGCCCGCCGCCGGTTCTTGCAATGGAATTGACGGTCGCGATATCGGCCGTGCCGTAGACCCAGGCGATAAAGCCGGTGCCAACGATCAGCGCAGCAGCGCCGATGCGAGAAAAAAGCCGCTTCTTGCGTTCGGCACGCCGCGCCGCCAATCGTTCCGGATAAAACAGCAGCAACCGGCGCAACGTTACGCTCATACCGATCCATGCCGCCGCAAGCTGGACGAGATTGCCTGCCTGGACGAGAAACAGGACGGCCGCGAGCGTAAGGCACAACCAGCCGGTGAACGCGCACTGCCGCGCCTCGCCGTCGAGATAGGTTCGGGCATAACGCAGCACGAGCCAGCCGATGAAACTGACGAGCAGCAGCATCGTAACGCTGACGGCGTCCAGCAGAGAGGAGAGGCCGATCCCGGCGACGCCGATCAGGCCGCTTGTCCTCGCCCCTTGCGTGACAAGCACGGCAAGCCCGCCGAGCGCTATGAGGAAAGAAACCAGCGCGGCCACTTCAGCCAGGCCGGCGCGCTTTGGGCAGCGACCGGAACCGGGAAAGGCAATGGCAGCGGCGACGAGTAGCGGTAGCGGCGTGGCCAAGGCAAGCAGGTAGAGCGACAACGTTGGTCTCCGAGGGATAATCGTTGCATCGCGATAACAGGCGCGCTTCGCCGAAGAAAATTCATTGTTTATGCGATATCGTTCGCTAATATCGAATGATGCCTCCCTTGAACTACAACCACCTGCGCTATTTCTGGGCTGTCGCCCATGACGGCAATCTCACGCGCACGGCGACGCGCCTCAACGTCACCCAATCCGCCCTGTCGGTCCAAATTCGCAAGCTGGAGGCAAGCCTTGGCAACGCGTTGTTCGAACGCAGCGGCCGCCAGCTACGCCTGACGGAAGCGGGGCGCATCGCGCTGGATCACGCCGATGCCATCTTCAACACAGGCGAGGAACTGCTGGGCACGCTTCGCGACGCCGGCACGGCGCATAAGACCCTGCGTCTCGGCGCGTTGGCGACACTGTCGCGCAATTTTCAGATGGAATTCCTGCAACCTCTGCTTGGACGGCCGGACGTCGAACTCGTCCTGCGCTCAGGCAACACAGCCGAGTTGATCGCGTCGCTTCGTTCACTCAGCCTCGACATCGTCTTGATCAACCAGCCGCCGGTGCATGACGGGCATTCGCACCTCGTGGTCCATCGCCTGGCGGAGCGAGCGGTAAGCCTCATCGGAGCCCCGGCGCGCTTTCGTAGGGATTGCGGCCTGGCCGAGCGTCTGATGGCACACCCCGTCATTGTCCCGACAAGCGGAACTAGCGTTCGAGCCGGCTTCGATGCACTTATTTACCAACTCGACATTCGTCCGCACGTCATTGCCGAGGCCGACGATATGGCGACGATGCGCCTGCTCGCGCGCGAAGACATCGGCATCGCCGTGCTACCGCCGATCGTGGTGAAGGACGAAATCGCGGCCGGAACGCTTGTCGAAGGCGATGCCCTTCCCAGTATCGTCCAGACGTTTTATGCGGTGGTGATGGAAAGGCTCTTTCCCAACCCGCTGCTGAAGGAGCTCCTTGTAAAGCAAAGAATGGAAGGTACCTGACCTCTACGCCAACGACGAGCAAGCGGCGCCTTGCTATCAAAATCACGCGGGTATTCGGGGTAACCAGCGGATAACGGAAAGACGCTTCAGGCCGCTCCGGGGCCGTCACCTTGTTCATCAAGGCGTCTGAATGGCCTGGATCGCATCGTGATGGCCAATCCTCGCTTTTGCGAGATGGTCAGCCATCCGATGGATGAAATCCTGAAACTGTGCCAGCGCGACATGCAGAGAAGGCAACCTTCGGGACTTTTTATGTTTGAGAATGAGAACATTGGCCAGACAATCCTCGATGCCGTTCTCATCGCAGATTTTGATGATCTGGTCGTGCGAAGGTCTACGGAAAGGGCAGAGGCACCTCGCGTTGCACCGGTGTGTCGATGGTACCTGCTTGAGTCCGTCTGAACCATTGAGCAGACGGATGGCCTAAGCACGATGAGCAAGCTTGTTCCATGGCTGCATTTTTTGGGTGGTACATGCTCCCGGTCGCTCATAGAGGCCGATGTAGCCGTTGAATGTTGATTTCAGGTAGGAACGACCCGGGGGTTCCACCAAGATTTGGTCCGCCTTTTATGCATCTTTCGGGCCTGGTTTAGGGGTCAAGTTCCTGGTTTTCTCCATCGCGTTTTTAAGTTTATGTGCCGAGCAAATTTTTGGTTCGGCCTGGTCGAGCGCATGGCAGATGCAGCCATGCCCGTGGCACATGGCGCTTGCCGCTTAATACGCTTTTGCCGGACAAGATGCATGTTCGCCAAAGCCGGCCGTCGGGTATTGGCATACGAATTAATCGATGTTCTTCACCCACAGCAGCTTGACATAGCCGACGAGGGAAGGCGTTTCGCGAACGAGCCGGATGCCGAGATTATCCGGCGCAAGGCCGGCCGCGCAGCCGCCGCTCTTGCCGTCGCGGATGAAGTTGGACATGTAACCGCGATGCCGGCCGCCGACGACGCGCACGCCACAGTTTTCGGTGCTCTGTGCAATTTCTCCGCCGCCGGTCATCGTCGCACGCACGTAGCACGTCATCGTCCAGTCCCAGACATTGCCGGCGATGTCGGCCACCCCCTTGCTGTTCAGTCCGAAATGGCCGAGCGGCTTGGGCTCGGTGTGCGCGCGCCAGTTCCCGCCTCCGAACGATAGCGCGCCAGCCACCGGACGGCCGGATTGGTATTGTCTTGCTCGAGGCCGAGCGCGTCATCATTCATGCGTTCGGCAGCCGCGAAAGCCCATTCCTCGTCGGTCGGCGCCAGGTTCTGCCTGTTCTGGCAGACAGCCAGGCGGCATAGGCCGTGGCGTCGCGATAGCTGACGCCCGTGACGGGTACGTAGGTGTCTTTTGCAAGGACGCGTGGTTCACAGGCGGCCACGATTCCAAACAGGCTCATAAAAGATATATTGACAATGTATCTTTTGGGCGTGAATGTGCAACTAGGAGCGCTGCACAAAGCGAACTCTCAAAGGCCCGGATCGGATTCGGTCGCGATCCCCTCCTGCCGATGGCGCAGAGCGCGACCTACGGAGCAATTGCATCATGCCTCAGACACAATCGGCTTCGGCCGTCAGCGAAATCGACGTTCGAAGCCTCGTGCCGGCACAGCGACACGCGAAGATCTTCGAACTTGTGGGGCAGCTCACACCGGGCGGCTCGTTTGTCCTGGTCAACGATCACGACCCGAAGCCGCTCTATTACCAGCTTGAGGCCGAACACCCGCAACAGTTTTCCTGGACCTATCTAGAAAAGGGTCCGCAGGTATGGCGCGTCGAGATCGGACGCATGGTGAAAGCTGCTTGAGTTCGCCGGTAGCGATGCCGGCGGCTCGACGGCCGGCACCGCTCCAGCAGAAAAAGAACGCGATCGTGCTCGGCGCAACACTCTCCCGCTGGACGATGTCTTACTTCGCGGCGGCGCTGATCGCGTTCCTTGCCGCCGAACTGTTGATGACACTCGGATATGGTTATCCCAGTGCTCCGGTGGAATCCGCGTCAACACTCGTTCTCGTGCATCTGGTCGTGCTGGGCTGGCTCAGCCTGCTCATGTGCGGGGCGCTATTCCAGTTCGTCCCGGTGCTGGTGGCGCGCGCCCTCTACAGCGACTCACTGCCGCTGCCGACACTGGTATGCCTGATCGTTGGGCTTGCGGCACTTCTTCTCGGCTTCCTGCAAATGGATGGCTTCGTCTCCACCGTATTCGCCTTCTTCCCGGCGGCCGCCGCCCTTCTGGCCATCGGCTTCGGCCTTGCCTTGTGGAATCTCGGCCGTACGCTCTGGGCTGCCCGTCCGTTGCCGCTGCCGGCCCGCTTTGTCGTCGTCGGTCTTTGCAGCCTTGCCGCAACCGTCACGTTCGGTATTATTTTCACCCTGGTGCTCCGTGGGGTCACCGACAATCCACATCTTGCCGATGTCGTCGCCAACGGTGTGCCGCTGCACGCGATCGCCGGGCTAGGCGGCTGGCTGACGTTCACCGCCATGGGGGTGAGCTACCGGCTTCTCGCAATGTTCATGCTGGCGCCCGACCTTGACAGCTCACGCTCGCGTGCGGGCTTCTATTCGGGGACGGCAGCGCTCGCTGTCGCCATCGGCGGCGGCGTGGCGGCGATCTGTTTTGCGGCAAGCCTGACGCTGGCCCTGCTCGCAGCCGGGTTGCTCGGCCTGTGCGCGCTTGTCCTCTACGGCGCCGACATGCTGCGCCTCTATCGGGCGCGGAAACGCCGTGTGATCGAACTGAACAGCCGGATGGCGGCCTTTGCAATGGCCGGCCTCGCTGCGAGCGTGATCCTGATCGTCGCGCTGGCCGCTCTCGGCTTTTTCGCTCAGCACGTTGCCGCCACCGCCTTTCTTGTCGCATTCGGCTGGCTGTCGGGGTTGGGGTTGGCCAAGCTTTACAAAATCACCGCCTTCCTGACCTGGCTTGAATGTTACGGGCCGGTCCTCGGCAAGACGGCAACGCCGCGGGTGCAGGACCTGGCAGTCGAACGTCGCGCCATCAGGTGGTTCTTCCTCTATTTCTGCGCCGTGTGGGCCGCGACCGCCGCATTGTTGCTCGAGATGCCGATGGCGTTCCAGGCCTGCGCCGGCCTGATGCTTATCGCAAGCCTCGGCATCATCGTTCAATTGGTGCGAATCCGCCGGCTGCTCGACGTCGGCGTCGCTATGCGCCTGCCGCCAGGGATACGCATGCCGCAGTTGCTGCGCTGCTCCGTACAACATGACTAGACCATTGGAGAGACAATCATGACGACATCTTTTGTCGACGTCGATGTACGCCCGATCCTGCGTGCCGGCGGCGAGCCGTTTGAAAAGATCATGGAGGCGGCGAACGCACTCAGGCCCGGCGAAGGGCTGCGCCTGCTTGCGACATTCAAGCCCATGCCCCTGCTCCATGTCCTCGGCTCCAGGGGGTTCGAACACGAGATGCGCGAACTGGGCGGTGGCGACTGGGAGGTTCTGTTTTCGCCGTCGGCCACTGCACCCAAGTCTGCAGAGGTCGACGTGCCAGAAATCGGAGATCAGGGCACGTGGCCGGAACCGCTCCGGCACATGGACAATCGGAACCTCGACCCGCCGGAGCCAATGGTCAGGATACTGGCCGCAACGGAGGAGATGGCGCCAGGCGAGGTGATGTCGGCGCTTCTTTGCCGCGAACCGATATTCCTGCTTCCCGAACTCGCAAAACGAGGGCACGCGTGGAGGGGAGACTTCGAGCCAGACGGCACTACCTACAAGATTCTTGTGCGAATCGGAGGGGCCCGGGGCACCCCGCAACCTGACGCGGCCTGATCCTCAACACTCTTTTAGGAGCCTCCGACATGTTCATCCAAACCGAAGCGACGGCAGATCCGGCAAGCCTGAAATTCCTGCCGGGCCGTCAGGTCCTGGCGGAAGGAACGCTGCAAATCCGCGATCGGGAAGCCGCCGCCCGATCCCCGCTCGCCGTCAAGCTGTTCAATGTCGATGGCGTTGCGGCGCTGTCCTTCGGGGCCGACACCATCATCATCACGAAAAGCGGCGGCGATTGGCAGCATCTGAAGCCGGCGCTGCTCGGTGTCATCATGGAGCATTTCATGTCGGGCGCGCCGGTCGTTCTGGAGCCCATCAAGGCCATTGGCGAGGTGAGCTCAGAAGCGCAGGCTATGGTCGCAACCGTCAAGGAAGCGCTGCGGCTCGTGATCGATCCGGAACTCGGCTACAATATCGTCGACCTCGGTCTTGTCTATGATGTCGCGATTGAAGATGGCGGCGTCGCCAATATCACGATGACGACGACGACGCGTGGTTGCCCGGCGACGAACTATCTCAAGGATGGCGCACGGGATGCCGCATGGTCGGTCGTTGGCGTCGAGTTCGTCGACGTGAAGCTCACCTACGAACCGCCCTGGACCCCGGAGATGATGAGCGTCGAGGCCAAACGCCACCTCGGCATTGCCGATGGGGATGGATGGTGAGCGATCCCGGCAGAACAGAAGCCAAGAGTGCATCCGCATCAATAGCGGATGGGCTTTGCGAGATCCTGCGCGCGAGCCTTCAAACCCTCGCTGCCGCAGGACAGGCTGATGCGGCATGCCGCCTCGCTGCACGCGCTTGTGCCGTATTGCGCCAGGAGGACCCGGCACGATGGCGTATGTTCAACGGATTGCTGCATCGGCTGAGCCCGATGACGGGCGATATCGAAACGCGAGGCAATGCGCAAAGGTCATGTGATGGCCGATAGCAACGAAGACAAACAGGATCGGCGTTTCTAGGAGGAGGAAGCACCTTCGCCGACCACGCTCCTGCCGAGGCTGGTCGGCGGTCTCGTGTGCTGATCGGCATGGTCGTTGTCATGGCCGTCGTGTGGCCCACCAGTGCTTGCCAGAAAGCGGCGGATCGTGCGGAAGCATTCTTGCGAAAGCGTTTGTTACATCATCCGCGAGTATATTCTCCAAGCTACGTCAAGCTGCTGTGGGCGATGATTATGGGTTAACTCGTATGCGATGATAGCCGAAAATATAAGCTGAGGGATGTCGACGGAACGAAGACTCATTCCTTGTTGGCCGAGCTTGTGGTGATTACCTCAAGGTACGATGTGGATGCGATCTGATCGTCATGGCTTCTCATGGGCGTCGAGGCATCAAAAGGGCTCTGCTGGGTAGTCAGACTGCCGAGGTGCTCGCGCTCACGAAAACCCCTGTGCTTGTCATCAAGTAGCAATCTTACAACGATAAAATCCCGCAGCCACGACGGTCGGCTTTGGCAGATACGCGCATCGATGATTTGCGACGGGCCTCTGATGCCGCTGGGTGATACCGACCTCGACCTTCAGACCCTCATCACTTGCGTAGTGTCTCTCACCACAGCCGCGGTTCGACACACAGGCTGCGCTCGGGCGACAGACGATCGTTCAGCATCAGGTTCAGCTTGCTTATCTACGTTCGCAGAAGCGAAGGAGGATTGCTGGGGAGTGGCGGGCTCGTCGTGGGCCACCTTGGGCACGAGACTGGATAGACAAGTGTCCAGAACCTGAAAGGCCACTACACCACAAACTGAACCCTCAGTCGGATGGCGGCAACTCAAACAGGTGCGCACCATTCTCTCGGCCGCGCTCAACATAACCGATTATTCGAAACCATCTCACAACCTCGGCGCGGTCGAGCCAGCTTCGCGAGTGTATGGCCATGTTTCCGGTAAGCGCCTGGATTTGGCGAATGTGTCGTTTGCAGAAGCGAACAGTCTTGGCGGTGAAGAAATCGTCCCGAGCGGAAAACAGGGTATCCGCTGCGCCGGCATGCTCATGCCACGCGATGATCGCGACGGTAGTATCATTTTCGACAAGCGCGTGCGCTCGCCCTTCCTTCAAGTCCATCATCAGATTGTCGTAGACAGCCTTGCTGTCCTTTCCGGCGGCTACATACTCGTTCGACATCCGCATAGACAAGTTGCGGAAGACAGCTTCGAGGTCTCCGACGGTTGCCGATCGTGCTTTCATTTTTCCTCCAACGGTGCCTGAGGCAGTTTGCCCTACATATAGGGTATTTCCAGGCGATCGAGTCCTTAATGACGGACGATGGCGCGCACGGCTGGTGGCGGCATCGGCAGCCTCATAGGCATTGGTGTTACAGATATTTCCAGCCATCAGGCAGCCGTTAAGGTCGGCGGGATGACGGGGCCTACGTCGAGGCGTTCGAGAACACCTCTTTTGGCGGCGGTGGATTGGGCAACGGGCATGGGACTTCCTTCCTTAAAGCCGGGGCTTGTTTTGGAGCTGGCGCCGTCAGTTGCTGTTTGCCGTGGTCTTCGCTCCGTACATCAAGGACAGGTATTTTTCACCGCGATCGCCCAGGAAGGTGAGGACGTTCTTCAGTTCCTTATGCCGGCGTTGCACCTCGCGGGCGGCCCAGAAATTGGCGCCGCTGCTCGGGCCGACGAAGTGGCCCTGTTCGTTTGCCAGCCTTTTGGCTTCCTCGATGGCGATGGCGCTGTCGACGCAGATGACCTCATCAATCTCGGCGCGGTGGCGCTCGTAGATCGTCGGGATGAAGCCGTCTGAAATACCTTCGATCCGGTGATCGGCGGCGATGCAGCATTCGATGGTACGGCTTTCGCTTGGCTCCATCGCGAAGACCTTGAGGGCCGGATTGTGCCACCGGCGCAGCGCCTGCGCCACCCCGATCAGCGTGCCGCCGGTGCCGACACCCTGCACGATGGCATCGATTGTCAGTCCGGCCGGCAATTGCGCGATGGTTTCGCGGCCCAGCCAGTCGCGGTTTTCATCGACGTTCCATTCGTTGTCGAATTGCGCCGGGCAAAAGTGATGAGGCTGCTTGCCCAGGCGCGTAGCTTCCGCGCGCGCCTCATTGACCTGGAAATTCCCGACGAGACGAATCTCGGCACCGAAACCACGCGAAATGCAGGCTCTCTC
Organism: Mesorhizobium sp. Root157; assembly: GCF_001427385.1. Lineage (GTDB taxonomy): Bacteria > Pseudomonadota > Alphaproteobacteria > Rhizobiales > Rhizobiaceae > Mesorhizobium. The sequence goes on from NZ_LMGJ01000002.1 coordinate 77,478, forward strand.
GTTGCTGTAACCATCGGGCATGACCACGATCATCTTGTAGCCCTTGGCCGCCGCGACCATGGACAGCGCATTGCCGGTATTGCCGCTGGTCGCCTCCACGATGGTGTCGCCGGGTTGGATCAGTCCTTCGGCTTCGGCGCGCTCGATCATGTAATTCGCCATACGCGCCTTGATCGAACCCGACGGATTGAAATATTCGGCTTTCGCATAAACGCTTGGCGACAGCGTCACCAGCGGCGTATTGCCGATGCAGGCCAGCACCGAGTTTCGGACCGCCGCTGCGCGCGACGGAGCCGGATTTCGCCCTGGTCGAGTGCTTCCGAAGCGACGACCGCTGCCTGATCACGCCACGCTGCCGCCTGTGCGGCGTGCTAACGGAGGCGCTAGCGGCGTTCTCGGCGACCGTGGACTGCGACACGCTGGCCGACCTCATGCAGAGCCAGCAAGGCGTCACGACACGAAAGTGATGAATCTGTCCGACATTTGGGAACATATGGTGATCAAGCGGCCAGCATGGACGTCTCGCGCCGAAGCGGCCTGAGTTCGGGGCTGTCGGTCGGAGTCCAGATGTAATCGCCGGTGAGGCTGATATGCTGCCATCCGAGAGGCGTGATGTGCTTGATCACGTCGGCCGGCGTCGCAATGCCTTCGCGATTGAGCTCGGCGAAAGTTGGTTCGAGATAGAGCGTATTCCAATAGACGATGGCGTTGATGAGCAGGTTCAACCCGGACGCCCTGTAGAACTGGCTTCTGTAACGGGCCTTCCCAAGTCAATCCCTTTTGAGCTTAATCCCTCGCCGAGTGCTTGCTTCTGTCCGCAGTCGACGCCGGGTCGCTGCTCTATGGGGTCTGCTGAGGACCGGCTGGCCAATCTCTCTAATAGCGCAGTCACAAATTGCTGCGTCCAGTTCTACGGCCTAACCTATCCATCGTCCCGGCGAAGGGACCTTGCTCCGGAAGGCTGATGGCAGTGCCCATCCGAAAGCCCGTCTTGTTTCGTCCTTCCTTGTTCAAGCGGTCATGACTGCCACCGCCCTGCGGGGAATGAAATCGGTCCCATTCCGGAGCATGTGGTGCAACACCACCGCCAACTTGCGGGCCAATGCAACACGTGCCTTTCTGGGTCCTGCACGCTTAGCGACCGCCAGCGCCCAGCTTTTGAGATCCGAGCCTTTGACTGGCCGGGTCAAAATGACGTTGGCCGCCTCGTAGAGTGCGGTTCGCACTCCTGCATCGCCGACCTTCGAGATGCGGCCACTATAATCGGTCTCGCCCGATTGATATTTCTTCGGCGTCAATCCGAAGTGTGGCCCCACCGCTCGTGATGATCGGAAGCGCTCGGGCACGTCGACGGCCGACACGAATGTCAGCGCTACCAGCACGCCAACGCCTGGCATCGTCATCAGCCGACGTGCGTTATCGTCCTGACGGGCCATGACACGTAGTTTACGCTCAAAACCCGCAAATTCACCCGCAAGCGCATCGCGCACCTTCAACAGAGAAGCGGCGATTGCCTCCAAGGTCGGATGACCTTCAACCAGCTCGCTGATCCGTGCCGCATAGGCGCGTCGGGTGGTCGGTCCTACCTTGAGGCCGAAGCCGCGCAGAATGCCCCGGATGCTCATCTCGATATCATGGAGCTTGCCCTGCGCTCGCATCTCCTGGGCCGGAAGAGATTTGCACTGGACCGCTCTGAACCAGCCAAGCCGCATCAACTGGGCAATTCCCCGCGCATCCTTCTTGTCGGTCTTCACCGGCATCGTCTTGAAGGCGGCACGCACATGGCGCGTCTCAATCAGTTCGACCGTCAGACCCATCATCCCGGCATGGAGCCACTGCGACAAGGGGCCAGCCTCCAGACCGATCCGCTCCAAAGCCACCCCGCAATCGCTGAACCAGGCGATCAGCGCACCGGGCTCGCTGGGTACCTTTCCTTCCCGCACGACGCGGCCATCCGCATCCACCACGCACACACTTGAGTATTCCAATGATACGTCGATGCCGGCATATTGCTTCATGGTCGTCTCTCCGTGCTGCTATGGAGCAGGTCACTCCTGACTCCGCGACGCCATCATTGTGGGGGACGACCACCAGGCAATCAAACCTGGCGGGCTGGGTTCCCGCCCGTTACACCATCTCTCGAAGGTTCTGTCCCGCAGTTCTCCGAGCCGGTTGAAGAACAGCGCCCGGGCCAAGGTGTTCTGGGCCTCGCTCTTGTTAAGGCCGGCAGTGGCGTTCCTGCGCATTTCGGGATTCTGCCACCATTGGGGCAGGAAGATGGATCGATTGATGCGTCCGATATCGCGCAAGGCGAGCGCGAGTCCGTTTTGGCGCGGGAATGCGGACAATTTCGCCAGCAAGGTCGAAGGCCGCACCTGGCCGGAACGGATCGTGGTAACGAGATGCAGGATGTCATCCCAGTTTGCCTTGATCCGTTCGACGTTGATGGGTTCGCCGACGAGCGGTGCGAGGTTTTCGGGAGGCGTGTCGCCCGGGAATAGATAGAGCCGGCGATCCTTGAGGCCACGCAACCGGGGCACGAGCTGGAACCCGACAAGGTGGCAAAGAGCGAAACTCATGTCGCTGACCCCGCCGGTGTCGACATAATGGGTTTCGATGGCGAGATCGCTGCCATGATAGAGCAGACCGTCGAGAACGTAGATGGCCTCGCTCGCATTGGCGTTCATGGCGATGATATGGAACGCGCCATACTGGTCGGAGGTGAAGCGATAAAACTTGGCGCCGGGGTTAGGGCCATAGCGGGCGTTGAGGTCGCCGATCGCCTCGGCGTGCCCTCCCGCCGGAAAATACTGCCCGTCCGAGGATGAGGTGGTTCCGTCGCCCCACAATTTCGCGAGAGGCAGGTGCCTCTGGGCATTGACAAGGATGGCATGCGCGCCGGTGTAACCCTCCTCTCGGATATGCCAGTCGTGCGCCCAGGCGAGCTGGCGCATCGTCAGTCCGGGGGACATCCGCCATTCTGGTGAGTCCGAGATTGATGCCGTCCGCCAGAACGGCGGTAAGCAGGGCAAGCTTGTTGTCGGCCGTGCGCCCGGTGCGCAGATGGGTGTACGCATTCGAAAATCCCGTGCGGGCGTCCACCTCAAGCAGCAGGTCGGTGATGCGGACGGCAGGCAGACGGTTTTCCACCTTCGGTTTCAGAGCCTTTGCGATGTCCGGAAACATGGCCCTGTGCGGTGTGACGCTGAAACCGCACCGGCCAATTCGACATCGTCGAGCTCACCGGCTTCCGCCAGACGGGAAAGCTCGCTCAATCCGTCGTTCAAAGTCTGACGCTGCTGCTTTGCGACGCGCGAGACCACAAACAGCAGATTGCTGAAGGATCGCCATTTCCGGCCTTGCGCGGTCGCCTCACAAAAGATATATGTATAATACATCTTTTGGAGAAAGACGATGACCGAGCAGGTTTCCGCCGACGAGCGCGTGATCGACGTCCGGCAGATCGATCCACGCCAACGCCACATAGTCATTCTCCAACTGTTCGAGCACCTGCCGGCCAGCGGGGCATTACAGCTCATAGCCGACCACGATCCAAAACCGTTGCGATTTCAGATTGAGTCGAAATATGGGGGCAATTGCCTGTGGGCCTATCTGGAAGAGGGGCCGGATGTTTGGCGCGTCCGCCTCCGTAACGTTCCGACGCGGGAGAAGTCCAATGGTTAGCGCGCTTTCCGCCATCCTCGCCACCACGCGGCGCATCCTCGACGCACCGCAACCGGTTTTCGCTCCGGCAGGCGAAAGATGCTTCGAGCCGTCGCGCGCCGAGCAAATGGAGGCGCACTTCAGGGTCGCCGGCCAGACTCTGGGCGAATGCCCCTCATGGGTGCTCGTCGCTCTCGAACAGGCCGAGGGCCGAGGCGTTTATGATGCGGACGCATAGCAAGGAGGGTGTCGTGCAGAGCAATTCCCATCATTTCGTGCGCCCGGTGGACGACACTGAGCGCGCCTATCTGGAATCCCTCATCCGTGAGGAGTACGACCGGTGCCGCGTCGGCGAGGCCTTTGATGACATCAAGCGGCGGATGGCGTTTTCACGGGAGGACCAAGGCCTCTACCGCGACTGGATGGCGGTGGCGGCGAACCGAGCCAAAGCTCTTCGCGAAGCAACGCTGATGCCGGTCGCGGCCGAATGATCGGGTTGCTACCCCCGGAGGGTAAGCGATGACCCATGTCGTCACCGACAATTGCATCAAGTGCAAATACATGGATTGCGTCGAGGTGTGTCCGGTGGACTGCTTCTACGAAGGCGAAAACATGCTCGTCATCCACCCCGACGAATGTATCGACTGCGGTGTATGCGTTCCCGAGTGCCCTGCTGAGGCGATCTTTCCCGATACCGACCCGCGCGCCGAACCCAAATGGCTTGCGCAAAATCATCAATACGCGTCAATCTGGCCGAATATTCCACGAAAGAAGATTCCGCCTGCCGATGCCGACGCCTGGAACGGCGTGGCCGACAAGTTCGATGCCTATTTCAGCAAGAAGCCGGGCGAGGAATAAAGCATCGACACCCAATCAGCTGTTTTGGTCGGCCGGCTCGCTGACCTGTCGCCTACATCCCGGCATGGGGGCTTGATGGCATAGCGCCGCTCAATCCAGAATATCTGCGATAGTGCCAACGCCGAGCGCCGCGTGGCCTCAGGCTGTTCGTGGCGCTGTGAAAAGGAGAAACACAAATGTCCGAAGGAATGTATCCGACCGCTACCGGGGAACTTGCCAGGAAGCGCCGCGAACTTGCGCCGGAAACCGAGGCGGCGTTCCAAGCGTTCAGCCAGAAGGTCTTTGCGGAAGGTGCCTTGCCGGTCAAGGTCAAACAACTCATCGCCGTTGCCGTGGCGCATGTCACGCAGTGCCCATACTGCATCAAGGGGCACACCAAGACGGCATTGCGCCATGGCGCTACCCAGGAGGAACTGATGGAGGCGATCTGGGTCGCCGCCGAAATGCGGGCAGGGGGTGCCTATGCCCATTCCGCGCTCGCGCTTGAAGAGATGGGAAAAACAGCGGCGCCCAAGGGCGCCTGAGCACCGCGATAGGGTCGATGGACGGTGATGAATGCGTGACTGATTTGAACCGGAAACCCACACCAATAGATGGAGCGTTGGGGGTCGAGGCGTTGTAGCAAACATACCACTACGGCGCCACCAGGTTTCTGGCATCGGGCATCGAATGGGGAAACTCCTCATGACAGGCGTTATGTTTCCACGCTCTCCTTCACTCTCGGCGGCAGCAGAACATGACAATGGTTCGCCAGCCAAGGCAGTGGAGATGTACAGAACGATCGGGCATTCGGTCGAGCCCGATGCTGTAGAAGAATTGGCCGGACGACCCACGCAAGCAGATGGCTTTACTCGGCAGTTGCAGCCTCAACCGCAACGGCGCCCCCAGCGCCGTAGGGAACTGCGCTTGGGTCTGCCAGCTCGTTCTCGGCCATTCTCAGGATCGCCATGCCCTCGTCGGCAGATCGAGCCTGCCTCAATCCATCGCGCAGCCAGGATGAACGCAGCAGCCTGCACAGTCTCGAAAAGGCCGGGAGAAAGGCCCGCGTATCGGACTGCAGGGTGAACAGGAGATCGACCGGCTCGCCGTCTGGGCTGCCGAAATCGATCGGAACGGTTAGCCGGGTGAGGGCGGCAACCGACGATGTGACACTGTCCAGCAAGGTGTGGGGCACGGCGACCCCATAGCCAACACCGGTCGGGCCAAGGCGTTCGCGGTGCAGCAGGCCGGCAAGTACTGTACGCTCGCTGCATCCGATCCCGCGTGCGATCTCCAGCGCGATCTTGGATAGCGCCGAGTGTCAGCGCGCGACGCGGAATCCAGGCTGGCGCCGGATATCGGCGCGGCGCGCACTATAGGGAACCAATCCCGCCCGAGCCCGGTTGCGGAACCGGGAGGAGATTTCAATGAGGTCGAAATGACGGAGAAGTTCGAGATTGGCGGCCATGTGACCTGGAATTCGGAAGCCGGCCGGGTAAGCGGGACGATCAAGGCCATTCACACAAGCGACTTCGACTACAGGGGCCACAGGCGGCGCGCTTCCAAGGAAGATCCTCAATACGAGATCAAGAGTGACAAGACCGACCATATAGCGGCTCATAAAGGCGGCGCCCTGACGCGGTCCGGCGGTGCCCGCAGCAAATGAGGCTGCCCCTCCACACCATCGGCCATTCGACCCGCACGCTGGAGGAATTCGTCGGCCTGCTGCGGGTTGCCGATGTCGGACTGGTCGTTGACATAAGAACCGTGCCGAAGTCGCAGACCAATCCGCAGTACAACGAGGCCACGCTTCCCGGCAGCCTGGCCGCATTCCAGGTCGCCTATGAGCGCATTGCCGAACTGGGCGGGCTGCGCGGTAAAACCCGGTCCGTGCCGCCTGATACCATCGGGCTTTGGGAAAATCAGAGTTTTCACAATTATGCCGACTACGCGCTTTCGGACAGCTTTCGCCTCGGCCTCGATCGGCTCGTCGCTTCAGGACGCGTGCGGCGATGCGCGGTGATGTGCTCGGAGGCCGTCTGGTGGCGCTGCCACAGGCGCATCGTTGCCGACCATCTCATCGCGCGCGGCGAGAGCGTCTTTCACCTGATGGGGCATGACAGGATTGAGGCAGTGCGCCTGACCGAAGGCGCTCATATCCTGCCATCGGGCAGGGTGTACTATCCACGTCCGGCCCCGCCGGAATCCGCCCCGAACTTGCGGTAGGCCAGGCATCGAGGCGGGAGCCATCGTCAGAACACACCAATTGACACGAGGGATACGCCGTAGGCATCTCGTGATCTGCAGGGTCGCTCCTCGACCCGTGCGCGCCCGGCGGACGGATCGGCACCTCGCGGCACTGACAGATATCACGATCCGGCTTCCAACGCAGGAGACTTATCGTGGCTTCCCCCAAACCCGCCCAACCGATCAAGCTTTACCGCGCCGAGCTTTCGGGCCATTCGCACCGGGTGCAGTTATTTCTCGGTTTGCTGGGCCTGCCCTGCACGCTGATCGACGTCGACCTCGCCCATGGTGCCCACAAGCGCCGGAATTTTCTGGCGAAAAACCCGCTGGGCCAGGTTCCGGTGATCGAGGACGGCGACGTCTGTCTCTACGATTCCAATGCGATCCTGATCTATCTCGCGAAAAAATACGATGACGGGCACTGGCTTCCCGCCGATCCGGCCTCGGCAGCCCGCGTGCAGCAATGGTTGTCCCTGGCAGCCGGCCAGATCGTCAACGGTCCAGCCGCCGCACGTATGGTGACCATTTTCGGGGCGCCTATCGACCACGAAAAGGCCAAGGGGGTGGCGAACCATCTTCTGGCTGTGCTCGACGCTCGATTGGCGCATCGCGATTTCGCCATCGGCGACAAACCGACGATCGCCGACGTCGCCGGCTACAGTTACATCGCCAAGGCACCGGAAGGCGGCGTTTCGCTCGAACCTTATCCATCTGTCAGGGCGTGGCTTAAACGCATCGAAAGCCTGCCGGGCTTCGTCCCGTTCAAGGCAACGAAAGCGGGACTTCTGGGTATCTAGGCAAGCGGATCCATCGCGCATCGAAGCCAGGCAACGATGTTCTGCACTCAGCCCACGGTTTTCGTCAACAGCCGCCGGACGTAGCCGACGAGGGAAGGCAGCTCGCGAATAAGCCGAATGCCAAGGTTATCCGGAGCCAGCCCGGCCGCGCAGCCGCCGCTTTTGCCGTCGCGGATGAAGTTGGATATGTAGCCGCGATGCCGGCCACCGACCACGCGCACACCGCAATTTTCGGTACTGCGCGTGATTTTTCCATTATCATCCAACACCGCCCGCAGGTAGCATGTCGTAGTCCAGTCCCAGACATTGCCCGCGATGTCGGCCAGTCCCTTGCTGTTTGTCCCGAAATGCCCGAGCGGCTTCGGCTCGGCGTCGCGCTCGCCGATGGTGCTTTCGGCGCGGTAGCGCGCCAGCCATCTGGCCGCCGGATTGGCGCTGTCTTGCGACAGGGCGAGCGCATCGTCGTTCATGCGTTCGGCGGCCGCGTAGGCCCACTCCTCGTCGCTGGGCAGACGCCAGGTCTCCCCGGTCTCCCGGGACAGCCAGGCCGCATAGGCCTTCGCGTCGCGATAGCTGACGCCGGTGACGGGAACGTCCCCGGAAGCGAAACGCCCGCCATCCGGCGCTTCGCAGGCGCCATCGGCGACACAAGCGCCATAGTCGGCGAGGCTGACCTGATACTTCATCATCTCGAAGCCGCGCCGGAAGGTCACCTTGCGCTTCGGCGCGTCCACCGGCCAGTCGGCCTTTAGATACTCGCCGGGAAGCCGGAAGTCGAAGGAACCGGCATTCACCGATGCCATTGCCACGGGCACCGCCGTGTCGTCTTTGGCAGCGTTGGGAGCCGCACCGATCGCCAATGCCGTTGCCGCCGCCGCGGCCACCATTGCCGGAATCATCAAACGCATGGTTCTATCCTCAAAAAAGAACGGCCCGCCGAAATCGACGGGCCGCCATTCGTCTTCAGAGGGTAGCGATCGGGGATGGCGCGCTTACCTGCGCCATCAGGTCGTTGTCCCACTCGCCTTCCACCATGATGTGCGCGGTGGCGCCCAGTTCGGCCGCCTCGATGAGGTTGTGGTTGACATAGGCGTAGATGCCCGGCTGTCGGAAGGTGTAGAGCGCAGCCCCCGCGGAGCCGCCGCGGATGAACCAGGTCTCCAGGTTCTTGGCGGGCGGATCGTTGAACTTACCCAACTCCCAGACATGGTCGCCGTGGCCGCCGATCAGATGCGGACGCGTGTCGCGGTTGGCCTGTGCGTGGACGAACAGCACTGTTTCCCCGACATTGGCCTCGAGCGCGTTGTCGCCGGTCAGGGCCCCGACCTTGCCGTTGAAGACCACATGGGTGGGGATAAGCCCGCGCATGACCTTCAGCGTGTCGTCGTAGCTTTCGCCGAGCGATGCGTAACTCTTGTACTTCCCGTTCTCGTCGCGCGGAATGTAGAACTCATTCTCGCCGATGTAGAAGATGCGGTCGTAGCGCAGCGGCTTGCCGTTCTCGTCCTTCAGCCCGTCCCGCGGCAGCACCATGATGGTACCGCTCATGCCCGCCACCACGTGCCAGGGGATCATGCCGGCCGGCGCGCAGTGGTAGACGAAGGTGCCGGCTCTGGTCGCCTTGAAGCGCAGGGTCGCCTGCTCGCCGGGGTTGACCTCGGTTAGCGCCGCGCCACCGAGAGCGCCGGTGGCGGCATGGCAGTCGATGTTGTGCGGCATCTCGTTGGTTTCGGGGTTGATCAGCGTCAGTTCGACATAGTCGCCTTCGTGCACCACCATCATCGGTGCCGGGATCGAGCCGTTGTAGGTCATGGCCTGCATGGTCGTTCCGTCGTCGTCGATGACCATGGGCTGTTCCTTCACGGTCAACTGGAACTCGACGATCTTGGGACCGCCGGTAGCGACCTGCTGGTGCGCATGCACGAAGGGCGGCTTGACCAGCGTTACGCGTTCGCGCGGCAGCTTGCCGATATCGGCGAGCGGGGGCTGCGCGGCGTTTGCGGGCGTTGCCGCCACCGCCGTCAGCAGGGCCGCGGTGGCCGCTCCGGTCATCGTTCCAAACAGGGCTTCGCGTCTCGTCAACATCTCGACACTCCTTCGTGGCTTTTGTTGACGCCATACCTAAACCGATGCTTGGCGGAATCTTTGCTGCCGCACAAAATTTCGCATCTTCGCCAGGCAGCGGCGCGCCACCGCACCCAGGTCAGATGGCGAGCCCCGGCTAGGTTACATCCTCCTTGATCTGCTCCAGAAGATCGGGCCGGTGGATGACGATATAGCGGTGTGTGCTCGAGACGATGCCGTCCTTTTCCCAGGCGCTGAGCGTCCGGCTGACCGTATGCAGGGTCGTTCCCGCCAGTTCGGCAAAATCCTGCCGCGACAGCGGAAAGCAGATTTCGATGCCTTGCGCGGTCCGGCGTCCGGCCTGTTGCGCAAGACGCGTCAAAGTATGGGCGATGCGGCGCTCGACGGTTTCCGTGGAAAGCTCGCGCAACCTTGTCTGTGTTTCCTGATAGCGGGTTCCCAGCACCGCCACCGCGTTCATGGCGATCTGTGCATGCCTGCCCATCAATTGCCGGATGGTGTGCGTGGACCAAGAAAACAGATGGGTATCCTCGACGGCACTTACCGTCCCCGGATAGGCCGGAATTTCGGAGAGCGCGGCATAGCCCGCCATTTCGCCGGGACCGAGATAGCGTAACGCGATCTGCGCTCCGTCCGGCGCGGTCTGGGTCGCACGCAGGCGCCCGACGATGACGACGTAGAAATTGTCCGTGGCATCGCCCTGATGGTAGAGCACCGCTTTTCTGGCGATGCGTCTGCGCACGGCCGACCGACCGACCTCGTCGATGGCCTCCGTCGGCAGCGAGCGGAAGATTTCGGTACCCGCCAGTATGTTCAGGTCCGTTTGTCCGCCCACCATCGCCTGTGTCTCCGATCTCCTGTTCATCCGACGTGGCGGTCATGCGGCCGGTGGTCTTGTAGTGCTTTGTGCAGTTTAAATCAGCATATCTTGTTTTGCCGCAAAACCAGATATGCTGCGGCAGCCTAGAATGGCTCGCGGCGGGTGCCTTCCACAGATATTGCTGCGGAATTCATTGTCTCCCTTTGTCAGCGCTCGATCTGCTTATAGTGTGAGAGACGCCATAGGATGTTGTTGCGAGCCATGTTGACCATAGACAAGACAGATCTGTCGCGCCACCACGTCCCGCGGACGGTTTCTGACCGCATCGCCTATCGTCTGGTCGGCATGGTCCAGTTCGTTGCCGGCGTGCTGTTCGGCCGGCGCTACCGCCATCGCACCATCGTACTTGAGACGATTGCGGCTGTTCCGGGCATGGTGGCGGCGACGCTGCTTCATCTCAAATGCCTGCGCCTCATGATCGACGATCGCGGCTGGATTCGTGTCTTGCTGAACGAGGCAGAGACCCAGCGGGTCCATTTGATGGTGTTCGTGTCAATTGACCGCCCGAACCTGTTCGAGCGCCTCGTCGTTTTGTTTGCGCAAGGTCTTTTCTACAACGCCCACTTCCTCATCTATCTTCTTTCACCCCGCACCGGCCACCGCATCGCCGGATACGTTGCCGAGGATGCCGTGCGCGGCTACGGTCAGTATCTCAATGAAATCCGCGATGGGCGGCAAGACAACCCGCCGGCGCCGGGACTGGCGATCGCTTATTGGAACCTGCCGCCCGACGCGCGATTGAGCGATGCCATCACCGCGATCCTGGAGGATGAAGCTCTTCATAGGGACATTAACCACAGCTTTGCTGATGCCTTGGCCGGCGGGCAAAATCTCCCGGGACCGCCCCAAATAGTTTCGTGACCTCATGGCGCATCATTAAAGCGGCTCACTTATCTTGGGGTCCGGAGCTCGATTCGCGGTTCAGATCTCCACATCGAGAACGTGGTTATGGGTCATGAAGAGGGCCAGATTGATCTCGCATCACCGATAGAGTCTGGGTGCCTATAGATTGCGAAAATCATACACCGTTGCGGTGAGGTCGTGGGAGAATCATTCGTGCCGCTTGCGACACGATGTCTTGATTGCCGACCGATTTAATATGTATTAGAAATGCATATTAAATCGGTAATTCGCTCCTCCCGCTATCGGTGGTGGAGGGTGTGTCATCCTGTATCGAAGGAAGCAATGGAGTTCCCCGGTTTCTTTGTCGAAGCGCCCACGATCTCGCTGCGCGATCCGCTGGCTCAGTTTCTCGGCGCCTCGAAGACGGGCACGATTACCTATGCTTATGCCGACGCCGTGAGGCTTGCCGGCCATTCCTGTCCAACGGTTGCCGGAGCATACCTGATGGTAAGGCGCGGGCTCCTGCATCTTTACGGTAACGAGATGCCCGAGCGCGGCGCTCTTGAAGCATATCTGCGCGGGCCACGCGATCAGGGCACGACAGGAGTTGTCGCTTCCGTCGTTACGCTACTTACGGGTGCTGCGCCGGAGACCGGCTTCGGGGGCATCGGTACGCACGGCCGGTTCAAGCGCCGCGATCTCCTGCATTTCGACGCAACATTCGACGGCGTCATGGGGCTTCGGCGTAGCGACAATGGGCGCGGTGTGATCCTCGATCTCGATATGAACGTCGTCCCGTTTGCACGCGAGATGCAGGCCTTGCTTCCACGGGCCATTGCCGGGCAGGCCAGTGAGGACGAGCAGGCGCGTTTTGCCATGCTCTGGCAGGCACGTGTCGAGCGGATGCTGATCCGGCACGCGGATGACCCCGCACTCATTCGGGCTTGCGAATGGAAGGCGGATACGCTTGCCGCTGAGGGCCGGGTCTGAAGATGGTGTTTTCGCGACCGCCATCAAGCGATGTAGCCGGCAGTTTGATGGACCAGCTGCGGCGGATCCTAATTGAAGAGGCGCGAAGCGGGGCGCTTGTGACCTACAGAGAGCTTGCCGAGCGCCTCGGCCTCATGCCGCCGCAGACCATTCTTCAGCTGACGGGCTTGCTGGAAGTGTTGATGGCGGAAGATGCCGCGGCGGACCGGCCACTTCTGGCGGCGCTTTGCGTCGGGCGCTTGCGCCGCAACCTGCCTGCGCCCGGCTTCTTCGTGACCGCGGGGATGTTGGGACTTTTTATGGGCGATCCCGAAGGTCCAGAGGCCAGGGACTTTCATGACCGCGAACTGGCCGGAGTTTTCAGCATGTATCGTCGCTCGCACGATGGTCGAGACCTGATAGCCTGCGATGGACCGCCGGCGGCAACGAGGGAGAAGCACCATGAATGATGACGCCATCGTGTCAGGGCGGATCCAGCGCCTCGTCGAGGCTTGGGAAGGACATCTCGAACGATGGGTGGGACATGATCGGAAAACGGTCTGGCGGATGCTGATCGAACCGCAGCAATTCGTGCAGTGGCTTGCGCCGGGTTCGATTGAACTACGTAAGGGCGGCCGGGTTCATATCGATTTCGGCGACAGCGGTGTGGTAATCGACAGCACCGTGCTCGCGTTCGAACCGCAGCATCTGCTTGCCTACTCCTGGAGCAGCGGCACTGAACCGGAGCGACCGTTGCGTTGGGAACTGGACGATGCCGGCGAAGGCACCGTACTGACGCTGACCGTGCGGTTGCCGGCAGGAGAGGACATCGCCAAGGCCTGTGCGGGGTTTGAGGCGCATCTCGACATGCTTGCCGCGGTGCTTGAAGGGGTCCCGACTAGGTTTCCCTTCGAGCGTTATCTCGCGGCGCGCCACGCCTACCAGGAACTCCTGCCACAGTAACGACGGCCTGGCAGTATTCCAGAAAGGCAATCTCGGACAGTTTAGCTCTCGTCCCACACCGGCTCTCGTTAGGGCAATCGCAGTTGCGTTCTCTGTGGGGGGGGGGCGACTTCCTTCCGCGCGGACTGGGGATCCGGCAAACTATCCGATCCGCAGGAGCAACGTGGAAAACCCGCTGGCCGGATAGATGGCAAGCACCGGCTGGCGGCCGGGTACCGGGGCGATTTCGCTTGTGCCTTTCAGCAATTCCTCCATAACGACGCACAGTTCCAGCCTGGACAGTTGCGCGCCGGGACAGACATGGATGCCCCGCCCGTAAAGCAGGTTGTCATCTAGGCTGCGGTCGAGGCGGAATTCATCGGGATCGCCAAACACCGCCTCATCGCGATTAGCCGAAGCCCATACCAGCATGACGCGCTCGCCGGCGGCGATCCTACGCCCGCCGATCTCGACTGGTCTCGTCGTCACGCGGCGGTTGGAAATCAGCGGTGCGTGCAGGCGCAATATCTCGTCGATGGCTGCCGGCAACAGGCCAGGCTGTTGGCGAAGCTGGCACTGGAACCTTTGGTTCTGTGCCAGATAGTGGGCGAGGATGCCGACACAGGCGGTGATGGTGCCGAGCTCGCCAACCGTCCAGTTGCGCAGGATGCTGACGATCTCCTCCTTGCTCAGCGGCCGCCCGTCGATCCGCTGGCGCAAGAGATCGGTGGTGATATCGTCTGGCGCGGCTGTGCCTGCCTGGCGTCGCGTCTCCAGCAGATCGTGGATATAACCGTCAAATTCGTGCGCGATCATTGCCATGGCTGCGGTATCGCGCGCCAGGGTGGCCTCGTGGTTCTTGCGCACCCACGCCAGCAGCGGTGCGTGCAGACTGTCCGGCCAGCCGAGAAAGGCGCACTGGATGCGCACAGCGAAGCGCTGGGCAAGCTGTGTCACCAGATCAATCTCCATGCCCCGTTCAAGGGCGGACACCAGATCGATCGAGATTACGCGGCACAGCGGCTCGAAGGCCTCGACGCGGGAAGGCTCGAAATGACGCTCGATCAGGCGCCGGTAGGCAGTATGCCTAGGCGGGTCCATGCCGCTCGGCACCGACAGGTGGCTGGAGACCGCACTGCTGAAGGTATCGTGGTCGTCCAGTGCCCGCACCACATCTTCATGTCGGAACAACGACCAGCCCAGGTAATCACTATACGCCACCGGACAGCGATGGCGCATTTCGTCATAGGCCTTGATCTGGTCGGAAAGCACGTCTTCAGACCGGGGGTCCCAATCGGCTTTCGGCTTGTTCGTCATTGGGTCCATGGCAATCGTCGATCCTCACTACGACCTGATGGAATCCAGCGTTGGGGCGGCGGCTGGGGAATATCGCCACTATGCTAACCGCCCGCATGGCTGGAGGCCTTGCTCGCGCTAAAACGGTGCACGTCTAAAAAAGCGGGCCTGAACGAAGGACAGACGGCAGGATCGGTTTCGATCCTCCCTGCACCTATCAGATCGAGACAATAGGGAACGGCGGGGAAGACGGCGTGAAGACACACGTCGATAGCCGAGGGCTTTCCGGGCAGGTTGATGACCAGCGTGCGACCACGTATGCCGGCAGTCTGCCGGGAAAGTATCGCGGTTGGAACCTTGGCCAAGCTTGCCTGTCGCATCAGTTCGCCGAAGCCAGGAAGTTCCTTAGTGACGATTTTACGCATCGCCTCGGGGGTAAGGTCACGGGGGGAAGGACCAGTGCCGCCCGTCGTCAGCACGAGATCGGCGTTGTCACGGTCACATAACGCTACTAAAGCGTCTCCGACGCTTTCGACACCATCTGATACGGTACGGCGGAGGCATTCGAAGGGGCTTGCGATGGCGGCACGCAGCCAACTTTCCGTGGCTGGACCACCCAGATCCTCATAGTCGCCGCGGCTGGCGCGATCCGATACAGTCAAGATGGCGACCAGCGTCATTTGCTGTTTTCCTCACGTGGTGACGGGTGGCCGTGACCCGGCTTCACCTCGAGCGTAGCCGTCCACGAGGTGCCCTGGCAGTTCAAGGCAGGAAAGCACGAAACGGGCGGACTCCGGGTCCTGTGTTTCGTCGAGCACGGAGCGGTAGGTGCGCGCCACCTCCACCATGTCGCAGTCGTGCGGGGATAGCCTCAGCCGCCTTATGCCTTGGCGGATAAGCGTTACCGGCTCGAACAGCGCGGCGTGCACCTCGGCCGACAGCGTCTGCACGCCGTTGATGGCCAGAAAGGACTGATCATCCAGCGTGTCAACAGCCAGTCCGTCGGGATCCTGCTCACAGGTGAACTGGCATGAATCCTTATGCAGTCCATGCAGCCTGGCGTGATAGCAGCGCCCTGACAGGGCCAGCGGCAGGCGGCCGAAGGCGAAAAGCTCGAGCTCAATCTCCGGGCAGGCAGAGGCGATGGTTCCCACCGTGCCCAGCGACAGTTCGACCGGCGGGCAGATGGTGTGGGCCCCATGACGCGCGAGGAAGCGCGCCGTGGCCTCGTTGTAGACGTTGAGGAATGGGCCGGTGACGAAGGGCTTGCCACTGCGGGCAGGCAGGGCGGTGATGTCGTTGATCTCGACCAGCCGTTCGTCGATGCACAATTCGGCGATGGCCTTGCGCTCGCGCACTGTGGCCGGCGCGGCCAGCGTGGAAAGCACCACCTGCTTGCCGCCGCGCTCCAGCCTTTCGATGATTTCGGGCCAGATGGGATCGGAAAATGGCATGCGTTTGCCGCACACGACCTCGCCGACATGGACACGGTCCACTGGCGCCTCGTCGGCGATGCGGAAATAGAAATTGCGCAGCCGCTCCGCCGGCCAGTGGAAGAACAGCGGACCAAGCGTTAGGGCGACCTGTGTCATGGTCTATCTCCAGATCTTGCGGTAGGCGCCGGTGGTCTGACGTCCGCCTTCGGACAGGCTGGCGAGGATGCTGTCGATCTCGGTCGCATCCTCGCCCTGTTCGGCCGCATCGACGGCCTTCCGGAAGGCGCGTACGACCTCGGTGACATAGCCCTTGCCGCGCTGACGTCCTTCGATCTTGAGGGCGGTCACGCCCGCCGCCCTGAACGCCACGATCATGCTGCCGGCATTGAGGCTGACTGGATCCTCGAACAGGTAGCCGGCCTTGTCTCCCGCCTTGAACCTGCCCTTGCACAAGGTCGGATAGCCGGCAGGTTCGCCTGGCGCATAGCGGTCGATGGTGAAGCCGGCGAGCCGCGCCGCCGTGCCGTCGCGGTCCTCATCATAGCTCACCATCTCGGGCGGCGAGCAGACGCCATTGAGATTGGGTGAGCGGCCGGCGGCGTAGGAAGAAAGATAACACCGGCCCTCAATCATCACGCACAACCCGCCGAACACAAAAGCCTCGGTTTCCACCGTGATGGCGCGGTTGAGGGCGGCGATTTCCTGTACCGAGAGCACACGCGGCAGAACTACACGGCGCACATTGAAGGCGTCGGCATAAAACCCTATCGATTCCGGTGTTGCCGCCGCGGCTTGCACGGACAAATGCAGGCGGGTGTCCGGGTGTTGGGTGGCCATGTGATCGAGCACGGCGATATCGGCGGCGATTACCGCATTGGCCCCGCAGGACGCGGCCGTATCGGCGGCCCGGCGCCAGGGATCGGTGTCGCCAGCGCGCGCGAATGTGTTGATGGCGACCAGCACCTTGGAGCCATGGGCATGGGCGAAGCGGACCCCTTCGGCCAATTCCTGCGGCGAGAAGTTGAGGCCGGGAAAATTGCGCGCATTGGTCTCGTCGCGAAAGCCGCAATAGACGGAATCGGCGCCTGCCTGTACGGCCGCTCGTAGTGCGGAAGGCGTGCCGGCAGGGCAGACAAGCTCCATCCTGCTGCTTGTTGTCATGAATCTGTCCTTTCGCGCCTATGTGTGCCGGTGACGATCTGGCGGGCGAGCGAAAGCCCACCCAATATGCCCGAATCGGCGAAGCGGGCGACGTTGCCGCCGAGGCCTAGCAGGTCGGAGGGTCGCAGTTCGGCATCCTCAATGGCGTTGCGCAACGCCACTACCGCTTCGGTGCGGCCGCTGACGGAGATGGCGCGGTGGAAGAACAGCGCATCGCCATCCAGCGAGCCGTCGAGAATACCGAGCAGAAGCAGGATCGGGCCTCGGATCACGACATCGGAGGGCAGCGCGCCGTTTTTGCCAGTGGTGTGCACCAGAGCGGCGCGGCCGTCGGGCACGACATGGAAGATAAAGGGCAGGTCGGTCGGATCGATGAGGAAGTGCGCCTTGCAGAATTCGCCGAGCCGTTCGAAGGCTTCCGGCCGCCGCTGGGCGAGTGACCGCATCGCCTGCGTCAGCAGCGGGCCGAGCGGCCGGCCGGAAAAGGCCGGCAGGAAGCGCCGGATCGGCTCAGGCAGGCTGGCATCTTTGTTGGGGTCGAGCACCATCGGCTCCTCGGGAGTGCGGCAGGATAGGCTGACTGTAGGAGGGACGACGGTAAAATGACTTGCGCTGGATCAACAAAAGCAACATTCGGTGAGGGTTGCCGTCCGCAGTTGCGGCCAACGGGCACATCGCGCCCCGTTCAGTCACGATCTACACTCTCGGCACAATCGTCCGGCCCCGCACAGGGAGGCAGTCATGTCTTGCGATGCACGACGCTGGCCGCTGACGGATCAGGTCTGGCGCCAGTTCGGCCAGTTCGATCTTGTCATGGGAGGCACTCGGGTAGACCCTGTTCTCGCCGCGCGCAAAGAAGCGGGTGCGGCCATCGCCCGGGCACGCAATATCTGTCTCGTCTGCCTCCACCAGAAGCGATGTCGGTCCCTGCTGGAGCATGACGAAGCGGACGCGATAATGGCTTTCTGCCCCAATGCCGGCTTTTTCGATCAATGCCGGTGACGCGAACCCAGAAAAATCCGGAACACGAAGCACAACAGCTGAAGATTAGGGATCGCGTGTACTGCGACGGTCTTTGACCGGGCGCAACGCCAAGCCTCGCGCTGCATGATACGGGCGGTATCAGCGGTCAGGGAGCGCCCTTCATGCATCAGCGTACTCTTCCTCTTTTTCCGACCCTCGGTGCCTTCCTTGCCTATTTGAAGGAGCGGGACGAACTCGAGACCATTGCTGCACCTATCTCCATGCATCTGGAGATCACTGAACTGCATCGCCGGGTGATCCTTGCCGACGGCCCGGCCCTGAATCTGGCTGGTGCACTCGACCGAGATGGCAATCCAGCTAGAATGCCTGTGGTGACGAACCTGTTCGGAACCGCGAGACGGGTCGCCTGGGGGCTTGGTACCGATGTCGAGGGCCTTGAGGCACTAGGAGAGATGCTGGCTTTCATGCGCTCGCCACAGCCGCCGCAGACTCTGCGCCAGGCGCGTACGATGCTGCCGGCGGCCCGCGGCGCCTTGCGGGCGCGGCCAAAGAAAATCGCCCCGTCCTGGGAATGGCGGGAGGCAGACCCGGACTTTTCGCTCCTGCCGGTGCAGACCTGCTGGCCGGGCGATGCCGGGCCGCTGATTACCTGGCCGGTGGTCGTCACCCGTCCGCCGGGTGCGGACGACCCAACTGCCTACAACCTCGGCATTTACCGCATGCAGGTTATCGGCCGCGATCGCGCCATACTGCGCTGGCTGCCGATGCGAGGCGGCGCGGCGCACCATCGGCGATGGCGGGAGCGAGGAGAAGAGATGCCGGTGGCAGTCGTGATCGGCGCGGATCCGGCGACGCTGCTCGGCGCAGTCATGCCGGCTCCAGAGGGCGTGTCGGAGCTGGCGCTGGCCGGCATGATCGGCAACCGGCGCGCAGCGGTAGCCGCGTGCGCGACCATCCCGCTTCATGTGCCCGCGAGCGCTGAGATCGTGCTGGAGGGCACGGTCTCGGCAACGGAGACGGCGCTCGAGGGACCTTTCGGCGATCATACCGGCTATTACAATGCGCCCGAGCACTATCCGGTCTTCACGCTGAAGCGGCTTTGCCTACGCGATGGTGCAAGCTACCTCACCACATTCACCGGCCGTGCGCCGGACGAGCCGTCCGTTCTGGGCGCCACGCTACTCGAGGTGTTCAAACCGTTGCTGCGGCAGGCGATCCCCGAGATCGTGGACGTGTGGATGCCGCCGGAGGCCTGCTCCTACCGAATCGCCGTGATTGCTATCGCCAAGAGATATGCCGGGCAGGCGCGGCGCGTGATGATGGGTTTCTGGTCGCTGCTGCCGCAGTTCTCGATGACCAAGACGATCATCGTGGTGGATGACGACATCGACATCCGTTCATGGGACGATGTGATGTGGGCGCTCTCCACGCGGATGGACCCTTCACGCGATCTGCTTCTGGTGGAGCGAACGCCGGTCGATCCGCTTGACTTCGCTTCGCCTCTGGAAGGGCTTGGCGGCAAGATGGGCCTCGATGCCACGTGCAAGATCGGTTCCGAGACCAGTCGGGAATGGGGCGTTAAGCTGGCGATGGACATTGGGATCACGGAACGGATCGCTGCGCGTTGGTGGGAGTTCTTTCCGGCAAGACAAGGGAACACGCCATGACGGCGGCGCGATTGATCGTCGGCGTTACCGGTGCTTCGGGTTCAGTGCTGGCATTGGAGACGCTGCGCCAGCTTGGCGGTGCGGGTGTCGAGACGCATCTTGTGGTGACGAGTGGCGCGCGCATGACTATTTCTCACGAACTGGGCCGCGAAGGCCTGAGCCGATTGAACGAGGCGGCTACCTATGTCCATGCGCCCCGCAATCTGGCCGCACCCATCGCCAGCGGCTCGTTCCGCACCGCAGGCATGATCGTGGTGCCGTGCTCGATGCGCAGCCTGGCGGCTATGGCGCATGGGCTGGGCGACAATCTTTTGACAAGGGCCGCCGATGTCGTGCTGAAGGAAAAGCGCCGGCTGGTGGTAGCGCCGCGTGAGGCGCCGCTGCACGAAGGTCATCTCGAAGCTATGCTACGGCTTGCCAGGTTGGGCGCCGTCATTGCCCCGCCTGTGCCGCCGTTCTACGCTCGACCAGTGACCATGGACGATCTGGTGCGTGAAATCGCAGCCCGGCTGGTGCAATGGGCCGGCATCGATCCCGGCCGCTGCATGACGCGTTGGGGCGAGGGTTCGACTGTGTAAGCGTAGGCTCTACACCCTGCCGCCTATACGGCGAAGACCTTGCCGTGCGCGACAAAACAAGGAGAGATCGCGGTAGCTCGTAGCGCACCTCGGCAGCGCATTCGGACCGGGCTGGATGCAGGATGGTATGAACCAGCGTCGGATGACAGGCCATCAAACGCAGCAGGCCGGGTTCAACCTTTTCCGTAGACACGGGCATTTCGCCCTCTGATCGAGAACGGCAATCACGGCTACGCATATTCTTCTCCCGATATCACGCACAGATTGGTGACTGGGAACTGACTTGGACGACTGGGTTACGTCGTCTCCTGGCCACTCTCTACGGCTTCGGACAGTTGCCGCATTGAATAGGCGCCTTCATGAGCGATCTTGGCGATATCATCGAACAGAAGCGCGATGTCCACATAGACGCTGCGGTCCTGCTCCGTCGGTTCCAACTCATCCAGATCGTTCAGGTAGTAACGCATTGTCTCGATCTGCTCGCGGCAATGGCGGGCGTCAAGAAGATGCTTGTGTATAGTGCGCTGGCGCTCAAGCACGGTGAAGTGCGCCAGTGTTTCATCGAGTTTGGGTTTGCACTCGCAATCCAATGGCGCTTCCTTGATCTCGGCCGTCAGCCTTGCGACGATTGCCATTTCGGTGAGAAGCCTCGACCCATCGGGGCCCTGGTAGGGATTGGTATTCTTCATTTTCACCTTCCCTGGTTGGCGCGCATCATCATAGCCGATCCATTCATCGCTCCTTTGCGCCGGCGCAAATGAGGCTACGGTAACCGGCCCGATCATGCAGCTTTTCCATGGACACGCGGCGAGGCGCCCGGATAGGCATCAAAAGCAGCTGCCGCCGCGCGGACAAGGAAACGATGGTCACCACGTAAGCGGACGATGCCGCCGGCGACATCCAGCACACCGTCCTGCACCAATGCGTCGAGCTTCTGGTTCCCGTCCAAAAGCCGCGCTGGATCGAAATCGTGCCTGATGCAGATTGCCGGAACGTCGGCCTGAAGGTCGCACATCAGGCGCTCAATGATATCAGCGCGCAGTCGGTCCTCGGCTGTTAGCAGGTAACCTTTGGTGGTGGCCAGTTGGCCGGCGCCGATGTGTTCAGCATAGCGGCCGAGCGGCACCTCGTTCTGCACATAGCCCTGCGCCGTGCGGCCGATGGCCGAGGCGCCGAAGCCGATCAGCGTCTGGCAATCGTCGGTCGTGTAGCCCTGGAAGTTGCGCCGCAATTTGCCGGCGGCCTGCGCCAGCGCGAGATCGTCGTCGGGAAGCGCGAAATGATCCAGGCCGATCTGTCGATAGCCGGCGGCGACCAGCGTCTCGGCGATGGCCAGCGCCTGTTCGCTGCGGGCGGCGCCGTCGGGAAGGGCCGTCTCGTCGATCATGCGCTGGTGCTTTTTGAAGGATGGCACATGGGCATAGCCGAATACAGCCAGACGGTCGGGGCGCATCGCGGCGGCGGCCACGGCCGTCTCCACGCAGGAGCGGATGGTCTGATGCGGCAGCCCGTAGATCAGGTCGAAATTGATGCGATCGACCCCGTGCGCGCGCAGGGCCTGAACGGTTCCAAACGTCTGCCCCTCGCTCTGGATGCGGTTGACCGCCTTCTGCACGATCGGATCAAAACTTTGCACGCCAAGGCTGGCGCGGCGTATGCCGGCGCTGCCGAGCGCTGCGGCCATCTCGCTGGTCAGCGTGCGTGGATCGATCTCGACCGCCAGTTCCGCCCCGGGTGTGAAGTCGAAACGGCCGCGTAGCAGGTCGACCAGCGCGATGAAGTCTGCCGGCTCCACGATGGTCGGCGTACCGCCGCCGAAATGCACCTTCTCGACGGGAAGTGGGTGCGAGATTTTGGCGGCAACCGTATCGATCTCGGCACGCAGCATGCCGAGATAGTCGACGATGGGCTGGTCCCTGACCGTGATGGTGGTGTGGCAGCCGCAATACCAGCACATGGCACGGCAGAAGGGAATGTGCAGATAGAGCGAGACCGGCTCATCGCCAGGCAGGCTTGCAAGCCAGTCGGCGTAAATTGCGGGACCTATCTCGGGTGAGAAATGCGGTGCGGTTGGATAGCTCGTATAGCGTGGCAGGCGCGCCTCGCCGTATTTTTGCAGGATGGACGGTCGCAAGGGTGCTTTCTCCATTGGTGATGAAGAGATTCCTATTTTCTACGGTTCCATGCTTGCGGCGGTGGACCTCTATCTCAAGCCGCATTGCCCCAAGCTTTTCCAGGCATCTTCAGAATGCCCTTTGTTGCGATTTATCTCCCCGACTGCCGGAGGAGAGGCTGTGGGTATTGTCGATATTCGATGGATCGCGGCGCGAGCGGCTGATCCAGGAAGGTGGATCGCTGGCCGGGAAGGATCCCCAGGACGCCTGTGAAACTTCATCCCAGTCCTCATTTTCAGGCGGATGTCCTGTCACCGCTCCGCTTCCGGGCGGAGTGATCCTGCGGCTCTCGACATGCCTGTGCCCTCGCATCTGGTATTGCTGAATATGCATTTCTAATACATATTAGACGGCGAAGCGCCGGATCGCAATACAGCCTTGCACCGTCTCGGTAACAATAGCTGCATCGATGAACAGCGGTCACGACAGGCAGCTTGCTACTAAAGCTGGGGACGACAGCATGAACGGCGCCAATCCTCGAAACGTACTGATCGTCGGGGCGGGACCGGTGGGATTATGTCTCGCTCGTCCTCTTGCCGCATATGGCCTCGAAGTCGATATCGTTGAACGCCAGTCCGAAGAAACCTTAGCCGAGCCGGTCTTGGACGGGCGTGAGATTGCCCTTTCACACGGCTCGATGAATATCCTGGAGCGGCTGGATATATGGAGGCGGATTCCGACGGCGGAAATCCATCCGCTGCGCCGCGCGCATGTCAGCGACAACGCTCTCGAAGGCTTCGACATCGACGCCGGTATCTTTGGCAAGGATCGCCTCGGTAACTTTGTCTCCAATCATGTGATCCGCGCCGCCGCCTGGCAGGCGGTACGTGACACCCCGCCGTATGCGTTCATACCGATGCCGAGGTCAAGGCGGTCGAGCGCAAAGGGGAAACCTTTTCCGTCCATCTGGCGGACGGTCGCCAACTGAACACTTCATTGCTGGTAGCCGCCGACAGCCGCTTTTCGCAGATGCGCCGGCTGTTGGGCGTTCCGGTCGCCATGCACGATTTCGGCAAGACCATGTTGGTCTGCCGCATGCACCACGAAATCCCCCATGAGGGCGTGGCGCGCGAGTGGTTCGGCCATGGCCAGACCCGCGCGCTGCTGCCGCTGGATGAGCACACCGTTTCGCTTGTGCTGACGGTGACCGGACATGAAGCGGCAAAATTGCACGCGCTGAACGAAGATGCATTCGCGCGCGATATCGAGGCGCGACTGGAGCGCCGGCTCGGCGCAATGCGGCTTGTCGGCACCCGCCACACATACCCGCTGGTCGCGATCTGGGCCAGACAATTGGTCGGTCCCGGCTTTGCGCTGGTAGGCGATGCAGCGGTTGGAATGCATCCCGTCACTGCTCACGGTTTCAATCTCGGCCTTGCCAGCGCCGATCGCCTCGCCGCCACATTGGGCGATGCGCTGGCCCGCCAGCGCGGCGTCGCCGATCCAGCCGCGCTGGCGCGTTATCAGCGTCAACACCGTGCTGGTGCACTGCCCTTGTTTCTTGGAACCGGCATGATCGTCGGACTCTATACCGACGACCGTCCTCTCGCACAACCGCTGCGTCATGCGATCATCGGTGGCATACGGCGGCTGCGGCCGTTGCGCGATGTTTTGGCCGCTGCCGTGGTAGACGCGCCGCCGCCGCAGACCCTGCTTGGCCTGATGCGAAGCGTGGCACGTTTTGACCCACGCCCACTGCCGCATCAAGGAGAGGCGGCCTTGACCGATTCCGATGGTTTTTTCGTCCGCTGCACACCCTGACCCGGCCTACGAGAAATCACGGAACGGCGCACATCTGTCGAAAGGCCGCCGATCTCCCGGGCCTCCATGAACGGATAATTTGTTACTGTCGCCAGTAGCGTCTTCCAAGCGCGAGGCATACGCGAAGCCGGTCATCTCAGACAAAACTGAACATATCCTGGATAGCGGGTGTGATATGGATAAGAAACGACAATCGAATGCGGCAAAAACCTTTCTTGCACGGCATCACGCGCCGCCCGTGCTCCTGCTGCCGAACGTTTGGGGCGCGATGAGTGCGAGGATTTTCGCGGCAGCCGGATTCGATAGCCTGGCAAATGTGTCGCATGCCACAGCAGCTATCGGTTGAAGGCCGCAGCCGCCGAATAGCGATAGGACTCTTCGCCACCGTGCTTGAACCAAGCGTCGAATATCAATTCATCGGGAGGCCAAGGAAATCTGACTGATCAGTGTCCTGTCATGCGAGCCTAGTGTAGGCACTCACGATTGCTTCGTCGAGGCCAATTGGCGAAGCGATTTCCGTCCAATTTATATGGCTTTGTGCCTTGACGTCTGTGGCGATACCTACCGAAGCATGAAATTCGTTTACAACGCGACAGGCGCTCGAATGATCTGTATCGACCGACAGGACCAGATGAGCGAGCACTGCGTAGTGTTCATCATTCGCCCTGGCCCGGCGCCAGCGTTGCGCCGTCCCGGCAAGCTTTCGTTGATTGACCACGATATTGTAGGCTCCGTCGCACATCGCGCCTTCAATGGTGCCGTAGGCTGGATCGGCCCCTTGTTGGCGCAGAAACTGCATGACCGGCTCGCACAGGAACTTGTAGGCTTGTCCGATGCGGTCATCCATTGTCATGGGCATGGTGAACGCGATCGAGACGTTGACCGTACCTGAAGCTTGGATAACAGCCCCACCTCCCGTCTCACGCACCGAAACCGGATATCCTCGCTTCAGCGCGCCGAGGCTGGCCTCCTCGAAGCCTGACAAGTTGGACATCTTGCGCGGGACGACGAGGCAGGACTCGGTGCATTGCCAAAGCAGAAACTGGAAACGTTCTTTGCCAGTGGCAACGGCATCCAGCATCGCCGATTCCGACTGAATAGCTCGAGCAATATCCAAAGAGGCGCGCAACTAGATCAAGTCATTCCTGTCGGGGACGAGCGGGCGGCGTGAAGGTACCGTATATCCTCTCCAATGCCACGCCGGAGAATGGATGGGCGGCCGCGCTCTAATTGGTTTCCAGCATGGCCGGCGCGGCAGCCTTGCCTGAAGCGAGTCCAGGATAAGCGCATTGGGCGACGCTGGTCTTATCGAGTTCGGCCAGAAAAGCTTCGCGCGCGGCAACCAGCTGCGGCTTCAACCGGCATAGCGGGTTGAGCAGGCAGGCGCCGCCGTCTGCCCGGAAACATTCCACCATGTCGTAACGGTCTTCCAGGTGGCGCACGACTTCCCCCAGCGTAATCGCCTCGGCCGGCCGCGCCAGCCGGATGCCGCCACCAGCCCCGCGCTGGGTCGTAACGAAGCCGCCGCGGGCGAGATCCTGCACGACCTTGGTGAGATGGTTGTAGGGAATATGGAACTCCTCCGCGATACGCGCAGTGGTCGACGGTTCATCCGGTGTTCCGGCAAGCCGCATCAGGACCCGCAGGCCATAGTCGGTGAAAGCAGCAAGTCGCATAAGATTCCTTTAATTGGCATTTACAATGCGAATTAACACGGCTATGAATTTACATCATAAATACCTATTTCGGGCGCGTTTGTCCATTTTTGACATGCGCACCGTGGGGGACGTGCATCCGGCGACCTCGATTGCATCGCAGCGCAGTCCAGCAACCAAGCAACTTCCGTGTGGAGGGGGAAATGTCTGCACAGCGCATCATCCGGCTATCGATAGCGGTTGTGGCCAGCGGCGCGAGCCTCGCGCTGTCATGGCCCTATTGGCGTGATTTCGGCTACTGGCCGGAATCGCGGACCATGTGGCTAGCATACTTCATCCTGGGGTTCATTCTCGCCGTCTACGTCTTTTATGTCTTCCTCGGCAGCCTGCGCACGTTGTTCGAGCATGATGCGCTGGAGCGGGAGAAAAGCTCGGCGGCCTGCGGCTGTGGCGAGTCCGGTTGCAAGGAGGACGTAGCATGAGCTGCAAGCCGGGCGAACTTTGCTACGAGGGTGTGAAGCGTCGGCGTGCGCTCGCCGCCCTTGGTCTGATGGCGCTCATTTTCGTAGCGTTGTCGGCTGTTTCCTTCCTTGATTCACGCGGGCAGGCAGTTCCTTCCGCAGTCGACTATGCCGGCGTTGATGCCGTTGCCGGAAAGCGTGTCATCCAAGCCTATAATTGCATGGGCTGCCACACCATCGTCGGCAATGGAGCCTATTTCGGGCCGGACCTGACCAAGCTTTACGCCGCGGTCGGGCCGGCTTGGCTCGAAGCGTTTCTACCCTCGGCGGGCGCGTGGCCGGCGAGCGGTGCAGTGAAGCTCAAACTGCAAGACAAAGCCATTGCCGGCGAAGCCGGTGTCGACACCATCGAGGCCTATATGGAAAAATATCCGGCCGCCGCCGAGCGCATCGACCGGCGGGGCGGCACCGCTACGCATATGCCGAACCTGCCATTCAGCCGTAGCGACGTACAGGAACTGGTGGCGTTCCTGAAATACACCTCAGAAATGAACACCGAAGGCTGGCCGCCCGTGCCGAAGGTCGACGGGCTGACGTTTCGTGAGGCGACGCCGATGCCCGTGGCGGCAAGGCAGGCAGCGCTTGCGCCGACCGAAGAAGCTGGCCAGGCGACCGCGACACCAAAATCGGCGACCGCGCACGGGGCCGAACTGGTCGAAGAGAATGGCTGCACCGCCTGCCATGCTCCGACAAAGGAGAATCTCGTCGGGCCGGGCTGGGATGGCCTTTATGGTTCGACCGTCAAGCTTGCCGACGGGTCGAGCGTGGTGGCCGATGACGCCTATCTCACCGAAAAGATCCTGAAGCCCGAGGCAAGGGTCGTCGAGGGGTACGAGGCCGGCGTCATGCCGTCCTTCGCCGAGATACTCGATGCGGACCAGATCGCCGACATCGTCGCCTATATCCGCAGCCTTGGGGGGAATTGAGCCATGTTCAGGATTGAATACCAGACCCAGCGCCTTTCCCTGCGCTTCTTCATGGTCATGCTGGTACTGTTCTTCTTCCAGACCGCTCTCGGCCTTCTGCTTTCGGCCCAGCATCTTGACCCGATGCTGCTAGCCGGAACGCTGAACTTCAACGTCATCCGCACCCAGCACCTCAACCTGGCGATCTTCTGGATTCTGTGCGGCTTCATCGGCACGATCCTGTTCGTCGGCCCGCTCTTGTCGAAGCGTGAACTGGCAGCGCCGTGGCTGATCAAGTTCCTGTTCTATGCGCTTCTGGCCGTGGTGGCGTGGAACCTGGCCACCCAAATACTGGCGCAGCAGGGCGTCGCCGGCTGGTGGATGGGCCAGCCCATGTTGCAGGAGGGCCTGGAGTATCTGGAAGCCGGCCGCATCGCCGATATGGTCATATTCGTCGGCTTTGCCATCCTCTGTTACGTCGTGTTGCGCACCTTCCCGCCGATCTCGCAATGGAACGAGATCCACTGGGGCCTTGGCCTCGGTGTCGTGGCGCTAACGCTGGTGTGGGTGTTCGGCATGTTCTTCGTCGAACGGCTCGACCTGCAAGAGTATTTCCGCTGGTACGTCGTGCATTACTGGGTCGAGGGCGTGTGGGAGGTGATCCACATCGCGCTGGTCGGCTTCCTGCTGGTGCTCCTGTTCAAGGCCGACGTGAAATCTGTCGGCTATGCCGTATTCTGGGGAATCTCACTGGTGTGGCTGTCGGGGCTGATCGGCAATGCGCATCACTATTTCTGGATCGGCACGCCGGAGTTCTGGCAGTTCTGGGGCTCGCTGTTCAGCGCGCTGGAGCCGCTGCCGCTGATCTTCTGCTTCTGGCACATCTATCTCGACGCCCATCAGGACGGGAAGCCGATCCCTAACATGCCGGCCTTCGCCTTCCTGCTCGGATCCGTGGTGCTGGAACAGGTGGGGGCTGGCATCCTCGGCTTTACCATGACGTTCGCGCTGACCAATGTGTGGTCGCACGGCACCTGGGTGACCGCGAGCCACGCGCATCTGGCCCTTTTCGGCACCTTCGGCATGCTCGGCCTGGCGGCGGCCTATTATGCGGTTCCGGTCATGCGCGGCGTGACGAATTTCGACCAGCGGCCTGGCAAGCTCGCTTTCTGGCTGGTCTTCACCGGCATGCTGGGGCTGGGTTTTGCCTTTGCCATCGGCGGCACGATCCAGGTGTTCGTCTACCGAACGCTCGGCCTCGACTGGTTCGGTGGCGACGTCGGCCCGGCCATGCTGTTCACCAAGGCAATGGTGCCGTTGTTCGGCCTCATCTTCGCCGCGGGAGTCTGCCTGATCGTCTACGATCTGATCACACTCGGCCTGCGTCAGCCTTCAGCCGCCACCGTCGCTACAGAGGCTCCGGCGCCTTCCGGCTGGGGCAGGCGGCTCACCGGCTGGGAAACCGGCATCTGGCTGCTCGCCATGTGGATCTTCGGCGCCATAATCACGCTTGGCCTGCTGTCCTTCAACCTGAACACCGTGCAGGAAGGCAGCGCGCTGATCCCTTATGTCATGGGCGGTGTCGGCTATCCCGGCCTGCTTCTGGTAACGCTGTTTTTCGTGCGGCGGTTCCTGCGGTCGTTGGAAGCACGCAACAAGGTTAGCCTCGGGACCACTATTGCCCCGTCACCGTTGCCCGCCGAAGCTGCCTAAGATGGTGCGCAAGTCATCCTTTCTTACAACCAATAAGCCCTCCAATCGAAAGCAGGGAGTTACGACCATGACCACTCAAGCCCCACAAGCTCAACTGCGCACGCTCACTGTCGGCGATATCGCCGCAAAACTACCCGGCGCCACCGCCGTGTTCCGCAGCTTCAAGATCGACTTCTGCTGCAATGGTGATCTCATGCTTACCGAGGCGGCGCAGAAGCGCGGCATCGATGTCGAGCCGATCGAACAGGCGCGGCCGCACTCGACATCGACGCGTCTGGCGCGGCGGTGGAAATGGACAGTGCACGGCTGATCGATCATATAGAGAGCCGCTACCATCACGCGCATCGCCGCGCACTACCGGAACTCATCGCCTTGTCGCGCAAGGTCGAAGCGGTGCACCGCGACCATCCAAAGGTACCCGCAGGACTTGCCGTCGTACTTCAGCGGATGGAAGAGGAGCTGGAGAGCCATATGATCGAGGAGGAGAAGCACCTGTTTCCGGCGATGCGACAGCAGGCCTCGCAAGCGCTTGACGCCCCCATCCTGAACTTGCGTCACCAACATGACGATCACGGCGCGCTGCTGCGTCAGGTGGAGACCCTGACCGAAGAGTTTTCACCTCCGGAGGGCGCATGCAATTCCTGGCGGGCGCTTTATGTCGGCACCGCCCAACTCGCCGAAGATCTGATGCAGCATATCCATCTGGAGAACAACATTTTGTTCCCCAGATTCGCGGCAACAGAACACGTCGCCTAGCCATTGGGAATGACCGATGCGCGTCGTGTGGCTGATCGCGGGCTTGGCCAGCCTGGTGCTGGCAGGATTCGGTGTGGCGCTGCCGTTGCTGCCCGCCACGCCCTTTGCCATCCTTGCGGCGTTCTACTTCGCGCGCTCGTCACCGCCTCCTCAACAGCCGCACGTTTGGCAAGGCAATCCGCGACTGGCGTACTCATGGCGCCATCAGCCGCAGGAGCAAGGTGACGAGCGTGCTCGCCATGGCGTTGTCGCTGGCCGACTCGCTCGTTCTCGCTGTCGATCTTGCCATTGTAGGCCTGCAGGCCCTGACGGTATCCGCTGCCGCTGCCTTCATCCTGACCCGCCACACCGCGGCATAGAGCCGTCATCGCGTGCGACCATGACGCCCGACTCTATCAGGTGACGTAGAACATCGCCTTCGCCAGGAAGACGATCAGCACGACATGGCAAAACACGCTCAGATGGATGATGTGCGATTGCCGCGCTCGCATCCGGCCGCGTGCCGCAAGTGTGACGGCGGTGATGAAATGCGCGAGCACGCTTATGGCGAGCAGTATCTTGAGCGTCAGAAGCGTGGCGAAGCTGGAGGAGAAGGGGTGCGCGAGATCTGCGCGGTATTGCCAGGCCATGCCGATGCCGGCGCAATAAAGGACCAGGATGACGAACGGCATCAGCTGGCGGGCGCGGACGCCGATCGCAATTTCCACCGGCCGCATCCCCTCCCGTCCCACAGCCTTTCGCACGCTACCGAGGATCATAACCTCGAAGAACACCGTGCCGACAAAGGCGATGGCGGCAAAAAGATGCAAGGTGATGAGAACGAAATGGCTCATGATCGGTTTCAGTCTCGATGCACGTTCTACCCGGTGATCGCGCCTTCGTTGGCAGGGCGGGCAAGCGCTGAAAACTTGGCCAGCACGCCGCGCGTATAGCGCGGTTCGGGCGCTTTCCACGCCGCGCGGCGGAGGGCGATCTCGGCCTCGCTCACCTCCAGTTGCAGCAACAGCTTGCGCGCATCGATGGTGATGGTGTCGCCCTCCTCGACCAGCGCTATCGTGCCGCCGACATAGGCTTCCGGCGCGACGTGGCCGACCACCATGCCCCAGGTCCCGCCGGAAAAGCGCCCGTCGGTGATGAGGCCGACGCTTTCGCCAAGGCCGCGCCCGACCAGCGCCGAGGTGGGCGCCAGCATTTCCGGCATGCCGGGACCGCCTTTCGGCCCGAGATAGCGCAGCACCACCACGTCGCCGGGCCGGATATTGTCGGCGAGGATCGCCTCCATCGCCGACTGTTCGTCGTCGAAGACGCGAGCGGGACCGGTGATCGCCGGGCTCTTCAGGCCGGTGATCTTGGCGACCGCGCCGTCCTCGGCCAAATTGCCCCTGAGAATGGCGAGATGCCCCTGCCGGTAAAGCGCCTTGTCGATCGGCATGATGACATGCTGGTCGGCGCTCGGCGCGTCGGGCACATCGGCCAGTTCCTCGGCCAGCGTGCGGCCGGTGACGGTCAGGCAGTCACCGTGCAAAAGGCCGGCGTTGAGCAGGAGCTTCAACACCTGCGGGATGCCGCCGGCCTGGTGCAGGTCGACCGCCATATAGTGGCCGGAAGGCTTCAGGTCGCACAGCACCGGCACCTTGCGGCGCACCCGCTCGAAATCGTCCAGCGTCCATTCGACCTCGGCGGCATGCGCGATGGCGAGATAATGCAGCACCGCGTTGGTGGAGCCGCCGATCGCCATGATAAGGGCGACCGCGTTCTCGATCGAATTGCGCGTGACGATGTCGCGCGGCTTGATGTTCTTTTTCACCGCCTCCACCAGCACGCGGCCGGATTCGGCGGCGCTTTCGAGCTTTTCCCGGTCGGGGCTGGCCATGGTCGAGGAATAAAGCAGCGACATACCGAGCGCCTCGAACGAGGAACTCATCGTGTTGGCGGTATACATGCCGCCGCAGGAGCCGGTGGAAGGGCAGGCATTGCACTCGATGCCCTCGAAATCCTCCTCGCTCATGGTGCCGGCCATGACCGCGCCGACCGCTTCGAAGGCGGAAACGATGGAAAGGTCCTGGCCCTTCCAGCGGCCGGGCTTGATGGTGCCGCCATAAACATAGATCGCCGGCGCGTTGGCGCGCAGGATGCCGATCATGCCGCCCGGCATGTTCTTGTCGCAGCCGCCGAGAACCAGCACCCCGTCCATCCACTGGCCCTGCACGCAGGTTTCGACGCAGTCGGCGATCACCTCGCGCGACACCAGCGAATATTTCATGCCTTCCGTGCCCATGGACATGCCGTCCGAAATGGTCGGCGTGCCGAACACCTGCGGATTGCCGCCGGCTTGCCTGATGGCGGCAATCGCCGCGTCGGCGAGCGGCTGCAGGCCGGCATTGCACGGCGTGATGGTGGAGTGCGCGTTGGCGACGCCGATCATCGGCTTGTCAAAATCGGCCTTCTCGTAGCCGAGCGCATAATACATGGCCCGGTTGGGCGAGCGGGCGACGCCTTGGGTGATGTGCTTGGAACGTTCGTTGTAAGACATGGAGGAAACCCCGACCTGGCCGAAAGACGCGGCGTTTGCCGTATAAGCGGGAGCACGAAATCTACCCTTTGAGAGCTTAATTTCACCGCCGAAAAGAACTACGGTGAATATATCTTATGGCTGATCGAGTCACAATCGCCAAGCGGAGGTGCGCTGTGAAATCCTTCCTGCCATTGAACTGGGGTGTCGAGGCTGCTTCCAGGATCGCTCGCGGGCGCACATGGCCTGCAAAGAACGCCGAGGCCCCAACACGTGCATTGGAAGTCTATCGTTTCGATCCCGATGCCGAGAGCGGCCCGCAGCTCCTTCCTTCTTCAATGTGATGGACGGGCAGGATCGGCCGATCGGCGGGCCGACGCTGGCCGAGGGCATCGCGGTCAAGACCGTTGGCGAATTGACACTGCCGGTCCTCCGCAGCCTCGTTGCCGACATCGTGCCTGTGGGTGAGAATCTGATCGAACGTGCCGTCAACGGCTATGCCGGCCTACACCACACATGGCCGAAGGAGCCGGAGCGGCCGGGCTTGCCGCAATGTTGAAGGAACCTGACCGATATGCCGGGCGCAAGGTGGGGCTGGTGTTGTGCGGTGGAAATATTGACACGCGCCTGCGAGCCGGAATCATGATGCGCGAGTTGGAGCGTGAGGGCCGCATCGTCTCGCTTCGGCTAGCCAGCGATGACCGGCCCGGTCTGCTTGGCAAGGTGGCAAGCCTGCTTGGCCAGGGCGGTGCTAACATTTGGAGGTGAATCATAGCCGGCGCTTCCTCGATATGCACATCCCTACGGCATGTCGTCGAGTCGATATGGCGGTTTGCGAAAGACGTTTTGTAAGCATTTCGAGGCGGGTGGAGCGTGTAAGCGACGATGAACCCGTGGATATCGCGGGCCAAATTCGGTACGTTTCATCTCATGCCGCCGGCCGGAGGCCAAAATCCTCCGGACTTAGAATGAGATCGGCAAGCGTATAGCGGTCGAGGGTCCCGGTGAAGGCAGTCAGTGCTTCATGGAGAATCCCGCGCAGCTTGCAACGCGGCGTCAATATGCAGCGATTGTCCGCGGTGAAGCATTCGACCAGCCCAAAGTTCGGTTCGGTCACGCGCAGGACATCGCCAAGATTGATCTGCTCGGGAGAACTGGCCAGTGACAGCCCACCAAAGCGCCCGCGAACCGACTTGAGAAAGCCGGAACGGGTAAGCTGGTTGACGACCTTCATCAGGTGCGCCCGCGAAATCCCGTAGACCTCCGCGGTTTCTTCTATGGTGATCAGTCGATCACCATGCGCCGCGGCAAACATCAGCACGCGCAGCGCGTAGTCGGAAAAATTGGTCAATTGCATCTGCGAATTTCCTGATCTTCGCGGAGGATAAAGGTGCCTCCTGTGTATATCTTTTTCAAGAACGACTTTACCGCTAGCAACGTGAAACAGGAAAGGAAAGATGACGGCGATCCCGATGCACATGCCTTCGAGGCCTATGGCCGCTCGCCAGAGTTCACGCCTGAGATGCTGCCTGCAAAATTCCAGACCGCGCACGCCACGAAAGCCGGCACCTGGGGATTGCTTCACGTCATCGAGGAGGGAACTCCCCATCATGTCGCCTTCACCGAGTCGGGACGGATATTCATCGAGTTCTATCGTAAACAGAAAAGCGATGGAGCCTGACGGATCACAGCAAACTTGCAGCCGGCTGCATACCTGCCAGCATATTCTGGCGATAGTCGATCACCAACGTTGATCAGGAAAACGTGCAGCTACTCCCGCCAGTCCGAGCAACTCTCGCTTGGAAGCGGCTGTGTTTTTGTTCTGGGTCAAAGAACTTGGTGAGCGTTTGCCCTATCAATAAACGATCAGGTTTTTGCGCCCGCTGGCAGAAGGAGGCCCAGATGATCAACGCAATCCATACTGTAACCAATTTCGCCGTCGTGTATGTCAAGGATTGGATGGCGAGAGCGTCGTCACTTCGCGAGTTGGAGCAGATCGCACCGGAGGACCGTTCCCGTACGTTGCGTGACTGGAACCTGACGTCGTTCGAGTTTGGCAGCGCCATGCGACACAGATTTGCTTCGCAGGACCTTTTATCTTGTGCCATGCGCACACTCGACATCGAGCAAGATCAATTTAGCTCCGAACACATCGCCTGGTACCGAGACATGCAAAGGAGTTGCGTGACCTGCCCGCATCGGAGCCGGTGCCGTAAAGAACTCATGGGATCCAGCTTTGCCAGCCACTATCAAGGCTTCTGCGCCAACAGCGCCAACTTTGCAGAGATTTTGGAAAGGAGCTGAAAAACCCCGCCGGATCGCCTCGTTATAGACGTTGAGGAATGGTCCGGTGACGAATTGCCTGCTGGCACAGGCGGGCAGGGCGGTGATGTCGTTTATTCCGACCAGCCGTTCGTCAGCACACAGATCTTCGACCGCATGGCGTTCCCGCGTCGTTGCCGGCGCAGCCAAAGTGGACAGCACCACTTCCTTGCCGCTGCGTTCTAGCCTTTCGATGATGTCAGGCGAGGCCGGGCCTGAGAACTGCGTTTGCCGCAGACAACCTCGCCGACATGGACGCGTTCTACCGGCGCCTCGTCTGCAATGCAGAAATAAAGGTTTTTCAATCTCTCGGCTGGCCAATGGAAGAAGATTGGCCCCAGATCAAAGCGACGGGCTGCCCCGCCGGTTCATCGGGCTCGTATCGGCCTATGGTAAAGTCGGCGAACGGTGCCGCTATGCCATCCTCATCTTCGTCACAGTTCATCATTTCTGTTTCATTAGCCGACAAAGTAAATAGCGCGGCCGTTTTTGCTCGCTCCCCGTGTCGATCTCAGCCTGTTCAACGACGAACCCCGCCGGCGCCAATCTCGTCGACCCAAGTCTCTGTTCCGTCGCGCTGTTTCACTCTCGAAAACTGCGCGACATCACCCTGCACATGCAGCGAGATTGAGCCTGACCCCGCTTGGGCGAAAATCACTCCTTAAATAGGGTCCTCATTCCACGAAAAATCACACGTTTGCCGGCAGCGTCGCCAGCCAGTCGCCACAAGTTCCGGGTCCTTCGGCATTGGAAAAATGAGGTGCGGTAGGATGGCTCGTATAACGCGGAAGCCGCGCTTTGGCATATTTGTGCAAGATCGAACCGGGCACCTTTCACCCCTTCCAGAGATGGAGGTGTTGCTAGCGCTGGCGCGGCCGCCTGTGAGCAGGATCAAGCCGCTTTGCGCGTCAGGATGAAGGTTGTCGCTCCACACCAGCGGATGGCGACAATCCTGAGGACGGTACTCATTGCAAGTGACAAACCAGCGTCTGCTCCACGGTGACCAGCGCCGCGATCTTGCCCTTGCAGCTGATGGGGCGCTTGTCGCGCCAGTCGCGGATGGCCTTGCCGAACGTCTGGCTTGCGGCAGGCTGCTCATGCAGCACAGGCGCAGATTTGGCGAAGAAGTAGGCGGCAAGAATGATAAAAGGCATTGCCGGCAAAGCGGAACCCGCATCGCTCCCCGAAATTACGTCACATTGACGGACGCTACCTTCGGTTGAGGTCGATTGTTTCGGACCAGCTGATCGCCTCCTTGATGCCATTGCTACGCCTGTAACGCCACAGGAGGGTTTGATGTTTGACACGCCGCAAAGATTCTTTCCTGGGCCGGCATCATATGTCCACCCATTGGCATCGGTGCCGACAGGGTTCGAGGATCATTCGCATGGAGGCGGCACTGAGCGAAAAGCATGGCCTGCACGAGGACGCGCTGGCGCTTGTCCTCGGCACGCTGATGGTGGCGCTGGGCACGGTGATTTATTCCAAGGCCGTTCTTCTGGTTGGAGGGATGGCTGGCGTCGCCCTGCTGTTGCAATACACCTCCGGCATCGCTTTTTGGCTCGGCTTCTCGCTCATCAACCTGCCATTCTATTATCTCGGCCTGAAGCGGATGGGCTGGCGGTTCACCTTGCGCACCTTCGCCGCCGTCAGCTTGGTCTCGCTGTTTTCGCGCCTTACGATGGACTGGATCGACTTTTCGAGGCTCGACCCGGCCTACGCTGCGGTCATTGCGGGTACTTTGTGCGGCACCGGCCTATTGATGCTGTTTCGTCACCGCACCGGCCTAGGCGGCGTCAACATCCTGGCCATGTTCCTGCAGGAGACCTGGGGCATCCGCGCCGGCTACTTCCAGCTTGTCGTGGATCTCGCCATTCTTGGTGCATCATTTTTCGTGCTAAGCCCTGATAGCATCGTGCTTTCAGTTGTAAGCGCCGTCATCCTCAACATGATTATTGCCATCAACCACCGTCCCGGCCGTTATCTCGGCATAAGCTGAATTCGCTTCCGTGTTTGCCCGGGATCAACCCTGCATCGCCCTGGCTGCGTAAAAATGCTTGCAGAATCAGGAATGCTGTGGGGGTCGCTGCACATCTACGGCCCTGCCAAATTGCCGCTTGAGCCTAGTACGACGGGAAGGCAGAGCCATGCCCAATATCACCTGTTTCAACCATCAAGGCGGCGCACCGCGAGGCATCGATCTCGTGTACCGCCTGACTATCGCGTTGGACAAGGCTCATCTCGATTGCGGTTGCTGAACGCAACTCGACGAGGTGCTGGCCAGATTCGAAGAACGCGAACGCTTGCGCGATGCGCGCGCCTGCCTTGCCAGTACCCGAACGCAGCGTGAGAGAGTCGAAGTCGCGCTGCTGTTTCTCAACGATCTGGACGACCTGACTGTGACGGAAGCCATTCTCTTCAAGGTCGATGACGACGAATACGGCGTTCTCAAGGTTCGGGAACTGGATTTCGTTTCCTGACACATTGTCCACGTCCGATCAGAAGTTTCTCGCATTTCGCAGGACGCCGTCGATTTCTACGATGTCGGGATCGAGCAGTGCCGCAAGCAAGCGGCAGGCCGCAAGGGAAGCTGCGCCACGGCTAAAGCCGTGCCCTTGCGCCCTTTGCTCGATGCGGCTGTCTGGAGTGCTCCGCGAAATATGCGGAAGAGGTATAGTTGAGAAAGGCCGGCCGGAAGGTGGCCGGGAGAAAAGAATGGAAAAAGCGGATATTGAAGAACTGCGAAGCCGGGTGGGTTGTGCGGCCGTGCTGGAGAGCGACGGCTTTGCTGTCGACCTCAAGCAGAGCACGCGCAAGGCGATAAAATACCGTCGTGGTGACGAGATCATCATCGTCATCCATCACGGCAAGGGCTGGTTCGACCCGCTCTCGGACGCCAAGGGCGATGTCTATTCGCTGGCCCAGCATCTCGACGGCTGCGATTTCCTGGAGGCATTTGTGCAGGTGGCCTCCCTGGTCGAGTTCGAGACGACTGAACCGAAGTGGCCGCGGGCGTCGCGGGTGATGGAGCCTGACCAGTCAATCCCGGATCGTTGGGCGGCGCGGCGCAAGCCGTGGCGCGGGTCGGCGACCTGGCGGTATCTGCGTGACGAACGGCACGTTCCCGAACAAATTATCCGCTCAGCCATTGCGCAGAACCTTTTGCGGGAAGGACCGCGGGGCAGCATGTGGGCAGCACATCAGGGCGATGACGGCGCTGTCACCGGCTGGGAGGAGCGCGGTCTCGAATGGCGCGGCTTTGCAGCCGGCAGCAGCAAGGTGTTGTTCCGGTTCGGCCTCAAGGATGCGGTTCGCATCTGTGTGACGGAAGCGGCCATCGATGCCATGAGCCTTGCCGCGATCGAACGTGTCCGCCGCGACACGCTTTATGTCAGCACCGGTGGCGGCTGGGCGCCGGCGACTGAGGCTGCTCTACGCGCACTGTCGGCGCGGCCGGACATGCGTCTTGTCGCGGCTACCGATGCCAATCCGCAGGGAGAGGCGTTTGTCTCGCGGCTGCGCGAGGTTGCCGGCGAACTTTCCTGCGACTTCGAGCGATTGAAGCCAGCTGCAGAAGACTGGAACGTGATGCTGCAGGATGCAGTATCCGCCTGACAGGACTGGCTATTCAGGTCATCGTGCCGGGGGCCAGAACTGGGGGCATCGGCTTCGACATCGTCAACTCGGTGCGCAAGAGCGCGCCCAGTTCTTTTGACCGCCTCGATATTGGTGTCCTCAGCCTCGGGGCGTAGATTCCCAGCACGATTTCTCCCCTACGTTCATCAGCATAGGTTCCCTCCAAGCCGAGGAATTTGCCGCGGAACCATTCCAGACCGACCGTGGGGCGTCTGGAGCTCATCTGATCGATGATGAACCCGACGATCACAAGTCCGCCCATGCGGCCAACTTTGAGGAGGGGGAGGAAGAAGAGAAATGGAAATGAAAACCGGCTGCCGCATGCCCGCCGGCCGCGTCAAGTGTGAAGCTTCGCCCGGCTTTGCCGGCACTTGACCCGCCCGGACGGAGAGGCGGCCGCGGAGGAGGGGTCAGGAAGGGCTGAAGATGATGGTGATCCACGAGGGATGAGCCACGCTTCGGCCCGACGAGGCTGAAGGAGCCACCATGAACCCCGCTTCTCCGATCCGCAAGATCTACCAGGGTATCACCGATCGCCGGCAGATGTTTCGCCTGTTCGACCGTCATGCAAAGCGGCCCAACCGTTTCGACGGCAATGCCGGCCCCCTCTATTCAGGGGAGTGGTTCGAGGTGGGTCGCGTCGAGCACGACTACATGCTCGACATCCTGCCGCCGCTGTGGATGCGGGGCGACATGTTCGCGCTGCGCGAATTCCTCACCGATAGCATCACCAGCATCTTCTATACGCTGCGCATCGACGGCCGGGTCCGGTATTTTCATGGCTATTGCGACCTCAACGTCGCCCGGTCGCCGGCCGCAATGCGTGACGCCATCGTTGAACGTGAGTCCTGGCCGGTAAAGGCGACGACGCACGAAGAGCGCATCGAACATATCTGGAGCGCCACGCATGATGACTATCGCGGTTATGCCGGCGAGCGTTGGATGCCCGAATATCGCGGCAAGCGCACCGTGCTTTGTTATGGCGGCGGGCAGGGCACCATGCTCAAGCTGCTCGACGATCTCACCGAGGACGAGATCGCGGCGAAGCTGCCGGTCCATCTGCGTCACCTTTCCGAACGCGTTGCGGCTTGAGGTGGGGCAATGTTCACATTTCCGATTAGGGCGGTGCGCAAGCTCATCGACCGCGGCATTGCCGATGCCGCCGCCAATGGTGGGTTCCGCAATCCCTACTACGGCGTGAAGCCCGGTGAGGGCGAGAAGCCTGGGCTCTGGCTGGTCGGCGACCAAGGGGTTTACCTTTGCTCCAACGGCAGACTCGCGAAGGGGCAGCGGCCGCTCGTGCTCTACTCGGAGCAGTGCCATCCGGTCGGCAATCCCGACTGGTTTGACTACAAGCACCGCCATTTTGGCGGCGACGATGGCATCGAATACATCGAGGCCGAACGGATGATCCCGTTGTTCGACCGGGATTTTCGCGCGACCCACCTCAATCTGCGGCTCAGCCAGAACGAGATCTCGATCTCCCTGATCACCCGCTAGCCCTTTTCACCAATCCTCGTGCGCCTCGCGTGGCCGATCGCTTCGATCGCGGGATCGCGCACGCCTGCATTCCAAGGAGGAACTCAATGTCTAACGACGATCCCTTCACGCTCAACCTGTTCGGCAATACCGCTCTTTCATCCGCCCTCGGCCTTGGCGTCACGGCTTTCGCCGATGACTTTGCGGCAGACGACGTCGATGATTCGACGCCATCTTCTCCGGCGGCTGTCGTGCTGGCGCGGCCGATGCAGCGCAGTGTCAGTTCGCCGCTGCGCATGACGCGTGGTGAGAATTATTATCTCGCCGATAGCCGCGGCCTCGCGAGAGGCTGGAAGCAGCGCGCACGTGAAAATCTCGCCGCCATTCGCCTGGCTGCTCAGATTGAGGCCGAGGAGCGTCCGGCCACGGCCGAGGAGCAGGCACAGCTGGTCAAGTTCACCGGCTTCGGGGCGTCGGACCTCGCCAATGGCGTGTTCCGCCGGCCGGGCGCGGCCGAATTCCGCGCGGGCTGGAAGGAGATCGGCTCCGAACTGGAGGATGTGGTCGGCGAACTCGATTATGCCTCGCTCGCCCGCTGCACCCAATATGCCCATTTCACACCGGAGTTTATTGTCCGGGCGATTTGGTCCGGCCTCCAGCGCCTTGGCTGGCGCGGCGGCCGGGTGCTGGACCCGGGCATTGGCACGGGGTTGTTTCCGGCGCTGATGCCGGAAGCCCTGCGCGATCGGAGCCACGTTACCGGCATCGAGATCGATCCTGTTACGGCAAGAATTGTCGGGCTGCTGCAACCAAGGGCACGCATCGTCGTCGGCGATTTCGCGCGGACGGAATTGCCGAAAAACTTCGACCTCGCCATCGGCAATCCGCCGTTTTCGGATCGGACGGTGCGTTCCGATCGCGCCTATCGTTCGTTGTCGTTCAGGCTGCACGACTATTTCATGGCGCGGTCGATCGATCTGTTGAAGCCCGGCGCGTTAGCGGCATTTGTCACCAACTCCGGCACGCTGGATAAATCGGATTGTTCCGCGCGTGAGCATATTGCCAGGACCGCGGACCTGATCGCGGCGATCCGGCTGCCCGAGGGCAGCTTCCGTGCCGATGCGGGCACGGACGTCGTGGTCGATGTGCTGTTCTTCCGCAAGCGAAAGGCCGGCGAGCCGGAAGGCGACCAGACCTGGCTCGACCTCGAGGAGGTTCGTCCCTCGACGGAAGACGAAGCTGCAATTCGCGTCAACCGGTGGTTCGTGCGGCATCCGGATTTCGTGCTCGGCACGCATGCGCTAACCTCCGGTCCCTTCGGCGAAACCTACACATGCCTGCCTCGTGCCGGCGTGAACCTCGAGGCGGCATTGTCCGCCGCTGTCCATCTGCTTCCGGAAGCCCTTTGCGATGGGGAGCCCACGGAAATCGATTTCGATGTGGAGGATGCGGGCGATCAAAAAATCGTCGATCTACCGTCTGACCAGCATGTGCGCGAGGGCAGCTTCTTCGTCGATAGCGCCCGATGCCTGATGCAGGTTATCGACGGCGAACCGGTTGCGATCAAGGTCCGCACGGGATGCGGCGGTGACGGCATCCCAGAAAAGCACGTCCGGATTATCAGGAAGCTGATCCCGGTTCGCGATGCCGTGCGCGCGGTCTTGAAGGCACAGGAGCTGGACCAGCCCTGGAGGGACATTCAGGTCCGGCTGCGGATCGCCTGGGCCGGCTTCGTCCGTGAATTCGGCCCGATCAACGCCACGGTCGTCTCGATCACCGAAGACCCCGTGACCGGCGACAGCCGTGAGACGCATCGCCGGCCGAACCTCCAACCGTTCCTCGACGATCCCGATTGCTGGCTGGTGGCGTCGATCGAGGACTACGATCTCGAGACCGACACAGCAAGGCCCGGCCCTATCTTCAGCGAGCGGGTGATTTCACGGCCCGCGCCGCCGGTCATCACCAGTGCTGGCGATGCGCTGGCTGTGGTGCTCAACGAGCGTGGCCATGTGGACATCGATCACATCGCGGAGTTGCTTCACGCTGATGTCGAGAACGTCATTGCCGATCTGGGCGACGCGATCTTCCGTGATTCCGAAAGTGGTTCATGGCAAACGGCCGACGCCTATCTCTCCGGCCAGGTCCGCGACAAGCTGAAGGTGGCGCAAGCAGCTGCGTCGCTCGACCCCGCCATTGAGCGCAATGTACGCGCCTTGATCGACGTGCAGCCGGCAGATCTGCGACCTTCCGACATCACCGCCCGTCTCGGAGCACCATGGATACCAGCGGTCGATGTTGTCGCCTTCGTGCACGAGACGATGGGCGCGGACATAAAAATCCACCATATGCCGGAACTGGCCTCATGGACGGTCGAGGCCCGACAACTTGGCTGGATGGCGGCCGGCACATCGGAATGGGGCACGGATCGCCGCCATGCCGGCGAACTAATCGCCGATGCGTTGAACAGCCGCGTGCCGCAGATATTCGACACCATCAAGGAGGGCGATAGCGAGAAGCGCGTGCTGAATGTCGTCGAAACCGAGGCAGCCAAAGAAAAGCTCCATAAAATCAAGACGGCGTTCCAGAACTGGATCTGGTCAGATCCGGATCGCACCGACCGGCTGGCGCGGGTCTATAATGATCGTTTCAACAACATAGCCCCTCGAACATTCAACGGCGACCATCTCCAGCTACCGGGCGCCTCTGGCGCCTTTTGTCTTTATGGGCATCAGAAGCGCGGCATCTGGCGCATCATCTCGGCCGGCGCGACCTATCTGGCCCACGCCGTCGGCGCCGGCAAGACGATGACCATCGCCGCCGCTATCATGGAACAACGCCGCCTGGGATTGATCGCCAAGGCGATGCTGGTCGTGCCCGGCCATTGCCTGGCGCAGGTTGCGCGCGAGTTCCTGGCGCTCTATCCGACAGCGCGTATTCTCGTCGCCGACGAAACGAACTTCACCAAGGATAAACGCCATCGCTTCCTGTCGCGCGCGGCCACCGCGACCTGGGATGCCATCATCATCACGCATTCGGCGTTTCGCTTTATCGGCGTGCCGTCGGCCTTCGAACAGCAGATGATCCAGGACGAACTGGAGCTCTATGAAACCCTGCTCACCAAGGTCGAAAGCGACGACCGCGTCTCGCGCAAGCGCCTCGAGCGCCTGAAGGAGGGTCTCAAGGAACGGCTGGAAGGTCTCGCGACACGTAAGGACGACCTGCTCACCATCTCCGAGATCGGCGTCGACCAGATTATCGTTGACGAGGCGCAGGAGTTCAGGAAGCTATCCTTCGCCACGAATATGAGCACATTGAAGGGCGTCGATCCAAACGGATCGCAGCGAGCCTGGGACCTCTATGTCAAATCCCGCTTTGTCGAGACGAAGAATCCGGGCAGGGCGCTGGTGCTC
This sequence comes from Mesorhizobium sp. Root157, assembly GCF_001427385.1. Taxonomy (GTDB): domain Bacteria; phylum Pseudomonadota; class Alphaproteobacteria; order Rhizobiales; family Rhizobiaceae; genus Mesorhizobium. The sequence goes on from NZ_LMGJ01000002.1 coordinate 120,707, forward strand.
GCCTCAGGCACGCCGATCACCAATACGCTGGGCGAGATGTTTTCGGTGCAGCGCTATCTCGGTTACGAGGCCCTGTCGCAGCGTGGCCTGCACGAGTTCGATGCCTGGGCCTCGACCTTCGGCGACGTCACCACGGAACTCGAGCTTCAACCCTCCGGTAAATACAAGCCGGTGACGCGCTTCGCCACCTTCGTCAACGTGCCCGAACTGATCGCCATGTTCCGCAGCTTCGCGGATGTGGTGATGCCAGAGGACCTGCGCGAATACGTCAAGGTGCCGACGCTCTCGACCGGCATGCGTCAGATCATCACCGCTAAACCATCCGCTGCTTTCAAGCGCTACCAGATGGTGCTCGATGCCCGCATCAAAGCCATAGAGGAACGCGACCGGCCGCCGGAGCCCGGTGACGATATTTTGCTTTCGGTCATCACGGATGGTCGGCATGCCGCGATCGACCTGCGTCTGGTCGATTCTGGCAACGACAACGAGCCGGACAACAAGCTTAACGACCTGGTCTCGAACGCTTTCCGCATCTGGCAGGAGACGGTGGACAACGCTTACGTCCGTTCCGATGGCAAACCGTTCGAGCTTCCGGGCGCTGCCCAGATGATTTTCTCGGATCTCGGCACCATCCATGTCGAAAAGACCAGAGGTTTCTCGGCTTATCGCTGGATTCGCGATGAACTGGTGCGCATGGGCGTTCCATCGTCGGAAATCGCCTTTATGCAGGACCATAAGAAATCGGAGGCCAAGCAGCGCCTCTTCGGTGATGTCCGCGCCGGCAAGATTCGCTTCCTGATCGGCAGTTCAGAGACCATGGGCACCGGCGTCAACGTGCAGCTGCGGCTGAAGGCGCTGCATCATCTCGACGTGCCTTGGCTGCCGTCCCAGATCGAGCAACGCGAAGGTCGTATCCTGCGGCAGGGCAACCAGCACGATGTCATCGACATCTTCGCTTATGCCACCGAGGGCTCGATGGACGCTCAGATGTGGCAGAACAACGAGCGCAAGGCCCGGTTCATCACTGCCGCACTCTCCGGTGACACCTCGATCCGCCGGCTGGAGGATATGGGCGAGGGGCAGGCGAGCCAGTTCGCCATGGCCAAGGCGATCGCCTCGGGCGACCCGCGCCTGATGCAAAAGGCAGGACTCGAAGCCGACATCGCCCGGCTGGAGCGGCTACGGGCCGCACATATCGATGATGAACATGCTGTTCGCCGGCAAATCCGCGATGCCGAGCGGGGCATCGAATACGCGACGCAGCGGATCGCGGAGATCGGCCAGGATATCAAGCGGCTCGTGCCAACGGCTGGCGAAGCATTCGCCATCGATGTTGGCGACAAAGCATTCACCGAACGCAAACGCGCCGGCCGGGCGCTGATGAAGGAAATCCTGACGCTCGTGCAGTTCCAGCAGCAAGGTGAAACCGTTATCGCCTCGATCGGCGGGTTCGATCTGGAATATTCCGGCGAACGTTTTGGTGGTGGTGGCTATCGCTATTCAGCGATGCTGATGCGCACCGGCGCCGATTCCGAAATCGAACTTCCGATCACGACCACGCCACTTGGTGCAATCGCCCGCCTTGAGCATGCACTTGTCGGGTTCGAGAGCGAACAGGATCGCTATCGTCAGCGTCTCGCCGACGCCGAGCGACGTCTCGCGTCATACCGATCACGCGAGGATGGCGCATTTCCTTACTCCGGTGAACTTGCGGAGAAGCACGAACAACTCGTGGAGGTCGAGAAAGCACTCGCCGAGGATACCGGCAAGCCGGCTGTGTTCGCTGCTTAGTGCAAAGTTTTACGACATAATCAGTGGCATCGAATTTCCGGTCGGGATTTTGCATCTCGAAGTCGCCAGATTTCGACCTCATATAAGCCTTTCCGATCGACGTTGTGAAATCCCGAAGCCGCCATTCAGCGTTATTCGGTGATAACAGTCATGTGCTGACAATCCGACGTGCAAAGTCGCAATCGATCACTCAGGAAGTGGTTGCCCCCGTCGCGGCAAGGAAAGATCGCACTTCTTCCTTCAGCCAGGCGCGCAAGCCGGCGATCCGCGGGTCGTCCTCTTCGCTCGGCCGGTACACGAGATCGTAACCGCGCCCGGCGGGCAGCCGGATCTGCGGGAAGGGCTCGACCAGACAGCCAGCCGCGATACCCTCGGCGACCAGCACGCTCCGTCCAAGCACGACGCCCTCGCCACGAAGCGCTGCCTCGATGGTGAGGCTGCCATGGCTCAGCGTCGGCCCCCGCGTTCGAGCACCTGCAGCACCTGCAGCGGCGAACCAGCGCTCCCAGTTCGGCAGCGTGCTGTCGTCGTGCAGAACGCGTTGCTCATGCAGCAGCGTGCAGTGGGTCAGGTCAGCAGGGTCGGTCAGCCCGCCCATGCGCGCCAGATAGTCCGGGCTGCAAACGGGGCTCATGGTCTCATCGAGGATTCGTTGCGAAGCCGTGCCGGGATAAAACCCCGTGCCGTATCGAAGGGCGGCATCCACGCGACCATCAGTCAAGTCGACATTCACGTCGCTCACCTCCAGCCTTATATCGACGTCGGGCAGCCGTGCTATCAACCGGTGCAGCCGTGGAGCGAACCACTTGCTGGCGAAGGAGACGCTGGTGCTGAGCGTCAGCCGTGGGATGGCCTCGAGCGAACGCAGCCGCTCGGCCTCGCGCACCAGTTCCGTAAGCGCCCGGCTGACCACCTGGTGCAGCGCCGTGCCCTCCTCGGTCAGGACTATGCGTCGCGTCATACGGCGGAACAGGGTGACGCCCAGGTCCTCCTCCAGTGTCTGAATCTGACGGCTGATGGCACCCGGAGTCACACTCATTTCCGCCGACGCGAGCGCCATGCTCAGCAGGCGACCCGCCGCCTCAAAGGCACGTAGCGTTTGCAGGGGCGGCAGACGGCTTGGCATTGCGACCTCATGGTTGCGCGTGGATCAATCATAACCGCCGAACAAATCGTTTGTCAGCCTCGTTGTTCGACGTCAGGAGTGACGTAACAACAATCCCGGTGTTCGCTCCCTTATGACCATCGCCACCCCCGAAACGCCCGCTCCGCCGCTCGTACCTCTGATGACCCGGCTCTCGCCGCTCAGCATCGCGGGAATGATGCTCCTTGCGGTTCTCTGGGGCCTTTCAATCCCCATTACCAAGCTTGGCCTGGACACGATGCCGCCGATGACCTTCACCGCGCTGCGTTTTGCCTTTGCGGTGCCTTTTCTGTTTGTCTTCGCCATAGGCCGCCATCGAATTCCGCTTTCCGCCTTGCCGAAGGTGGCGGCACTGGGCTGATCGGGATCGGTATCGGAAATGTCTCGCAGTCGTTCGGCGTTGCCGGTGCATCGGCCTCCGTCAGCACCATCGTCTCGGCCACGATCCCGGTTTTTATAGTCATCCTCGCGGCGATCCGCCTTGGCCAGTCGGTCAGCCGGGTGCAGCAATTCGGGCTTGCGGCCGCGTTCGCGGGCGTGGCCATGGTGGCCTTCGGCCAGGGCAACGGGGCGGACGATCTCGCGCAGACGACGTTGACTGGCGCGGCCCTCGTGCTGCTCTCGGCGGTCATGATTGCCTTCTACTACGTCTGGAGCGTCGAACTGGCCGATCGCTATGGCACCGTCACCGTCGTCATCTGGAGCACCCTTGCGGGGTTTCTCGCGCTCCTGCCATTTACTGCCTGGGAGATTGCAACCACTTCGTTTCATGTCGAGCCGGCGGCAATCGCTTCCGCGGTCTATCTCGGGCTCCTGGTCTCGGCGGTTGGGCTTTTCCTCTGGCTATGGCTCCTGCGCACGGTTCCCGCCCGTATTGCTGCGAGCGTGCAGTTTCTGCAGCCGGTCTTTGGCATCGCGGCCTCGGCGGTCATGTTCGGTGATCGGATGGGTCCACTATTCATTGTCGGCGTACTGCTGGTATTGATCGGCGTGGGATTGTCGATCATCACTCGGCGCGGCGGGTAACTATAAACACCGTAGAGTTCTTCTGGCTCCATTCCAGCTATCTGATGATTAGCCGCGTCTTCGAATTCCTGCTTGAAAGCCGCCGGACAGGAAGCCACCCACATCGAGCCATCCCTGAATGCGGCCGCGGCGATGGGTTCGCGATCCGGCAGTTTTCAACCCCATGTCGGTCATTCAAGGCTCTTCAGGGATCGCTCGGAAGCTGTCGTTCGTTCAGCTAAAGCCGGGCCGCTCTAACCAAACATCGCTTGTTCGCTCAAAAAGACTTCCGGGGTCGCCTTTGGCTTAATGGCGCTCCGGGTTCGATTTCGTCCCGCGCTCTTGGCGTCGTAAAGCAGTTTGTCGGCCCGTTCATAGAGCTTCGCGAAATCTTCATCCCCGAAGGCATCCGCCACTCCCATGCTGGCGGTTACAGGGCGCTCGAGATCTGGAACGGTATTGGCGACAACTACCGGAATTGCCTGTCGCCGGCGCTCCGCCAGGATATCGGCATCATTGCCGCGTAGGAGAAGCACGAATTCTTCGCCGCCAATGCGGTATGCCAGAGCGTCCGGCCCGCTCTGGATCGCACTGGCTACAGCTTTGAGCACCGCATCTCCAACCGCATGCCCGTTCACGTCATTGATCGCTTTGAAATGATCGAGGTCGATGACAGCTAGTGTGGCGAAGCCTTCGGCTCGAAGCTGCGCAAACTGTTCCTCGAGCGCCCGCCGATTGAGCAATCCCGTCAATGGGTCCGTTTCGGAAAGCCGCTCAAGCAGATCGGCTTCGGTGCGTGCGCGATCTCGCTCCCGTTTCATGGTCACGAAGCGATCCGCTACGCCAAGCGTCGTTAAGAGTACTTCGAACAGACAGCCAGCATAGAACATGAGCATGGCGTCGAGGCTGTTGAGCCAAGGGACCACTCCCGTGACCAGACGGATCAGTCCGACCGCCACCATTGGCGCGTATCCGACTGCCTGGAATTTTGCGGCGCGACTTCCGCGACGCAATGCGTCGATCATCGACAGTATGAAAACGATAAGGACTGGCGCAAACGCAGCCGTGTATGCGCTCGATTGTACGGGCCGTGCAACGAACGGAAATGTCGCATGAAACGCACTCAGGAACAATGCCCATGCCGCGCAATAGGGTAGCAGACGCCGTAGTGCAGGATGGATTAGTCCGGGCTCGATGAAGCTGAAAGTGAACATCGCTCCGAACGCGACCGTCATCCCGAAGAGCAAGGTGGTCATCCAGCTCAAAGTCATGGCAGGCGGGTCGAAAAATACGACTGACAGACCTGATGAGGTCAGAATGGTCATCAACAGCGACAGCGTCAGAGCCGAGTGCCAGAGCACGAAAGGTTCACGCAGGATCCGATAGAACGCCGCATTGAAGATCAGGGGCATGGCGAGCATGCCCGCAAGCCCGGCCACAATGATCAGGAGCCGCATATCGTCGATGCTGTCGCCAGCGGCATCGATTGGTGCCAGATATGCTCGCTCCAGCGTCATCCGGTGGCTTGGCAGATCAATCGCGACGACGATCTGCCGGGTCGCGCGTGTCACGTCTGGCAGGGAAGCCTTGAAATACCCACCAGCCATTGAACTGGGCAAGGCTGCTGCGGAAACGGAGGCTTGCCGTACCGCGCCGTCATGGTCGATTGCAAGCAGATGCACCGCCTTGAGTGCGCTCCGCCTTGAGAGAAAGTATCGAGGAAGGATGTCGTCTGGGCCGAGATCGAAGCGAAGCAGCACCCGCTCGGCATCGATGGAAAATTTCCGGTCGTCACAGGACCACCGCTCGGCCGCCAGAGCAATGGTAGCCACGTCTTCTGAGATGCTGCCGGATGCCCAGCAGGAATTGTGAATGTTGCTGGAGTCAGCCGCGCTAGCCGATCCGACGCCGAGAGGCGCCAGCATCAACACAAGCAGCAGGGCTGCCAAAATACTTTTTCGAAACACACCCCGAGCCATGAATTGCCGATACGGCTAGAAGCTTTCGATGCCGTTAAGCGCCCCATAATGCGTCCGTTGTCGGCTTGGCGGGGCGTCGCGCAATTGACTGGAAGCGGCGCTGATCCTGCCAAGCGCGTCTTACGCCCGCTTACCTTTCTCAGACACAAAAAGCCGCCAGTCCACTTCCCATCTGTGGACGCCCCGTAAGATGCAAGCAGTTTTTGAAGGTTAGCGCGTAGTCGGATGCTGCCATCTGTCTGGCCTCTGATGCAGCACCAGAGGCTGCGGCCCGTATGGGAGCTCGCGGACCGGATCCATATCACTCACAGCGTGCTCGTGGCACAGTGGGAAGCTCTGGTTTTCCGACCCCGTCTCGCCGACTGCTGTGCCATACCTTCCTTCGACCGACTATGTCTCCGACGACCTCTGGTCCGCCTTGGCTTACGCCGCAGCTGCGACCGGAACTTTGTAATCCTCTTGCTTCATGAGCAGTGCCCAGATGATGGGCGCCGTTTGTTGGCCAGTGTGACCGTGACCAGCATACGTGGCTTTCGGACCATCATCTGCGCAAGCCATGAGCCTGCAGGCGCCGCTTGCTCGCCTGCAGGACGACCGCACTGCAGCCGATGACGAGCAGGCGCCGCAGGGTACGCTCGCCCATTTTCGAGATCGCCCCCAGCTTCTGCTTGCCACCGGTCGAGAGCTGACGTGGCACCAAGCCTAGTCAGGCGGCAAAGTCTCATCCTTTGGTGAACGTCTCGGCCGGCAGGGCAAGGGCCGCAATCGCGGTGGCTGTGATCGGACCCACGCCCGGTATCGTCATCAGCCGTCTTGTCGCCCAGCACCGCTACATGCGACGGTCCCTTGGGCGCGACCCAACCATATTCGGTCAGATGACCTCGGATGGCGTTGATCAACTGGGTGCGCTGCCGAACCAGCAGATCGCGTGTTCTGAACACCAGGGCATATGCCTGCTGCGCCTCGCTCTTTATTGCCACGAACCGCATGCTCGGACGCTGCGCAGCCTCGCAGATTGCCTCAGTATCGACCGCATCATTCTTGTTCCGCTTCACGAATGACTTCACATAGGCCGAAGGGATCAACTTCACCTCGTGACCCAACAGCGTGAGTTTGCGACATAACAAAGTGCGTAGTCTACGACTGCTTTGCAGGACTTATTTCGACAGACGATGTTCGTCGTCGATCAATACGATGCGAGAAAGAAGGCGGTTGCCCCATCTCCACAGCACGATGTTCAGATTTTCGCTGGTTGCACCGGGAGCGAAACTCCTCACCAGCAGGCCATTGTTGCCCGCAGCGATAAGCCGGCGCGCAAAGGCTTGCGTCTTTGTCTCGCCGCTCGCCTTCATCTGGTCGCGCCAGATGCTGGCGCCGAGCTCTGCGGCGTCTATGCTCTCGGCATCGAGCGCGCGGTCATCCCGGCAGTCGAAAATGCCATCGATCTCGGCGTCGTAGGAGACGAGCGTCGTTGGCTGGAGATTGCCAACCTGATTGGCTTCCCGCAGCGCCGTCACCACCGACAAGGACAGATAAAGTGCGGCAACCCCTTTCGGATTGAAGCGGCCGCCATAGAGTTCCGCGCCGCGACCCGACAAGGGCTCACGCGCGTAGACCGGGTTCAAAGCCCGATAGAGCTTTCCCCGATACTGCACGACTAGGCGTAAACCCCGGCATCAACCGCATCGATATAGTCGAGAACTTCACCGGCCCGGCCATTGAGCACCAGTTGCATGGCCGTCTGCCCGGAGAAGCCGGAAAGCGGCTCGGAGCGATACCAGGCATAGGCTATCAGGTTCGAGCCGAAGCGAGGTTCCACCTTGTTAAGGATTTCGACCATTTCACGCAGTCGTCGCTGTGTCTTGTCGGAGCGGACCCGATCCTTGCGCTGGACGGCATCCTTGCCAAGGCCTGCGGTGCGCGCGACCTCCTCACTGGTGGTGCGCAGGACATCCGCGATCTTGCGCGGGGCGAACAGACCATTGTCCGAATATTGGGCGAGGCTCATGGCGGACGTCTCCATCTCTCATACGCCTATCATTGTGACGCAATATAACGTCAATATAAGCGGCAATCAAGTAAAAGGGAGGGAAGAGAGGAAATACGAAAGGGAAAGTCCCGCTCGCAGATCGGGCGGCCCGGCGACGCTTTCGCTCAACCGCGCCGCTCGCGATCCCCGCCGTTCGCTCTTCGCAGGGCTGTAAGCCCCGCTTGATCGGCCCGGCAGGGATGCTCAGCCGCAGTTGCACCCGCCCGCCCGCTCCACGGGCCGGGGGATGTCTTCGGGAAGAAGACGGAAAAGGGCGCTGCCAGTGGCCGCGTTCCGCAATCCCTGAACAGGAGCACTCCCATGGAACTGAAATTTGTTGATCCGCGCGCGCTGAAAGAAAATCCGGACCGGGCCCGGTGCTCGAAGTCCAACCCGCAGGCGGACGCATTGCTCTTGGCGACCATCAAGGCCGTCGGCATCGTGCAGCCGCCCGTCGTGGCCCCGGAAATCGATGGTGGTAATGGCTATGTCATCGATGCCGGCCATCGGCGCGTGAAGCAGGCGATCGTCGCTGGCCTGGAAGAGATCGCCGTGCTGGTGATCGAACGGGCCGAGGATGGCGGCGCCATGCGCTCGCTGGCCGAAACCCTGGCGCATGAACAGCTCAATCCCGTCGACCAGTGGCGGGCGATCGAACGGCTTGTCGCGCTTGGTTGGACCGAAGAAGCGATTGCCGTCGCCTTGGCGCTGCCGGTCCGGCAGATCCGGAAACTTCGGCTGCTGGCCAATGTGCTGCCGACCATGCTGGATCATATGGCCAAGGGCGACATGCCCGACGAGCGGCAACTGCGTACCATCGCGGCCGCCTCGCTCGACGAGCAAAGGCAAGTCTGGAAGAAGCACAAGCCGTCCAAAGCCGATCCGCAGGTATCGTGGTGGAGCGTCGCGCAGGGTCTGCAAAAGACGCGCATGTATGCCCGTGATGCCAGCTTCGGTGACGATCTGCGCGAGGCCTATGGCATCGTCTGGGTCGAGGACTTGTTCGCGCCGGCCGACGAGGACAGCCGTTATACCACGGACGTCGAGGCCTATCTCGGCGCGCAGCAGGAATGGATGACCAACAGCCTGCCCAAGCGGGGAACAATCGTCGAGGCTGGCCAGTGGGGCGAGCCGAAGCTGCCGCCCAAGGCCGAGCGTGTCTATGGCAAGCCCGGCAGGTCCGACCACACCGCCATGTATCTTGACCGTGACGGCAAGGTGCAGTCGGTCGCCTACCGCATGCCAGAGGCGAAGAAGCCAAAGGGCAAGAACGGCGCATCAGCGGACGATAGGGGTGGGGACGATTACGGCATTGTCGTCAAGACCCGCCCTGATGTCACCCGCAAGGGCATGGAGATGATCGGCGACCTTCGCACCGACGCGCTGCACGAGGCGCTATCGCGCGCACCGATCGAGGACGATACGCTGATGGCGCTGCTCGTTCTCGCGTTTGCTGGTCGGAACGTCACGGTGGCGTCCGGCACCCGCGACATCTCGTATTACGGGGCCGCAAGCCTCGGCGAACATGCGGCGCCGCTGTTCAATCAGGACGGCAAGCTCGAGTTCGACATGGACACGCTGCGCGTTGCGGTACGGTCCCTGTTGATCGACGTCCTGTCCTGCCGGGAGAACCGGTCGGACAGCGGTGTTGTCGCCCGTGTTGCCGGCGACGTCATCGTTGCCGACAACTTTCTGCCCAACATGGGGACGGACGAGTTCCTGTCGTGCCTGTCGCGGCCGGCGCTCGAAGCCTCCTGCGTGGATACGTCCGTCCTGCCCCGGCAGAAGGTGAAGGACACACGCGCGGCCCTGGTCGAGCACTTCAAGGAGGGCCACTTCGTCCACCCGTCGGCGCTGTTTGCCCCCGACCAGGCAAAGCTTACCGCCTGGCTGAAGGAGAACGAGGCCAAAGAGCTGCCCGAGGACGACGGCACGCCGGCAGACCGGGAAGAGCTGGACGGTGATGCGATCGTCGAGCCGACGGATGCCGATGCCGGCGACGACTACGCCGAAGGTTTTCGCGAGGCGGCCGAGTAGCCGCCCCTTCTTCTTTCCGAATGCAATTCTCCGCCGCCGGTGACCTCACCGGCGGCGGTTTCGTTTCCACCATGAAAACCACGGAGACCACTATGTCCGCTCAATTGATCTATGATCTCGTTCCACTCGGTTCGACCGTGACGTATTCCGATGGTACGCCGCGTCCGCCCCAACGGCATCGCAAAAAGCTTGCCACTTGGGAAAGCCGCAATAGCGGCGGCCGACTGATTGCCAGGCAGAAGGAGAAGCGTGTCGGCAACACGCTCCTGCCCGCCTCGTTCACCTTGCACGAGGGCGATTACGGCAGCCGGGGCACGATCGTGCTGCGCATCCATCGGACGTTTTCCGCCGACAGTGACCTCAAATTTGTCGTGAAGGAACGGCCGACCGTTGGTTCGGTCCTGGTGCTCGATCGGCCAGGCGAGAATGCCCAACTCGTCTATCTCGCCAGTAACCAGGCCGACGCCGAGGAATGGCTTTCACGGCACGGGTATACCAACGCCGTGCTGCAGGAGGTTTCGGCCGACGACGTTGCCGCCGATGCCATCGAGGGGAGGGTTGCGGCATGAGCGCTCTTTCTTCTACGGTCGCACTTCCCGATGGCGCCGCCGAAGGTCCGAAGGTCTATTTCGGGCGCGGCGCCGACGGCATGCTGGTCGGTCAGGTCGGCGATCATGCGTTCGCCATGGCGCCGGCGCGCGACGGCCGGCATTATCTTGCCACCGTCTGGCACATCCGCATAGCGATGGCGCAATGGACACGGGGGGATTTCTACGGCCATGCCGGTGAACTCGCCGACGAGAGCGCCTTCCGGGCAAAGGTGTTCGAGCAGGCCGAGCACCAGCGTGAACTGGCAAGGCTTGGCCGGCGCGATATTGGCTCCACGGCGCCAACGCCATGAGGGCCATCGCAGGGCGCCACCGTCTTCGCCGAGGGCGTCACCTGCCATTCCACCGCCGGCCATGGCGGCTTCCATCTTTCGCCCCAACGCAACAGCAAAATTCATCCGATGCTGCGCGCCACGGACGGCTTCTACGAGGAGGACGAGTGCTGGGCGATTGTTGCCTTCACCTTCCCGCATCTCTTCACTGCCTTCGAGCGCCGATGTGCCGAACGCACCATGAAGGACGGCTTTCCCGATGCATGGGAGGCGATTACCAGCAATGTGCTGGAAGAAGGAGAATCCAGAAAGAAGGATGAGCGCGCCTTCCTCCAAAAGCATGCCGCCGACTGGATCGTCGTCTCCGCGATCACGTCGGAGCATAAACAGGGATTTGTCGAATGTATCGCCACGCCGGGCGGCAGGCGTAGTTCCGGAACCGAGGAGCGGCGGTTTCTTGTTCCATCCGCGGAATACGACATCGGCCGCTTTGGCTTTGTCATCGATCCGGAGCACCACGCCGTCTATTGCGGCTCGTCCAGCTTCGTCGGTTGGCCGCGGAGGGCGTCATCATGAATTTTCCTTCCGATGTTCGCACACAGCTTTTGCGCATGGAAGAGGCGCGGCGGCAGACACGGCACCAGCTTGCGGCAGATCACGCGGCGCGTGACCGTGATGATCCCGGTGCTCGGCCGCAAGCAGGTCGGCTATCGGCGCAGCAAGGCGCCGAACCCCGGCGCTTTCCTCGAGCGCTACCGCTCAAACCTCGCCGCAATCACGGCCGAACGCCAGCCGGAGATCGATGCTTTGTCGCACAAGCTCGCACGACAGGATCAGGCCATCGCCCGGATCCGGGCAAAATATCGGCATCTGCTTGAGTTGAGCAAAGCCGCATGAAACAGAGCCCGATCGCAGCGTCGCGGTCGGGCGCTTTTGTGAGGCAAGATGTGCGGCGAGGCAGAGGACCTGCACTTTCCTTGCTCTTGCAGCATGCCGGCGCAACCTGGACGGCAGGGTACGGCAGATGGCTATGGTCACCTGCCTTTCTGATCCCGTGTCGATGGTCAGGGCTTTCGCCGGCCTCCCTTCGTTCGGTTGCGGTCCTAAACCGGCGGCCGTTCGCTTCAAGGCCGCGTTCCGCGCCGCGGGGCGGCCGGAGAGTACCACACTCGACATGGCGGGCCCGCACCCGGCGCGAGGGCTGAAAGCCCTGCTTGTGCGCAAGCCCGCCATGCTCGTGTCGGTTCTCCCGGACCCTGAAGCGCCCGTTCTTCCGCCGGTTTTTTCGGATCGCGCCCGAAGGGAGGGCCGGCAAGGGGCCGGTCCAAGCCTTCAGGAGAACCGAAAGGAAGAAAGACCATGACCAAGACCAAGACCACTTCCCGCCAGTCCGCACGTGTCGTCCAACTCCGAAAGAGCACCACTCTCGAAATGGTCAGGCTCTGCTGCCCCGACACCGCACAGGCCACCCTGATCGCCGAAAGCTTCGGCCTTCCCGTCCTCGACAGCGATGGCATTCGCGACCTTCACGAAAAGCTCATCATCGAGACGGCCGATGCCCTGGGCGAGGGTCTGGGCGAACGGGCCATGCAGATCCACCTGCAGCGCATCGTCGGCGCCTTCGTCGGGTCGGCCCACGGCGCCGGCCAGTTTTATAGCCGGGCGGTGACCGAGGCTCGCGACGCCACGGCCAAATCCGCAAACGATGCCCGAGACGAGGACCGCGATGGACCTGTCGGTTTCGCGAGCGCGGCCCAGCGCAAGCGCGAGTTTGCAGCCGACATGGGCGTCCAGTCGCACGCGCTGCGCATGGCGACTGAAGGCGCGGTTGCCGCCTACGAGCAGGTCGTCGGCGAAAAGTGGAAGCCCTTCGAGCGCACGATCGAAAACCCCGGCCAGAGCGTCGACCGCAAGGCGGCCGAACTCCAGATCGCGGCGCTCGGATAGGTCGTCCACGGGGGCGGGGCTTTGGCTCCGCCCCAAACCGTCAACCCGGCAAGTTCAAAGGCGGTCAATCGCGGCGACCGCCTGAATGGCGGCAGTGGGGCCGATTCCGGTTGGGCAGGTTCAGGGCAGAGAAGGTGAGATCGCTGCCCTTCGTCGGCATAGACGCCTCGGATTGTCGACAAAGAGAAACGCCCCAGTAGAGTCCGCACTTCACTAAGGTGACAGGCTCATATTCAAGCAAAAATCTTGGCAATCTCTGCCATCGGCATGAAAAAGCGGTTCCCTGTCTCGCCAAGTGGCAGAAATGCATAGGCCTTGTAAAATCTCTCCGCCGTTTCATTCTTCGCGTCCACGACGAAAGCACAGGTCGCGATCTCGCTGCGCAGCGCCCGACTGAATGCGTCCATTATCATCAATTCGCCTAGCCGCCGTCCACGATGCCGGCGATCGACAGCTAGACGTCCCATCAAAGTGGCGGGGACCGAGGGATAGCGGGGTAGCTTCTTTGCCATCGATGTCGGCAGATCGTGGAGGGCGATGGAAGTGGAGGTGAGCGTATAAAAGGCGATGGGTGCCGGGCCGACCTCGGTCAACACGAAACAGGACGCGACGCGTTTGCGGACATCCTGCCCGGCCTGGGTCTTGAGATATCGGTCCAAGGGCTCCACGCCGCAGTCAAAAGCGGCACGATCATGGTGATCGTCAAGGGGCGATATTTGGAAAGTCACACGGTTGCCAAATTAGGAAGCCAAGATTTCGATATACCGCTGTGCCGCCTTTCGGAGGCGCGGCGTAGGCTCGCGTGGATTGAGCATGGCCTCCGCGAATGCACGACTTTCCCTCGCGCTGAGCTCGATCGACTGCATGTCCTCGATTGTGCGAACTGCCGCTTCGTGGACGCTGGCGATCACAAAATCCGTCAGCGTCCGACCTTGCAGTTCTGCCGCCCGCTGAAACAAATCCTTCTGATCGGGTGACACGCGCGCTTCCAGCCGTTCGCTGCGCGACGGCGCTGACCTTTTTGCGGCTGATGCTAAACGGGCCATTGCCTTCATCCTTGCTACGCGCCTAATGTACGGCTAATGGCCGGACGTAGCAAGTGGTTCCGCGTCGAGACATAGCTTTTGTCCGCCCTGACCCGCATTTGCTCGATTCGGCTGAGAAAGGCGCGGGCCGGATGGGGAAGGGCGGCCATCGTGGCGGAACATCGCTCGGGGCTTTCGTGAGCCGCCAGATTTCAAATTAGGACACTACCCAATCGACAAACCGGCAGGTCACTGGGCGAGAGGCGGCGAGGAATTCGTCGAGCGCCTTCGCGGCATCCCGACCGCAGGCATAGGATTTTCCCGACGGGGTCTGACATCGCTGGGCACTTTCCGGGGCATCAATGCCGTTGAACCGAATACGCTGGCCAGCGATTTCGATGGTGTCGCCATCGATCACCGTGGCGCGTCCGACAAGCGAATGGTCGGCTGGAGAAGCAGACGACGTTGTGATCGAAGGCACCTTTGAACTGACAAAAGCCCAGCTGCGCTCGCCAAAATTGGCAGCAGCAATCATCCCCAGTGTGACGACAATGGGCAGCAGCCTATAGACGAGACAAGGCAGCCTGCGCCGCCGCCTTCCAAGCCGGTGGCGCGGATGTTTTATAGCCCTACCCATGTGCGGAGTTCAGCACAGGTGGCGTAAACATGGGTATAAGGGCAAGGGTACATCTGTCCGGGTTTCCGGCACGGGTCATTTGGTGCCGAGGCCGACACCGCGTCTGTTCACGTGCGGCCGATGCCATCCAAGTGGGCTTTTCGGCAGGTCTGGCCTATCTGCGTAACCCCAACGAGGCCAACGCCGACCGGCGACAAAGGGCATAAGCTACGATGATTGCATGTACGGCAATACCGATCAAAAGACCGATGATGTGGTCGTCCGTTGTCGCCGCGCCCGAAATCTGTATTTGCCACGATGCATAGCCGCTGAAGGGCAAGAATAACACGACCGCCGTAACGAGGCCGGGATTGTAGCTGCGGGAGCGTATGGCACCGGCCATATGGACGATCGCGTTGATCAGCATGAGATAAACTGCGGCCAAGCCGATCCCAAGGTCGACCGACCATGCCAGATAGGTGACGGCAACATCCAGGACCCAGACAGCACCGATGTTGATGACGAAGACGGCAGCAGGCGTGAGCACCTCTGCGCCATTCCCTATGGTGCGGTTAATATAGAGCCGGAAGCGATCGCCATCATGTTCCTCGTACTGATGGAGCATGTAGATCGGCAGCAAAACGAAGATGGCCGTGAACGTCGTGCTCCAGCCGTGAGCGAGAATCGGCATCAGCGCCAGGATCATGATGCCAGCCAGAAAGCCGCCATACATCCAGTAGTCGAATAGCCGGCCAATCATCGATCTTTCCTCTGATAGGCATCCCCTCATCGACTTCGTCAGGATCGCATGCTTCGCGCTTTGCGAGGGTAGCCGAGCCGTTCCAGGTGCCGATTTGCCGCTCCAGTTTCTATACGGTGCGAGGCGATCGTGACAGGCACCGGGCACTGATCCGGCAGCAGTCCAATCCCGCTCTCTATTGATGGCTGTTCCTGGTGCGGCTGCGGATCTTCCACGATCAACCCGCAGGGGGTCCGCTAGCAAGCTGCGGCCGCTCGGCTTACGCCTTCGCGGTGATCGCGCCCGCCGCCGCACACTGACGGAGCCATCGAGCGGGGATTGGCCCGCTCCCTAGATGGAGCCCGAAAATGGCACACGATCTCTCCCTCGCACAACAGCACGCCTGGAACCTCGCCCGCACCTTGATGACGCCGGTCATCCTGTTCCAGTCCGACGACCAATACGGCGTCCTGCCTGCCGACGAGATCAACGAGGGTGAGGTCACGCCATTGATCGAGTACGACCCCTACAGCGGCGCGCGGCCGGTTCACTGAACCGGCCAGCCTCTTCGGCCTCGGTCCGGCGGCGCTGTGCGCCGCCCTTTTCTTCCGGATGCCCGCTGCTCGCGGTCCCGTTCGTCAGGGGTCTTGGCGGAGCCAGGCGACCGCGCAACGGCTTTGCCGTCCTCCACTTCGTTTCGGCCCTGAAACCCATCCCGTCACACAGAAACGATGGATGTCAGCAGGGTGCGCGGCCGGCCTTTGGGCTCCGCCTTTGAGAACCCCGTGACGGGAACGCGATCGGCGCGGTCTCGAAAATGGAGTTTTGAGAAGATGAACAGGAAAGAAAACAAACCCCGTGTGGATATCTACGCCCGCATCACGGAAAAAATCGTAGAGGAACTGGAGAAGGGCGTCCGGCCATGGGTGCAGCCATGGCGGGCGAGCCATGTGAAGGGCCGCATCACGCGCCCGCTGCGCCACAATGGCGAGCCCTACACGGGCATGAATGTTCTGCTTCTCTGGTCGGAAGCGATGGCAAACGGCTATGCGGCTCCAATCTGGATGACCTTTCGCCAGGCTGGCGAGCTCGGCGCGCATGTCCGCAAGGGCGAAACCAGTTCGACCGTCATCTATGCCAGCCGGTTCACCAAGACCGAGACCGATGCGCAGGGGAGCGAGATCGACAGGGATATTCCCTTCCTGAAAGCCTACGGCGTGTTCAACGTCGAGCAGATCGATGGGCTGCCGGACCACTATTACCACCAGCCCGCACCGGTCGAAGATCCGATCGAACGCATCGAACATGCCGACACGTTCTTCGCCAATACCGGGTCCGAAATCCGGCATGGCGGTTCGCAGGCATTTTATTCGCCGGCCTCCGGCCATATCCAGATGCCGCCGTTCGAGACCTTTCGTGATGCCGCGTCGTACATCGCCGTTCTCGCTCATGAGCATGTCCATTGGACGGCGGACTCTCGCCGCGTCGGCCGCGATCTCAGCCGCTACGCCAAGGACAAAAGCGAACGGGCAAGGGAAGAACTCTGTGCCGAAATTGGGTCAGCGCTCCTTTGCGCCGACCTCGGCATCGTACCGGAACTGGAGCCCCGCCCCGATCACGCCAGCTATGTTGCATCGTGGTTGCGCGTTCTTCAGGGGGACAAGCGTGCGATTTTTCAGGCGGCTGCGCACGCGCAGCGCGCCGTTACTTTCCTGCATGGACTGCAGCTGCAGGTCGACCATGAGCGTGAGGCCGCCTGATGCTTTACGCTCTGAACCTCGAAGGGGACGGCGAGGTGCCGCCTCCGATCCGTCTTCTCAAGCTCGGACCGGTGTACAAGACAGCCGCGGCTGCGCTCGCGCTGATGGCTGCCCACGGTCATTTCGGGCCGTTGGATGGATTGGGCGATTTGCCCTGCACCATTCGCGACCATCTGCTACGCGCATGAATTCTCATTTTGCTTCATGCCGGCATTGGACGGGAGCGTTTCATGACCTCAAGAGAGGAATATCCCACGAATAATGCTGTTTTCTCTGGAAGTTGTCATTCAAACGCATTACATTCCTCGCGAGCGATAGGAGACGTCCATGGTGACGAATGCGCTTGTGCAGACACGTATCGATTCCGGCATCAGGGACCGCGCCGCTTCCGTGCTCGAAGGGATGGGGCTGACGGTTTCCGATGCCGTGCGCATCCTGCTGACGCGTACCGCCAACGAAGGCGCTCTGCCGCTGGAACTGGTCAGCAATAGCGATGCTCACGATGCCTGGTTTCGCGCCAAGGTGATGCAGGCGCTCGAAGACACAAGGCCGGACTCCAGCGCAGAGGATGTTGAGGCGCATCTCGCATCACGATGTGAGGCCGCGCTGCGCAAGGCGGGCGCAATAAAATCATGAGGCTTACGTGGTCGGCGTTCACACTTGCTGATCGCGACGCCATCTTCACACACATCGAAGCCGATAGTCCGCGTGCGGCGGCCACCGTTGACGAGCATATTGCACAGGCCGTGCTCCGCCTGATCGAGTTCCTCGAAAGCGGCCGTTCTGGGGGGCCTGGCACGCGTGAACTGGTCATTCCCCGAACGCCCTATGTTGCGGCCTATGCACTAACCTCGGATAGCGTCCGCATCCTGCGTGTGCTCCACGGAGCCCACGTGTGGCCGGTTGATTTTGCATCCGGCTAGCTTCCGCAATGCAATCGCCAGCACGACGCGATGCTCGGGTGCCGATCGAGGCTGAAGCGGGACCTGGCATGCGACCGCCGACCGCCTTCCTCCGCATCGTCATTCTGTCCGCAGTTTGGATTCGGCACCCGGGTCAGCCTGACAAATGATAGTCGGGTGGCTATCTCGCTGACTTGCCATGGCGCCCCCGTCCCGATGCCGGTGTGAGTGGGACGTACACGCGGTCCTGCCTGACTGGCTTGGCGAAAGCGTGCGAACTGCCAGTCATCGGGATGTGGTTTTCAATCGAACCGGTCGCTGTCCCGTGGCCATGAGACTGACATTGCAACGCCGGTCTTCATTCCGGTTCCTGCAAAAGCCACGTCCATCTGCGTCCTCAATGTGACTGGTCTGACCGAAGGACGATCCCGCTCAAGCGGTCTCTCGATCTTGTCCCGGCAACGGCCTTCGTGACTTTCT
This sequence comes from Mesorhizobium sp. Root157, assembly GCF_001427385.1. Taxonomy (GTDB): domain Bacteria; phylum Pseudomonadota; class Alphaproteobacteria; order Rhizobiales; family Rhizobiaceae; genus Mesorhizobium. Next base: position 139,041 of record NZ_LMGJ01000002.1, read on the forward strand.
TCCCCTTCCTCGCGAGCCAAGAAAGCCTCTTCCGGCCGTCTTCCACTTCGTTCCAGCCCTTGGCGGGGTGCCGGTTGATCGCCTCCGGTCCATCGACCGGCATCGAGGTCGCGATAGGCGCGGCCCGAGCAACAGAGGAATGAGACACATGGCTACCATCGGCACCTTCGCTTCCACGGGTAACGGCTTCACCGGTTCGATCAAGACCCTTAACCTCAACGTCAAGGCCAAGCTGGTCCGCGTCGAGAACCCCTCCGACAAGGGACCGCACTTCCGCATCTTCGCAGCGGCTAATGTTGAGCTCGGAGCCGCCTGGCAAAAAGTCTCCGCCGAGGGCCGCGACTACCTCTCGGTCAAGCTGGACGATCCGAGCTTCCCCGCTCCGATCTACGCCACCCTGATCGAGGTGGAAGGCGAAGAAGGCCTCCAGCTGATCTGGTCCCGCCCCAATCGGGACTGAGCATCCCAGCAAGAGGGCTCCACCGTGAGGTGGGGTTCCTCGCGCCCAAGAGGAAGCCGGAATCAGGCATCGAGCCTGGTGCCGGCTTTCTGGCGCAAACCGGGTGGGCGGGGGGTCTGTTCAGATCGTCCGAGGATGCCATGTCGACCCGAAGGCCTCACGGACGAGCGGTTCCTTCAAAATGCTGACGCATTTCGGCTCCCCACTCGCCGGCTCCGCCGGTCGCTTGCGCGATCCCTGACCCCTCCGCTCCGCCATGACAGCCGGTGTCGTCTTTCACCAACGTCAAGGAGACGAACATGTCGATCGATCAACACATTGAGGAATTGCGCGCCGAGCTGCGGAATGCGGTCTACCGCGACGAGCGTCGCGAAACCGAGGCCGCCCTGGAGCTCGCCCTTGCCGAGCGCGAAGCCATCTGGGTCGAGCAGGAGGAGCTGATGAACGCCGAGCCTCCTCTCTAGGAGGCTTTCGCCATGACAGAAAACCCCATAGGCCGGATCGACCGGCCTATGGGGTTCGCGTGCCCGGCGGACCATGCTGCTGGCCACCTGTTTGCGGGCCATAACCGCGCACGCGTTTGCTGCGCAGTAGCTTCAGGAAGAGCTGCACGGCGTCTTCCTCCTTGTTGAAATGATGTTGCATGGCTTGCCCACGCGCGCCAATGCGCCCCCATTTGCGGGTCAGGCAGACGTCTCCGAACAGGATCGCCTCGATTGACATGGCGTAATACCGGGCCATGTTCTTTGTGGGATCCGTCCGCTCGACGTAAAGCTGGTAGGGTTGCGCGATCATAGGGACAGAGTCACGCTCTTCGATTTCAAGGTCCAACGACTTCTTTGAATCGGTTGCCTGCGGCCGATTCATTTTGGTGATGGCCCCACCAGTTCTGTCGTGGTCCGCGCCATCGATGAGCAGGCCATTCCTCGATCAATGTCTCGGCCCGCAACCATGTGCGCGCACGTCCATATCGGAGAGTGTCAAGAAAGCGGGAGAGTTGCCTTTCCGGTTGAAAGACCCAATCGGTCTCAGCGCAGGCGCGTGACGATCCTCTTCTGTAATCGGTAGAGTCAATCTTAGGTCATGATCGTTAGCTCGAAAGTTACAGTCCGTTTGGCAATCAATTTCCCGCGGTCAACCGTACCCTGGATCTCTTTTCTGTACGGGGTCCGTCGCTAAGCGCGGCCCCAAGATGGGCGACGGGGTCAGCCGTCCAATCTCGCGTAGGCGCGGTTCACATCAATGATAGGCCGCTAGGATCGTCGCGGACTGGCTGTCCCGTCGTCCGGGCTGCGGTCTAGCACAGGGTTGAGAACACGAAGTATGCCAGCCTACGCGGCTGGTAGCTGCACCTCATTTCTTAGCTCGAACCGGCTCCCGGATATCTAAATGCGGTGCATGATCACCACCAGTTTTCGTGCAGCCGCAACGGTGGTCCTTTTGAATCCGCGGCCCCGCGCGATCGCCATTCCCCAAGACCGAAGCCTTGATTGCTTGCCTATCCGGCTCTGTCAGGCGAAATGAGAAATTGACCCCCGAACGAAACGAAGAACTGACCCCTCGTTTTTGAGAGGATCAGTAGATGAGCGCAGAATTTCCATCGAAGCTCGCCGTGTCGA
>NZ_LMGJ01000003.1:0-110932 GCF_001427385.1 Mesorhizobium sp. Root157
CCCAAAGGGATCAGCCTAGCCACTGGACGGTTTTTACTCCGCCCGCACCAGCATTATGCCGGCGCTCCATGGCCTAATTTGTCACCGCCGCGCACAAACCATTCCTTACCTGATTGAGATATGCATATGCGAGCCAAGAGAACCGTGCTCCACACAACAACTAGCGAGATAGTTGTTAGAATTTCTGACATTCCTTCCCCCGGGTGCCAACAGAATGTGTGTGCTCTAAACCCAACGCTCCTGTTTAACAAGAATGAATAGGCCTCGACCGACCACGGAGTTACCTTCGCGAATCTCATCGCCATATAGTTAAAGCCAAGGCGTGGCATGCACCTGTCAATCGAGTCACGGTGCACCCGGCTGCGTCCGGTGTATCCCAACCATATCTGACCCTACGACTTGGCGGGCGTCGACAACGGCCTCAAAAATTCCACTACGTAGGCTCGACTGCGATGCCGCCGGACTAAATGAGGACTTTTCCAGCCTTCACAATTAAGGTGACAGCCGATGACCTGAGACCCAGATCTCCTCCGGTTTGGGAGAGAGTCCTAGGTTTTGATTGACGTGCTCCCCGATTTTGGACCGCCCGGCTGGGGGAATTTCCCGGGGGTAGCACTCACGGCGGACCGGATGCGCCGGAGGCATTCATGAGCGATATCGGCGGCTTGTTACCGATGGCGCTGTGAGGACGAACCTCGTTGTAGTCTCGACGCCATTCCTCCATTTTCTGACGGGCGTCGTCAAGGGTCAGGAACCAGTGCTGGTTCAGGCACTCGGCGCGGAACTTGCCGTTGAACGACTCGATATACGCATTGTCCGTGGGCTTGCCGGGCCGTGAGAAGTCCAGGATCACGTCTCGCTGATAAGCCCACAGATCGAGGTCTCTGGAGATGAATTCGCTTCCATTGTCCACCCTGATCGTCTTGGGATAGCCAACCTCCCGGCAGACCCGCTCGAGCGTCTGCACAACGTCTTCACCCCGGTAGCTGAATCGCGGATCCGTCGCCGGCGCATAGCGGGAATGGGTGTCGACGATGGTCAGGATGCGCAGCTTCCGGCCGGTGGCCAACTGGTCATGCACAAAGTCCATCGCCCAGACCTGGTTGGAGTGGGTGGCATCGGTTCTATCCTCCCGCAGCTTGGCCTTTACACGCCGCTTAGGCGTCTTGTTGCGCAGTTGCAGCCCCAACTCGTTGTAAAGCCTACGAGTTCGCTTCATGTTGATTGGCCATCCTTCGCGCAAAAGCAGGACATGCACCCGCCGGTAGCCGTAGCGAACCCGCGTCTCGCAGATCTGCTTGATCCGATGCTTGAGATCGGCCTGCTCACCGCGCTTCGACTTGTAGGTGTAAAGGGACCGGTCGATCCGCAAGGCATTGCAGGCTTTGCGGATCGAGACCTTCCAGACGTCCCTTAACTCATCGACAAGCTGGCGCCGGCGGGCAGGCCTCAGAGCTTTTTTGCCAAGACGTCCTGCAGCATCGCCTTGTCCAGCGACAGATCCGCGACGATGCGTTTGAGCTTGGCGTTCTCTTCCTCGAGCTGCCGCAGCCGCTTCACCTCGGACGGCATCAGACCAGCGTAGCGCTTGCGCCAGTTGTAGAACGTCGCCTCGGATATCCCGATCTTCCGGCACACCTCGCCGATCGCCGTTCCGTCCTCAGCCTGCTTCAAAACAAAGGCGATCTGCGCCTCCGAAAACTTCGATGCCTTCATCGGATTCTCCATATCCCGGTCGAGGGATCATAACTGGAAAATCCCAGCCCAAAACGGTCCGAATTACTGGGAGCACGTCATCATTTCTGGCCTCATCGTGCGAGCGTCGATAGGCTACAAAAATTCAAATCGCGCCTCACGGACAAAGTCCGGGAAATTCACTCGCCATCCGGGAAGATTATAACCAGCGTGAGCGTAAAGATAAGCCATGCGGCCAAATTCGCGCTTCGCCACCTGGCCAGCTTCCGCTATGCACCAGACGATCATTTCATGCTCTGCTGGTCGGTCGTAACAGCCTTCACGCCATATCGGGGAAATCCAGACGTTCGCCAATTAATGCCTCACATTGAACGGAAAGCGCCCTCCGATGCCGAGCGCGAAAGGAACCGCCTTTCCGCGCCGTCCGTCCGGCAGGGCCGGCAGAGAAGGGCCGTTCACATGCTGACAATCCCCAAGGGTTTCCGGGTCAATAGTGTGGTTATCGATCCGGCAGATCGGCCTGCGCGAATTGCCTTTGTTGAGAAAGTCATCGCCAAAATGAGAGAGAGGATGACCCCATGATGAATATCGTAGTGGCTTTGGTTTTGGCGTGGGTGTCGGGAGGATTGTTTTTTATTCGAAGCGCGACAACTGCCGCACCAAACTCCAACTCCGACGCGTTCCTATCGGGACTTCGACGGGCCGAGCCTGCCGCCGTGGTGGCTTTGGTATTCTTCATGGCGGTCTGGCCGGCGGTGTGGATCGGCGCGCATGTCAGAAAACTAGTAGGCTAACCGGGGAAAATTGAACCCGGTTGCAACGAAATCGACAAAATTATCAATAAAATCAATGCTTGGCTGCTTTGAGCAGAGCTGACAACTACGATCTTACATTGGACAGGCTCAAAGCGGCCAGTGCGACCGTGGCCCATCTTGTAGTCGAAGACGAGGTGTATGCGCCGATATTTGCTAGGCTCGATTCGGAGATAACTGCCGAAGAGGCGAGGGCCGATGTTGTCGCCCACGCCCGTGCAATTGTTGCAAGACTTTTTCAGATCAGTGGGATTTGTAATTCCAACACCGGTTCCAACTTTCGGCTATAAATCATTGTTTTCATTAAATTATTATGTATGAAGTTGGTTCCCCGTCGTCCGCACCATTGCCAATCAGGCAATATGGTGGAGACGCAAGGCAGCCGGCACAAGACCCCTTTGGCGTTAGCCCTTTACCCTTGCGCCGAGCATGCCCTGCGCCCCCGGCATGTTTTGCCAGAATCTGGATCGCGGCGCCACCTAAACGCATTCTTAATCTTAGCCGCTAACGTTAATATTACCGGCGCGCGAGGGCGTGTTTCTTCCAATTGGCGAAGAATCCGCAAGATGGGTGCATGGTCAATCGTCCTCGACGAAGACCTCTTCGCGCTTTTTCTGGATGCTGGGCAGGAACACGACCACCAGCACGGCAACCGATATTGCCAGCAGGATCGCGCTGATCGGGCGCGTGACAAACGTTGTCGCGTCGCCGCGCGCCAGGATCATCGCCCGGCGCAGGTTTTCCTCCAGCAATGGCCCAAGCACGAAGCCGAGCAACAACGGTGCCGGTTCGCAGCGCAGCTTGAGCAGCACGTAGCCGAGCAGGCCGAAGAAGGCGACGGCATAGAGGTCGAAGACGTTGGAATTCACGCTGTAGACGCCGATCGAGCAGAACGCCATGATGATGGGAAAGAGCACGTAGTAGGGGATCGTCAGCAGCTTAACCCACAGGCCGATAAGAGGCAGGTTGAGCACGATCAGCATCAAATTGCCGATCCACATCGATGCGATGATACCCCAGAACAGGGCGGGCTGCTCGGTGGCCACATTGGGGCCGGGGACGATACCCTGGATGATCATCGCGCCGATCATCAGGGCCATCACCGGGTTGGCCGGGATGCCCAGCGTCAGCATGGGAATGAAGGAGGTCTGGGCGCCGGCGTTGTTGGCTGATTCAGGACCGGCAACACCTTCGATGGCACCTCGGCCAAATTCCTCGGGGTGTTTCGAAACGCGCTTCTCGACGGTATAGGAAGCAAACGAGGCCAGGATTGCGCCGCCGCCGGGCAATATGCCCAGCGCCGAGCCAATCGCCGTGCCGCGGATGATCGGGCCTATCATGCGCCGGACATCGTCGCGTGACGGCAACAGGCCGCTGACCTTGGCCATCAGGACGTCGCGGCCCTTTTCGTTCTCAAGGTTTCGCAGGATCTCGGCGATGCCGAATACACCGACTGCGACGGCGACGAAATTCAGGCCGTCGGAATACTCGCGGATGCCGAGCGTGAAGCGCGGTGTTCCGGAATAAATGTCGGTCCCGACCAGGCCGAGCAGCAGGCCGAGGACGACCATGCCTAGGGCCTTGATGATCGAACCATGCGCCAGCGCGATAGACGACACAAGGCCGACGACCATGAGCGAGAAATACTCTGCCGCGCCGAACTTGAGCGCGATTACCGTCAGTGGCGGTGCGAAAAGCGCGACCAGGAAGGTCGACACCGTGCCTGCGAAGAACGAGCCGATGGCGGCAATCGCCAGAGCAGCACCAGCGCGGCCATTGCGGGCCATCTGGTAGCCATCGATGGCAGTGACCGCCGATGACGATTCGCCCGGCATGTTGATGAGGATCGCGGTGGTCGACCCGCCATACTGAGCGCCGTAATAGATGCCCGAAAGCATGATCAGTGCCGACACCGGGTCGCCGATCTGGAAAGTGATCGGCAAAAGCATGGCGATCGTGGCGGTGGCGCCGATGCCGGGAAGTACCCCGATCAGCGTGCCAAGTATCACCCCGATCAGGCAGAACAGGATATTCCAAAGGGTTGAAGCGGTGGCGAACCCGAGCGCCAGATTGTTTAACAGATCCATCGGTTTGCCCTTAGAATCTCGTCCATGGGCCAAACCGCTGGAACGGCAGTCCGAGGGCGTAGCTGAAAACGACGACTGCAAAGAGGGTCAACCCGGCCGAGAGCAGCAACGCGGTCAGCGGCTTCATTCTCTGGCTGGCGAAACCCGCGATCAGGCCCGTCAGGAAGATCGACGGCACGAAGCCCAATCCGCGCACGGTAAGGCCGAAGAAGATCGGCGCAGGCAATATAAGGAAAATGCCGCGCCAGGCGATGTGTCCGATAGGTTCGCTTTCCGTCTTGATGGCGCTGAGAAAGACGATCACGCCGAGCAGGATCAGCAGGATCGCAAGGAGAAGCGGGAAATAGCCCGGCCCCATGCGGACCGCCGTGCCAAGGTCGAGACCGAGCGACTGGGCGGCAAAGAAAATGCCGAGCCCGATGAAGAACGCCGCACACAGCCCGTTGGTCTTGTCGATGGAGAAGGACTTCATGACAGTTCCCGTGCACCAAGTGACTTAAGGCTTTGAATTCACGGTGGCGGCGGAAGGCTCGCTCGGAGCCTTCCGCCTGGACCATTAGTCCGCGTATTGGCCAGCGGCCTCGATCACCGGCTTCCAGCGGGCGATCTCGCTCTCTACCTTCGCCTTGAGCGCTGCCGGCGTCGCATCTTCCTGTGAGGACGGTGCGGTGCCCAGTTCTGCAAAGCGCGCAGCGACGTTTTCGTCCTTCAACGCGAGTTGAAGCGACTTGGAAAGCCGGTCGACGATCTCGGCAGGGGTGCCTTTCGGAGCATAAAGGCCGTGCCAGATGGAAACTTCCATGCCGTCGACGCCGGCTTCCTTGGTGGTCGGAACATCCGGCAGGACGTCGAGCCGTTGCGGCGCGGTGACGGCATAGGCCTTGATGGTGCCAGCCTTGATCTGCTTGGTCGTATTGGTCGTCTGGTCGCACATGATGTCGACCTGGCTACCGAGCAAGTCGGTCATCGCCGGACCGGTTCCCTTGTAGGGCACCGTGACCAGAGGTGTGTCGATCGCGCTCATGAACAGCATGCCGCAAAGGTGGGATGCCGCACCAATGCCGGCATTGGCCACAGTCACGGTATCCTTGTTGGCCTTCGCATATTCCACCAAGGACTTGAAATCAGTCGGTTCGAGATCCTTGCGGGCAACGATCGTCATCGGCACTTCGGTGACGAGGCCGATATATTCGAAAGCGTTCAGCGTGTCATACGGCAGTTTGCGGTAGAGCGTAGCACTGGTCGCCATGCCGATGTGGTGGAGAAGCAGCGTGTAGCCGTCAGGGTCGGCCTGGGCCACGCGCCCGGCACCCAGCGTACCGCCGGCACCGCCGACATTCTCGACCAGCACCTGCTGGCCAAGGTCTTTCGACATGGCTTCGGCGACAAGACGGGTGACCGTATCGGTCGGACCACCGGCCGAGAACGGCACGACAACTGTGATCGAGCGCTCAGGGTAGGTTTGGGCACCAGCGAAAGATGTGCTGAACGAAAGGGCGGCGACCGCGCCAAGCGCGGCAATAAGCTTCTTCATCGAGATCCTCCCAGGACTTTCAATTGCCATCCGGGGCGAACGGACTACTTCATCCCCAATGGTTGGGCACATTAAGCGAAGCTGAATTATACCGCTGCAAACCCAAATTGGCCAAGAAGGAGCATTTCTCGGGTGTCTTTCGGCGGACATGGGTAGAAAAAGTGACATTCGCGGCAAATGCATGTGTGAGAATCCACACACATGACGGGGCTCTCTAGTCCTGCGGGAGATCGTAGCCGGAGAGGTTCTTGTCGAGGCCGTAACGGCGCATCTTGTCGTAAAGCGTCTTGCGGGAGATCCCCAGCGATTCGTAAACCGCTTTCAAGCTGCCGCCATGGGCAAGCAGGCTCCCGGAGATGACGCTTTTTTCGAAATCCGCCACCCTGTCGGCGAGCCCCGATAGTGCGGCGCCGGACAAAGCGTCCTCATTCATCCTCTGATCGATGCCAAGCACATATCTGTCGGCGGCATTTCGCAGCTCGCGAACGTTTCCCGGCCATTCCTGGCGCGAGACATCGGCGATCACATGCGGCGGGACGTCGATCTCTTCGAGACGATAGCGCGCCGCCGCCTCACGGACGAGTTGGAGAAAGAGCAGCGGAATGTCTTCGCGCCGGGCTGCCAGGGGAGGCAAGCGCAATGTGACGACGTTGAGCCGATAAAGCAGGTCCGGACGGAAGCGTCCGGCTGCGACCTCAGCTTGCAGATCCGCCTTGCTGGTGGCCACGAAACGGACATCAAGCGGAATTGATTCATTCGAGCCAAGCCGGGTGATGACGCGCTCCTGGATAACGCGTAGCAGCTTGATTTGAAGGTCATCCGGCATCATGCCGATCTCGTCGAGCAATATGGTGCCGCCGCGTGCATGCTCGAATTTTCCGTAACGGGACCGGATGGCGCCCGGAAAGGCGCCGGCCTCATGGCCGAACAATTCGCTTTCGATCAGAGCGGCAGGCAACGCAGCGCAATTGATGGCCACGAAAGGTTTGCTGGCGCGCGAACTGATGTCGTGCAGGGCGCGTGCCGCTACCTCCTTGCCCGTTCCGGTGTCGCCGATAATCAAGACATCGGCGTCGGTTGCGGCAACCGCTCGCAGCCTATAGCGAAGGTCGATTATCGCCTGGGTGCGGCCGGGCAGGCGGGCCTCGATATCGTCGCGCTTGCCAGCAACGGCGCGCAATAGTCGGTTTTCGAGGATCAGGCTGCGCCAATCGAGTGCGCGCCGCACGACTGCCGCAAGATTCTGCGTGGTAAATGGCTTCTCGATGAAATCGTAGGCGCCTTCGCGCATCGCCTTGACGGCAAGCTGGACGTCGCCATGACCCGTCGTGATGATGACCGGGATGTCCGCATCGATTTCGTGGACACGGCCCATGAACGTCATGCCGTCCATGCCAGGCATGCGGATGTCCGTCACGACGATACCGTTGAGGCCCGGATTGATCAGATCGAGGGTACGTTCGGCGCTGGCCAGATCGCGCACCTTGAAGCCCGACAGGTCCAGCGATTGTGCGGTTGAACGGCGAAGCTCGTCTTCGTCATCGACCAGCAGGACAAGCGGCTGCTTCATTCCGCAGCCTCATGGGTGAGCGCGTTAGCCGCTGCAAGCTCGATGCGGAAAACGGCGCCGCCATCGGAATGATTCTCGACGGTGAGACTTCCGCCGAAATCCTTGATGATATTGTAGGAAATCGACAGTCCAAGGCCAAGGCCCTTGCCGACGCCCTTGGTGGAAAAGAAGGGGTCGAATATGCGCCCCGATATGGCCTCGGGAACGCCTGGGCCGTGATCGCGAACGGTGATCTCGACGGTGTCGGCATTGTGCCGCGCTGTTAGCTCGATCGTGCGGTCGGTCAGGCCCTCTACGGCGTCGGCTGCATTGGAGATGATGTTCACGAGCACTTGTTGAAGGCGAACGCTGCCGGCACGCACGGTGAGGGGTTCGACGCCGAGATCAAGGATGACCTCCGCATCCGCGGCCGTGAGACGCCAGCCCACGATTTCAAGCGTGTCGTGAACGACTTCGTCCAGATGGACCAAGCCCAGCCGTTCATTAGGCTTGCGAGCGAAGTTCCTGAGATGCCGGCTGATCGAAGCCATTCGATCCGTCAACGCGAGGATGCGAGCGACGTTGTCGCGTGCCTCTGCTATCCGCTTGCGGTCGATCAGGATCGCGGCATTGTCGGCATAGGTCTTGACCGCAGCGAGCGGCTGGTTGAATTCATGCGACAAGGCCGCCGACATCTGCCCCAACGCGGCAAGCTTGCCTGCCTGGATGAGATCGTCCTGTGTCTTGCGCAACTGCAGTTCCGTGGCTCTGCGCTCGGTTACTTCGAGTTCAAGCTGGCTGTTGACGGAAGCGAGGTCCGCGGTGCGCTCTTCGACACGCTGCTCGAGTTGCTCGCGCGCTGTGCGTTGCAGTTCCATGCGTTCGGCAAGACGCGCACGGCGCTGAAAGACAACGGCCCCCAACAGCGCTGCTAGGCCAAGCAGGAGCAACGCCGCCAGTACGCTGGTGATGGCCTGGGCGCGTGCGGAATTTGTGTCCAGAAGCACGCTGACCGTCCAGCCGGCTTCCGTCATGGGTTCCTCGACAACGAGGTACTCCCGCGCGGATTTCTCGGCTTCGATGTTCATGAGTTGGCGCGCGTTCTGAAAACTGGCGCGCACGACAGGAAGTTCCCGCAACGGCGCGTCGGCGTACCGCCGTGAGATCGCGGTCCTGGCCAGTCGATCCGGCGTCAGGGGCAGAAGGCCGGAATAGAGCCATTCAGGCCGCCCGGACATGAAGATGATGCCCTCCGGATCGGTGACGACGATCTCGTATTCGTCCGATTTCCACGATGCTTCGATCGGCTCGATATCGACCTTGAATACGACCACGCCACGAATTTTGCCGTCGATGCGAACGGGCGAAGAAAAATAGTAGCCACGTTTCAGTGATGTCGTTCCAAGTGCGAAGAACCTTCCCTGCTTGCCCTTGATCGCATCCTGATAATAGGGCCGGTAATTGAAGTTCTCACCGACAAAACTCAACGGCGCATCGTAGTTGCTGGCGGCGATCGTGAAGCCACCGGTCAGCATGACGTAGATATCCGATGACTTCAGAAGCCCGTTGATTTCCTTAAGATATGTGTTGGCCCTGGCCCGCAGCGAAACGTTGGCCGGGTCGGCAACAAGGGCCTGGATATCGTCGTGGTCGGCTATCAGCGCCGGCAAAGGCTCGAAGCGGCTCATATGACCGCGCAGCGCGGCTACGGCCAGCCGCAATGTCGTTTCGCCGCGCGTTGCAGCCTGGTCCAGATAGGCGCGGGTGGCAAAAGCGTTGCCGAACACGGCAATGACACCAGCAATTGCGAGCAGTGCCAGTCCGAGCAGGATCGCGCGTGCCTTTGAAACTGCCCTCATCGCATTGCCACCCGGAATTCCGGCCGTTTGTTCCCTTGGGCTCTACTATACCGTGCCGGACTTGCGCACAATCGGCGCCGGATTGGTCCTAGTTGCCTTGGACAACCACGTTCAGCACCTTGAATGGCGTGGTGATGACGATATCGGCAACGGACCCAACAGCCTGACCAATTCCTCTCCCGAGATTGCTGACCGGTTGCCCGAAGTCTTCCTCGGGAGAGGCCAACCCGGCCGGTGTCTGCAGGCTGGTTCCCAGCAACTGCACCAGGATGGGGTTATCGGCGAACTTGGCGTGGTTCAGGCGGTTGGCCGACTTGGCCTGCGTCAGGTCGACGACGACGACGCCGTAGCTTGCGAGGTCTGCCGCATCTCCGTAATCGCCGACGCGCGGCTTGTCGCCCGAGATCAGGCTGGACAATTTCAACGCCCGGTCGTCATCGGACAAAAGAATGGCGAATGGCTTGTCCGGCTTGCCGTAGCGGATCATCTGCTTCTTGAAGACATCGACGTCGATGTCGGGGGAGGCGAGGACGACATAGCCGAGCTTGCCGCCGAGATCCCGGTCGCCGGTGATCGCCAGTTGGCGCAGCGCCTCCATCGTCACCCACGTTCCCATTGAATGGGCGATGATGTCGATGCTTTTTACTTTGGTTTTGGCTAGCATGCGCAGCGTCGCTTCGAGATCGTCGCGGGCGGCGTTGGCGCTCTCCTTGTCATAGATGTAGCCGGTGGTCTTGCCGCTGGACGCCCACGAAAACAGGACCGGCGTGCCGGTGTAGTTGGTATCCTGCGCGATCTGCGTGATGCGGTAGATGCCGTCGTCGAAACCATTGTTGAAGCCGTGCACGAAGACAAGCACGCGCTCGTCGCGACGCTGGATATCCGCGCCGACCGCCTGAGCGAATTGCGGCGCGCCTTCGTAGAAGGTGACGCTGGAGGCAGTGAAATGCTTGGCGGGGTCGGGTGACGCCGAGCCTTTGGGGCGTTCGATATTTCCGACCTTGTGCGTCTTGGGAATTGTAATGTCGACACTGGCAAAGCTTGTCGTCAAGGAGCGATCGCCATCGAACACCTGGCGTGGCTCCGTCATCGCCTTGTTTCGTGTCGTGGCGACGAAAATCTGATGTGTTGCGGCGATTTCAGAAGCGGGCGCGGTGACGGCAGTCTTGGCGAGGAGATCGTGGGAACGCGGCCCGGCGCATCCAGCGACAAACAGGGCCAAGGCAACGAGGGACAATACCTTCAAGCGCACGGTACGTCGCTCCTTGAACTGGGGTGGGGACCTTGGGCGCTCCTGCTCAGCGCGTGGTAACCGATTATCGTTAGATCGGACTCCAGGTCCAGTCCCTAAAGAAGACCGGCCTGAATCTGCCGGCTAAGCTGATTTATGCGATCGGTCACGTCTCGGTCGCTGGCAAAGCCGTCGTCCTCGCGAAGCCGTTGGCCAAGCATCTTCACCATTGTGGGGTTGTCGGCGAATTTGTTGTGGTTGAAGGTGTCCATGCCTTTTGCCTTGGAGAGATCGACCACGGTGACCCCGTAGTCGGCAAGGTCGGCGGCGTTCTTGTAGTCGCCGACGCGCGGGCGCGACCCTGCGATAATGCCCGACAGGCGCAACGCCCGGTCATCGTCGGACAAAAGCAGGATGAACGGCTTGTCCGGTTTGCCGTAGCGGCGCATCTGGCTCTTGAAGACGTCGACATCGATGTCGGGCGAGGCCAACACCACGTCGCCAAGCTTGCCGCTCAGGTCGCGGTCGCCGGTGATTGCCAGTTGCCGCAAGGTTTCCATCGTGACCCATGTGCCCATCGAATGGGCGACGATGTCGATGCGCCGCGCGCCGGATTGTGCCAGCAGCCGCAGTGTCACCTCGAGTTGATCGCGCGCCGCGCTGGCGCTTTCCTTGTCGTAAACATAGCTGGTGGTCGACCCTCCTGAAGCCCAGGAGAACAGGACCGGCGTTCCGGGATAGCCGGAATCGTGCGCGATCTGGGTCAGGCGGTAAACGGCAGCGTCAAAGCTCGTATTGTAGCCGTGGACAAACACCATGACGCGGCCGCCGCGCGCGGCTATGTCGGCATTGAGGGCTGCGGAGAATTCCGGCGCGGTATCGTAGCCGATCGCCTCGGACGCCATGAAATATTTTGAAGGATCGTCGGATTTGCCACGCTTGCGGCGTTCGATCTGGCCGACCTCGTGGATCTTCGGCACCGTGACGTTGACCCGCGCGTAGTTCAGCGTGGCTGAACGTTCGCCGTCGAAAACCTTGCCCGGATCGCTCGCATGCTTGCGCGTCGTGGCAATGAAGATCGAATGGTTGCCGGAAATGTCTGCGACGGATGCCGTGACCATGGCGCTGCCGAGAATTTCCTGTGGCTGGCGGCCAGCACAGCCGGTAACCAGAAGCGCAAGGGTGATAGCGAAGATGGTCTTCAAAGGCACGTCAAATTCCATTTGATTTCAGGCGTGAACGATACGGGACACCGTCAGCCCGCTCTCCCCACGTGGAGAGTGCGGCGGAAGTAAGTCGATCCATATCGAAACCGGCATCGGGCGGGCGGGAACTGTCGCGGTGTTGCGCAAATGCCAAAATGGCGGCAGGAACGATTGCTCCAACAACCGGAACCAGACCATGACCAATTTTGCCGACAGGGTCGCATCCGCTGCGACAGCCATACGCGGGATATTCCCGGAGACGCCCTTGCAGCAGAACGACTATCTGTCGCGCAAGTTCGGCGCGCGCATCCTTTTGAAACGCGAAGACCTGACGCCGGTGCGCTCTTACAAAATTCGCGGCGCATTCAATTTCTTTCGAAAGACGCTCGCCGCCGGCAACGAGGCCGAATTGTTCGTCTGCGCATCGGCCGGCAATCACGCGCAGGGCTTCGCCTTTGTGTGCCGCCACTTCGGGCGCAAGGGCGTGGTGTTCATGCCGGTGACGACGCCTCAGCAGAAGATCGACAAGACCCGGCTGTTCGGCGGCGATTTCGTGGAGATCAGGCTGGTTGGGGATTTCTTCGACGATTGCTATCGCGCGGCCCTCGATTTCACCGACAGTGCCGGCGCCCACATGGTGCCGCCCTTCGACCATCGCGACATCATCGAAGGCCAGGCGACGGTCGCCCATGAGATATTCGCCCAGATGGCGGGAGCAAAAAACCCGGATATCGTCATGCTGCCTGTCGGCGGCGGCGGCCTTGCTGCCGGCATCACCCAATATTTCGCGAGCATGGACAGGCCGACGCGCTTCGTCTTTTGCGAGCCGGCGGGGGCGCCAAGCCTCAAGAGCAGCGTGGGCGAGGGCAAGCGCGTGAAACTGGCCAAGGTCGACAATTTCGTCGATGGCGCGGCGGTCGCAGAGATTGGCCGCGAGAATTTTCGACTCCTGAAGGATTTTCCGGCCGATGCGATAAGGCTCGTGCCTGAAAACAGGCTGTGCGCGACGATGATCGAAATGCTGAACGTGGAGGGCGTGGTGCTGGAGCCGGCCGGTGCGCTGGCGATCGACGCGCTGAAGGATTTTCCGAAGAAGGAAATCAAGGGCAAGACGATCGTGGCCGTGGTTTCGGGCGGCAATTTCGATTTCGAGCGGCTGCCCGATGTCAAGGAACGGGCGCTGCGCTTCGAGGGATTGAAGAAGTACTTCATTATCCGCTTTCCGCAACGGCCCGGCGCGCTGCGCGACTTTCTTGAAATGCTCGGCCCGGAAGACGATATCGCGCGCTTCGAATACCTCAAGAAGTCTGCGCGCAACTTCGGTTCCGTGCTGATCGGCATCGAAACCAAGGACAAGCGCAATTTCGACCTGCTCAAGGCAAAGTTCGACGCCGACGGGGTGCAGTATCAGGATATAACCGACAACGAGACGCTGGCAGCCTTCATCATATGAGCGGCAAATCTGAGCGGCATGTTTTCATCGTGTTGTTTCGTGGCGTCGGTGGGGCAACGCAATTGCCGACGGCGCCTTTGAGGAAGGCGTTGGGCGAAGCCGGCTTTGGCGACGTTTCGACTTATATCAACAGCGGCAATGCAATCCTGTCCTCGACGCTGGGGTCGAAGCAGACACATGCGCGGATAGCCGAAATCGTCAAGCGCAAGTTCGGCTTCGAAAAGGACGTCATGCTGGTCGAACGCAACCACTGGCAGCGCATCATCAGGGAAAATCCATTTCCGGATGCCGGGAATCAACCGACCACAATGCATGTCTTCGTGCTGGCAAAAGCGCCTGATCGCGCGGCGGTGGAAGCCTTGTCGGCGCGCGCCGTTGGCGGGGAACGCCTGGAGGTCAGAAACAACGTTCTCTACCTGCATGTCCCCGACAGCTTCTGTGTTTCGAAGCTGCCGCCGGTCATCGACCGTGTCCTTGGGACGGTCTCGACCGCACGCAATTGGCGCACGGTGCAGGCTCTTGGAAAAATGGCCGCTGAAGTCGGGTAGGGCGTGCCCTACCAGGTTCCGGTATTGGCCATGGAGGCCCACGGCTCGACCTTGGGCTTGGCCGGACCCTTCTGCAACAGTTCAACAGAGATGCCGTCTGGTGATTTGATGAACGCCATATTGCCGTCGCGGGGCGGACGGTTGATGGTGACGCCCTTTTCCATCAGGCTTTGGCACGTCGCGTAGATGTCGTCGACTTCGTAGGCAAGATGGCCGAAATTGCGGCCGCCTTTGTAGTTCTCAGGGTCCCAGTTGTAGGTGAGTTCGACGAGTGGCGCCTTGTCGCTGACGCCGGTCTCTTCGTCGTCGGGCGCGGCAAGGAAGATCAGCGTGTAGCGCCCTTGCTCGCTCTCGAAACGGCGCACTTCCTTGAGGCCCAGCTTGTTGCAGTAAAAATCGAGCGAAGCATCGATGTCTCCGATACGGATCATGGTGTGCAGATAGCGCATGGGGTTCTCCTGGCAGGTCGCCGCTAACATAGGCAGGGGCTCGGCGGGCTGCAACTGGAACGGCGCTGGGCAAAATCGGCGACACTCTGTGGCCGTCAAGATGAACCGTGAAAAAAGGCACGTCAGGTCTTGCGCATTCTCGAAGAGGAAATGTTATCCTCCGTTCAAGAATCAGTTGCGGTATTTTCGACAAGAGGGGGCATTCTTATGGGGGAAAAGGCCTCTTTCGCGGAGCAGGACGATATCCTTGGCGAAGCAGCCAAGCGCGACGAAGGCATGGATTCGGCGGACCTCACCGAGGTTTCGGGCGCCATCAAATGGTTCGACGTAGCCAAGGGTTATGGGTTTATCTTGCCCGATGACGGCACTTCCAGTGACATTCTTCTCCATGTGACTTGCCTCAGGCGCGACGGCTTCCAGACCGCACTCGAAGGTGCCCGGGTGGTCTGCCTGGTCAAGCAGGGGGAACGGGGGCTGCAGGCGTTCCGCGTCCTTTCCATGGACATTTCGACGGCTATCCATCCTGCCGAAATGCAGGAACAGCGCACGCACGTTACCGTTACTCCGCAAAGTGGCCTGGAGCGGGCTCTGGTCAAGTGGTTCAACCGCACCAAGGGCTTTGGTTTCCTGACGCGCGGCGAGGGCACGGAAGACATTTTCGTGCACATGGAAACATTGCGCCGCTATGGCGTGACGGAACTGCGGCCGGGGCAGGTGGTGCTGGTGCGGTTCGGGCGCGGCGACAAAGGCCTTATGGCTGCCGAAATTCACCCTGATATGGGTACCTTGCCGGTTTCGCACTAGAGCGCGTCGCGATCTTTCAGATTCGCTGGCGCGCTCTAAGTACCTGTTTTTATGCATGTCGTTATCCCGAAACCGGTCCCCACTTGCGGGCGACAGGCATTAGGCGTTGCCGGATCGAGGGCCGTAGAATGATCGCAAAGCTTTGGCCGGTGGCGGGTAAGGTTTTGGCCGCATGTGCCGTCATGCTGGCGGCCTTGATTTTCCTGTATGTACCACAAACCAGTTCGGCTGATGGGCAAGCCATGATGCTGCCTGTCGATGAGGCCCCGCTGGTGGCATCGACGCCGAATGGAGAGCGTGTGTTCTCCGTCGAGATTGCGGATGAAACAGCGGAGCGGGCAGCGGGCCTGATGTTTCGTGAAACCATGCCCGACGATCGCGGCATGCTGTTCGTTTTCGAGGAAACCCGGCCAATCGGCTTCTGGATGAAGAACACGCCGATGCCGCTCGATCTGATTTTCATCGGACCGGACGGCAGGGTCAAGGCAATCATGCCCGGCGAGCCATATTCGGAGGCTGCCATCTCGCCCGGCCAACCTGTGCGCTATGTTCTTGAACTCAAGGCAGGCACGGCAGCAAAGCAGGGAATTTCAGATGGGGTTCTGGTAAAACATCCCCGGATTGTGGAGTCGCCGTTGCCGAGTGAAGCACCGTCCGGCAACGGCAATTGATGCCGACGGGATATTTCGATGCAGTTCTTCAACCACGATGGATTCGATTTCGCGTTTCTTGACCGCGAGCCGGCGAAAGGGAAAGGCGATCCTGTCCTGCTCATTCACGGGTTCGCGTCGAGCCACTACGTGAACTGGGTTTCGCCCGGCTGGTTCAAAACGCTCAACGATGCGGGATACCGCGCGATCGCGCTGGACAACCGCGGCCATGGCTCATCGTCGAAAAGTTACAACGAGGCCGACTACACGCCGGACAAGATGGCATCCGATGCAGCGGCGCTGCTGAAGCATCTCCACATCGAACGCGCCCATGTCATGGGCTATTCGATGGGCGCGCGCGTGTCGGCTTTCCTGGCGCTGGCGGAACCGGACAAGGTTGCCACGCTGGTGTTCGGCGGTCTGGGCATCGGCATGGTGGACGGTGTCGGCGACTGGGACCCCATCGCTGCAGCATTGCTGGCAGACGATCCGTCGAAGACAAGCCACCCGCGCGGGCGGTCTTTCCGGGCGTTTGCCGACCAGACCCGCAGTGACCGGCGGGCATTGGCTGCCTGCATCACCACGTCCAGAGAACTGCTGACGGATGAACAAATGGCGCGTATTAGCCAGCCGACGCTCATTGCGGTCGGCACAAAGGACGACATCAGCGGTTCGCCTGATGAGTTGGCGGCGCTGATGCCGCGCGCTACGGCATTCCATATCGAAGGCCGCGACCACATGCTCGCAGTTGGAGACAAAAGCTTCAAGCAACGAGTATTGGAATTCTACGCCGAGAACCAGCTTTAGAAAATGCTGACAAAATACAGAAACTAGGTGTCTTTTCCTTTGAGAGATGCCAGCGACCGCTCAATGTTGGCACGGGCCCGGTGCTCTAGCCGGACGCGAAATTCCTCGCTGTGGTAGATGTAGGGCCGATCAAGAAACGTGCGCAGCACCGCGCTTCGTCCGGCAATCCAGGCATCTTCCGGCACCCAGGCATATTCGCGGCGGATCGCCGCTTCATAGGCGTCGAAGACTTCAGGTGAAGCTCCAAGGATGGACAGATCCATGTCGAGGAACAGGGCTGCATCGCGCACGGCGTCGATATTCGCGAAGACTGGCACCTCATGCATTGCCGTGGCAAGAATCATGGCGGCGACGCGAGCCATCCGAGCTGGCTGCAACCGGTGAGCAAGGAGCTGCCGGGCGAGTTCCGCACTCCTTGCCTCATTGTCTTTGGCTCGGCTGTCATAGATCGCGTCATGAAACCAGATTGCCGCCTCCACCGCCTCTGGGTCTGACAGTTTCGAGCGGCATTCCACGGCCAGCGCCAGCAGTGCCTCGATATGCGCGAGGCCGTGGTAGTGACGGTTCTCATCCCGATAAAGCGCGGTCAATTCGCGTTTTGTTTCTTCATCGATTGGATGTGAAGTCGCCATTGGTGATCTCAAATCACAGGCCGAGAACTCTCGCGATTTTCGGCGTCGCCTCATGCCAGTCCTGGACGACGTTGATATCGTCGGGTAGCGGCGGTAGGAATTCCCGCAGGCTGTTGTCGGCCATCAGATGGAAAAGATGGGCGTCCGCAACTGATTCCCGCGCCGATACGAGATTTGGCGGCTGGTCGTCGACAAAGGCGATCGGGCGCCCATGCGGGCCGCGCAGCTTAGCAACGGCAGGCCCCTTGGCCATCTCGGTGGTGAGAAGCGGGTAGGACAGGCCCAGCGCGTCGAGATGGGCACGGCGGATGGCACGGTGCCTGTGGGGCATGGCCGTGAGCAGGACGATCTCGGCCTGTTCGGAAAACCGCGACAGCGCCTCCGCCGCTCCGTCAGTGATGCTTTGCCACGTAGCCTGGTCCTGGAAGAATTCGTCGAGAAGCGCCCAAACCTCGGCCTGCTCGACCAATCGCCCATTGGCACGCTCGGCAATGTTTCCCGTCAGGCGGAAAGACGCGATGGTCAAGGCGAAGCCACGCTCTTCAAGGAAACGCGGAAAAGGACGAATGAACTCCAGGATCACATCGTCGACATCGAGAACCAGCAAGGGTCTGTCGTCGGAAGCCAGTTCCTCGATCTGGCGCGCGGTTTCGGGATCATCACTCATGTCGAACTCTCATATCTGTCTTCACCTGCGGGCAGGTACTTTTGTGCTTCTCCGACCGAAGCCGGAGGTACACCGGTTTCCTGTGCGAACCGCAACAGCGTCGGTTCATGCGCCAGGATGAATTGCAGGACGCCGGCCAGAAAGCCGGGTTCTGCGGCTGCGCGTCTTATCGACGATGCTTCGATGCCGGTGATGGCAAGGAATCTCGGCAGAAGTTCGGGATCGGCGGCAATGAACCCCAGAGCCTTGACGGCAATGGCCTCTGCTTCCTGGCGTATTGACGCATTGTCTGGCATCGCTACCTTCCCCATCGTCGGGATTGGGATTCTTGAGTCACCCCGGCAAGTAGTTGCATCTGCCGCCCACGGCAAGTTGCAGAGGGATACTTATCAGCGGCCAGGCGGATGCGGATGTTTTTCGAACGGTTGATTTCCGTTTTGTCAATCATCTTGCAGTAGTGTGGGAACCGGGTTTGGTGCGTTCCGGCTGAACGCATGGCGGTTGCTGCTCCTATGGATGGCAGCCGGGACGGGAAGTCGATGCCGAAAAAAGTTATGATCGTCGAGGACAATGAGCTCAATATGAAGCTCTTTCGCGACCTCATCGAGGCCAGCGGATATGAGACCGTGCGCACGCGCAACGGGCTTGAGGCGCTGGATCTGGCGCGCACCCACAGGCCCGACCTGATCCTGATGGACATCCAGTTGCCCGAGGTTTCCGGGCTAGAGGTGACCAAGTGGCTGAAGGAGGATGATGACCTTCATGTCATTCCGGTCATTGCCGTTACCGCATTCGCCATGAAGGGAGATGAGGAGCGCATTCGCCAGGGTGGTTGCGAGGCTTACATCTCCAAGCCGATCTCGGTGCCTCGATTCATCGAGACCATCAAATCCTATCTGGGTGATGCCTGATGATAGCCCGTTCCAAACATCGAGGGCGCTGTAGATGACTGCCCGCATTCTCGTGGTCGACGACATTCCGGCTAACGTCAAACTTCTCGAAGTTCGCCTGCTTGCCGAATATTTCGAGGTCTTGAAGGCAAGTTCCGGACCGGAAGCCATCGAAACCTGCGAAACCAGCAAGGTCGACGTCGTACTGCTTGACGTGATGATGCCCGATATGGACGGCTTCGAAGTGTGCCGCCGCCTGAAGAGCGATCCCGCCACCTCCCACATACCGATCTTGATGATCACCGCTCTCGGCCAGGTGACCGATCGCGTGCGCGGACTGGAGGCCGGTGCCGACGATTTCCTGACCAAGCCAGTCAACGACCTGCAACTGATGACACGGGTCAAGAGCCTGGTTCGGCTCAAGATGCTGACCGATGAACTGCGCTTGCGTGCGGCAACGACACGCAACATCGGCATCGAGGAATTGCTCGGCCGCAACTTCCCGTCGCAGGAGACCGCACCCAAGGTGCTGCTTGTCGATGAGCGCCAGAACTCTTTCGAACGCATCCAGGCGATGTTGCGCGGCTCAGTGGACCTCGACGTAGCGACCGATCCGCATGCTGGTTTCTTCCAGGCGGCGGATTCCAATTATGAATGCGTGATGATTTCGACCGGCTTTGCCGACTTCGATCCGCTGCGGCTGTGCTCGCAGTTGCGGTCACTTGATCGAACCCGTTTCCTGCCGATCATCCTCGTCGCCGAGGCAGGTGAGGAAGACCGCATCATCCGCGGACTGGAACTCGGTATCAACGACTATCTGGTGCGCCCGATCGACCCGCATGAATTGACCGCGCGGCTGCGCACGCAGGTCCGCCGCAAACGCTATAACGACCAGTTGCGCGCCAGCGTGACCCAGACCATTGAAATGGCCGTCACCGATCCGCTTACGGGCCTGCACAACAGACGCTATCTGGATAGCCATCTGCAGACGCTGTTCGATCGGGCCGTGGCGCGCCGCCGGCCGCTGTCGGTCATGATCACCGATCTCGACCGCTTCAAGTTGGTGAATGACACTTACGGCCACGATGGCGGCGATGACGTGCTCAAGGAATTTGCGCGCCGGCTGCGCCAGAACGTGCGCGGCATCGATCTGGCATGCCGCTTCGGCGGCGAAGAGTTCGTCATCGTCATGCCGGACACGGACGGCCCCATTGCCGAGAAGGTTGCGGAGCGAATTCGCGCAGAGGTCGCGCATCTGCCGTTTTCGGTCGGCAAGGATGGAAAGTCGATCGACGTCACGGTGAGCGTCGGGGTCTCATCGATCCGCAAAGGCGCGGACAGTGTCGAGGCACTGATGAAACGTGCCGATCTTGCTCTCTATGAAGCCAAGAGCGGTGGCCGCAACCGCGTGGTTGCCAAGGCAGCCTAAAGGCTGAAGGCAAGTCAACCAACAGATTTAGCTGGTCATGCCGTAAAGGTTATGAATTTACCTTAATCCGAGCCTTCGACAAAGCTTGGTTAAGAAAGTGTTGATTTTCATAAGCTCTTGCGCAACTGTCCGTGCTGTTGAGAGGACTGTTCCGGCGCGAGGTGAGTTGCGGAACGGTCCGAAAAATACCCCATGATGCTCAGGTCCGCCGCATCTCCTGGGTCCGTGGGGTCGGCCGGCCGGCGCTGGCACATAGTGGCCTCCTCGTACCGCTGCCAACCGTCGACCGGCCCCCTGTTCCATTTCTCGGTTAGAAATCGAAACGTGTTCCCGCGCCGGGATGGACTGGGGCCGGCTGTGTGCGCCAGCGTGTGAGCCACATGCGTGATCCCGAAACCGGTTAAGCTTTCAAGCGACCTACTTTAGGCGGATGACCTCAGCTCAAAAAACTCAGGCCCGCCGAAGCGAGCCTGAGCTTAGTCAGTTTGGATGTTGCGGTGGACTTCTTAGAAGTCCATGCCGCCCATGCCACCCATGCCGCCGGGCATGCCGCCGGGCATACCGCCGGCGGATTCCTTCTTCGGCGCATCGGCAATCATGGCCTCGGTGGTGACCAGCAGGCCGGCAACCGAGGCTGCGTCCTGAAGCGCCGTGCGAACGACCTTGACTGGGTCGACGATGCCGAGCGAGATCAGATCGCCATACGTGTCGTTGGCTGCGTTGTAGCCGTAGGAAACGCCCTTGTTGTCGAGGATCTTGCCAACGACGATCGAAGCTTCTTCACCGGCGTTCGAAGCGATCTGGCGGGCCGGGGCCTGCAGAGCCTTGCGAACGATGGAGATACCAGCGGTCTGGTCGGTGTTCGCGCCTACAGCCTTGATGCTGGTGGAAGCGCGCAGCAGAGCGACGCCGCCGCCAGCCACGATGCCTTCTTCGACGGCAGCGCGGGTTGCGTTGAGCGCGTCGTCAACGCGGTCCTTCTTTTCCTTGACTTCCACTTCGGTCGAGCCGCCGACGCGGATGACGGCGACACCGCCGGCGAGCTTCGCCAGACGTTCCTGCAGCTTCTCCTTGTCGTAGTCGGAAGTGGTTTCCTCGATCTGCTGCTTGATCTGGGCAACGCGACCCTGGATCTCGGCCTTCTTGCCGGCGCCGTCGACGATGGTGGTGTTCTCCTTGGAGATCGACACCTTCTTGGCGCGGCCGAGCATGTTGAGGCCGACGTTCTCGAGCTTGATGCCGAGATCTTCGGAGATGACCTGGCCACCGGTCAGGATGGCGATGTCTTCCAGCATGGCCTTGCGGCGATCACCGAAGCCCGGAGCCTTGACGGCAGCGATCTTCAAGCCACCACGCAGCTTGTTGACGACGAGTGTGGCCAGAGCCTCGCCTTCGACGTCCTCCGAGATGATGAGCAGCGGCTTCGAAGTCTGAACGACGGCTTCGAGGATCGGCAGCATCGCCTGCAGGTTGGACAGCTTCTTCTCGTGGAGAAGAATGTAGACGTCCTCCAGATCAGCAACCATCTTGTCGGGGTTGGTGACGAAGTAGGGCGACAGGTAGCCGCGGTCGAACTGCATGCCTTCGACGACTTCGAGTTCGGTCTCGGCGGTCTTGGCTTCTTCAACCGTGATGACGCCTTCATTGCCGACCTTCTGCATCGCTTCCGCGATCATCTTGCCGACGGATTCGTCGCCATTGGCCGAAATCGTGCCGACCTGGGCAACTTCTTCCGAAGTCTTGATCTTCTTGGCCGACTTGACCAGCTGGGCGACAACGTCGGCAACGGCCAGATCGATACCGCGCTTCAGGTCCATCGGATTGATGCCGGCGGCAACGTATTTATGGCCTTCCTGAACGATGGCTTGTGCCAGCACGGTTGCTGTCGTGGTGCCGTCGCCGGCCTTGTCGTTGGTCTTCGAGGCAACTTCGCGAACGAGCTGTGCGCCCATGTTCTCGAACTTGTCTTCCAACTCGATTTCCTTGGCGACGGAAACGCCGTCCTTGGTGATGCGCGGGGCGCCGAACGACTTGTCGATGACGACGTTGCGGCCCTTGGGACCAAGCGTCACCTTCACTGCGTCGGCGAGGATGTTGACACCGCGCAGCATGCGCTCGCGGGCGTCACGGGAGAATTTTACGTCTTTAGCAGCCATTTCTTACTCCTGGGCTCTGCGCCCGAAATTCTGATTGCCAGTTTCTATGCAAATGCGAACGGCGTTATCAGCCGATGATGCCCATGATGTCGGATTCCTTCATGATCAGAAGGTCTTCGCCATTGAGCTTGACTTCGGTGCCCGACCACTTGCCGAACAGCACGCGGTCGCCGGCCTTGACGTCCAGCGGAACCAGCTTGCCAGCCTCGTCGCGCGCGCCGGAGCCGACAGCCACGATCTCGCCTTCCTGCGGCTTTTCCTTGGCCGTATCGGGGATGATGATCCCGCCAGCGGTCTTTGCTTCGGATTCAACCCGGCGAACGACCACACGGTCATGAAGCGGGCGGAATTTCGACTTTGCCATTTGATTTCCTCGATGACAGTGATGAGAAACGATTTCCTCTATCCGGCGATGCCGGACTTTGGTTAGCACTCCTGATAGGCGAGTGCTAACGTGCCGCTGAAATAGTCTTGCCTCCCGTGCGAGTCAAGGAGGCGGGGGAGATCAGGCGCGAAGAAAAATACGCCAGTCGCGTAACGAGGGCGGATTTTCGTTCTCCATGCGGCCAGAACAATGAAACACGCGGCCTCGTTTCGGCGCTCCGGCAGTTTGCACTTTCCTTCTTAAGCGCGGTCAGGCGAGCGAAACTCGCACGCTGGGCATTCACGCCGAAGGATAGTGAGGAATTTCGATGAGTTTTCGTTTCAAGGATGTATTCGACCAAACCAATGCAGCGCTCGGCGCCGACGCCTCGCAGGCGCAGGTCGTATTCGAGGCCCGTTCACAGCTTGCCGATGGGTTCCGTAGCAATGTGGCGGTGCGCCAGTTCGACGTTGGTGTCGACGAGCCGCCGGCTCTAGGTGGTCAGGACTCGGCTCCCAACCCCGTCGAATACATTCTGGCAGCACTGGGGTCATGCCAGGAAATCACGTACCGGCTCTATGCCGATGCACTTGGCATTCCGTTGACAGGTGTTTCCGTTCAGTTGAGCGGCAGCATCGACCTGCGCGGCTTCTTCAACGTGGATCGGAATGTCCGGCCTGGATACCAGCAGATCAACGCCGAGGTCATCATCGACAGCCCAGCCTCGCAACAGGATATCGCTCGGCTGAAGGAGACAGTGGATCGGCACTGCCCTGTGCTGGACATCCTTCGCAATCCGACGCCAGTCAATCTCAGCCTTCGAACCGAAACTGCGCAGATCGCTGCGGAATAGATTCGTTCCAAGCGCTTGTTTATTGAGGCCGGGCCATTTGCCCGGCCTTTTTTGTTCGGTGACGATATTGGTCGAGCCACCATCATAAATTTCTACGTTTGTGCGATGCAGTATCTTGAAAGATAAGCACGCTTATTATATATGCCGCTCATGATTACGGAAGGCACTGAAAGGCTAGGATTTCTAATCCATGACGCAGCACGGCTGATGCGCAAGCGATTCGAGGCGCGCGCCAGCGGAATGGGTCTGTCGGCAGCACAGTGGCGCCTGATGGTCAGGGTCACCAAGGAAGAGGGTGTTGCCCAGGCCAGACTGGCCGAACTGCTTGAAATCGAGCCTATCAGCGTTTCACGACTGATCGATCGTATGGAAGAGGGGGGCTGGATCGAGCGCCGCGCCGATGCGTCCGACCGCCGTGTTCGCACGATCTTCCCGACGCCGAAGGCCCTTAAGGCTTACGCCCAGGTAAAGGGCTTGGCTGGCGAGGTTTACGAGGAAGCACTTACCGGCATGTCCGATGACGACAGGCGCGCATTGATCAAGGGGTTGCGAGGGCTGGTCGAAAACTTGTCGGATGACGAAGCCATGTCATGCAAGCAAACGAACAAACTGGAAAGCACCGCACAATGAACGCAGTGACGAAAGTTGATGACAACGCGACCAAGCTGGAAATGGAATCTCCGGCGGCGCAGGTGTCCGCCTCCGCCATGTCGCATCCGCTTGCGGAAAAGGCCAAGCGCGGTCGCCCATCGAATCGCTTCGTATGGATGGTCTCGCTACCGCTCCTGCTTGCCGTGGCCGGTGGCTATGTGTGGGTGACAGGTGGCCGTTACCAGGAAACCGAGAATGCCAACCTGCGCCAGGCGCGGGTATCCATTGCCGCCGACACCGCGGGCCGCATCGTCAAAGTCGATGTCAACGACAACCAGGCGGTGAAGAAGGGCGACGAGCTTTTTGCCATTGACCCCGAGCCCTATCGGATTGCGCTGGCGCGAGCCGAAGCCGCGGTTGCGGGTGCAAGGCTCAATGTCGAGCAGTTGCGCGCGGCCTACAATCAGGCGACGTCGCAGGAACGGGTGGCTTCGAGCGAAGTCGACTACCTGCAGTCGCAATTCGATCGCGCGACCGACCTGTCGAAGAAGGGCATCAGTGCGAAGTCGTCGCTGGACGAGGCGCGCAACGACCTCGACAAGGCACGCCAGCAGCAGGCCGTGGCCGAACAGGGCATCGCCAGCGCCAAGGCAGCGCTCGGGGGCGATCCCGACATTGCAACCGACCGGCATCCGACCGTGTTGGCGGCGCTCGCCGCGCGCGACCAGGCCGCCTATGAACTTGCCCAGACGACGGTGCGCGCACCCGCGGATGGCATTGTCTACCAGGCGTCGTCATTCAAGGTCGGACAGTTCGTCGGTGTGGGTACGCCGCTGTTTGCGCTGGTTGAGACCGGCGACACCTGGATCGACGCGAACTTCAAGGAAACGCAACTTACCCATATGAAGCCGGGCCAGAAGGCCGAGGTGGTGCTCGACACCTATCCGGGCCGCACCTTCGAGGCGACAGTTGAGGCGATCGGCGCCGGCACTGGGGCGGAGTTCTCATTATTGCCGGCGCAGAACGCCACCGGCAACTGGGTGAAGGTTACCCAGCGCATTCCGGTCCGCATCAAATTCACGGACGAAGACGCCAAACTGGCGCTGCGTACCGGCATGAGCGCGACGGTCAGCGTGGACACGGGCGTGTCGCGCGGCCTGCCGCATATATTTGGTCACGCGGTCGCGGCCGAGTGATCGACGGCAGGCCGAACTGAAGACCGGACGGCCGGGCTGATTTCGTATCCACAGAGTTTCGGAAGCGCGAACCCATGTCACAGGGTGAGACCCATCGCGAGGTGCCGCATCGCGGCCTGATCACATTTTCGATCATGCTGGCGACCATCATGCAGGTGCTCGACACGACCATCGCCAACGTCGCCTTGCCATCGATGACGGGCGACCTCGGCGCGTCGCAGGACACGATCAACTGGGTGCTCACCTCCTATATCGTGGCGGCGGCGATCATGACGCCGGTTACCGGGTGGTTGTCGGACCATCTCGGCCGCAAGCAACTGTTCCTGGCCTCGGTGGTGGGATTCGTCGTCTGCTCGATGCTGTGTGGCGTTGCCTGGAGCCTGGAAAGCATGGTTGCCTTCCGTTTGCTCCAGGGCGTATTCGGCGCGGCGATCGTGCCGTTGTCGCAAACCTTCCTGCTCGACATCAACCCGCGCGAGCGCCACGGACAGGCGATGGCCATATGGGGCGCCGGCATCATGGTGGGGCCGATCATCGGGCCGACGCTCGGTGGCTGGCTGACCGAAAGTTTCAACTGGCGCTGGGTGTTCTTCATCAACCTGCCGGTGGGCATCGTCGCCTTTCTTGGCTGTGCTGCCTATCTGCCAAGCGTTGCAAAGCGGGCGCGCGGGTTCGACTTCTTCGGCTTTGCCATGCTGTCGCTGGGCGTCGGCGCGTTGCAACTCATGCTGGATCGCGGCGCGGAAGTGGACTGGTTCGCCGCGGTCGAGATATGGATCGAGTTCGGCCTGGCCATTACCGGCTTCTGGATCTTCATCGTTC
Organism: Mesorhizobium sp. Root157; assembly: GCF_001427385.1. Lineage (GTDB taxonomy): Bacteria > Pseudomonadota > Alphaproteobacteria > Rhizobiales > Rhizobiaceae > Mesorhizobium. Next base: position 26,284 of record NZ_LMGJ01000003.1, read on the forward strand.
ATATGGTCACGGCCAAGCATGCGTTTATCGACCCCAAAATTTTCCTAGATCGCAATTTCGCGACCGGGCTGGTCTTCATCTTCGTCATCGGCGTGATATTGCTGGCAAGCTTGGCGCTGCTGCCGCCGATGCTCTCTGTGGTTTTCGGTTATCCGACTATAACGACGGGCATGGTTATGGCTCCGCGAGGCGTCGGCACGATGATTTCGATGCTTCTGGTCGGCCGGCTTGTGCGCGTCGTCGATCCGCGCATGCTGGTCGTCACCGGCCTGCTTCTGACTGCCTATTCGCTTTACGACATGTCCGGATTCTCACCGCAGATGGACGATTGGCCGATCATTACTACCGGGGTGATCCAGGGCCTGGGGCTTGGGCTGGTGTTCGTGCCCTTGTCCACGGTCGCTTTCGCCACGCTCGATGCGCGTTATCGCACGGACGCCACGGCACTGTTCAGCCTGGTGCGCAATATCGGTTCGTCGATCGGCATTTCGATCGTGACAGTGATGCTGACTCGCAATGCCCAGATCAATCACGGTGAACTGGCAGCGGGGATCAATCCTTATAACCCCAATCTCTGGAGCGCGTCGCCCGGCGCAGCGCTGGGAGACCCTGCCGCGCTTTCGCAACTCAATGGTCTCATCAACGTCCAGTCGCTGATGATTTCCTACGTCAATGATTTCAAGCTGATGATGATGGTGACGCTGCTGGCGCTGCCATTGGTGTTCCTGTTGCGCCGGCCGCAATATGCACCGGCGGGCGCCGCCCCCGCAGCGCATATGGATTAGGAGAGTGTCGCCTAACCTCTATTGCTTCACTTGCCCAACAACAGCGCCCAGTAGCGCCACTCCGGGTTTTTGCCATCGCGGACATAGGCAAGGCCGAAGCGGGTGAAACGGGCATCCAGAATATTGCGCCGGTGGGGCGGAGAATCCATCCACATCTCGAACAGCCTGCGAATATCCATGCGCCCTTCGGCAATGTTTTCTGCCGCTGCTCCCTTGATGTCATTTCCGTCGACGCGCGAGGCGAAATCCTTGCGCCAACCGGTGGTATGCGTCATGCGCTTGGCACCGGCCATATAACCTGCTTGCTGCAACGCGGCCCGTTCCAATTGGTTGTCGGGAGCTAGCCCGGATCGTCCTGCTGCGCTGCGGATGCGACCCAGCGTATCGGCGGCGGAATTCGAGGCCCCGGCTCCGGAGCCTATCGGCGCCACGGTGCCGCAACCGGCCAGGACCGTAAGAAGGCCTAGACCTATGATGAAGGTGCGGCGCTCCTGATGGAAAGCCGTGTTGGAAGCCAGGTCTTTGGAATCGATGCCGGTCATGCTCATGTCGCCTGATAGGCAGGCGATCATGGCTTTTGGCGGGCAGGGCGCTAACTGATGATGCGCAGGTTCGACAGTTCGTTGCCGATTTCCTCGAAATCCTTCGATAGCGATGCGCCGGTGGCGTTCCAAAACAACTTGGCCGGCTTGCTCGGATCGCTCGAATCCTTGCGGAAGCGTGATTCCGAGGCGCATGCCTTGAGGGCTTCGATGGCTTTGTTTTCGCTAGTCTTGGTTGTGGACAGGTCGAGCGCCACGGTCATGACAATGATCTTGGCGGCCTTGGCGTTGTCGCACAGCTTGGTCAGCTGTTCATTCAGCGCGTTGGTATAGTTGCTGTTCGTATAGTTGAGCGTGCCGATTGCACCGGACGTGCCTGAAAACAGGCGCGTCGTGGCGGTGCCATTGTAGCCAACGCCAGTATAGCCATAGGCCGCATAGGTCGACTTGTTGCCGGCGGGATCGTTGCCGGGTACCGAATAGGTATTCTCGCCGTCGGTCAGCACGATGACGACCTTGTCGTTGCCTTTTTCCGTTTCAGCACGACCCTGCGCGAAAGGTTCCGTGCTGGACACCAAGCGCCATCCCCAGGCCATGCCTTCCGGAACATCGGTGTTGCCATTGGCGATCATGCCGTCGATGGCAGTCTTGATCGTCTCGAGACCTTCCGGCGTCGTGACGTTGGTAAGCGGCGTCAGCGGCTTCGTGGTGCAACTGTAGTTGGGGCCGGCGCCGGTTTTGAGGACGGGCGCATCGTACGACCTGGCCTGGAAGTATTTCGCCATATTGTTCTGGCGTGTCTTGCCCGTCGTGCTGGATGGGTCGTCGTTCCACCAACTATTGGTAGCACTATAGGTCTTGGGTGCGGATTCATCGGGATCTTGCGTCAGCTTCCAATGGTTTCCCGGCTCGTCCGGGGCAAACATCGGTACGAACATGGTGGCAGGATCGCCAAAGCCGACGCCCGTGTTGTTCGGGCCGCCGGATGCCGCGCTATCGTCTATATTGTAGGGGTAGGGGCGAGCCTCGATACAGCCTTGCCAACTGGCAAAGGGTCCATAGGAATCGACATAGTCGTATTCCTTATGGCTGCGCTCGCAGGTGTTGTTCCAGCGGTATTTGTCACAGACCACGCGCTCGCTGCCGTCGACGCGCTCATGGCTGGTGACGACCTTCATGTCCTTGTAGAGCGAGAAGCGCGTGAGCATCTCGCCCTCTTCAGATCCCCAGCCGGTTCCTGCCTTGCGCCAGATGCCGAAACCATCCTTGGTTGCGTGTTTGTCCGGCGCCGACAACGTCGACCAGTCGAAATTCTCATTGTGGACCGGCGACAGGCCAGCGATGTCGATCCAGGAACTGCCATCGTTCTGCGGACCGACATTGACCGAGGCGGCAAACGGCACCAGCCCGAACTGCACGGGCTTGTCCACCTGCTTGATCTGGTTTGCCTGGAGTGCAAGCGTATCGACCAACTGTTTGGAGGCATCCTTGAGCAGGTCGATGCGCCGCTGTCCCGAGCCGGTGCCGTAATTGGACATCGAACCGGAATTGTCGAGCACCAGGGCAACTTCCAGCGTGTTCTTCAGGCGCACTTCCGAATCGACGCCGAAGGAGATCTTGCGGTTCGCCGTTTCGGCGTCCTCGCCCGCCATTCGAGCGAAAGCCGGATAAAAATAAGGTTTGTAGTTCAGGTTTGCGGTTAGCTTGAGCGTGCCGCCACCCGCAGTGCTATCCGGGAGCTTGACGCTCAAGGCCGTGTTGCCCGGATCGACGCCGTTCAGGTTGGCGTGGAAGAAATCCAGCGCATAGGCGCGCAATTGATCGTCCGTCGCACCCTCCACGATGCGCCTGGCTGTTGCGATATTGGCGGCATCGAGCGCGTTGGTGACGATCTGCTTCTGGCGCACCATCTCGCTGTAGTCCACCGCAAGTGCGACGGCGCCCATGATCGGCAACAGGGCGATTACCGTCATGAGAGCGTAGTTGCCGCGTGTGTCGCTGCAGAACGTACGCCAAAGTGCAGGCATGATGGTTGCGGCCCCCGCCGGATGGATATGTCAGGCGTTCATTGTGTCAGCAAATGCTGAAAGACCAGTGTTGGCCGACGATTGATTTGCACGATCGGACTTCAGGGCCTGTTAACCAATCGGATAGCTGCAGGAAAGAAAAACCCCGCCAGGCGGCGGGGCAGTCGACATCCGTCGGCGATGATCAGCTTACGATGCGCAGGTTCGACAATTCGTCGGCGATTTCCCTGAAATCGTCGGAGAGCGTTGCTCCCGTAGCGTTCCAGAACAGCTTCGCCGGCTTGTTGGGATCCGAGGGATCCTTGCGGAAGCGCGATTCAGACGCGCAGTCCTTCAATGCGTTGATCGCTTTTTTCTCGGCAGATTTCGATTCCAGAAGATCAAGTGACACCGTCATGACGATGATGTTGGAATTCTTGGCGTTCTTGCACAGCATCTGCATCTGCTCATCGAGCGCGGCGGTGAAGTTGCTCGACGTGTGCGTGGACTTTTTGACGTCCGAGCTTGTGTTGAGGAAAAGGCGTGTCATGCCGGTGTCAAGGTATTTGACGCCCGTGTAGCCATAGGCGGCGTAGGTCGACCTGTTATTGGCGTAGCTTGAATCGTCATCGGGCGAATAGGTGTTGGCGCCGTCCGTCAGGACAATGATGATCTTGTCGTTGCCGCGTTCGACTTCCGATCTGCCTCGCGTGAAAGGTTCGGCACTCGATACCGTGCGCCAACCCCAGGCCATGCCTTCAGGAACGTTGGTATTTCCGTCGGCCTGCATCGCGTCGATGGCAGTGGTCAGCGTGGTTTTCTCGGCATCTTTCTGCAAATCCTGCATAGGGGTGATCGGTGTGGTGGTGCAGGAATAGTTCGGAGTTCTGTCGGAATTCGCAGATGAGGAGTTGTAGGGCTTGGTCACGAAGTATTTGCGCATGTCACGCTGGCGCTGCCTGACATCTTGGCCGCTTCCGCTGATTTTCGCCCAACTGGCGTATTCGTTCCAATCCATCCACCAGTTGTTGCTGTAGCTATAAGACGCACTGCTGACATCGTTGTTGCCGTCGCGATTGAAATCCCTCCATACCGTTCCTGCTTCGTCAGGAGCGAACATCGGTACGAACATCGACGCCGGCGTTGAGGTCGACGGCGCGAAGTCGCTGGCATTGTACGGGTAGGGGCGAGCTTCGATGCAACCGGCCCAACTGGTGTATGGGCTCGTGCCATACACGTACTTGCCGCCGGAGGTCGTGCGGCTCGATTCGTAGATAATATCATCGTAGAGGCTGAACCGGGTCATTTCATGATCCTCGGTCAGCCCCCAGTTCTTGCCGCGTTTGTACCAGATATCCCCGACCTTCTCGACATATTTGTCCGCGAACGGCGAGTTGTTCTTGGTCATCGAGGACCAGTCGAAATTTTCGTGATGAATGGGAGATATGCCTTTCGTATCCATCCAGCTCGCGTCGCGGTATTGCGAGCCTACATTGACCGAAGCGGCGAAAGGGACGAGCGAGAATTGAATCGGCTTGTCCACCTGCTTCATCTGCTTGGCTTCGATGGACATCTGTTCGACGAGTTGCTTGGCTGCGGCTTTCAGGAGAGCCAGGCGCTGCTGCCCGGTACCGGAGCCCTTGGTTGTCATGGAGCCCGAATTGTCGAGCACCAATGCCACCTCCAGGGTATTCTTGAGCCGGACTTCCGAGCAGATGGAAAAATCGAAGTCGCTGGATTCCTTGCCGATCAGTTTTGCCGCCGCCGGGAGGAAATAGGGCGAGTAGACCAGACTCGCGCACATGCGCATTTCGCCGCCGCCGGTGCTTCTGTCAGGCAGGGTAACGAAGAGCTCGGTCTTGCTTGGACTGACGTGGCGAAGATTGGCTAGGTAAAAATCCTTGGCGTAGGCCTTCGCTTCGGTTTCGTTTGCCCCAGCCTGGATCTGGCGGGCCGTGGCAATGTTGGCCGCGTCGAGCGCGTTGCGCGTATCGAGCCGCTGACGCGACAGTTCGGTATAGTCGATGGCGATCGCCAAAGCCCCCATCAATGGCGCCATTACGAGCGCCGTTATAAGGGCATAGTTGCCGCGCGTATCTTTCCGGAATTTGTGGAACATCGGCTTCGTGACCCCCTGCCAAGCCCAATTCGCAGCGGTAAGATGACAGAAACAGCTAAATTTCAGGTTCGTGGAAACCCAGCAAAATGAGGCGCGACATTTCCGTCCGGTTAACCACGACGTGGCCTCTCCGGAGAGGAAAGCTGGTGACAGTGCCGGGCTCATCGGCTAATTCGAGCCTCACAACGGCGATCGACCGAGACAATTCCAGCGACAGGTTCGGGAAACGACATGACGGTGCACTCCGGGATAATTGCTTCGTTCGACAAGATATCGACGCGCTATGCAGCGTTGCTGTGTGATGTGTGGGGCGTCGTGCACAATGGCGAGACACATTTTCCGGCAGCCGCCGCAGCACTGGAACAGGCACGCGCGGAAGGGCTTGCGGTGGTCATGATCACCAACTCGCCGCGGCTCAGCGCCGACGTGATTGCCCAGATGCGCCTCATCGGCGTGCCGGATGGCTGCTTCGACAAGGTGGTGAGTTCAGGCGACGTGACGCGCGACCTGATCGCTGAGGGACCGAGGAAAGTCTTCCATCTCGGACCCGACCGCGACGCCAACATCTATGACGGGCTCGACGTCGAACTGGTCGAGGAATTCGAGGCGCAAGCGATTGTCTGTACCGGACTGTTCGACGACGAGACGGAAACGCCGGAAGATTACAAGGATATGCTTTTCCGGCTCCGGTCCCGCAATCTGCCGTTCATCTGCGTCAATCCCGATATCGTGGTGGAGCGTGGAGAGCGCCTGATCTGGTGCGCCGGTGCGCTGGCACGCGACTACAGCCAGCTTGGCGGGCGCACCTTGATCGCCGGCAAGCCGCATGCGCCCATTTATCGGGCCGCGCTGAAAGCAGCGTCGCAGATTATCGGGCGTGATCTTGACCGCAGCGAGGTGCTGGCCATCGGGGATGGCATGATGACCGACATCAAGGGCGCGTCTGACAATGGGTTCGACGTGCTTTATGTCTCGGGCGGCATCCACGCCCGCGACTATGGCGATCCGTTGGCGCCTGACCCGAACCTGCTTGCCGCATTCCTTGGCAAACACGGCTACCGCCCCGTGGCGGTCATGCCGAGGCTTCGCTAGCACGGACATCGCCAGGATGTGTGTCCGCCTCCCGGGAAATCAACGGCTGCCCGAAAGCCTCAGGGGCGGCGTTGTGGCAATCGGCAATTTCGATGGTGTCCATCGCGGCCATCAGGCTGTGCTCGGCCGTGCGCTGGGGGAAGCTGAAAAGCTGGGCGTTCCGGCCTTGGTGCTGACCTTCGAGCCGCATCCGCGCAAGGTGTTCCGGCCGGACGAACCGCTATTTGTGCTGACGCCGCCGAAAATGAAGGCGAAACTGCTTGCCAAGCTGGGATTTGCCGCTGTTGTCGAGCAGGCGTTTACGCGCGAATTCGCGACGAAGTCGGCCGAAACCTTCGTGACGGCAATTCTGGAGGAGAACCTCGGCATCGGCCATGTCGTCACCGGTTTCAATTTTCATTTCGGCAAGGACCGGCAAGGTGGACCGGCCTATCTGATGGATGCCGGCAAGCGCTATGGTTTCGAGGTAACCTTGGTCGATGCGTTCCGAGACGAGGACGCAAGCATCGTCTCGTCGAGCCGCATCCGCTCGCTGCTGGCCGAAGGCGATGCCGTGCAGGCAGGCGGGCTGCTCGGCTATCGTTTTACCGTTCAGGGCGAAGTGATCGGAGGGCAGAAGCTTGGTCGCACACTCGGTTTCCCGACCGCCAACATGCGTCTGCCGGCTGATACGGCTTTGAAGGAAGGCATCTATGCGGTGCGCTTCCGAAGGGCCGATGGAACACTGCACGATGCGGTTGCAAGCTTCGGCCGTCGCCCGACCGTGGACGACAATGGGGCGCCGCTGCTTGAGACGTTTCTGTTCGATTTCTCGAGCGATCTCTATGGCGAGGTCTGCGACGTTCATTTCTTCGGCTATCTGCGCGGAGAGGAAAAATTCGACGGGCTCGAGGCGCTCGTCGCGCAGATGAAGCGCGACGAGGCCGAGGCGAGGGCGTTGTTGGCGGGCGTCAGGCCCTTATCGGAACTGGACGCCATGATCGCCTTTTGAGCAATGCGGCGCTATCTCTTCAGCGCCAGCCCGAAGGCGACGAAAGTCCATCCCTGGAAAAACAGGTCGACCGCAAGGAACAGGCCAAGAATCCACAGGCTGTTGACGGGCCAGCCCATGGCAATGACAAGCCCGGCGAGCATGGTGACCACGCCAGCCGTGATGATCCAGCCAGAGCCGCGTTGCTCGCGATGCTGGTAGCCAACCCAGGCCCTCAATGCTCCTGATGCCACCAGAGCGACTGCCAGCAGGAATGTGAGCACGGCCGAGGCAAGCAGGGGATTGTAAAAGGCAAAAAAGCCGGCGAACGCATAAAGCAGGCCGCTTGCCAGCCAGTAGAAGAAGCGCCCCCAGGTCTTGACGCCGAAAGCATGGACGATCTCGATAATGCCGGAGATCAGCATCAGCCATCCGACGAAATAAACCGAAGCCACCGTGGCGACGACAAGGTTGGCAAAGGCGATGCCGCCGAGAATGAGCAGGATGACGCCCAGCGCCACGAACCATCCCCACTTGTCGCGCGCCTCGCCAATGGCATTCTTGAGCCTGTCGTTCTGAAAAGTCATGTCGCCACTCCAGAGACGTTTCAAACCAGCAGCATTGAAACTAGCGCGTGCAGCTACGTCGGTCCAGCGCAGGAGGTTTAATTCGTCACCATGACAGAGTTGGTGCGCTGCGTGTTTAAATCAAATTTTACCGACCTTCGCGCAAGAGTTGTCCTGCTCCCATTGTCAGGCGTAACGGCGAGGCATGCATCCGATGAGAACAATTTCCGCGCTTGCGGCAGCAGTGCTGTTTGGTGTCACGACAAGCGCAACCGCTGGTGAAGGCCTTGGCGGGTGGCTGTCCGGCGATTGGTATTTGACACTCGGCGCAACAGGACTGGTCGCGCCGAATTTCGAAGGCGGCAAGAAATACCTTGTCAGCGCCACGCCGATCATTTCGCTTGGAAAGGCTGGCAGCGCGGTGCGCTTTTCCTCGCGCAACGACAACATCTCGCTGGCCTTGATCGACGACGGCAATGTGCGCGCCGGCCTGACCGGGAAGTTCCTTTGGGGTCGCGACAACGATGCCGATGAACTGCGTGGCCTCGATCCGGTACGCTGGGGAGGCGAGGTGGGCGGTTTCTTCGAAGTCTATCCGCTCGATTGGATGCGGTTGCGTGGTGAATTGCGACACGGTATCCGTTCCCACAGCGGTTTCGTTGCCGATATCGCCGCCGATGCGTTCTACGACGTCACGCCAGAAGTGCGCATCTCAGGCGGACCGCGCATATCGATCGCCTCATCCAAATACTTCGATGCCTACTACGGTGTCAGTGCAGCGGAATCCGTTGCCTCGACACTAAGCGAATACCATCCCGGTGGGGGCATCAAGTCCACGGGCGTAGGCGGGGCCATCACTTGGAAGGTCACCGATCCGATCACGGCCAGCCTGTTCGGCGAATATTCGCGCCTGGCGGGCCCGGCGGCCGATTCCAGTCTGGTGCAGGAACGTGGTTCTCGCGATCAGTTCACGATCGGCGTCTCGACCAGCTACCGTTTCGATTTCTCCATGTGATCCGGGTGGCCGATTTGACGGCCGCGACCCGCAGGCAGCACTTTATTCTTCGCCGATCATCAGGTAGAAGCGCCGCGATGACCCATCCAACGCGTCATATCGCGCTCGCGATACGAATTAGCAGCCCGGTGTTCCGGGCGGCCTGAGGTGCGCCTCAGCCGCCGGAGTCGCCGGGAATCGTGGCGCGTGCCTCTCGCGCTTTTTCCAGAACATGATAGGTCAACGCCCGAGGCCGGTTCCGGCCGGGCAATCCATATGGCGAACTGATGAACGACACCACGGAAACGATCGATTATTCAAAGACACTCTACCTGCCGCAGACGGAGTTTCCGATGCGCGCCGGGCTGCCGGAAAAGGAACCGCTGCTGGTCAAGCGCTGGCAGGAAATGGACCTTTACAAGCGGCTGCGCGCAGACGCGGCCGGACGCACCAAATATGTGCTGCATGACGGGCCGCCCTATGCCAATGGCAACATCCATATCGGGCACGCGCTGAACAAGATACTCAAGGACGTCATCACTCGTTCGTTCCAGATGCGCGGCTTCGATTCCAACTACGTGCCCGGCTGGGATTGCCATGGCCTGCCGATCGAGTGGAAGATCGAGGAACAGTACCGTGCCAAGGGCAAGAACAAGGACGAGGTGCCGGTCAACGAATTCCGCAAGGAATGCCGGGAGTTCGCCGCGCACTGGATCGGGGTGCAAGGCGCGGAGTTCCAGCGGCTTGGCGTCATCGGCGATTTTAAGAACCCCTACACGACGATGAATTTTCACGCCGAGGCGCGGATCGCGGGCGAGTTGCTGAAATTCGCCATGTCGGGGCAGCTTTATCGCGGCTCCAAGCCGGTTATGTGGTCCGTGGTCGAGCGCACCGCGCTGGCCGAAGCCGAAGTCGAGTACCAGGACTACGAGAGCGACACGATCTGGGTGAAATTCCCGGTCGCCCAATCCACCAATCTGGAAGGCGCCCATGTCGTCATCTGGACGACAACGCCGTGGACGATCCCCGGCAACCGGGCCGTGAATTTCTCGCCCCGGATAAACTACGGTCTCTATGAGGTAACCGCAGCCGAGAACGACTTCGGTCCGCGACCCGGTGAAAAATTGATCTTTGCCGACGCGCTGGCGGAAGAATCCGCTCTGAAAGCCAAGCTGACGATGAACCGCGTTCGCGGCGTGTCAGGGCAAGAACTTGAAGCTATTACGCTTTCTCATCCTTTCATGGGCTTCGGCGGCGGCTATCATTTCACTGTGCCGATGCTTCCCGGCGACCATGTTACCGACGATGCCGGCACCGGTTTCGTTCACACCGCCCCGGGTCACGGCCGTGAGGACTTCGACGCCTGGATGGACTCAGCGAAGGATCTGCGCGAGCGCGGTATCGACACCGCCATTCCGTTCACGGTGGACGACGCCGGGTTCCTGACCAAGGATGCGCCGGGTTTCGGGCCGGATCGAGAGGGTGGATCTGCTCGTGTCATCGATGACAATGGCAAGAAGGGTAATGCGAACCAGGCCGTCATCGACGAACTGATCAAGCGCAATGCGCTGTTTGCGCGGGGACGGTTCAAGCATTCCTATCCGCATAGCTGGCGCTCGAAGAAGCCGGTGATCTTCCGCAACACGCCGCAATGGTTCGTCCACATGGACAAGGAGCTTGGCGACGGCACCACGCTGCGCAGCCGTGCACTGGCCGCCATCGACGCCACGCGCTTCGTACCCGAGGCAGGGCAGACGCGCCTGCGCGCCATGATCGCGGAGCGCCCGGACTGGGTGTTGTCGCGCCAGCGCGCCTGGGGTGTGCCGATCGTCGTGTTTGCGGACATGGACGGCAATCTGCTGAAGGACGAGGCGGTCAATGCGCGCATCGTCGAGGCCTTCGAGGCGGAGGGCGCGGACGCCTGGTTTGCCGAAGGCGCGCGCGAGCGTTTTCTAGGCAGCCGGGCCAATGAGCCGTGGACGATGGTCAAGGACATCCTCGACGTCTGGTTCGATTCCGGCTCCACCCACACCTTCACGCTTGAGGATCGGCCGGACCTGAAATGGCCGGCTGACGTTTATCTCGAGGGTTCCGACCAGCATCGCGGCTGGTTCCATTCCTCGCTGCTGGAAAGCTGCGGCACCAGGGGCAGGGCGCCTTACGATACGGTCGTCACTCATGGTTTCACCATGGATGAGGAAGGCCGCAAGATGTCGAAGTCGCTCGGCAACACAGTTGTCCCGCAGGATGTGATGGCGAAGTCGGGTGCCGACATCCTGCGCCTTTGGGTGATGACGACCGACTATTGGGAAGACCAGCGGCTCGGCAAGAACGTGCTGCAGACCAACATCGACGCTTACCGCAAATTGCGGAACACCATCCGCTGGATGCTGGGCACGCTTGCGCACGACGAAGGCGAGGAAGTGCCGCTTGCCGAAATGCCGGAACTGGAGCGGCTGATGCTGCACAGGCTGGCCGAACTTGATGAAGTGGTGCGCTCCGGCTATGACGGCTTCGAGTTCAAGCGCGTTACGCGGGCGCTGCTCGATTTCATGGTGGTCGAGTTGTCGGCCTTCTACTTCGATATCCGCAAGGACGCGCTTTACTGCGAAGCGCCGTCGAGCACCAAGCGCAAGGCGTCGGTTCAGGTCGTGCGCCATCTGTTCGAATGCCTGGTGAAATGGCTGGCGCCGATGCTGCCGTTCACTACCGAGGAAGCGTGGCTCGATCGGCATCCCGAGGCGAAGTCGGTCCATCTGGAGCAGTTCCCGCAGGTGCCTTCCCAGTGGAAGGACGAGGCGCTGGCGGAGAAGTGGCGCAAGGTACGCCAGATGCGCCGTGTCATCACAGGGGCACTGGAGATTGCCCGGGCCGGCAAGGTCATCGGGTCGTCCCTGGAGGCTGTTCCAGTCGTCTATCTCGACAATTCCGCGCTGGAGCAGGAGATCGCCGGGATCGACATGGCCGAGATCAGCATCACCAGCGGGCTCGACTTTTCCTATGCGGGCGTGCCTGCCGGCGCGTTCACCCTTGATGACGTCAAGGGCGTGGCTGTGGTGGTGGAAAAGGCGGCCGATCGCGGCCTGAGCAAGTGCGCGCGCTCGTGGCGCTACACCGACGACGTCGGCAACGACAATGACTTCCCCGACGTCTCGGCGCGCGATGCTCTTGTGCTGCATGAACTGCAGGCGAGCGGCCGGATCTAGGGTCAGGAGATGCGCAGGACGGTAGCGCGCCAACGGTGCGCGTTGCTCTCCATGAAGGGTTCGGGTAAAGAACTGAAATTGCGGACGACAAATTGTCGCCGGATTCTCCGTTAGAACAGCGGTGCAAGATACGCCGGCATCGGCTGGCAGCGACCAAGGGGCCGTCCAGAGTGAAGTTTATAGGCATCACCGATAAACGCCATGCGCGCCTTGCATGGTTGGCGCCACTTGCTGTGTCGGGCCTCGCCCTTTCGGGCTGTATGTCTTCGCCGACCTACGGGACGGACAAGACGGCGATGGAGCAGCTTACCGAAGACGTGAGCGGAGCGATTTCGTTGAAGCCGCCGCCGCGGGAAAAGATCGATTACACGCCTCGGCCCACGCTTGTGAAGCCGGCTGCCGGCCAAAAAGGTACATTGCCGCCTCCGCAGGACAATATCGTGCAGACGGCGAGTGCGCAGTGGCCCGAGTCGCCAGAACAGCGGCGGGCGCGCATCCGCGCAACTGCGACTGCCAACCAGGACAATCCCCTGTTCGAGCCGGAAGTCATCAATGACGTGTCGGTGCAGAAGCCGTCAAACGGGCCTCGAGAGGGTGACGATGACTTCAATCCGGCAAGAGCGGCCTACACCAACAAATCGGCTCGGGAAGAAGTCAAGCGTCGGCTGATTGAAACCAAGCAGGGCAATCCGACCCAGCGCAAATTTCTGAGCGAGCCACCGTTGGACTATCGTGTCGCCGCCTCGACGGCTCCACAGAACGATATCGGCGAGGACGAGTACAAGAAAGAACGCCGGCTGAAGAGAGAGGCAAGCAAGGGTGGCGGTCTGTTTGGCTGGTGGCCCTGGTAAGGCCTTGGGTCAAATGTGACGGAGCGGTTTCGCGTCCGCTTTTTACGCTATGCCTGCCGCAATCCCAGGAAGAATTGCTTGAGCAGCGAGCCAGCCTCGACTTCGCCAAGCCCTGCATAAATGTCGGGCACGTGATGGCAGGTGGGTGAGGCGAAGAAGCGCACGCCGCTGACTATGGCACCGCCTTTTTCGTCCGTTGCCCCGAAGTAAAGCCGGCGCAGGCGTGCAAACGAAATTGCTGCGGCGCACATGGTGCAAGGTTCCAGCGTCACGTAAAGGTCGCATTCGCCTAACCGCTCGCTCGACAGCTTGCCGCACGCGTCGCGGATCGCCAGAAGCTCCGCATGGGCGGTGGGATCTGCAAGCTCGCGTGTACGGTTGCCCGCTTGTGCCACAACGATGCCGTTGAAGACGATAGCCGCGCCGACCGGCACTTCGCCGCGCTTGGCAGCGGCTTGTGCTTCCTCCAGTGCAATGGCCATGAAGTCCGGCCGCGTCATCGCGGTTCTACTCCCATTATGTCCTCGCAACCCGAGGGCTATCCTGTTATCTAGCCGCGCAAACGAGCAAACACCACATGAGTGACGACGACAAATTCAAGCGCAAGCCCGGCGCAAAGCCAGCCGGCTTCCGTAATCGCACGTCTGGCGACGTTAAATCTGGCAAGCCTGCTTTTGCGGGCCAGAAGAAACCTTTTGTCAAGCGATCCGATACGGCTGCTACAGGCGAGCGGCCAAAGCGCGATTTCAAGCGTGATGAGCGGCCACGCGACGGTGAGGCACGTGCGGAAGGACCCTTCCGCAAGGGTCCGCGTCCAGAAGGCAAGCCTTTCGAGAAACGCGACGGGCCGCGCAAACCATTCGTGCCGCGCCAACCCCGCCCCGAGGGCGGCGAACGCCCGCAGCGCGATTTCAAGCGCGACGACCGGCCCCGCGAGGGCGAAGCACGTGCAGAAAGACCGTTCCACAAAGGGCCTCGTCCGGAGGGCAGGCCCTTCGAGAAGCGCGACGGGCCGCGCAAGCCATTCATGCCGCGCCAACCCCGCCCCGAGGGCGGCGAACGCCCGCAACGCGATTTCAAGCGCGATGAGCGGCCACGCGACGGTGAGGCACGCGCGGAAAGACCGTTCCACAAAGGACCTCGTCCGGAGGGCAGGCCCTTCGAGAAGCGCGACGGACCACGCAAACCATTTGTGCCGCGCGAGAACCGGGCCCTTGGTGAAGGTGGTGAGCGAAGCGACAAGCGCTTTGCCCGCCCCAAACGCGACTTTGGTGGTGATCACAAGCCATCTGGCGGGTTCAAACCCAGACCTCGCGCGAGCGACGCTTCCGTGGAGACTGGCGAGCGCATTGCCAAGCGCCTGGCGCGGGCTGGTATCGCCTCGCGCCGCGACGCCGAGGAATTGATTGCGGCAGGCCGGGTCAAGGTCAACGGCAAGATACTGGAATCTCCGGCATTCAACGTTGCGCAGAACGATATCATCCACCTCGATGGCATGGAGATTCCGCCGATCGAGCGCACCCGTCTGTTCCTGTTCCACAAACCAGCCGGCGTGGTGACGACCAATCGCGATCCCGAAGGGCGCAAGACAGTGTTTGATGTGCTGCCTGCCGATTTGCCGCGGCTGATGACGATCGGCCGACTGGATATCAATACCGAAGGCCTGTTGCTGCTGACCAACGACGGTGGCCTGTCGCGTGTGCTGGAATTGCCCGCTACCGGCTGGCTGCGGCGTTACCGGGTTCGCGTCCATGGTAAAGTGGAAGAAAAAGCGCTGGCGAGCCTGAAGGAAGGCATTGCCGTAGACGGCGTGTTCTACGGCGCCGTGGAAGCCAGCCTGGACCGGGAGCAAGGCACCAATGCCTGGCTGACGATCGGCTTGCGCGAGGGCAAGAATCGCGAGGTTCGGAACATTCTCGGCGCACTCGGCCTCGACGTTACGCGGCTGATCCGCATTTCCTACGGGCCGTTCCAGCTGAACGAACTGCCGGAAGGCCATGTTCTGGAAATCAAGGGACGTATGCTGCGCGACCAACTGGGCGAGCGCCTGATCGAAGAATCCGGTGCCAATTTCGAAGCCGACATCGTCAAGCCGTTCTCCAACCAGCCGGTGCGGCGCGTCGAGCCGCGGGCGGAAGAAACCCCGCGCCCAAGGCCGGCGCGCTCCGAAATCGGCGAGGGAGGCCTGATCAAGCGGCGTAAATTCCGTGAGAACAGCCGCGACGAAGCGTTGGGCAAACTGTCGACGCGTCCAAAACGTGATTTCGGCGAGCGTGGAGGAAAGCCGGAGCGTGACGGATTCGGCGGTAAGCCGGGGTTCAAGAAAGCCGATCGCGACAAGCCGCCGCTCGATCCGCCTGGACAGCGCAAGGCCAATGTTTGGATGGCGCCTGGCGCTCGCCCGCCGGGCAAGGGCCGGGAAGCGGAAAAGGCAGAGGCCGATACCCGCAGGCCCGGCAGATCCGGCCCAGGCAGGTCGAGGGACGATCGTCCACACGGCAATACGCGTAGCGACCGGCC
This sequence comes from Mesorhizobium sp. Root157, assembly GCF_001427385.1. GTDB lineage: Bacteria > Pseudomonadota > Alphaproteobacteria > Rhizobiales > Rhizobiaceae > Mesorhizobium. The sequence continues at coordinate 41,935 of NZ_LMGJ01000003.1, forward strand.
AGACCGGAACGGTGGCGGAGACAGGCCCTTCCACAAGGGCCCGGGCAAAGGCCCGAAGGCGCGCTAGATGCGAATCGTCGGAGGGGACCTTCGCGGCCGCCCACTGGCCACGCCGCACTCTAACGCCATCCGCCCGACCTCGGACCGGACACGTGAAGCCGTGTTCAATGTGCTGGCGCACCGCTTTTCCGACAGGCTTGAGGGTGCAAGGGTGCTGGATCTTTTTGCCGGCACCGGTGCGCTGGGGTTGGAAGCGCTCTCGCGCGGCGCCGTCTATGCCGTGTTCATCGAGGAATCGGCCGAAGGGCGCGGCCTGATCCGCACCAATGTCGAAGCCTTCGGTCTAACTGGACGCACGAAGATATTCCGGCGCGATGCCACCGGTCCTGGAGACGCCGGAACGTTGGCACCGTTCAACCTGGTCTTCGCCGACCCACCTTACGGCAAAGGCCTGGGTGAACGAGCGCTTCGCGGTGCCAAGCAAGGCGGCTGGTTGGCGGCGAACGCGCTGTGCGTGGTGGAAGAGGCCGCGTCGGCATCTTTTGATCCGGGTCCGGATTTCTCTGTCGTTGACGAGCGCAACTATGGCGAGACGGTCATCCGTTTCATCGAGGCCGCCTGACTTTAGCCGCCTTCGACGGTCAGATGACGAACAATTCACTTTTGTCGTCATATCTGCCCGCCTATCGTCCTTGGCATGATCACCGGAGCCAGCAATGAAACCTGACGCCCATTGGCTGCGCCGGACCGTATTGACACTGGCGGTCGTCGCCATATCGGTCGCACCAACTGCCGCGGAAACAGCGTCGAGCGAATGGAAAGTTACGGATTTCCTGCTTAGCAACGGTATGGAAGTGGTCATCATCCCGGATCGGCGTGCGCCGATCGTCACTCATATGGTGTGGTACAAGGTCGGCAGCGCCGACGAACTGCCCGGCAAGTCCGGCATTGCCCACTTCTTCGAGCACCTGATGTTCAAGGCCACCACCAGCCATGCAACCGGCGAGTTCGACCGTGCGGTGGCGGCCATCGGCGGCAGCAACAACGCCTTCACCTCCTACGACTACACGGCCTTTCATGAGACAGTGGCGCCCGAAGCCCTCGAGCAGATGATGGGGTTCGAAGCCGACCGTATGCGCAACCTGATCCTCAACGACGAGGTGATCGCGACGGAGCGCGATGTGGTGCTCGAAGAACGCCGCTCACGCGTCGACAGCAATCCCGACGCGCTGTTGGAGGAAGAGGTCAGCGCTACGCTTTACCAGAATCAGCCTTATCGGATTCCGGTCATCGGTTGGATGCAGGAAATTGAAAAACTGAATAAGACAGACGCAAAGCTATTCTACGACCGCTATTACACACCGAACAATGCCGTTCTGGTGGTAGCCGGCGACGTGGAACCCGACGCGGTCAAAGCGATGGCCGAACGCACCTACGGCAAGGTGGCGCGCGGGCCGGACCTGCCACCGCGCTTGCGACCGGTCGAGCCGGAACAAAACACCATGCGTGCTGTAACGCTGACCGACGCGCGGGTGAATGTGCCAAGCTTTTCGACTCAGTGGGTGGTGCCTTCATACAACACCGCCAAGCCTGGCGAAGCGGAAGCGCTGGACCTTTTGGCCGAGATTCTCGGCGGTGGTTCGCGTAGCCGGCTTTACCAGGAGTTGGTGGTCAAGAAGGGGATTGCCGCCAGCGCCGGTGCTTCTTTTGCCGGAACGATGCTGGATGACACGAGTTTCTCGGTCTATGGCGCGCCGCGCGGTGATGCCTCGCTCGATCAGGTAGAAGAAGCGGTGAAAGCCGAGGTGGTGCGCATCGCTCGCGACGGGGTGTCGGCGGACGAACTGGAGAAGGCCAAGAATCGCTTTGTGCGCTCGATGATCTTCGCACGCGACCGGCAGTCGAGCATGGCCAATATCTACGGCAGTACACTTGCCACCGGCGGAACGGTCGAAGATGTCGAGAAATGGCCCGAACGCATCCGCAAGGCTACTGCGGAGGACGTAAGGGCAGCGGCGCGCTATCTGGTACCGGACCATGCGACGACGGGATATTTGTTACCTGAAGCGCAGACGGGGAACTGAGTTGATGACTTATCTCAGACTTGCCCGGAAACGGTTGATTTTCCCTTCGATTGTTCTTTTCCTGTCGGCGTTTTTCCTCATCCTGCCAACGCTGACCGCGCGTGCGGCGGTGACGATCCAGGAAGTGAAGTCCGAAAAAGGGATCACCGCATGGCTGGTGGAAGATTATTCGGTCCCTATCATCGCGCTGCGTTTCGTTTTCGACGGCGGTAGCACTCAAGATCCTGACGGCAAGGAAGGCCTCGCCAACCTGATGACCGGCCTGTTCGACGAGGGAGCGGGCGATCTTGACAGCGACGCTTTCCAGGAACGGCTCGACGACGCGGGCGCCGAGATGCGGATTTCAGAAGGCCGCGACGGCATATCGGGTGCCATGCGCATGTTGGCGGAGCAGAAGGACGAGGCGCTGGACCTGTTGCGGTTAGCCATCGAGAAACCGCGCTTCGACCAGGCGCCGATAGACCGCATACGCGGGCAGATACTGGCCGGCATCACCGCCGGCGAGCGCGATCCTAACACGGCAGCGGAGACCGAATGGCGGCGTGCCGTTTATGGCAGTCATCCCTACTCGCGGCCGAGCGAGGGTACCAAGAAAAGTCTGGCAACGATTACCGCAGACGATCTCAGGGCTTTTCACAAGGCGACCTTCGCCCGAAGCGGCCTGCATATCGCCGTTGTCGGAGCAATAGACGCAAAAACCTTGCAACGTGAACTGGATCAGCTTTTCGGGGGGCTCCCGGAAAAGCAGTCCCTGGAGCAGGTGCTCGATGCGGACCTGAAACTCGGTCAGCAATTGCAGGTGACCTACGATCTGCCGCAAACTTCCATCCAGATGGCGTTTCCGGGTGTAAAGCGATCGGCGCCGGAATTCTACGCGGCGACCTTGATGAACGAGATACTTGGCGGCGGCACCTTCACCTCGCGCTTGTTCGAGGAAGTGCGGGAAAAGCGCGGCCTTGCTTATTCCATCGATTCAGGGCTCTCCAACCTGGAGCATGCCTCGTCGCTGATCGTGACGACCGCCACCCGAGCGGATCGGGCTATTGAAACGCTGGCAGTGGTGCGCGATGCGATCAAGCACACGGCCGACGAAGGGCCGACGGAGGCTGAACTCGCGGCAGCCAAGAAATATCTTGTCGGCGCCTATGCCATCAACAATCTGGATTCATCGGGCGCGATTGCCAGCACGCTGATAGGCTTGCAGCTAAACGGGCTGGGAATCGACTACATGGATCGCAGGGCGGGGTTGATCGATAGCGTCACACTGGACGAGGTGAAGGCGGTGGCGAAGAGGCTGCTTTCGGTGGAGCCGGCGGTCATGGTGGTCGGACCCGCACTTACCGATGGGAGCAAGGGGTGACCCCGACTTTCGGCATAGCCTTCGGCGGCGGCGGCGCACGCGGTCTGGCGCATATCCATGTCATCGAGGCGCTTGACGAACTGGGCGTCCGGCCCGTCGCCATCGCCGGCTCGTCCATAGGCGCCATCATGGGAGCAGGCATGGCCGCCGGCATGTCCGGAAAGGAAATCCACGATCATACCCGCTCCATCCTGTCGCGACGTGCGGAAATCGCAAGCCGCATGTGGAAGGCGCGTCCCGGTAGTCTGGCGGAAGTTATGAAGGGCGGGCTGCATGTCAGTCAGTTCAATGTCGAGCGTATCTTGAAGGCCTTTCTTCCAGAAGCAGTACCTGAAACCTTTGCCGATCTGAAAATACCGCTGAAGGTGACGGCAACGGATTTCTTCGGCCACAAGCTTGCCGTGTTCAGCGAAGGAGATCTCTATTCGGCGCTGGCCGCATCGGCGGCGATCCCTGCTGTATTCCGGCCGGTGGTTCGTGACGGGCGTGTGCTGATCGATGGTGGTATCTACAGCCCCGTACCTTTCGATCTGATCGAGCACGATGCTGACATCATCATCGCCGTCGATGTCGTGGGAGCGCCGACGGAAGCGGAGCGCAAGCGGCCAAGTTCCGTTGACCTGATGTTCGGCGCCACACAACTGATGATGCAGTCGATCATCGCCAACAAGCTCAGCCAATGCCGGCCGGACATCCTGATCAGGCCGCCGGTTTCACGCTTTCGCGTACTCGATTTCATGAAGATCGAGAGCGTGATGACTGAAACCGCATCCGTGAAGGGCGAAGTGAAGCGTGCAGTCGAGGCAGCACTCAAGGCCCACTACGAGCCTCACAAACATTGAGGAAGTAATCGTCGCAATTCAGTGCGCGAAGACCTGTTCCAGCGACCGGAAGCCCTTGAATTCCAACGCATTGCCGGAAGGATCGCGGATGAAAAGCGTGGCCTGCTCGCCGGGCTCGCCTTTGAAGCGGATCATCGGTCTTTCCAGCCAATCGATGTCATCGCGTGCTTCAAGCCGTTCGGCAAGCTTTCTCCACTCGTCCATCAAGAGGACGGCGCCAAAATGCGGAATCGGAACGACGACACCGTCGACCTGGCCATCGCGCGCGGCAGTCGAGGCCTGCGGCCGCAGATGTGCGGACATCTGATGCCCGAAAAGGTCGAAATCGACCCAGGTCGTGGAGGAGCGGCCGATGGCACAGCCCAGCACGTCACGGTAGAAGGCGCGGGTTTCTTCAAGGTCGCGAACGGGGAAGGCGAGATGGAACGGTGTCATTAGCAAGTCTCCGCAAGCGTCACGATGACCATATTTCCGCCAGTTTAGCGTCGAGGCCGGCCAACCGCTACCAAGCGATCGTCTTTCTTCCCATTGCACAAGCAAGGCCGGAACAATAGATGGTGCGATAGGCGATCCACGCTTACGTGGATCGAGTCACGGGATTTGAATATGGCCAATTCGATCGACGCGGGCAAATTGACGGATCGCGTCGCAGCACTGGTCGAGGCAGCCAGGCGGGCAGGGGCGGACGCGGCGGACGCCGTGGCCGTGGTAGGCCGTTCCAAGGGTGTTTCTGTCCGACTGGGCAAGGTGGAGAGCACGGAAGCTTCGGAGAGCGAGGACGTTTCGCTGCGGGTGTTCGTCGGTAAGCGGCTGGCAAGCGTTTCGGCAACGGCCGGGTCAGATCCGAAAGCGTTGGCGGAGCGCGCCGTTGCCATGGCGAGGGTTTCGCCGGAAGATTCTTTTCAGGGGCTTGCCGACCAGGCGCTACTGGTAAAGACGCCCCGCGACCTTGACCTGTTCGATGCGACCGAGGTTTCCGCCGAACGGCTCAAGGAGGATGCGCTGGCGGCGGAAGAGGCCGCACTTGCAGTCAAGGGAATAACCAATTCTTCCGGCAGCGGCGCCAGCGCCGGGTTTGGCGGTTTGGTTCTTGCCACGTCAAACGGCTTCGTCGGTCAATATGTCGCCACGCGCTTTTCGCGCTCCGCCAGCGTCATAGCGGGCGAGGGCACCGGTATGGAACGCGACTACGACTATTCCTCACGCCAGCATTTCGCCGATCTAGATACGCCGCAGGACATTGGCCGGAAAGCAGGCGAGCGAGCGGTGAAGCGCCTCGGTGCGCGAAAGGCGGCAACCGGGCCGGTCACGGTCGTGTTCGATCCGCGCGTGGCGCGGGGCATAGCCGGGCATCTGGCCGGCGCGATCAATGGTGCATCGGTGGCGCGCAAGACCAGTTTCCTGCGTGACATGATGGGCAAGCAGGTGGCGTCGGCATCCATCACCGTATCGGACGAGCCGCTACGCCGGCGCGGCCAGGCGTCGAGACCTTTCGACGGCGAAGGGGTCGAGGGCGAGAAACTGCTGATGGTCGAAAAGGGCATGCTGAACCACTGGTTCCTGTCTACATCGGCGGCCCGGGAACTCGGCCTGACAACCAACGGACGCGGCTCCCGCAATGGATCGTCGGTGTCGCCGTCATCCACCAATCTCGCCATTGAGGCGGGAGAACGGTCGCCGGAGGATTTGATCGGGGACCTGAAGTCTGGTTTCTACGTCACGGAGGTGTTCGGCCAGGGCGTCAACATGGTGACGGGTGAATACAGCCGTGGCGCGTCGGGCTTCTGGATCGAAAACGGTGAACTCGCCTATCCCGTCTCGGAAGTGACCATCGCCTCCAATCTGAAGACCATGTTCCTCAATCTGGTTCCAGCCAACGATCTCGATCGCAATTTCGGCACGGCGGCCCCGACACTGTTGATTGAAGGAATGACCCTTGCCGGGAGTTGACGAAGCCGGCCTTGCTACGGCCCAGGAAGATCTTGCGCTCTTGCGCGACGCCGCGCGTGAGGCTGGCGCCATCGCCATGCGTTATTTCGGCAAAAGTCCCGAAGTATGGATGAAAGGCGGAACCTCGCCGGTGAGTGAGGCCGATTATGCGGCCGATGCCTATCTTCGTGAAACGTTGTTGAAGGCGCGGCCGGACTATGGCTGGCTCTCCGAGGAAACAGCCGACGATCTTTCCCGGCTGAAGGCACGCCGTACCTTTGTCGTGGATCCGATCGACGGCACGCGTGCCTTTCTGGCAGGCAATGCCACATGGTGTGTCAGTGTTGCCGTGGTGGAGCGGGGCCGGTCGTTGGCGGGCGTTCTCGATTGCCCGGCGAAACAGGAAACCTACTGGGCTGTTTCAGGATCTGGCGCGTTTTGCAATGGCAGCCGCATCGCTGTTCGGCTAACCAGACCGGAACCGGAAGTGGCGGGACCGAAGGCGCTCGTTGATCAGCTGCCGGTCGGTTTGCTGGAACGGTTACGGCGGGTGGCCCATGTTCCGTCGCTCGCCTACCGGCTTGCCATGATTGCGGCCGGTACCATCGATGCGAGCTTCGTGAAACCGAATTCGCACGACTGGGACATTGCCGCCGCAGCACTGATCCTGAGCGAAGCCGGTGGCGAAGTGCGTGATAGCAGCGGGCATGCGCCATTATTCGCCCGCGAAAAGATCAGACATGGCTCCCTTGCTGCCGGCAGCGGTGAATTGCTTGGCGCCCTGTCGTCCGTCATAGCCGAGCCGAATACGCTGTAGGCATATTCGCAGGTTTAAATGTTAGCAGGTTTGGATTAGACCAAGCGCCAATCTTTCAAGTTTCAAAGGACAAACATGAGCGGTAGTGACGGAAAGCAGCAACTTCTGCATCTGGTGTTCGGCGGAGAGCTGACCGAATTGGGCGGGACGGAGTTTCGCGACCTCGATGCGCTCGATGTCGTCGGTATCTATCCTGATTACCAATCCGCCGCGGCGGCCTGGAAAGCCAAGGCGCAGGCCAGCGTCGACAATGCGCATATGCGCTACTTCGTAGTGCACCTGCACCGGCTGTTGGAACCGCAAAACAAGGCTGACGCTTGACAACGGAGCAGGAAATCGCGCCGTCGCGGGCCAAGAACTCCGTGACAGGCCCAAAGCGAAACAGGCCGCTCAAGAAGGCATGGCGGACGATTCGTCAGCCTTTGGCCGAGTCGCGCTTCGCCAAGGGTGCGATTGCCAGCCTGTTTGCTCAAGTGCTGCGTTTCATCCGCCTGACCAATCTGCCGGCCAAAGGGTCCGCTTCGATCTCGGGGGGCGAATACAAAACCCTTGAGCCAGGCATCATCGCCCTGTGGCATGGCCAGCACATTCTCGCGCCGGTATTTTATCCGAAGGGCCGCCCGTTGGTCGCCATGGTATCGCGCAGCGCCGATGCCGAACTCAATGCACTGGTCGTCGAGAAATTCGGCATCGAAGCCGTGCGTGGCTCAGGCGGGCGTGACAATGCCCGCCATCTCGACAAGGGCGGGGCCAAGGCTTTGATTGCGCTGAAGAAGGCGCTGGTCGCAGGCAAGAATGTCGCCATGATCGCCGATATCCCGCACGGCACGCCGCGCGATGCCGGTCTGGGCATTGTGCTGCTGGCGAGGTTGTCCGGCCGGCCGATCCTGCCCACCGCCATCACCACCAGTCGACGCAAGGTGCTGGAACGAAGCTGGGACAAGACCACCATCAATCTGCCCTTCGGCCGGTCTTCGGTTGTTGTCGGCGAACCGGTATTCGTACCCAACGATGCCGACGAGGCAGAAATGGAACGCAAGCGCCAGGAAGTTACGGATTCGCTCAACGCGGCCACTGCCAAGGCCTACCAACTGGTGGGCTCCGCCGAATGAGCGAACGCACCGCGCGAATGATGTTGTCGGCATACCGCTACGTCGGCGCTGCCGCCTATCCGCTCATCGGGCCCTACGTGGCCTGGCGCGCCTCCAAAGGCAAGGAGGACCGCAGCCGCAGCCGCGAGCGCTATGGGGTTGCCGGCCGCGAGCGCCCGGACGGGCCGCTTATCTGGGTGCATGCCGCAAGCGTTGGCGAAACCATCGCGGTCGTACCGCTGGTGCAGAACATTCTGGGCTACGGCGTCCATGTCGTGCTGACCACAGGCACCGTCACGTCCGCCAAGGTGGTGCAGGAGCGATTGCCGGATCGCGTCATCCATCAATATGTACCACTCGACCTGAAGCCCGCAGTCAGCCGCTTCCTCGACCATTGGCAACCGGACCTGGCAATTATTGCCGAATCCGAAATCTGGCCGATGACGATCCTCGAACTCGGTGCCCGGCGGGTACCGCAAGTTCTCGTCAATGGCCGTATGTCGGATCGTTCGTTTGCCTCGTGGAAGAAGCGCGCGAGCCTGGCTGAGGCACTATTCGAGAACCTGGCTCATGTTGTTGCCCAGTCCGAAGTCGACGGAGAGCGATTCAGGGCGCTGGGCGCACGACCGGTCACCGTATCGGGCAATCTCAAGGTCGACACCGCGCCCCCGCCCGCCGATGAAACGGCGCTGCACGCGTTAAAAAGCCAGATCGACGGGCGCCCGACATGGGCCGCCATCTCGACCCATGACGGCGAAGAAGCGATGGCTGCCGAGGTTCATGCTGCCTTGCATGCGCGCCATCGCGGTCTGCTAACGATCATTGTGCCACGCCATCCGGAACGGGCCGAGGCACTTGTCACTCAACTGGAGGGCATGGGCCTCAAGGTGGCGCGCCGGAGCCTTGGCGAAAAAATTTCTCCCGACACCGATATCCTGCTTGGCGATACGATCGGCGAGATGGGGCTCTATCTGAGACTGACCGAGATCGCCTTTGTCGGGCGCTCGCTGACATCGACAGGCGGCCAGAATCCGTTGGAGCCTGCCATGCTGGATACAGCAGTTCTGGCAGGGCGAAATGTTCAGAATTTCCGCGACTCCTACCAAAAGTTGATTGAGAGCGGCGGCGCCAAGCTGGTGCGGGACCGCAACATGCTCGCCGGCGCCGTCAACTACCTGCTGAGCAACGAAGTCGCCCGCCACGACATGATGACGGCGGCGGCGGCAACGGTTGAAGAAATGCGCGGTGCGCTTGCAGCGACGATGAAAGCTCTGGAACCCTATATCCAACCTCTCGTTGTGAAGGCGCGGCTTTGGCGCGCGGGTAGTCAGTAGGATGGCGAGCGAAGCGCCGCCGTTCTGGTGGGAGAAGCCGGACTGGCGCGCCTTTGCGCTGTCGCCGCTGTCTTTTACCTATGGTTTCGTCGCCGGCCGACGCATGCACACGGCGAAAAGGGAGAAGATTGCGGCTCCCGTGCTCTGCGTCGGCAATTTCACCGTCGGCGGGACCGGCAAGACGCCGGTGTCCATAGCATTGGCCCGGCACGCGAAACGCATGCAATTGAAGCCGGGCATTCTTTCGCGCGGCCATGGTGGTGGTTTTTCCAGCTCGCACATCGTCGATCCACAACACGATAGCGCCAAGCACGTTGGCGACGAGCCGCTGCTTCTGGCCGAGCATGCGCCAGTTGTTGTGACGCCCAATCGTGCAGTCGGAGCGCGGCTGCTGATCGAAAAGCACGGCTGTGATTTCCTTATCATGGATGACGGCTTTCAGAGCGCGCGCATCCATATCGACTATGCGCTCGTAGTGGTCGACGCCCGTTATGGGCTTGGCAACGGCAGGGTCATCCCGGCAGGGCCATTGCGGGCCAGAGTGGTCGACCAACTGGTGTACACGAGTGCGTTGCTGAAAATGGGAGAAGGGACGGCTGCCGATGGAGTCGTGCGCCAGGCGGCGCGTGCCGGCAAGCCCATTTTCGAGGCCCGCACGCGACCCCGCGGCAGGAAAGCGTTCGCCGGAAAGCGGTTCCTGGCCTTCGCCGGCATAGGCCACCCGGACAAGTTCTTCGACACGGTTGCCGAAACCGGCGGAACCGTGGTGCTGTCGCGCTCCTTTCCGGATCACCATGTCTATGGCGAGGATGAACTTGCGGAGTTGTTGAAGACCGCCCGTGCCAACGACGTGCGCCTGATAACGACAGCCAAGGATGCCGCACGGCTTCGCCATGGGGCTGCGCCGGGTGAATTCCTTGAGATGCTGGACGTTCTGGAGATCGACACAGTGTTCGAACAGGAAGACGCGCCGGTCCGTGTCATCAACGAGACGCTGGAAGCTTGGCGGTTGCGTCGACTCAAGGGCTGAAATCCTTTACCGCCGGCTACGCCACTCCGGGTGCATTTCCAGTGCGCGGTTGAAGGAAATTATGGCGCTGACGTAAGGCTCTTGCCGCTCGACGCTCCAATATTTCAGTTCGTCGAGGGGGATGCTTTCGCCGGTAACGGCGCAGCGCACGAACGCGCCGGGGCTCGTCACCTGGAAATCGCCATCAAGGTAACGGATGCGGGCTTCCCGGCTGCCGGGGCCTTCAAAGCGGTTCATCATGTGAGGGCACCAAGCTTCATGTGCATGTCATCGCCACAAATTGGCATCGAGGTCAAGCTTCAACGGTTGGTATGGCTGAGTGATCGGCCGCGAGGAAAGCATCGATACGCTGGGCATCGGTCCCGGCTTCAGCGCCGATGCGGCGTGCCAGTTCTATAGCCGCGGCGCGAGGCCGCCCCAATGGTCGATCCAGCCAATAGGAAACGGGATTGAGAACGCGGCGTTCATCCACGGCCACGATACGTCCGCTTTCCAACTGCTGTACCGTGAGGGGCGGGCGGGCGAGTGCGACCCCAAGGCCATTGGCCGCGGCGTCCAGTACGAGGTTGTAGTCCTCGAAACGGCGGTCCTGTGGCCGTGGCCGATAATCGATCCCCTGTGCGGCAAACCATGCGCGCCACGCAGAGGCATCCGAATCGTGGACCAGCGGAAATTTAAGGAACCTGGCTGCGTCGCCTTTGCCGATTTCCGCCGCAAGGGCAGGCGAGGCGATGGGAAAGCAATGTTCTTCAAACAGTTGCAGCGAGACGCGGCCGGGGATACGCCCGCGCCCGCAGCGAATCGACAAGTCGATGCCCTCGTCGGCAAGGTCCGCCTGGCGGATATCGACGTCGAGAACGATGCGCAGACGCGGTTCACGGCTCTCCAGCGCCAAAAGGCGCGGCATCAGCCAAAGTCCGCTGATCGATGGTATCGAAGTGAGACGTACGACAGCCGCGCCCCGAGGCTCGACCCAGCGGTCCGAAGTGTCGGCTATCAGAGCGAAGGCCTCGCTGGTACGAATGTGCAATCGCTGACCTTCGAGGGTGAGGGAAACGCCACGTGCACCGCGTTCGAACAGCTTCAGGCCAAGCCAGCCTTCCAGTTTGGCGATCTGACGACTGACGGCGCCGTGCGTGATGTTCAGTTTGTCGGCTGCGTTTGAAAAGCTTCCGGTACGCGCGGCCGCGTCGAAGGCGCGCAGGGTTTCCAGCGGCAGCATGGCGTTCAAGCTGTGATCCATAGTCACAGCTCATCCTCGATTTGTTCGTTTGTCAATGTACGTAAACAGGTGCTCTTTAGATGCTGCTAGAATCGAACAGGAATTGGCATGAATTCGGTGGCCGACACACAAGACTCCCGGCGGGCCATGGATGCAGCGGCAGGAATTGCCGTTGCTGTCACAGTGGTCGGCTGGGCATCGGCGTTTCCAGCGATTCGAGCAGGGTTGGAAGCATTCGGTCCGCTGGAACTTGGCGCGCTGCGCTTTGCCATCGCAGCCGTGCCTGCCGCTCTCTATCTTGCGATCACGCGCCCGACCTTTCCGAAGCCCAGCGAATTGTGGCGCTTCGCCTTCGGCGGCATTGTGTTCGTGGCGCTTTATACGGCCATGCTCAACGTTGGCGAGCAGACCGTATCGGCGGGTGCGGCGAGTTTCATCATCAATGTCAGTCCGATCTTTACCGCGATTATGGCAATGATGATTTTGGGCGAGCGTTTCTCTGTCGTTGCCTGGGGTGGCACCTTCTTGTCGTTCGCGGGTATCGGCATCATCGCGATAGGGGAGAGTAACGGACTCCAATTCAACACGGGCACGCTGCTGGTGCTAGGGGCCGCACTATGTTCCGCCACCAACACCATTGTCCAGAAGCCATTGTTTTCTCATCATAACCCTCTCGGCGTTGCGGCGTGGAACATGGTGCTTGGCGCCCTGTGCCTGCTGCCTTTCCTGCCCAATGGGGTTGCCGAAATGCAGGTTGCTGACACGGCTGGGTTGGGCGCGGTCATCTACCTCGGCATCGTGCCCAGTCTGATCGCCTATGCCGCATGGGCAATCGCACTGTCTCGCCTGCCAGCTGCCCGAGCCACGAATTTTCTCTATTGCGTCTCCCCGGTGGCAACGCTGATCGGTTTCTTCTGGCTCGGGGAAGTGCCGACATTGCTCGGCATCATTGGAGGTGTCTTGGCCCTGGGCGGCGTGGCCGTTGTCAATCTGAAGCGATAGAATGCCAGAACCTCTGGCCGTATTCAGCGCCGGCCGAACAGCCGCTCTATATCGGCAAGCTTAAGCTCGATATAAGTCGGACGGCCATGGTTGCAGGTACCGGAACCCGGCGTCGCTTCCATTTGGCGCAACAGCGCGTTCATCTCGTCAGGTTTCAGCAAACGGCCCGAGCGCACCGAGCCGTGGCAAGCCATGGTCGCGGCGATGTGGTGCAGGCGCTCCTTAAGGGTCTCGGTTGTATCGTTGTCGGCGATCTCATCGGCAAGGTCGCGCACCAATTTCTGCGTATCGACTTCTCCCAGCATGGCAGGGGTTTCACGCACGGCCACGGCGCCGGGGCCAAAACGCTCGAGACGCAAGCCGAAGCAGGCGAGCGTTTCGCTGTGCAGTGCAAGGCGCTCCGCGTCATCTTCCGGCAGATCGACGATCTCCGGCAAAAGCAGCATTTGCGAAGGCAGGGCGCGCGAATAGAGTGCGTTCTTCAAGGCTTCGTAGACGAGCCGCTCATGCGCCGCATGCTGGTCGACGATAACCAGCGAATCGTTGGTTTGCGCCACGATATAGTTTTGATGCACCTGCGCCCGGGCAGCGCCGAGTTGAGTGCCGAGCAGGGCTTCCGGTGCTTCGTTTTGGCCAGCGCGGCTGTCGGCGCTGAGCATTGCATCGGCATCGAAGCCAGATTGCGGGCTTTCGCCAAAGCCGTTGCGGAAGTCCATATCGAGCGGCCGCTGTGACGAACGTGCAGGGTCGTACCCTGTTGCCGATGAGCGGGACGTTGCATCGTAGCTTCGGTGAGCATTCGATGGGCCGCCGCGATCATAGGAGCCGAATCCGGGTCGAAACGCTGCCATCATGCCGGCAGCTCCCGTCGTTGCGGCGCGGATGCCGGCGGCACCCAGACCTTCGCGGATGGCGCCAACGATGAGGCCGCGCACGAGACCAGGATCGCGAAAACGCACATCGGCCTTGGCCGGGTGTACGTTGACATCGACGGTGGCTGGATCGAGCGTCAGAAACAGCACCGCGACGGCATGCCGGTCGCGCGGCAAGACATCGACAAAAGCCCCGCGGATGGCCCCGGCAATCAGTTTGTCACGAACGGGACGGCCGTTAACATAGGCGTATTGCTGCAATGCGTTGGCCCGCGTGAACGAGGGAATCGAGACGTGACCCTGCAACCGAACGCCTTCGCGCTCGGCATCGATGGCAATCGAGTTCTGCGGAAAATCAGCGCCCATCACCTGTGCTATGCGCCGCAGACGCCCGTCGGGGCTGCCGTCAGCGGCGGCAAGCTCCAGCGTCGAGCGGTCAGTACCGGCGAGCGTAAAGCGTACGGAGGGAAAGGCAATGGAAATGCGTTTGACGACATCGCTGGTGGCGGCGGTTTCGGCTCGTTCGCCTTTCATGAATTTCAGCCGGGCAGGGGTAGCGAAAAACAGATCCCTTACCTCGACGGTCGTGCCACGATTGGCCGCAGCCGGCCTGACGGGCGAGACACGTCCGCCATCGATGCCAATTTCTGCAGCATTGTCGCTGGTTGCGGTGCGCGACCGGATCGACAGGCGCGCCACCGAGCCGATCGAGGGCAAGGCCTCGCCACGGAAGCCAAGCGAGCGGATGTCGTGAATATCGTCAGAGAGCTTTGAGGTGCAGTGGCGCGCCACCGCCAGCCCCAGTTCCCGTTCTGAAATGCCGGCGCCATCGTCCGTCACGCGGATCAGGTTCAGCCCGCCGCCGGCGGTGACGATCTCGACACGCGAGGCATGGGCATCGAGTGCGTTCTCGACCAGTTCCTTGACCACGCTGGCGGGACGCTCGATCACCTCGCCGGCCGCGATCTGGTTGATCATCGTTTCGGATAGCTGGTGGATTGGCATGGCGTCACACTAGCCGGATTCTACCGGGTGATGAAAGCGATTCAGGGCTCGCCTGGAAGTCAATCCCGCACCTTTTGTTCCGTAGGCCCGTTCGGCGGGGCAATGCTCTCGAATTCAGCGCACGAATGGCTGGCAGACTGGAAATCCCACATAAGAAAAGCTCATGGCAATCATCATGATTTTCCAACGTTACAAGCCACTTGCATCTGTTAGCATGACGACAGGGTATCCACAGGATCGACCTTGTCATGAACGTTCCAACCGTAACGGAAACGACATCCGAGCAGCCCGCACGACGCGAGCGCGGCGGCCGCAGTGCCCGCAGGGAGATGCGTTCGCATGGCTCGCAAGGCCATGGCCGGCCCTACATCGTCCGCAACATACCGACCTACGATATCCTGTCGGAGGAAAACCTGCTCCGCATCGAGCAAACCGCCGACCGTATCCTGGCGGAGATCGGCATTGAATTCCGCGATGATCCGGCGACACTCGATCACTGGAAGCGGGCGGGCGCGACAATCGACGGCGCGCTGGTCAGGTTTGAGCCCGGCATGCTGCGCGAAATCCTCAAGACCGCGCCGGCAAGCTTTACGCAGCACGCACGCAATCCGGCGAATTCGGTCGAAATCGGCGGCAAGAGCGTGGTGTTTTCGCCAGCCTATGGCTCGCCCTTCGTCATGGATCTCGACAAGGGCCGCCGCTACGGCACTATCGAGGATTTCCGGAATTTCGTGAAACTGGCGCAGTCGTCACCATGGCTGCACCATTCGGGCGGGACCATCTGCGAGCCGGTCGATGTGCCAGTCAACAAGCGCCACCTCGATATGATCTATGCCCATATCAAATACTCCGACCGCGCCTTCATGGGCTCGGTGACGGCGGAAAACAGGGCGGAAGAGTCCATAGAGATGGCGCGCATCGTCTTCGGGCGCGATTTCGTCGACCAGAATTGCGTCATTCTTGGCAACGTCAACGTCAATTCGCCGCTGGTCTGGGACGCGACCATGACGACGGCGCTGCGGGCCTATGCGCGCGCCAACCAGGCGGCAGTGATCGTGCCGTTCATTCTCGGCGGCGCAATGGGTCCGGTAACAAATGCAGGAGCCATTGCCCAGTCGCTGGCCGAGACGATGGCCGGTTGCGCATTGACGCAGTTGGAACGGTCCGGAGCACCGGTGATCTTCGGCAATTTCCTGTCGTCGATGTCTCTGCGCTCGGGTTCGCCGACCTTCGGGACGCCGGAACCGGCCATCGGCTCGATGGTGGTGGGGCAACTGGCGCGCAGGCTAAACCTGCCGCTTCGGTGCTCAGGCAATTTCACCACCTCGAAGCTACCGGACGCACACGCGATGAACGAAGGCACGATGTCGATGCTGGCGGCAGTCCATTGCGGCGCCAACTTCATCCTGCATTCGGCCGGCTTCCTCGACGGGCTGTTGTCCATGTCCTATGAGAAGTTCGTCATGGATGCCGATTTCTGTGGGGCGCTGCACACCTATCTCGACGGGGTAAAGATCGACGATAACCAGCTTGCCCTCGGCGCTTTTCGCGAAGTGGGGCCAGGCAGTCACTTCTTTGGCAGTGCGCATACGCTCGCCAATTACGAGACCGCATTCTGGGATTCGGAAATCGCCGACAATGACCCGTTTGAGAAATGGGAAGCGGCGGGATCGGAGGATGCTGCCATCCGTGCCAACCGTCGCTGGAAGAAAGCGCTGGCCGATTATCAGCCGCCGCCTCTCGATCAAGCTGTTGACGATGCGCTAAAAGACTTTGTTGGCCGCAAAAAAGCCGAGATACAAGACGCGTGGTACTAAAGGTGTCGCTTCATCATCCGGGGAACAAGATGAAATTGCCGTTGCTCGCCGTCACGTTCTGCCTTTCCATGTCGGCTGCTGCAATGGCCGGACCCGCTTCGGATGCGGTGAAGTTCTTCTATTCTCCCGGAAAGTTCGTGGCGGACGCCGACTATCGCGACCGGTTCGTGGAACCTGTGACGAAGCTTTTCGAACAGAACGACAAGGCCATGGACAGCGCCGATGCCATTCCCTGCATTGATGCCGACCCTGCGCTGGATGCGCAGGATTTCGATCAGGGCGAATTATCGAGGACGCTAAAGCTTTCGGAGGCGGTGAGTGGAGACTCGGCGGAGGTCACCGCCACGTTCAGCTTGTTCCCGGATGGCGAAGGAGCAGAGCGCGAAATGGTGTGGTCGCTGAAGAAGATCGGCGGCAAGTGGAAAGTCGCCGATATCGCCTCGAAGACCAATGGCTGGCGCTTGAGCGATCTGGAATGTGTTTCAGGTCAGGTGGAATAAACAGGACTGCATCGCGCCCGGCTTCTATTCCGTTCCCTCGCTCACCCCCGGCCCCGATAAGGCGCCACGCCCGTATCGGGAAGCCAGGCCCCTTCGGGCGGCGCGCCGGTCTGCCAAAAGACATCGATAGGAATGCCACCGCGCGGATACCAGTAGCCGCCGACGCGCAGCCACAGCGGCTTGGTGGCGGCGACGATACGCCGGCCTATCATGATCGTGCATTCCTCATGGAACGCGCCGTGGTTGCGGAACGACACCATGAACAGCTTCAGTGACTTCGATTCAACCAGCAAGGCGTCCGGCGCGTAGTCTATGACGATATGGGCGAAATCCGGTTGCCCGGTGACTGGACACAGCGAGGTGAATTCCGGACAGGTGAAGCGCACGATGGCCGGCGGGCCGTCGCCGCGCGTGAACGGAACGGTCTCCAGCACGGCCTGGTCTGGGCTGTCCGGCGTCACGACCCTGGTGCCGAGTTGGATAAGGTGTTCACTCTCTGTCATGGGATGCTCTAAGGTTTTGGGGCAGGTACCGGATGGCACAGCCAGCATCGATCATAAAGTGAGAAAATGATGGCCAACAACAATCCGCTCAGCCAGCTCTAGCAGATGAAGCAACTGACGCCGAAGAACCGCGTCATGTCGACCAGCCATGGGTATGCGCGACTAGGCTTTGCCAACTATCAGGCGACGCCGCCGTGGACGACCTTGAGCTTCCCGGTCTTTGGCTGACGACGGGATTCCAACCATTCCCGCGCCTGTTCCTGCGGCATCGGGAAGGCGATGGAATAGCCCTGCACCTGGTCGCAGCCAATTGCCATCAGTGAGTTCAACTCGGCTTCGGTTTCCGCACCCTCTGCGATGATCGAGATACCGAGTCCGCGCGCCAGTTCGGTGATGGCGCGCACAATCTTGGAATTGTCGCCATTCTCGTTGATGCGTTGAACAAAACGGCGGTCGATCTTGAGGCGGTCGATCTCGTTCGGGTTGACGTGGCTCAGCGAAGCGTAGCCTGTACCGAAATCGTCAAGCTCAAGATTCACTCCGGCGGCGCGGATATGGCGCAATTTTGCCGCGATGCCCGTCTTCTCGTCGTCGAGAATGACAGATTCCACGATTTCCAGCGATAATTTCTGAGGGGGCAAACCTGCGCGCTCCAACGTGTCGAACAGGAAGGCGTCGAAGTCGACTTCGCGCAGTTCCCCGCCTGAGACGTTGACTGCAAGGCGGCCAAACGGAATGCCTGCCCGGTACCATTCGGCTGCCTCGTTGATCGCCTTGGTGATAACGATGCGGCCGACGCCGGACATGTAGCCGCATTTTTCCGCAATCGGAATGAATTCGCCGGGCGAAATCATGCCGCGTTTGGCATGCTGCCAGCGCACCAAAGCCTCCACGCCGGTGATCCTGCCGTCAATAAGCGAGATCTGCGGCTGGAAATAGACCTGGAACGCCTTTTCGGCGATGGCGATACGGATATCCTGTTCGAGTTGCTTGCGGTTTTCGAGTTCGTGCCGCAGCTCCTCCGAAAAGAAGGAGAAGGCGCCGCCGCCCTGCTTTTTGGCGCAATAGAGCGCCAGGTCGGCATGAACCAGCAGATCCTGCGCATTGTCCGCATCGACCGGATACACGGCGATGCCGGCGCTCGCGCCGGGGAAAATGGTCACGCCCTGGAAGGCGACCGGTTCGTTGATGTTGGACAGGATGCGGGTTGCCAGCATGTCGATATCCTGCGTGGTGCCGGCACCATTCAGCACCATGACGAACTCATCGCCACCAAGCCTTGCGCACAAATCCGAGCCGCGGCAGGAATCGCGCATGCGCTGCGCCGTGACCACAAGCACATAGTCGCCCGCGGCATGGCCCAGTGAGTCGTTGATCTGCTTGAAACGGTCGAGGTCGAACTGGATGACGGCGATGCGTTCGCGGCGTCGCTTGGCGCCCTTGATCAAAGTGTCGAAATGGTCGGTCAGGAAGCTGCGATTGTGCAGTCCGGTCAGTCCGTCATGCACGGCGATAAAGGCCATGGAGTTGCGGGCATCAACCAGTTCGTGCGTCTTGCGCAGGATGGCGTTGGACATGGGCCGAAAGATGAACAGCGCGACCATAACCAGGACACCGAGTGTCGCGAAGAACAATTTGCGGTGCAGGTCGAGCAGGCTTTGCGACCGCGTGTTGGCCTGATCGCCGAGCCTTGTGCCAAGCTCGGCGTAGCCGGACAGGGTGGCATTGGCAACCGAAGCATCAAGTGGCACGCTGCCATTCCCGCCCTTGTAGCCTTGCCCTGTCTGGCCGATATTCAGCTTGGTTTCGAAGGCGGAAACCAGGCGCCGGCCGTTGGCGGCAAGGCTGACGGTGAAATAGTCGAGATGAAAGGGCTTCGAAAACAGTACGTTTTCGATCGAGTCCGTATTCAAGCGGATCGGAGATTCGGAATTTGCTCCAGTTCTGTCGAGCAGGAGATCGTAGTTCGTTTCGAACTGGTCGGTCGCATCCTTGAGCGCCATGACCAGTGCCGGCTGCTTATCCCTGTTCGACGTTTCTGTGGCGCCGGCCAGGAAGACGATGCGCTGTGACAGGGTTTTTTGCGTCGATACGATGTCAAGCAGCGCCTTGTCACGCTGTTGCGCCGTCATCATCTGCTGCAGCAGGATGAACGAGGCCAGAGCCATCGCTGCTATGATCAGCAGGGCGATCCAATATGCACTTTTGACGAGGAAGACGAGCCTGCCTGAGACGGCTTGGACTGGCTGCTGCGACATGCTCCGGGACGCTTTCGATCATGCGGATTCCACTAGTCGGCACCCTCGCAGAGATAGGTTAACAGGACGAGAAGCCGGCGTGTTGACGGGCCAAAGGTAACCAGAAACTGACGGAATGGTTATCGCCTGCTTTCGGTGGTCGATTCACTTTTCATTTGTTTGCCAATTCTCACGCTCGCGCCTATGTCACGAGCAGCCGCCGCGGGGATTCGGTCTCCGTTCACGATCGCTTTTGGAATGGATTTTTCAGCTGTGCGGCGCGACAGTCGGGCCGCCAATCAGGACCAGATCATGACAGCAGCATTCCTTTCCCATCTCGACAGCGAACTCGAGGGCTTGAAGGCGGCAGGGCTTTACAAGTCCGAACGGGTCATCACCTCGATGCAATCGGCAGAAATCGAAGTCGGTGCCCAAAAGGTCCTGAACTTCTGCGCGAACAACTACCTGGGCCTGGCCGACAGCGCCGAGTTGAGGTCCGCAGCTACCAAGGCACTAAACCGGTATGGATATGGCATGGCCTCGGTGCGCTTCATCTGCGGCACTCAGGAGGAGCACAAGCAACTGGAGGCGCGGATTTCCGGTTTTCTCGGCATGGAGGAC
Organism: Mesorhizobium sp. Root157; assembly: GCF_001427385.1. GTDB lineage: Bacteria > Pseudomonadota > Alphaproteobacteria > Rhizobiales > Rhizobiaceae > Mesorhizobium. Next base: position 62,201 of record NZ_LMGJ01000003.1, read on the forward strand.
ACGATCCTCTACGGGTCCTGTTTCGATGCCAATGGCGGTCTGTTCGAGACGCTGCTGGGCGAGGAGGATGCCGTGATTTCCGATGCCCTGAACCACGCCTCGATCATCGATGGCGTGCGCCTGTCGAAGGCCAAGCGCTTCCGCTATGCCAACAACGACATGGCGGCGCTTGAGGAAGAACTCAGGAAGGCCGAGGGCAGCCGCTTCAAGTTGATCGCCACGGACGGCGTGTTCTCGATGGACGGCATCATCGCCAACCTTCGAGGCGTCTGCGATCTGGCCGAAAAATACGGCGCCATGGTGATGGTCGATGACAGCCATGCAGTCGGCTTTGTCGGCAATAACGGACGTGGTTCAGCCGAGCATTGTGGCGTCGAGGGCAGGGTGGACATCATCACCGGCACGCTCGGCAAGGCGCTGGGCGGGGCATCGGGCGGTTATACATCCGGCAAGCGGCAGGTGGTGGACTGGCTGCGGCAACGCTCGCGGCCTTACCTTTTCTCGAACACGCTGATGCCGGCCATTGCCGCAGCCTCGATCCGCGTGCTGGACCTTGTCGCGCAAGGCGACGGTTTGCGACGCAAGCTTTACGACAATGCAACCCGCTTCAGGACCGAAATGGGCAAGCTGGGCTTTACGCTCGCCGGCGCCGACCATCCGATCATCCCGGTGATGCTTGGAGACGCGGCCTTGGCGCAGGAAATGGCGGCGCGCATGCTGAAGCGCGGTATCTACGTCATCGGCTTCTCGTTCCCCGTCGTGCCGAAGGGGCAGGCACGTATCCGCACGCAGATGTCGGCGGCGCATTCGAGCGCGGACATCGATCGCGCCGTGGAAGCATTCGGCGCGGTCGGCCGTGAACTTGGTGTGATTGCCTGAGCCAACTCAATTTCTTGCAAGGATAAATCGATGTCGAACATGATGCGGGCGCTGGTGAAGGCAAAGGCCGAGCCGGGGATCTGGATGGAGCAGGTGCCGGTTCCTGAGATCGGCCCCAACGATGTTCTCATCAAGGTGAAGAAAACCGCGATCTGCGGCACCGACGTTCACATCTACAATTGGGACCAGTGGGCGCAAAAGACGGTGCCGGTGCCGATGGTGACCGGCCACGAATTCGTTGGAACTGTTGCGGATTTCGGTGCAGCGGTGACGGAGTACAAGATTGGCCAACGCGTTTCAGGCGAGGGTCATATCGTCTGCGGCCATTGCCGTAACTGCCGCGCGGGCAGGGGGCATCTGTGCCGCAACACGCTGGGCGTCGGAGTGAACCGGCCAGGCGCGTTCGGCGAATACCTCGCCATCCCGCAGCACAATGTCGTTCCGATCCCCGACGACGTGTCCGATGAAATCGCCGCCATCTTCGACCCGCTTGGCAATGCCGTGCACACGGCGCTGTCATTCGACCTCGTCGGCGAGGACGTTCTGGTCACTGGCGCAGGCCCCATCGGCATCATGGGCGCATTGGTGGCGCAGTGCGTCGGCGCGCGAAAGGTGGTCATTACCGACATCAACCCGGTACGGCTGGAACTGGCAAGGAAACTCGGCGTGCAGCACGTCGTCGACGCCTCGAAGGAAAAGCTGAGAGAGGTCATGCCGTCCCTTGGGATGACGGAAGGATTCGACGTGGGGCTTGAGATGTCCGGAGCGGCACCGGCTTTCCGCGACATGATCGATGCCATGAACAATGGCGGCAAGATCGCCATTCTCGGCATCGCACCGACCGGCTTCGAGATCGACTGGAACAAGGTCATCTTCAAGATGCTGCATCTCAAGGGCATCTACGGGCGCGAGATGTTCGAGACCTGGTACAAGATGATCGCACTGGTTCAGGGGCCGCTCGATGTCTCGGGGCTGATCACGCACCGCATCGGCATCGATGACTACATCACCGGCTTCGAAGCGATGCGAGATGGCAGCGCCGGCAAGGTGGTCATGGATTGGTGAGGCCGCGCCTCTGCGTTGCCACGCCCGGAGTTTGCTCCGCCTGGCTATTGTCAAAGAACGCTCCCTTTTTGGGGAGAAGCCGGGAAGCGGGCGCGGGCCGTGCCTCCTAATTGAAACTAACGGCGCGGTGATCCCGCGCCCGCCAGTGTTCTTCCCTCAACCGGCGCAACGGCCATGCGGTGGATAGATACCCGCCGGCACACGATGCCCGGTTCGAGGGCCGGACTTGGGGGCTCATCACCCAGCCGCCTACCGCAGACGACCAGCCCGGCACCGTCGCTCTTCTCGAATACCCGGTGCGCATCCGAGTTCCCGCAAGAGCGATGGCAGGATTATGCGAGACGATGGAGAGGATGTGGACAAACTCGCAACTGCGGTGCTTGCGGAAATCGGATAAGTCTCGGGGCCGAAAGCGTTCTTTTCCCGATGCCGGCGATGCCGGCGCAGCAATCTTCCCACACATGCCGCAAAACAAGCAGCAACGGGGTCTGGAACCTCAATCTCTACCGAACTTCGCTTCCAGCGCGGCAAGGCCAACCGTCAACGCCGCCTGTTCCGACCGCGTAAGCCTGCTTAGCATTTGCGCCTCGAACCGCTTCGCAAGCGGAACCATGTCCCGATAGGCTTCGGCACCGGCTTTGGTCAGCGTCAATTGTTCAAGCCTGCGGTCGTCACTGTCCGGCACGCGCAGCAGCCAGCGCCGCCGCTCCAGTTCCGCAACAGCGCGCGATACCTTGGTCTTGTGCATGGCCGACTGTTCCCCAAGAGCCGTCGCGGTCATCGTGCCGTTTTGGCCAAGACCGGCCAGAACGCGCCACTCCGGTCGCGTCAGGCCCAGCCGATCCTTGTAGATTCTGGAAAATTCGCGGCTGACCAGATCGGCGAGATGGTAGAGCCGGTAGGGCAGAAACGCTTCAAGATCGAGAATTTCCGGCTCCATCCGCTCTTCTGCTCCCGCCTATATCTGCAACGGCCATGTCGTTGATAGTTACAAAATCAATGGTTACAAATGCAACCGATTTGGCAAGCTGCCTGACCGCCACGGAGGATGCAATGGCCTTTTCCTATATGCCGGGCTTCGGCAATGATTTCGAAACCGAGACGCTGCCAGGATCGCTGCCGCAAGGCATGAATTCGCCGCAACGGCCGGCTTACGGCCTCTATGCCGAACAACTGTCCGGCTCGCCGTTCACCGCACCGCGGGGGACAAATGAGCGCTCGTGGCTCTACCGTATCCGCCCGAGCGTCAAACACACCGGGCGCTTCAAGGCGTTGAACCATCCGCTTTGGAAGACCGCGCCCAATATTGGCGACCACGAATTGGCACTTGGGCAGTATCGCTGGAACCCGGTGCCGATGCCTGCCGAACCCACCGACTTCATTTCCGGCATGCGCACGATCACTACGGCTGGCGATGCGCTAGGCCAGTCGGGCATGGCGGCGCACGTCTATGTCGCCAATCGCTCGATGGTAGACGACCATTTCTTCAACGCCGACGGCGAACTGCTCATCGTGCCGCAGATCGGCCGCCTCAACTTCATTACCGAGATGGGCGTGATCGAGATGAAGCCGGGTGAGATCTGCGTGCTTCCGCGCGGCCTGGTGTTCAAGGTTGAACTGGTGGACAAGGAGGTTCGCGGCTATGTCTGCGAAAACTACGGCGCCAAGTTCACCATGCCCGACCGCGGGCCGATCGGCGCCAACTGCCTTGCCAATCCGCGCGATTTCAAGACGCCGCGCGCCTGGTTCGAGGAAAAGGAAACGCCTTGCCGGCTGATCGTGAAATGGTGCGGGGCTTTCCATGTCACCGAACTTGATCAATCGCCGCTTGATGTCGTCGCGTGGCATGGCAACTATGCGCCGTATAAATATGATCTTGCTACATTTTCTCCTGTTGGCGCAATCCTGTTCGATCATCCCGACCCATCGATATTCACCGTGCTGACCGCCCCGAGCGGCGAAGACGGCACGGCCAATGTCGACTTCGTGATCTTCCCGCCCCGCTGGCTGGTTGCGGAAAACACGTTCCGGCCACCCTGGTATCACCGCAACATCATGAGCGAATTCATGGGCCTCATCCACGGCCAGTACGACGCCAAGGAGGAAGGCTTCGTGCCCGGCGGCATGAGCCTGCACAACATTATGCTGGCGCATGGCCCCGATGCGCCGGGTTTCGAAAAAGCCTCGCGGGCGGAGTTGAAGCCGCATAAACTTGAGAACACGATGGCCTTCATGTTCGAGACTCGATTCCCCCAGATGTTGACGCGCTATGGCGCCGAACTGCCGACCCGGCAGGACAACTACATCGACTGCTGGAAGGGTTTGAAGAAGCGCTTCAACGGCACGCCGGAAGGCGACTGGAGTTGACGTTTCCATCCGGGGAAGGGCGACGAACCAATTCGACCGCCCGACGGTGAAATGTGGTGGCATTGTCGTGCGATTCCGCGCAGGGTGACACGGAGAGGGACCCCATATGAAGCTTGCTACCTTGAAGGACGGATCGCGGGACGGGAAACTGGCCGTCGTTTCACGCGATCTGACGCGATACACCGATGCGTCATACCTGGCGCATACGCTGCAGGCGGCGCTGGACGACTGGGCGCGCATAGCACCCCATCTGGCCACGCTTTCGGAATCGCTGGAGAGCGGCGCGGTGCCTTCGGCGCGCTTTCACGAGCACAAGGCACATTCGCCGCTGCCGCGCGCCTATCAATGGGTGGACGGGTCTGCCTACGTCAACCATGTCGAACTGGTGCGCAAGGCACGCAACGCCGAAATGCCGGCAAGCTTCTGGACCGATCCGCTGATGTATCAAGGCGGTTCGGACAGTTTCATCGCGCCCCGCGACAATATCCATATGGCGGACGAGGCCTGGGGCATCGACATGGAGGCTGAGGTCGCTGTCATCGTCGACGATGTGCCCATGGGTGCCACTATAGACGAAGCGCGCAATGCCATCCGCCTGATCATGCTCGTCAACGATGTTTCGTTGCGCGGTCTCATTCCGGCAGAACTCGGCAAGGGCTTCGGCTTTTTCCAGTCGAAGCCGTCATCAGCCTTTTCGCCGGTTGCGGTCACGCCTGACGAATTGGGGGATGCGTGGGACGGCGGCAAGCTTCACCTGCCGCTGGCCGTCGACCTGAACGGCAAGCCGTTCGGCCGTGCCAACGCCGGGGTCGATATGACATTCGATTTCCCGACATTGATCGCCCACGCCGCCAGGACGCGACCGTTGGCTGCCGGCAGCATCATTGGATCGGGCACGGTTTCCAACAAGCTCGACGGGGCCGCCGGCAAGCCGATAGACGCAGGCGGTGCCGGCTATTCCTGCATCGCCGAGATGCGGATGGTCGAGACCATCGAAGGCGGCGAAGCGAAAACGCCGTTCCTGCGCTTTGGCGACACCGTACGTATCGAAATGAAGGACGCTTCCGGCCGCTCGATCTTCGGCGCCATCGAACAGACGGTGGAGAAGAACAAAAGCTGATTGCCGGCGCGGTCGGGCTACAAGCCCGGAGGGCCAGGAGATGACCTTGATCGATCATTTCCGCCGCATGGCGCGCAACAATCTATGGTCGAACGACCGCCTGTACAGGGCCGTGCTGGCGCTGCAGCCGGGTGAATTCGAGGCCAGGCAAACCAGTTTCTTTTCCTCGATCAAGCAAACGCTCAACCACATTCTCGCGGTCGATCATCTTTATCTGGATTTTCTGGAGGAAGGGCCGCTTGGTGCCGCCGCATATGACGGCTTCATTCCGTTCGAGGATGCCCCGGCGCTATCGAGGGCGCAGGCTGCCGCCGATCGAAGGCTGCTGACGTTTTGCGAGACGATCGAGGCAGGCGCGCTCGACCGGCGCGTTGTCACGGATCGCCGTGAAGACGGCAAAATTCCGGAGCGTATCGGCGATCTGCTCGCCCACCTTTTCATCCACCAGATCCATCATCGCGGGCAGGTGCATGCGATGCTGGCGGGCACGTCTGTTGCGCCGCCGCAACTGGACGAATTCTTCCTCGACTACGATTTCAAGCTCAGGCGAGCGGAGGTCGAACGGCTGGGTTTGTGAGATGCCCGACCTCGTTAGAGTTTACTCTGCCGCCTGGACCTTGATGACGCCGCGGCGGATCTGGTCTTCCTCGATCGATTCGAACAAGGCGCGGAAATTGCCTTCGCCAAAACCTTCGTCGCCCTTGCGCTGGATGAACTCGAAGAAGATCGGGCCGATGACGGTCTTGGAGAAGATTTGCAGCAGGATCTTGGTCATGCCGCCGTCGACGACGCCTTCGCCATCGATGAGGATGCCGTGCTTCTTCATCCGCTCGATCGGCTCGTCATGGCCGGTGACGCGCTCGCGGCTCTTTTCGTAGTAGGTGTCGGGCGGACCGGGCATGAACTTCAGCCCGTTGCTGTCCAGCCTGTCGGTCGCGTCGTAGATGCCGTCGGTGCCGACGGCGATGTGCTGGATGCCTTCGCCATTGTATTTCTTCAGATATTCGACGATCTGGCTGGTCTCGTCCTTGGATTCGTTCAGCGGAATGCGGATCTTGCCGCAAGGCGAGGTGATCGCCCTGCTGACCAGGCCGGTGATGCGCCCGTCGATGTCGAAATAGTGGATCTGCCTGAACCCGAACAGTTCGCGATAGAAATCCCACCATTTGTCCATGTTGCCGCGGTAGACGTTGTGGGTGAGATGGTCGAGATAATAGAAGCCGACACCCGTCGGCCTTGGATTGCGCTCACCCAGCCACTCGAACTCCACATCGTAGGCCGAGCCCTTGGCGCCGTATTTTTCGATGAAGTAGATCAGCGAACCGCCGATGCCGACGATGGCCGGCACGTCGAGCGCCTTGTCGTTGCCCTGATAAGGTGTGGCGCCCTTGGCCACCGCATGGTCGAAGGCGCGTTTGGCATCGACGACGCGCCAGGCCATCGAGGCCGCGCAGGGGCCATGCTGGTCGACGAATTTCATCGCGTGCGAGCCTGGCTCGGCATTGACGATGTAGTTGATGTCGCCCTGGCGCCAGACTGTGATGTTCTTGGTGCGGTGTTTGGCGACAGGCGCGTAACCCATGCGGGCAAAAAGATCGGCAAGCTTTTCCGGTTCGGAATGAGCGAACTCGACGAACTCGAAACCGTCGGTGCCGGCCGGGTTTGCCGTGGTGATTTTTGCCGGCGGGGCGTCGTGCGGGAAGGGACCCATGGCATATCCTCCAATGCGGATGCGGCCCGAACAGGACCATTCCACACATTGTAATCCCGGCAGGGCGCATGGTGCTTGCATTCGCACGCTTCAGATGATGAAATCGCGCACGGTTTGTGTATGGATGTCAGGGTACATGCGATGGATGAGCGGATTGATCAATTCGACCGCAAGATATTGGCGCTTCTGCAGGGTGACGCGCGGCTGACGAACAATGATCTGTCGGAGCGAGTGAACCTGTCGCCGTCGCAGTGCTCAAGGCGTAGGCAGCGGCTGGAGGAGGGCGGCTATATTCGCGGATACCGCGCCATACTTGACCGCGACAGGCTGGGTTTTTCGCTGGTCAACGTCATTTCGGTGACGCTCGCCACCCACAACCGCGACAATGCAAGGCGTTTCGGTGAACTACTGGCGCGGCTGCCGGAAGTGCAGGAGGCGCACGCGCTGACCGGCGAGATGGACTACATCCTCAAGGTCGTCACACCCGACCTGAAATCGCTATCGGAATTCGTCAACGGCGTGCTACTGCCGCACGAATCCGTGCAGCACGTGAAAACGGCGATCGTGCTGGAGACGCTGAAGGAAACCGGCGCGCTGCCAATCTGAGCGCGCCGTCGATTGCCTCGTCAGCCCTTGGCTTGCTGGGCCGCGGCGAAGAGGTTGGTGCTGCGCGCGCCGGAGCGGCAATAGGCAAAGACCGGTCCCGGCAGTTCATCAAGCGCCTTGCCATGGTCCGCGACATTGTCGGCAGTCATCTGGCCGCTGATGACGGGAATGTAGCGGAAGGTAAGCCCAGCCGCTTCGACCGCCGCCCTGACTGCCTCGTGCGACGGCTGGTCGGGCTGTTCGTTGTCCGGCCGGTTGCAGATGACGCTCTTGAAGCCGGCCGCCTTGATGGCGGCGACCTCTTCCGGCGCAATCTGGCCGGAAACCGAATAGTCTTCACTGATCTGGCGGATGTCCATTTTCGTCCTCGTGGTCGTTCGCCTGCGCGTGTCGGCGCAGTCTTGCCACTCCCCGTGGCGAGGGGCAATGACGAAATCCGGATCGTGGAAAACTTTGCTGCCGCAGCCAGTCACGGCAGCAAACCATGCTCAGCTTCCCAGGATCGCGCCTTTGATTTCGCCGATATTGTTTTTCATCATGTCGATATAGGTAGCGGCGGGACCGTCCGGTTGCGAGAGCGCATCGGAATAAAGCGTGCCGCCGACCTTGACGCCGGTTTCATTGGCGATCTGCTCGATGAGGCGCGGGTTGGAGATGTTTTCCACGAAGATCGCAGCGGCACTGTGCTGCCGGACCTGTTCAACGAGTTTGGCGACGTCCGCTGCCGAAGGCTCTGCATCCGTCGAAAGGCCTTGCGGCGCGAGGAACCGCAAGCCGTATTCGTGCTCGAAATACCCGAACGCATCGTGCGACGTGATGACGACGCGCCTGGCCTTGGGGATCGAGGCGATGGTTTGCCGGATTTCCGCGTCCAGCGCGGCGAGTTTTGCGGTGTAGGCGTCGGCATTGGCCCTGTAGGTTTCGCAGTCTTCAGCGTCGGCGGCACAAAAGGTATCGGCGATGTTCTGCACATAGATATTGGCGTTGGCCACGGACTGGAAGGCGTGTGGATCGGTCGGGCCATGATCGTGACCCTGGTGATTTTCTTCGTGCTCATGGTCTTCATGCCCGGCCGCAGCGCCTTCGGGTTCCTCTGCGAATTCCGGACCGAATTCGATGGAGGCAACTCCCCTGGTCAGTTCGACGATGGCGGCCTTGGTTGCGCTGGCGTTCACCAAGCGCGTCAGGAAGCCTTCGAAATGCAGGCCGTTGACAAGCACCACGTCGGCTTTGGCCATAGCCGCCGCATCCGCCGGTTTGGGCTCGTAGACATGCGCATCGCCATCGGGGCCGACCAGCGTCGTGACCTCGACCCTGTCACCGCCGACGTTCTTGGCAAAATCGCCGATGATGGAAAAGCTTGCGACCACCTTGAGCGGCTCGGCTGATGCTGCGGAGTTTGCCGTTGCAATAAATGTTATAACGCTCAGTGCGAGGGCGGCAGAAATGGCTCTCATTATCGGCAAAACTCCCTTTGGATCAGGCGGTTCTGTGGCGCTGGTGGACGATGCGGGCGCGCAGCGCCCCACGCGTCCCGAACAAGACGGATATGAAATAGACGACGCCCGCTGCAAGGATGATCGCCGGACCGGACGGCAGCGAGGCGTGATAGGACAAAAGCAGGCCGGCAATACAGGAAGCAAAGCCGATCGCCACGGCCAGAACGCACATCGGCTCGACGCGCGTTGCCCAGAAGCGGGCAGCGGCGGCAGGCAGCATCATGAGGCCGACCGAAAGCAGTGTGCCTAGTGCCTGAAAGCCGCCGACAAGGTTGAGTACGACCAAGCCGAGGAAAACGAAGTGCACCGGACTGCCCAACCGGCTGACCGATCGCAGGAAAAGCGGGTCGAGGCATTCCGCAACCAGCCCACGCCAGAAGAAGGCAAGGCTGGCAAGCGTGACCACGACAATTCCGCCTATCAAGACAAGCGCCTCGTCGTTGAGGGCGAGCACGGTTCCGAACAGGACATGCATCAGATCGACGCTGGAGCCGCGCATCGATACCATCAGCACGCCGACGGCGAGCGAGATCAGGTAGAATGCCGCCATCGAGGCGTCTTCGCGCTGGATGGTGAAGCGCGAGACTGCGCCGGCACCCAGCGCCACGATGGCGCCGGCAATCAAACCGCCGACCGTCATCGGCAGGATTTCAAGCCCGTAAAGCAGGAAGCCCGCCGCAGCGCCGGGCAAAATGGCGTGAGCCATGGCATCGCCGGTCAGGCTCATACGCCTCAGCATGAGAAACACACCGACCGGGCAGGCACCAATCGACAACAGCAACGACCCGAACAGCGCCCGCTGCATGAAGGCGAAATCGACAAAGGGCGCAATAAGGAAGGCATATGCGGCACTCATGATGCCGCCCTCGTGTCGTGGTCGTGATGGTCGTGCGGGCCGTCAGACTGTTGGTCGCGACAATGATCGTGGGTATCGCCAGACGGTTCGCACCAAGGTGCATCTTCTTCCCAAGCCTCATGGAAGCGGCGGGCACGCAGCAGATTTTGGGGATGGAGAGCCCGGCCGGTCGCCTCCCATGCCACCGGGTTGCGGGCAAGCAGGAGCGTCCGCGGAAAATTCTGCCGCACCAGGTCAAGGTCGTGGGCTACGACAAGGACGGTGCGCTGTTCGCCATGCCAATGCTTGATCAACGCCAGCAGGTCACCGACAGTCCTGGTATCGACGGCATTGAAGGGCTCGTCGAGCAGGATAAGGTCCGCATCCTGGACCAGAACGCGCGCAAACAAGGCGCGCTGCAACTGGCCACCGGACAGGGTGTCGAGCGACCGTTTTTCGAAGCCGGCAAGGCCGACCGCTCTCAAGGCATCGCTGACCGAAGCGCGGTCGTCGGCCGTATAGCGGCCGAGCAAGCCACGTTTCGGCCACAGGCCAAGCGAGACAAGGTCGACGACACGGGCAGGAAAGGTGCGATCCAGTTCGGATTGCTGCGGCAGGTAAGCGATGCGCGTCCCCTCCGCCTTGGTCACGCTGCCGGCCATCGGCTTCAGGGCACCGACAATGCCCTTCATGAGGGTCGATTTTCCGGAACCGTTGGCGCCCACGACCGCCGTCAGCGAACCTTTTTCTACAACGCCGTCGAGGTGATGCACGGCCGGATGGCGGCCGTAACCCAGCGTGAGATCGCGGAAGGTGAGGCAAGCCTGTGTCATGCGATCCGGCGCAGTTCATTAGAGGTAACAGTGAAATATGTGATGTTATTACATATGTCAACAAGCCGGTGATCCAAAAATGCGACGGACCAAAAGGGCCCATGGATCGAAGTCCGGCAGCTATTGGCGTGCGCAGGGCTTGCCCCTCGGCGACGCAGTATCTACACAAGCGCTTCCTGAAGCCTGACCAGGCGCAATCAAGTGAAGAAGGGAAGAAACATGAGCATTCGCCGTATCGATGTGGGCCCGCGCATGAGCCAGGCCGTTGTCCATGGCAACACCGTTTATCTTGCCGGCCAGGTTGGCGAAGGCGAGGGCGTCGAGGCCCAGACAACGGACATCCTCGCTTCGATCGACAAGTTGCTGGCTCAGGTTGGCTCGGACAAGACCAAGATCCTGCAGGCAATAATCTGGCTTGCAGACATGAGCGATTTTGGCGCGATGAACAAGGCTTGGGAAGCCTGGGTTCCGCAGGGCCACACGCCGGCCCGCGCGACCGGTGAAGCCAAGCTCGCCGCCCCGAAATACAAGGTGGAAATCATCGTCACCGCCGCGATCTGACAGAGCATCGGACCCGAAAAGCGGAATCCGGTTTTCGGAGTATTCCGACGCTCATTCAAAGTGATGGATCGTCCTCTATGCGTCCGGGTGGACGCAGGGCGATCCAGAGTCAGGCCTGCGAGGGCGCAAACCTGGCCACCAGCGTGTGGCTGTGCGCCGGGTAGGTGAAACGGACATGGGTGACCGGCTGGCCGGCACTCCATGTCCGGCGCTCCACGACAAGGCAAGGCGAGCCGGCGGCAATTTTAAGTGCCGCCGCGGTCGCCTCGTCTGCCGCCGTTGCGCGGATGCGATGTTCGGCGCTGTTCCAAGGCACGCGCGCGACCAGCCAAGGGCCGGGGGCAACCTCCAAAAAGCTTTCCACAGCGGCTTCGGGCACTGCTTTGAGGCTGATCACGCGTTCCTCCCGGCAGAACGGCCGCATGCCGGCAAAATGCAGACCTTCCAGCACAAGCATGGGTTCCGACGCATCAAGCCCCAGGAATTCCCGGTCGCTCTGGCTGCTCTTCCTTTCATGACGGGACGTGCGCTCGTACCGGTAAGCCAGCCCCAGCGCCTCGACTTCGACCCGGATGTCGTGAATTTCCAGTATGGCCGCCTGTGACTGCGGGCGGCTGACGAAGCTACCCGATTTGCGCCGTCGCTCGATCAGCCCGGCCTTGGCGAGTTGGGACAGGGCCTTGTTCACCGTCATGCGCGAGCAGCCGTACTGCTCGGTGAACTCGTGTTCGAAGGGAATGCGGTGGCCCGGCGCCCATTCGCCCGACAGGATGCGCTCGCTGATGTCGGCCAGGATGCGCTGATGCAACGAGGTCGCCTCGCCGGTGGCCGCTTCCGTTTCAGGCGCCATTTCCATTATCCCCAACTCGCCGAGAGCTTCTGCATGGCGTCGCGGAAGCGGGCCGCAATCGCGTCGCGACGTAGATGCCTGCCGTCGCTGACTTGCTTGATGCCGTTAACCCACACGCAATCGACCTTGGTGGCATTGGAGAATATCCAGGCGTCCAGAACCGAATCTTCGGCCTTGCCGGTTAGCGACACGGAACCGGCATCAAGCGAGACGAAGTCCGCCGGCGCACCGACGGCAAGCCGGGAAGACCCGGCGCCGAGTGCCGCAGCCCCGCCATCAAGTGCGGCATCGAACAGGGCACGGCCATTGGATTGGCCGGGTTTAGCCAGCACGTTGCGGGCATTGTGAAACAGGCGCTGCGAATATTCGAGTTGCCGCAACTCGTCGGGCAAGCCGATCAACACGTTGGAGTCCGAGCCGACGCCGAAGCGGCCGCCATGCTCGATGAACGAAGGGGCAGGGAAGGTGCCATCGCCGAGATTGGCTTCCGTGATCGGGCAAAGACCCGCTATGGCGCCGGCCTTTGCCATGCCGATCGTCTCGGCCTCGGTCATGTGCGTGGCGTGGATCAGGCACCAGCGCGAATCCACCTCGGCGTTGGCGAGCAGCCATTCGACGGGGCGCGCGCCCGACCAGGCCACGCAATCGCCCACTTCCTTCATCTGCTCGGCGATGTGGATGTGGAACGGCGTTGCCGGCGAAAGGCCGGATAGGTGTGCAAGTTCTGCCGGCGTCACTGCGCGCAGGCTGTGGGGCGCAACGCCGACAACAGCATGGTCAAGATGAGCGATTGCATCATGTGTTTTTTCAAACAGACGATGGAATCGATTGATATCGTTTATGAATCTCCGTTGCCCGTCCGTTGGAGCTGTGCCGCCGAAGCCCGAATGCGCATAAAATACCGGCAACAGGGTCAGGCCGATCCCGGTTTGCGCCGCCGCCGCCGCGATGCGTTCGGCCATTTCGGCAATGTTCGCATAAGGCCGGCCGTCGAGATCGTGATGAAGATAGTGGAACTCGCCGACGCGGGAAAAGCCGGCCTCGAGCATTTCGACGTAAAGCTGGGCCGCGACCGCCTCGACCTGATCCGGCGTCATCGACAGCGCAAAGCGATACATCACCTCGCGCCAACTCCAGAAACTGTCCGCTCCAGGACCGCGCGTCTCGGCAATGCCGGCCATGCCGCGCTGGAAGGCATGACTGTGCAGGTTCGGCATGCCGGGCACGATGATGGCGTGCCGTTCGTCGGAAGGCGTCGGGGCAACGCCGATGTCGATGCCTGAGACCCTGCCGTCAGCCATGGTGAGGCGCACATTGTGCCGCCACCCTTCCGCTAGCAGGACCTGTTCCGCGAAAACCGACGCCGTCATTCCGTCTCCCCTAATCTTCACAGAGCGGCACGATATCACTTGCGCCAATCTTCTATATGTATATACATAACTGGAGCCAATTGATACGGAAAAATTCCTGGTCGCGGAGGATGGAGTGCAGGCAGACAAGCAGCACATCTGGCGCAATGCGCGTCTCGTGACGCTGGCCGGAACGCTGCCGGGCCTGGGCTTGGTCGAACATGGCGCGGTCGTGGCGGAAGCTGGCCGCATTGTCTATGCGGGACCACAGGCCGAAATGCCTGCCGCGCCGTCGAACGCAGAAGTCATCGATTGCGAGGGCCGCTGGATCACGCCTGGGCTGATCGACTGCCACACGCACCTTGTCTATGCCGGCAACCGCGCCAATGAGTTCGAGATGCGGCTTGCCGGCGCAAGCTATGAGGAAGTGGCGAGGGCAGGCGGGGGCATTGTCTCATCCGTCAAGGCGCTGCGCGCCGCTAGCGAAGAGGAACTGGTGGCGCAATCGCTGCCGCGCCTCGATGCGCTGATGACTGAAGGCGTCACCACAGTAGAGATAAAATCGGGTTACGGCCTCGATCTCGACAACGAGGCGAAGTCGCTGCGCGCCGCCCGCAGGCTTGGCGCCGACCGGCCGGTGACGGTGAGCACCAGCTTCCTTGGCGCCCATGCGTTGCCGCCGGAATTTGGCGGCGACAAGGACGGTTATATCGATAGCGTCGCGAAAACGATGCTGCCGGCTATCGCCGCCGAGGGCCTGGCCGATGCGGTGGACGGCTTCTGCGAGGGCCTTGCCTTTTCTCCCGATCAGATGGCGCGGGTGTTCGATGCGGCGAAGGCGGCCGGGCTTCCGGTCAAGCTCCATGCCGACCAGCTTTCGAACCTGCATGGCGCCGAACTTGCCGCGCGCTATGGCGCGCTTTCGGCCGATCATCTCGAATATACCGATGAGGCTGGCGCAATAGCCATGGCCAAGGCCGGCACTGTGGCAACCATCCTGCCCGGTGCCTTCTATTTCATCCGCGAGACGAAGAAGCCGCCGGTCGACCTGTTCCGCAAGCATGGCGTGAAGATGGCGATCGCCACCGACAGCAATCCCGGCACTTCGCCGCTGACCTCACTGCTTTTGACCATGAACATGGCTGCGACCCTGTTTGGCATGACGGTGGACGAGTGCATCGCCGGCGTGACGCGCGAAGCGGCGAGGGCGCTTGGACTGCTTGGCGAAACCGGCACGCTGGAAGCCGGCAAATGGGCCGACCTTGCCATCTGGGACATAGAGCGCCCCGCCGAACTCGTTTACCGCATGGGGTTCAATCCGCTTCATGCCCGTATCTGGAGAGGACAATGACCGAGCTTTTGTTGAAACCGGGCAACGCCACGCTTGCCGATTGGCGCGCGATTTGTCGCGGTGCGGCGCCGAGGCTCGACCCGGCCTGCAAGCCAGGGATTGAAGCCAGTGCGCAAGCGGTGGCGCGCATCATCGCCAAGGGCGAGCCGGTCTACGGCATCAACACCGGCTTCGGCAAACTGGCCAGTGTGCGCATTCCGGCCGCTGATCTTGAAACCTTGCAGCGCAACATCGTCCTGTCGCATGCGGCAGGCGTCGGCGAGCCGATGCCGGTCGCGATCGCAAGGCTGATGATGGCACTGAAACTCGCCAGTCTGGCGCAAGGCGCGTCCGGCGTGCGCCCGCAGACCGTCGAATTGCTGGAAGCCATGTTGGCGAACGACGTCATTCCGGTCGTGCCGGCGCAAGGCTCCGTCGGCGCCTCGGGAGATCTCGCCCCGCTTGCGCATATGACGGCGGCGATGATCGGCGTCGGCGAATGTTTTACGCCGCATGGCCGTGTTCCCGCGCAGGTCGCGTTCGTGTCGCATGGGTTGGAGCCGGCGGTGCTGGGCGCCAAGGAGGGGCTGGCGCTGCTCAACGGCACCCAGTTCTCGACGGCCTATGCGTTGGCCGCCCTGTTTGAGGCGGAGGTTCTCTATCAGTCGGCGCTCGTTGCCGGCGCGCTTTCGACAGACGCGGCGCGCGGTTCCGACGCGCCGTTCGATCCGCGCATCCATCTGTTGAGAAAGCACCGCACCCAGATCGAGACGGCTGAAGCACTCCGCAAGCTCATGGCAGGAAGCGCAATCCGTGAATCGCACCGCGTCGGCGACGAACGCGTGCAGGACCCATACTGCCTGCGCTGCCAGCCGCAGGTGATGGGCGCGGCCCTTGCCGTGCTGAGGCAAGCCGCCGATACGCTGGGCACCGAAGCCAATGGCGTCACCGACAACCCGCTGATCTTCGCCGAGGACGACACAGCCCTTTCCGGCGGCAATTTCCACGCCGAGCCGGTA
This sequence comes from Mesorhizobium sp. Root157, assembly GCF_001427385.1. Classification (GTDB taxonomy): domain Bacteria; phylum Pseudomonadota; class Alphaproteobacteria; order Rhizobiales; family Rhizobiaceae; genus Mesorhizobium. Next base: position 78,225 of record NZ_LMGJ01000003.1, read on the forward strand.
GCGTTTGCCGCCGACATGATCGCGCTTGCCGTGTGCGAAATCGGTTCGCTGTCGGAACGGCGCATCGCCATGCTGGTCGATCCGGCATTATCGGGCATGCCGGCCTTCCTGACCCCGAAACCCGGCCTCAACTCCGGCTTCATGATCCCGCAGGTGACGGCGGCGGCACTTGTTTCGGAAAACAAGCAGAAAGCATATCCGGCGAGCGTGGATTCCATCCCGACTTCGGCAAATCAGGAAGATCATGTCTCCATGGCCGCCCATGGCGCGCGTCGTCTCATCGGCATGATCGAGAACGCAACGGCCGTTATCGGCATCGAACTTCTGGCCGCCGCCCAAGGTTGCGATTTTCACCAGCCGCTGGCGTCGAGCACGCCGCTGGAGGCCGTGCGCAAGCTGATCCGCGCCCAGGTGCCGCATCTCGACACTGACCGGCATTTCCACCCCGACATGGAAAAGGCCATCGCGCTGGTGCGTTCGGGTGCCGCGATCCAAGCCACGAAGGCGGTGAAGTTGCCGGGAGTGGCATCATGAGCGCGACGCCATGGTTGACCGTGACGCGCGGTGATGCACCGCTGCTGGTGTCCATCCCGCATACCGGCATCGATCTTGCCGGCCTTGAACCCCGGCTGGTGTCGCCCTGGCTCGGCCGGCGCGATTGCGACTGGTGGATAGATACACTGTACGATTTCGCGAAAGGTCTGGGCGCGACGGTCGTGCATACGGCGATTTCGCGCACGGTGATCGACGTCAACCGCGACCCTTCCGGCGTGTCGCTGTATCCCGGCCAGGCCACGACCGGCCTTTGCCCGACCGATACCTTTGACGGCGATCCGCTGTACCGCGCCGGTGAGGAGCCAGAACAGGCTGAGATCGACGAGCGCCGCGAAACCTATTTTGTGCCCTACCATGCTGCATTGCAGGCCGAGATCGACCGTCTGCGCGCACGGCATAACAAAATCGTGCTCTACGATTGCCATTCGATCCGCTCGGTGCTGCCGCGCCTGTTTGAAGGCACTCTGCCAGTATTCAATCTCGGCACAAACGACGGCAACAGCACCGATCCGGTGTTGCAGGGACTGGTCGCGAACATTCTGGCCGGAACAGGTCAAAGCCATATCGTCAACGGCCGCTTCAAGGGTGGCTTCATCACGCGGCATTTCGGCCGGCCGCAAGACGGCGTCCATGCGCTGCAAATGGAACTGTCCAATCGCGGCTACATGCGCGAACCGGAAGGCAAGGGCACGCCTGAAACCTGGCCAGTGCCTTACGATGCCGGCTTTGCCGCCCCGATGCGCACAACCCTCACCGAAATCCTCGAAGCCGCGCTCGCCTGGGCGCGTGGCTGACTTGCGCGCCAATCCTTTCTGGAGGCAATCATGACAACGCATACCCGCATCGACAATGCCCGCACCATACGAGCGGCCACCGGGACCGAATTGACGGCAAAAAGCTGGCTCACCGAAGCGCCGCTGCGCATGCTGATGAACAATCTCGATCCGGGCGTCGCCGAAAAGCCGGGCGAACTGGTCGTCTATGGCGGTATCGGCCGCGCCGCGCGCGACTGGGAAAGCTTTGACCGCATCGTCGGCGCGCTAAGAAACCTCGAAGCCGACCAGACTCTGCTCGTCCAATCCGGCAAGCCGGTCGGCGTGTTCCGCACCCATAAGGACGCGCCGCGTGTCCTGATCGCCAACTCCAACCTTGTGCCGCACTGGGCCAATTGGGATCACTTCAACGCCCTCGATAAGAAGGGCCTGATGATGTACGGCCAGATGACGGCCGGCTCGTGGATCTATATCGGCTCGCAGGGCATCGTTCAGGGCACCTACGAAACCTTCGTCGAACTCGGCCGCCAGCATTACAACGGCGACCTTTCCGGCCGCTGGATCCTGACCGCCGGGCTTGGCGGCATGGGCGGCGCGCAGCCTTTGGCGGCGACCATGGCCGGTGCCTCGTGTCTGGCGATCGAATGCCAGGCAAGCCGTATCGAGATGCGATTGAAGACCGGCTATGTCGACGTGCAGGCCAAGGATCTCGACGAAGCGTTGGCCATTATCGACAAGGCGTGCAAGGAAAAGAAAGCGGTATCGGTGGCGCTGCTCGGCAATGCCGCCGATATTTTCCCGGAACTGGTCAAGCGCGGCGTCAAGCCGGATGCGGTGACCGATCAGACCTCGGCGCACGATCCGGTCAACGGCTATCTGCCCCAGGGCTGGACCGTGGCGGAGTGGGAGGCAAAACGCGAGCGCGACCCTAAGGCGGTCACACGTGCTGCGAAGAAGTCGATGGCTGTCCATGTGCGGGCCATGCTCGACTTCCACAGGCTAGGCATTCCGACCGTCGATTACGGCAACAACATCCGCCAGATGGCGCTGGAGGAGGGTGTGGAAAATGCCTTCGACTTCCCCGGTTTCGTGCCAGCCTATATCCGCCCGCTGTTTTGCCGCGGCATCGGCCCTTTCCGCTGGGCGGCGCTTTCAGGCGATCCCGAGGATATCTACAGGACCGATGCCAAGGTGAAGGAACTGACGCCCGGCAACAAGCACTTGCACAACTGGCTCGACATGGCGAAGGAGCGCATCCATTTCCAGGGCCTGCCGGCGCGCATCTGCTGGGTAGGGTTGGGCGACCGCCACCGTTTGGGCCTGGCTTTCAACGAAATGGTCGCCAAGGGCGAGTTGAAGGCGCCAGTGGTCATCGGCCGCGATCATCTCGATTCCGGCTCGGTGGCTTCGCCAAACCGCGAGACCGAGGCGATGAAAGACGGCTCCGATGCCGTATCCGACTGGCCGTTGCTCAACGCGCTGCTCAATACCGCGTCAGGCGCGACATGGGTATCGCTGCACCATGGCGGAGGCGTCGGTATGGGCTTTTCGCAGCATTCGGGCATGGTCATCGTCGCCGATGGCACCGAAGACGCGGCGCGCCGCCTGGAGCGCGTGTTGTGGAACGATCCGGCGACCGGCGTCATGCGCCACGCCGATGCGGGTTATGACATCGCGATCCAGTGCGCAAAGGAACATCAGCTCAATCTGCCCGGCATTCTTGGCTGATCCATGCAGATCCTGCGCGCCAGCGATTATCGTTCAATGCCATGGAAGAACGGCGGCGGCGTCACGACAGAAATCGCCGTCTCGCCGGGCGGCTCGGGACTGGAAGATTTTGACTGGCGCATTTCGATGGCCAGGGTCGAAAGCAGCGGCCCGTTCTCGACGTTCGCCGGGATCGACCGAACCCTGTCGATTCTGGAAGGCGAGGGGATACTCCTGAATGTCGATGGCCGAATTCCCATCGGCTTGACCGCTCAGTCGCAGCCATTGCTGTTTCCCGCAGACGTGCCGGCGACGGCTGCCCTGATCCGCGGCCCTATCCTCGACCTCAACGTCATGACGCGCCGCGGGCGGCGCAGCCATACCGTGGCGGGGGTGACCTTTTCGGCACCGCTTGTGGTCGATCCGCGAACCGACACCGTGTTTGTCTTCAACAGTGAAGGCGTTGTGGAAATTCAGGCTCCAGATCCCGTTCGACTCGACCCTCACGATACGATCATGCTGGCGCCCGATGGCGAAATGATACGGCTTGAAACCCCGCAATCCGCCACTTTGTTCATTATCCGTATCCACGCAAACGCATCCGGCCAATAGTCTTAGCCGCCAAGCTTCGGACTATATGGCGGGATAGCCTGTTTGACGCCGCATCGAACACGAAAAAGCCCAAATCCTTTCCTTTCGATCCGGCCGGCCCGCGCACAAAGCGCGCGCTCAAGGTTGTCGGGGAGATAACGCGTGCTATTGTCTGTTGGGATGCTGAAGCTACCCCATTCGGCCATTGCTGCGATGCAACCAATCGCATTTGAACCGGTTTAATGAACGCGGTCGCGCCAGTTTGGTCGCACCCGCGTTCCTGCCGCACGGATTGTTAATGAATATTCAAGCCAGCCCAGACCTTTTGCAACGCTCAAGCTCGACGTTTCCAACCGCTCCGGAAGCGCCGATCCGCTCCCAATTCTTCCAGGAAGATCGCCTGCGCGTGCTTGGTGAGGCCATCGCCAGCGGTGAGGTCGATGCCTTCGCAGGTGTTGGAACATTCGATTTTCAGGCCCGCATCCGTGAGAATGCCAAGAAAATCCTCGAGGTCTACCGCTCGACCAACGCCGCGCAGGCGAAGGGCGAAGCGATTACGCCAGCCGCGCAGTGGCTTCTCGACAACAATTATCTGGTCGAGGAAACCATCTACCAGATCAAGCGCGACCTGCCGCGCCGCTTCTACCGGCAATTGCCGACACTCAAGCTGCCTGACGGAACCAGCGTTCCGCGCGCGCTGGTGCTGGCTTGGGCATATGTCGCGCATTCCGACAGTTCCGTGTCCGCGCACATGTTCAAGTCGATGGTGGAGGGATTTCAGTCCGTCGAACCAATGAGGATTGGCGAACTGTGGGCGCTGCCGTCGCTGCTGCGTTTTGTGCTTATCGAGAATTTGCGCCGGCTGGCGGTACGTGTCAGCCGGGCGCGCGACATGCGCCTCATCGCCAACGAGGTGGCCGACCGTGTGCTCGCTTCTGCCGGAGGCGGCGAAGGTCACGACCTGCTTGCCGGCTACAGCGCCCATGCGCAGGACACCACCTTCGCGACCCAACTTCTCTACCGGCTGCGCGACGGCTCGCAAAACGCGGGCAGGGCGCTTGAATGGCTGGAAGGCGAATTGGAGAAGTCCGGCTCCGATGCGGAAGAAATCATAATCGCCGAACACCAGACATTGTCGAGCGGCAACGTCACCACCGGCAACATCATCCGTGGCCTGCGCCTCATCAATGACGTCGACTGGACTGTTTGGTTCGAGGGGGTCAGCAAGATCGATGCCTTGCTGCGTGAGCGCACCGGGTTCGGCGCACTCGACTTCGCCTCGCGCGACCAGTACCGGACCGCTGTCGAGGAACTCGCGCGCAGGTCCGACAAGTCGGAATACGAGGTGGCCGAAACCGCCACCGATCTGGCCAAATATGCGCCGCATCCGCACGTTGCGGCCGCCGACGATGAAGCGACGCCTTCTTCCACCGACGTCGGTTTCTATCTGGTCGGCCGTCTCCGTCCCGAACTGGAAAGCGCCGTCGGCTATCGCCCGAGCCTCGGCCAACGGCTGAAGAGAGCGTTCCGCAAGACCGGCTGGCTTGGCATTTTCATCCCGGTTTTTGCACTCACGGCACTGCTTCTTTACGCGACCGGGAACGCCCTTGCGGCGTTGGGCCTGCCGGTTTCCGCGATCGTCTTGATGCTGGTGCTGTTTGCGGTGCCTGCCAGCGAAGGCGCACTGGCCTTTTTCAATACGTTTGTCCTCCTGTTCCTCAAGCCAACCAGGCTGATCGGCTACGAGTACAAGGACGGCATTCCTGCCGAGGCACGCACGCTTGTCGTCGTTCCCTCCCTGATCGGCTCGCGCGACGACGTCGAGGAAAACATCCGCAACATCGAAGTCCACTACCTCGCCAACACGTCAGACGAACTTTACTTCGCGCTGCTGTCGGACTGGCCTGACAGCAACAGCGAAGTTGCTGCGGGCGACATGGAAATCCTGGACTTCGCCCGTAGCCAGATATCCCGGCTCAATCAGCGCTACCCAACGGAAGGTTCGCCGCGGTTCCATCTGCTGCACCGCCGCCGCCTTTACAATCCGGGGCAGGGCAAATGGATGGGTTGGGAGCGCAAGCGCGGCAAGCTGCATGAACTCAACCTTCTGCTGCGCGGCGACGGCGACACCACCTTCATGCCGGTCGATGCACCGCTGCCGGAGAATGTCGTCTATGTGATGACGCTCGACGCCGACACGCGCACCACGCGCGACGCAATCGCCAAGCTGATCGGTAAACTGAGCCACTCCTTGAACCGGCCGCATTTCGATGCCGCGAGCCGGCGGGTTTCGTCCGGCTACACGATCCTCCAGCCACGCATCACGCCGTCATTGACGACCGGCGACGAGGCCTCGTTCTTCCAACGGGTGTTTTCTGCCAATCGCGGCCTGGACCCTTATGTCTTCGCGGTGTCCGATCTTTATCAGGACCTGTTCGGCGCGGGTTCCTTCACCGGCAAGGGGCTCTATCATATCGATGCCTTCGAGGCGGCACTGAAGGACCGCTTCGAGGAAAACACCATCCTCAGCCACGACCTGATCGAAGGCGCCATGGCGCGCTCGGCCCTGGTCACCGATGTCGAACTGGTCGAGGATTACCCCACGCGCTATTCGGTCGATGCATCGCGCCAGCACCGCTGGGCGCGCGGCGACTGGCAATTGCTCAACTTCATCCTCGATCCGCGTTCCGGCGTGCCGGCGTTGTCGCGCTGGAAGATGGTCGACAATCTGCGCCGGACGCTGACGCCGATTTTCTGGGTGATGGCTGCGATTGCCGGCTGGACCCTGCTGCCGTTCACTCAAGCGGCCCAGTGGCAAGCGCTTCTGATCCTCACCCTGTTCATGGCGCCGACATTCGATATCGTCAACGCGATCCTGCCGAAGAACCGCGATGCAACGCCACGCGGCCATTTTTCAGCGCTCGCGCATGACGTCGCCTTCGGTACGGCACTGGTAGCACTCAAGATCGTGTTGATGGCCCATACGGCCTGGATGATGGCCGACGCCATCGTTCGCACGCTCTATCGCCTGTTCGTCAGCCGCAGGAACCTGCTGGAATGGCGCACGGCTTCGCAAGCGCACAAGGGCGGCGACAACGACCTCGGTTCCTACTACGGCGGCATGTACGGCGCCGTCATCATCGGTGTCGTCGGTCTTGCCATTCCGGTGTTCGCGGACTCGACAGGTGCTTTTGTCGCCTTCTTCTTCGCCCTGTTCTGGATCGGGTCGCCGGCCTTCGCCTGGGTGATCAGCCGCTCGGCGGAAACCGAGGATCGGCTGCATCTTTCGGCACGCGACATGCATGCCTTGCGCATTGCCGCCCGCCGCACCTGGCATTATTTTGAAAACTTCGTCACCGACGAACATCACGACCTGCCGCCGGACAATTTCCAGGAAAGTCCGTCCCCGGTCGTGGCCCAGCGCACCTCGCCGACCAATATCGGCGTCTATTTGCTGTCGGTCGTTTCCGCGCGCGATTTCGGCTGGATCAGCCTGGCCGACGCGATAACCCGCATCGAAACGACGATGACGACGATCGAGAATATGCCGCGCAATCGCGGGCATCTGTTCAACTGGTACGACACCAAGACGCTGAAGCCGTTGCACCCGCTCTACATTTCAAGCGTCGATAGCGGCAACCTGGCCGGCCATCTTGTTGCAGTGGCTGCGACATGCGCCGAATGGGCCGAAGCGCCTTCGGTGCACCTGCAAGGCGATTTCGGCGGCGTTCTCGACGTTGTCGCGATCCTTGGCGAGAGCCTCGACGAACTGCCGGACGACCGCCGCCAGTTGCGGCCGTTGAGACAAAGGCTGGCGGACAGGCTGGATGGCATGCAGCGCGCCGTGCGCACCATCAAGGCGCAGCCGGAGATGGCTTCGATCCGCACCATCAACCTGTCGGTGCTGGCCGGCGAAATCCGCAAGCTGGCGGCGGCCATCCATACGGAAGTCGGCTCGACGCGAAGCGACATCATCGTCGACTGGGCGATGCGGTTGGAATCGACCTGCGAGGCCCATCTTCAGGACTCTCACATCGACGACAATGCCCTCGCGACAATACGGGCAAGGCTGCTCGAACTGCGCGAGCGTACCCGCCGTTTCGCCTTCGAGATGGATTTCTCGTTCCTGATGCGGACGGAGCGCAAGCTGCTCTCGATCGGCTACCGCGTGGATGAACATCAGCTGGACGAAAGCTGCTACGACCTGTTGGCTTCGGAAGCCCGCCTGACCAGCCTGTTCGCCATCGCCAAGGGCGACCTGCCGACGGAGCATTGGTTCAAGCTCGGCCGTCCGATCGTCGAGATCGGTTTTCGCGGCGCCTTGATGTCGTGGTCGGGTTCGATGTTCGAATATCTGATGCCGCCGCTGGTCATGAAGGAGCCGCACGGCAGCTTGCTGAACCAGACCAGCAAACTCGTCATCAAGCGGCAGATTCAGTATGCGCGATCGAAGAATGTGCCGTGGGGCATTTCCGAAGCCGCCTACAACGCCCGCGACAGGGAACTGACTTATCAGTATACCAATTTCGGCGTGCCGGGCCTCGGCTTGAAGCGCGGCCTCGGCCAGAACACGGTCATCGCGCCATATGCGACCATTCTCGCCGCACAGTTCATGCCGCGCGAGGCTGTCGAAAACCTACGGCGGTTGAAGGAGATCGGCGCGCTCGGCCGGCACGGATACTACGACGCCGTCGATTTCACGCCGCAGCGGGTTCCTGAAGGAACGGACCACGCCGTGGTGCTGAGCTATTTTGCGCACCATTCCGGCATGTCCATCGCAGCGGTGGCCGACGCGGTGTTCGAAGGACGACTGCGCGACCGCTTTCATAGCGATCCGGTCATCGAATCCGCCGAGCTGCTTTTGCAGCAAAAAGCACCGCGTGAAATCCCGGCGGATACCGTGCGCACCGAGGCCGAAGAGAGGCCCGGATTGGACGAACCCGAAGTCCAGAGCCTCGATACGCGCATCGTTCTCGACCCGGCATGGGCGCTTCGCTCGACCAGCCTGATGTCCAACGGCCACTATTCGGTGATGGTGGCCGCAACGGGATCCGGCTACAGCCGGTGGGGCGAGCTTTCGGTAACGCGCTGGCAACCCGACCCGACCGAGGACCGCCTTGGCTCGTATATCTTTCTGCGTGATGCCGATACCGGGGATTGGTGGTCGGCCACCGTAGAACCGAAACAGGCACCGGGCGAAGTAACGCAAACCCTGTTCTCCGACGACAAGGCGAGTTTCATCAAGACGGTTCGATCGCTGCGCTCGGAGGTGGAGTGCATCGTCATTTCCGAAGGCAATGGAGAAGGCAGGCGCGTCACCCTTTTCAATGACGGCGCAACCGACCGGCACATTGAAGTCACATCGTTTGCGGAACTGGTGCTCGGCTCCGAGGCGTCCGACAATGCCCACCCGGCGTTCTCGAAAATGTTCATCGAGACCGAGATCGCGCCTAACAATGGCGCCATCTTCGCCACGCGTCGCAAGCGCGACCACAATGAACCCGATTTCGCGGCGGTGCATTTCGTCACCGACCCGTCAGGGCTGGCGCGTGATACCGAGGCAGAAACCGACCGGCGCTCGTTCATCGGCCGCGGGCGCACGATCGCCGATCCAGCAGCCATGGACAGCGGCGCGCATCTTGCCGGCGGCGCCGGCTTCACGCTCGATCCCATCGCCGCGTTGCGGCGTCGGGTTCGCGTCCCGGCCAACAAGAAGGTTTCGCTGACCTTCTGGACCTGCGTGGGATCGACCCGGACGGAACTTGAGGAAGCGGTCAACCGGCTCGACCACCCGGAGAGTTTCGCCAGGCAGGCCATGCTGGCCTGGACGCGTTCGCAGGTACAGACGCGCCATCTGGGTCTCAGCCTGGCGGATGCCGCCATCGGGCAACAACTTGCACGCTACCTGATCTATCCCGATTCCAACCTGCGTTTACCATCCGAGGCCATCGGGTCAGGCCTCGGCAAGCAATCCAGCCTCTGGCCAACCAGCATTTCGGGCGACTATCCGATCTTCGCATTGCGCATAGACGATCTCGCCGATCTGGAGATCGTGGCGCAGGCTTTGCGGTTCCAGGAATACATGCGCGCCCGCGGCATGATGGCCGATCTGGTGATCGTCAACGAACAAGCCTCGTCCTACGTGCAGGATCTGCAGCAGGCCATTGATTCCCTGTGCGAAAACAGCCGCCTGCGCGGCACTGAGCTTGGCCCGCGCCAGCATATCTTCGCCGTGCGGCGCGACCTGATGGACGAGCCGACCTATCGCACCTTGCTGGCTTCGGCGCGGGTGGTGCTGCACACACGCAACGGCACGATTGCCGACCAGATAGAGCGTGCCGAAACAACGGCGCTGCAGGCGCGCGACACCCTGCATCCGGGCGGGCCAGCCATTTCGCATGACATGGCGAGCATCTCGGCAACGTCGCTTTCCCGCAATATTCCCAGTGACGGAAACGGCTTGTCCAGTTGGAACGGCTTTGGCGGTTTCGACGATGACGGTCGCCACTATGTCGTGCGGCTGACTGGCCGCAAGACGACGCCGCAACCGTGGATCAACGTCATTTCCAACGAGAGCTTCGGCTTCCACACTTCGGCCGAGGGTGCTGCCTTCACCTGGAGCCGCAACAGTCGCGACTATCAATTGACGCCCTGGTCGAACGATCCTGTGACAAACCGGCCGGGCGAGGGCATCTATATCTACGATCACGCCAATGGAACGGCGTTTTCGCCGACGGCAGCCGTAGTGCGAGATCCCTCCATGACCTACGAGGCGTGGCACGGACAGGGATTTTCGACCTTCCGCTCCCAGCGCGGCCAGCTTTCCATGGACTTGACCCATGTCGTCGATCCGGTCGATCCCGTTAAGCTTTCCCGGCTGCGAATTCAAAACTCCGGCGCGACAGCCGTGCGATTGCGCATCTATGCATATGCGGAGTGGGTTTTGGGCACGCACCGTTCCCGGACCGCCGGAACGGTCATTCCGTCGCAAGACCCCTCCACCGGCGCGTTGCTGGCCATCAATCCGTACAATCTGGACTTTGGCGGGCGCGTCGCATTTTTGGCCAGCGACAGGAAACCCCAATCGGCAACAGCCGACCGCCAGGAATTTCTCGGGCGAGGGGGCGTCACCACAGCGCCGTACGCGGTGCTGGCCGGTGCCGCATTGTCGGGCCGCATCGAAGCAGGCGACGACCCCTGCGCCGCCTTGGCCCGCGACATCGAGGTGCCTGCGAACGGCAATGTAACGCTGCTGTGGCTTCTGGGCGACGCCGCATCGGCTGACGAGGCTTCCGAACTGATCAAACGACATTGTGACAAGGATTTCGACCAGCGCCTTGCCGACAATGAAAAAACCTGGCGCGGCTTCCTCGACACCATTCAGGTCGAGACGCCGGACAAGACATTGAACGCCATGGTCAACCACTGGCTGCCATATCAAAGCGTTGCCTGCCGGATCCGGGCCCGCTCGGCCTTCTATCAGGCGAGCGGCGCTTTCGGCTTCCGCGACCAGTTGCAGGACACGCTGGCCCTGCTTGCCCATGATCCGGGCCTGGCAAGGGACCAGATCCTCAATGCCGCCCGACGCCAGTTCCCTGAAGGCGACGTGCAGCACTGGTGGCTGCCGCGCACCGGAGCAGGGGTGCGCACGATGATTTCGGACGATGTCGTCTGGCTGGCCTATGCCGTTGCCTACTACATGGCGGTCACGGGCGATCGGGCGATCTTGAAGGAAAGCCTGCCGTTTATCGACGGCGAGCAACTCGGCGAAGGCCAGCACGACGCGTTCTTCACGCCGGAAGCCTCAAAAACAACCGCGACGCTCTACGAACACTGCGCCCGCGCGCTGGACCTTGCCATCAAGCGCAGCAGTGCAGGCGGCCTGCCGCTGATTCTGGACGGGGACTGGAACGACGGAATGAACAGCGTCGGCGACGAGGGCAAGGGCGAAAGCGTCTGGCTCGGCTGGTTTCTCCTCAAGACACTCGGCGATTTTGCTGCAGTCGCGAAGGCCGAAGGCGATACCAAGCATGCCCAGGCCTGGCAGAAGCATGCCAACGCCTTGAAGCGGGCCTTGGAAAATACAGCCTGGGACGGCCAATGGTATCGGCGCGGCAGTTTCGACGATGGCACGCCGCTAGGGTCGAAGAATTCCGAGGAGTGCAAGATCGACTCCATCGCCCAATCATGGAGCGTGCTTTCGGGTGAGGGCGACCCGGCCCGATCGCATACGGCCATGGACCAGGCGATCGACCTGCTTGTCGACGACGATCTCAAGATCGTGAAGCTGTTCACGCCGCCCTTCTCCAAGACCGAAAAGGATCCGGGATATATCAAGAGCTATCCGCCAGGCGTGCGTGAGAATGGCGGGCAGTACACCCATGCCGCGACATGGTTTGTCATCGCGCTTGCAGAAATGGGGCGCGTCGACGACGCCTATCGGTGTTTCTCGATGCTCAACCCCGTCATGCATTCGACAAGCGAGGCTAAGGCTGAGCACTATCGCGTCGAACCCTATGTCGTGGCGGCGGACATCTATTCCGGCGACAAGGGAGGACGGGGCGGCTGGACCTGGTACACGGGCTCGGCCGGCTGGCTCTACCGTGCCGCGGTCGAGGCAATCCTCGGCATTCAGCGGCGCGACACCCGCATCGAAATCAACCCGCGCATCCCAAGCCATTGGGACGGTTATTCGGCGACGCTCAACATGTTGGGTGGCCGTCAGAAAATTCGCGTACTGCGGACCAAGGGCGCAAAAACCCTTTCGATCGAGGTGAATGGCGCCAAGGTGAAGGGCTCTGCTTTCGAGCTCGTAAAGGATCGGGAAACCGAGGTGGTCGTGCGCATTCCGATGTGAAGGCGCCACGCCACACTAAATGTGACTAAAATAATGGCAGCGGCCCGCCGCTGCCATTATTTTGCCGCATGAGGGGCATTTCACCTTTCTTCTCAAACCGTTAGGTGATCACGCCAGATTTCTTCCCGTAGCCATCTTTTGTTCGCGAATTCGGAACTGAAGGGATATGGAGGCATTGTTTTGTGGCGCATCGGTCGATACGTGTTTCGGAAATGGTGCATTGCACAATGAGCGATTTCGCGGAGTAAGCGAGTGTCCCTTCTGCAAGTCTACTGGCGTGCGCTCGGCTATCTTGCCGCCGACAAGAAGCGGGTTGCCCTGATCTGCGGTGCCAACATCATGCTGGCAATCGTAGCGATCCTTGAACCGATCATGTTCGGGCGCGTCATCGACGCGATTTCCGAACATATCAATGTCGTTCCCGCTCTTACCTTGTGGGCGGGGCTGGGTGCCTTCAACATCATCGCTTTCGTGCTGGTTGCGCGCGGTGCGGATCGTTTCGCACACAGGCGCCGCGCCGACGTGCTTTGCGAGTCTTTCGAGCGCGTAATCACGATGCCGCTTGGCTGGCATCACGAGCGCGGCACGTCCAATTCGCTTCATACGTTGCTGCGGGCGGTGGAATCGCTGTTCAGCTTGTGGCTGGAATTCATGCGGCAGCATCTTTCGACGGCGGTTGCGCTGCTGCTGCTTATTCCAACGGCGCTGACCCTGGATCTGCGCATGTCGATGGTGCTGATGGTTCTGGGCGCCCTGTATTTTTGCATTGGCCGCTTGGTCATGCGCAAGACCAAGCAGGGACAGGCGAATGTCGAGCAGCATTACCATGCGGTTTTCGCGCATGTGACGGACTCGGTCAGCAATGTCGCTGTTCTCCAAAGCTACAACCGCATCAGCCACGAGACAGAGACGCTGAAGCGCTACGTGCGTGACCTGTTGAGCGCTCAGTATCCCGTTCTCGACTGGTGGGCGCTGGCAAGCGCGTTGCACCGCCTGTCGTCCACCATCTCGATGATGGTGGTGCTGCTGATCGGGTCCTACCTCGTCATGCACGGCCAGTTGCGCATCGGCGACGTCATCGCTTTCACCGGCTTTGCCTCGCTCCTCATCTCGAAGCTCGATCAGATATCCGCCTTCGTCAACCAGATCTCCGAAGCCCGCGCCAAGCTCGAGGATTTCTATCGGATGGAGGATTCCGCCCGCGAGGTTTCCGAGCCCGCAGGCCTTCGCGAACTTGGTGGCGTAACCGGCCACGTGCGTTTCGAAAACGTCGGCTTCGAATTTGCCAATTCGGGGCAGGGTGTGGACGATGTGTCCTTCGAGGTCCATGCCGGGCAGACCGTCGCCATCGTAGGCCCTACCGGCGCCGGCAAGACGACGCTCATCAACCTCTTGCAACGGGTGTTCACCCCGCAGCGCGGCCGCATTCTCATCGACGGTGTCGACACCCGCACCGTCACCAACCGTTCGCTGCGTCATTCGATTGCGACAGTGTTCCAGGACGCGGGCCTGCTCAACCGCTCGATCGAGGACAATATCCGCATCGGCAGGGCGGAAGCGACCTATGACGAGGTCCATGCAGCCGCCGATGCCGCCGTCGCCCAGGATTTCATCCTGTCGAAGGGCGGCGGCTACGACACAGTCGTGGGCGAGCGTGGCGGGCAGTTGTCCGGCGGCGAACGCCAGCGCATCGCCATTGCCCGTGCCGTGCTGAAGAATGCGCCGATCCTGGTCCTGGACGAAGCGACGAGCGCGCTCGATGTCGAGACCGAGGACCGAGTGAAGCAGGCGATCGACGAACTGCGCCGTGGCCGCACAACCTTCATCATCGCCCACCGTCTCACAACCGTTCGCGATGCCGATCTCGTCGTGTTCATGGACAAGGGCAGGGTGGTTGAAATGGGCGGCTTTGCCGAACTTTCCCTGCGCAATGGCCGCTTTGCAGCGTTGCTGCGCGCCGGTGGATTGCTCAATGACGAGGAGGTTCGCCGGCTTAGCCGCATCTCTTCCGTCAAGGAAGACGCGGCCGCCTGACGGGTATGTGATCGAGGGGCTTTCGAGGGCTGATTGCCCGAATCCCGGGCTGGGTCTATTAAGCTTGGATGATGAGCACCACACGCAGCCGTTTCGCCAACTGGATCGACCTCGCCAACCCCACGCGTTTCGTCGCGTTTGCCGACCGGATCGTTCCTTGGCTGGCAGGTGCTGCGTGCCTGTTGCTGGTAGCGGGCCTCTACATGAGCTTTGCTGCGCCAGAAGACTACCAGCAGGGGTCTACCGTACGCATCATGTACATCCATGTGCCGTTCGCATGGCTGGCGATGATGTGCTACGGCCTGATGGCGGTATCCGCGCTGGGCACGCTGGTCTGGCGTCATCCGCTTGCCGATGTCGCGCTGAAATCGGCGGCACCGATAGGGGCGGCCTTCACGGCGCTCGCGCTGATCACCGGCTCGATCTGGGGCAAGCCGATGTGGGGGACCTGGTGGGTGTGGGACGCGCGGCTGACCTCGGTTTTCGTGCTGTTCCTGATGTATCTGGGCATCATTGCGCTGACCCGGGCGCTAGACGATGTCGGCCGCTCTGCCTGGGCAGCCGCGATCATCACGCTCGTCGGCTTCATAAATATTCCGATCATCAAATTCTCGGTGGAATGGTGGAACACGCTGCACCAGCCGGCTTCAGTCCTGCGCCTGGATGGTCCGACCATCGATCCGAGCATGCTTTGGCCGTTGCTTGTCATGGCGCTCGGCTTCACCATTCTCTTTTTCGCGCTGCATCTGACGGCCATGCGCACCGAAATCAGCCGGCGCCGCATCGCCGCCATGCGCAGGCTGGCGGCCCGAAGCAGCGATGCCTGAGAAATAGGGGCGCAGGCACCTCCGGTTCTCGTCCGAATGCACGCAGACGTGGAAACAATCATGAAGCGATCGACGATCAACTCCATCATTCACGAAGCGGATACCTTCATCCGTTCGTTTGGCTATGTCATGCCGCCCTTCGCTTACTGGACGCCGGAAGAGATGAAGCGGCGCCGGCAAAACTCGGCAGGCATCTTCGACGCCCGGCTTGGCTGGGACATCACCGACTACGGGCAGGGCAAGTTCGATGAACTGGGGCTTTTTCTGTTCACGGTGCGTAACGGCCGTTTCGAGGACATGAAGAAGGGTGCCGGCATGCTTTATGCCGAGAAAATCATGATCTCGCGCAAGGATCAGCTTTCACCCATGCACCGGCACGTCATCAAGGCCGAGGACATCATCAACCGCGGCGGCGGCAAGCTGGTGCTCGAATTGTTCATGCCGGACACCGACGGCGGCATCGATGCTCATGCCGAGGTTGCAGTTCCAGTGGACGGGACAATCCGCAAGCTGCCGGCTGGTGGCTTGCTGAAACTTGACCCCGGTGAAAGCGTGACACTTCTGCCGGGCGTGTGGCATGCGTTCTGGGCCGAGGGCAAGGACGTGTTGATCGGTGAGGTTTCGACGGTCAACGACGACCTGACCGACAACATCTTCCGCGAACCCATTGGCCGGTTCTCTGACATTGAGGAAGACACGGCACCGATGCACCTGCTGGTTTCCGACTACGAGCGCTGGGTCGGATAGTTTCAAGCGCCACGGCCACGCAGGGGTTCGCCCTGTCTAAAAGTCGCATAAGATATATTATGGAACTGACGGGTACATCAATATCGAGCAACACTCCTTAGAGCCGTCATTTTCAGATTCGCTGGCGCGCTCTAAGGACCTGTTTCCATGCATGTCGTTATCCCGAAACCGGTTCCCTCTTTCGGGTGACATGCATTAGAATCTGGCGGTATCAGTTTGATCCATAAGGCAGTTCGAGAACCATGCCGTCATAGGCTGGTTCGACATGCGCCGGCGTTTCGGCCAAAACCGTTTCATAGTCCAACGGCACGTGCATGTGCGTGAGCACGGCCCGGGCCGGCTTCAGCCTGGTTATCCATTCGAGAGCCTGATGGAGCGAAAAATGGCTTGGATGGGTCCGGTACTGCAAGGCATCGATGACCAGCATATCCACATCCTGCAAGCGCCTGACGGTCGCTTCCGGGAAGTCGCTGACATCAGGACAATAGGCCAGTGTGCCGATCCGGAAACCGAGCGAAACAATGTCGCCATGCACTTGCGGCAACGGTTCAAAGGAGAGGGCGCCGCCCTCGCCTTCGATGACGACCGGTCGGTCATGATCGATGTTCCGAGCCCAAAGAATCGGCGGATATGAACTGCCCGGCGGCGTTTCGAAACAATAGCCGAATGCCTCGCGCAAGCGTTGCATTGTATGTTGATCCGCATAGATGTCGATCAGGCGCCGCTGTTCCAGCACGTAGCCGCGCAAATCGTCGATGCCATGGATGTGGTCGGCATGCGGATGCGTGTAAAGCACCGCATCGATGTGTTTGACGCCCGCCATCAGCATCTGGGAACGGAAATCCGGCCCAGTATCGATTATGACGGTCGTCTTCTTGCCGTCCGCGGCGATACGCTGAACCATTGCGGAGGTTCGCATACGACGGTTCTTGGGGTTTTTCGGGTCGCAGTTGCCCCAATCACCAGTAATGCGCGGTACGCCCGGTGACGATCCGCAACCCAATATGGTGAGGCGCAGCAGGTCCGACACGCTCAGACGCCCGGCGCGTCAGGTCGAGGCATCTTCTTGAAAAGATTGAAGAAGTTGTCGGTGGTCAGCGCGGCGATGTCGTCGTTACCGACGCCTATCGTCTCGGCCAGAACCGCTGCCGTATGCGCCACAAAGGCAGGTTCGTTGCGCTTGCCGCGATGCGGCACCGGGGCCAGATATGGCGCGTCTGTCTCGACCAGAAGCCGGTCATGCGGCACGCCGGCGGCGATCTCGCGCAGTTCTGCTGAGTTCTTGAACGTCAGTATGCCGGAAAACGATATGTAACCGCCCAGTGCCACGCCAACTTCAGCCAGCCTGCGACCTGACGAAAAACAATGCAGAATGAAGGGGAAGGCACCCTTCCCTGTCTCGTCCTCAAGTATCGCGGCGACATCGCCGTCAGCGCTGCGCGCATGGATCACCAGCGGCAAGCCTGTTTCGCGTGCAGCCGCTATATGCGTGCGGAAGCCCTGGACCTGGGCTTCGCGCGGCGCGTAGTCATAGTGATAGTCGAGGCCGGCTTCGCCGATGGCCACGACCTTGGGATGCGACGCCAGCCGTACGAGTTCCTCCGCCGCAACATCGAGTTCTTCGGCCGCATTATGAGGGTGCGTGCCGACCGAGCAAAAGACTTCGTCGAAAGATTCAGCTATTTCAATGATCTGGTCGAATTTTCTGACGCGAGTCGAGATCGTTACCATTCGCCTGACGCCAGCAGCCTTGGCGCGGGCGACGATGGCCTCACGCTCCTCGGCAAAATCCGGGAAATCCAGATGACAATGGCTGTCGACAAGCATCAGGCGCTGGCTTCCTGCTCGACATAGCGCGGAAACACCGGTTGTGGCGCTGGCAGCGCCGTACCGGATTCCAGTGCATAAGCTTCGGCGACATGTGCGAACGATCGTGCATCCTCAGCCACTGCCAGTATGTCGAGCAGTTTGGTGGCCGAATCCGGGATATAAGGCTGGCACATGATCGCCACGCGCCGGATCGTTTCGGCAGTGGTCCACAATACCGTTTCCATGCGCGCCGGATCGGTCTTCTTGAGCGCCCACGGCTCTTGCGCCGCGAAGTAGCGGTTGGCTTCCGCCACCACTGCAAAGATCGCGGCCAATGCCAGATGTATCCCCTGCTCCGCCATCGCCGCGCGCGCCGTGACCAGCGCTTCGCCTGCCTGCTCCAGAATTGCCTTGTCCGCATCCGCCAGATCGCCACGCGCCGGCACGAGGCCATCGCAATTCTTGGCGATCATCGACAGCGAGCGCTGCGCCAGATTGCCGAGATCGTTGGCAAGGTCAGCGTTGGTGCGGTTGACGATGGCTTCGTGGCTGTAGCTGCCGTCCTGGCCGAAAGGCACCTCGCGCAGGAAGAAGTAGCGCACCTGGTCGAGCCCGTAGTGTTCGACCATGGTGAACGGGTCGATGACGTTGCCGAGCGACTTCGACATCTTCTCGCCCCTGTTGAACAGGAAGCCGTGCCCGAAAACCCGCTTCGGCAATTCGATGCCGGCAGACATCAGGAACGCCGGCCAATAGACGGCATGGAAGCGAACGATGTCCTTGCCGATGATGTGCGCATCGGCAGGCCAGAAACGCCATTTTCCATCGTTTTCATCGGGATAGCCTGTGCCTGTAATGTAGTTCGTGAGCGCATCGACCCACACATACATGACATGCTTTTCGTCGCCGGGCACAGGCACGCCCCAGTCGAACGTCGTGCGGGAGACCGAAAGATCCTTGAGGCCCGACCTGACGAAGCTTGTGACTTCATTGCGCCGTTCGGCAGGCCCGATGAATCCGGGCTGGCTCGCATAAAGGTCCAGAAGCTTGTCCTGATAGGCCGACAGCCGGAAGAAATAGCTTTCCTCCTCGACCCACTCGACCGGGGTTCCCTGCGGGCCGTAGCGGACATTGTCGGCGCGGACTTCAGTCTCTTCCTCGCCGTAATAGGCTTCATCGCGCACCGAATACCAGCCGGCATAGCCGCCCTTGTAGATGTCGCCGTTGGCCGCCATCGCTTTCCAGATCGCCTGGGAGGCTGCGTAGTGGCGGTCCTCGGTGGTACGGATGAAGTCGTCATTGGAGGCGTTCAGCGCTATGGCCATGCGCTTGAATTCGGCGGCATTGCGGTCGGCGAGTTCGCGCGCCGATATGCCTTCCTTCTTGGCCGTCTGCAGCATCTTGATGCCGTGCTCGTCGGTACCGGTAAGGAAGAACACATCCTTGCCGTCGAGGCGCTGGAAGCGGGCGAGCGCATCGGTGGCAATGAGTTCATAGGCATGGCCGATATGCGGCTTGCCATTGGGATAGGAAATCGCCGTGGTGATGTAGAAAGTGTCGCGTGACATGAAAGGACCGTGAGAGCCTGCGGGAAGGAATGGGCGGTGGATATCGCATCGGGGCGGCGAACGCCATCCCGAAGCAAACCGAGCTTCACATTCGCAGTGCGGAATTCAGGCGGTCGATCATCGTAAGCGCATGTTGCTTCTTGTCGAGATTATAGGTCTCGGTTTCAATTATCGCTTCGCGCGCATCCTGCCAAGTGTCCGTTAGCGCTTTGGCGCGGCCAAGATCGCCGGCCAATGCGGCCTCGCTGGCGCTTGCCGAAAGGAGATCGAGGGCGCGGCGGTTGAAGATATCAAAGGGAATGGCCCGGTCGCGACCGGCAACGGCATCGGCGAGACGGTGCGCCTCGCCGGTGCCCGCAAGCCTTGACCGGGCAAGTTGATCCAACGCTTCGGCGATCTCCAGTCCGCCATATTGGCTGAGCAGGATCGCATTGCGCACGCTGCCCCCTGCCCGCTCGGCCAGCGCCGCCTGTGCGGAAGGTTCAGCGGCTGCCGGTTCGATGGCGCTGAGGACGCTCACAAGACTGTCTGTATCGAGCGGTGCAAGCCGCACGATCTGGCAGCGCGAGCGAATGGTCGGCAACAGCGAGCCTGGCGCGTGCACGATCAGGATGAACAGCGTGCGCGTCGGCGGCTCCTCAAGATTCTTGAGCAAGGCATTGGCAGCGCTGGTATTCATGTCGTCCGCCGGATCGACGATGACGACCCGGTAGCCGCCGTCATGCGAGGTCAACGACAGGAAACTGCTGACCTTGCGGATCTCGTCGACCGTGACCACCGATTTATAGGTCTTGGTCTTTTCGTTGAACGGCCGGGTGAGATGCAGCACCGATGGATGCGCACCCTGCGCGACCTGCCGAAACAGGGACGATGCCGGATCCGGCACCGCAAGCGTCTCGGGGGAAGCCTCGTTGCGCGGATATTTCAGCAAATGGTTTGCAAGATGGAACGCCAGCGTCGCCTTGCCGATGCCGACGGGACCGACGAAGATCAGCGCATGCGGCATCTTGCCGGCACGATAGGCGGCGATCAGCATATCGGCCGCGTCCATGTGGCCGACAAGGCGCGCCGTCTCGGAAGGCTCAGGCACACCGTCCAACGTGTCGTGCTGTTCGGGAGCGATCCGCTCGAAGATCATGCGGGCGCCGCCTGCCTGACACAGCCAGGCATATGCGCCTCCAGCCCGCTGAACACAGCCGCGGTTATGGCGTCTTCCACCTCGCTCGGCGGCTTCGACGCATCGATCACGATGCAGCGCCCGGGCTCTGCCGCGGCAATCGCCAAGAACGCTTCACGGCGCTGCTGGTGAACGGCCACGGTTTCCTTTTCGAAACGGTCCGGAACGTCGTTGGGAGAGCGACGAACCGCCGCCCGCTTCAGGCCCTCGGCCGGGTCGATGTCAAGGATCAGCGTCATATCCGGCACCATGCCGTTGATCGAAACCCGCTCCACGACTTCCATGAAGGCCGGGTCGAGCCCGCCTGTCACGCCCTGATAGACCCGCGAGGAATCGATGAAGCGATCGCAAAGCACGATGGAGCCGCGTTCGATGGCCGGCCGGATGACCTGCTCGACATGGTCGGAGCGAGCGGCAGCAAACAGCAGCGCTTCCATCTTGGGTCCGAACGGCTCGGCGGCGCCAGACAGCAACACATGGCGCACCGCTTCCGCGCCGGGCGAGCCGCCCGGCTCTCGCGTGACGAGGATATCGTACTTCTTGGCGCGCAGCTTGGCAGCAAGCCGCTCGATCTGGGTTGACTTGCCAGCCCCCTCGCCACCTTCGAAAGTTATGAAAAACCCATTCGCCACTGGCAGACGCTTCGTCCTGTTGTCGTCTTCGTCATAGTGCGGGCAGATCGAAAGGTCCACGCCATGGACACCTCCGTCAGCGCTCAGTCTAACGCAGCCAGCCGACCGCCAGTTCCGTGACCGCATCGAGCGCGCGGCTTTGCAGCGTGCCGACTTCGATAGTCTCAGCGGCAAAGAGCGGGGTTTCCTGGCTCAACGTATCGCCGATCCACACGCGCAGCGTGCCGACGGGCTGGCCTTCTTCGACAGGCGCCGAAAGCGGTCCCTGATAGATGATGCGGGCCGTCACCTTGTCGCGGTTGGTGATCGGCAGGAATATGTCGATCGGCCCCTTGGCTTTCAACGCAACGCCGGGCCGCGTGCCGCCATACACCTGCGCCTCGCCCGCCACCTCGCCGGCCGCGAATATCTCGGTCTTTTCGAATGAGCGCAGGCCCCATTCAAGCAATTTACGCGCCTCTTCCGCACGCTCGCGGTCCGAAGCGAGGCCGCTCATGGCCGCGATCACGCGCTTGCCGCCCTGCGCCACGGACCCGACGATGCCGAAGCCGTTCTGCTCACTTGCCCCCACCGCCAACCCGTCCGCACCGATCTCCATGGCTAGGAGCGGATTGCGATTGCGTTGTGAAATCTTGTTCCAAGTGAAATCCCTCTCGCCAAAATAGCGAAAGAGGTCCGGGTATTCGCGCCAAAGATGGTGGGATAGCTGCGCCAGTTCCCTAACAGTTGTCATCTGGCCGTCCGCAGGCAAGCCAGTGGAGTTGACGAAGGTCGATTTCGCAAGGCCGATTTCACGGGCGCGTTCGGTCATCTGCAAGGCGAAGTTGGTTTCCGATCCGGCAACGCCTTCCGCAATCACGATGCAGCCGTCATTGGCCGACTGCACGGCAATGCCGCGAAGCAGGTCCTCCAGCCGGATGGTCGACTTCACCGCCGCGAACATCGTCGATGTTCCGGAAGGCGCGCCGCCGGTGCGCCATGCATTCTCGCTGACCACAAAAGTGTCTTCCCGGGTAAGCCGGCCGGACTTGATGGCCTTGAAGGCCAGTTCCAGGGTCATGAGTTTGGCAAGCGAAGCCGGTTGGATCGCCGCATCGGCGTCCTTGGAAAACAACACGGTGCCGGTTTCCGCATCGATCATGAAGGCCTGCGTGGCCTTGGTCTCGAACAGTTGTGCGGCGGCTTCGTTCACGGCCACGGCCATAAACAGCGCAACAGCCAACAAACCGGCAATCGGTGTGCGAAGACCCTTTGTCATCGAAGAATTGCCCTGTTCGGTCGCAAGCGGCGGGATGTCGGAAGCTATCAGCCCCCTGCCCTGCAAATCAACCGATGATGATACCTGCCCGGCGCCGTATGCGCATTACCGAACGACCGATCGATCAGTTGCGCACCACCAGCGCGTCGGGCGCTCCGTGCGTCCACGCCGCCTCGAGCATTGCGTCGAGCCCAGCCTGGCCATTCGAGTAAAGGTTGACCGAGTGCCACAGCTTGCCGTCGAGTTCGGCTTTTTGAACCTCGACCCGGCCAAATGCCCGGAGTTGATCCGCCACGCGCATGGCATCGCCAGCTTTGTCGAAGGAGCCGGCGGCGACATAGTCGAGGGTCAGGCGGGCACCGTCAGCCTTGCTTTTATTGAGCCGCTTCCAGGATGAAGTGACATCCGCCGGTGTCATCCTTGCATTGTCCAGCACGGCGAATGCACCGGCAGCCGCTTCGATGCGTTTATCCGCGTAAGACAGCGTCGCGATGGTGAACGGCGTCTGTGCCGGCAGGTTCACATCCGGCCTTTGAGGGACAATCGGTCCGAAATCGGGCAGGACTACGAATCCGACAGACGACGCCTGTGCCGTCATGAAAGTCGGTTGAGCGGCTGCGGAATCGACCAGTTGCCCCGGGAACGGGACCGCGGGCGCGGCGAACGCCGCGCTGGGTGTCGAGCCGTTCATGGCGATCATGACCCCTGTCGGCAAGCCGACCGAAGGATCGTTCGGCCGGTTGCCTGGATTGTAGGAAGCCATCAGATACTGGTCGTCATCGCCGTCCAATGGCGCGCGCCCGATATAGTCGACTTTGACCTTGGCGGTTCCGATGCTGGCGTAGTCGAGCATTTCGGCAGCACGCTTGGAAAGGTCGATGATGCGGTTTCCGTGGTAGGGACCGCGATCGTTGACGCGCACGATGACCGAACTGCCGTTGGCCGTATTGGTGACGCGGGCATAACTGGGCAGCGGCATGGTGGGATGCGCGGCTGTCAGATGCGCAGTGTCGTAGATTTCGCCATTGGCCGTGAGGCGGCCATGGAAGGCGTCGCCATACCAGGAGGCCGAGCCGACCTTGGAGTATCTCCGGTCTTCCTTGGGGTAATACCACTTGCCGGCAACCTGGTAGGGCTTGCCCAACTGGTCGCGGCCGCCTCCCCGCTTGATTCCGTCACGGCCGAACGCAACGCGCGGGCTTGCCTTCACGCCATACTTGGATTCGGGAAAATATTCCTTCGAGCGGACCTGCTGCGCAACCGACTTCGGCTGCGGCGTTCCACAGCCGGCAAGCAGAGCTGCACATGCCGTAAACGACACGATCGTGATAGTGCGACGAAGACGCGGTCGCGCCACAGCCTGCATGTAAGATTATCCCCTGTAGGTTCCGTCAGAATTGTTTCGCCACAACCAGCGAACGCCTTGCCGAAACTACCCGCTTCCTTGATCCGCACCCTCATTTGCGCAGGAATTGCTTATTTCCTTATTAACCGATTGTGACGGGAACCCGGCAGCATTGTGGCAAGGGCTTGCTCCGCTCTCAAAGCCGCATGCATATCTGCAATTATGGCGAATCGACATGGTGGCCGAGACGGATTTTTCTCCAAAACCGATCACGGAATTTTACCTAGCCGACCATTTAGTTGTGCCGAAAACCGCCACAAAATCAACGTGATCTAAATCCTGTGTTGATAGTTCCGACCGATCAAGTTAGAGCGGGCTAATGCTGAGCGGTCACACCTCAGCTACCCTGGGGGGCCAGGGAGAACGCTATGTCCAAACTATTCGCCGCCATCTCGTTGTTCGTCATGTGCATCGCGGTCACGTCTCGACCTGCCTATGCATATCTCGATCCCGGCACGGCAAGCATGCTGCTACAAGGCCTGATCGGAGGGATAGCGGCAGCCGGCGCCGTAATATCTCTCAACTACCAGCGCCTGAAGCATGCCATCCAGACAAGGTTCGGCAAAAAAAACGACAAGTCTGATCATTGATGCCCGGTCTGGCACTTGATACGGGATCGTTTCGCGACCCTTCCGGCAGCGTGTACGACAGCGGTCAGAATATTCTGAGGACCGTCACCGAGCGCGCTCGAAAGGCATATGAAGCGGTCCGCGATGCCGGGGTTCTGCGCGAACTCATAGCCGCTGGCAGCCTGGTGGATAGCGTCGAGGTCCAGCCGGAAAACTGGCCGGACGAGCTCAGGCACGCAGCCTACGTGATCGAACATTCAAGGATACCGTACATATCCTATCCGTACGAATGGTCCTTCGCGCAGTTGAAAGCGGCGGCACTTCTCCATCTGGACATGCAAATCGAACTCCTGAAGCGCGACGTGGTCCTGTCAGACGCATCCGCTTACAACGTCCAGTTCGTGAACTCGAAGCCCGTCTTCATCGACTTGCTGTCGTTGCGGCCTTACCGCGAAGGCGAATTCTGGCACGGACACCGTCAGTTCTGCGAACAGTTCCTGAATCCGCTATTACTGCGGGCGCTCCTCGGTGTTCCGCACAATGCCTGGTTTCGAGGCTCTCTCGAGGGGGTGCCGACCCTTCACCTGGCCAAGATGCTGCCGTTCAGGAAGCGCTTGTCCTGGAACATCGTCAGCCAGGTGCTCATGCAGGCCGGTCTCGAGCGGCGCGCGCTCAATGCGCCTGAGGCGTCCATCGACAAGGCGAAATCGAGCAAGTCCCTGTCGCGAACCGGCTACAATGGTTTTCTGGTGCAGCTTCGAAATTGGATCGCCGGTCTCGAACCGGCCGACACCGGCAAAACTGTTTGGGGCGAATATGCCACGACGCACACCTACACTGACAAGGAAGCCGACGCCAAGCGGATCGCGATCGAGGAATTCGCGGCCTCGGCCAAGCCTGGACGGTTGATTGATCTGGGCTGCAACACTGGTGACTATTCGGTCGCCGCTCTTGACGGTGGAGCCGGCTATGTCATCGGATTCGACTTTGACCAGACTGCGGTCGACATCGCTTTTTCGCGATCGCAAAAACAGAAGCTCAATTTCCTGCCGCTTTGGCTTGACGCAGCCAACCCAAGCCCCAGCCAAGGGTGGCGGCAAAGCGAGCGCCGGGGTTTTGCCGAGCGGGCAAACGCCGATGCCTTGATTGCACTGGCGTTCGAGCATCATTTGGCGATCGGGCGAAATGTTCCCCTGCATGATGTCGTCGACTGGCTGATCGGCCTGGCGCCTGTCGGGATAATCGAGTTCGTTCCAAAGGCCGACAGCACGGTTCAAAAGATGTTGGCGCTTCGGGAGGACATTTTCCCCGATTATCACGAGGCCGCGTTTGAGGAAGCGATAGGCCGAAGGGCAGTAATCGTCGGGAAGCAGGTCATCTCGGAGTCCGGTCGAACTCTGTATCGCTATGACCGAACTGCATCAAGATAGGCTGGCTCATGGACGTGTCTGGAACATCTGCATCTCGACCGTTCTGGGTTGAGGTGCTGCACATTTTTGCGCTTGTCGGGATCGCTGTTGCCCAGCCAATCTATAGTGCACTCGCCGGCGGGCCTGAATTCCTGGTGGCTCACAACGCAAGTTCCCTGGATATCACCGCATTCGTATTCGTCCTCTCGGTTGGCCTGCCTCTTGCGGTCATACTTGTAGAGGCGCTCGTGCGCCTGGTTAGCCTGCCGATGCAGCGGGGCATTCACCTCGGCGTGGTTTGGGCGCTTCTGGTTGTGCTGGCCCTGCAGACGGTAAATCGCTTCTTCGGCGACGCCGTGGTCACGCCGGTTGTGCTGGCGACCATGGCTGCGACGATATGCGTAGCCCTCTATGCGCGATCGATGACCGCAAGGCGGCTGGTCAGCATCCTGGCAATCGGCTCAGTGCTTTTTCCATTGCACTTCCTGTTCATGTCTCCGGTATCCAAAGCATTTTCCGATGAAAATGCGCAAATTGTGCAGGTAGATGCGTCAAATTCGACTGCGCCGGTGATCTTCGTAATATTTGACGAATTCAATCCGACGGCTCTTCTTAAGGAAAATGGCGAGATAGATGCGGTGCGATTTCCGCATTTTGCAGAGCTGTCAAAAAGTGGCTGGTGGTTCCCGCATGCCACTTCAACACATCCGCAAACGCAATTTGCCGTCCCGGCAATCCTGACTGGGGCGCTACCAAGCCGTGAAAAGGACGCCCCGACATACAAAACGCATCCCAAAAACCTGTTTACGATGCTGGGTGGCAGTTATTCACTGAACGTCCATGAAACTTTGACCTCCCTGTGCTCATCCACAATGTGCACTGCGAAGAAGGAGGCGTTTGACCCTTCAAGTTTTGCTTCGGATATATATGTCGCCTTTCAACACGCCATCTTTCCACGCGCATTGGCAGCGGAGATTCTGCCTCCCCTTGATGCCGGATGGAATAATTTCCAGGCGGGCGCAGCTCCTCGAGAAGCAAGTGCGGAAAGCCATGACGTCTCGGTAGATCAAGAGAAGTTGCTGATCGAGACATTTAAAAAGAATGCGAACAGGTCACGCCTTGCAACATTTAGAGATTTCATCTCTTCCATAAATGGCGGCGAAAAGCGGCTGGATTTCATACATTTACTGCTGCCGCATCAACCATATCAATTCTTCCCGGACGGGGCATTTTATCAAGGCGTCTCGGATATCGGATTGACCCATGACGTTTGGACCGCCGACCAACATGTCATCGACGTCGCGTATTCCAGATATTTGATGCAGGTCGGGCTTGTTGATTCACTTGTCGGCGAGTTGATGCAGCGCCTGAAGGACGTGGGCATTTACGATAAAGCGCTGATTGTCATTACAGGTGATCATGGCCGGGCGTTTACCGCCAATGTCAACTCCCGAGCGCTCACGGAAAAGAATGCGGACGTATTGCATGTGCCGCTTTTCATCAAAACCCCGGGGCAGAAGAGCGGCGGCGTCAATCCGATGCTCGTCTCCAACATCGACATAGTCCCGACGATCGCCGACGTGCTGGGCATCGATGTCGATTGGACTTTCGATGGTGAATCCGTTTTCGCCAAGAATCGAACGGAAAGTGACGTCCTGAACGTTCAATTCCAGGATGAGACGTTCAAGTTTGACAGAAACGTTATAGTTGGCACGCCGTTGCTCGATTGGCAGGCAAAAACCTTTGGCTCCGGAACCTCGCTAGCCGATCTGTCGATTTCCAGCCCGTACAACAGACTGCTGGGGACGGATACCCGATCACTCGACGTTGCAGAACCCCCTCCCGGAGACGGCCTTCGGTTGACTCAGAATTTTTCAGCGTTCGAGGCCATCGATACTCGCAACGGCTACATACCTGCTCTTGTGTCCAGCGAAGTCATTGGTTTGCATTCAGAGGAAAAGGCATGGATTGCTCTTGCCTTGAATGGAAAAATCGCCGCCGTTACCCCTGCGTACAAGGATATCAATGATACACAGCGGATCCTGACTCTGCTCCCGCAAAACTCGTTCACCGATGGCCGGAATATTTTGACAGCCTTTGTTATCGACCCAAGCGACGAGCTTGGATTTATCCCAATCGGCACCACATCGGAAAGATATTCGCTCGAGAGCAAGGCAGATGGATCCGATCTGCTATTGTCATCCGGCGGGGAAGCTTACCCCATAGTAACGGGCAAGACATTTGGCACAGTGGACATCGCAGAGGTGGACGGCTCCACCATCACACTGGCAGGATGGTCGGCGGAAATCGACAAGTTGCAGCCTGCAAAATTGGTAGTGGCTTTCATCAATGGTGAATTTGCGTGTGCAGTTAGCCCGACCGTCAATCGTGTCGATGTGGCTGAGGCATTCAAGTCATCTGATGTCGCGGCGAGTGGATTTTCAACGCAGTGTCCTTTCAAAGGCGACTCACTGGCCCCTAGCTCCCTACGCGCTTTTGCAATTACGCCTTCTGGCGCGGTTGGAGAATTGCGCGACTCGGGCAAGTGAAGCCGCGAATTGCGGCCTGAAGCTGACGCGCGGCTTGACGTAGAGAGCCTCGTGGTCGCACGGCACGACACCATCTCCAACCGCGCTTGCGGCCGCATGAGCAAGTGCGGCCTTATTCTCGGCGTCGACATGGTACGCATCGGTTCATGCGATCTGGCGGATGGGGTGCCCGCCGCTCCGCCGTTTTTATTAACTTTTCTGGCAACTAACCCCTGAAAAGGTTATAAAAATCGCTATGGGCAACTTGGTGGTTATGATAACTGTTAAACCTATATGGGTTTGGCGGAGATCATTATGGCACGAAACAAGTTATCGGAAACTAGGATTCGAACTCACGACACGCCAAGCATTCTTGGTGATGGAGACGGTCTTTGGCTTCGCGTCCAGAAAGGCGGATCGAAGAACTGGATATTCATCTATCGGCGCGGCACCGAGCGCGTCGAAATAGGCCTTGGCGGATATGGCCGCGGCACTGCGCCTGTGTCGCTCGCGCTGGCACGAGAGAAGGCGGAGGCGATCCGCCAGCAACTTGCTCGGGGTGAAGACCCTCGGGCCATTCGCCGCCCGCTTAAGCCGAAGACGTTTGCCGACTGCATGGAAGACCTGATCTCCGCAAAGGAGTCAGAGTGGACAAATCCAAAACATGCGGCGCAATGGAAGATGACCCTTCGAGAGTACGCGAAGCCGCTCCATGATCTGCCCGTCGCTGATATCGTCATGGGTGACGTGAAGGATTGCCTCATGGAGCACTGGCAGGATCGGCCCGAGACGGCCGACCGACTGCGCTCCCGCATACAGGCAGTCATTGACTACGGCATCGCCCATGAATGGCGTACAGCAGGCAACCCTGCCCGATGGAAGGGATTACTCGACAAGGTAATGCCCAAGCGCCAGAAGCTAAAACGAGGTCACCACGCGGCCTTGGCGTACGCTTCTGCACCCGCAATGATGATGAAGCTTCGGCAATCATCTGGCACGGCGGCACGAGCCGTGGAGTTTCTCACCTTGACCGCTGCCCGAACCGGCGAGGCTCGGGGTGCGCTCTTCGATGAGATCGACGTCTATGCCAAGACTTGGACTTGCCCGCCCGAGCGTATGAAGGCTGGGAAGGAACACGTCGTGCCGCTTTCCGACCGTGCCCTCCAGATAGTTGAAATCATGCGCCAACGTGCCACCGGCCCGTTTATCTTCGGCGGAGGCGTCGACGGCAAGCCGGTCTCAGACACGGCCATGACGAAGGCCCTGCGGCTAGCGTCACCGGACAAGAAAGCAACCCTACACGGGCTGCGCAGCATGTTCCGCGATTGGGCGGGCGATTGCACTACGCACCCACGCGAGATTGCAGAAATGGCGCTGGCTCACACTGTTGGCAACGCCGTGGAACAGGCTTACCGCCGATCCGACGCCATAGAGAAGCGTCGCCTTCTGATGACCGACTGGGCGACGTTTTGTAGCGCATCTAGTGCCGAGTCACCAGTCAAGGACAAAATGTAGCATTTCTGAAAATAAATCCTTTGACTTTGCCGTCCGAGACACGCTTTATGGGACTATAGCGATTTTGTGGTGGAATCGCTTGCCAGTAGTTTGCTGGCTGTCGGGGTGGTGCCCGACCATTGCTGCGGGTTCTCCCGCCCGAGTTGCCCGGTGTTGGCATCGGAGCTTCGGCTTCACGGTCAACCTCTAACCCCAGCTTACCCGCTGGGCTTCTCACTCGAAAATTCAACCCAATCGAAATGCGCTTGGATTCTGTCCAGCGCAGAGAAGGACACCATGACTCCCGATAATGATAACCAGCCCCGGCTGGTCTCCATGAATGACGCGTGCCGCCTCACCTCGATGAGCCGGACCATGCTCAATCGCCTTCGCACGACGGGCGACTTTCCTCTTGCCGTTCCTCTGGGCGAGCGCCGCGTGGCTTTCGTGCGCAGCGAGGTCCAGGCATGGATTTCCGACCGCATTGCGCGGAGGGCGGCATGACGGACGAGGAAGTTACTCCGGAAGTCATCGCCATGCGCGAGCACTGGAAAGATGTTCCGGATGCGGAAGTCTTACTTGCGTATGACGCCGACGAGATCATGGACGCGGACACCATGCGGCGGGCCGCCCGGCTGTGGCAGAGACGGGAAGAATCTGCCGAGGGGTTTTTGCGCTTTCCGCTCGGACGCTATTATAAGAAGAATGCGGAAACTGACATCTTCGTTCACGACATCGGCTACATCCAGATGTCGCCCGATAGGCGCGTTCTCTGCGAAGAGAGTGTCGTGAGGTTAATGGAGTCCATTCGAAAGATTGGACTACTTAGCCCTCCCATTGTCATGCGTCGCGACGGCATCGTCATTGACGGCGAAGTGGAAGACAATGTGCCGGTTCTTATCGCCGGTCGCCATCGGGTAGAAGCTTGGCGGCGGCTGGGGCATAGCAAAATTGCGTGCATCGAAATCAGGGACGTGTCGGACCTCGACGCCGAGCTTATCGAGATAGCCGAAAATCTCCACCGCGCCGAACTGACTGCCCTTCAGCGTGATGAGCAGATCGCTCGATGGATAGTGTTGACCACGACCAAGCGCGAGGTCGCGGCTCAGACGGAGTATGACGAAGACGGAAGCATTTTGCGTCAACCTGACGCGAAACCCGGTCGACCGGAAGGTGGCGTCCGCGCTGCTGCTCGTGAACTACGACTATCGGAACCCGATGCCCGACGCGCCGTCAAGGTGGCATCCCTATCGCCCCAAGCGAAGGCTGCTGCGGTCGAAGCGGGGCTCGACAATAACCGTTCCGCGCTGCTGGCGGCGGCAAGAGAGACCGAACCAGAGAGGCAGGTCGAGGCCCTGGTCGGACGGCCCCTGGTCGCTGCTAACCAGAATAGTCCCGGTCCAGCCACCTACCGAACCAGCTTCACCGGCAATAATGAGTGGTACACGCCCGCTCGCTATGTCGAGCTTGCCCGGCAAGTTCTCGGACAAATCGACGTCGACCCTGCATCCAATCCAGTAGCACAAGCCACCGTGAAGGCCGCTACATTCTACACGCAGGAGACGAATGGCCTGGATAAGGAATGGCACGGTACAGTGTGGATGAACCCGCCGTATAGTCAGCCGGAGATTGTCCACTTCATCGAGAAGGTCATCGCCGAACACAAGGCTGGCCGATGCACCAATGCAATCGTCCTGACGCACAACAGCACCGATACCGCATGGTTCAACATCCTGTTTAAAAACGCCGACGCCATCTGCTTCACCACAGGCCGCATCCGGTTCGAAAACCCGGAGGGCGAGAAGGCCGCACCCGCAATGGGGCAGGCCTTCACCTATTTCGGACCGCGGCCAGAACGGTTCGCGGAGGTGTTTTCTGAGGTGGGGAATGTCGTCAACATGGTGCGGCAGGCATCTGCCGTTCAAGATTTCGCACCTCCCGTCCGAACGCCTATGGGCCGGGAATGGGAACTGGAGGATGCAGCATGAGCGAAGACCCGAACAAAGCATTGCGGGAAGCTGTAATCGCCATGGCTTCGAGTAGACCGAGGCGTCGATCCAACCGGAATCCGATCTACAAACCCGATCCCGCATTTAGGGAATGGGCGAGCCTGACTGGCTATTGCGATGGAATATTGAGCTTGGATTTCGACCTGGCTCGGGATGGACCGGTGGACGGCGCGCAGCAGGCGCGAGACATGATTAGCATCCGCGCTGCAATGAAAAAGCTTTCCGAGCACTTCTAAAAATAAGAGCCGCACATACCGGCCAGCACTGACTACCAAATCAACGGGAACCATAACTTTGAAAATCCTATCGATTAGACCGCTGCCGCATGGTGGCGGAGAGAAGAATCTCGCGCGTTTCGACGTCGAGGTAAGCGAGCAACTGCGGCTCTATGGCCTGCTTCTACGGCAATGGCCCGATGGCACCCGGCGTATTGCCGCGCCGCAAGCCAACGGCCGCCACATGGTCACGTTCCATTCCGTGCTTGCCGCGGAAATCACCGACCACGCATCTCAAGCTTACGAGGGCCATAATGCCGACCACCGCTTCAGCCACTAAATCCAATCCCCTTGTCGACCCCATTCGCTCACATGTCGAAATGCTTCATTCCTTGGCAAAAGGACTGACTGGCGTTCTTGTCGTCTCCGTGTTTCACGCGTCGGCAACAGGTGCCAAGGACGTACCCGGCACAGTCACCCACCATGCGATCGGGGACGTTGACGGCATGGTGGGTGCTATCGAGGCGCACGGCAACACGCCCGG
>NZ_LMGJ01000003.1:111065-202334 GCF_001427385.1 Mesorhizobium sp. Root157
AGCCACAGGGTCCGACCACGGTACCGCTGACATCACGCACGTCTGGCGCGTGCCAGGTACGATGAACTGGCCCAACGGGGCGAAGTTGGCGCGCGGGAGGTCACCAGAACCGGTCACAGTTGCCGTAGCTGAGCCTTGGGACGGCACGTTTACCGACTCTACCGCATTTGCGGTTTCGGTGTCGCAATTCGCGGGCAAGGTAGACGCACCGCCTGTAGTTTTGGGCGACCTTCCAGATGTCGACGGCGTCGAGGTTTCAGTGGAAGCTGCGTTGCTTCTCGCGGCGAACGATGAGAGGGACAGGTCGTCACACGCTGCCCGCGTAGTCGAGAGGTTGGCATTCGACGGCCTCGCTGCGGAAGTTGCTGCGGCGCTATTCCTGTCAGCCACCGGTGATTGGCTCGGGCGTTATCCTACCGAACAAGCAGCCCGCACGGACTTCGCGAGGCTATGGGGGAAATTCGGCCAAGAGCAAACGCCCGTAGCTACTAGCGCCATCGCTGCACTCACCGCACCGAAGCCGAAACGTGAACCACCTGTGCCTGCGAATGATAATCGGAAGCCTGAGAAGAAGCGCTTTCCAGGTGTGCAATCGAGTGGTGACTTCGTGCGCGATTTCGTACCGCCGGATTATCATATCGACGGCATTGCGCAGGCCGCTTTCTTCTATTCGCTGACGGGAATGACGGGCGCCGGCAAGACTGCCGTACTGCTGCTCATTGCCTATTGCACCGCCTTGGGAAAGCGCCTGGGTGACCGNTTCTTCTATTCGCTGACGGGAATGACGGGCGCCGGCAAGACTGCCGTACTGCTGCTCATTGCCTATTGCACCGCCTTGGGAAAGCGCCTGGGTGACCGTGACGTCCGTAAAGGCAAGGTCATCTACAGCGCTGGCGAGAACCCCGTGGACGTCCAGATGCGTTGGATTGCCATGGCGGCGGAGCTTGGCTTTGACCCCGAAAATATCGACGTCCACTTCATCGCCGGAACCTACAATATCCCGGAGTCTATCGGAGAAATAAAGAAAGCGGCCACGGCGATGGGGGGCGTCGACCTCATCATCATCGACACCAGTGCCGCATTCTTTCAGGGCGATGACGAAAACTCCAACGTCCAGAACGGCAAACACGCCAGGGACATGCGCGCACTGACGGAACTGCCCGGCGCGCCTTGCGTATTCACTGCCGCGCACCCGGTGAAGAATGCAGGGGCCGACAATCTCTTGCCCCGCGGAGGCGGCGCATTCCTGAACGAGGTGGACGGGAATCTGACCTTAGCCAAGGCACCTGGTGGTGCACGGATGCACTGGCAAGGCAAACACCGCGGCGTCGAGTTCGACCCGATACAGTTCGAGCTTCAGACGGTGTCCGCACCGCAGCTTGTCGACAGTAAGGGCCGGCAAATTCCCACGGTGATGGCAAGGTCGTTAACATCCTCGGACGCACGGGCCAACGCCGCCACGGCCCGTAGGGACGAGGACTCCGTACTTCTGGAAATCAGGCGCGATGGCAAGCAGTCGCTCAAGTCCATGGCTGAGAGCCTTGGCTGGATGAAGGATGGCGAGCCAGACAAGCGGCGCGTCTCGTACGCATCCGACAAACTGAAGCGCGACAAACTGGTCACCTATGCCCGCAACGGATGGAAATTATCCAAACCGGGCGAAGCAGCAGCCGCTGAAGCTGCTGCCGACAGGCACAGTGCGGAGGCAATAGAGGCTTTCGTAGGCAAGGCAAACAAGCGTTACGGCGATGACGAATAGGCCGTCCCAAACGCCTCAAAACGATGGGACGGCAAGAGCACGATTTTGAGCCAAGCGTCCCACAATCGTCCCATCGGACGAAATCACGGACGGAGCGCATCAAAATCGGCAGAAACATCAACGAAATCAAACAGTACGATACGGACGGCTATTTCTTAAAAACAATAGGTGGTGGGGGGGCATTTATGCCCCACCCCACGTCGTCCGTACGGACCAGTTTACTGGGTAACGGACGATGGGACGATTTCAGCATTGGAGCTCCAGCATGACCATTACCACCGACGAACCCATCCGCGACATGACCGGCCGCCCCGTCACTGTGGCTCGGCCACGGCTTGGCAGGCGCATCACCTGGGCCGAGCTTTACAAGGAACGCCCTGACCTCCGACCCGCCAACCAGAACGACCGCGAGAGGGACGCGGCATGAGGGGGGGTACGTCAGTCTCTGCCAACCTCCATCCCATGACCGTCGCACCTAGCCACAGAAATCCGCGTGCATAATGGCGGAAAAAAAAGTGGGAGGGGGTGGGTCGCCTTTCTGGGGCGTTCACCGCCAACACTGGCGGCTTAAGGAACTTTTCGCATCCGCAAAATACGAAATTCTGAAGCCGCACTAAGACGGCGATCATAAGGACAAACCAAGATGACGAAATACAGAGGCGGAATGCCGGCCCTGCGCTGGCTCGCCAAAAAAGATCCCGCTGCCGCGCTTGCGGTGATTGAGGCAATCCGCGACTCCCGCCACCAGACACATCACGAGTCGGCACCAGGCTATCTGAATCCGGCTGGTGTAAATGCCGATGATGCTGAAACCTGTGTCGCACCCGATGAGACGTTGACCAGCGAAACGCTAGCAGAGCCAACGCAAGGCGGCCCGGACGAGATCCACGCCGAGGCATTGCACGAAATCCGTCCATCAGAGCGCGATCTATGCCGCGCCCTCGGGTGGGTCGAGTTCCCCTATACGGGGCGCTCCGCACCGCTAGGCTGGTGCATGCGATTACCACACCGGATGATGTGGCCAACGGAAGGCGGCCACCTTCGACCCACTTTTGACGGCACGCGCGCGCACCTGGCAGGAATGACATTCGCGACCGGTAAGGGTGCCGTCAAGCAGCATGGCGGTCTCATGATCAGCTACACCGACGCCACCGGCAAGGAACAGCGGCCATCGTATACCACCAGCAAGCCGCGTGGCGGAAAGCGACCCCACCGGACGAATGCCGCGATTGCGGCCTATCTCGCAATGCCCGCGGCTATCCCGTCACCATTGCGCGTTGATGGCTACCGGCGACCCATGTCTGGCGAACCGGCCTTGATGCCCATGCTGACGCCCCTGCAGCGGCGCGCTCCTGATAAATCGATGAATATCTGCGGCCAGATCGATCGCGAGGGCAGATACGGCGTTGCGGAAGCGCGGGCTGAGCTTGTGGCGTTTGGGGTTGACGGTAGCGTTCCGTTCGAAAGATTGCCGTTCCCTGCGACGCGTTGCCCGACCGTCATAGCACGGGGGGCTCGCTTCATTGCGGGAATCAGCAGCGCCAAACAGACGGCCAGCGTTCCAGCGCCGTCGTGGCAGATGCCCGAGACCAAGGCCCTGTCGCCAATCATCGAGGAAGTAGCGGCTCGCGGCAATCTGGAATCGATCGGCGGAGTCCTTGGCTACAAAGGTGGCTCAAGAGATCGCGCCGGAGGAAAGGCCCTGTTGGCCGCAAGCCGAGCATTGGTTGCGAGTAACGACAATCGCCCGCAGCGCGCAGCACAGGCGGCCTAAGCTTGTTTCTGGTACTTGCCTAGCCAAACAAGAAGGATCGCGCCAGCGGGGCTGTACGGCCTAAACAACTCGGTGCCAAATCACGTTAGGCCGACGCGTAAGTAGTGACACCACAGTGCTATGCTCTGTTGTTGTCCTTAGCACCTTGCCCGGCTTCGTGCCGGGTTTTCTTTTACCCTCAACAATAGTCATTTTCCAAAATCGAAAGGTAAACCAATGCCAACCACATTGGAGGCCATCGACGCCCTGTGCGCTCGGATAGGCTTCGATAAACCCCGCGCCAAGGCAGTCGCCCGCGCGCTCACCGACGCCGGCAGGTTGCCTGCTGGCGGCCCCGGTAAATCACCGGAACTCGACGCGGAACACGTCGTGGACATCGTGATCGGATGTTCTGTCGATGCGCCCCTCCGCGCCATTGCAGACAGCGTTGCGGCTTATCGTGCCATGACGCCGGGTGGTGCCAATCTTGATGGTGCGCCTGCCTCTATCGACACGGCCGGCCGCGCCCTCGACATCTGGGCAGACATCGCCATCCACGGCGACGCTGCCCTTCTGCGGCGCGAGCAGATCGAGATGATCTCGAACTGGCCGGAGATCGCCATCCACTCAACCGGCAGCGCGTCCCGCTTCCGCGAGATCGGGGCGCTGGCGTCGCATTGGGCCGAAACCGGCCATCGTAAATCCACCACCATCAACGGCGCGGCCTTGGTCGATGCCCTGCGCGAACTTTTTACGGAGATAAAATGATGGCACTACTGAAGAAATCCGCGCCGGTAGCATCCGAGCCATACCGCGTGCCGTCCCTGTCTGAAGCCGATGGGGGTTATGCCGCCCTCCAGGTGAGGCGCGGTGAACTGCAGGATAAGCAGCGAGAACTGAGCACCGAGCAGCGCGCCCTGCAGAAAGCTATCGCCTCCGATACCAGCCATGAGGTCCGGCCCTCTATCGCCGAACTACTTGGCGACGAACCCGGAACGAAGGCTTTCAACCGGAAGCGGCTCGCCAAGGTCAACACTGATATTTCCGACTTGGACCAAGCCTTGCGCGTTATCGATCAGAGAATTCGGGACGCCAGGGGCGCTGCTTCACGTGTCGTCTGCGCTTCTGCCCGACCAGAATACGCTCGCCGCGTTCGGGCCATGGTAGCCGCCATGCGGACGCTGGATGAGGCCCACAAGGCTTATGACGAACTTCGTTGGCAGCTTGAGGCAGAGGATATCGCGTGGACGAGTCTGGTGCCCATGTCCCCAGTTTGGCTCGGAAGTTCGAATGAAGCCGACCGGCGCATTACCCGATTCATCCGCGATGCGGAGGCTGCCGGCTATGGCGATTGAAAAAAGCACCGAACGCCGCGCCAAGTCGAAGCGCACGATCAAGCTGCCCGGCAAGGTCGAGCGGTACGCCAACACCGATCCCGTGGATATCGCTCGGGAGCTTCGGTCAAAGTCCCGGCTTGGCCAGCGAGAGGCCAAGTTAGACGCAGCGGAGAAGAAACTTGCCCAATAATACAATCAGTGGCTATGCCGCACGGTTCGGTGACGCGACTGTCATTGCCGGCGAATTCCGTGAGAAACTGGCACCGGGCGCTTTCGCCCGGTCGCTGCGTGAGAAGCCGGATGTGGTGATGTTGCTGGACCATGATTCCGGCCGCGTGCTCGGACGGACGACTGCCGGTACGCTCACGCTGCGGGAGGACCGTATCGGGTTGTGGTTCAGCCTCGATGTCGATCCCTCCACGCCGGAGGGGCAGTCAGCGCTGGGAACAGTCGGTCGCCAGGATGTTAAAGGCTGCTCGTTTGGTTTTCGTGTCCGTGCCGAAAGGTGGGAGGACGGTGGTGTCAAGCTGCCGCTCCGTATCATCGAGGACGTGGATCTGTTTGAGATCACGCTCACGGCGTTTCCCGCATATCCGACGACAAGCGCCAGCATCTCGCGGTCCAACGCATCGAGCGCTGCTCGTCGTGTCCGCGCAAAGGCGGAAGCTGCCATGCACGCGAGGGGAATCTGATGCCGGTCGGTCGAGTAGTTAGCTTTCCCGGCCGGTTTGGCTTCATCGCCACCGACGCCGGCAACCTGTATTTCCGCGCCGCTGACTCTGAGCCGGTCGAGCGAGGCGATCATGTTCGCTACGATACAGAGCCCGGCCCTGATGGTCGCCCACGTGCGGTCAGTGTGCGGGTTGTCGACCCTGCTGCAATGGCAGAATGCGACCGCGTTTTTGGGACGTAGGGGGGGCTGGGTCAGATCCTTCCCGCCACTGCCTTTCACGGACCGGATGGGGCCAAGAGCGCACATAAATCAGATTGAAATGTTGAGGGTCACGCAGACGAAGGTCCCCGAGATGGTGCTGCTCGATAGTCTCCCCACTCATTGAACAACTCGATTTGCAACTGATACAAATCGGAGAATAAGTCTTCATCGCCAAGCGCTTTAGCCGCCAGGGCAGTATCCATCAGAGCACGATGAACGTACTGGCTGAACTGGTCGGCCATTGCCTCGACTGGATCATCTGTGGGTAACATGGGCGCGCGAAAAGCTATGCCGTCATATGCATCCATGATGTGGCACATCGCACCGTGAATAAATCCCGAAAACGTCTTTTCTATAGTTTCGGCTACAGCAACGGCTGCACTCACATCCGATCCTGCATTGTATGTGCGAGCCACGTAAGCCCTTATGTCGCGACGTGAAACGCGGTCACGCTTCTGGGTAGACTTCAGGGGACTTGGGTGGTCAAATTCTTCCTGAACGAACTCGTTGAGATATCGTTCGTGGCTCTTTTCTGGCTTCGATTGAAATATAAGCGGGCCGGCAAGAAATTGGATGTCAGACCCTGTTTCATCCAGTATCCGCATTATTGCGCCCGCATCGAGAGACAGTCCCGCTCGAATAAGCGCTCGAAGTGAAAGCAGCGCGCTGAGCATACGAACCGTTTTCAAGACTAAGGCCTCGCGTATGCCAGGATCACGATATCGAAAGTGTGGCACGGCACTCGTTTTCACGAGAACAGGTGCATCTAACTTCGCAGCCATCTTGGATATTGCATCTTGTATGGCAGCGATCGAGAGGTCTGCTGCCATCTCATAGACGTTAGTACCTGTCATTTTTTGCTCTCGATCGCCCGGAAATCAGTATCCAGGTCGCGAGATTGACAGCAAACCAGGACTAAACACCAGCCCGCCTCGCGCGGGTTTTTCATAGGAAACCTCATGGACTCTTACGACATTGCGCACGCTTCGGCGGAGCGCACTGCCGGCGCTTGCGTTGCGCTTGGCATTGACCCAACCATCACAGCGGACGCGCTGCTAACCGTTGCCTTAGCTACTTGGGCGGCGGAAACCGACAGGCTGGCCGACGCCATCGACTTGCTCACTATCTGGACGGAGGTGCGCGATGGCCGTTGATATGGAGAAACTCGTCGTCCAGCTATCGGCCGACATTAAAAAGTACGAGAACGCCCTTAACCGCGCGATGGGCGTGACCAACCGTCAAGCCAAGGCCATAGAGAGCCGATTTGCGCGGATGAATAAGCGCGTCGCGTCGTCAATGTCGTTTTCCGGCAGCTTCGGCCGGGGCTTGCTCGGTGGACTGGCGGCCGGATTCTCCGCTCAGGGTGTGCAGCAGTTGCTGGATTCCGCCACCAAAATTCAAAACGCACTTAAATCAACCGGCATTACCGGCGAGGAGCTGGCCAAAGTGTATGGCCAGTTGTTTGATGCGGCGCAGCGGAACCAGGCACCGATCGAAGGGCTTGTCACGCTCTATAGTCGGGTGTCGCTCGCCCAGAAAGAGCTTGGAGTTTCCTCCGAGCAGATTGTCGGCCTCGTCGACACCGTGGGCAAGGCAATCAAGCTATCCGGTGGCGATGCGGCCCAGGCCAGCGGCGCGCTGCTTCAGCTTTCGCAGGCTCTCGGTGGTGGCAAGATCCAGGCCGAAGAATACAACAGCTTGATCGACGGAATGCCGGGTCTTTTGCAAGCTGCAGCGGCGGGTATTACGGAGGCCGGCGGTTCGGTTGCGAAGCTCACCGCGTTGGTCAAGGGCGGCGATGTGTCCAGCAAGGCATTCTTTGACGGCATCCAAGCTGGCGCTTCAGTTCTGGATGAACGTCTTGCCGGCGCGGAGCAAACCGTTTCCGGCTCATTTGTTCGGCTGCAAAACGTCCTGACCGACGTGGCAACAAAACTCGGGGATTCGACTGACGCCAGCCGCGTGCTTTCGGATTTTCTGAACGGACCGTTGACCGGCGCGATTCAAGAAGCCGGTGCGGTATTTAACTGGCTGGTCGATCCGATTTCGCAGTTTATCAGCTACGTAGATTGGGCATCGGATGCCGTGCTGCAGCTATCCGCGGACATGGGTAGATTGACAGGCTTGGACGAGGTTGGCCGCGCCCTTGGCGCTAAGCCCTTTGTGTCTCAAGGCCGCATCAAAGATCGCATTGATGGCGCCTTTGTTGGTACCGCCGCGCCGAAGTCGGGGCGAGCTGGTACGGAACTGACCGTAAGCAAGGGGACCGTCGTGCGGCCGGTCACGTTGGCGGATTATCCAGTCACAGGCGGTAAGTCCGCCCGTGGTTCCCGTGGCTCCCGCGAACGCCAAGACGACCTGCAGCGCGAAATCGAGCAGATCAAGGAGCGCACGGCAGCCATACAAGCCGAAACGGCGGCGATGGCGGGGATCAATCCGCTGATCGACGACTACGGCTTTGCGCTAGAAAAGGCCCGGTCCACGCAGGACTTGCTCAACGCTGCGCAAAAGGCCGGTATTGCGGGAGCGTCCGAATTTACGGACGCTCAACAACTCCTGAATGGCAATTTGGAGGGAATGTCGCCGACCGCGCGGGCTTTGGCCGAATCGATACGAGGGTTGGCCACCGGATATGCCAACGCCAGCGTTGCGGCCGAGCAACTTGCGGAAAGCCAGGACAAGGCCCGCCAGTCCGCAGAAGAAATGCGTGATTTGGGCAAGGACGTCATGGGCGGGTTCATCCATGACCTGCTCGACGGCAAATCGGCTGCGGATGCGCTGGCAGGCGCACTAGGCAAGATCGGCGACAAGCTGCTCGATATGGCGCTGGATGGGCTGTTTGATGGGTTCGGCAAGGGCGGGTCCGGCGGCGGGTTTAAAGGTATCTTCGGCGGCGCCATCATTCCGGGAATTCTGCACAAGGGCGGTATTGCCGGCTCGTCGGGCTACGGGCACGGCCGTTCGTTCTCCCCCGGCGTATTTGCTGGCGCACCGCGTTATCACAGCGGCGGAATCGCTGGTCTAAAGCCCGGCGAAGTTCCGGCTATCCTGCAGAAAGGCGAGGTCGTGTTGCCGCGTGGGATGAAGTCGGGCGGCGGTGGGCTGACCATCGACGCTCGCACCACCATAGATGCGCGCGGCGCTGATCCGGCCGCAATCATACGGCTGGAAGCAGCCATGCGCAAGCGGGACGCAGAGTTGCCTGGCCGGGTTGTGGCTGCGGTGCGGGATGCACAGCGGCGGAACGTGTCGCTATGACGGCCGGGCTTCGGCCCGGCCTACTTCCTGCGCTCCCGCCACGACACGCGAACCGGCTGGTACTCTTCGGGATACCGCGCGTCGAGTGACACCGCCACCATGGTCGCCATGATAGCCACGGACGCGGTGAAGCCCGCAAACAAAAGCGACTCCAACACGCCGACGGTGGCCGCAATGGCAATCAGCGCTGCCACGACAACCGAGGCGACTACGAAGAGGGCAGACTTCGTTTGATTGCTCATGGCGTACATCCTTTCTTTTTTCGGATGTAGGCATGCCGCGCTCGATGCGCGACTTGACAGTGTGTTCAATCGGAGCCTGCCAGCCTAAATGCACGCATCACCACTAGGGCAGTGACGCTGTTAGCCAACGGCAAAGGCGCGTTTTGGTTCCGTCCCGGGTATCATGCGGCCCGCAGACGTCGGATGCTGGGATTTCCTCGCTGCGGGTAACGGCGTTCCCATTGTGGGGGGCAGGCGGAAGCCGATGTGCGGCTGTCAAGGATTCGCAGAGACGGAACGTGTCGCTGTAGAAAAACAAACGCACCGCGGGAAGACGGTAATTTTAGCGACTTGTGTAACGCGATGGAAGGCTCACTACGCTATAGACCGAGTTATGGGGATGCACGAGATCACAGCGTTACTTCGTGATAATATCGCCTCCGCCGCACTCGCAATTGTAGCGGT
The DNA here is from genome assembly GCF_001427385.1 of Mesorhizobium sp. Root157. Taxonomy (GTDB): domain Bacteria; phylum Pseudomonadota; class Alphaproteobacteria; order Rhizobiales; family Rhizobiaceae; genus Mesorhizobium. The sequence goes on from NZ_LMGJ01000003.1 coordinate 120,793, forward strand.
TGTATTCGCGTGCATGCTCGTACTGACCATAAACGGCGTAAGGCTCCGAAACCCCTTTCGGCGCAAAGTATCGTCGACCGAACTTCGATTTCGCAATGTCTTCGGGATGATGGGCGAGGAGCGTCGCCAGGCGCTGATCGACAGTTATTGTAAGAAGTATAAGTGCAATCGGGAGCAGGCCATGCGGCATGCCTTGGAAGAGCGCGATCGGGACGCAAGAAGTTGGCGTTAGCGCAGTCGTCAGGCAACCCCGGTGCCCTTACATCGCGTCTTCCGTGATTTTGAACAGGCCGGGGTGAGCGATCGACACCGCTCGTATTGCGTCCTCCAGTTCTCCGTTGTGAACAAGAGCAACCTTCAGTGCCTCCACGACGTCGCCGCCGTATGTGGCAATGGCTATTTCGGCAGCCTTTTGCAGCCGGACTTCGTCGCGCGGACTCAGTTTTTGTCTCACTCGCATAACACCACCTCGCGATTGACTCCTGCCATTATGTTCCTATTTTGTTCTCCATGCAAATAGAAACCCTCGGCGACGCATTTGCCTACAGCGGCAAGGTCTGGATGGCCTGCGCGCTTGGCCCGTACACCAATGGCATGAAGCGCGGGCGGGAGTGCAATTTTCGCCAGGATCTGGATTTGCCGACGCTGGTCGCGACTCGAGGCGCGTCGTTTCCGATCGGGCTGTTACCGCAACGATTAAAGTGTCCTCGGTGCTCGTCGCGCGTGGTGTGGAGCTTTCCTCCCGTCAGCAGCGAGCACAAGACGTGGGCGGTGGGGTAAACATGGTGCAAAAAAGCCCCGCCAAAGCGAGGCTGAGTTGTTGGAAGGAGAAGCTCGGATCGTCCCGAGCATCAACGCTGACTATGGGTGGCCAGCACGATTACAATACGGGGAATGGGGGCGCTCGGCAAGGGACGCTTCTACCGCCTCGCGTTAGGGCCAATCTGCGCAGCTGTACAAATGTCATCACCGCAAGCGCGGCGACACCGCCTAGGACAGTGATGGTGTAAAATGACCAGAAAAATTGATTGAACACGGCCGGATCCTCCGGCTCGCAAACGGGGTAACAGGCAGTTGGTTCCGCAGCGCTCAAATTTGAAGCCGGCGCGGGTGTGCAATAGATGATTTAACCCGCGCCGGCCTTAGTCATCCCGGCCTCGCGTTTGTGAGGGGAGTGAGGCCGGCACGCCGCCAAGTCGGGTGAACTTTAGCGACAGCTAACTATACGCCTTCTGATGGATGATGACTATTGGACTTGACGTCTAGACAGCCGCACGCCGCTTACGTCCAGGAACTCGATCCCAGCAGACTCTAGCGCTCCGATAATTTTTTCTTTAGTCGCGGAGGTTCCGCCAAGTTCGCCATCGGATGCTTCCAGCCGTTTCAAAGTAGTGGGAGCTACCGTGGCCCGAACGGCCAATTCCGCTTGTGACCAACGCAGTAGTACCTTTGCTGCCTTAACTTGGCGAGTTGTGACCAATCGGGTGGTCATTGTTTCAGCCGATCCCGCAGCCGCACGCCAGGCCCGTTGCCGTTGCTGTCGATGAATAGGACGCCGGCGGCTTCGAGGGCGGTGCGCAGAACCTGAAGGGTTGCTGGCTGAAGCGTCGTCTTGCTGCGTTCGAAATTCCTTATCGTCAGATCGCTCACGCCAGAAGCCTTGGCGAGGTCGCTCTGCGTCCAGTCCTTTAATGCTCTAGCTGCTCTGCATTGTTCGGGTGTCATAGCCAGCACATACGCAGGCCGCTTTGAAAATCGCAACCTCTTTTGAAAAACGTGTTGACTTTTGTTTTTCGAAAAAGGATAACGCTTTCGGTTTTCGAAAGAGGAGACACCAACTATGAACCAGCACAGCATTCCCACCGACATCCACCGCCGCCTCGGCCTGGACAACATTGATCTGTCCGGCGCGGAGGGCGATAGACGATTGGCCGACCTGGAAGCGAAGGCGAAAGAAGCGATCAAAGCGCTCGTGATGGAAGTCCGCATCTACATGTCGCTGCGGGCTTACGCCGATGAGGCGGGCAGCGACGAGGAAATCGAGGACTTTCAGGCTGTCCGCGTGATGGAGGCGCTGAATGCTTTTGAGGAAACCGGAGGTGAAGAAGAATGAACGCCCACACTAAACCCGATGCTCCGGCCAAGAGCTTCGACATGGAATCGGCCACCGCCGAGCTTTGTTCGCTTGTCCTGGCTATCGGCCAGCTACAATCCGAACCCAGCATGAAGGACGTATGCGGCTTTCTGCTCAACATCGCCAACCGCACGGCGCGCGAAATCGAGGCGGCGAGATGACCCCTTCAGCCGCCAAAAATAACGAGCCGTCGCCCGGTGGCCTCGACTCGCTGCGCCAGCGCAAGGCGAAATTACTCGCAGAAGCGGCCGCAGCCAAAACCGACTTCGAAGCCGGCGTGGCGCAAGCCGCAGCAGAGATGACGGCCATGGTCGCGGCCAAAATCTGGGGCGAGACGATCTAACCCTATTGCCCCTGTATCGGCCGAGGATTTCTAACCTTCTAGCCGTAATGGATGATGCGCGTTCGAATCGCGCCGGGGGATCCATCATTCATACGAACAATGCGGCATGATCAGCCGCAGGCTCGCGACGCTGACGCACCACCCGGCGGACGCGAGCTTCCCATCGGCGTGGTCCGGGCTTCATTCACCCGTCTCCTCCCGCGCTGTAGCCCGTCATCCGAAAGGGTGGCGGGCTTTTCTCTTAGGAGGCGCGAACATCGTTAGGCTTATCGTTATGATAAATTTGAATTATATGCCTAAACCATTGATTTTATTGATGGCATGGCGGATGGGGTGGGATTCGAACCCACGGTGAGTTGCCCCACGCCGGTTTTCAAGACCGGTGCCTTAAACCGCTCGGCCACCCATCCAGCATCGATTTCGTCAGCACTGCTCGCTTCTGATCGCTTTCGATTGAAGCGCTTTCGACCGTTCTGCTATCGAATGCCTTTACGGTTTCGCCTTTACCGCGCTGCAGATCGCAGCGTCAACCTGTTCTGCGGCATCCGCCTGCTTTCCTGGCGCCGCACGGGAATAGAGGCCGAGCGGGACGCCGATGGCAGTGCCTCCCAGGCGTTCGCCAGCAATCCTGGTATGGACACCAGCCTCGTTTCCGTAACTGTGCCTGCCCTCTTGTTGGGGTAAACCCATTTCACATAAGTCTATTTTTAGTAAATCCTTAAGTATTAACCAGTTGTAAATAATCTGAGGCTTCGCATATCTCGTTATATGGAGACATGCCGCCCCCCATTGATCGGTTGCAGATTTCATGGCTTCGATGCAACCAGTAAGAGAAGGGGTTTGGCATGGCTACCGAAGGCTTCAACGATAATCTGTACGCATCCGACGCAGCTCGCGAAGACGCTGAGCGCCCGATCGAATTCCAGAGCGAACAGCAAATCCAGGTTGCGCAAGCCGAGGTCGCACCCTCTGCCGGTGCCGCGCCTGCCCCCGCCGCGGTTGCCCCAGTTCCCGCTTCCGTCGTCGTCGCCATTGGGGAAAACAATACGGTCAAGCTGGCGGCTGGTACGTCGATCGAACGCATCGAGATCGACGGCGACAACCTGGTGCTGGTTCAGCCGGACGGCACCCGCATCGTCATTGAACATGCCGCCTTGCATGTGCCGACCTTCGTCATCGACGACGTCGAGATCCCGCAGGAAGCGCTTGTTGCCGCACTCCAGGCCAATGACATCAACGTGGCGGCCGGTCCTGACGGAACGCTTACCGCTGCAGCCGGCGGTTCGGAAAGCGCGGGCGGCAATTTCGATATGCCCTTCCCCGGCATCGGCGATGCCGGCCCCATCATCGACCTGCTGCCGCCGACAGCGCTGCAGTTCGGCGCGCTGGACGAGCGTGAATTTTTCCCGGGCCGTACCAATCGCGGCCCATTGATCGATCTCGACGATGACGACGTTATCGGCGGCGGCGGTGGCGGCGAGGGAGGCAATGGCGCCGGAGGCATCGAGTTGACCGACAAGCAGGTCATGGAAGCCGGCCTTGGCATCGGGACCAACTCCGGTAGCAACAGCGAGTTCGTACATGGGGTCTTTACCCTTTCCGATCCCGACACCATCACCGATATCGTCAGCCTGACGATCAATGGCCATCTGTTCGCCATCGACAGCCTGGCCGGCAAATCCGTGGACGGTCTGTACGGCAGGCTCACCATCACCAGCTACGATGTCGCGACCGGCAAGGCGACCTATGTCTACGAACTGACCAAAGCCTTCGACACCAATCCTGACACCAACAATGGCGCCAACATCGAACAGGATCGCGACCTCTTCGACCTGACGGTCACCGACCGTGGCGGCCTGTCCGGAGAAGCAACGATCCGCATCGACATCGTAGACGATGTTCCCACGATCAGCATTACGGCTGCCCAGAACGGCCAGTCGGAACTTGCCGTCGAGCTCGACGAGACGGTGCAGTCGGGTAACGGCGATCAGCCTCCGGCCCTCGCAGCGCTTGCGGTGGAGGTTTCAGCCGGCAACGACCGCTACAATGGCGGTATCGGCGAAGGCGAGGATGCCGGTGGCAACGCCAACACCGACGATGCCGCTGGCGTGCTCGCGCGCGTCTCAACGGCGGTCGACGGTGGCTTGACGGCCCTTTTCGCCGTCACCAAGCATTACGGCGCCGATCTCCAGGGCCAGAACGACGTCGGCAAGTTGAGCCTCATCGGCATTCCCGAGACGGGCATTGCCACGAATCTGTCCGCTACCCACGGCGGCCCGATCACGCTCTACCTCGAAGGCGGCATGATCGTCGGCAAGGCAATGATCGGTGGCGTCGAGACCAAGGTCCTGACGATCGGGATTTCCGGCGCTCCAGGCAGCGAGCAGCTGACCACGACGCTCTTTGAAGCGATCAATCACGGCAGCGACGGCAACCGGTTCGATACCGAGGCGGTGCTCAAGCTGGTCGGCGACGGTTCGGTCAAGCTGCAATACGAAGTGACGATCGAAGACGGCGACGGCGACAAGACCACGGCGCAGGGCGCGATCGACCTCATCACCAATAGCGGCTCGGCTTTCTCCTTCGACGATGACGGCCCCACACTGACCGTCGATGCGAAGGAAGGTGCGCGGTCACAATTGATGGCCGAACTGGACGAGACGGTTGGATCCGACCGCTACAACGGCAGCGAGTCTCAGGATGGTGGCCCGAACGACGACGTCAATACAAACAATGGCCCTATCCTTGCCCAGACCATCACCAAGATCTCCGACGGCCTGACCAGCCTGTTCGAGATCGGCGGCGATGCCGGCTCCGATGGCGAGCGCGACACGAGCGGCAAGTTGAGCTTTGTCGGCATTCCGACTGAGGGCGTGGCCACAAATCTGTCCGCAACAGATGGTGGCGCGATTAAGCTTCTTCTTGTGAATGGCGGCATCGTGGGTCGCGATACCCAAGGCGACGATGTGTTCACCATCAACATCGTCTACAAAAACGGCATCCCTCAGTTGCAGACGACGCTCTATGAAGCGGTCGAGCACAGCGACGACAACATTTTCGACAGCGAAGCGGTCCTCCGACTTGTCGGCGACGGTTCGGTCCAGCTCCAGTATGAAGTGACCCGCATCGACGGCGATGGTGATTCCATCACGAAGTCGGCGACGGTCGACCTGATCTCGCCCAACGGCTCGGTCTTCACCTTTGACGATGACGGCCCGAAGATCCTGGACGCGCAGGGAACCAGGCATATCGTCGACGAGGACGATATGCGCACATCGCAGTCGACGGGCACCAGCCCTGACGACGGCAATGGCGACGGCTCCTACACGGGCGACGCCAGTGTGAACGCTGGCGGCGCGGCGACGGTGACCGGCACGCTGGCCGGCTATGTCGATTTCGGTTCCGACGGCAAAGGCGGCTTCTCGATTTCCGACCAGGCTATCGCCCATTTCACCAGCCTGGGGCTGAGTTCCAAGGGCGATGACCTCCAGTATTCCGTCAATGGTACGGTGCTGACGGCGGTCGCGGACGGCCGCACGGTTTTCGAGTTCACGATCAACCCGCAGACAGGCGCCTACGAATTCCGCCTGTTCGACCAGCTCGACCATGACCGGCCGAGCAAAGGTGCCGACCAGAACTTCGACCTTCAGGGCGCGGTCCAGGGCGATGTCGTCTGGCTCGATTTCGGCGCAGCGGTGCGCGCCACCGATGGCGATGGCGACTGGGTCGACCTTGCCGGCAAACTGGAAATCAAGGTCCGCGACGACGTTCCGGAACTGGTGAAGGGCGGCAMGGAGTTCGTCACCGTCGACGAGGACGATATTCTGAACGACCAGTCGACGGGCACCAGCCCTGACGATGGCAATGGCGACGGCTCCTACACCGGCAACGCCAATGTGAACGCTGGCGGCGCGGCGACGGTGACCGGCACGTTGGCCAATCTTGTGCATTCGGGGGCGGACGATGGGCTGACCTTCTCGTTCATCGGGGAGAGCAGCGTTCGCAGCCAGCTGACGCAGTTGCATCTGGAATCGCAGGGCCGCGAACTGAGCTAYGACGTGMAGGRCAACGTGCTCTACGGCTTCGTCAAYGCGTCCGGCATCGGCCAGGAGTACAACGAGGGCCAGGACCGGCCGGTGTTCAAGCTGACCGTCAATGCCGATGGCAGCTACRAGTTCGARCTGATCGACCAACTCGACCATGATCTGGGCGGCAACCAGAATACCGGCCTGCAGGGTTCGAACGCCAATTCGATCGACTTTGGCAGCCTGATCAAGGCAACGGACTTTGACGGCGACAGCGTCGTGCTGAAGGACGTCTTCAAGGTCACCGTCCGCGACGACGTTCCGGAAGCCCAGATCGGACTGGGGTCTGGCGCGCAATTGGTGCTGGACGAGAGCGTTGGCGCCGATGCGGCCGATCTGAATGCCGCCGACGAGGCAGGCATTCCCAACCCGTTTGCCGCCTATGGCGACCTGATCGGCCATGCCAAGGCGGGTGAAGGCACGCTGTTCGTCGACAATTCGAAGGGCGGCGCTGATGATGTGGCCGCCACGGTCTACTCCCTGACGCTCGGTGCGAACGGTTCGGGCCTGACGGACACCGCCACCGGCAGCGACATCCTGCTGAAGGTCGATGGCGACAACGTCATCGGCTATGTCATGGAAGGCGGCGCGGAGAAAGTCTCGTTCGTTGTCGCGGTCAACCCGGATTCCGGGTTGGTCGAGGTATTCCAATACCGCGCCATCCAGCATCCCAACACAAGTGACCATGATGAGGCGGGTGCACCGCAGACGCTGGCGAGCGGCGCCATCAGCCTCGTGGTCACCGTCACCGACTTCGACGGCGACTCGGACTCGGATTCCGCCGATCTCGGCGGGGTCATCCGGTTCGAGGACGACGGTCCGACGCTGACGCTCAGCCATGTGGACGGTATCGTCAACGGCCTGTTCTTCAACGGGTTCACGCCGAACAACGATGCCTGGGGCGACGGAAGCGGCTTCACCAACGGATCTGCTGCGGGATGGAGCATCGGATCCTCCGACGAAGGCGGCTCCGGCTCGACCTTGCTCGAGAAGGTCGGCGACGGCTATCGCGACGCGCACAGCCCGACCAACAGCGTCATGGTCGATCTGGAAGCCACGCCGGGCAACGTCCAGGTTTCGCAGGCCATCGCCGGCCTCGCCGACGGCGCGGTCTACAACCTCACCTTCGAGATCGGACGCGGTACGCCCAATAGTGGCGATCACACCGGCACCGCCAAGGTCGAAGTCTTCTGGAATGGTGAGTCGATCGGCGTCTTCGAGCCGAACACCGGCAATATGCAGACGATTTCGCTGCCGGTCACCGCGATTGGCGGCAACAACGGACTGGTCTTCAAGGAGATCGGCGTCAGCGGCGACAGCACCGGCACTTATCTGGCCAACGTCAAGCTTTCCAACATCATCATCGTCGACGAGACGAACGGCAAGGACGCCGATTCGAGCGAAGTCGATGCATCGAGCGTTTCGGCCTTGTTCAGCGGCGTCAATGCCGGGACCGATGCGGACATGCCGGCGACGCAATATGCGCAAGGATCGGGCTCCATCGTCGCTGTCAGCGTCGACTACGGCTCGGATGGCGCCGCGAAATCGGGCAAGCTTGCCTATGCGTTCGATCTCGGTGGCAACGGCCCGGTCGATTCCGGCCTGAAGACCACCGAAGGTAACGCGATATCCCTCGTCAAGGATGCCGACGGGCTCGTGCTTGGCGTCTATTCGAATAGTGATGAAGTTGCCTTTGCGCTGCATATCGATGCGGCCAGCGGCCAGGTGACCGTGGCGCAGTACGTCTCGATCTGGCACGGCGATACCGCCAGCCATGACGAAGGCGTTTCGCTCGACGCGAATACGCTCGGCGTGTCGGTCACGGCGACCGATGGCGACGGGGATTCCGTCACCAGATCGCTCGACATTTCAGGCAAAATCCGCTTCGAGGATGACGGCCCGGCCCTGACCGTGACGCCGAATGGCGAAGCGGTCTCCCTGCTGACGATCGAACTCGACGAGACGGTTGGCGATGATCGCTACAATGTCGGCGACACACCCGATGGCGGCAACCCTGACGATGTGTCCGGTGCGCTCGCCCAGGTGACGACGAGCCTTGGTTCTGGCGGTCTCTCCAGCCTGTTCGACGTCCATGCAACCTATGGCGCGGATGGCAAGGGAGCGGAAGAGGTCCGCACATTCGAGTTCACCGGCTTCCCGGCGCAAGGCGGCTTGCTCACTGAGCTTTCCGCGACGAATGGCGGCCCGATCACCCTCTATCTCGAAGGCGGCATGATCGTCGGCAAGGCGATGATCGATGGCGTAGAGACCGAGGTCCTGACGATCGGGATTTCCGGCGTTCCGGGCAGCGAGCAGCTGACCACGACGCTCTTTGAAGCGATCGACCACGGCAGCGACGGCAACCTGTTCGACAGCGAGGCGATCCTGAAGCTGGTCGATGGTTCCATCGGGCTGCAGATGACGGTGACCGTCACGGACGGCGATGGTGACAAGGTGACGAAGTCGGCCACGGTCGATCTCATCACGTCGGACGGCTCGCCGTTCCATTTCGACGACGACGGTCCGGTGATCACCGGCGTTACGCCCGATCAAGGCGTGTACGGCCCGGAACTGATCGTCAATGGCGGCTTCGAGGACGGCCACGGTCTTGGCGGCAGCAACTGGAACATTTTCGACGGAATAACCGGCTGGACCAAGGGCGACAGCGTGCCGTTCGAGGTCCAGACCGGCGGCGCCGGCGGCGTTCCCGGCAACAACACCGCCATCATTGAACTGGATGGCGACACGCAAACCAACGGCAGCGGCGGCGTCCTGCCCGACGCCCACGGCCACACCAACGCCACCATCCAGCAGACCGTGAACGGCACACACGCCGGCGAGACCTATGAACTTACCTTCCAGTATACGCCGCGCGGCGATGCTGCGACGGCCGGCATGAAGGTCACTTTCGGCGGCGTTGAGGTGACTTTCGACTCTGCCACCTATTCGCAAGGCCAGTGGCACACGGTCACGATCCAGGTCACTGCTCCGATGGACAACGCCGTGCTGGCCTTCACCGGCACGGGCACGCCCGACGAGTTCGGCGCGCTTATCGACAATGTCAGCCTCAAGGCGGTTCATTCACAATCGGTGGACGACGAGAACCTCGTTGACGGTATCGCCGGCGGACCCGGCGACGACGGTTATGGGCTGGTTTCCTCCGGCAAGATCGGTTTCGATGCCGGCAGCGACGGCCTGCGCTCGATCTCGGCCGAACTGACCAATGGCAGTCTGCAGGGCATTCATGTCGGCACCGACGGCGTCGGTACGCCTCACGATATCAATACTGCCTGGCAAGCCGGTCCGGGTGCCGGCGGCACACTGGTCGGGACGATGAAGGTCGATGGCACCGATGTGCCTGCCTTCACGCTCGAAATCCGTCCGGACGGCACCTACACCTTCACGTTGCAGGCGCCGCTCAGCCATCCCGGCCACGGCGATAACGGATCGTTTGAGGACAATCTGGCGCTCGATTTCGACTTCACCATCACCGATGGCGACGGCGACACGGCAAGCAGTTCGTTCTCCATCGATGTCGACGACGACAGCCCGGCCCTGCGCGATGGTGCATCGGCGACAATCACCGTCGACGAGGACGATCTCAGCAACCACGGCGGCGATTCCGGCAACTTCATTCTCTTCGACATCATCGAAGGCTCGGCCGGCTCCAGTCCCAATGACGTAAATTCGGGTACGGATGAAAACAACTACCAGCAGACGCACGGGTTCCCTCTCGGCGACGTGCTGAATAGCGTCCTGAACGGCTCGGTCGTCGGCAACGGCTCGCTGTCGAATCTGGTCGATTTCGGTGCCGATGGGGCGCAGGCAGGCGGCGGCTTCCAACTGAACGCCGGTGCGGTTGACGCGCTCGCCGGCCAGAACCTGACCTCAAAGGGAGATTCCGTCTCCTACACCTCGATTGAATCCGACGCCGGGTCGATCGTCTTCGGCTACGTCAGCAACATCAACGATGGTGCAATCGACGTCATCTTCGGCGCCCTGCAAACCCTGCTGAACGGTGAATCTCTGAGCTTCGCCCAGTTTTTCCAGTTGGGGCAGGCTCTTGGCGACCTGCCGCAGGGCGCGGAGTTCCGCCTGGTGTTCGCGCTGGGCGCGGAAAGCGACGGCGACGTCCAGTTCCGCCTCTTCGACCAACTCGACCATGGCGCGGCCGGCCAGACCGGCGACAGTGACCAGATCTCCATCGACTTCTCGGCGCTGTTCAGCGCGACCGACGGCGATGGTGACAGCATCGGCCTTGGCGAAGGAAGCTTTGTCGTCAAGGTCAACGACGATGGCCCGATGGCCGACATCGTACTGACACCGGGTGCCGCGTTGGTGCTGGACGAGACAGTCGGCGTCAAGGCCGGCGATGGCAATGCAAATGACGAGCATGGCGTGGCGGATCCTTTCGGCAGCGCCTACGGCCAGATCATCGGTCATGCGGGCATAGCCCAGGGTGCGTTGCTTGCAAGCACCATCAAGGTGGGCGCCGACGAACCGGGCAGTGTTTCCTTCTCGTTGAGTGCCGACAAGACGGAATCCGGGCTACTCGATACCGCCACTGGCGCTGAAATCCTGCTCAGGGCCGAAGCCGGGAAAATCATCGGCTACGTCAACGAAAATGGCGCTGAGAAGGTTTCATTCGTCATCACTGTCGATGCCGCCTCCGGCAAGGTGGACGTCTACCAGTTCCGTGCGATCCAGCATAATGATCCGAACGATCACGACGAAAGTGGCGTTTCGGCAGCAATGTTGGCGAACGGCGCGGTCGGCCTGACGGTCACGGTGACCGATAACGACAATGACAGCCGTTCGGACTCCGTCGATCTCGGGTCGATCATCCGCTTCGAGGACGATGGGCCGGTTGCGGTTGCGGACACCGGCTCGGTGCAGGAAGGCCAGACGCTTCACGTCGATGCGGATGGCGGCGTTCTCCACAACGATGCGTTCGGTGCGGACGGAAGCGCATCCGATGGGGCTGTGGTCGGCGTGCGCGCCGCAGGCTCCGACACGACGACGGCGGTGACCGCGGGCGTCGGCGATGTCATCCACGGCGTGAACGGCACGCTGACGCTCCTCGCCGATGGCAGCTACAGCTACACGGCGAACTCGGTGACGGATGGCCAGGGCGATGTCTTCGTCTACACGATCAGGGACGGCGACCGTGATTTGTCGACGGCGACGCTGACGATCACGCCGCAGGACGTTTCCGGCGGCACGGCCTCCGTTACGGCAGTGGCGGAAACGGCCTATGAGGACGGGGCTGACAATGCTTCCGGCCAGCGCGCCAATGACGGCACCGATGCCCTCCTGACGCTCACGTTCGATATGAAGGTGACGACCTCGGATGCGGGCGACCCGGTGGACAGCGCCACGATCGGCGGAATTCCGTCCGGCGCGACCGCATCGGTGACGCTGAGCGACAACACCGTGTTCATCCTGACCAACGGTACGCTGACACGCGGTGCGGATGCCGGTGTCAATCGCCTTCTCGACGATCTGAAGGCGGGCATCGAGGTGAAGGTCAAACTTGCGGAGCATGATTCACGAGACGTGACGCTGACGCTGCAGGCCAAGGTGGACGGCACGGATACGGGCCAGGCGTCCGCGACGACCGTGGTCGACACGGTTGCCGCCCAGCCGACGCTGGACAATCCGGCCGATCAGTTGGTGGGCGAGAGCAATGGCGACAGCACGAGTTTCACCGTGATGGTGACGGCCAATTTCGCAGATCTCGGCGATGGCAACGAGGCACACCAGATCCTGCTCGGCGGCCTGCCGGCGGGCTGGGCGGTGACCGGCGTTGCCGGCAATGGCGCCGTCCCCCTTGCCGGCACCGCGCTCGGCTCCGGCCTTGCAGATGCCTATGCCGGGCAGGGCTTCACCACCTATGGCGTGACGCCCGGTGCCGATGGCACCGTGACCCTGACAGTGACGGTGACGGGGCCAGGCACGGTCGACGCCGATGTCTCCCAGACGCTCAAGATCGTGGCGCGCGCCTATGACGTGCCGAGCGACGGCGAAGTGGCGGGCAACCTTGTCAATAACGTCGCGGTGGCGGAACAGGACGTCATCCTGACGGTGCAGAACGTCAACCAGCCGCTCGTCATCAACGACGCCGTTTCGGGCGTCGTCGAGGAAGAGCACGTATTGCCGGGCGGACTTGAGGATGCCGACGACTTGCGGGGCCTCGATACGGACGAAAGCGACTTCGGCTCGGTCACGAACCAGGTGACCGGCAGCTTCGCCACCAATATCGACCCAAGCGGCATCGACGGCGACTTGAGCTTCGATTTCGCAGCGCTATCAGGCAATCCGGCCGTTATGCGCACAGATGGCGACCCCCTCACCTCGGGCGGCCAGCCGGTTCTGTTTGCCATGGATGGCGGAAACCTCATCGGCTACGTCAACAATGGTGGCGGAAGTGGCTACCAGAATGGCACCGATACCAAGGTGTTCACGCTGACGCTGGATCATGACACGGGCGACTACACCTTCACGCTGAACAGCAAGGTGGACCACCATCCGGTCAATGCTGCCGACGATGTGGAAAACATCATTTCCATCAATCTCGATGGCCGCGTCACCGTCACGGACCACGGCGGCCCGGATCAAGACACCAACGTGGCACTCGATGCATCGATCACCGTGATCGACGATATTCCGGTCGGGACCAATATGACCGTGGATGCCGAAGCCGGTGTCCGCCCGAGCGTCAACATCGTGCTGATGATCGACAACTCGAGCAGCATGAGCGCCACAGATGCCGGGGATGGCAAGAGCCGGCTGGCGCTCGCCAAGGAAGCAGCTCAAGAACTTCTGAACAATACGGACATTGATTATAATAACGTGATGGTCGTGGAGTTTGATGGCAGCGCCCAGGTTAGAGGTGGCGGGTGGTTGGGTGCGGCCACTGCGCAGTCCCAAATTGCCGGTATCACTTTAGGCAGCGGTACCAACTATGATGCTGCACTAAATGCTGTCATGAGCAATTGGGGTGCAGGGCCGGGCGCAGCGACCAAGACCGTTGTCTACTTCATCTCTGATGGCCGCCCCTTCCAGCCATCTGGTAGCGCCGGGATCGATCCGACAGAAGAGAAGAAATGGATAGATTTCCTCACTGACAAAAATGTTGATGCTTCCTTTGCAATTGGCGTGGGCAAAGACATTCAAGGTCCGGCAAATCTGGAGCCTATTTCCTGGGAGACCGGAAATGCCGATCTGCCACCGGTCCTCATCACCCAGGCGTCGCAACTTGAGCCCTTGCTCACCGGCTCGCTGCCGGGCAATCCGAGCGGCAACATTTTCGACAATGGCGGCGGATTCGGTGCCGATGGCGGTCATGTGCAGTCGGTCGAATATAGCGGGCATACCTATACCTTTGATGGCACTCACCCGCAGGTTGTCATCACCGACGCGCTCGGCGGCAAGCTGATCTTCAACTTCGTAGACAATGGTCTCAACAAGGCCGGCGATTGGGATTACTACGCACCGACCAACAATGGCGGAGCACTGAAGTTCGACTACACGCTGGTCGACGGTGACGGCGACCATGCCAAGGGCTCGCTGACCATCAACGTCAAGGTGGACAGCACGCCGGATATCGGCGGTCTTGGGGTCGATGGCGGCGATGCGACGGTCTATGAGGCTGGACTTGCGGACGGCAGTGGAGGGCATACGGCTTCCGATAACGGCAGCTTCACCATCACCTCGCCGGACGGCATCTCCGCGCTGACCATCGGTGGCCAGTCTGTTGCGGTCGATGGCAGCGAAACGACCGTCACGACCGGACTTAGCAATGAGCTGAAGGTCATCGTCACCGACAATGGCAATGGCACCTATACTGTCAACTATACATACACTCTGACGGACAATGAGACCCACAATAAGCCAACCAATGATCAGAACCTGTTCGAAGATCTGACCGTCAAGGTTGTCGACAACGACTCTTCCGGCACCAAGGAGGAAGATACCGGCATTCTTCGCGTGAAGATCGTCGACGACGTGCCGACCATCAATCTGGTGGCCAATGATCCGTCGATCGTCCTGACCACGCAGGATGCGCAGACCATCGGATCGAACAGCGACAGCGATAGCACCAGCTTCGCCAGTGCTTTCGACGCGACGGTCACGCCGGGCGCCGATGGGGTCGGTGCAACGAACTGGACCTACGGTCTCAGCGTTACGACGCAGGGCATGTCGTCCGGCCTGTCGAGCAATGGTGCTGCGATCAAGCTGTTCATGGTGGGTGGCGAAGTGGTCGGCACGACTGCCGCGAAACAGGGAGGTATCTCTTCCGACAACACCATCTTCAAGATCGCGGTGGATGCGGCCGGCAAGGTCACCTTGACCCAAAATGCCGAGATCGATCACGTTCCGAACAGCGATACCGGCAATTACGATCAGCAATTGGCCAAGTTGGAAAATGGCCTGGTCAAGCTGAACGCCACGGCGACCGTGACCGATGGTGACGGCGACATTGCGACCTCGACCAAGTCGATCGATCTTGGCGGCAACATCCAGTTTGCCGACCACGGCCCGACAGCGCGCGACGATTTTGCCACCGTTGCCGAAGGGCACGGCCAGAATTTCAACATTGCGTTTGTGATCGACTTCTCGGGGAGTATCTCCAATAGCGATTTCAATCTGCAGCGCACGGGAATCCTGAAAGCCGCGAAAACCTTCTTCGAAGGAACGAGCGGAGATGTGTCGGTGTCGGCGATCGCATTCGCCAACGGCGCCTATGTCATGTCCGGCAGCCCGTACTCCAGCTATGCTGCCTTCGAGACGGCATTCAACGCAATCTCGAATAGTGGCAATCGCGGTGGCGGCTCAGGATTTACGAATAATACGAACTATACGGCCGCGCTTAACTCGACGATGGCCCATTTCGTGCCTGTCAACGGCGCAACGAACCACGTGTTCTTCCTGAGCGATGGGAACCCGAACCAGCAGGGTTCGGTGAGTACACCGATCCAGTCGGCGACTGCGACCCTATGGAATGCGTTCATCAACAACACCGCCTATGATGTCGAAGTCACCTCGATCGGCGTTGGCAGTGACATCCAGACTGGCCCGCTGCAGGCAGTTGACGTTGACGGTAACGGTGCGCCAATCATGCTGTCCGGCTTTGACGCCCTTGTTGACGGCCTGGTCGACATCATCTCCACGGGTGACGTATCCGGCAACGTGTTGGAAGGCACCGATGGACAGGCCAATACCGCCGACGACGACAGCTTCGGGGCCGACGGTGCGGGCCACATCCTGTCGATCAAGATCGGCGGCGTCACCTACACATGGGACGGCAACAACGTCATCGATCCCGACAATTCAGCCACCAACATCTCGGGCACCAAGCTCGCCAACATCGCGACGCCGGAGGGCGGCAAGCTGACCTTCGACTTTGCTACAGGCGAGTGGAGCTATGTCGCGCCGGAAGGGCACACGGGCACCGAGACCTTCACGTACAAACTCATCGATGGCGATGGCGACACTTCCAGCGCCAATCTGACGATCAATGTCGTGGCGCCGCTGGGGGCTCAGGACGACATCGTGCTGACCAACATCACGGACGGTTCGCCGATCGTCATCCCGACCGAAGCCTTGCTGCACAACGATGGCGGCGGCGACCAGTCGGGACCATTGAGCGTCCAAAGGGTCAGCAGCGCGGCCGGCGGCACGGTGGCGAAGCCGGGCGAAGTGGTGTTCGATCCGACGAATCCGTCTGAATCTCCCGTGTTTAACGAGAATTTCTCGTCGAACTCATGGGGCGGATTTACCTATCAGGACAATCTCTACGGCGGAACGGGTGAGGGTGCGGGCGGCTCACAAAAAAAAGAAGGCCAGGATGGCAATAACGGAGCGCTACACCTCGATCTGGGTGGCCGCGACAAGGACGACCGTTCAGATATGAACGGCGGCTTCCAGCGTACCTTCGAACTCTCAACGGCAGGGCTGGTCGCGATTTCCTTCTCCTACCGCGCCCAACTCAGCGAAAAGACGGACAACGGAGAAGACGTCAGGGTTCTGGCGCGGATCAACGACAAAAGTCTGGACAGAGATGGTTTCGTGCATGAACTCAAAGGCGCAGACGGCGATAACTCGCAGGATTCCGGTTGGAAAACCGTCACATATGACGTCGGACTCGCTGCCGGCACCCACACGCTCGACCTTGGTGGCCTGATGACCGCCAAGACCGATAAAGACGAACACGCCGATATCGACTTCGACAATGTGTCGGTGAAAGTGACGCCAAACGTCTTCAGCGACGGCTCCTTCGAGTATGTCGCCAGCGACGGCACGAGCCAGGACAGCGCCACCGTCACGGTCAAGGCCGTGGAAGGAAGCACGATCACCGGCACCGATGCCGACGAGATTCTCATCGGCGGCGGCGGCAAGGACACGCTCATCGGCGGCGGCGGCAACGACTATCTGGTTGGCGGGGCCGGCGACGACATCCTCATCGGCGGTGACGGCGACGACATTCTTGCCGGTGGCCTCGGCCACAACACGCTGACGGGCAATGACGGCAACAATACCTTCGTTATCGACCATGCGGCGCTCACCGAGGGGCCGGCGATGGCCGATATCATCACCGACTATGAGTACAAAGTGGTTGGTGGCGATGAGGTCGATCTCTCCGCACTTCTGGGGGACAACGTCAACGCTGACAATATTGGCAATTTCGTCCGCACGCTCGAAGGCGGGGATGGCGCAGCCGACAAGTTGCAGGTGAACGAGAGCGGATCGGGCAACGACGCCGACTTCACCACCGTTGCCTTCCTGAACGCCGATGCCGGCGTGAAGATCCTCTACGATGATGATCTGTCAACTACGGTCAATCCTCACACCCCTTGATCAAGGGACAAGCATCGGCCGGCTTTCGCACCGGCCGATGTTGAATTCACGCACTGGTTGTTGTAGCTGTACTGGTGCAAGTTGGGCAGGTTTACGGGGACACGGAGCAATGATTTCAGCGCGCAAGATTCTGGCGATGGCGGCCTTGCTTTCCGTCGCCCTACCGGTGCAGGCAGCCGATCTCGGCGATGGCTACAATCAATGCCAGTTGGCGACCGGCTCCACCTTGCTCAGCCAGACCAGCAATGCGGCGCTCACCGAAGACGTCGTCAAGCTGATGAACGAGGCGGTCAGCGTTGCCGACGACAGCCAGTGGATCAATTCGCGGCGGCCGGCTTTCACCTGGGCTTCCGAAGCCAAGGCGGCATGCGGCAAGGCTTACGGCTACCTCCAGGCAAATTATCGCGACGACGACTCCATCAACAAGTGCGAGTGCTTCCACACCCGCATGGTCCAGTACATGAACTGACGGCGCGCATGGGCCTGTCTTTCCCCACCCGGCGTGGCGTTGTCTGCCTCGGGCTGATGCTGTTCGGACTCGTTGCAGGTTGCCAGTCGTCGGCCGGGCCGGATGCGCTGGAAAGCGTCAACGCCGGCGCAACAGGCGCTGCCGATGCCCCGCCTGTCGCCACCCAGTCATTCGGCAGCGGACCTGTCCGCGTCGACCTTTTCCTCGACGCCAGCATTGACGCCAACGACTATCGCGATGGCGCGGCACTGGCCGTCAAGGACCTTGGCGCAGGGCAATTGACCCTCACCGCCCACGACCTGCGGGCACAAGGCGCCGATGCCGCCGGCAAGATCAAGCAATCCGCCGAAAGCGGGGCGAAACTCCTCATCGGACCGCCTTCCCTCGCCAGGGCCATTGCCAACGGCCCCTCCAAAGCGGCCGCCATTCTTCTGGGCGCCGAGCCTGCGAACTCCGCGGTGGCAATCCAGTCCGACGAAATCGGCGCCGCCATTGAAGTCGCCTCCTATGCGGCGGGGGCCGGACTGGCCAGGATCATGGCCGTTTCGACACGCGCGCTCACCGCATCCGAGGCGCAACGCCTCAAGGCCGGCTTGAAGCAAGGCGGCGCGCAGTTGCTGGACATCGTCACCGATCCCACCTCCGCCGACGGGGAGACCAAACTTGCTCATCTCGGGCAAGCGCAAGCGGTCCTGCTGATCGGGGCCGACGCTCCCAAGGTCGCCGCCCCTGCCCTGCGCCAGCGTGGCGGGCTCGGCGCCAACGTGCCTTTCCTCGGCACCTTCGCCTGGCCAGCCAGCGCCTATGGCGAGCAGGCGCTTGACGGTTCGCTGCTTGCACTCGTCGACCAGAAAGCGCTGAAGCGCATATCGACGCGCTTCCAGGCCGCCTATGCGCGCCCGCTGTCGCTTGAAGCCGCTTATGGATTCGATGCGGTAGCCGTTGCCGCCGGCATCGTGCGTGCCAAGGGGCAGGACGGTCTTGACGCGGCGGCCCTGCGAACGCCTTCAGGGTTCGCAGGCGCGACCGGAGTTTTCCGCTTCAAAGCCGATGGCCGCGTGGAACGGCGTCTGGCCATCTACCGCCTGTCCGGTGGTAAGCCCGTGCTTCAGGACGGGGCGCCGTCGGGGTTCTGACCCTTTTGTTCTACCCGTAACTTGATCCGTTTATTCCTGGCGGAATGCTGGGCTACTGAAGCCTGTTGTCACCTTGCCCGGCTGCGGTTGACGCATTCAAGAACTGGTACTCGATCCAGTCGCGTCCCGGGCCCCGCGTCATGGCCAGCGTCCCTTCCGCCTCGCGCAGGAGATCGTCGAAGCCGATGCGGCTAGATACGATCACGGCGCCGGCACGGATGGACATCGGGTAGGAGGTGCCGGCCGGGTAGAATTGCATCTTGGAGACATTGTCATGGATACGCTCGGCAACGCCGCGCGCGTCGGTTTCGTGCGCACCAGGCAGGAAAACGCCGAACTGGTCGCCCGAGAGCCGGCCGACGATATCGCCGTTGCGCACGGTATTCCTGATTGTTGCCGCGACGCTGCTGAGAGCCTCGTTGCCCCAACTGAAGCCGAAACGAGCGTTGATAACCTTCAGGTCGTCGAGATTGATCAACAGGATCGTGCCGAGGGGATTGCCGCCGGATGCGACGTTGCGATTGGAATAGGTATCGACGAGTGCTGAAAAGGTCGCCTCGTTCAGGCAGGACGTCAAACCGTCATTCTGTGCAGATTTCTGTGCCTGCTTCCGCAAAACGGCGGTCTTCGCCGCCATCAACCCGCATGCCGTGGCAAGCGGCAGCGCGACCAGGAGGGACACCGTCAAGGTCAGGCCAAGTTCCCGTGCGGCAGCGGTCGACGGAGAGATTGCATTGAAAACGCCATAGACGACCAAAGCGACGGCGACGCCAGCGACAGTCCCCCCTGCCGCCCAGGAAAAAGCGGCCTTGTGCCGAAAGAAGAAATTCCTTGCCAATTCCAAGTCCATGGTCCGCTCAACCCCGTTTTTTCCTTAGGCGATTCAATAATGCCTTGGTGTAAAGTTGACGTTGCCGAGACATTTCACATTTGATCGATTCGGCTATAGTCGGGGTAAGGTAAACGCATTGCGGAGTGGCGCTATATGCCATCAAGCTTGATTTCCCGCCTCGCCGTCGCGATTGCGGTGTATTGCTTCGGGTGTTTGGTTGCACCTGCGATCGGCCCCCTGCCCGCTGAAGCCGCATCGCAACAGCCGCAAGTGCGCCAGTTTGATGCGAAAACCGGCAAATGGGTCAAGAAGCATGTCGACAATCAAGAGTTGTCTCGGCGCTTCAATGTCGCACCTTTGCCGCCGCAAGTGATTTCATACGAAGGAAGCGCTCAACCGGGCACAATAATTGTGGATACGGGTCAGCGGCGGCTTCTCTATGTCAACCGCGACGGGACGGCGACCAGCTACATGATCGGCGTCGGCCGCGAGGGTTTTGCCTGGAAAGGGTCGGAAAAGATCAGCCGCAAGGCAGAATGGCCAAGTTGGACACCTCCCGAAGAAATGAGACGTCGCGAGGTCGCCAAAGGCAGGATCCTGCCATTAACGATGGAGGGCGGGCCAGACAATCCGCTTGGTGCGCGCGCGCTTTATCTTGGAGGCACACTCTACCGGATACACGGCACCAACGAGCCGTGGACGTTGGGTAAGGCCGTTTCTTCCGGCTGCATAAGAATGGCCAACGAGGATATCGTTGAATTGTACAGTAAAGTCCAAATTGGAAGTCGAGTTATAGTTCAGTAAAATCTTATGTATATGTGTGACGGAATCGCAACAGCAATTGGAATTAATAAACATCCCCGGGTATGAATTCCCGCAAGGGTTGATGAATCTTGATTCAAAAGGCATAGGGGTAGCAGGGTTTGGTAATATTGGGCTGCGCCTATACGCGGTCAAATGCAGGATGGGGTTGGCGGGCAATGCGTATCTCAGTACTCCATGTCGTGTCGGCGGCGTTGCTTACGGGCGCTGCTTTCTTCTCGACGAGTTCGAGTGCGATGTCGCTCAAGGAAGCGATGGCCGTAACGCTGGAGTCCAATCCTGAAATCGGCCAGGCATCAGAGAACCGCGAAGCGATCGAATTTGAACTGCGCCAGGCACGCGGGCTTTACATGCCCAGCGTCGATCTGGAGGCTTCGGTCGGAGCCCGCGATCTGGACAATCCCTCTAGGCGGCTTGGCGGAATCGAAGACGATCCGCTCTATCCGTCGGAGGTAGGCCTTTCCGTTACGCAAAAGCTTTTCGACGGCGGTGGGCGTCGGGCAGAGCTTGAACGCCAGGCGGCCCGCGTTGACAGTGCGGCGTTCCGGGTCCTCGAGCGTTCTGAATCAATCGGCCTGCAGGTGGTGCGCGAATACCTCGAGATCATGCTGCAAGCGCAGATCGTCGAAGAATCCCGCCGCAATATGGGTTTTCACCAGCAGGTCATTTCCGACATCGGTTCGCTGATCTCGGGAGGGACGCTGACTGAAGCCGACCGCCAGCAGGGACAAGAGCGTTTGCTGGCTGCCAAGGCCCGCGCCAAGGAAGCGGAAGAGGAACTTGAAGCCGCAAAGATCCGCTTCCTGAAACTGGTCGGAAAACCCTTCTCCAATGCCTCGATGCCGTCGTCCATGGCCAAGGCCCTGCCGAAGTCGCTCGATGCGGCGATCGGGTTGGCGAGAGCCAACAACCCGCGCATCAAGGTTGCCAACGCGGATATCGATGTCGCCGATGCGCAGGTAGATGCGGCGCGCTCCAAGATGCTTCCCGAGATATTTCTTGAAGGCCGGGCCCGTACCGGCCACGACATCGACGGCAGCGAGGGCCGCACGTCCGACCTGCAGGCGCGTGTCGTCGCGAAATGGAACCTCTATCGTGGCGGCATCGACGTCGCCAACGAGCAGGAACAGATCCGCCGGGCAAGCGAACAGCGGCTGGTCCTGCATCAGAACTATAGGGAAGTCGAGGAAGCCGTCAGGATTTCGTGGGACCGCCGTTTGCGCCAGATGGATTTGGCCAGCACCTTCCGGGAGCAGGCTGCATCGAACGGCCAACTGGTCAGTTCATATCGTGACCAGCTTGCCGTAGGCCGACGCTCCCTGCTCGACGTGCTCGGCGCGCAGAATTCGCGCTACACCGTCAGCATTCTGGCGAAAACGGCGGAATTTGCAGCCCGCTTTGCCGAATATCGTTTGCTGGCATCGACGGGAACCCTGTTGAGCACGATGAACCTGCAGGCTGCCAAGCAGTCGGATGCCTATGCCCGCAAGGAATTCAACGTTCCCGAGACGGCGCCGACGGAAACCTATCGTCGCTTGCCTTCGCAGCAGGTCAACAACCTACCGCTCGACCTGCTGGCACCGATACAGTAACCAGCGGGAAAGCCTTTGCGGCGTACACTGGGACGGATGGCATGGCTTGAACGCAAGCAGCCGTTTGTCCGGTGGAGTGGACCCTGTTTATTCTGCTTCGCAGCATGTGTCGTCTCGTCTAGCGAGAGGCCTTTATGAATTCGGCGCCCGATTTGTCCGGTGTACGGGCCGCACCTACCGAGCTTGATGTCCCGGTCAAGGGGCAGCCCTTCAGGTCTGTCTTCCAGAGGGTGGCAATCTTCCTTGGCAGACCCGGCTCGGACGTCGTCCTCTTTTCCGGTATCCCCTTCGATGAGGATTCGCCCGGCATCGAAGACGTTCAGCGTTTGAGCGACCGCATCGGCCTCGAAGTCAGGGACTTTGGCTGGCGCGAACTGACGTCCGGCAATCTCGACCTCCCGGCAATCCTTTTGCTGAACGATGGCTCGGCTGTTTCCCTGCTGGAAAATATGGAGGGAGACAGTTCAAGGTCATCCCTGCTGTCACTGGCCAACTCCCAAGCTCAGGGCGGCCCGTTGCGAAGGGAAGATGTCAGGGCTGTCCTGTCCTTCGGCGTAGTCAGCGCGGACACTATGCAGTCCGCCGTGGACGGCCTGGACGGCAGCATCGCGCGCCGCCATTGGCTGACGAGCGCACTGCTCCCCTTCTGGCGTTCCTACGCACAGGTGGCGATGGCAGCCTTGTTCATCAATCTGCTGGCGATCGCGTCGCCGCTTTTCACGATGAATGTCTACGACCGCATCCTGCCCAATAATGCCACGGCGACACTTTGGGTTCTCGCGCTCGGCGTCGCGGGCGCCATTCTATTCGATCTGCTTTTGAAAACTGTTCGCGCCGCCCTTATCGACTACGCAGGCCGACGCGCCGACATCAAGCTTTCCTACCTTCTGTTCGAAAAAGTCCTCAACGCAACCATGGCATCGAGACCGATGCAGACTGGCGACTATGCCAGCCGCGTGACGCAATACGAGTTCGTGCGTGAGTTCTTCACTTCCAACACGATCAGCGTGTTGATCGACACGGTCTTCGTATTTGTCTTTTTGATCGTGATCTACCTGGTAGGCGGCTGGATTGTCATCATCCCAGCCATCGCCTTCGTGTTTTCCCTGGTTATCGGCTTGATTTCACAGCACAGGATCGGGCGCAGAGTAGCCGCCGCATCCAACGAATCGTCGATGAAGCAATCACTCCTCGTCGAAACCATCTCGACGATCGAGACGGTGAAATCATTGAGCGCCGAACGGACATTGCTGCGCAAATGGCACGAGTTGTCGAAGAAGGCGTCTCTAACGTCGGAAGAGATCAAGCAGTTGTCGGCGTCGGCGGCCAACAGCACGCAATTCGTCCAGCAGATGGTCTCCGTGGTCATCATCATTGCCGGCGCTTACCAATTCTCGAAAGGTGAAATGTCTTCCGGTGCGATCATTGCCACGGTCATGCTTTCGAGCCGTACCGTCGCGCCGATGGGACAGATTGCGATGACGCTGTCACGCATGCGCCAGGCGATCCTTTCCCTGCGCATCCTCAATATGGTGATGGAGCAACCGGAAGACCGGCCGACCGGCACCGGCTTTGTCAATCGCGAAATCAATGCCGGCAGCTTCGCATTCCGGGACGTCGAATTTGCTTATCCCGGCTCCGATCAGAAGGTGTTGAACAGCCTGTCATTTTCCGTCCAGCCAGGCGAACGTGTCGGCATCATAGGCCGGATAGGGTCCGGAAAAACAACCATTGGCCGTCTGCTCGGGAGCCTTTATCCGCCAACGGCCGGCAGCCTGATGATCGACGGCATAGACGTGCGCCAGTACCACCCCGCCGTCATCCGCTCGGCTGTGGCAGTCGCCTCGCAATCGGCGGACCTGTTCTCCGGATCGGTCAAGGAAAACCTCCTCATGGGCCGGCCCGACGCGACCGACGCGGAGATCATCGAGGTGGCGCGCAGGACGGGCGTCGATGAATTCGTCTCCCGCCATCCTCGAGGCTACGACATGCCGGTTGGCGAACGCGGCAGCAACTTGTCGGGCGGGCAAAGGCAGGCGATGGCGATTGCTCGCCTTCTGCTGGCCCGGCCTAAGATCATCTTCCTGGATGAACCGTCCGGCGCCATGGACCTCGCCTCGGAACGGCGGCTGATCAGCCAGTTGGCGACGGCAGTCGGTGCCGGAACAACCCTCATCATTTCAACTCACCGCTACAGCATGCTCGAATTGATCGACCGCCTCATCGTTCTGGAAAACGGCCGCGTGATCGCGGATGGACCGAAGAAGGCCGTCATCGAGCAACTCCAGAAGAACGCGGCGCGGCCGTCATGATCAGCTTGTCAGGCCCTTCGGCATTTTTCCCAGCGGTCGGGGGAGAGGCCAACCAATGACCGACAACCCGCCCTTCTGGGCCCGCACCAGCCTTGCCGTCGTTATTCTGCTCATCATCTCATTCGTGGCATGGGCGGCGATTACGCAGGTCGAGGAAATTGCGCGCGGCGAAGGCAAGGTCATCCCGGTCTCCCGCACCCAGATCATCCAGGCGAGCGAAGCCAGCGTCGTGCAGGAGATCGCCGTCAGAGTCGGCCAGATCGTCAAGAAAGGCGATCTCATTGTCCGGCTGGACGATACCGCCACCACATCGACATTGGGTGAACTGGAGGCACGTGCACGTGCGCTGCGCGTACAGATAGCGCGCCTGGAACTGGAGCAGACAGGCGATATGATGTCGCCGATGATTTGCCCGGAGGTGGTTCGAAAGACCAGCCCGGAAGTTTGCGACAACGAAGGCCAACTGTTGAAGGCACGGCGAGATTCCTTCCAGAATAAACTTTCTGTTCTGCAGGAACGTCATTTGCAGAGACGCGGGGAACTGGATGAGGCTCTGGTCGGCATCCAGAGGCTGGAGGCCAATATCAAGATTTCCCAGAAGGAGTCCGCCCTGCTGGAACCGCTTGTCGCCCGCAAGCTCGCGCCCCAGACCGATCTCTTGCGCATTCAAAAGGAACTGACGGACTCGAACGGTCAGTTGAAGCTGTTGCAGGAGTCGCTCGACCGTATCCGCGGGTCGATCAAGGAAGCCTCGCTTCAAGTCGATGAACTGATGTTGGTTTTCCAGCAAGAGGCGCTGGCCGAAAAGACCAAGGTGCTGGCTGACCTGTCGGTGGTGTTGGAAACCATCCGCGGGGCGTCGGATCGGGTCCAGCGCACTGATTTGCGCTCACCGGTGGATGGCGTCGTGAACCGTTTGGAAATCACCACGATCGGCGCCTATGTCCAGCCCGGCACCGTGGTTGCTGAAGTCGTTCCCACCTCCGATGTCCTCCTGGTCGAGGCTCGGATATCGCCCAAGGATGTTGCCTTCATACGGATTGGGCAACCGGCGCTGGTGAAGATAACCGCCTTCGATTTCTCCATTTACGGAGGACTTCCCGGTGAGGTTTCCAACGTGTCCGCCGACTCCATGTTCGACGAGAAATCCGGAGAAACCTTCTATCTGGTGCAGGTGAAGACCGACAAATCCGAGATCAGTCATGACGGCAAGGCGCACTCGATCATTCCCGGCATGGTTGCTTCGGTGGATGTTATGACTGGCAAGAAAACTGTTCTTCAGTATTTGCTGAAGCCAATCAACAAGGCCAGAACAGAGGCCATGCGGGAGCGTTAGAATGGTTTCCGCGTCCGGCGAATCGGATTCCACATCACTTGCCAGCGATGCAGAACCCATCTTTCGCGTGGTGGAGGATCAAGACGCTCGCCGGGGCATACGGCTTGAACGCGCCTATTGGAAAACGCTGCGGGACATTGCTACCGCGACCGCGCAGAAGACCGGGACGCTGGTAAGATCGGTTGTCGGCCAAGCGCCTGAAATGACAAACACGACGTCTTTGCTCCGCGTCTATTGTCTCAAATGGGTGCTGGACGAGCTGGAGGCCGCTCGGCAGGTTTCTGATCCATCCCTCGTCGTCAATCTGGTTCGGGCTTCGCCCGGTGCGACTTTCGCTCTCGGGCTCGACAAGCGCATCATTGCCTACAACCAGCCCTTCCTGACCTTCGTACAAAGCCGCTTTACCTCCGGGGAACCGGGTTCGATCGGAAGGGATTTCCGTCTGGCGCTGGACGCGCACCTGACCACTCTCGCTGCCAACCTGAAGGCCAGCGGTAATGTCCCGACTCAAGTCGGCTTCGTCGTCGGTTTCGGGGACCGCCGGGTGCGCGGCACCCTCAATGCCATACTGGCACCCGTCACGGGCAGCGATATCGTATTGTGCTACGTGTTGTCCTGATGCAGGTCGCCCGAAAGTGGAAACCGGTTTCGGGATAACGACATGCACAAAAGCAAACACTTGAAGCACGGCCGGCGAATCTGAAGGATCACGGCCGCTTTAGGCTCGTGACCGGCGCAGCTAGCGGCCGGCAACCTGTCAGGACGGGTCTTGAACGCCTTCGCCCGGCTGCACGGCTTCCAGTGATGCAGGACGCTTTTGCATCGCAAATTCCGAACCGCGCTTGTAGCCGTGGACCCAGGCCTTTTGGGCACTGAGCGAATAGAGTGCCTGATACTGCGGCAATTGCTTGTCCGTCAGCACTGCATCGCGCAGGTTATCCAACACGTAAGTATTGTTGCTGGTAGAGACAGCCAGCACGGCATGATAAAAATCCCGGCCCGTATCGCGAAGCACCACCAGGGCCATGCTCTCGGCCGGTATCCCTGCCGCTCTGAGCGCCGCCATCTTCAGGATTGCGAAATCCTCGCAATCGCCCTTGCCTTCAGTCAGGATCTCCTTTGGCGTCGCCCAATAGTCGAGCACGCCGTAGACATCCTTGTCGCTTCTATAATCGATCAGGCGATTGACGGCTGTATTCACCGCCGCGATCTTGCGCACCAGTGACAAATCCTGAACCGCATTTGCCGTGTCCTTCACAAGGCTCAAACGGACACGGCAGGGAGCCAAATCCGCACAATCCTCGACGGCAAGGCCATCGGCGCCCGCCTCGATCTCTGTCCAGCGCGCCACCATGCCGGGCTTGAAAGGAAATGCCACGGACGAAAATATACCGGCCACCACCGATCCGGTGCTCATGTAGTCGAGTTGCGTCGACTTCGATGCAAGGCGCGCTTCGGGAATGGCTAGGCTGCCGGACAGCATGCAAGCGACCGCCATGGCGGTGACGGCGCCCCCAGCTCGCTTGCCCGCTCCTTGTATTCCGCTGCCAACCATCTGTCCGCCCTCGGCTTACTGAAGCGAAGGCTAACTCATGGAATTGTACATCCAGCTAAAGGATATAGTGTACTTTGAGTACTTTGATTCCTAAAAATTTAATCAAACAAGTTATATTATCAATTTCGAGTGTGATCATAAATTTCTGACAGGTTCGATAGTATAAATTCATTTCACCTTGTTTTGTCAAATGCCACGAGAACCCGCCCGCACGGGCAGCAATTGAGGGCCGAGGCCCGGTTTTGAAAACCGCTCAAATCTAAACGTTCCGATAGAGTTGGATGCCGACGCCACCTGCATCGACCAGAAACACCCAGGCGTCCAATACCACTAACTCTTGACGCGGTTATGCATCGCGCGTTAGGCCGTTATATCAAGCATCACCACCTCAGATTGGCTTTCAAGCAATGGAAATTTTCACGGCGGCAGGCTTCAGCGCGCTCCTGCAGGTAATTGCCATCGATCTCGTATTGGCCGGAGACAATGCAATCGTCATCGGACTTGCGGCCGCCGGCTTGCCGGTAGACCAGCGCAAGAAGGCGATCCTTCTCGGCGTTCTTGCCGCCACCGTTCTGCGCATTGGCTTTGCCGTCATCACCGTCCAGCTTCTGGCCGTGCTGGGTCTCCTGCTCGTCGGCGGCATCCTGCTTCTGTGGGTTTGCTGGAAGATGTGGCGTGAATTGCGCACTTCGCACGAAGACGAGCACGAGGCTACGGAAGCCTTGTCCGACACCCAAGCGAACGGCGGCAAGGCAGCGACCGGCAAGGCGCCGCGCAAAACGCTTGCCCAAGCTGCAACCCAGATCGTCATCGCCGATGTCTCAATGTCCCTGGACAACGTGCTGGCCGTCGCCGGCGCAGCGCGCGATCACCTCACCGTTCTCATCATCGGCCTGATCCTGTCGATTGCCTTGATGGGCCTTGCAGCCAGCTTCATTGCGAAGCTCCTGCATCGCTATCGCTGGATCGCCTATGTCGGCCTGCTCATCATCCTCTATGTAGCACTCGACATGGTCTATCGCGGCGTTCTGGAAGTTTGGCCTCACCTGAGTGTTGCCTTGGCTTAACCGGCACCACAAGCCACGCAGATACGGCGGGCGCGGTGATACCGCCCGCCGTTTTCGTTCTTCCGGACAATCCGTCGACACCTCGCGTGAACTCAGAGCGCGTCGCGACCTTTCAGATTCGCTGGCGCGCTCCAAGTACCTGTTTCTATGCATGCCATCCTCGTCACCGGCTACAGGGCAACGCCGGGGCTGTTCAGAAGAATGTGTCTCGACGACGGGCCGGCAATCACCGGACTGTTGCGGGCTTGCGAGCGCGCGATGGCCGCAGCATCATAAGCCCCTTCCCGACACGCGATCCCGACATCGACCCTCCGCTGCCAGAGGCGCGAAACCGATGCGGTGCCACTATGCTTGTCTCGTGATTTCAGCCCCGCAGCTTGCAAAGCAAGTCTGGCAAGCTGTTGCTGGTCCTCGTCGCCGAAGCACTCGGACCCGCCGACAACATCGGCCAGACATGTCGCCAAAACAAAAAGGGCGCCTTAAAGGCGCCCTTTCCATTCGTATGTTGGCCTACCGTTTTATTGCGGCAGCTTGTCGTCCACGCCCTTGACGTAGAAGTTCATGCCAAGCAGCGTCTTGTCGTCAGCGACTTCGCCGTCCTTGAGCCACTCGCTGCCATCCTGCTTGAACACCGGTCCGGTGAAGGGGTTCCAGCCACCAGCGATCTTGGTTTCGGTTTCCTTCGCTGCTGCGGCGACATCTTCTGGAAGGTTCGTGTAAGGAGCCATAAGCACCGCACCTTCCTTGATGCCTTCCCAGCGGTCTTCCGGCTTCCAGGTGCCGGCAAGAACCTCGCCGATGCGTTCGATGTAGTACGGACCCCAATCATCGACGATGGCGGTGTACTGGGACTTCGGCGCGAAGGTGATCATGTCCGAAGCCTGGCCGAAGCCGTGCAGTCCGCGTTCCTGTGCGACCTGCAGCGGTGCGGTGGAATCGGTGTGCTGGACGATGATGTCGGCACCCTGGTCGAACAAGGCCTTGGCAGCGTCCGCTTCCTTGCCCGGATCGAACCAGGAGTTCACCCATACGATCTTGGCCTTGAACTCGGGGTTCACAGACTGGGCACCCAGCATGAAGGCGTTGATACCCATCACCACTTCAGGGATCGGGAAGGAAACGATGTAGCCGGCAACGCCCGTCTTGGACTGCTTCGCAGCGATCTGGCCGATAACGTAGCGGCCTTCATAGAAGCGGGCGTTGTAGATACCCATGTTGGCAGCCGTCTTGTAGCCGGTGGCATGCTCGAACTTGATGTCCGGGAACTTGTTGGCCACCTTCAGTTCGGCGTCCATGAAGCCGAACGACGTGCCGAAAATGATCTGGCAGCCTTGACGTGCCAGGCGCTCGAAAGCGCGTTCGGCATCGGGGCCTTCAGCCACGTTTTCGAGATATGCGGTCTCGACCTTGTCACCGAATTCCTTCTCGACGGCGAGACGGCCCTGGTCATGCTGGTAGGAATAACCGAAGTCGCCGATCGGGCCGACATAGACCCAGCAGGCCTTCAGTTTTTCCTGCGCCTGCGCAGTTGCGGCGAACGATAGCGCCGCAGCTGTTGTTGCAAGCGCAATAAGCAGTTTTTTCATCATGTTACCTCTCTGTGTTTAGCCACGGGGCTTCTGCTTGTTGTTAGCGATCTGGCACGAATGGCTGCCCAAGGGAAGCCGGTGTATTCATCATGGTCAAGCGCTTGTTACGCGAGATTAGAACAAGAACCACGATAGTTGCCAGATAGGGAAGCGAAGAAAGAAACTGCGACGGCACCGGAATGCCAAAAGCCTGTGCATGGAGCTGCCCGATCCATACCGCGCCGAAGATATAAGCGCCTGCCAACACCCGGAGCGGACGCCATGAGGCAAAGACCACCAGAGCAAGGGCAATCCAGCCGCGTCCTGCCGTCATGTTCTCGACCCATTGCGGGGTATAGACCAGCGACAGATGCGCACCCGCGAGGCCTGCGCAAGCGCCACCGAAAATCACCGCCAGGTAGCGGTAGCGGATAACCTGAATGCCAAGTGCATGAGCCGAAGTGTGGCTGTCGCCTATGGAGCGAAGCGTCAGGCCCGTTCTCGTCTTGAACAGGAACCATGCAACGCCGATCACCAGAACAATCGACATGTAGAAGATGGGATCCTGGCCGAACAGCAGCCTGCCGATCACCGGTATGTCGGTGAGTACGGGAATATAGAGATTGGGCAAGCGCTCGCCGGGAAGGCCGACGAAATTCGTTCCCATCATGCCGGACAGGCCAAGCCCCAGTATCGTCAGCGAAAGGCCGGTCGCCACCTGGTTGGTGGCAAGCGAAAGCGTCATGACCGCAAACAACAGCGAGAATATCGCACCCAACGCCACGCCGGCTACCAGGCCGATCCACGGCGATCCTGTGAGATAGGCAGCGCCGAAACCGCCGATGGTTCCCATCACCATCATGCCTTCGACACCGAGGTTGAGAACGCCGGAGCGCTCGACCACCAATTCGCCGATTGCCGCGATCAACAGCGGAGTAGCCGCGGTGGCAATCGTCATGAGTATGTTGATGGTGATGTCCATCAGCGGGCCTCCTCCAGCTTTGCCACGGCTTTCGATTTGGGCGCGCCCAGACCAACCAGGCGGATGCGGTAGTGGATCAGCGTGTCGCAGCCGAGCACGAAAAACAGAAGCATGCCCTGGAACACCCGCGCGACCTTGTCGGAGATGCCGAGGACGCTTTGCGCCGCCTCACCGCCGAGATAGGTGAGGCCCAGCACCAGGCCCGCCGCAACGATGCCAAGCGGGTTCAAGCGGCCAAGAAAGGCGACGATGATGGCGGTGAAGCCGTAGCCCGGCGAAATGCTTGGCTGAAGCTGGCCGATCGCCCCCGATACTTCGGATATACCCGCCAATCCTGCCAAGGCGCCTGAAAGCATGAAAGCGAAAAAGACCATGCGGTTCATGCTGAAACCTGCAAACCGCCCTGCCCGCGGGCTGGAACCGAGGACCCGGACTTCGAATCCTTTCAGCATGCGGCTCATCAGGAACCAGACCAGTACCGCGGCAACCAGCGCAAAGACAAAGCCCATATTGGCCCGGCCCGACATCGGCATCAGTTCGGGTAGGATCGCCGAACTGTTGAACTGCACCGTTTGAGGAAAATTGAAGCCCTTCGGATCGCGCCAAGGTCCACGCACCATCCAGTCCAGGAACAGTTGCGCCACATAGACCAGCATCAGGCTGGTCAGGATTTCGTTGGTCCCAAAGCGCGCCTTCAACAGGGCTGGAACGCCGGCGTATAGCGCGCCTCCCACCATGCCCATCAAAAGCATCATCGGCAGCACGAACGGCCCCTGAAGGTCCGGATACATCACCGGGATAAACGAGCCGGCAATCGCGCCGAAGACGAACTGGCCTTCAGCCCCGATATTCCAGATGTTGGCCCTGTAGCAGACCGACAGGCCGACTGCGATGAGGATCAGAGGAGCAGCCTTGATGGCGAGTTCGTGAAGCTGCCACACCTCTGTGATGGGCGAGATGAAATAGGTGAAGAGCGCCGACGCCGGATTGACGCCCAGGAAGGCGAACATGATCGCGCCTGCGGTCACCGTCAGCGCGAAGGCAATGAACGGCGACAGCATGGAAAACAGCATCGAACGCTGCGGGCGTTTTACAAGTTCAAGGCGCATCACGCGACCTCCGCTGCATGTTCGTCACGGCCCGTCTCGGCGCCGCCCATCAGCAAGCCCACCTTTTCGAACGTGGCTTCGGCGATCGGCATCGGTTTCGACAATTCGCCATGGTGCATGACGGCAATCGCGTCCGATATCTCGAACAGTTCATCGAGATCCTGACTGATCACCAGAACCGCCGATCCGCTCCGGGCCAACTCGATCAGCGCCTGGCGGATATGGGCTGCGGCACCGGCATCGACGCCCCAGGTTGGTTGATTGACCACCATGACGACCGGTTTACGGTCGAGTTCGCGGCCGACAATGAATTTTTGCAGATTGCCGCCTGAAAGGGCGGCCGCCTCCGGATCCGGGGCGCTCTTGCGAACGTCCATCGCCTCGATGATCCGCTGTGCGGCGCTGTAGATGGTGCTGCTGTTGACCGTACCGCCGCTTCCGACGAATACCTTGCCATCGGTCGCGTGGCGGGAAAGCAAAAGGTTCTCGGACAACTTCATGCGTGGTGCGGCGCCGTGCCCAAGCCTCTCTTCCGGCACGAAGGCCGCTCCGAGAAGTCGCCTGCCCGTAATATTGAGGCCGCCGGCGTTCTTTTCGCGTATGCGCACCGAAGCAGCATCCTGCTGCAGCACTTCACCGGAAACCGCTTCGAAGAATTCGCCCTGGCCGTTGCCGGCGACCCCGGCGATGCCGATCACCTCGCCGGCGCGAACCGACAGATTGATACCCTTCAGGGGAATGGAAAAAGGCGTCGCGGGCTGGCGGCTGAGATTGGTAATCTCAAGCAGGGAAGGCGCTGTGTCGATGCCTTCCACTGGCTGGCGCACGACTGCCTGGACCTCGCTGCCCACCATCATTCGCGCCAGCGAAGCGGCGGTTTCGTCGCGCGGATTGCAATGGCCTACCACCTTGCCGTGCCGCAGCACGGTGGCGCGGTCGCACATGCGCTTCACTTCCTCGAGGCGGTGCGAGATGTAGAGGATGGATTTACCCTCCGACCGCAATCGCTCCAGCGTCTCGAACAGTTTGTCTGCTTCCTGCGGCGTCAAGACGGAAGTCGGTTCGTCGAGAATGATGAGTTGCGGCGTCTGCAAAAGGCAGCGGATGATCTCGATGCGCTGGCGTTCACCCACTGAAAGGTCGCCGACCAGCGAGTCCGGGTCAAGCGGCAGGCCGTAGCTGTAGGAGAGCGCCCTGGCCTTGGCCGCGATGGTCCCGATCGGTGCGCCGTCATCGAGCGACAGCGCGATGTTTTCGGCAGCGGTCAGCGCTTCAAAAAGCGAGAAATGCTGGAAAACCATGCCGATGCCAAGCTTCTTGGCCGCGCCGGGATTGGTAATGCCGACCTTTTGGCCGTTCCAGAAGATTTCGCCCGCGTTCGGCTCCAGCGAGCCGAACAGCATCTTGACCAGCGTGGACTTGCCGGCACCGTTTTCCCCAAGCAGCGCATGGATCTCGCCCTTGGCGATCGCCAGGTGGATGGTGTCGCAAGCCTTGAGAGAGCCGAATATCTTGGTTAGGCCGCGAACCTCCAACAGGTTCACAGCATCTTGATCTACACTCACAGTGCCTCCCATCCGCAGGCCAGATATGTTCTGTGTTCCCATCGCTATCGTAGGCGCGACTGGGAAATTACGCAAAGCGTCGCGCAGTTTGAAAGACCTTCAAGAATTTCAGCGCCAGTTGCGAACAATTCTACGGGAGGAGGATGGTCGTTCCGGTGGTCTTGCGTCCTTCGAGATCCGAATGCGCCCGCGCTGCATCCTTCAACGGATAACGCTGGTTTATCTTGATCTTGACCGCTCCGCTCAGCACCACGTCGAACAGCGCCTTGGCGGACGCCTCAAGGTCCGGCCGCTTCGCATTGTAGACGAACAAGGTCGGGCGCGTTGCGAACAACGAGCCTTTCTGCGCCAGAAGATTGATGCTGAACGGCGGGATCGGCCCCGACGACTGTCCGAACGACACGAAGGTTCCGAGCGGGCGCAGGCAATCGAGGGAACCGGGAAAGGTGTCGTTGCCCACTGAGTCGTAGACGACGTCGCATTTCTTGCCGGCGGTGAGCCTGGCCACCTCGGCAACAAAGTCCTGCTTGCGATAGTCGATGACATGGTCGAAGCCGTGCGCCTTGGCCAGTTCGGCCTTGTCGGGGGTGCCGGCGGTGCCGATCACCGTAGCGCCCAGATGCTTGGCCCATTGGCCAAGGATGAGGCCGACGCCGCCTGCCGCCGCGTGATAAAGAATGGTGTCGCCGGGCTTTACCCGGAACGTGCGCAACAACAGGTACTCGGCGGTCATGCCCTTGAGCATCATCGCCGCTGCCTGTTCATCGCTGATGCCGTCCGGAACCTTGACCACCTGATCCGCTTCGATCAGGCGCTCTTCGGCATAAGCGCCGAGCTTGACGGCATAGGCGACGCGCTCGCCCGGCTTCAGCCAATCGACGCCTTCACCCACTTCGATAACCGTACCGGCCGCCTCCCCGCCCGGTATTAACGGCAGACTGCCTGGCGCTGGGTAAAGTCCCGTGCGGTAGTAGACATCGATGAAATTGAGGCCGATCGCGGTGTGCTTGACCCTGATCTGCCCATGGCCCGGGTTACCTTGTTCGACGTCTTCATGAACGAGAGTTTCCGGCCCGCCATGGGCATGGATACGAATTGCTTTGGGCATGATCAGGCTTTCTTGGCACCGAGATTAGGAAAGAACTGCATGACGCCGCCGATGCAGAACAGGTAGAGGCCAGTTATGGTGATGCCAATCTTGGTGAACTGACTGACATTTTCGGCGAGCACGCCGATCTGGCTGTAGAACACGGCAAGAGCGGATTCCGCCAGCGCCAGGGCACCGAACCCGCACCACAACAGCGTGATGGTGAGGTTGATCGGGCGCAAGCGCTTGACCCGCACCGGATGCAGGAAATTGATCGGCACGAAGGTCAGCAGGCCGGCAATGACCACGACGGCAAAGGACACCCATTCGCCGGGGCCGACGACGAACAGCGTGAACACGACCATGTTCCAGACAACCGGAAAGCCCTTGAAGAAGTTCTCCTTCGTCTTCATGCCGGTGTCGGCGTAATAGATCGCGCTGGAAACCACGATGATCGCGGCCGAGAGGAAGGAAAGCCCCTCGCCCATCAGCCCGAACTGATAGAGCGCGAAAGCAGGGATCAACACGTAGGTGACATAGTCGATGATGTTGTCGAGCAGTTCGCCCGACCATGTCGGCAGGATCTCCTTGACCTCGAGCTTGCGCGCTATCGGTCCGTCGATGCCATCGACGAAAAGCGCAAGTCCCAGCCACCAGAACATGGCCGTCCAGCGCCCTTCACTGGCTGCCACCAGCGATACGAACGCAAGGAATGAGCCTGATGCGGTCAATAGATGAACCGAGAAAGCCCGCGCCTGCGGCCACGTTACC
Source organism: Mesorhizobium sp. Root157 (assembly GCF_001427385.1). GTDB lineage: Bacteria > Pseudomonadota > Alphaproteobacteria > Rhizobiales > Rhizobiaceae > Mesorhizobium. The sequence goes on from NZ_LMGJ01000003.1 coordinate 156,418, forward strand.
TTCTTCTTAGGCCTCGGGATGCGGTCCCGGATCTTCTTGCCAGTAATGTTCTTGCTCACGGCCCGCCAGTCCAGTTTGCAATGGCACCAATCGACGACCTTGATCGGCCACCTGCCATCGCCGGTCAATGCGAACCTAATAGCAGCCAAGCGGGCCGCACAAGAAATATCGTCCCGCCGGCAGCCTCACCGGACGTATTGGCTGAAACGCCGCGTTGATGGGTGCAGCGAGTGGGATATACTTGATGGACACGGAGCCGTTTCTCATGTCGAACCTCGCCCAGAGCCAGGAATTGGATCAGCGCGTCATCGTAGCCGGAACCGGCCCTGTCGGATTGATCGCCGCTCTTGCCTTTGCCGACGCCGGCTTCAGGGTCTCATTGATCGGGCCCGCAGCGAATATTCAGGACGGGCGAACGACCGCGCTGATGAACCCGGCGCTTGCCATGCTGGACCGGCTGGGTGTCCTGAAGCCGCTCGCCCACAAGGCTGCTCCCTTGAAGGTCATGCGCATTGTCGACGCAACCGGCCGGCTGATTCGCAGCCCCGTGGTCACGTTCCGTGCCAGCGAGATCGACGAGCATCGCTTTGGGCTCAATATGCCCAATACGGTTCTCAACCAGACGCTCGCCGACACAGTGGCGGCGCAACCGGCGATCGAATGGCGCAAGTCGCTTGTTTCCAGTTGGCGGCTGGAGGCCGATCGGGCAATTGCGGCGCTTTCCGATGGACACGAAGTCGAATCCCGGCTGGCCGTAGCCGCCGATGGCCGGCTCTCACAAGCCCGTCAGGCCGCCGGGATCGCCGTTTCCACACGCCCCTATCCCCAGGCCGCACTGGTGCTGAACTTCACGCACACCAGCGACCATGCCTTCACGTCGACGGAATTCCACACCGAAACCGGGCCGTTCACCCAGGTGCCGCTGCCAGGCAAGCGCTCCAGCCTGGTTTGGGTGGTAAAGCCGGAAACCGCGCAGGAACTGACCGCGCTCGACAACGAGACACTGTCGATGCGCATCGAGAAGAAGATGCAATCGATGCTCGGCCGCGTAACCGTGGAAAGCGGCCGTCAAATCTATCCTCTGTCCGCCGCCACGCCCTGGCGCTTCGCCCACAACCGGGTGGCGCTGGTCGGTGAAGCGGCCCACGTCTTTCCGCCGATTGGTGCGCAAGGTCTCAACCTCGGCATCAGGGACATCGACGATCTCATTGGTGTTGCTCAGCAAAACCGCGCTGATCCTGGATCGGCAAACGCCCTTGCTGCATATGATTTCAAGCGCCGTCCGGATATTCTGGCGCGCAGCAGCGCGGTCAACCTGCTCAACATGACGCTCTTGTCCGACATGCTGCCCGCCCAAATGGCGCGTAGCGCCGGTCTTGACGTACTGCGCGCCTTTGCCCCGCTACGGGCCTTCTTCATGCGCGAGGGCCTGCGTCCAGGCAGCGGCTTTTCAGCCGTAACCGGAGCGTTAAGGAAATAGATCGGGCGGCAATATGCCGTGGGTGATGGCGTAAAGCAGGCTGGTCACCGTCAACACGGACAGGCAGGTGGTGATGAGCACGCTTGCCGATGCGCGTTCGACCCATACGCCATATTGTTGGGCGATGACGAATACATTGGTCGCCGTTGGCAACGCCGCCAGGAGCACGGCCGAAAACAGCCATGTTTCCGAGAAATTGCCGATGCTGCTCAAAACCACGTAGCAGAGCAGCGGATGCACGACGAGTTTCAAGACGGCGATCGGGGCCATTTCGTGCGGCACCCGCTTCAGTGGCCGTAGCGCCAGCGTCACCCCCATGGCGAACAGCGCGCAAGGCGCGGCAGCACTCGACAAATAGACAAGCAGGCGCTCGACAGGCACAGGCGGCTGCAATTCGAAAAAGGCTGCTGCAACGCCAAACGCCGTGGCGATGATGAAGGGATGCAGGGCGATCTTCCTGATCACCTCGGCCGCCAGTTGCAGCGGTGGTCTTCTGTCGTCGCCGGACAGCGCCATCATCATCGGCGCCACGGCGAAATGCATGATGTTTTCAAAGCAGAAAATCAGGGCGACCGGGACGGCGGCGGTCTCGCCGAAGGCAAGCAGCGCAAGGCCTGGGCCCATATAGCCGATATTGCCGTAGGCAGCGGCAAGCCCCTTGATGGTCGCCTCGGCAATGGCGCCGCGCGCAATCACCAGGGAGCCCGAAAACATGATCATGAAGATGGCAAAGGTCGAGAGCACCGAACCGGCGATGAAGCGCCACTCCGTCAATTGTTCGAAGGGCGTCTTGGCAAGCAATTGAAAGAACAGGGCCGGCAGGGCCAGATAGATGATGAAGGTGTTCATCCAGCCGAGGGCATCCAGTGGCTGGCGGGTAATCCTGGCGACGACAAAGCCGAGGAAGATCAGCCCGAAGAATGGAATAACAAGGCCGACAACTTCCAACATACGCTTCACCGCACCCGAAATCTCGAACCGGGGCTATCCTGATGATCTGTCAGGCGTCAAGCCATACGGGATTGAATTGCCGAACCGCATGCTCCAAATAGAGTCAATGGTTAGGATGAATACGATGAAAACAGCCAAATTCTCGATCGGACAGGTCGTGCGCCACCGGCTGTTTGGCTTCCGTGGCGTCGTTTTCGATGTTGACCCGCAGTTCGCGAACTCCGAGGAATGGTATCAGTCGATCCCGGCGGAAGTCCGCCCGCGCAAGGACCAGCCTTTCTATCATCTGCTGGCACAGAATTCGGAAACGGAATACGTCGCCTACGTCTCCGAGCAGAATCTGCTTGAGGACCGCACCGGTGAACCGGTACGTCACCCACAAGTCAGGGAAATGTTCCTGAAAAGCCCGGATGGCCGCTACGAGCCGAAATATCAGGTCCGGCACTGACGTATCGGGTTGACCGTCTAAAACGGCCAACCCGCCCGATTCAGGCGTCCTTTTTCTGAACCGCCACGCGTAGCGACAGTTCCCGCAACTGTTGCGGCGTCGCCTCTGCCGGCGCACTCATCAGCAGGTCATAAGCCTGCTGGTTCATCGGGAACATCGTGACTTCGCGCAGGTTCTTGGCCCCAACCAGAAGCATGACGACCCGGTCGATGCCGGCAGCCATCCCGCCATGCGGCGGCGCGCCATACTGGAAGGCACGATAGAGACCGCCAAAGCGATCCTCGACCGTGGCGCGGTCCAGCCCGACGATCTCGAATGCCTTGACCATGGTTTCAGGCAGATGGTTGCGGATGCCGCCCGAGGCAATCTCGAAGCCGTTGCAGACCATGTCATACTGGAAAGCCTTCAGGCTGAGCGGATCCTGGCCGTTCAGCGCCTCGATGCCGCCTTGCGGCATCGAGAACGGGTTGTGGGCAAAATCGACGCGCTTCTCGTCCTCGTTCCATTCGTAGAACGGGAAATCGATGATCCAGCAAAGCTCGAAGCGGTCGCGGTCGACGAGGTTCAGTTCCTCACCGGCGCGCGTGCGCGCGGCACCTGCGAACGAAACGAATTTCTTCGGATCGCCGGCAACGAAGAACGCCGCATCGCCGTCGGCCAGGCCAAGCTGCTGGCGGATTGCCTCCGTGCGCTCCTCGCCGATGTTCTTGGCAAGCGGACCCGCGCCCTCGATCTTCTCGCCTTCCTTGCGCCAGAAGATGTAGCCGAGGCCCGGCTGGCCCTCGCTTTGCGCCCAGGAATTCATGCGGTCGCAAAAGGCGCGGCTGCCGCCGGTCCTGGCCGGGATCGCCCAGACCTCGGCCTTGGCGTCGTTGGCCAAGATATTGGCGAACACCTTGAAGCCGGAATCGCGGAAGTGATCCGAAACCGCTTCCATGACGATCGGGTTGCGCAGGTCCGGCTTGTCGGAACCGTATTTGCGCATGGCGACATCATAAGGGATGCGCGGGAATTCCTGCGTCACCGGCTTGCCTTCGGCGAAAGCCTCGAACACGCCACGCATCACCGGTTCCATCGTGCTCAGAACATCGTCCTGCTCGACAAAGCTCATCTCCAGGTCGAGCTGGTAGAATTCGCCGGGCAGCCGGTCGGCGCGCGGGTCCTCGTCACGGAAGCAGGGCGCAATCTGGAAGTAGCGGTCGAAGCCGGACACCATGATCAGTTGCTTGTACTGCTGCGGCGCCTGCGGCAGCGCGTAGAAGGTGCCCGGATGAATGCGGCTCGGCACCAGGAAGTCGCGTGCGCCCTCAGGCGAGGAGGCGGTCAGGATGGGCGTCGAGAATTCGGTGAAGCCGACGCTCTCCATGCGCTTGCGCATTTCCGAGATGATGCGGGTGCGCGCGACGATATTCTTGTGCAGCGTTTCGCGCCGCAGGTCGATGAAACGGTACTTCAACCGGATGTCTTCCGGATAGTCGGGCTCGCCGAACACCGGCAGCGGCAGTTCCTTCGCCGCCGACAGCACTTCGATATCGAGTGCGAACACTTCGATTTCGCCAGTCGGCAAATTGGCATTGATCGCCTCAGGCGAACGCGCCTTGACCTCGCCATCGACACGGATGACCCATTCGCCGCGCACGGTCTCTGCCATCTTGAAAGCCGGCGAGTCCGGATCGGCCACGATCTGCGTCAGACCGTAGTGATCGCGCAGGTCGATGAACAGAAGGCCGCCGTGATCGCGCACGCGATGCACCCAGCCGGAGAGACGCACGGAAGAGCCGACGTCGGCTTTTTTCAATTGAGCGCAGGTATGGCTGCGGTAGCGATGCATTGCCTGATTCCGATCAGAAAGTTCCGGTAAGGCCGAAGCACTTGCCCGGCCTGAAAATTGGCGCGAAAAGCGCATGGGCATGGCCTTTTGTCAAGGCGAGAGCAGGAGCAAGCGGGCTTCACCGGCGTCTAACGGACCCGCCCCATATTGCAGTGCGCCTTGACGAATGAACCGGCGGCTGAAATTGAGAGAAACCTCTTGGGCGAAAAAAGCGATTTGATGCACGTCATTACCACACAGGGCGAACTCGAAGCCGCCGTCAAAACACTCGAACAATCGGATTTCGTCACTGTCGATACGGAATTCATCCGCGAGACGACATTCTGGCCGATCTTGTGCCTGATCCAGATGGCCGCGCCTGGCGTCACCGCACTTGTCGATCCGTTGGCGCCGGGCCTCGATCTCAAGCCGTTCTTTGCGCTGATGGCCAACGAAAAGGTCGAGAAGGTCTTCCACGCCGCGCGGCAGGATATTGAAATCATCGTCCACCTCGGCGATCTCATGCCAAATCCCGTCTTCGACACGCAGGTCGCGGCTATGGTATGCGGTTTCGGCGACAGCGTTTCGTATGACCAGCTTGTGCAAAAGATCACCGGTGCGCGGCTCGACAAGTCGTCGCGTTTCACGGACTGGAAATATCGTCCGCTCTCGCAAAAGCAGCTTGAATACGCCCTGGCCGACGTCACGCATTTGATCGACGTATACAAGCATCTCAAGGCCGAGCTCGATCGCGAGAACCGGGCGCATTGGCTGAATGAAGAGATGCGCGTGCTCACCTCGCGCGAAACCTACGATCCCCATCCCGACGATGCCTGGAAGCGCCTCAAGATGCGGCTGCGCAAGCCGCAGGAACTGGCCATCGTGCAAGCGGTGGCAGCCTGGCGTGAACGCGAGGCACGCGAACGCGATGTCCCACGCGGCCGCATCCTCAAGGATGACGCCATCTACGAGATTGCCCAGCAGGCACCGCGCGATGCGGAAGCTCTCGCCCGTTTGCGCAGCACGCCGAAGGGGTGGGATCGCTCCTCCAGTGCCGCTGCTTTGCTTGCGGTGGTGAACGCCGCACTTTCGATTCCCAAGGAGCAGATGCCGAAGCTGCCCAAGCAGTTCCAGCCACCGGAAGGCTCGAACGCCGCCGCGGAGCTGCTGAAGGTTCTCTTGCGCCTCATTGCCGAAAAGGAAGGGGTTGCCACCAAGGTACTCGCTTCCAGCGACGACATCGACCAGATAGCGGCTCAGGGCGAAGCAGCGGACGTCCCTGCCCTGCATGGCTGGCGGCGCGCAGTCTTCGGCGACCAGGCCCTGCGTCTTGTGCGTGGCGATATCGCCATCAGGTTCGACAACCGCCGGATTTCGGTGTTCGACGTCAAGCCCTGATATGAAACAGCCATGAAAATAAATACTTAGAGCAGCCAGCGAATCTGAAAGATCGCGACGCGCTCTAAATGGCGCCCGTCAGATGAAGGGCGAACCCTGCCCATATGATGACCAGGACAACAAATCCCGCAGCGAAGGCCAGGCTGCGGACGCTCAGGTTGTTGCTGGTGACATGCACATAAGCATGCAGGTAGCGCAACGCGACGAAAAGCCAGGCAAGCAACACCGCAACCAATGAAACGCCGTTGGTGACGAACATGGCCAAGCAGACAACGTGGAACAGAACCGGCAGTTCGAACTGGTTCATCAGGTTGTTGGCGGTGGTCACACTGGTATCGGGTTCCTGCGCTCGCACCTTGAATTGACGCGGCTTGGCTTCGCCGCTGGTGACCGCAAGCCGCCTGCGCAAGCCGAGCAGGACATAAACCGCCGAAACCAGGGCGAAATGCGCCACCATGGGCCAGAAGATTGCAATGGGGTTCATGCGTCGTTGTCCCGGTCCTGTTTGTCGCTGCGATGATGTCGCTGACCTGCCAGCACGAATGCAGCGATCACGATGACCGGAACCGCAGCCAATGCGAATTTTGTCACGATCAGCGCTGACGCAAGCTCAAGCGAGTCCGGATTGGCGGAGAGAAAATCCGACAACAGGCGAACAACCACGAGATTCTGCCCGTAGGCAGCCAGCGTATAGGGAAGCACAAGGATCAGGCCAAGCAGCGCCTGCCGTTTGTCGGAAAGGACGGAAAAACCAGGCAGCCGCTGTCCCGCAGCCATGACAAGGCTGATCAGCATCAGCGAAAATAACGCCGGAAACAGGAGATCGAAGGTCAGATAGTGCCAGACGATGATGGTCTCACTACCGCCACGTCCAAGCGCGGTCAGCCAGGCCATGCCTTCATCCGGCGTAAAGCCGAAGACGCGCATGTCCAATGAGGGCAATCCGCCGCTCAGCCGTCGAAAATACAGGTACTCGAGCGCGGTCATGGCAGCGAAAACGATGGCCGACACAAGCGAAATCACCGCCGCATGACGCGGCAGTTGCGCTATCGCGGCAAACAGCGAATGCAGGGCGCCGGGCTGCTCAGATTCCGCCTGGGTAGTTGGGGCTTTCGCGGGTGATCGTGACATCATGGGCATGGCTTTCACGAAGGCCGGCAGTCGATATGCGCACGAATGTGGCACGTTCGCGGAATTCAGCAAGTGTCCGACCGCCGACATAACCCATAGCGGCTTTCAGGCCGCCTGCAAGCTGATGCAGCACGCCCGACACCGGCCCCTTGTAGGGGACCTGGCCTTCAATGCCTTCCGGAACCAGCTTCAAGGTGTCGCGAACCTCTGCCTGAAAATAACGGTCCGCCGAGCCGCGCGCCATGGCGCCGACCGATCCCATGCCCCGATACGCCTTGAAGGAACGGCCCTGGTGCAGATAAACCTCACCCGGGCTTTCCTCGGTGCCGGCAAGCAACGAGCCGATCATCGCGGCACTGGCACCTGCCGCCAGCGCCTTGGCCAGATCGCCGGAGAACTTGATGCCTCCGTCGGCAATGACGGAAACGTCGGATTTCTGTGCCGTCTCGACTGCCGCCATGATGGCGGACAGCTGCGGAACCCCGACGCCAGCCACGATGCGGGTGGTGCAGATCGATCCTGGCCCGATGCCGATCTTGACAGCATCGGCACCGGCGTCGATGAGGGCTTGCGTGCCTTCCGCCGTTGCGACGTTGCCGGCCATGATGCGGAGCGAGTTGGACAGTTTCTTGGCCCGCGTCACCGCGTCCAGCACACGCTGCGAGTGCCCATGCGCGGTATCGATCACGAGAAGATCGACACCGGCGTCGATCAGCCGCTCGGCCCGCTCGAAACCATCGTCCCCGACGCTTGTCGCGGCAGCAACCCGAAGCCTGCCCTGCGCGTCCTTGCTGGCATGCGGGTTTAGCTGGGACTTTTCCATGTCCTTGACGGTTATCAGGCCGACGCAATTGCCCTTCTTGTCGACCACCACCAATTTCTCGATGCGGTTCTGGTGCAAGAGCCGCTTGGCTTCTTGCTGATCGACATTTTCCTTCACCGTGATCAGGTTCTCGCGCGTCATCAATTCGTAGACACGCTGAGCCGGATCCGATGCAAAGCGCACGTCGCGGTTGGTGAGGATACCCACAAGCCGGCCCGCCGTGTGGCCGCCCGTGCCGCCATTCTCTACGACCGGAATGCCTGAAATGCCATGGACCTTCATCAGCGCCAGCGCATCGGCCAGCGTCGCGTCCGGACCGATGGTGACTGGGTTCACCACCATGCCGGACTCGAACTTCTTCACCTGCCGCACCTGTTCGGCTTGCTCGGAGGGACTGAGATTGCGGTGAATGACACCGATGCCGCCTGCCTGCGCCATCGCGATCGCAAGCCGGGCTTCAGTGACGGTATCCATGGCCGCCGAAATAATCGGCAAATTCAAATCGATATCGCCGGCAATTCGTGTGCTGACATCGGTTTCGCCCGGCATCACTTCCGAATGACCCGGCTGCAGCAGCACATCGTCGAAGGTAAGCGCCAGCGCGCCGGTGGAGGTCTCGATGATTTTAGCCATGGCCAGTTCCCGGAATGCATGAAAGGCACGGGAACCAGATTGGACCGCGCCGACTCGTCATCTTCCCTTTCAGGATTGGCGGTGGCTCGTAACACGTCTTGTGGGCAATGAAAAGCACGCGCGCATCAGTAATTGGTGTCGAGGGACACTTCTTGCGGCGCGACATCAACCCCTGGTCGTGATACCGGCAAACGGTCGACAGCCCCGGTCGGCGCCCGATTCCAAGCAACTGGATTCTGATCGTGAATCGCATCATCCCGCTCGTTCTTGCGGTCGCCCTGTTCATGGAAAACATGGATTCGACCGTTATTGCAACGTCGCTGCCCGCGATCGCGGCAGACATCGATACCAGCCCAATCGCGCTGAAGCTGGCACTGACTGCCTATCTGGTGGCGCTGGCGGTCTTCATTCCGGTCAGCGGATGGATGGCAGACCGATTCGGCGCGAAAACCATCTTTCGTTTGGCAATTCTGGTCTTCATGGCAGGCTCGGTCGCTTGCGCCGTCTCCAACTCGCTTGCGTCATTCGTGTTCGCGCGCCTCCTGCAAGGTGTCGGCGGCGCCATGATGACGCCGGTTGGACGCCTGGTTCTCGTACGGGCAACGCCCAAGAACGAACTGGTGGCCGCCATGGCCTGGCTCAGCATCCCCGCCTTGGTTGGCCCGCTCGTAGGGCCGCCTGTCGGTGGCTTCATCACAACCTATTTTTCATGGCATTGGATTTTCCTCATCAACGTACCCATCGGCTTTGCCGGCATCTGGCTGGCGACGCGTTATCTGCCCGACACCGAAAGGCTGGCCACACCGCGCCTCGATGTGGTTGGCTTCCTTCTCGTGGGCATAGGCGCATCCGGGCTTGTGTTCGGCTTGTCGGTCGTCAGCATGCCGGCGCTTCCACCCATAATCGGCATTGCGACGCTGATTTCGGGACTGGTCGCCGGTGCGCTCTATTTTCTGCATGCGCATCGGACGCCAAACCCGCTGCTCGCGCTGGATCTTTTCCGCAATCACACTTTTCGGACAGCGGTCCTCGGTGGGAGCCTGTTTCGCATTGGCGTAGGCGCGGTTCCGTTCCTTTTGCCACTCATGTTGCAAATCGGCTTTGGGCTTACCCCGTTCCAATCCGGCTTGATCACTTTCGTTGCGGCCATCGGCGCGATCGGCATGAAGTTCGCCACGACCCGCGTGTTCCGCATGGCTGGGTTCAGGCGCGTTCTGGTATTCGGTTCGCTGATTTCGGCTATTTCGGTTGCGGCGAACGGCCTGTTCACGCCGACAACGCCTTATATCGTCATCATGACCATATTGCTGGCCGGCGGGTTCCTGCGCTCGATGTTCTTCACCGGCATCAATGCCCTCACCTACGCGGACATCACGACTGAAGACACCAGCAAGGCCACCCCGATTGCCGCAGTTGTCCAGCAATTGTCCATTGCGATTGGGGTAGCCGCTGCGGGTGGAATTCTCGAAGGTGCGACGACATTCCACGGCGGGCCGCTGACGCTCGCCGACTTCCACATCGCATTCTTCATCGTAGCAGCGATATCTGCGCTGGCATCGCTATCGTTCGTGCGGCTTGCACCTGATGCCGGCAGTGCGGTCTCTGGGCATGGCGCCCGCTCAGGGAAGGTGATCGATACCGACACGCCGCCCTGATTATGGAAGGATGGTTTCTTCTGCCGCCTCTGCCCTGCCCTTGAAATCCTTGGCCAGCAAGTAAAGTTCGACGGATTCGTCGCGCGATGCCGGTGGCTTGACGTGATGGACGGACCGGAAATTACGTTTCAACGCATCGAGCAGGCCGCTTTCCGTGCCGCCCTGGAAAGTTTTGGCCAGGAAATGTCCGCCCGGCCGCAGCACCGCCATTGCGAAATCCGCCGCGACTTCGCACAAATGCATGGTGCGCAGATGGTCCGTGCGGCGGTGTCCGGTGGTAGGCGCCGCCATATCCGACAAAACGATGTCCGGGTCCCCGCCCAACGCCTCGCTCAGCTTGGCCGGTGCCTGTGGATCGAGGAAATCCATGAGCAGGATCGCAGCGCCCGGCACCGCGTCCATCTCGAGGTAGTCGATGCCAACGACGTGCGGCGCTTCCTCATTCGATTTCGTGCGCACCGCCGCTACCTGGCACCAGCCGCCCGGCGCGGCCCCCAGGTCGATGACGCGCATGCCCGGTTTCAAGAGGTGGTGCTTGTCGTCGATCTCTATCAGCTTGTAGGCAGCGCGCGAGCGGTAACCGTCCGCCTTCGACCGTTGCACATAAGGATCGTTGAGGTGGCGCTCCAGCCAGCGGCGCGACGATTCCTTCAGCCCGCTCTTCTTCTTTACCCGGGTGCGCAGCACCCGCAGGCTACCGGAACCCGGCTTTTCGGGCTTTTTTGTCATGACCGGGCCACCCTTTGCCGTCCATTTTGCCAAGCACCGTCGTCGGCCATCAATTCGCTCAGAATGCCCTCTCGCAAACCGCGGTCGGCGACCCGAAGCCGATCCGCCGGCCACACCGCCCGAATGGCTTCGAGGATTGCGCAACCGGCCAGCACGAGGTCCGCTCTATCCGCACCGATGCAGGGGTTGGCTACCCTTTGCTGGAAATCCCAGCCGAGCAGTTTCTCCACCATGCGATCGACGCTACCACTGTCCATCCAAAGCCCGTCGACCCGCCGGCGATCGTACCGATCCAGGTCGAGGTGAACACCTGCCAGGGTGGTAACCGTGCCGGAGGTGCCAAGCAGATGGAACTTGGGCGTCGCCAGGACATGGTTCAACCGGTGGCGGCCTTCAAAGGCGTCGAGGCGGCTGGCGACATCGTCGATCATCGCCGTAAACACCTCGCGCGTCACCGTCTTGCCTCCGAACCGTTCGGCCAGCGAAACGACGCCGACCGGCAGCGAGGTCCAGGAGACGATGTGGTTGGCGAGCCGCCCCGAACGGCGCTTCGTGAGGTCGATCAAGGCAATTTCCGACGAACCTCCGCCAATGTCGAACAGCACCACGCCTTGCGTGTCGCGCTCGACCAGCGAACCGCAGCCGGAAACCGCCAACCGCGCTTCGGTCCGACGATCGATTATCTCGAGTTTCAAACCCGCTTCGCGCTCGACGCGTTCGAGGAATTCCGCCCCGTTCTCGGCGCTGCGGCAGGCCTCCGTGGCGATAAGGCGCGAGCGCGTGATCTTTCGGCTGCGCAACTTGTCGCCGCAGATCTTCAACGCTTCGACCGCACGGTCCATGGCGGGGCCGGACAACCGGCCGCTGGTGGACAGGCCCTCCCCCAGCCTGACGATGCGCGAAAACGCATCGATCACCTTGAATTGCCCGTGCCGCGTCGGAATCGCCACGAGGAGCCGGCAGTTATTGGTGCCGAGATCGAGCGCCGCAAACACCGGCAGGTCATTCGCATAATAGCGTCGGACGCCACCGGAAGGCTCAGGGCGGGTTTCCGTCGGCTCGACTGCGCCGGGTTGGTTTGACGGGACATGCTTGGAGAGCGTCGCGACCGGTTCGGCTGGCACCGGCACGGCTTGCGCTACCGCCTCGCCATCGCGCGCAAAAACCTTGCGGCCGCGCCTGCGCTTGCGCCGTTTCCTGGTTTTGCCATTGCCGGCATTCTCGTTGTGGGTCGCGTGTCCCGCCTTGCCGTTGCCGGACAGGCGCGCCTGCTCACCGCCGCTGCGGTGGCCAACTGAAAAGACAGCCTCGCCTGCCGGCTTTACCGCCTTCCCGGACTCGCCAACCTCCAGCGCTTCTGCGCCGGTGTCGCGGTCTGTCACGGATCGTTCCTTCCGACGCTGCGCGAACCAGAGTTCCCGGACGCAGCACGCGCTTGTGTTTCAAGTTGGCGCCAGACTAGCAGTGCGCCGCGCAATCACCAAGAGCAAAGCGGAAAGATCGGTGTCAGAGCCCCTCGATATGAGCGAAGCCGTTCGGGCGAATATCGACCTGGTCGCAGGCATTTGAAGACGGACGAGGTTGAATAGTCGGCTTCGATAAGGCATTGCTGAAATGCACGATTCGGAAGACGATCCTCAACAAAGGGCCGTTTCAAACCGCACCTCGGGGGAGGCGTTCGTCGCGCATGACAGGCAGCGCATGAATTTGCGGCGATATTTCTGGCCCGCCGTCGGACTGGCCGCAGTCGCGTTTTCCGTATGGCTGCTGCTCGATGAACTGCGCGGGATTTCGCTTGACGACCTCTGGGACAGCCTGGTGGCGATCCCGCTGCATCGCTGGGCATTGTCAATGCTCAGTTCGGTTGTCGCCTATGCCGCCCTTGCCGGCTACGACCACATCGCCCTCCTTCACCTCGGCAAGCGCATATCGTGGCTATTCGTGACGCTGTGCTCGTTCACCACCTATGCCCTTTCTCACAACATCGGCGGTTCTGTCTTTTCGGGTGCGGTGATTCGCTACCGTGCCTACGGCACCAAGGGCTTGACCGGACACGAGGTCGGAATTCTGGTCGCTATCTGCTGGTTCACCTTCGTGCTGTCATCCGTGCTGGTCGGCGGCGTCGTGCTCATCCTGGTCCCGGGGCTTCTCGACCGTTTCACCAGTATCGGCTTTCACAGCTTTTCGGGCGCGACCGGCCTGATCCTGCTTGTGCCGGTGGCCGCATACATATTCGGCAGTTGGCTGCATCTGCGCCCCCTCAAGATCGGCTCGTTCCAACTGCACTACCCCCGCCTCCCTATCGTGGCACGCCAGCTGATCACCGGCCCCCTCGAACTGCTCGCGGCGGCGGCCATCATCTACTTTGCGCTACCGGAAGCGGAAAACCCCGGCTATCTGGTGGTGCTGGGCGTCTTTCTGGTGTCATTCTCGATTGCGCAGATTTCGCATGCGCCGGGCGGCCTCGGCGTGCTTGAGGTGGTTTTCCTGGCAGGGCTTTCCGAAATGGACCCCGCCGAAGTGTTGGCCGCGCTGCTGGTATTTCGCCTGTTCTACCTGATCGTGCCGCTGATTATCGGCCTGGTGGTGGTTCTTCTGTTCGAGCGCTCACAATTCGACCGGCCCAGCAGTTGAGCCTCGCCGCTTTCTCATGCGTCCCGCACCCGCAAACCGGGACGGCCCCGCGATTGAACCCTGCCGTGCGTTTTTCCCGATCACGCCCGCAACGGAACTTTGGTCGGTCAGCTTGCGTTCATCTCCCATATGCCATTTGTCACCATGGCCAAGGGGTCCAAAGGAGATCGAACGAAATGACAATATTCAAATTCGCGACTATTGGCGCTGTGGTCCTTACCGCCGCCCTTGCCGGTTGTTCACAGACCCCGCAGCAGCAACGAACGACCACAGGTGCTGCTCTTGGCGCCGCAGGCGGCGCACTTGTCGGCCAGGCTGTGGGCCGGAACACCGAAAGCACTCTCATCGGCGCCGGCGCGGGTGCTTTGCTCGGCGCCGTGGTGGCGAGTTCAAGCGGACCGCAGCCGAGCGACCGACAGATGTGCCGCTATCGCGCGCCCGATGGCCGTATCTATGTCGCCGAATGCGACGAACGTTACTATCGCGGACGGTACTGATCGCTCGCCCGGCAGTGATTCTGTATCTCTGCCGGGCGCCGTTGTCGCGGCAGCACGCTGCATTCAACGGAAAAGCTCCTCTCTGTGAACGGCTATCGATCGCCAGCGGGATTTCTCATGGCGGCGCCGGCACGACACCGGCTTGACTTTTCAGGCGCAATCTTTATGTGTCGCGCCAAGTTTCCCGCGTCCGGGCACAGGCCCATGCAGTTGCGGCTCAACCCCAAGAATACTAACGGACAGAAATCATGGCCAAAGCCGCGAACATCAAGATCAAGCTCCTGTCGACCGCCGACACCGGTTTCTTCTACGTAACCAGCAAGAACAGCCGTACCAAGACGGATAAGCTTTCGTTCCGCAAGTACGACCCGGTTGCCAAGAAGCACGTCGAATTCAAGGAAACCAAGATCAAGTAAGCACTGCCTTCAGGCGGTATCGGACAATTCACAAACCCCGGCTTCGACCGGGGTTTTTGATTCCGGGCGCACCTAAATCTGCTTGCCCGCTCTCTTCGAGCGCATGGTCTTGAGCACTGCCTCTGCAGCAGTTTCGCCGGCTGGCCGGTCGGTTCGCATTCGCCGCCTGACTTCCTCAAAGCCCTGAACCTGCCATTGCCGCATTCCGGTATCGGACCACAACGCCTCGATGTAGCGGGCGAGCGTCGGCGGGCGGACATATTCGTTGTAAGCTTCCGGTACGATCGGCCGATCCGCGATCAGGTTGGGCAGCAACCCGGACCATGTCGTGATGTATCGTTGCAGGATACGTGCGCCTGGATCGAGCTTATAGGTCGAGAGCATCGGAACGCCGGACAAGGCAAGTTCCAGCGATACGGTTCCCGAGGCAATCAAGGCAGCATCAGCCCGTCCGAATGCCTGCCATTTGCGGTCAGGCTCCAGCACGATCTCCGGCTGCTGGTCCCAGGATGTAACGTGCTGGCGCACCTGTTCGACAACGTGCGGCACGGTTGGCAATATCAATCGCAAGCGGTGGCCTCGGGCCTTCAAGATGGAGATCGTCTTGCCGAATGGCGCAAGCAGCCGACTGACCTCTCCGCCGCGCGAGCCCGGCAGCAATAGCAGGGTCTTGAGGCGATCAGCCGAAAGATCGCGAGCGCTGGCTTGGGCCTCCGCCGCCTTCAGAACGCCCGCCTCATGGGTAAGGCGATGGCCGACATAGGTGCCGCTCGGCCCTTCAAGCCGTTTCAGCGCATCTACCTCGAACGGCAGAATGCACAGGACGTGATCGACGAACGAGGCCATCGCGGAAGCCCGACCCGGTCGCCAGGCCCAGACGCTCGGGCAAACATAATGAATGATCGGCACATCAGGCGCGATTGCGTGCAATTTCCTGGCAACGCGCAACGAAAAGTCGGGGCTGTCTATGGTGATCAGGCAATCCGGCGTTTCGGCGGCGATCGCTTTCGCGGCCTGGCCGATACGGTGCACCAGCCGCGGCAGGCCACGCAAGACGGCGCTGATGCCCATCAACGCGATCTCGTTTGCGTTGAACAGCGAATCCAGCCCAAGCTCGCCCAGATGCCGGCCGCCTACGCCGACAAGGCGAATTTCACGCCCCGTTGCCTTTCCTAAGGCGCGAACCAGATCAGCGCCAAGCAGATCGCCGGATTCCTCGCCAGCCACGACGGCGATCTTCAATGGCCGCTCAGTTGCCATTTTTAGACCCCTTTGCCGGCAGGCCGATCACGAACATGCCTAGTGCATTCGCTCGCCGGACCAGTTCCGGCCCGTCGAGCACAAGCGACTGCCCGGCTTCCACTGCAATGCCGGCGAGACCCGCAGCATGTGCGCCATCCACCGTCTGCGGCCCGATCGAGGGCAGGTCGGTGCGCACTTCCTGGCCAGGCTTGGCGCACTTGACCAGAACGCCCCTCGTTTTGCCCGCCAGACGCCCGTGGCTGCGCAAACCCTCTACCCGCTCCAGAAGACCGTCCGTGCCTTCGATGCCTTCAAGCGCAATGGCCCGCCCGCCTATGGCCACAGCTCCCTGACCGATGTCCAGGGCGCCGATCGCTTCGGCGGCGGCACGAGCCGCATCAATGTCGCGCCAATCGCCCCTTTGCGGCGATGCTTTCGTGAAACAGCCTTCTGAAGCGACAAGTTCCGGCACCAGTTCATGCGCCCCGACAACCTTGATGCCTTGCCGCTCCAGATAGCGCAGCACCACGCGCAGCAACGTATCGTCGCCGCGCGAGAGGCCGAGCATGATATGGGGCATCATCGCCAGCAGTCCTGCATTCCAGCGAATTGCCGACAGGCGCGGTCGCCGCTTGACTTCGCCGGCCAGAACCACATGCGTAACCCCGTTACGCTTCAGCCGAGGCACCAGATTGCCGATGCCTTCCAGCTGGATCGTATCGTGGGGGTAGAAGCCAAGCGGCCCGTTCGGGTCCGCTTCGCCTTCCAGCATTACAACGAAAAGCTGATGGCCGGTCTTGTGAAGATGAGCAGCTATGCTGGCAGGGAGATTGCCGCCACCGGCAACGACACCCACCTTCGAACCGGGGCCGGGTTGGAAACCCGGCTGATCCTCAGTCGTCGTCATCGGGTCCGTCGCCGGCCCCGCCCTTGAGCGGCGGCACCGCATAGTGCCGCTTGCCGCGGCTGCTGATGAAATCGATGATTTTCATGGCAATCGGCGAACCGGCGAACTCAGCCTTGGCGGATTCGATGTTTTCGCCAACCGGATGGGCGTGATCGAAGATGGTATAATAGCACTTGCGCAGCAGATGGATTTCCGAGCGCGGCAAGCCGGCGCGCTTCAAGCCGATGATATTGAGGCCGCGCAGCTTTGCCCGGTTGCCAACGGCGATGGCGAACGGGATGACGTCGCCAACGACGGCCGAGCAGCCGCCAAGGAAGGCATTGTCCCCTACCCTGACGAACTGGTGCACTGCCGTCAGCCCGCCGATATTGACGTTGTCGCCGATCTCGCAGTGCCCGCCCAGGGTCGCACCATTGGCGAAAGTCGCATTCTTGCCGACGATGCAGTCATGCGCGATATGCGCATAGGCGAGGAAGTTGCCGTTCTCGCCAACCACGGTCTCGCCACGGCTGGTGTCGGTGCCGGTATGCATCGTCACGCCTTCGCGGATGGTGCAGTTTGCGCCAATAAGCAGCGTTGTGCGCCCGCCCTGGTGCTTGGCGTTCTGCGGCGGCGCACCGAGGATCGCCATCGGGTAGACCTTGCTCGATGCCCCGATCGTGGTCGCGCCCAGAACCGAAACGTGGCTCACCAACTCAACCTGATCGCCGATGGTCGCATCCGCGTTGACGTAGCAGAACGGGCCGATGCGGACACCGGCGCCAAGACGCGCGCCCGGCTCGACGACCGCCGAAGGATGGATGATTGACTGGTTTTCCATAAGCACCTGAACTAGCCGTTCTCGACCATCATTGCCGAGATTTCGGCCTCCGCGACCTTTGTGCCCTCGACAAGGCCTTCGCAGGCGAATTTGAGGAGGTTTCCCCGCTTCTTAATTTTCTTGACGTGAATACGCAACTGGTCGCCCGGAACAACCGGCTTGCGGAATTTGGCATTGTCGATGGTGAGGAAATACACCAGTGACGGCTTCGTGGCCCCGACGCCGCGAATGCAGATGGCGCCGGCCGTCTGCGCCATCGCCTCCACGATCAAAACACCCGGCATGACCGGCTGTTCCGGGAAATGGCCAGCGAAGTGCGGCTCGTTGATGGTGACGTTCTTGACGCCGACGGCGGAATCGTCGCCGTCGATGTCGATGATCCGGTCGATCATCAGAAACGGATAGCGATGCGGCAGAAGCTTCATCAGTTCGAGGATTTCGACGACCTCGAGCGTGGAGCCGGCGGCGTCAGCCATTCTTCTCCCCCTTTGAATGTTTGGTGAATGCCCGGATCGCCGACAATTCGCGGAAGAAATCGCGCATCGGCTGCGCCGGCATGCCCGCCCAGCGTTCGCCTGCCGGAATGTCGTACATCAGGCCCGACGATGCAGCCACCTGAACGCGATCGCCGACGCTGATGTGGTCGGCGATGCCGACGCGCCCGCCCAGCATGACGAAATCGCCGAGCGTCACGGAACCGGAAATGCCGCACTGCCCGGCGATGACACAACCCCGGCCGATGCGCACATTGTGGGCAATCTGAACGAGGTTGTCGATCTTGGTGCCTTCGCCGATGACGGTGTCGGCCATGGCGCCTCGATCGACCGTCGTGTTCGAGCCGATCTCGACATCGTCCTGGATAACGACGCGGCCGATCTGCGGCATGCGCTCCGGCCCCTTGGCGCCGGGCACGAAGCCGAATCCGTCCTGGCCGACCCTTGCGCCACCATGGATGACGACGCGGTTACCGATCAAGGCATACTGGATGGTGACGCCGGGGCCGACATAGGCGTCGCGCCCGATCTGGCAAGACGCGCCGATCACGGCATTCGGCGCGATCACGGTCCCCGAACCGATGGCGACATGCGGTCCGACAACGGCCCCTGCCTCCACGACCGCGCCTGGCTCGATCACCGCGCTGGGGTCGACATGGGCCTGGGGTGACACGCCGCGTTCCGATGTCAGCGGCACGGGCGTCGCCGCGGCGGGAAACAAAAGCCGGCCAACCGTGGCGAACGCCTGCTGGGCTCTCGGATTGACCAGAACGGCGACCCCGGTCGGCGCCTGTTCGGCAAGTTCCACCGGGCATAGCACCGCCGCGGCCCGAAGCGTCGGCATGAGGGCCGCATTGCGCTTGCCTTCGACGAACACCAGCGCATTGTTGCCGCCATCGGCAGCTGAGGCTATCGTCTCGATGACCGTATCGGCATAGGCAGGATTGCTCAGGGTCGAGCCGGTGAGATTCGCGACCTCACTCGCCGTAAACCGGCGGGACGGCACAAAAAACACCGGTTCGGTCATTCCAGAGTACTATCCAGCTGGATCGGATCACTCGATTCCGGGCCCAATTGCCCGGAAGGGTCGTCACCCGCTGTTTAGAAGCGGGTCGAGATGCCGAAGTTGAATTCCTGCACTTCGTCCGTCGATTCCTTGACGACCGGCACGGCGTAGTCGATGCGCAGCGGGCCGAACGGCGAAGCCCACAGCAAGCCGACACCGACAGATGCACGCCATTCCATGTCGGTGGATGCCGTAGCAAAGCCAGTCTTGTTGCCGTAAAGCGTCGCTGCGTCTGCGAATACAGCTCCGCGAAGGCCAAAGCTCTCCGGAACAACCGGCAACGGGAACTGCGCTTCAGCCGACGCATTGAAATAAGTGGTGCCGCCAAGGTGGTCTTTCGACACCCCGTCATATGGACCGATGCCACCGTAATCGAAGCCGCGGATCATGCGGTCATTGCTGCGGAAATGATCGAACACGCGAAGCCCGTCGTCACCGAAACCCTGAATGTGACCGGCACCTGCCGACACCAATCCGACAATGTCCATTTCTTCCGACAAGGTCTGGTAGACCGTCGTGCGCGCCGTGAGCTTCACGAACTGCGCATCGCCGCCCAAACCCGCAACCTCGGTGCCGAAGTTGGCATAGATGCCGTAGCGCGGGTTCTTCATGTCGTCGATGGTGTTGTAGATCAGGTTGGCGCTAACTGACGACTTGACCCAATTACCAGTGTCGACCGCATCTTGGATAGCTTGCGAGACGCTACATTTAAGCGGATCAAGTGCGCCGAAAGCGTCAAGACAATCCTCATTGTACTTATACTTCTCTTGCGAGAGGTTGTACGCGAGCTGCGTCGAGATATTTTCGGTGATTGGCAAGCCGAAGCGGACGGTTCCGGCCAGCACTTCGCTATCGTACTTGTCGTATTCGCGCGTCGACTTGGAGATATCGAAGCCCGCAGCGATACGGCGGCCGAGGAAGTACGGCTCGGTGAACGAGAAGGAGTAGTCGCGCGAATTCTTGCCGCCGCCGGCAGATACACGGATGAACTGGCCGCGACCGAGGAAGTTGCGCTCGGTGACGGAACCCTGCACCGACGGACCGGGCGATTCGCCGCCGGTCGAATAACCGGCACCGATCGAGAACTCACCGGTCGACTTCTCGACCACATCGACCACCAGCACCACCTGGTCCGGCTCGGAACCCGGCGCCGTGGAAACCTCAACACGCTCGAAATAATCAAGCGCTTCCAGCCGCTTCTTGGCGCGCTGGATGAGAACCTGGTTGAAGGCATCGCCTTCGCTGACGTCGAATTCGCGCCGAATCACGTAGTCGCGCGTGCGGGCGTTGCCGCGGATCTCGATGCGCTCGACATAGGCCTTGGTACCCTGGTCGACCGTATAGACCACGGAAATGGTGTGGTTTTCGAAATTGCGGTCGCCACGCGGGTTCACCTGGGCGAAGGCATAACCTTGACCGGCAACCCGCTCGGTCAGCGCCAGGATGGTGTCTTCGACGTCCTTGGCGTTGTAGACTTCACCGGAACGCGTCTCGACCAGCGACTCCAGCGACTTGCCGTCGATTTCGGGTATGGAACTGTCGACGCTGACATCCCCGAACGTGTAGCGCGCGCCCTCGTCCACAGTGATGGTGACGGTGTACTGGTTGGTCGCTTCGTCCAACTCGCCGAACGCGGAAACGACCTGGAAGTCCGCGTAACCGTGGTTGTAGTAGAAGCGGCGCAGGAGTTCTTCGTCGGCCTTGAGCTTGTCGTCGCTGAACACGTCGTCGCGCAGCACGAAGGACAGGAAATTCGAGCGCTTGGTGTTGATGACATCGGCCAGCCGGCGGCTGCTGTAGGCGCTGTTGCCGACAAAATTCACCGCGGCGATCTTGGTGCGGTCGCCTTCATTGATATTGAAGACGACATTCACGCGGTTGTCGCCCAGATCCATGATCTGGCTGGTAACCGTCGCGTCGTCGCGGCCGATATTGCCATAGGCGGCCTTGATCGCCTCGACATCGGCGTCAGCCGCGGCTTGCGAGTAGGAACTGCGCGGCTTCAACTGGACAGCGCCGGCAAGCTGGGCGTCCTTGAGCTTCTTGTTGCCCTGGAACAGCACCTGGTTGACGACCTGATACTCGGCAACCGTCACGACC
Organism: Mesorhizobium sp. Root157; assembly: GCF_001427385.1. Lineage (GTDB taxonomy): Bacteria > Pseudomonadota > Alphaproteobacteria > Rhizobiales > Rhizobiaceae > Mesorhizobium. The sequence goes on from NZ_LMGJ01000003.1 coordinate 177,652, forward strand.
AGCGAAGACCCGGCCTGGCTGATCTGCACGTCCGAAAACAGGCCCGTACCGAACAGGACCTTCACGGCCTCGTCGATATCGGCGCTGGAGAACGACTTGCCCGGCTTGATCGCGATGTGGTTGCGGATCGTGTCGGCATCTATGCGCGAGTTGCCGCGCACTTCGACACGGCTGACGACAGCTGCTTCGGCCGAAGAAACGGATGCCATTTCCACGACGAGTGCACCCGGCACCACAAGCGCCGCAGACAAAGCTGCCGCAGACGCGGCGCTCAGAAACTTGGATACTGCCTTCATCGGGCCATATAACCTTTTCTCGTAGTCCCCACGGCGAGAAAACCGGACGTGCGGTAAATTCCCATACCGTATTAACCGGATTTTCCCTACACGCAAGGCTTCTGGTTAATTAGTGTTTACTTCGTCTTCCGGCGTTGCTTTCGCGTCACGCATATCCCCGGCCATGGTAAACGACATCTCAACATGAGCGCCGAAGAGCTGGAATTCGTTCATGATTTCAGCACCCAAACAGGTCGTTCCAGAATACGAAGGCCATGAAGGCGAGGACCAGGAACATTCCCGTTCGATAGACCGCCTCCATCATCCGCTCCGAGACGGGACGCCTGATGACGGCTTCTATGGCGTAGAACATTAAATGCCCGCCGTCGAGCGGCGGAATCGGCAGCAGATTGAGAATGCCGATGCCGACGGACAGCAGTGCGACCAATTGCACCAGCCAGTCGAAACCGAGCCTTGCCGCCTGTGCGGACATGCCGGCGATCTTCACGGGACCGCCCAGCTGGCACTTGTCCTCGCGTCCGACCGCGAATCGCGTCAGGAATTGCCCGGTGCGCTCGATGATATGGCCGGTTTCCTCGACGGCAGCCGCCAAGGCGCCAACAGGGCCATAGGTGATCCGCCGGGGCTGGCCGAGTTCTTCATTGTTGACCACCCCGATGACGGCGACCTTGATCTTGTTGCCGAGTGCATCCTCCTGCTCCATCGGCTGGGGGGTAGCGACGAGGCTGACCTCCGTGCCGTTGCGCAGCATGACGAATGCCAGCGGATCGCCGGCGCGCCCGGAAACCAGACGCTGCACATCGGCAAAGGTGTCGACCTTTTCTCCATTGACGCTGACGAAGCGGTCGCCCGGCTGGATACCGGCGACCGCAGCCGGGCTTCCGGCATTGACCGAAGCCACCATCGGTTCGGCGACATAGCGGCCGTGGATGGAAAACAGAACGGCAAAGACGGCGATGGTCAAAAGAAAATTGAACAGCGGACCGGCAAACACCGTGGCGGCGCGTTTCCAGATCGGCTGGGTGTGGAAGGCGACCTTGCGTTGCGCCTCGCTCAGCGCCGCGATCTTCTCGGCACCCGGCTGGCTTGAACTGGCATTCATGTCGCCGACGAATTTGACATAGCCGCCAAGGGGAATGGCGCAAAGCTTCCAGCGCGTACCGCGCCTGTCGTTGAAGCCGATGAGTTCCGGACCAAACCCGATCGAGAAGGCATCGACGCCGATGCCGCAAGCGCGACCGACCAGATAGTGCCCCATTTCATGAACGAAGACGACAACGGTCAGCACGAACAGGAACGGCACCAGGGTGCCGATCACGAAACCTTGCGTACTGAGCAGCGCTTGCAAAAACTCGTTCAAATCCCGCCCTCAATTCGCCCGACGTGCCGGGCGCGCGCCCGACTTTGGCCCCAAACCCGGCAAATCCGTGACGAACTCATCGCCGTGAACTCCGTTCAGCCCGCAAACAAGCCGTGCGCCGGATTGTCGGCCGACCCGGCCAGGCAGCCGATGACGTACAGGGCAAACGCCGCCACAACAAGTCCGTCCACACGGTCCATGACGCCGCCATGTCCTGGAATGAGCTGGCTGGAATCCTTTCGGCCATGGCGGCGCTTTACCCATGATTCGAGCAGGTCGCCGGCTTGCGAGACGATCGACAATATCAGGGCAACGATGGTCAAAAACACAAGGTTCTCGGCTCCCGCCGCCACAGCCAACAAAAGACCCGCCGCGACACCGCCGACCGTGCCGCCAAGTGCGCCGCTCTGTGTCTTGCCGGGAGAAATGGAAGGGGCAAGTTTCGGCCCGCCCACCGTGCGCCCGACGAAATAGGCGAAAATATCGGTCGCCCAAACCACCGCGAACAGGAACAGGATCGCCAGCAGACCCGAATGGTCGCCGTCGCGTAGATAGGCCAACGAAAATCCGGAAAGTCCCGCATAAGCGAGCCCGCTGGCATCCCACTGCCCTGCCCCTCGCGCGGCGGACACGGCAGCGGTGATGACGGTCCCAACCGCGATGAGGACGAGCATCATCTGCGCAGAAAGTCCTGCCACCAGTGCGATCAGCAGCACCGCCATCAGCGCTTCGGGCAAGAGGCCGATACCGGCGGCCGGCGTGCTGCGCGACATGCGCGTCCATTCATAGAACACGGCGCCGGCGATGAACGCCGCCAGAAGCCTGAACGGCAGCCCGCCAAGCCAGGTCAGCGCCAGAACAACGGCCGCCAGGACGATGGCCGAAATGATCCTGAGTTGCAGGTTGCTCATCGCGCCATTGCTCATGAAACGGCTTCGCGCGGCGTGAGGCCGCCGAACCGGCGCTCGCGGCCGGCAAAATCCCGCAATGCTTCGGCAAGGTGATCGCGGCTGAAGTCCGGCCAGTAGCAAGGCAGGAACACCAGTTCGCTATAAGCGGCCTGCCAAAGCAGGAAGTTCGACAGGCGCAACTCGCCGCTGGTACGGATCACAAGTTCAGGGTCGGGGATGCCTGCTGTGTCGAGCGATGCGGCAAAGCTTTCGATGGTGATCGAATTGACGTCGATTTGGCCGTGAGCCGCGGCCTGCGCCAGTTTCCTGGCCGTGCGCACGATCTCGTCGCGGCCACCGTAATTGAACGCGATGACAAGGGTGAGCGCATCGTTGTCGAGCGTGAGCGTCTCTGCTTCTTCCAGCAGCCCGCGAATATCGGCTTGCAGGTTAGCCTTGTCGCCGATGACCCTGACCCGCACGCCGTTTTGATGCAGTTCGGCAAGGTCGCGGCGGATGAACATCTTGAGGAGCCCCATCAGGTCGCTCACTTCAGACTTGGGCCGCGACCAGTTCTCCGACGAGAACGCGTAGACGGTCAGAAAGGAGATGCCCAATTGCGGCGCGGCGCGGACGGTGTCGCGCAAGGCTTCCACGCCCGCGCGGTGACCGGCGACGCGCGGAAGGCCGCGCGCCTTCGCCCAGCGTCCGTTACCGTCCATGATGATCGCGACATGCGCGGGACTTGTCATGCTTCCGCTTTCAGATCAGCCTCAGACCTGCATGATTTCCGTTTCCTTCTCGGAAAGCAGGCTGTCGATCATGCTGATGGTCTCGTCCGTCAGTTTCTGAACCTGATCGGTGTGCTTGCGATGATCGTCCTCGCCGATCTCACCGTCCTTTTCCAGTTTCTTCAGCGCCTCCATGCCGTCCCGGCGCACATGCCTCGCAGCGACGCGCGCATTCTCGGCATAGGTGTGGGAAATCTTGACCAGTTCCTTGCGGCGCTGTTCGTTGAGTTCAGGCAGCGGAATCCTCAGATTGGTGCCGTCGACAATCGGGTTGAAGCCGAGATTGGATTCGCGGATAGCGCGATCCACCGCGCCCACCATCGACTTGTCCCAAATCGAAACCGAGATCATGCGAGGCTCCGGAACGGAAACCGTCGCCACCTGATTGATCGGCATCGCCGTGCCATAGGCCTGAACCTGGATGGCGTCGAGAAGATTGCTGGAGGCGCGGCCTGTGCGCAGCGAAGCCAGATCGTGCTTGAAGGCGGCGACAGCCCCGTCCATGCGCCGTTTCAGGTCATCGAAATTGCCGTTCATCATCTTCTCCTAGGCCTGTTCTCTCAGGCTCGCTGTTCAGGACACCGCCGACACGCGCCGCCATCGGGGCGCACATGTGGCAATCGAAGCGAACCCTGCTCAGTCGTCCGCGACGGTCGTGCAACGGCCGCCGCCTTTCAGTATCTCGCCAAAACCACCCTTCTCATGAATGGAGTAGACGATTATCGGAATGTTGTTTTCGCGTGCAAGCGCAATCGCTGCGGTATCCATAATGGAAAGCCCGCGATTTATGACTTCCGCGTGGCTGATACGTTCAAAGCGCGTCGCCTTCGGATCTTTTTTCGGATCTGCCGAGTAAACGCCGTCCACCTGGGTGCCCTTGAACAAGGCATCGGCGCCAATCTCGGCGGCACGCAGAGCGGCAGCCGAATCGGTGGTGAAGAATGGGTTTCCGGTGCCGCCGGCAAAAATCACCACCTTGCCTTCATCCATGTAGGCGGTTGCCTGGCGCTGGGAAAAGCTTTCGCAAAGCTCGGGCATGGCAATCGCCGAGAGCACGACCGCCTCGACGCCGATCTTGTTGAGCGAGGTGCGCAGCGCCAGCGAGTTGATGACGGTGGCCAACATGCCCATGTGGTCCCCGGTCACCCGGTCGCCGCCCTTGGAAGCAACGGCAACGCCGCGGAAGATATTGCCGCCGCCGATAACGACGCCGACCTCGACACCAAGCGCACGGGCTTCTGCGATATCGGAAGCGATGCGGTCGACAACGGACACATCGATGCCGAAATGCTGCTCGCCCATCAGCGCCTCGCCCGACGCTTTCAACAAGACACGTCGGTATCGGGGCTTGGCGGTCATGTATTCCTCGGATTTTGTCAGGCAGCCCGGACGCCGCGATCGGTCGCTCGGCCCAGTGCCTTCGATTGATTGGGCTGACCCGATACACGAAGGGCGTCGCGATGTCACGCGACGCCCTTCGTATGAATTGATGGAGCGGTTAAGAGCCGTTACTTCTTCACAGCCGCAGCCACTTCAGCCGCGAAATCGGTCTCTTCCTTTTCAATGCCCTCGCCAAGCGCAAAGCGCAGATAGGCGCTGATCTTGGCTGGCGCACCGATTTCCTTTTCAGCGTCCTTCAGTGCCTGCTCGACAGTGACGTCGGGGTTAAGCACGAAAGCCTGCTTCAGGAGTACGACTTCCTCGTAGAATTTGCGCAGGCGGCCTTCGACCATCTTTTCGATGATGTTCTCCGGCTTGCCGGACTGGCGGGCCTGATCTGCAAAGATGGCCTTCTCGCGCTCTACCGCAACCGGATCGAGTTCGTCCGTGGTCAGCGCCAACGGGTTCGTGGCGGCGACATGCATGGCGACCTGACGGGCAAAGGCGCTGGCCTTATGCGCATCGCCGGTCGTCTCGATCGCGACCAGGACGCCGAGTTTGCCAAGATTGTCGGCAACGGAATTGTGTACGTAGGTTGCCACCGCGCCGTGCTCGACCCTGAGCTTGGCCGAACGGCGGAAACCGAGGTTTTCGCCGATCGTACCGACAGCGTCCTTGATCGTATCGGTCACCGACTTGTCGGATCCCGGATACTTGGCCGCAGCGACTGCTTCGGTGGGACCATACGCCAGAGCGGTCTTGGCGATGTTGGAGACGATCTCCTGGAAGGCCGCGTTGCGGGCAACGAAGTCGGTCTCCGAGTTCACTTCGGCAATGGCGGCTTCGCGCAAGCCCTGGTCGACGCCGATCAGGCCCTCGGCCGCCGTGCGTCCGGCCTTCTTGTCAGCCTTGGAAATACCCTTCTTGCGCAGCCAGTCGACCGCCGCTTCCATGTCGCCATTGGTTTCGGCAAGGGCCGCCTTGCAATCCATCATGCCTGCGCCAGTCAAGTCGCGAAGCTCTTTGACCTGTGCTGCTGAAATGCTCATTTTCTGCCTCTTTGTTCAAAATGGCATACGCACCACCGAAAAGTCGGTGATGCGCTCTGCCGTGACGCCTGGTGCGTCAATATCAGGGAAATGCAAAGGCCTTACCGGCCCTTGCAGATTAGGCTTCCGAGGCGTCGCTGGCGGGCGTCTCGTTGAGAACCGGCTCGACAGGCGCTTCGGCAGAAGCGCCGACATCGACGCCGAGTGCGCCCTGCTGACGGGCGATGCCGTCGATGGCAGCCTTGGCGATCAGGTCGCAATACAGCTGGATAGCACGGGCCGCGTCATCGTTGCCGGGGATCGGGAAGTCGATCTTGTCCGGGTCGCAATTCGAATCGATGATGGCCACGACCGGAATGCCGAGGCGCTTGGCCTCGAGAATGGCGATCGCTTCCTTGTTGGTGTCGACGACGAACATCAGGTCCGGCGTCGAGCCCATGTCCTTGATGCCGCCGAGCGCCTTGTCCAGCTTCTCGCGCTCGCGATCGAGGTTCAGGCGCTCCTTCTTGGTGAGGCCCTGGGCCTCGCCGGCCAGCAGTTCGTCAAGCTTGCGCAGGCGCTGGATGGAATTGGAGATCGTCTTCCAGTTGGTCAGCATGCCGCCGAGCCAGCGCGAATTGACATAGTACTGGGCCGAACGTTGGGCAGCGTCGGCGACGATGTCGGAAGCCTGGCGCTTGGTGCCGACGAAGAGCACGCGGCCGCCGCGGGCAACCGTGTCGGAAACCTGCTTCAGCGCCTGATGCAGCAGCGGAACCGTCTGCGACAGATCGATGATGTGGATGTTGTTGCGGGCGCCGTAGATGTAAGGCGCCATCTTCGGGTTCCAGCGGTGGGTCTGGTGGCCGAAGTGTGAACCAGCCTCGAGAAGCTGGCGCATGCTGAAATCTGGCAATGCCATTCTTTAGTTCCTTTCCGGTTGACCTCCACGGACACTTGACGGCTTCGGACTCACCGGATCGAAAGGCTTGCGCTTTTCGGGATTGTCTTGACCGCCACCGGAGGTTTCAGCCGGATTTCTCCCGGCAGACACCAAAGTCCGTGTGTGGAATGTGCGCGCATATAGAGGCTCGCGCCATGAAACGCAAGCAGCTTGCCCAAACCCGGTGGTCACGTCTGACGCATCTTCTTGCCGTTCGGCACCTTCACGCGGCGGAAGATGGCGACGATCTCCTCGCGGCTGCATTCGATGGCGCCCAGCCGTACCGCCCGGTCGCGCTCAAATCCGGTGATGTCATAGTGCGGGGCGGAGGTCTTGGGCGGCCCTTGATAAGACGAGCGCTTGATGGCCAGTTGCGCGGCGAAGCGGTGCAGTTCATCCGTATCGTCGGCAAGAAGATGGCACCAGCGCCGGCCAACCCAGTGCCAGATCGCCGCATCGACATAGACCGCCATCGGCAACCAGAACGATTACTGGTTGCAGGCTTTTTGCGACGCCGGATCGAAGAGGGACAGATTGACCAGCTTGCCGGTCATGGAGAATTCCCCGTAGTCCATCGTCAGGTCGCGCGTCAGGCCGTTCTCATGCAGCTTGAAGCTGATGCGGTATTGCGGCATCTCCTCACCGCCATCCTTCTCGGATTCATCGAAATAGGCGATGTCGACCGGCCAGTACTTGTCGTTGCCGAGCTTGGCGAGCGCCGGAAGTTCCGGATCGTCCTTTTTTGCCTGTTCGGCCTTGCCCACGATCACCGTGGTGGTCATCACCTTGTCTGCGTCTTCCGAACCGTCGAACAGGCTGGTTTCGTAGAAGCTTTCGCCCTTTTCGGCCTTGCTGATCAATTCCACCAGATGCTGCGTTGGAAACTGCGTTGCCGCCAGTTCGAGGGTGTTCCGTTCGGGCTTGTCCAACTCGACCTTCAACCCGTTGGCCTCCTTGCGGGCCGTGCCCTTGACCTCCTTGTCGAGGCCCTGGTCGATGAAGGATTTGGTGACAAAGGAGAAGGTCTTGCCCTCGGCATCTTCAAAGGTCGTCGTTTGCTGGTCGGTCAGCCTCGTGGTGTCATCGGCGCTGATCTGCGTGACGAAGCGGAACTTTACCGTATAGCCGTCGCATGGCGAGCCGTTGAATTCATAGACCATGCGGCCCGAAATTCCGGTGATGCCGGACCGGTCGGAGGCCTTGTCGAGGGAAAGATCGTAGACAGCGCGATGAGGCTGCAGCATTGGCACCGCGGATGCGGGCGCGGTGGACAAGACGATCGGCAGCAGCAAGGCAGTGTATGCAAGGCGCGTCGCGCGCATAAAGTGGCTCCGATCGTGGCGGCTGATACAGGCCGCATGTAAGAGTGGTCCAGCTTAAAAAAAGTCGTGGCGGAAGCGAGGCAAAAATAGCAGTTTCGGCCCGACCGTCACGACACCATCAAGCAATAGGGAATTACCATGGGCGAAACAATCGAAAAGCGGCTCGGCGATCTGGGCATCACCCTGCCCGCCGCAGCCGCACCTGCCGCCAACTATGTTCCATATGTGAGGAGCGGCAATCTGTTGTTTCCCTCCGGCCAGTTGCCGATCAAGGACGGCAAGCTTGCTATAACCGGCCTGCTCGGACGCGATCTCGACGTCGCCGCGGGGCAGGAAGCGGCGAAGCTTTGCGCGATCAATATCCTTGCACAGGCCAAGGCCGCACTCGGCGACCTCGAGAAGATCCGGCGGCTGGTGAAGATCAATATCTACGTGGCATCGGCGCCTGACTTCACCGAGCAGCACCTTGTCGGCAACGGCGCCTCCGATTTCCTGGCCGCAGTGCTCGGCGAGCGCGGCAAGCATGCGCGCGTTGCCGTCGGCATGGCGGCGCTGCCGCTCAACGCAGCGGTCGAAATCGAATCCGTTCTCGAAGTCGACTGAGACGCATCCATCATGAGCAATCTCTCCTGGCTGACGGCACGGCCCATCGCCCATCGGGGTCTGCATGACCTTAACAACAAGCGCTGGGAGAACACGCTCTCGGCCTTCGCCGCAGCAGCCGACCGAGGCTACGCGATCGAATGCGACGTGCACCTGACCTCCGACGGCGTTCCCGTCGTCTTCCATGACGGGGACCTGAAAAGGCTGGCGGGAGAGGACGGCTTCTTGTGGCAGCGCACGGCGTCCGAGGTGGCCGCCCTCAGGGTCGGCGGGACGCAGGACCACCCGCCGACGCTGGCGGAAATGCTAAGCCTGGTAAATGGCCGCGTTCCCCTGGTCATCGAGCTAAAAGGAACACCGGGCCGCGACGAGGGACTTGTCGCGGCCGTTGGCCGGCTTTTGAAGCACTATGAAGGCAAGGCCGCCATCATGTCGTTCGACCATTGGCTGATTCGCGATTTCTCAAGGCATGCGCCCGGGATACCGGGGGGCTTGACCGCCTGCGGCACGCGAGACCACGAAATCGAGGCTCATTTCACCATGCTCGCGCATGACATCGCCTTCACTTCCTACGCCGCTGGCGATCTGCCCAATCGCTTCATAAGCTTCGTGCGCAAGAAACTCGGCATGCCGGTCATCACCTGGACGGTGCGCGACCAGCCGGCCGTGGACCTTACCTTCAAATATGCCGACCAGATGACCTTTGAAGGATTCGAGCCGGACGTGGCGGTTGCCTGAAAACCGCCTTGTGCAGGCCCATGCAAGTCATAAGTAATGACCATGGATCAGGGTGACAACGAGCATGATATCGGCACGGCAGACTATGCCGTGCGCGTCGCCACCGGCATGGGCGCGTTCACGGCAGACGAATGGGAGAGGCTGGGCGGCGCAACCAGAAACTCATCGGATGGCTACAACCCTTTCCTTTCACATGCTTTTTTAAGCTCGCTCGAGGAATCCGGTTGCGCCACGCGGCGAAGCGGTTGGCAAGGCCATCACCTGCGACTGGAAACAGCTGACGGCGCATTGCTTGGCGCTGTGCCGTGCTACGTGAAATCGCACAGCCAGGGCGAATATGTCTTCGACCACGGCTGGGCCGACGCATTCGAGCGTGCCGGCGGGCAGTATTATCCAAAGCTGCAATGTTCGGTGCCGTTCACGCCTGTGACCGGCCCTCGCCTTCTGGTCAGCCGCGGACAGGACAGACAAGCGGTCAAGGCCGGCCTCGCCATGGCTGTAAAGGCGGTGACCGAAAAACTTGGCGTTTCGTCCGCCCATCTCACCTTCCTGCCGCAGGCCGATCTGGACGTGCTTGAAGCCTCGGGGTTTCTGCACCGCACCGACCAGCAATTCCACTTCTTCAACGAAGGATTTTCTTCCTACGACGAATTCCTTGCCACGCTGGCATCGCGCAAGCGCAAGGCACTGAAAAAGGAACGGCGCGAAGCGCTGGCCAGCGGCATTTCGATCGACTGGCTGACCGGAAGCGACATCACCGAGCGTGTCTGGGACGATTTCTACGCTTTCTACATGGACACAGGGGGGCGAAAGTGGGGCCGCCCCTATCTGAACCGCACCTTCTTTTCGCTGATCGGCGAACGCATGGCGGACGACATCTTGCTGGTCATGGCGAAGCGAAATGGGCGTTATGTCGCCGGGGCCATCAATTTCATCGGTTCGGATGCGCTATACGGGCGCAACTGGGGCTGCATCGAGGATCACCCCTTCCTGCATTTCGAGGTCTGCTACCATCAGGCCATCGACTTCGCCATTGACAAGGGCTTGAAGGTTGTCGAGGCCGGTGCCCAGGGCGAGCACAAGCTGGCGCGCGGCTACCGGCCTGTGACCACACATTCGGCACACTACATCGCCCATCCGGGTCTCAGGCGGGCCGTCGCGGATTACCTGGAGCGTGAGCGGCGCGAAGTAGCCCGCACGAGCGAATATCTGGAAGACCATACGCCGTTTCGCAAGGACGAGTTGCAGGTCAGTGGACAAGCGTCTTCGAAAACAGATTGATGACCATCACGCCAGCCATGATGAGGCCCATGCCGATCAGGGCCGGCGCGTCGAGCGCCTGGCGAAACCACAGCCAACCTATGGCGGTGATCAGGATGATGCCGGCGCCGCACCAGATGGCGTAGACAACCCCGACCGGCATGGAGCGCAAGGGCAGCGACAGGAAATAGAAGGCGAACGCATAGCCGGCGACGGAAACGAGTGACGGCATCAGCCGGGTGAACCCTTGCGTTTCCTTCAACGCGGTCGTTGCCACGACCTCGAACATGATCGCAACCAGCAGGTAGATATAGTTCCAGAGTATCACGCTAGACCTCTTGATTCGTGCGCCCGCGAGACGAATATGCCTACGCAACGACAGGGTGAGAAAACAGACAATGGCCTATGACACCAACAACATCTTCGCCAGAATCCTGCGCGGAGAACTACCTTCGTATCGTGTCTATGAGGACGATGCCACGGTCGCGTTCATGGATGTGATGCCGCAAGGCGTTGGCCATACGCTGGTGCTGCCGAAGGTCGCCTCGCGCAATCTGCTCGATGCCGATCCGGCAACGTTCGCGCCGTTGTTTGCCACGGTGCAAAAAATAGCCAGAGCAGTCAAAGAGGCCTTTGGCGCCGATGGCGTACTGGTTTCCCAGTTCAACGAAGAGGCTGCCGGCCAGTCGGTCTATCACTTGCATGTGCATATCATTCCCCGCTTCGAGGGAGTGCCGCTGAAGCCCCACACAAGCGAGATGGAAAAGGCGGACGTGCTGGCGGCCAACGCCGAAAAGATCAAAGCTGCCCTGCAGCGATAGCTCCCGTCTCTGCATGGCAGACGGACTGCCGACCTTCCAAAGAAAAAGCCCCGTTTCCGGGGCTTTTTTGTCATTTTGACCTGGTCAGCCTTTGCGCGGCAATTGCGGCACGAGGCTGCGCTTGCCGCCGTCCTTGGCTTTAGGCGCCGGCTTTTGCGCCGCCGCCTTCTTGGCGGCAGGCTTTTTGGCGGGAACCTTGCGGCCCTTCGGTGCTTCCTCGGGTTCCTTCTTCGGCTTGACCCGCGCTTCCTCGGCGAGGGATTCGAGCTTCAGGCCGGTCTCGCCGGTATCCTTCGTCTCGACGGTCACCCGGACAGTGCCGCCCTTCTTCAGCTTGCCGAAGAGGACCTCCTCGGCCAGCGGCTTCTTGATGTGCTCCTGGATGACACGGCCAAGCGGACGCGCGCCCATGCGTTCGTCGTAACCCTTGTCCGCCAACCAGGCGATCGCTTCCGGCGAGAGATCGAATGTGACGCCACGCTCGGACAACTGGGCCTCCAGTTGCATGACGAACTTCTGCACCACCTGATGGATGACCGGCACCGGCAGCGACCCGAACGGGATGATCGCGTCGAGGCGATTGCGGAATTCCGGCGTGAACAGCCGGTTGATCGCCTCGACATCGTCGCCTTCGCGCTTGGTCGACCCGAAGCCGATCGCCGCGCGCTGCGCATCGGATGCGCCCGCATTGGTGGTCATGATCAGGATGACGTTGCGGAAGTCGATCTGCTTGCCGTTATGATCGGTCAGTTTGCCGTGGTCCATGACCTGCAACAGGATGTTGAACAGGTCCGGGTGCGCCTTCTCGACCTCATCGAGCAGCAATACACAATGCGGATGCTGGTCGACGCCGTCGGTCAAAAGGCCGCCCTGGTCGAAGCCGACATAGCCGGGAGGCGCGCCGATGAGCCTGGAGACGGTATGGCGCTCCATATATTCCGACATGTCGAAGCGGATCAGTTCGACGCCGAGCGAGGCGGCCAGTTGCTTGGCCACTTCGGTCTTGCCGACGCCGGTCGGACCGGAAAACAGATAGGAACCGATCGGCTTTTCCGGCTCGCGCAGGCCCGCCCGCGCCAGCTTGATCGCCGAGGTCAGCGCCGTGATGGCGGTATCCTGGCCGTAGACGACGCGCTTCAGTTCATTCTCCAGGCCGGCCAGCACTTTCTCGTCGTCGGCGGAAACCGTCTTCGGCGGAATACGGGCCATCGTGGCGATGGTCGCCTCAATCTCCTTGATGCCGATGATCTTCTTGCGTTTCCCTTCCGGCACCAGCATCTGCGAAGCACCCGTCTCGTCGATGACGTCGATCGCCTTGTCCGGCAGCTTGCGGTCGTTGATGTAGCGCGCCGAAAGTTCCACCGAAGCCTTGATCGCATCGGTCGTGTACTTGACCTTGTGGAACTCCTCGAAATAAGGCCTCAGCCCCTTCATGATCTCGATGGCGTCCTCGACAGTCGGTTCGTTAACGTCGATCTTCTGGAAGCGTCGGACAAGCGCCCGATCCTTCTCGAAGAACTGGCGGAATTCCTTGTAAGTCGTTGATCCGATACAGCGGATAGCTCCGGACGACAGCGCAGGCTTGAGCAGGTTTGACGCATCCATGGCCCCGCCCGAGGTGGCGCCGGCACCGATGACGGTGTGGATCTCGTCGATGAACAACACCGCGCCGGGGTAGTCTTCAAGTTCCTTGACGACCTGCTTCAACCGCTCTTCGAAGTCGCCGCGATAGCGGGTGCCGGCAAGCAGCGTTCCCATGTCGAGCGCGAAGATGGTGGCATCGGCCAGCACCTCGGGGACATCGCCGTCGACGATGCGCTTGGCGAGGCCTTCCGCGATCGCGGTCTTGCCGACGCCCGGATCGCCCACATAAAGCGGGTTGTTCTTGGAACGGCGGCATAGAACCTGAATGGTGCGGTTGATTTCAGGCGCGCGCCCGATCAGCGGATCGATCTTGCCGGCCCGCGCCTTGTTGTTGAGATTGACGCAATAGGCGGTCAGCGCATCCTGCTGCTTCTTCTTGCCGCCATCTTCCTGCTGATCGCCGTTCACGCCTGGCTGATCGTCCTCAGCCCCGCGCGGCGTACGATTCTCGGCAGCCCCTGGACGCTTGGCGATGCCGTGCGAGATATAGTTGACGGCATCGTAGCGCGTCATCTGCTGCTCTTGCAGGAAATAGGCCGCATGGCTCTCCCGCTCGGCAAAGATCGCCACCAGGACGTTCGCGCCGGACACCTCTTCGCGACCTGACGACTGGACATGGATCACGGCGCGCTGGATGACGCGCTGGAAGCCGGCGGTCGGCTTGGAATCCTCGTCGTATCCGGTCACCAGATTGTCGAGTTCCGTATCGATATAGGTCAGCACCGTCTGCTTCAGGTCGTCGAGGTCGACGTTGCAGGCCCGCATGACGGCCGCCGCCTCGGCGTCGTCGATGAGCGCGAGCAACAGGTGCTCCAGGGTCGCATATTCATGGTGACGCTCGTTGGCGAGCGTCAGTGCCTGGTGAAGTGCCTTTTCCAAGCCTTGGGAGAAAGCCGGCATGTTACCTCACTTCTTCTCCATCACGCATTGCAGCGGATGCTGATTCTGTCGGGCGAAATCCATGACCTGGGACACTTTGGTCTCGGCCACCTCGAAAGTATAGACCCCACATTCGCCTACTCCGTGGTTATGGACATGGAGCATGATGCGTGTGGCGGCTTCGCGGTCCTTCTGGAAAAATCGTTCCAGCACATGAACGACGAACTCCATGGGGGTGTAGTCGTCGTTCAGGATAAGCACGCGGTAGAGGCTGGGCTTCTTCGTCTTGGTTTTGGTGCGCGTGATGACGGCTGTTCCGCGACCGGCGCCATTGCCGTCGCTGCCGCTCTGCATTCGCGCTACCCTTGTCGTGGCAACCAGACTGCTAGTCACTTAACCCTGCCTCTCGTCCAGCCCCCATGCGAAGCGACATGTAGGTGTTCCGAGTCAGATTTTAAGCCCTTCTGCCTAGCTGACAATACAGCCGTGCAGCCAATCTTGGCATGAAGGCGTAAAATCCCGGGTACCTTGATTTGATGAGGCGTGAAAAAACCCGGCTGCGCATGCGCAACCGGGTTCCGATGCCGGCTAAACCGGCATGTGGCTCTCTAAAAAAAGATTAACCGGCCTTGGCGATGACCGATTCGAACGGCTTGTAAGCGTCCTTGGCCAGTTCGGCATAAAGGTCGCCGATCTTGCTGACCTCGGCCACGAACGCCTCATAGGACTGCTTCGCATAGTCGCTTTGAACTTCGATCGCCTTGTCGAGCGACTTGGCCGAAAGCAGATTCTCGATCAGGGCGCTGCCGGCCTCGAAGCTCTTCTTGCCGTATTCGGTCGCCTCGACCGCAATGGCCTGCGCCCCCTTGGAAAGGGATGCAAAGCTCTTGAGGCCGGAATCCGCGAATTCCTTGCCGTATTTGCTGAAATCCTCGTAGGTCTGTTCGGACATCGGTTGCGCTCCTGTGGACGGTTGGGCGAATTGTGCGATGCCAGATAGATATTGTGCGATGCACAAAAAGTCAATGACTCCGCGACCGTCGCGCTGCGCCGACCACTGCTAAGATTCAAATAAAGATCGTTTCAATCCCGACAAAAATGGTGAACGCGCCGGTTACCATAAACGGATTGGTAACGGTGCCTCCGTAGTTTGGCAAAAAATGAGGCCGGACCTTTGCCGCCTCGACCGCAACAAAAATCCAAAGGAACAAACAGTGCGTAAGGCGTTGTCGGGTATTTTTTCCAAATCAGCATGGTCATTCAGGACCTTGGCGACGGCTGCAATGGCTGCCACCTTCGTCCTGACGGCAGCGAATGTCTCGTACGCGGCCCGCGACGCCGCCATCGTGGTCGATGCCAATACCGGCAAGACGCTTTACGCCTCGAACGCGAACGCCCGCCGCTACCCGGCATCACTGACCAAGATGATGACGCTCTATCTGACCTTCGAGGCACTGGCGAAGGGCAAGATCACCAAATCGACGCAGGTTCCCTTTTCGGCCAACGCTTCGGCTGAACCACCGACAAAGCTCGGCGTTCGCAAGGGCAGTTCCGTTTCCGTCGAAACGGCAATCCTGTCGATGGTGACCAAGTCCGCCAACGATTCCTCGACCGCAATGGCCGAAATGCTGGGTGGCAGCGAAGCCAATTTCGCACAAATGATGACGGCAAAGGCGCGGGCGCTCGGCATGAACGGCACGGTGTTCCGCAACGCCCATGGCTTGCCGAATCCGGGACAGTTCACGACCGCGCGCGACATGGCCACCCTCGGCATCGCGCTCAGGGAACACTATCCGCAATATTACGACTATTTCTCGCAGCGTTCGTTCATGTACGGGCGCCAGCGCATCAACGGTCACAACCGCCTGCTCGGCCGCATCAAGGGCGTCGACGGCATCAAGACCGGCTACACGCGCGCATCCGGATTCAATCTCGTCTCTTCGGTTGCGGTCGATGGCCGTCGCCTGGTCGCGGTGGTCATGGGTGGAACGTCGGGCGCCAGCCGCGACAACCAGATGGCAAAGCTGATCAACGCGTATCTGCCCAAGGCCTCGAAGCGTGGCGGCGGCGACCTCATTGCCAAGATCGACGACAATTCACCCGTGCGGGCTCTTGCCAAGGTCATACTGCCCAAGCGCGACGCACCGACGCCGGACAGCCGTCCGGATGCCGGCGAAGTCGTCGTCGCAAGCGCCGCCCCGGCACTGGTTGCAGCGCCGGAGCCAAAGAAGGCGGTGGCCGCTGCGGCATCCGAGCCTGCCGACATCCCGTTCGCCCAGGCCTATGTGGAACCCGAGACTGCCCATGCTGTCGACCCGGTGAAAACCGCCTCCCTGCCCTCCGGCTGGGTCGTGCAGGTGGCCTCGTCGCCCAGCAAGTCGGATGCGGAAGCTGTTCTCGACAAGACCACCAGGCAGGCCCGCACCGTTCTTGCCGACGCCTCGGGCTTCACCATGCCGTTCAGCAAGGGCGGCGTAACCTATTTCCGTGCCCGTTTCAGCGGTTTCGACAACCAGACGGCAGCACTGAAAGCTTGCAACGCCCTCAAGAAAAAGCGGATCGAGTGCTTCGCCATCGAGCAATAGGCGACGCGTGGACCATCTCCCGGACAAGTTTCGGATCGAAGGAGAGTCAGTCGTGATTGGAGAGCAGGACGTCCTTGGCTTCGTTAAGCCTCGCCGCCAGGACAGACGTGCCGTCACCGACATCGGAGCCCAGGCTCTGCATCAGGCGGCGGTGCGCCTCAAGGATATCCGTCGCGGCGGCACCCGCTTCAAGACCAAGGATCTCGTAGGCCTCCTCCTTAGTCATGGAGCCCGGACCTGGCGCAACACGCAACCTTTTGCGACGGTTCGGCTGCGCGTCTTCGCGCCAGACGGGAAACCGGCCATCAAGATACATTTCCAGTAGCTTCTGGCTGTCGGGATCGGCAACCAGTTCGCGATGCAGTTGCCGAAGTTCCTTCAAATCCATCGACCCCAGTATTCTGCCTTCCTGCCGGCCGGCCAGCACCAGCCCTTCAACCTTGCCCGTTTTGGGCTCGGTTTCCATTTCAAGGGCGGCGGTCCGCACAAGTGCCTTGCTCGCCGGCTTTGCCACACGCTTTCGTCCGGCCAGACTGTACCAGCCGATGGCAGCAACAAGGATCAATCCGCCAAAAAGCGGCCGCCCTGTGAATAGCAGCGCCGTACCTGCCAGGCCCGCAATGAACGGGCCGGTCAATTTGAAACTGCGGGCCAACTGCTGTGGATCGGCTCGCAGGAAGCCGCCCAATGCAACGAGCGCGACCAGCGCCAAAGCCAGAATTGCAGCCAGTAAACCCATATCGTCCAATCACCCTGAATACCGCGTATGACCACACGCAGTGGCGCGCGCTGCTGTCAGAACTGCGATATTATGCCTGTTTCGGGTGAAACTACAGGAGGCCGAGTTCCGCCAGTTCCTGTCTCAGTTTCGGCGGCATTTCGGCCAGGCCCGCCCTGCCCTTGCCGAGATCGGTCGGCGCATCGGATTGCTTCAGGTAGCGCCAGCCCTGGAAAGCCCGGCGCGGCTGCCATTCGGTGCGCACGACTTCCGGATCAAGCATCAACTGGCAGCGGCCGATTCCCTCGCCGTCGGTGAAGGGCCTGATCTCGGTAATGAGCTGGCGGCACTGCACATTGCCCTTGATGACCCAGTAGAGAGAGCCGCCGTCGGTAACTTCCGCGCCACGTGACGGCATCATGCGGGTGGTGTGCCAATGCTCGACGGGCTGCTTGTTGCGGCGGCGCTCATCGAGGCACGAGGCAACCCATTCCTCAAGATCCTCGACGCTGTCGCAGCCGACGCACAATTTCAGGATGTTCAAGGCCATGGCAGAAATCTAGTCCCTGAAAACCTGGCATTCAACGACAAGCACGGTCCGCGACACCTCTATGCACAGGCTGCGTCAGCATTCGACGACATTGACGGCCAGTCCGCCGAGACTTGTCTCCTTGTAGCGCTCGTTCATGTCGAGGCCGGTCTGGCGCATGGTTTCAATCGCCGCATCCAGAGGCACGAAGTGCTTGCCGTCGCCCTTGATGGCCAGGGACGCCGCCGTCACCGCCTTGACCGCGCCCAGTGCGTTGCGCTCGATGCAGGGCACCTGAACAAGTCCCCCGACAGGATCGCAGGTCATGCCCAGATGATGCTCCAATGCGATTTCGGCGGCATTTTCGACCTGCTCGGGCGTACCGCCCATGACGGCGCACAAGCCTGCCGCCGCCATAGCCGACGCCGAGCCGACCTCGCCCTGGCAACCCACTTCCGCACCGGAGATCGAAGCATTGCTCTTGATGATGCCGCCTATCGCGGCTGCCGTCAGGAGAAAGTCGCGAATGCTCGGCTGATCGGCCTCGGGATGGAAGTGCAGCCAGTAGCGCAGTACAGCGGGCAACGTGCCTGCCGCACCATTGGTCGGCGCCGTGACCACGCGTCCTCCGGCGGCATTCTCCTCGTTCACCGCCATCGCATAGATCGACAGCCAGTCATTGGCGAGCAGCGGGTTGGGCCGGTTCTGGCTCCACTGTTCCTTCAACTTGTCATGCAATTGGCGCGCCCGGCGACGAACCTTCAAGCCGCCCGGCATGATGCCGTCCTGCGACAACCCACGATCGATGCAGCCGCTCATCGCGGCCCAGACGTCATCGAGACCGGCATCGAGTTTTTCCCGGCTCATCTGTGTTTCTTCGTTGGCTCGCTTCATCTCGGCGATGGCGAGCCCGCTCTTTGCCGCCATCGCCAGCATTTCGGCGGCGTTCTTGAAGGGATAAGGCACCTTCCTGGCTTCTGTGGTCGCCGAACCGCGCGCCTTCATGCGCTGCAATTCCTCATCCGAGACGACGAACCCGCCGCCGATCGAATAGTAGATGCGCTTGAGCAGCAGCCGGCCGCCTGCATCATAGGCGTAGAACGTCATGCCGTTGGCATGCCCGGTGAGCGGCGTCTTCTTGTCGAGCACGAGATCCGTCGCCGGGTCGAACCGATAAGAGGGATGTCCGGGCGGCGACACGCGTTTCTTCGCGGCGATTTCGGCGATTATGCCTTCGACCTGATCCGGGTCGACGGTGGTCGGCACCAGGCCTGTCAGCCCCAGGATCACCGCCCTGTCGCTACCATGGCCGAGGCCGGTATAGGCCAGCGATCCGTGCAGGCTGGCACCGACGCCAGCGACTTCGGTTGCAACGGGGCGAGGCCAGTCGCCCGACAGGATTTCCGCAAGAAAGCGGGCAGCCGCCGTCATCGGCCCCATGGTGTGGGAACTCGAAGGTCCGATACCAATCTTGAACAGGTCGAAAACCGAAAGGAACAAGGCGCCTAAATCTCCCCAAGCCCGAGCAACCGCGCGTCAGGCACGTACATCACGTCTGGCACGTACATATAGACTCCAGATTTGTTTTTCCGCTCTTTTCGGTTCGGCCACGCTGTTTATGCCGACCTTGGCTGCTCACGGCGCGACATCGGAGCCTGCCCGGCGTTTGCCTTCAACGGAAATTCAAAATGCCGGCCTCCAGTGACAAAGGATTAACCAATCTTGTTCATGGTTCGACGAGGTTCTTCCTCAGTTTTCCGCTGCCGGGTGTCATCGATGAAAAGCGTGATCGTGTCTTTCGTTTTGCCTCTGGCAATGGCTGCAACTGCAAGCACAATGCTTCCCACAGCCGGATCGGCGGCCGAACGCGACAAAGGTTTCTTCCAATCCGTGGAAGGCCAATGGGTCGGCCCCGGCGAAATCGTCGCGGGCAAGTACAAGGGCACCAAGTTCACCTGCAATTTTACCGGCTCGTCTCCGGCCGTGAAAGTCGGGATGACGCTCGACGGCACCTGCCGCGTCGGCGTATTCACGCAGAAGATGTCGGCCACTGTCGAGCAGAAGGGCCGCAACGGCTACAAGGGAACCTTCATGGGCGGTTCGGCCGGCGCCGGACTGGACATCGTCTCCGGCAGTGTCGTGGACGCCCGCAAGGTCGTCTTCAACATCAACCGCAATCAATTGAACGGGCTGATGCAGGCCCGCATCCCCGACGACAATTCGATGGTCGTCACCGTCTCGGTACGCGTCGACAAGCAGGTCGTGCCGGTCATCGGCATGAACCTCAAGCGCGTCGACGCGGTTTCAGTCGGTTCGATCGCCAAGAACTGACAGGGCCGCAGCCGCGTTCAAGCGGCACTCGCCCCCGATTCCTTGTCGAGCACCATGTAGTCCAGCGGCAGTTCGGACGTATTCTTGATCTGCTCCATGGCGAAGGAAGACGATACGTCGCGAATCTCGATCTTGGCGATGAGCCGCTTGTAGAAGGCGTCGTAGGCTGCGATGTCGGGAACGACGACCCGCAACAGGTAGTCGACATCGCCGCTCATGCGGTAGAATTCGACCACCTCGGGAAATTCCTGGATCACCTCGGAAAAGCGGCGCAGCCATTCATGGCTGTGCGAATTCGTGCGGATCGAGACGAACACGTTGACGCGGACGTTGATTTTCTCGGGATTAAGCAGCGCCACGCGCCGCTTGATGACGCCCTCCTCCTCGAGTTTCTGGATGCGCCGCCAGCAGGGCGTGGTCGAAAGGCCAACCTTCTTGGCGACGTCGGCAACTGCCAGTGTTGCGTCTTCTTGCAAGAGGCGGAGAATTTTTCGGTCGAGGCGGTCCATAGGATCTCCTGGAGAAAAGATGACCTATAATCCTCTTAATTCGGCACACTCACAAGAAAAAAATTCCGCCAAAAGCAGAGTTTGCGAGTGATAATTTGCCTGGATATCACGCGATCCGACCGCGGATTTCCGTTCTCAGAAAAGGCAGCAATTCCATTTCGAACCACAGGTTGCGCTTCAGCCAGCCGGTATTGCGCCATGACGGATGCGGCAGGGGCAGGACTTTGGTCGTTGTCGGTGCCTGCCAGATGGCGCGCCAGTTCATCACCGTCTCGGTCAGCGAGGCGTGGCGCGTCGAACCCATATGCCAGGACTGGGCGTAGATGCCGATAGTCAGCACGAGGTCTATCTGAGGCATCAGCGCCATCAGCGGCGCGCGCCAGGCCGGTGCGCACTCCCGGCGCGGCGGCAGGTCGCCGCCCTTGGCGTCTTGTCCCGGAAAGCAGAAGCCCATCGGCACGATCGCGAATTTTTCGGGATCGTAGAATTCCTCATCGGTGACGCCCAGCCAGTTGCGCAGCCGGTCGCCGGACGCATCGGTGAAGGGCACGCCGCTCAAATGGACCTTGGTTCCAGGCGCCTGGCTGGCGATGAGAATACGGGCGTTGGACGACGGCACCACGACGGGTCGCGGTTCATGCGGCAACGGCCGTCCGAGCGGGCGCTCGACACAGATACGGCATGCGCGGACTTCTGCCGCCAGCTTCGAAAGTTCAGGGCTCATGACGAAGGCCCTGCATGGCGATAGCGCATCACGCGGCAGCGCTCGGCCGGCTGGACACGGCCTTGTACCAGCGCAGAACGTTGGCGCAGTCTTCGGGCACGTGGATACGCGCCGGTTTCATGAAATCGACCGCGATCAGGCCGGTGATATCCGCAATCGAATAGGCATCGCCGGCGATGAATTCGCGCGCGGCCAGTTCACCATCGAGGAAGCGCAGGAATTCGATGGCCTTCGGCTTGTTGGCCTCGCCCCATTCCGGAATCTGCGGCACTTCCCATTCCTTCATGGCGGGATGGATATGGCGGAAGGCGCTGGCGACGCTGGTCATGAAGTTCAGTTCCATGCGGCGTTGCCACATCTCTACGACGGCCTTGCCCAGCGCCCCCTGCCCGAACAAGGCCGGCTCGGGATGCAGTTCCTCGAAATAGCGGCAAATAGCGACCGATTCAGTGAGGATCGTGCCATCGTCGAGTTCGAGCACGGGCAGGCGCTGCAACGGGTTGCGCGAACTTACCGCCGCGCCGCGATGTTCCATCGCCCCCATGTCGACCGGCACCAAGGGCACTTCGATGCCTTTCTCGGCAAGGAACACCCGCACGCGGCGCGGGTTCGGTGCCCGTCCGCCGTCGAAAAGCTTCATTCAAATCTCCCCGGAAACGCATTTCGCCCTGAATATAGGCCCCTCTCACATGCTGTTAAATACGCCTCATGGAGCATTTCCAGCAAAAGTGCGAAGCGGTTTTGCGTCCGGAAATGCGGCTTTAACGCCAGAGCCGTTCCAGCCAATCTCCAAATGCGGCCACGAGGTCATGCTTCGGCTCGACACGCCCGTTCTCTGCAGCGCGCCAATCCTGCGGCCAGTCGAATGTTCCGGCCCAGATGCCGGCCCTGGCGGCGCGGGCGCTTGGTTCCTCGCGCTCGAAATCGCCGTATGCGACGGCCCATCCGGCAGCGACCTGCGCGCTGTTGAGATCGGTGCCGCCCGCCGCGCAGTCGCCAAGCAATCGGCCGTAGCGGTCGTTGCGCCAGCCGCTGCAGGTCACTGTCCGCCCGAGAGTAAGCCTGGCCAAGGCTTCGCGCGCGGCGCGGCCACAGGCATAGTCAGCGCCATTTCGACTGCACATTTGCCGGTATTCCGGGGCGTCGATGCCGCGCAGCCGGATGCGTTGGCCGCCAAGCTCGATGGAATCGCCGTCGATGATGACAGCCCTACCCTCTGCGGTGCGCGTATCCATCTCATTCAACTTCGCGGTGAGGAAAATCAGCGCGCCGAGCAGCAGGATCGTCACGCCGTAGTCAAGAAGCCTGCGCGGCAGACTGCGCTTTTGCTGCGAAAAATAGCGGTGCCGGGGCCTTCGCGACCAGTCACGGCTCATATGGCAAACAAAGTCTTAAGCATTCGATTGTAGCGTTGGCAATTGAACAGGCTACCCGCATAAGCTGAAGTTTTTAATGCCCTTGCAACGCTCAAACACGGCGGACAAGTTCATTGTGGATCGTCGCCGACCGCATCGCAACAGCGATGTGGCGCGCGCGGTGCGCAAGACGCGTGACCGGCTGGCGCAGCAATCCGGCAGTCCCGACTTCGACCGCGAGATGCTGAAGCTGCATGCCCATGCCATGGTGGGCAGCGTAACCGTCATTCCGCTGCTGGTTGCGGCCATTGCCGCGGCTGGAATGCTGGCCGGGATGGGCAGCCAGATGTTGATCTGGGCAGCACTTACCGTGCTTTTCAACGCCGGCCTGGCATTCATTGCAAGGCGTACCGACAAAACCGAAGCGGCCGAGATCAAGCCGGCGCAGACACAACGCTATTTCCTCATCGCGCACCTTCTGAGCGGCCTTGGCTGGGCCTATTTCGCTTCGCTCAGTTGTGGAGCCTGCGGCATCGACCAGTTCCAGGTCATCAAGGCGGTGGTGCTGTTGCTTGCCATGGCCGCGACCGCCATCATGACCTCTTCGCTCAGCGGCGCGCTGGTTGCGACTTTTGCCGTGCCGATCGTTGCCTACGCCTATGTCAGCGCCAAGCCGATGATGCCGATCGAGATGGTCATGCTGGCGCTGCTGGCGGTGGCACTGCCGTTTTTCTCCTATGTGGCGCGCCACCTCAACCGCTCCTCGGTCATGCTGATGTCGTTCCGCTCGGAAAAGGATTCGCTGATCGCCGAACTGGAGACAGCCAATGCGATGTCCGACGAGGCCCGGCGCCGCGCAGAGGAAGCGAACCTGGCCAAATCGCGCTTCCTGGCCTCGATGAGCCATGAATTGCGCACGCCTCTCAACGCCATCCTCGGCTTCTCCGAAGTCATGGCCAACGAGGTGCTGGGGCCGATGGGCAATCCGACCTACCGGGACTATGCAGGCGACGTGCATGATTCGGGCCAGCACCTGCTCAACCTGATCAATGAAATCCTCGACCTGTCGCGCATCGAGGCCGGCCGTTACCAGCTCAACGAGGAGCCGATGAGCCTGCTGGCGCTGGCCGAAGACAGTTGCCACATGATGGAACTCAGGGCCCGCAACAAGGACATCAGGATCATCCAGGAGTTCGAGCCGACGCTGCCGCGCCTGTTTGCCGACGAACGCGCGGTGCGCCAGATCCTGCTCAACCTCTTGTCGAACGCCATCAAGTTCACGCCCTCGGACGGAGAGGTGCGCGTGCGCGTCGGCTGGACGGCGGGCGGCGGCCAGTACATTTCCGTCAAGGACAATGGGCCGGGCATCCCGGCGGAAGAGATTCCGGTCGTGCTGTCGGCTTTCGGCCAGGGGTCGATCGCCATCAAGAGCGCCGAGCAAGGTACCGGGCTCGGCCTGCCTATCGTGCAGGGGCTGATTGCCATGCATGGAGGCGATTTGCAGCTTCACTCCAAGTTGCGCGAGGGCACGGAGGCGATCGTCATTTTCCCGCCCACACGCGTGATGGAAGAATTGCCGGCCTTGCCGACGAGAGAAGTTGCCAACGCCAGACGGCGCTGATCCGCCTCCTTCGCGGCTTCATGCCGGAAGCTGAACTCCAACGCCCCCACTTCGTCATCCCGGAATTCTCTTCGAGCGGAGCGGGAAAGGAATGTCCGGGATCCTTGCCGTGACGGTGCGGCAGCCTGTCAACGGTCCGGAATGGGGATCGAACAGCCCACCTGCCGCCCATCTCGCCCGCCAACCCGTTGATCCTGCTCACTTCGAGCAAAAACCTGTCACCGCCCTTATCCACTCTCTTTGTACCTCTCCCATAATCCGTGCCATCGCTTCTGCGGGAAACTCGGTGCGCACCGGGTATCGAGGGGAAGCGTCGGTGCCGGATTGGTCGCATGACGGTGTGCGGCTGGGTGATG
>NZ_LMGJ01000003.1:202362-336703 GCF_001427385.1 Mesorhizobium sp. Root157
AGGTCGCACTAAATTACTAAACGAGCGTCCGAACGGCCGCCCGTCTTCCCGACCTCTCATCGAGGTCAGTTCTTTGACAATGGCCAGACGGCGAAGCTGGGCGTGGCAACCATACAGCACGAACTCCGATAGCCGTCTGGCCATCCGGGGTCCCCGCCAGCGACGAGCGCAGCGAGCGAGCTTAAGGGCGGGGCAAAAACACCCAGGGCCGAAAAGGCAGCGTGGCAATGAATAAGCGCAACCATCTCTTCGTCATCCTAGGGCGGAGCAGGCCGAAGGCCGATGCGGAGACCCTAGGATCCATGCCATGACGGAGCGGCAGCGCGGTACGGTGCAGGACATCCCTCGTTCTGTTCCGCCGAACAACTCCCAAGCGTTACGGCATGGATCCTCGGGTCGCGCCTTTCGCTGCGCTCAGGCTTGCCCGAGGATGACGAAAGGAAAAAAGCGGGGCAAAGACACTCAGACGGCAATGCCGGGCGTGGCGATGAATACGTGCGAGGCCAAGGTGGAAGACCCGTCAGGGGCCGCTGCCGCTGTCGAGCAGAATCCTTTTTGCATTCCACAAGGGAAGGCGTATTTTTCTGTTACCGCGCTGGGGAGTGCGGAGGAGGAAGCCATGACAATACAAGGTGCATCACCGGACCTTTACAATGAAGACCTCGCGCCCGCGACAGTCCGAAACTGGGGGCCGTTTTCCATCTTCAACGTATGGACGTCGGACGTCCACAGCCTTTGGGGCTACTATCTGGCCGCCAGCCTGTTTCTGTTTTGCGGCGGCTTCGTCAATTTCATCGTCGCCATCGGCATCGGCTCGCTCATCATCTACGTGCTGATGAACATGGTCGGCTACGCGGGCGTCAAGACCGGCGTGCCCTACCCCGTTTTGGCGCGCGCTTCCTTCGGCATATGGGGGGCCAATTTGCCGGCGCTGGTACGCGCGGTCGTCGCCTGCTTCTGGTACGGCGCGCAGACCGCGCTCGCTTCCAGCGCTCTGGTCGCATTGCTGATCCGCACCGACTGGTTCTTGCAGTTCCACCAGAACACCCATTTCCTCGGCCACTCCGGGCTGGAAGTCATCTGCTTCCTCATCATGTGGGGGCTGCAGCTCCTGATCATCCAGCGCGGCATGGAAACGGTCCGGAAATTCCAGGATTGGGCCGGCCCCGCCGTCTGGATCATGATGCTGATCCTGGCCATCTATCTATGCGTAAAGGCCGGAACCTTCGCCATCACCAGCGATATTCCCATGGACGTGCTGCTGGAGAAAACCAAGGATGCGGGCGTGCCCGGCTTGCCCGGCTCATGGACCTCGCTGTTTGCGGTCGCCGCCATCTGGGTCACCTACTTCTCGGCGCTCTACCTGAACTTCTGCGACTTTTCCCGCTACGGCAAAAACAAGGATGCCGTTCGTATCGGCAATCTGTGGGGCCTGCCGATCAACCTCGTGCTGTTCTCGCTGGTCGCGGGCATCACCACCATCGCCGCCTATGACGTCTATGGCGAGGTGCTGATCCATCCCGAACACATCTCTGCCAAGTTCGACAGTTGGTTCCTGGCAACGCTTGCGGCGTTGACCTTCGCGGTGGCGACTCTGGGCATCAACGTGGTGGCCAACTTCGTCTCGCCGGCCTTCGACTTCTCCAACGTCTTTCCGCGCCATATCAGCTTCAAGAAGGGCGGCTATATCGCGGCGCTGATCGCGCTTGGGCTCTATCCCTTCGCGCCATGGGAAAGCGGTGCCGCCGTCTTCGTCAGCGCCATCGGAGCGACGATGGGCCCGATCTTCGGCGTGATGATGGTGGACTATTACCTGATCCGCAAAGGCGAAGTGGATGTCGAAGCGCTCTACCGTGAAGACGGCGAGTTCCGCTTCCAGAACGGCTGGCACGTCAACGCCCTGATCGCAGCGGGGATAGGCGCGATGTTCTCGTCGATCCTGCCGTCCTTCACCGACTGGCTGCCGTCCTGGTGGGGCGTCTATGGCTGGTTCTTCGGCGTCGCCATCGCCGGCGTCATCTACTACGTGCTGCGCTCGGCAGCTGTCGGGTCCGGTGTCAAAGTGGCCAAGGCCTAGCAGGCTGCTTTCCAACCGAGGCGGCTGACCGCAAGTCGGCCGCCTCGGCGGACCCCAACCAAAAGAATTACGGCCTGCATTCTCACCCACCAGAAATGCTCCGCTGCCCGCTGATTGGCGGGCTTGGCTTGCTCAAGCACTCTGTGGGATTCTGCACTGTTGCGGCGTTCGTCTTATACTCCAGGGGGAGAGAGATGCGATTTGTACGTGCAGCTTTTACGGCAATTCTTCTCGGCACATATGCGACGCTGGCCCAGGCGGTTCCGCCGTCGAGCTTCAAGGACTGTGAGAACTGCCCGGAAATGATAGCCCTTCCGTCTGGGAAATTCCTGATGGGGGCAAGCGAGAAAGAAGTTCGTGCCGTTAAATACGTAGATGCGTCACTTCCGCAGCACCAAGTCGACATTGCCTACCCCTTCGCGATCGGGCGCACAGAGGTAACTGTCGAAGAGTTCGGCGCCTATGTGAAGGAAACCGGTGCCCAGGTTGGCGGCAATTGCGGAATACGCTTGGCCGAGCAGGGCGACTTCGCATTCAAATATGTGGGAACGCTTCACCCCAACAGCGGCAAGGATGTCGAAAGCCCATACGTCATGTTTATTACGGACGGCTCCTATATCCAGCCCGGCCTGCCTGTCGGCGCCAAACAGCCAGCCGTGTGCATCTCGAGACATGAAATGAGCGGTTATCTGGATTGGCTTAGCCGGAAGACAGGCAAACATTACCGATTCCCGACGGAAGCGGAGTGGGAATATGCCTACCGCGCCAACACAAAAACCATCTCCTTTTGGGGAGACGGCTTTAAAAAGACCTGCGAATACGCCAATTTCGGCGACCGCAAATCCGGCTACCAGGCAGGCATGGCGGCACCCTGCGCGGAAAAGATCCGTCCGCTCTGGAGTGCCGATGCTGGCAGCTACAAGGCCAACCCCTGGGGCCTCTACGATATGGCGGGCAATGTCCAGGAATTGGTCGAGGACTGCACGCACGAAAACTACAACGGCGCCCCTTCGGACGGTTCGCCATGGACCGAGGAAGGCTGCCTGACATTCGTCACGCGCGGTGGCGACTACGAGTTGACGCAATACAACATGCGCGCCTCGGATCGCCTGTTCATGGGGCATGTCGAAGGCCCTGGAAACGACGATCTCATTTGGCCAAAGGAACAATCCCTGGATATCCGCGAAAACCTGGTCGGCTTTCG
Organism: Mesorhizobium sp. Root157; assembly: GCF_001427385.1. Taxonomy (GTDB): domain Bacteria; phylum Pseudomonadota; class Alphaproteobacteria; order Rhizobiales; family Rhizobiaceae; genus Mesorhizobium. The sequence goes on from NZ_LMGJ01000003.1 coordinate 205,644, forward strand.
CGTCGCCGTATCCATGGACGATACTGCTTGGGATCGGAAGTGACCCTCGGCGCGCGACCCGGACTCAGACCAGGCGGCTCTGCTCCACCGCAGCCTCGATGAACGAAGCAAACAGCGGGTGCGGATCGAGCGGCCGGCTCTTCAGTTCGGGATGGTACTGGACGCCGATGAACCACGGATGATCCGCATACTCGACCGTCTCCGGCAGCACGCCGTCCGGCGACATGCCGGCAAACACCAGCCCGCAATCCTCAAGCCGCTGCTTGTAGTCGATATTGACCTCGTAGCGGTGGCGATGGCGTTCCGAAATCTCGGTCGTGCCATAGATGGCCGCGATCTTGGAACCCGCCGCAAGCCGGGCGTCGTAGGCGCCAAGGCGCATGGTGCCACCGAGATCCTCGGTTTCCCTGCGTTTTTCCAGCATGTTGCCCTTCAGCCATTCGGTCATCAGGCCGACGACCGGCTCCTTGGTCGGACCGAACTCGCTCGATGAGGCATGTTCGACACCGGCCAGCGAGCGCGCCGCCTCGATGCAGGCCATCTGCATGCCGAAGCAGATGCCGAAATACGGCACCTTGCGCTCCCGGGCGAACTTCGCCGCCATGATCTTGCCTTCCGAGCCGCGTTCGCCGAAGCCGCCCGGCACGAGGATGCCGTGCACCTTCTCCAGCCACGGCGACGGATCTTCCTTCTCGAAGATCTCGCTTTCGATCCAGTCCAGCTTGACCTTGACGCGGTTGGCCAGCCCGCCATGGGACAGTGCCTCGATCAGCGATTTATAGGCGTCCTTGAGGCCGGTGTATTTGCCGACGATGGCGATGGTGACTTCGCCTTCTGGATTGTGGATGCGCTCCGCCACGCCCTGCCAGGGTTCCATGCGCGGCTTCGGCGCCGGGTCGATGCCGAAGGCGGCCAGCACTTCGGAGTCGAGGCCTTCCTTGTGGTAGGCCATCGGCACGTCATAGATGTGCCCGACATCCAGCGCTTGGATGACAGCCGATTCGCGCACGTTGCAAAACAGCGACAGCTTGCGGCGTTCCTCCTTCGGGATCGGCCGATCGGCGCGCACAAGCAGGATGTCCGGCGCAATGCCGATGCCGCGCAGTTCCTTGACCGAATGCTGCGTCGGCTTGGTCTTCAACTCGCCGGCGGTCGGAATATAGGGCATCAGGGTCAGATGCACGTAGACCGCGTTGTTGCGCGGCAGGTCGTTGCCGAGTTGGCGGATGGCCTCGAGGAACGGCATCGCTTCGATGTCGCCTGCGGTGCCGCCGATCTCGCACAGCACGAAGTCGAAATCGTCATTGCCGTCGGTGATGAAATTCTTGATCTCGTCGGTGACGTGCGGAATGACCTGTACCGTCGCGCCGAGATAATCGCCGCGGCGTTCCTTCTCGATGATGTTCTTGTAGATGCGGCCGGTGGTTATGTTGTCCTGGCTGTTCGCGGAACGGCCGGTGAAGCGTTCGTAGTGGCCGAGGTCGAGGTCCGTCTCGGCCCCGTCGTCGGTCACGAACACCTCGCCGTGCTGATACGGCGACATCGTTCCGGGATCCACGTTGAGATACGGATCGAGCTTCTTGAGGCGTACGTGATACCCACGAGCCTGCAACAGCGCTCCTAAAGCTGCCGATGCAATGCCTTTTCCAAGTGAGGAGACCACGCCGCCGGTGATGAAAACATATCGCGCCATGGGAACCATCGCTTAGCGCGGCCGGATTGATTCCGCCAGAGGAAAAACCGCCGCGCGAGGTTTTTCCCGGCCAAGACTGCATTCAAAACAAAAGGGCCGGCTGGCTGCCGGCCCTCGAGCCATGAATTGTCAGGCGTCAGAGAACGACGACCTGAGTACCCATTTTCACGCGCCGGTAAAGGTCCATTACGTGATCGTTGATCATTCGGAAGCAACCATTCGAAGCGCTCGTCCCGATCGTCTGCGGCTGGTTGGTGCCGTGGATTCGCAGATGCGTATCCTTTTTGCCTTCATAAAGGTAGATGGCACGGGCGCCGAGCGGATTTTCGGGCCCTCCTGCCATGCCGTCCTTGTACTGGCCATATTTTCTGGGCTCCCGCTCCTGCATCTCCTTGGTAGGAATCCAGCGCGGCCACTCCTGCTTGTCACCGACAGTCGTCGATCCCTTGAACTGCAGCCCATCGCGGCCAACCGCGATCGCGTAGCGGCGGGCGGTGAAGGCGGACTCCACAAGGTAAAGCCGGCGCTCATTGGTATCGATGACGATGGTGCCCGGCTTGTAACCGGTGAAGCTCACTTCCTGCGGCTCAAACTCCGACTTGACCTTGAACTGCTTCTTGGCCTGCTGCTTGCGCAACACCGAATCCAGGGCGCGCGTCTCGGGGAGCATAGACATCGATGAGGTCGTGCCGCCAAACAGGCCGGCAAAGAGACCGCCACCGCTGCGTTCCTGCTTCTGCCCAGGCTTTGGCTCGCTGCGCAATTCGCCATTGTTGCCGTTGAGCGCAACATTCATCGCCTCGGCTGGTATCGCCTCTTCGGCGTCCTGGATCGGTTCGGCGGGCTGAACGGCCTTGAGCTGCTTCGCAGGCTTGGCCTCGGAAACCTTGGTCGCGGCCTTCTGGCCCTTGCTGTCGAGGAACGCCTGCCGCGAAGCCTCGGCCTTTGCCTTGGCAGCGTCGCGCAATGCCTGCTTCTTCGCCTCGACGGCCTTGACGCGCGCAGCAGCCTGGTCCGCCTTGATCTGGGCTTCAAGTTCCTTGATGCGGGCCAGATCTTCGTCTGTCGGTTTCTTTTTCTTCTTCAGCGCCCGCAACTCGGCAGTCGGGCTTTTGGCAGCGACATTGACGACATCGGTCGTCGCTACGGTCGGCGCTGCGGCGGTGGAAGCTGGGGTGGCGGCAAAGGCGGGAGCGCTTACGCAAAGCGCGGCGCACAGGCCAGCTAAAATGAAGCTGCGAAGCTGCATGGCGAAAATCCGATCAGAAAAGCTTGTTGCCCACGGCCCTGCTCGGTATCCCGCAGGCACCGAATTCGCCGCAGGCCACCTATAGTCGAAGCACCGAGACGTTCTCAAGCGGCAGGGGGCAGCCAGCCTTGGCGAATCTTCGCTGGAACGCGCATTTGCTGGGACTGTGTTCAAAGAACAACAGTTGCCGCAAACCTAATAAAGGGAAGTCGGTTTAGTTGTTCGGGACCTGCGGCGTCATCGGCTGAGCCGCGCCTTCCGGCGCAGGTGTCGTTGCCGAATCAGTTGCCGGTGCGGTCGCTGCACCATTCGCCGGAGCCGTCGGGGCCGCATCACTCGAGGACGGCGGAGCCACCGGGGCAGTCGTGCCCGGAAGCTGATCGAGAACGCCCTTGCCCGGAACGCTGCTTTCCGTTGCCGGAGCGCGGTCGAGGATATCGGTCGGCTTGTCGCCATAGCGGGCCAGGATCGAAAGGGCCAACGACGTCGCAAAGAAGGCCGCCGCCAGGATCGCCGTCGCCCGCGTCAAGGCATTTGCCGCGCCACGCGCCGTCATGAAACCGGAGCCACCGCCAATATCGAGTCCGCCACCTTCGGAGCGCTGCACAAGCACAACGCCGACAAGGGCGAGCACGATCATCAGATGGACGACAATAAGTACGGTTTCCATAATCTACCTTGGCAATGCCTGACAGCCGGGAGGAAGGCTATCGTCTGGAGGCGGCTCAATACAATGCTTTGACGGCATTTCCAAGCCCGCGCCCGCAATATGGTGGCTCACATCTGCTTTGCAACCAGCGGCGGTCCGATGGCGCGGCCCGGCTCACATTTCGTTATAGGCTTCCGCTATGCCAAGAAAGTCCGATGCCTTCAGGCTGGCGCCGCCAACCAGGGCTCCGTCGACATTCTCGACGCCCAAAAGCTCGACGGCGTTCGAGGGCTTGACCGAACCGCCATAGAGAATGCGTACGCCACTGGCGACCGTACCCAGCCTGTCGGCCAGCCTTGCACGGATATGCGCGTGCGCCTTGGCGACATCGGAGGCGGTTGGCGTGAGCCCTGTGCCGATCGCCCACACGGGCTCGTAGGCCACGATGGTGTTGGCCGCAGTGGCGCTCACCGGTACCGACCCTTCGATCTGACGCGAAAGCACATCGAGCGTAGCGCCGGCCTGTCGCTCGGCATGGGTTTCGCCAATGCAGATGACAGCCACAAGTCCGGCGCGCCAGACAGCCGCCGCCTTGGCATGAACCATGGCGTCGTCCTCGCCATGATCGGTGCGCCGCTCGGAGTGGCCGACGATCACGTGGCTTGCGCCCGCGTCCCTCAGCATCTCGGCGGAGATGTCGCCGGTATGGGCGCCATTCTCTTTCGCGTGGCAATCTTCCGCGCCGGTATGAACAGGTGTCCGGGACAGGATTTCGGCAGCACGCGTCAAAAGCGTCGCAGGCACGCAGACCAGAGCTTCCGTCTGCGCATCAAGGCCGCTCATGAAGCCGTTGCCGATCATCCTCAGTTCGTTGAGCGAGGCGCTTGTGCCGTTCATTTTCCAGTTGCCGGCGACAAGCGGGCGAATTCCTGGCGTCATGGCGTTTCATTCTCCGACGGGATCCGTGATGCGCACACTCAGTACCAAAATCAAACCACAAAGCAATCGACACTGGCGGCGAAGGACGCTATTGCCCTTCCCTTAGCTGAAACCGGACGTGATCATGCTCAGTAGCTTAAGAAATGCGGCGAACACCTGGGTCTCCAAGGCTCTACTTCTCGTATTGGTGCTGAGCTTCGCTGTTTGGGGTATCTCGGGCCAGATATCCGGCGTCATCGGCGGGCATGAATCCGTCGTCACCGTTGGCGGCACGACAGTTTCGGTCAACGACTATCGCCTCGCCTATGACCGGCAGCTCAACCTTCTGTCGCAGCAGTTCGGCCAGCGGCTGACGCAAGAACAGGTCAACGCCTTCGGTCTCGGCAACCAGGTGCTGGCACAGCTTGTCTCCGGTGCCCTCCTCGACGAACAGGCGCGCAAGATGGGTCTTGGCATTTCCAAGGACCGGCTGGCGGCGCTGACCCGCGAGGATCCGGCGTTCCAAGGAGCCGGCGGCCAGTTCGACCGCCAGACCTTCGATTATGTGCTGCGCCAGATCGGCATGCGGCCCGACGACTATCTCTTGAACCGGTCGCAAGTGGCCAAGCGCCAACAGATCGTGGAGGCTGTCTCGGACGGTCTCAAGACGCCGGACGCCTTCCTCAAGGCTGTCGCGCTTTATCAGGGCGAAGACCGCACGGTCGACTATATGGTGCTGCCCAAGTCGCTGGTCGAACCGGTGGAAGCCCCTTCCGACACCACGCTTTCGGCCTATTTCGAAGAAAACAAGCAGGCCTACGCCGCTCCGGAATACCGCAAGTTCTCCTATGTGCGGCTCGAACCGGAAGACATCCTGGATACGACATCCGTGACCGACCAGCAGGTCGAGGAGGACTACAAGAAGAACAGCGAGCGCTACACGACGCCGGAAACGCGCAAGATCGAACAGCTCGTGTTCAAGTCCGAGGACGCAGCCCGGGCAGCACATGATTCCCTCAACACCGGCGCCACCTTCGACAGGATCGCGGCAGCCGAGGGCAAGACCGAGGCGGACATGCTGCTTGGTACGCTCTCAAAGGATAAGATCGCCGACCAGGCGGTAGCGGACGCGGCCTTCGCGCTCGACGTCAACAAGGTCAGCCAGGTCGTCAAGGGAGCCTTCGGTCCCGTCCTGTTGCGCGTCACCGAAATCAATCCGGAAGTGGTGAAGCCGCTCGCCGAAGTGTCGGACCAGATCCGCAAGGATATCGCGCTCGGCGAAGCCAGCCGCGTCCTCCTGGACGTGCATGACTCTTACGAGGATTCGCGTGCCGGCGGCGACAGCATGCAAGAAGCCGCGGCCAAGCAGAAGCTGAAGGTCGTGACGGTCGAAGCGATCGACCGCGCCGGCCAGACGCCTGACGGTACGGTCGTCAAGGACCTGCCGGAATCGGCCAGCCTGATCAAAGCCGTCTACGAGGCGGAAACCGGCGTCGAAAACGAAAGCCTGACCACGGCGGACAACGGCTACCTGTTCTATGAGGTCAACGGCATCACCCAGGCCCGCGACCGCACGCTGGACGAAGTGCGCGAGAAGGTCGTGGCCGACTGGACGGCGGCGGAGACCACCAAGCGGCTCAGCGCCAAGGCGGCCGAGCTTGAGCAGCGCCTCAAGGCCGGCACGGATCTCGATGCCATCGCAAGCGAAATGTCCCTTGAAAAGCAGACCAAGCGCGGCCTCAAGCGGGCCGCCGACGATGCCGATTTCGGCAGGGCGGGCGCCGCGACGATGTTCGGCGTCGGTGAAGGCGGCGTTGGCGCCATCCCCTCGCCGACCGGCGACGGGCAAATCCTGTTCAAGGTCGTGGAAGTGTTCGAGCCGGCGGGCGCCGATGCAAGTTCGGTGGCCGAAGAAACCCGCAAATCGTTTGCTGCCGGCATGAGCGATGATCTGCTCGACCAACTCGTCGCCCAGTTGCAGACGCAATACAGCGTCGAAGTCGATCAGGTCGCGATCTCGCAGGCGCTTGCCAGATGAACGGCCTGAAGCCTCATATCGCCAAGGTGGCGGCAGGCGGCGCGCTGACTTTTGAGGAGGCCCGCGAGGCGTTCGACATCATCATGTCTGGCGACGCCACGCCCGGCCAGATCGGCGGCTTCCTGATGGCGCTGCGCGTGCGCGGCGAGACGGTCAGCGAGATTTCGGGCGCCGTTGCCACCATGCGCGACAAGATGCTGCGCGTCGATGCGCCAGCGAATGCCATCGACATTGTCGGCACCGGCGGCGACGGCTCGCACAGTGTCAACATCTCCAGCGCCTCCGCCTTTGTCATCGCCGCCTGCGGCGTGCCGGTGGCCAAGCACGGCAATCGCGGCCTGTCGTCGCAAACCGGCGCGGCCGATGTGCTGATGGGCCTCGGCATCAAGATCGACGTTACCCCCGAGGTCATTGCCCGCTGCATCGAGCAAAGCGGCGTCGGCTTCATGTTCGCGCCGGCCCACCATCCGGCGATGAAGCATGTCGGCCCGACGCGCGTGGAACTCGGCACGCGCACGATCTTCAATCTGCTCGGGCCGCTGTCCAACCCGGCGGGCGTCAAGCGCCAGATGGTTGGCGTATTCTCCCCTGAATGGATCGTGCCGGTGGCCGAAGCGCTGAAGAAGCTTGGCGCCGAACACGCTTGGGTCGCCCATGGCGACGGCTACGACGAAATCACCACCACCGGCGAGACCGAGGTGGCGGAACTCGTCGGCAGCGAAATCCGCACCTTTACGCTGACGCCGGAAAGCGTTGGCTTGAAGCGGCACACCAAGGTTTCGCTGCGCGGCGGCGACGCCGCATTCAACGCCAAGGCGCTTCGTGACATGCTGTCCGGCGCACCGGGCGCCTATCGCGATACGGTGCTGATGAACGCCGGTGCCGGACTGATCGTGGCCGGCAAGGTCACGACGCTTCAGGACGGTGTCGGCAAGGCGGCCGAGGCCATCGACAGCGGGCGGGCATTGCAGGTGCTGGACAAATTGGTCAAGGTTTCCAACGGTTAGCTCAATGGCCGATATCCTGCGCAAGATCGAAGCCTACAAGCGCGACGAGATCGCAATCGCCAAGGCGCGCCTGCCGCTTGCCGAACTGAAGGCGCGTTCGCGCGATGTCGATGCGCCCAGGGGCTTCCTCGCCGCACTGGAGGCCAGGACAAAAAAGGGCCAATACGCGCTGATAGCGGAAATCAAGAAGGCCAGCCCATCCAAGGGCTTGATCCGCGCCGACTTCGATCCTCCTGCCCTGGCGAAAGCCTATGCCGAGGGCGGAGCGGCGTGCCTGTCGGTGCTGACCGACGCGCCGTCGTTCCAGGGCGCGCCGGAATATCTGACGAACGCCCGCAAGGCAGTAACCCTGCCCGCATTGCGCAAGGATTTCCTGTTCGACCCCTACCAGGTCTACGAAGCGCGCGCCTGGGGCGCCGACGCCATACTGATCATTATGGCAAGCGTCGATGACGCGCTGGCGCGTGAACTGGAAGAGACCGCGTTTTCGCTGGGCATGGACGTGCTGGTCGAAGTGCATGACGAGCCGGAACTGGAGCGTGCGCTCGGCCTCTCCTCACGGCTCATCGGCATCAACAACCGTAATCTGCGCACCTTCGAGACCACGCTCGAAACCTCGGAACGTCTTGCCCCGCTGGTACCTGCCGACCGGCTTCTGGTCGGCGAAAGCGGCATCTTCACCAATGCCGACTGCAAGCGGCTTGCCCAAAGCGGCATCGGCACGTTCCTCGTCGGCGAAAGCCTGATGCGGCAGGACGACGTGGCGGGCGCGACGCGCGCGCTTCTTGGCTTGCCGGCGCCGGCGGAAGCGGTGCGGCTATGAGTGAACGCCCTGCCCTCACCCATATCGGCGCCTCCGGCGAGGCGCATATGGTCGATGTCGGCGGCAAGGCGGAAACGGTGCGCACGGCGATTGCGGAAGGCTTTGTTGCCATGCAGGCCGAGACGCTGGAGATGATCCTCGTCGGCAATGCCAAGAAAGGTGACGTTTTGGGCACGGCGCGCATCGCCGGCATCATGGCGGCGAAGAAGACGCATGAACTCATCCCGCTCTGCCATCCGCTGCTCTTGACCAAGGTATCGGTGGATATCGAACCGGACCATGCCCTGCCTGGCCTCAAGGTCACGGCCATGGCGCGCGTTACCGGCAAGACCGGCGTGGAGATGGAGGCGCTGACGGCGGCGTCCGTCGCATGCCTGACAATCTACGACATGGCCAAGGCGGTGGACCGCGCCATGACGATCTCCGGCATCCGGCTGATGGAGAAGTCCGGCGGCAAGTCCGGCGACTACAAGGCGCAGGTCTGAGATGGCTCTGCTGCCCGTCGACAAAGCACTCGAGCGCCTGCTGGACGGCGTCGAGCCACTGCCTTGCGAAACCGTGGCGCTGGCCGACGCCTATGACCGGGTGCTGGCAGAGCCGATCATAGCCATGCGCACCCAGCCGCCTTTCAACGCCTCGGCGATGGACGGTTACGCCGTGCGGGGCGCGGACGTCCAGAAGGCCCCTGCTCTGCTTAAGGTGATCGGCGAAGTAGCAGCCGGCCACAATTTCGCTGGCACGGTCGGTAGCAGCGAGGCAGTTCGTATCTTCACCGGCGCACCCTTGCCTGATGGAGCCGACACCGTCGTCATCCAGGAAAACGTCAGCGTTCTCGACGGCAACCGCATCGAGGTGTCATACGCCGCCCGCCACGGCGGCAATGTCAGGAGCGCCGGGCTTGATTTCGTGGCTGGCGACAGGCTGCTCGACGCGGGCCATGTGCTCGGTGCCAGCGCGCTGTCATTGGCCGCGTCCGCGAACTATCCGCAGCTGGACGTCGTCAAGCAGCCATTGGTCGCCACCATCGCAACGGGCGATGAGTTGCTACCGCCGGGAAGCACCCCTGGGCCGGGACAGATCATTTCTTCGAATGCCTATGGCGTCATGGGATCGGCACGGTCCGTCGGCGCCCGCGCCCTCCACCTTGGCATCGCGGCCGACCGCAAAGATGCAATCGCGGCGCTCGTAAGGCAGGCCGTGTCTGCTGGAGCAAACGTCATAGTGACCTTGGGCGGCGCTTCCGTGGGTGATCACGACCTCGTTCACAAAGTGCTGACCAGCGAAGGCATGGAGCTTGATTTCTGGAAGATCGCGATGCGCCCCGGCAAGCCGTTTATGTTCGGGCGCATGGGTGCCATCCGTTGCATAGGCCTGCCCGGAAACCCGGTGGCGAGCCTGGTGTGCTCGCAGCTTTTCGTGAAACCGCTGCTTGCCCGCCTTGGCGGTCGCCCCTTCCGCCAGGATATACGCGAAGCGCTGCTCGGTGCGCCGATAGCGGCGAACGATCGGCGGCAGGATTACGTCCGCGCCACACTTGCACAGCAAGGCAGCGCGCTGGTCGCCACGCCGTTCCAGGTTCAGGACTCTTCCATGCTGCGAACCATGGCCACGGCTGGCTGCCTCATCGTGCGCGAACCTTTCGCGCCGGCGGCCGAGGCAGGGGCACCCTGCCATGTCCTGTGCCTTAGCTGAACAAATCATCAACAAATTCATTAAACTTTAAACGGTTGCGGAACACAACTGGAACAGATAGTGTTTGTTCCGGGTTTGTTTTCCGATTCTGGATTCACCGCGACCGGGGGCCGCAATGCTGACGCGCAAGCAACATGAACTTCTGCTCTTCATCCACGAGAGATTGAAGGAGAGCGGCATTCCGCCTTCCTTCGACGAGATGAAGGAGGCGCTCGACCTTGCTTCGAAGTCCGGCATCCATCGGCTGATCACCGCACTCGAAGAGCGCGGTTTCATCCGCCGCCTGCCCAACCGGGCTCGGGCGCTTGAGGTGTTGCGGCTGCCGGATTCGATCGCCCCGGGATTGAATGCGGCAAGGAAGTTCTCGCCCAGCGTCATTCAGGGAAGCCTTGGACGGCAGACCAGGGAACCGGCCCGGCTACAGTCGGCCGGCAATGATGACGATGCGGTGGTTGCGATTTCCATTCCCGTCATGGGCCGTATCGCCGCCGGTGTTCCCATCGACGCCATCCAGCACAAGACGCATTCGATTTCGGTTCCGCCGGACATGATTGTCGGCGGCGAACACTACGCGCTTGAGGTCAAGGGCGATTCGATGATCGAGGCCGGCATTTTCGACGGCGATACCGTCATCATCCGCAATGCGAATTCCGCAACGCCTGGTGAGATCATTGTGGCGCTGGTGGACGAAGAGGAAGCCACATTGAAGCGCTTCCGCCGCAAAGGCGCTTCCATTGCGCTGGAGGCTGCCAATCCAGCCTATGAAACGCGCATTTTCGGCCCCGACCGCGTCAAGGTGCAGGGAAAGCTGGTCGGATTGATCAGGCGCTACTGAGGCAAAAGTTTCGGCACGAGGCGAGGCTGAGCGCTGAAACGCTTGGCCCGTTTCTGCTGGCCGGCTTCCTCGCCGGTCGTTCCACGATCGGTTTCGAAGTCGACCAGCATTCACTCCGGCGACCTGTTTTGGAATGAGGCATTTTGTCTTTCAAGACAAAGGTCTAGGGCCATAATTTCGTGACATTTCTTACCCAATTGACGGGTGGCTTTCACGCCAACCTCACTGTCACGAATGAACGCACCCTGAGATTTGAACGGGGTGGAAGGAGCTTACGATGTCCGCCTCTCGGTTCTGTCTATCCTGCGCAGGACCACGCCCACGTGCAGCAGTCCGATGTCCTTGGTGCCAGCGCAACTACGACGCAATGCGCGGCCACCCTGAACATCTTTTTGGAGCACTTCGCGGTGAGAGGGAACCTTCGAAAACATGGGTTGAAGCAGTCTAGGACACCGGACCGATAAATCGGATCCGGTTTTCGGAAAGCCCGACACTCAACAAAAGATAGATCGCCGCTATGCGTCCATCAGGACGCATAGCGATCTGATGCTTGTCACCCGAAAGCGGGAACCGGTTTCGGGACGATATGCGTGAGAACAAATACTTAAAGCGTGGCCGGCGAATCTGAAAATCGCGACGCTCTTTGGGCATGATCTGCCGACTGCTCGAAGCACTCCTGCTTCGCAGGGTACGAATTCCACATATCTCCAGCGCCGGGAAAGGCTTGCACTATCCTCCGGCCAGAGGTCCCGGCTCGGGACTTATCGGAATGCTGCGACCCTTGCGCTTGTACGGTTCCATTCCCCTCGCTTCACGTGAGAATTGCCGCTGGACATGCCAGGGGCGGTAATCCTTCTCGACGGCAAAGCGGACCTGCGGGACCGAACCGGCCGCGCCGGGAGCGAAGAAGACGGCGGCGCTACCCGATCTTGCCAGTTGGCGTTTGGTAATGACGACTATCGATGCCCTTCGGCAGGGGTCGGATGCCGTGGCGTCGTCGATCACCACGACATCCGCGAAGGCACAGGCGGGCCTTGCCGCGATTGCCGATTTCGCCTGTGCAACGACCTTGCCGGAGATATGTCTCGCCACGCAGAGATCGTCCGTGCACCGAAATGGCGTTCCGGGCGGGCCAACGACCTCAAGCCGCTCAGGTGCGGTCTTGAATGCCTTGGGATCGGGCTTGGCAATCGTTTCGGCGTCGAGCGCACGCAGCCAATTGTCGATGGTGAACGCGTTCGGGCGCGACCGGTTGACCGCCAGCCTGCCGCCCCCTACCGGCGTTGCGACCAGCCGCGCATCCTCCGAGATCAGGACATCGGGCGTCTGCACCTGCGCGACCGTCAGCAATCCCGCTGCCGCGACAGGTATGGCGGCGAGCCTCAACCATGTCGTCGTCATGGTCGCGATCACCAAGGCAATCGTCATCAGCACGACGGAAGAGGCCGAAACCAGGCCGACAGCGTCGAGCGGAGAAAGCGTTGCGATCCATGCCGACATGGCGATCATGGCGGAGAGCCCCTTGCCCATCACGTACAGGAACGGGCCATCGAGGCCGACCGGCATCAAGAGCGATGCAAAGACCGCAAACGGCATGACGAGGATCGAGACGATCGGCATCACCGCGAGATTGGCGAACAGGCTGAGCGGTGCGACGCGCTGGAAGTGCCATATGGCAAACAGCGCCGTCGCGCCGCCGGCAATGATCGAGGTCGCGGCAAGTCCCGCCATCATCACTGCAAACCGATGCAGAAGCGTTCCCGGCCACGACCGTCCACGGGTGTAAGCCGCGGCCTGCCGCGACGCGCGGTAGTCGCCCCAGCCGGCATAGGCGCCGATGAGCGCGGCCGTTGCCGCAAACGAAAGCTGGAAGCTTGGCCCGACCACTTCGTGCGGCGACAATGCAATGACCACGATGGCCGAGATGGCGAGGTTGCGCATGGTCAGCGCCGCGCGGTCGAACAGCACCGCCGCCAGCATCACCGCCAGCATGATGAAGCTGCGTTCGGCGGCAACGACCGCTCCCGAAATCAGGAGATAGGCGGCTATGGCAAACAGCGCCGCTGCCGCCGCATACTTCTTGGTCGGCCGCCGCGAGGCAAAGCCGGGAAACAGTGCGAACGCACCTCGCATCAGGGCCATGACAGTGCCGGCAACGAGCGCCATATGCAGTCCGGAGATCGATATGATGTGGTAGATTCCAGTCTTTCGCATCGCTTCGTTGATGGTTTCTGGAATGCCTGCGCGCACCCCGACGATCAAGGCCGCTGCGATCTCTCCTTCCGGCCCGCCAACCGTTTCACGAACGTGATCGGCGATGCCGTCGCGGGCGCGCTCGATTGCCGCCGTGATCCGCGATGCCAACGACATCGGCGCGGGCGCGCTCGCCTGCGGTCCGGAAAGAAAAAAACCACTCGCCCCGATACCGTCGAAATAACTCTCGAACGAGTAGTCATAGCTGTCCGGGCGCACCGGTCCGGTCGGCGGCAACAGCCGCACAAGGCCGGTTATCGTCGAGCCTGCCGTCAGCCCTTGCGGAACCTTGCGCGCCGAAAGGCGCACGCGTTCGGGTTGGTATCGCAGCGTCGGTCTCTCGGTGGAAACGACATCGAGCGTGAGCCGCACCCGGCCATTGGCCATATCGTCGATCGACACCACCTGGCCGGTCAGCCGCGTGGAGACTTCCGAACCCAGCATGGCTGTGCTCGCCCGCCAGGTTTCCACCTTTCCGGCGAGCATGCCGACACTGCAAAGCAGCATGGCCGCAACGCAAAGGAAGGCGGCATGCCGTGAACGCACGCCCCAGGTAAGCACCGCGAGCGCCACGGTCGCGGCAAGCAGGGCGCGCCAGTCCGGCTCTGCGTCCAGCGAGAAATAGACGATCGCGCCAACAGCCAGGAGCACCGGTACCAACAGGAAGGCCGCGCCTCTATCCAATTCGGTCGCGACGGCCTTTGTCGCATCCGCTCGCAAGCCTGACAGAGTGAGCGCGCGCAAGCGCCCGAAACGGCGTACCGGCTGCCGGTGCGCGTTGAGCTCGATCGACTCAGCGGGAACCGCGACCGGCTCGGAAGCCACTGGCGAACGTTCAACTGGAATTGAGGGAAGCCGAGCCAGCGGCGGCGAGGCAAAAAACGAGCGCTCGCTGACCTCGCTCAATGCACTTGCAACGTCTTTCTCGCCCCGAGCTGATCCAGCCATCGGGTCTGCCCCTTGCACCCAAGGCTCCTATGGTACATGAACGCGCCAACTGTAAAAGCCTGCGCTGCCAGGCCGCCTGTTGTTCGAGGTTACATGTCCGAAAAGGTCGTCACGCGCTTCGCCCCCTCGCCCACAGGCTTCCTGCATATTGGTGGCGCGCGCACGGCTTTGTTCAACTGGCTCTATTCCAAGCATACGGGCGGAACGATGCTGCTGCGCATCGAGGATACCGACCGCGAGCGCTCGACGGATGCGGCCACCGCCGCCATCCTCGAAGGCCTTTCATGGCTGGGCCTGGCCTGGGACGGCGAGCCGGTCTCGCAGTTCGAGCGCGCCCCGCGCCATCGCGAAGTCGCCGAAGAACTGGTGCGCCTCGGCAAGGCCTATTACTGCTACGCCACGCCGGCCGAACTCGACGACATGCGCGAGAAGGCCCGCGCCGAAGGCCGTCCACCCCGCTATGACGGCCGCTGGCGCGACCGCGATCCGTCCGAGGCGCCCAAGGGCGTCGCCGGCGCGATCCGCGTCAAGGCGCCCGCCGAAGGCGAAACCGTCGTTCACGATCTCGTGCAGGGCGAAGTGCGCTTCCTCAACAAGGATCTCGACGATTTCATCATCCTGCGCTCGGACGGCAACCCGACCTACATGCATGCCGTGGTGGTGGACGACCACGACATGGGCGTCACCAACATCATCCGCGGCGACGACCATCTCACCAATGCCGCGCGCCAGACGGTGATCTACAATGCAATGGGCTGGGCCGTGCCGAAGATGGCGCACATCCCGCTCATCCACGGCGCCGACGGCGCCAAGCTTTCCAAGCGCCACGGCGCGCTCGGCGTCGAAGCCTACCGGGCGTTGGGTTACCTGCCCGAAGCGCTGCTCAACTACCTGGCGCGGCTCGGCTGGAGCCACGGCGACGATGAAGTGATGTCGATAGCCGACATGATTTCCTGGTTTGACATCAAGGACGTCAACAAGGGTGCGGCCCGCTTCGATTTCGCCAAGTTGGAAGCGCTGAACGGCACGCATATGCGCGCCATGGACGATGCAAAGCTCACCGATATCTTCCTGGCGACGCTGCCCTATCTGCCGGGTGGCGAGGCGCTCGCCGCAAGGTTCGACGATGCCGCCAGGGCAAGGTTGCGCGCGGCCATGCCCGGCCTCAAGGAGCGGGCCAAGACCTTGGTCGAACTTGCCGACAGCACGTATTTCTTGATAGCGGATCGTCCGCTGCAACTGGACGAGAAGGCCGCTTCCATTCTCGACGCCGGCGCCAAAAAGGTCCTTGGGGATATCCTTGCCCGCTTCAAGGCGCTGACGGAATGGAGCGTGTCATCCACCGAGGGCGCGGTTCGCGACTATGCGGAAACAACAGGGTTGAAACTGGGCAAGGTGGCACAACCCTTGCGCGCCGCCCTGACCGGCAGGAGTACCTCACCGGGCGTATTCGACGTGCTGGTGGTGCTTGGACGGGAAGAGAGTTTGGCGCGTATCGCTAATCAAATCGATTAGGGAATCTGGACCAAGAAGAATGGCATTGAAACCGTCCTATTGCGGTGCAACATTAGCAACTGGACCAACCGGCCTGGCACCCCGCCGAGGCTGCGATTTCGAACATTTCAATGTTTTCGGATTTTGCGTCGCAGAATGAATTTTGCCTTGCGGGCATGAGGAAATAATAAGGAGTTTGCAATGACCGGATCGACCGCAAAACTGGAGCTTGGTGGCAAAACTCACGAACTCAAGGTGCGAAGTGGCTCGGTCGGCCCGGATGTCGTGGATATAGGCGCACTCTACGCCACCACCGGCGCATTCACATACGACCCGGGCTTCACCTCGACGGCAAGCTGCGAATCGCAAATCACCTTCATCGACGGCGACGCGGGCATTCTCCTGCATCGCGGCTATCCCATCGACCAGCTCGCCGAGCACGGCGACTTCCTCGAAGCCTGCTACCTGCTGCTTTACGGCGAATTGCCGACCAAGGCGCAGAAGGACGACTTCGACTACCGCATCACGCGCCACACCATGGTGCACGAGCAGATGTCGAAGTTCTTCTCAGGCTTCCGCCGCGACGCCCACCCGATGGCGGTGATGTGCGGCGTGGTCGGAGCATTGTCTGCCTTCTACCACGACTCGACCGACATCTCCGATCCTTACCAGCGCATGGTCGCCTCGATGCGCCTGATCGCCAAGATGCCGACGCTTGCCGCGATGGCGTTCAAGTATCACATCGGCCAGCCGTTCATTTACCCGAAGAACGACCTCAATTTCGCGGCCAACTTCCTGCACATGTGCTTTGCCGTGCCGTGCGAGGAGTACAAGGTCAATCCGGTGCTGGCCCGCGCCATGGAGCGCATCTTCATCCTGCACGCCGATCACGAGCAGAACGCTTCGACCTCCACGGTCCGTCTGGCGGGTTCGTCGGGCGCCAACCCGTTCGCCTGCATCGCGGCGGGCATTGCCTGCCTTTGGGGTCCGGCCCATGGCGGCGCCAACGAGGCGGCGCTCAACATGCTGAGCGAGATCGGCCATGTCGACCATATTCCCGAGTTCATCGCCCGTGCCAAGGACAAGAACGACCCCTTCCGCCTGATGGGCTTCGGTCACCGCGTCTACAAGAACTACGATCCGCGCGCCAAGATCATGCAGAAAACCGCCCATGAGGTGTTGGGCGAACTCGGCATCAAGGACGATCCGCTGCTCGACATCGCCATGGAACTGGAAAAGATCGCGCTGACCGACGAATACTTCATCGAAAAGAAGCTCTACCCGAACGTCGATTTCTATTCGGGCATCACGCTCAAGGCCCTGGGCTTCCCCACCACCATGTTCACCGTGCTGTTCGCCGTCGCGCGCACCGTCGGCTGGATCGCCCAGTGGAAGGAAATGATCGAAGACCCGCACCAGAAGATCGGCCGTCCGCGCCAGCTCTATACCGGTGCGACCGAGCGCGACTACGTGCCGATCGCCAAGCGGTAAGCATCAGGCGGGCGCTGACACCAGATACTGACAAGGGCGCCAACCGGCGCCCTTCTATTTTTGACGATCGAAAAATATCATTTTTTTGGAACCATTCCTCCGGCACCGCATTATTCCGGTGTCGAAGCAAGTCGACGGAGCAATCCGAAGAAGGGCTGACGACAACAAGGACGCCTCCCACACATCAAACGGTGCGGGAGGCGTTCTTTTGTGATCCAGCACCAGCTCTCACTTTAAAGCCGCATGCTTAGAGCGCAGCGCGATCTTTCAGATTCGCTGGCGCGCTCTAAGTACTTGTTTCTATGCATGTCGTTATCCCGAAACCGGGGCCCCTTTCGGGCGTCATGCATGAGAAATCTGCGGAACCGAAACCCCGCCTCCCCGTTTCCCTTGGCACGTTCAATCCAGGAGATGCGAAATGGTGAACAAGGATCAGGTCGCCGGCGTGGCCAAGCAGGTCAAGGGCTCGGTCAAGGAAACGGCCGGCAAGGCCACCGGCAACAAGCAGACGCAGGCCGAAGGAACGGCAGAGAAGATCGCCGGCAAGGTCCAGAAAGCCTATGGCGACGTCAAGCAGAAAGTGAAGAACGCGCTGTAGCCCGAGATTTAAAAAGGCGGCTTCGGCCGCCTTTTTCATCGCAAGTCGGGATTGTGGCCCGTCATCCCGACAGCGTCTTGCTGAAGGCGTTGGTGAAAACCGAGCCGCCTCTATCGTCGCTCGCCTCGCCGAGCACGACATCCATGGCATCGTTGGTTATCCGGGCCAAGGCGAAGCCGCCCATATAGGCGGCCTTCGGCTTGAACAGATCGAGTTTGCCTTGGCGATAGATTATCGGCGTTTCATGCTGATGGCCGTGGAATATCCCGATCACAGTGTAGCTGGCCAGCACCTCGACGAGGGCATTCCGTTCCACCTCGCTCCACCAGTGCGGCGCACCGCTGCCCTCGTCATCGAAGGTCTTTTTGGTAGCGTCCCAGGTCTCGGTCGAAAAGGCATCCCAGCCATAATGCTGGAAAAGCACGACCGGCCTTCCGTCACCGGCAAAAGTTGCCAGATCCTACTTCAGCCACGGTAGTCCGCTTACCGCGCCATGGCCGGTATCGCCGGCAAAGCGATGGGTCTGGACGAGGTGAACTCCGCCCCAATCCCATGAATAGCAGTCGGAATCGGCGTCATAGCTGGTGGCTGGCACCGCCGGCTTGAAGAAGACGCCGGGGCGGTGGTTGACCTCGATATAGTCGCGCAATTCGCGGCGATACCAATCGACATGGGGCGGCGGGCCATTCTGGTCCAGATCGTGGTTGCCGAGCCCGGCATAGACCGGCACATGCACACGATCCGGTCCGACGCCTTGCTGGTAGCGCTGGCTGAACTGCAGCAATTGCGTGCCTTCGCTGGGTTGCGTTACCTGTCCGCCGCCATCGTCGGTCATGTCGCCGCCAACGACGAGCCCAAGCGGGGTTCCGATCCGCTTGCCCGCCGAATGCAGGCCTGTTGCAACGCCGCCGATCTCAGCCGGCCACTCGATCTCGGCGATCCCGTTCAAAGCCGCAATGTTGCGCAACAGATTGGCGTCCGTCTTTCCCTCCGTTTTGCAATCAGGTCTCAGTCCGCTCGCCATGCGGCAGGCGTGGACATCGCAAACAAAAAGAAAAGTCGCATCGATCGGCGGGATTTTTGCCGCCTGCTGGGCGCTTGCGCGTCCGGACAGGCCAGCCGCCCCCAGGCCCGCCATGCCGGCCAGCACCGCGCGCCGCGTCGGCAACCGGGAACTCACGCGATCCATCATGGCCGGCAGTTCACCACACAGGCGGCCAATTCGTCTAGGGCATCGGCCGGAAAGTGGAATCCGGTTTCGGAAAATCCGATGCTCAACAAACAGATAGGTCGCCACTACGCATCGGTCAGGATGCACGGCGATCTAGGATCAGGATCTGTTGATTTGACTGGAATGGCATTCGAATGGCGAAAGATGCAAGGAAAAGCCCGCTGAGCGGGGGGTCCCCCGGTCGAGGGTTTTAACGAAGCAGGTCGACGCCAGTTCGAGCATCCATCGGATCGGGCGGATTTGTGCGGACTACTTTGTCGCAATGTCTTGAAAGCGCACCGGCGGTCCAATTACCCCTCTGGGAGGTAGAGTTGTGGATCGACCTCTCCCCTTCACCCCGCCAACCCGTTGATCCCGCTCGCTTCGACAAGAAACCGTCGACATTCTTTTCCACACCCCTCGCCACCGCCTGCATACTCACCCCATCGCTTCTACGGGAAACTCGGTGCGCACCGGGTATCGAGGGGAAGCGTCGGTCCGGGCTGGTCGTCCACGGTGGGCGGCTGGGTGATGAACCCCCAAGTCCGGCCCTCGAACCGGGCATCGTGTGCCGGTGGGCAACCGCATGGCCGGTGTGCCGGTTGAGGGAAGCCACCGGACGGGCGGCCGCAAGGTCGCATTACTTACCTAAACGAGCGTCCGAACGGCCGCCCAAAAGGCAGCGTGGCGATGATGGAACGCGCCCATCTCTTCGTCATCCTAGGGCGAAGCAGGCCGAAGGCCGTCGTGAAGACCCTGGGATCCATGCCGTGACCAAGCGGCAGCGCAATACGGTGCAGAAGGCCCCATTCTGAACCGCCGTATGCCTTGCAGCCACCGTCACGGCATGGATCCTCGGGTCGCGCCCCTCGCTGTGCTCGGGCTTGCCCGAGGATGACGAAGTGGAAAGGAGTGCGCTTCCCTTCCGCCGCCGGACGTACCCCGCCAGCGACGAGCGCAGCGAGCGGGCTTAAGAGCGAGGCAAAGCACCCGAACTGCAAAAGGACGTGGCAACAATTCCTATTGAACCGATTTGCATCGGGCCCGAAGCAATCTCTCCTTGAAGCGCATGATGCAACGCGATAGGCCCGTCGCGACTGTTGGACATGTGCAGGAGACCGGCACCGTGAGCGCTGAAAAGACCAGAACCGAAACCGATACGTTCGGACCGATTGAAGTTGCCGCCGACCGCTATTGGGGCGCGCAGGCGCAGCGTTCTCTGGGCAACTTCAAGATCGGCTGGGAAAAACAGCCCACCTCCATCGTGCGTGCGCTTGGCATCGTCAAGCGCGCTGCCGCCGAAGCCAATACGGCGCTCGGCCGGCTGGACCCGAAGCTTGGCGCGGCAATCGTCGAGGCGGCTCAGGAAGTCATCAACGGCAAGCTCGATGACCACTTTCCGCTGGTGGTGTGGCAGACGGGGTCCGGAACCCAGTCCAACATGAACGCCAATGAGGTCATCTCCAACCGCGCCATCGAACGGCTCGGCGGGGTCATGGGCTCGAAGAAGCCCGTGCATCCCAACGATCACGTCAATATGAGCCAGTCGTCGAACGACACCTATCCGACGGCAATGCACGTCGCCGCCGCCGAGCGCATCGTCCACGATCTCTTGCCGGCCTTGAAGCATCTCCATGCCGCGCTCGACGCCAAGGCGAAGGCCTTCGATCACATCGTCAAGATTGGCCGCACCCACACGCAGGATGCCACCCCGCTTACCCTTGGCCAGGAATTCTCCGGCTATGCCGCTCAGGTCGCATCCTCGATCAAGCGCATCGAGTTGACGCTGCCCGGTCTGTGCGAACTGGCGCAGGGCGGTACCGCCGTCGGCACCGGCCTCAATGCACCGATCGGCTTTGCCGAAAAGGTCGCCGACCGCATCGCCGAAATCACCGGCATCGACTTCAAGACGGCCCCAAACAAGTTCGAGGCACTGGCCGCGCACGATTCCATGGTGTTCTCGCACGGCGCCATCAACGCCACCGCAGCGGCGCTGTTCAAGATCGCCAACGACATCCGCTTTCTGGGTTCCGGTCCCCGCTCCGGTCTTGGCGAACTCTCCTTGCCGGAGAACGAACCGGGTTCATCGATCATGCCGGGCAAGGTCAACCCGACCCAGTGCGAGGCGCTCACTCAGGTCTGCATACAGGTGTTCGGCAACCAGGCCGCACTCACCTTCGCCGGCAGCCAGGGCCATTTCGAACTCAACGTCTACAACCCGCTGATGGCCTACAACTTCCTGCAATCGGTGAAGTTGCTCTCCGACGCTTCCGTCTCGTTCACCGACAACTGCGTCGTCGGCATCGAGGCCCGCGAAGACAACATCAAGGCAGCGCTTGAACGCTCGCTGATGCTGGTGACGGCGCTGGCACCGACCATCGGCTACGACAACGCCGCCAAGATCGCCAAGACGGCGCACAAGAACGGCACGACGTTGCGCGAGGAAGCGCTTGCCACCGGTCTGGTCAGCGAAGCCGACTACGACCGGCTGGTGCGCCCCGAGGACATGACACATCCGGGCTGACCGCCTTCGGCGACAGTGAACAATGTGTCGCCGGATCAGCATCTTTGGTGAACGATCGATTGCGTCTATGTAGGCGGCATCGTTCACCCCCCGGAGACTTTTGCCATGTCCATCAACACTTCCACCGTAGCAGCCCCCGCCTCTTCGAATGCCTCGGTCGCCATTCTGGTCGGCCGCGTTCTCTTGTCCGCTCTGTTCGTTCTGTCCGGCTTTGCCAAGCTGACCGCAATTTCCGGCACCGCCGGATGGTTCGAAAGCATCGGCCTGCCGCTGCCCACCCTCACCGCCGTGGTTGTCGGCCTCGTTGAATTTTTGGGCGGCCTTGCCATCCTCGTCGGCTTCAAGACCCGCATCGCCGCCATCCTGCTGGCGGTCTTCACTCTTGGTGCCACGGCGATCGCTCACCTCGATTTCGCAGACCAGATGCAGGTGCTGATGCTACAGAAGAACCTCGGCCTTGTCGGCGGCTTCCTGCTGCTCGCTGCGGTCGGTGCCGGTTCGATCTCCATCGACGGCCGCCGCGGCTGATAGTCTCTTCCACCCAACCCATAAGAATCAGGGGCGCGGAAGTTTCCGCGCCTCATTTTCGTTGCCTTTTTTGTCCCCACATGCAGGACTGCCGCTAGAATGAACCTGTAGTCGTCGGGTGCTGTCCTGCGACCTGTGGAGAGGCAAGGATATGTCCCGAGACGTAGCTCTTTTGTTGTCGCGCGTCCTTCTCGCCGCCCTTTTCATTCCTGCCGGATTCCACACCATCAGCGACATCGCCGGTTCCACCTCCTACTTTGCAGGGCTGGGCTTTCCGGCGCCACAGACCACCGCATGGGGTGTAGGCTTGTTCGAGCTTGTTGCCGGGATGTTCACCCTCATCGGCTTCCAGACCCGCCTTGTATCGCTGGCCATGGCGCTTTTCTGCATCGCCGCAGCGTTTTTGGGCCATTACGGCCAAAGCGCTGGTGACCCTGTGTTGGCCTTCATGCACCAGCAGATGTTGATGAAGGACATGGCGATAGCGGGTGGTTTCCTCGCCTTGGCTATGGCCGGCCCTGGATCTTTTTCGGCCGATGCGCGGCGCGTGTAAGGCCGCTATTTGACGGCCGCGCTCGGACCGTCTTCAACGGCCAGGATCAGCCGGCGGCCAAGGATCTTTGCCAGTTGCGCCAATCGCCCGATGGGACGCTCCCCGTAAAGCCCTCCAAGCGAGGCAGGAATGACCAGAGCCAGGACGCCATTGCCGCGGTTTTCCCATTTCAGGCGCGGGATGGCGCCAGGCATGGCAGCAGAGAGCAAATAGACCACCCGCATCGTCGCGGCCAGGATGCGGGCCCGCTCAAGATATCGAGGCGTCGCCAGCGCGCGAAGTTCGGGCGAGGATTCCTTGAACAGCCCTTCGTGGCGAAACAGGCTGGTGAACGCCAGATAGGCTCGCCCCGGATGGTCGACGCCAATGAAGGCCGCATGCGCGATGATGTTCAGCGATTGCGCACCGCGATATTCGGGATGCGCACGCCAGCCAATATCCGCCAGCAAACACGCAGCTTGCCGATAACGCGCTTCATCTTCAGTCTCGTCGACCCCGAACGCTTCGAACGCCTTGCCCGTCCATTCGGCAAGCTCCTGGGCATGGGTGAACGAGCGAGACCGCAGCCGGGCCAATTCTTCGCAAGCCGAGAGCAGCGGATCGGCCTTCTGCTCGGCCTCTTTCAGCAGCGAAAAAAGGAACCCTTCGCGCACACCTGCCGCCGACACGACAATTTTGGCAGGCTTCATCGCCGCCAAGATTTCCTGCTGTACGATTGCGCCGTAAGGCAAGAGAGCGCGGCGGGCCTTGGAAACCCCTTCGATGCCCTTGAACTTATCGATGTCGCCCTTCACTACCTGCTTGAGAAATGCGGCGGCGCTGTCGATGCCGATCTCGTAATCATGCATGACGCCGAGCGGGTAGTTCGTCGTCTCCATATGCAGGCGGGCCAGGTTTCTCCAGGTTCCCCCAACCGCATAGAAGACCCTGCCCTGCCCGGCCTTGAGAAGTTTTGCTCGCGCCATCTCCAGCCGAGCAACCTTGGATGCCTGCGTCAGCGAATTCCTGGCCATATCCTGCAAGCGCAAACCGCCCAGCGGCAAGCTTATGTTGTCCCCCGGGGTTTTCCCGTTCACGTCGATCAATTCAAGACTGCCGCCACCAAGGTCGCCAGCGATGCCGTTGGCCGGATGAAAGCTGGAAATCACTCCCAATGCGGAATAGTAGGCTTCCTGCCTGCCGCTCAAAACCCGGATATCCGTTCCCAACACATCTTGCGCCCGGCGGATGAAATCGGGACCGTTCTCCGCTTCGCGCGCTGCGGCGGTGGCCAGAACGTGTATCCGCTCGGCGCCGGCCTGATCGGACAGGGTGCGAAAACGCCTGAACTCTTCCATCGCCCGCGTCACCGCTTCGGGGTCGAGCTTGCCGGTGGAAACGATGCCACGGCCGAGGCCCGCCAGCATCTTTTCATTGAACAGAACGGTCGGCGAACGCGCCAACCCCTCATAAACCACCAGACGAATCGAGTTCGACCCGATGTCGATGATCGAAACCGGTGTCCTGTCCTGCAACCGGCCTTGGGATGCTGAAATCATCCGCCCGTCGCTACGTCGAGTTTCTTGCGGCGCTTGAACTGCGCTATGCGCTTGGGCGCGTGCGATTTCAGTGCATCGCCGCGTCCCGAAAGGCTCGGATTGGTCATGAAGTATTCCTGCGCGTTGAACGGCTCCTCGCCTTCCTCCAGCGCCACGCGCCTGGAAGTTCCGTCTGCCAATACTTCGAAACTTTGCTGGTTGTCCACCAGGTTGCCGAGCATGATCTGGCCAAGAACCTGTTCATGCACAGTCGGGTTGGTGATTGGGACCATGCACTCGACACGCCGATCGAGATTGCGCGGCATGAGGTCGGCGGAACTGATGTAGACGATGGCTTCGTCGGATGGCAGGCCGTGACCGTTGCCGAAGCAGTAGATGCGGCTGTGTTCAAGAAAGCGCCCGACGATGGACTTGACGCGGATGTTTTCGGACAGGCCAGGCACTTGCGGCCTGAGGCAGCAAATGCCCCGCACCACGAGGTCGATTTCCACTCCTGCCCGGCTTGCCTCGTAAAGCGCATCGATGACAGTCGGGTCGACCAGCGAATTCATCTTCATCCAGATGCGGCCGGGGCGGCCGTTGCTGGCATGATCCACCTCGCCTGCGATATGGCCGAGGATGCGGCTGCGCAATGTGTAGGGCGACAGCGCAATGGTCATTTCGTCCGCCGGCTCTGCATAGCCGGTGATGAAATTAAAGATCTGCGCGACGTCACGCGCGATCTGCGGATCAGTCGTGAAGAACGACAGATCGGTATAGATGCGTGCGGTGATGGGATGATAGTTGCCCGTTCCCAGATGCACGTAGTTGCGCAATCGGCCGTCCTCGCGCCGGACTACCAGCGACATCTTGGCATGGGTTTTGAGCTCCAGGAACCCGAACACGACCTGCACGCCGGCGCGCTCCAGATCGCGCGCCCAGCGGATATTCGCCTCCTCGTCGAAGCGCGCCTTGAGTTCTACCAGTGCCGTCACCGACTTGCCGGCCTCGGCTGCGTCGATCAGCGCACGCACGATGGGGCTGTCGTTCGAGGTTCGATAAAGCGTCTGCTTGATGGCGACCACTTCAGGGTCGGCGGCTGCCTGCCGCAGGAACTGCACCACCACGTCGAAGGACTCGTAAGGGTGATGGACGACGATATCCTTTTCCCGAATGGCCGCGAAACAATCGCCGCCATGTTCGCGGATACGTTCGGGAAAGCGCGGATTGTAGGGAATGAATTTGAGGTCATCACGCGCAACCGCAACGATCTCGGCGATCTGGCTGAGCGCCAGCGGCCCATTGAGGACGCTGATGCGATTGGCTGCAACGCCCAGTTCGCCGGCTACGAACTCACGCAACTCTTCCGGCATCTTCCTGTCGAACTCGATGCGAATCACCGAACCGCGTCGCCGGCGCTTGAGCGCGGTCTCAAAGAGGCGGACCAGATCCTCCGATTCTTCCTCGACCTCGATATCGCTGTCACGAATGATCTGGAACGTGCCCGAACCCTTCACCTCGTAGCCTGGGAACAGCTTGCCGATAAAGATCGCAACCACCTCTTCCAGAGGAATGAAGCGAACGTGCGCCTTGCGATCAGGCAAGCGAACGTAGCGTTTCAGCGCGGGCGGCAACCTCAAAAGTGCGCTCATCTCTTCGCCATCCCTACGGTGGCGCAGTTGCAAAGCCATCGAGAAGCCGAGATTGGGAATGAATGGAAACGGATGAGCCGGGTCGATCGACAACGGCGTCAGGACCGGAAACACCTGCTCGCGGAAATGGTCCTCCAGCCAGATGCGCTCATCCTTGGTGAGGGCATCGCTGGTGACGGTCTCGATCCCTTCCCGGTTGAGGAGTTCCATCAGTGCCGAAAGGCTTTTCTGCTGGTCTTCCTGCAGACGCTCGACCTCACGCAGGATCTGCTCGAGCTGCTGTTCGGGTGTGCGGCCGTCCGGACTCTTCAGCACGATCTTCTCGCGCACCTGGCCGGCCAGGCCGGCTACGCGCACCATGAAAAATTCGTCCAGATTTGCCGCCGAAATCGACAGGAAGCGAATTCGTTCCAGCAAAGGGTGGCTTGGGTTCTGCGATTCCTCCAGCACACGCCGGTTGAACTGCAGCCACGAAAACTCCCGGTTGACGAAACGATCCGGGTTCCCGCCCTGAACCGGGGGGGCTTCCATCGTCACGAACTCCGCCTGAACCGGCTTCAACTCACTCATTTCCCTGGTTTCTCCAGCCCCACACTGCCGGTTATCCGGCTCAATTTATCCTGTGACAGGGTTTTACGACAGTTTCATTTCATCGATCTTGCAAAGAGCGGGGTTATGCTCCAAACGCAAGAGGCACGAGCCCGAAGGAGACGATCATGGCCGGCGGTTCCATACCCCATTTCCAAAACGATCAAGGTCATGCGGCAATCGAGATCGGCGTGAAGGAGTTCATGTGCGTAGGTGCCAACCCGCCTTTTGACCATCCGCATGTGTTCCTCGACCTGGGTGCGGACAATGAAAAGGTATGCCCCTACTGCTCGACGCTGTATCGCTACAACGCCCATCTCGGGCCAACCGAAACACTGCCGCCAAATTGCGTCTACACTGATCGCGCTGCCTGATTGCCACTCTCATGGACGACGTACGGTCTCGACCGATCGTCATAGCAGGAGCCGGCATCGCGGGACTGACCGCGGCAATCGCCTTCGCCGAACGCGGCTTTGCAGTTCAGGTCTACGAACAGGCGCCACAGATCGAAGCATTCGGAGCTGGACTCCAGCTCTCTCCCAACGCGACGCACATCCTGCGCCAGTTCGACGTCCTCCCCGGCTTGCTGGCGACCGCGGTTCAGCCCCGCGCAGTCGAGTTGAAGGACGCGGCCACGCTTCGAAAACTCGCCACTGTCCCGCTGGGCGAAACAGCTGAACGGCGCTGGAATGCGCCCTATCTCGTCGTACATCGCGCCGACTTGCAGAGCGCCCTACTGGCTACAACATCCCGAAACGACCGTATCCAACTCAACACGGGAGCGCGCATTACTGGTGTGAAGCGGCGGACAGACGGGATCGTCGCTTCGGTCGATATGAACGGGCAAAACTTGAGTGTCGGTACAGCGATGTTAATCGGGGCCGATGGTGTCTGGTCGGTGGTCCGAAAGTCGGTGCGAACAACGGATGGAAGCCGGTTTACCGGCGAATTGGCTTGGCGAACGACGATTGCGCTGGAAGATCATGCCGGCAAGCTTTTCTCTGCCGTTGGCAGGTCCGATTGCGTCACTACGTTCCTGCACGACCGCTTTCACTTGGTAGCATATCCGGTCAGCAAGGGAGCGCGGATCAACCTCGTCGCCTTCACCAAGGGCGAACAGATAGCAGAGAGCTGGTCGGGAAATGCCGATCTTGCCACTCTCAAACGAGCCATGCGCAGCACCTCACGTGGTCTCGTCGACCTAGTGGATGCATCCGGCCCGTGGACCGCATGGCCACTCCATAGCGTCGATCCACACGGAGCATGGACGGCACCGAATATCGCCCTCATTGGCGATGCCGCGCATGCAATGACGCCATTTGCGGCTCAGGGTGCCGCCATGGCAATCGAGGACGCAGCCTTGTTGGTCGAATTTGTTGCCGCTGGCGACAACCCGACGGCGTCGCTTGCCCAGTGGGAGCAGCAGCGCAAGGTGCGCGTCAGCAAGGTCGTTCGACGCGGCGCGCTCAACCACTTGGCATGGCATGCAGCCGGACCTGTTGCGCTGGCCCGCAACCTGTTCCTGAAACTGCGTTCGCCAGAAAGTCTCGCAACCGACCTGGACTGGCTCTATGGTTGGAAATTGCCGAGCACGAAGTCTACCCGCTTGGGCTGATGTCCCACTTGACCATCCGAAAGTACTCTTTCGATCCGGCGCTCTCATTCACAAACAACAAAAAGCCCGGCCGCAGCGCGACCGGGTCATCTTGTCGGTATCGATCCGTCAGTGAAGGATCTGCGACAGGAACAGCTTCGTCCGCTCATGCCGCGGATGATCGAAGAATTCAGCCGGCGTGTTCTGCTCAACGATTTGGCCGGCGTCCATGAAAATCACCCGGTTGGCGACCTTGCGCGCGAAGCCCATCTCATGCGTCACGCACAGCATAGTCATGCCCTCTTCCGCGAGACCGACCATGGTTTCCAGAACCTCCTTGATCATCTCCGGGTCGAGCGCCGAGGTCGGCTCGTCGAACAGCATGATGCGCGGGTTCATGCACAGCGAGCGGGCGATCGCCACGCGCTGTTGCTGGCCGCCCGATAGCTGACCAGGATATTTGTGCGCCTGTTCTGGAATCTTGACGCGCTCGAGGAAGTGCATGGCGGCTTCCTCGGCCTGCTTCTTCGGAATTTTGCGCACCCAGATCGGCGCCAGCGTGCAATTTTCCAAAATGGTCAGATGCGGAAACAGGTTGAAGTGCTGGAACACCATGCCGACCTCGCGGCGCACCTCATCGATCTTTTTAAGATCGTTGGTCAGTTCCTTGCCATCAACGATGATCTTGCCCTTCTGGTGCTCCTCCAGTCGGTTGATGCAGCGGATCATGGTCGACTTGCCGGAGCCCGAAGGCCCGCAGATAACGATCCGTTCGCCGCGCATGACCTTCAGGTTGATGTCCTTCAGCACATGGAATTCGCCGTACCATTTGTGCATGCCGATGATCTCGATGGCCACATCGGTCGTGGACACCTGCATCTTGTTGGTGTTGACTTTGATTTCTTCCGCGCTGACCGCATTGTCGGTGGCCATAAGCCAATCCCCTTTGTCTAGCGTTTATGGCCGGTATCGAGCCGGCGTTCCATGTATTGGGAGTAACGCGACATTCCAAAACAAAACACCCAGAAGATCGCCGCGGCAAAGATATAGCCCGTCTTGGCGGTCTGCGGCGTTGCCCAGGTCGGGTCGCCCGAGATGTTCTGCTTGACCACTCCCAGCAAGTCGAACATCGAGATGATGAGGACGAGAGTGGTGTCCTTGAACATGCCGATGAAGGTGTTGACGATACCCGGGATCACGAGCCGCAGAGCCTGCGGCATGATAATGAACCCCATCTTCTGCCAATAGCCCAGCCCGAGCGAATCCGCTCCCTCATACTGCCCCTTGGGAATGGCTTGCAACCCGCCTCGGACAACCTCGGCCATATAGGCGGAAGCAAACAGCGCCACACCGATGAGCGCTCGCAGCAGCTTATCGAAACTCATGCCTGGCGGCACGAACAGCGGCAGCATAAAACTGGCCATGAACAGCACCGTAACCAGCGGCACTCCGCGCACCGCTTCGATGAAAATCACCGAAAGCAGTTTGACGATCGGCATTTTTGAACGTCGTCCAAGCGCCAGCAATATGCCAAGGGGCAAAGACACGATGATGCCGACGTAAGAGATGACCAACGTGACCATGAGGCCGCCCCACAGCGGGGTTTCGACATAGCGTAGCCCGAACCCTCCACCCACCAGCAGGAAGAAGGCCACGAACGGAAACACGCCGAAGAACAGGATGGCGTTGAGGCCCTTGTAAGGAGCACGAGGAATAAGAAGAGGCGCCAACAGGGCGATGAAGAGGATGCCAGTCAGGATAACCCGCCAGCGTTCATCAAGCGGGTAGCGGCCAAACATGAACTGGCCAAACCGTCCGCTCACGAAAGGCCAGCAGGCGCCAGACCAGCCTGCAGGAAGTTGGCCGCCCTGCTCCGTAGTCAGACATGCGGTCCGATCTGCACCTGTCCATATCGCATCGAAAAAAAGCCAGTTCAGTATTTGAGGCACTGCCCAGGCAAGCGCGAGCAGAGCCAACAGAGAAAATGCAGCGTCGACGGGCGTGGCGAACAAATTCTTGCGAAGCCACGCGCCTGCGCCGACTTGAGAGCGCGGCGCCGTCTCAGCCAAGGCCATTTCGGTGCGCACCCAGGACATATCATGCTCGTCCATGGATCACCTCTCCTTCAAGGCCATCTTGGTGTTGAACCAATTCATGAAGAGCGAAGTGACGATGCTGATACCAAGATACACCACCATGAAGATGACGACCACTTCGATCGCCTGTCCGGTCTGGTTCAAGACAGTTCCCCCGATTGCATACAGGTCGGGGTAGCCGATAGCGACAGCGAGTGAGGAGTTCTTGGTCAGGTTGAGATACTGACTGGTCAGCGGCGGGATAATGATGCGCATGGCCTGCGGAATGACGACCAGGCGTAAACCCAAATTCGAGCGCAAGCCAAGGGCGGAATAGGCTTCGGTCTGCCCCTTCGGTACGCCCATGATGCCGGCCCGCACGATCTCGGCGATGAAGGCAGCCGTGTAGAACGACAGCGCCAGATAGAGCGACAGAAACTCGGGTTTGACGTTCGTCCCGCCCGTCAGGTTGAAGGTGCCCTTCTGCGGATAGTCGATCGAAACCGGGAGACCTGCCAGCAGGAATGCCAGCAGCGGGAGTCCGATGATCAGCAGAAGGCTTGTCAACAAGACCGGAAACTGTTGGCCGGTTGCCATCTGCCGAGCCTTGGCGCGGCGGGCCACATACCAACTCAGCACAATCCCCGCGATGAAGCCGGCAAGCACCAGCCCGGCTCCCGGCTCCCAAACAAAGCGCGGGAAATAAAAGCCGCGGTTGTTCAGATATGACCCCAATGGCAGCGAGAGGCTGTCGCGAACGTTGGGCAAAAGCGCCAGCACGCCTTGGTACCAGAACAGGATGACGAGCAGCGGCGGAATGTTGCGGAACAATTCCACATAAAAGGTTGCCAGCTTGCGTATCAGCCAGTTGTTCGACAAGCGCCCGACACCCACGAGGAACCCGAGAATCGTAGCCGTTACGATACCGGCTGCGGCGACCGCAGCCGTATTCAGCACGCCGACCAAGAGCGCCCTACCGTAGGACGAATCTGAACTGTACTCGATCAGGCGATCGGAAATATCGAACCCAGCCCGTCCTCTCAGGAACGCAAAGCCCGTCGAAATGTTGGAGCGGCGCAGGTTCTCGATCGTATTGTCTACGATCCACCACACTCCCATAACCAGCAACGCGACCAGAACCACCTGGAAGACGATGCCGCGGACCTTGGGGTCGTAGATCAGAGATGCCCTGGCAGGCGCATCATGGATAGCCTCTTGTGCCACATAGCTCCCCTTACCGTCATTTCAGCCCGTGGCCGGTTTTTATTATGGCCCGACAGGCAAGAAAGGCCGGAGAGCGAACTCTCCGGCCCAGCTTGGGATCAACGAATTGGCATTCCGTATTGCAGGCCGCCCTTGGTCCACAAGGCATTGATACCGCGGGCAATCTTGAGCGGGCTTCCCGCGCCGACATTGCGCTCGAAGATTTCACCGTAGTTGCCCGTCGCCTTGACGATATTGACAACCCAGTCATTGCTCAGACCAAGGTCGGTACCAATCTTGGTTTCAGCCTCGGTACCCAGAAGGCGCTTGGTGTCGGGATTGTCGCTGCCCTTCATCTCCTCGACATTGGCCTGCGTTACGCCTGCCTCTTCGGTGTTCAGAAGCGCGTAGTAGGTCCACTTGACGATGTCGAACCACTTGTCATCGCCTTGGCGCACAGAAGGCCCAAGCGGCTCTTTGGAGATGATCTCCGGCAGAACCACGTGATCGTCGGGGGCCGACATTTGCAGACGCACGGCATAAAGGCCGGACTGGTCGGTGGTGTAGGCGTCGCAACGGCCTGCGTCATAAGCGGCGTTGGCTTCCTCGAACTTTTCGAACACGACCGGGTTGTACTCCATCTTGTTCGCCTTGAAGTAGTCGGCGAGATTGAGTTCGGTCGTCGTGCCGGCCTGCACGCAGATCGCGGCGCCCGAGAGCTGGAGGGCGGAATTCACGCCGGGCAGCTTCTTCGCGTTGATCATGAAGCCCTGACCGTCATAGTAGGTCACGCCGGCAAAATTCAGACCGAGCGCCGTATCGCGATTGATGGTCCAGGTCGTGTTGCGGGACAGAATGTCGATTTCACCCGACTGAAGCGCGGTGAAGCGATCCTTCGCGCTCAGGCCGGTGAACTTGACCTTGGTGCCATCGCCAAAAACAGCCGCTGCGACCGCGCGACAGAAATCGACGTCGAGACCCGTCCATTCGCCTTTGTCGTTGGGCGCGGAGAATCCGGCAAGACCCGAGTTGACACCGCACTGAACGAAACCCTTCGCCTTGACATCGTCGAGTGTATCAGCGGACGCCGCAGTGGCGACAAAGCCGAAGGCGGCCGCGCTCAAGATACCCATTGCCAGTTGTTTCATAACCCACAAACCCTTTTCTGTTATTCGGGACACTGCCCTATTTTTCGTGCGAACGAGGCTCCCTGTCCCGGCCCACTTCCGGTACATGGCATCAAGCAAGATTGACGCGTAGCCTTTCTCCCATTCACAAACTGCATCGAAGGCGATTATTTCTGTGAGGTCAAGAAAAATGACGGAAAGCCGACGGGTTTCGACCTCTAATATGACAAGTCATTGAAATACCGGGACATCCGACTGACGAATATAGTTTTGCTCGACCGTATCTCTACCCACCACGGGTTGATCGGACCGGCCTCAAGCAACCTTCCCATACGGAATACAATTCGGGCCAAAGGCCGCGCCGACCAGATTTGGCCCATCAAATCCGACGCCCTGTCAGCCCGGTGTCGGTTGCACCCTTGGCGCCCGCACTCTATGCGTTGAGCTTTCCCTCAGGTGGTTGAGACAATGGCAAAAAACGACAAGACGTTGGGTATCAACACGCGGCTTGCCCATTGCGGCACTGACCCGCGCGACTATCATGGTTTTGTCAACCCGCCCGTTGTCCACGCCTCGACGGTGCTCTTCCCCGACGCCGCGACGCTGGCAGGCCGGGCGCAAAAATACACCTATGGCACCCGCGGCACACCAACAACGGACGCGCTCGCCCTGGCCATCGACGATCTCGAAGGTTCGGCAGGCACCGTTCTGGTGCCATCCGGCCTCGCAGCCGTGACTGTCCCGCTGCTGGCCTTTGCCGAAGCGGGCCGGCACATCTTGATCGTCGATTCGGTCTATCATCCGACGCGCCACTTTGCCGACACCATGCTCAAACGACTCGGCATGGAAGTCGACTACTATAATCCCCACATCGGCGCCGGAATTGCCGCATTGATCAAGCCGAACACCAGCATCGTGTTCACCGAATCACCTGCTTCCAACACATTCGAGGTGCAGGACATTCCCGCGATCGCTAAGGCAGCGCACGCTGCCGGCGCGATCGTCATGATGGACAACACCTGGGCGACACCGCTCTATTTCAAGCCGTTGGACTACGGCGTCGACATCTCCATCCACGCGGCAACGAAATATCCGGGAGGTCATTCCGACGTCCTGCTCGGAACCGTTTCGGCAAACGAGGCCTGCTGGCCTCGGCTTCACGACGCTTTCATCACGCTCGGCTGTTGCGCCGGGCCCGACGACGTTTACCAGGTGCTGCGCGGCTTGCGCACAATGGGCGTACGGCTGGACCATCATCAGCGAAGCGCGTTGGCCATAGCGCAGTGGCTTGAAGAGCAGAGCGGCGTATCTCGCGTTCTGCATCCGGCGCTGGCAAGCCATCCGGACCACAACTTGTGGAAACGCGATTTCTGCGGCTCGAGCGGCATCTTTTCCGTTGTGCTTGCCAATGGCGGCCAACGCCAATCGCACGCTTTCCTCGACTCCTTGCAGATTTTCGGCCTCGGCTATTCCTGGGGCGGTTATGAAAGCCTTGCCGTACCGGTCTTCCTTGGTGACCGGGTCGTCGCCAAAGGCCCTTATGAAGGGCCTGTAATCCGCCTGCAGATCGGTCTTGAGGACATCGAAGACCTGAAGACAGACATCCTTCGTGGCCTCAAGGCAGCAGCCGCGGCCTGACATTGGTCTCCTCACGGGTGACCACTGCCCATTTGTTTGCGCCAACGCAAAGAACAGTCCTCCGCCGGCGGTATCAGGAAGGAGCGATACCGATTCCGGGCGTCGAAGGACAGGAACATGGCCGATCGTAAGGCAAAGACACCGTCAGTGATCACCACAGCCGAAGCCGCCAGCGGCGCCGAATCTGGGAACACGCTTCTGCCAATGCTGATCAGTGGCCTTATCCTGATCGTTATCGGTGCCATCGTGCTGATGGCCTTCGTCTGAGCCACAAGACGGGCGACAAAAGCCAGGCAGACGCACAGGCCGGACAGACCGGCGAAGATCATCGGGGGAACGGGCAGGATGCCGTCGAGAAGCGGCAACGCCACTTCAAGCCCGGACAGGATGCCGGCAAGGATCATTAGGCGGATGCACCACATATAGCGGAGCACCCGGCACCAGTCAGGTATCAGTTTCATGGGTTTCCTCGTGCAAAGCCGTCATGAGCGGCAGGGTGCAGCCCAACTTTGGAATAGATTGTCCGGGTCTATCGGCAGGTCTACGCTTTTTGGGCGGTCAGACAGGGGCCGTGCAGGGCGCGACGTTACTAGCCCCCCATGTGCGCCGAATCCTGTCTCAGATGCGATTGCCTATCGAAGGCTCGACGTGCTATCGGCGCGGCTCGTGAAGAAGCACGTCAATCCGTCCTTTGTTTGAGAGTGCTGTAGCGCGCAAATCGTCGCCAGAGACGATCCAGTGCCAGTCGTAAGGGCGCGCCCGGTTGCATATCGAGGGCGTCACGTTCCACGACTTGCGAGGGACCTTCATCACCGAGCGAGCGCGGGAAGATTGAGCGTAGAGAATATCGCGAAGATATCCGGCCACTCGATTTCCGAGATCAAATCAATTCTGGAAAAACACTACCTGGCTGACGATCAGGGCGCCAGCGATGCGGTCATTATCCGCATGGAAAAGAATTCATGAGGAACAAAAAATGTAAACCACACTGTAAACGGCCGAAAATGATGGCTTTTCGCCGTCGGATATGATAGCTAAGCTATTGAAAGATTTGGCGATCCCGGCAGGATTCGAACCTGCGACCATCGGCTTAGAAGGCCGGTGCTCTATCCAACTGAGCTACGGGACCGCTAGCCACTGCCGTAACGGCAAGCGGCGATTCTCAGTTTCCCCTCAATGGGTCCAAGGTGTGTGGCGGTCATAGCGGAAATTGTCGGAATAGGAAATCTGCCGACGTTTCGGTTCCTTCGGCTCTTCAACCCGATAGGACAGTCCCTGTCCTTCCGCATAGGCAACTGCCTCTTCCCGCGTTTCGAATGAAAGCCTGATCTGGCTTTTCATGTCGCCGGACGTCGTATAGCCCATCAAGGGATCAATTTTGCGCGGCTGCTCCGGATCGAATTCCAACACCCAGTAACCGGTTTTGCTTTTCCCGGACTGCATGGCGGTCTTTGCGGGGCTGAAAATGCGCGCGGACATGAAAACCCTCGTTGCTGCTTCGGCGCTTGCCGTTCTTGCGATTTGCTTACTGTGCAATACGCATCACGGCAAGGGGATCTGCTTTTTTGCACTTGCCATGCCACGCCTAAATCAATAGGCAACACACGGCCTCGGAGTGTAGCGCAGCCTGGTAGCGCACCTGATTTGGGATCAGGGGGTCGCAGGTTCGAGTCCTGCCACTCCGACCAAGACTTCTCGAAAGTCGCATGTGCCGTTTGCCGATTTTCTATCGAGAGACAGCATCGAAATCCAAATCTTACAGCGCTTGTCGTCCAACCGATCCTAGAGATCGAATTCACCCTGCCCTTCGTCCATTGCGCTGACCGCTTCGGCAGCCAAGACACGTGTGATGCGGCTTTGCTGTTGCAGCGCCACCCGATCAAGCCGGTCCACGACACGCATGGCAGTCGCCAGCGAGCGCTCTATGCGGCGGACCAGATATTGCACGACA
Organism: Mesorhizobium sp. Root157; assembly: GCF_001427385.1. Lineage (GTDB taxonomy): Bacteria > Pseudomonadota > Alphaproteobacteria > Rhizobiales > Rhizobiaceae > Mesorhizobium. Next base: position 241,492 of record NZ_LMGJ01000003.1, read on the forward strand.
TGCGGCTCAACCTCGACCTGGCGGTCGGCGAAGAGCTTCGTGATGACACCTGCCAGCAACGGATCATCCGGTTCGTGAATCTCGACCGTTGCTGCTGCTCTCAGCCGCGATGCCAAGTCAGGCAAGGTGACGTTCCAGGCGGAGGGAAATCGGCGTGCGGTCAACAAGAGATGCGAGCCCGCGCCCCGCACTGCATTGATGAGATGGAAGAGCCCCTGCTGGTCGATGGAAGCAGCATCGGCATTGTCGATCACGGCCGGCCGGCTGCCAAGGTCTGCGATCGCTTCGCTGATGCGTGCGGGCTCAACGGCCAGGGCGTTGGCCGAATTGCGCCAGATCTCGGCTAGATGCGTCTTGCCCGATCCTGCCGGCCCGGCGAGCACGACGACGGGGGATGACCAGTCGGGCCAGCAATCGACCAAGGCAACCGCCTGCGCATTTGATGGCGATACGACGAGATCGTCGCGTGAATAAGCCGTCCCATGGCTGAGATCGAGCGGCAGTTGACGAGGCTTCTCCATGGACGGAGCCATAGGGCTTCAGTGGCTCGCGCCGGGAGTACGGCGTCGGCGGGTCGAAATAGGCGCAACGGGATCAGCCCTGTGCCCGTTGTAGAGCGGTGATTCGAGGTAGCGGGCGATCACGAAACGCACGAGCACGGCGATGGCAGCCGAGGCCGGCACAGCAATCAGCAAGCCGACGAAGCCGAACAGGGCGCCGAACGCAAACAAGGAAAACATCAGCCAGACCGGGTGCAGGCCGACGCTTTTGCCGACCAGCTTCGGCTGCAGGATGTTGCCTTCGATGAACTGACCTACGAAGAAGACAGCCGCAACGGCGACGACCATCAGCCAGTCCGGCCAGAACTGTACGAAAGCCACGCCGACGGCGAGCACCAGCCCGGTCAGCGATCCGACATAGGGAATGAAGCTGATCAACCCGGCGAAAAGGCCGATAAGGATGCCGAAATTCAGACCGGTAATGGTCAGGCCGACGGCATAGATCGCACCAAGCACCAGGCACAATGTGCCCTGACCGCGCACGAAGCCGGCAGTGGCCGTGTTGATATCGGCGGAGATGGCGCGAACAGTTTCGACATGGTCGCGCGGCACCCAACTATCCACCGTCGCGACCATTCGATCCCAGTCGAGCAACATGTAAAACGCGACCACCGGGGTAACGACGAACAGGCTGATCACTGACACCAGCGCGATACCGGAACTCCAGATCGACTGGAATACGGTCGTCAGCAAGCCGAAACCGGAAGTCAGCAGCGAATTCAGGCCTTCCTTAAGACCGGCTGCATCAACCCCGAACCGCCGCTCAAGCCACTGCGGGTCGAAACTGGTGACCAGCGATTGCAGGCGCGTCATGTAGTCGGGCAACTTGCCGGCGAAATCCGCCATCTGCGAAGCCAGGATGGGGATAAGCAGGACCAGCGCAAGAACCAGAACGACGAGGAAGGCAAACAGGATGACGACAGTTGCCATTACACGCGAAAGGCCGAGCCGCTGAAGTCGGTCGGCTACCGGATCGAGGAAATAAGCGAGCACCAGGCCCGCTACGAACGGCAACAGGATGCTACTGAAAAGATAGAGAAAAATGGCGAGCCCGATGGCTGCCACCAACCAGAATCGGAGCTGCCGCCGGAACGCCGCAGACGCTGCAGCTTCGGCAGCGTCGTCGTCAGTTGTCTGATGTACTGCCTTTGCCATAGCCGTTCATGTGCCTCAGCCAAGCCACGAGATAGGCCGCGGCTGAAGCCACGGTCAAGAGGCCGGACAGGAATATCAGGGACGTGCGAAGCGGTCCGAAAATGGTCGAAAACGTCAATTCCGCCAGAACGACAGCTGCCAGAACGATCTGGATTGCAGTGTTGGCCTTTGAAACCATCAACGGCTTCATTTCAACGGGATTGCCGATCACGGTGGACATAATCACCGCGCAAATGATCAAGCCATCGCGCGTCACCGCCGCAATGACCAGCCACAGCGGCAGTTCGCCGATGAAGCCAAGCACGACGAAGACGCTTACCAGCAGGATCTTGTCGGCCATCGGATCCAGATAGGCGCCAAGTTCCGATCGCTGATTGAACTGCCGTGCAATGAAGCCGTCGACGCCATCAGAGACACCGGCGATAACGAAGCCGGCAAAGGCCCAGTCCCAGCGCGACTGCAGCATTGCCCACACCACGGCCGGCACGAGCAGGAAGCGTAGAATCGTGATCTGGTTGGGAATGGTCACGTTGTTCTCATCGGTTCACCACGACGATAAATGGTCGAGACGCAGCCGAACTGCAAGGCACTCAGGAAGCTGGACCAACCACTCACTCTTTCCCCATGCTGGTGATAGTGTGAGTGACCACTTGCCTTGCGGGAAAAAGCCGTTCATGCGATGAGCCCGCGTTGTTAAGGGAAAAGCGATGGCCGAGCACAAGAGTGGGCTGACCTACGCCGAGGCTGGCGTCGACATTGACGCCGGCAATCTCATGGTCGAGAAGATCAAACCGCTTGTGCGCGCCACACGCCGGCCTGGCGCTGACGGCGAGATCGGCGGCTTTGGCGGCTTGTTCGATCTCAAGGCCGCCGGTTTCGTGGACCCGGTGCTGGTAGCGGCCAATGACGGCGTCGGCACCAAGCTGAAGATTGCGATCGATGCCGGCAAGCATGACACGATCGGCATCGACCTGGTCGCCATGTGCGTCAACGATCTCGTCGTGCAGGGCGCCGAGCCGCTGTTCTTCCTCGACTATTTTGCCACCGGCAAACTCGATCCCGAACAGGGCGCGGCAATCGTAGACGGCATCGCAAGGGGTTGCCGTCAAGCCGGTTGCGCCCTCATCGGCGGCGAGACGGCCGAAATGCCGGGCATGTATCACGGCAACGACTACGACCTCGCAGGTTTCGCCGTCGGCGCCGCCGAGCGCGGCCAGCTTCTTCCGACCGACGATATTGCCGAAGGCGACGTGTTGCTTGGCCTTGCCTCGTCGGGCGTGCATTCCAACGGCTTTTCGCTGGTGCGGCGCATCGTTGCGACGAGCGGCCTCGAATGGCCCGACAAGGCTCCCTTTGCTCACGGCGAAACCCTTGCCGAAACCCTGCTGGAGCCCACCCGGATATACGTCAAGTCGGTCTTGAAGGCGATCCGCGGCACCCACGGCATCAAGGCGTTGGCCCACATTACCGGCGGCGGCTTCCCCGACAATATCCCACGCGCCCTGCCAAAGGATTTTTCGGCCGAACTCGACCTCAACGCCATCGATGTGCCGCCGGTGTTCAAATGGCTGGCCAAGACCGGCAATGTCGCACCCGATGAAATGATGCGCACCTTCAACTGCGGCATCGGCATGGCCATCGTCGTGGCGTCAGGCCAGGCGGCGCAAGTGGCGGCCGTGCTGCAGGAGGCGGGCGAAACAGTCACGCCGGTCGGCCGCATCGTCCCGCGCCGTGACGCTGGTGTCATCTATCGCGGATCCCTTGACCTATGAGCCTCGTGCGCAAACGTACCGTCATCATGATCTCGGGGCGCGGCTCCAACATGGCGGCATTGATCGAGGCGGCGGCAGACCCTGCCTATCCGGCCGAGATCGTGGGCGTGATTTCCGACAAGCCGGATGCGGCGGGCCTTGGCATTGCGGCATCGCGAGGTATCGCCACGCGCGCTGTTGCGCGCGCCGACCATGCCAGCAAGGACGCCCATGACGGCGCAATCGACGCGGCGCTGTCTTCCTTTGGCGCAGAGATCGTCGCCCTAGCAGGCTATATGCGGCTTCTCACGACCCCGTTCGTGGAGAAATGGGCAGGCCGCATGATCAACATCCACCCTGCCCTGTTGCCGGCTTTCAAAGGGCTGGACACGCACCAGCGCGCGCTGGCGGCCGGGATGCGGGTGCATGGCTGCACGGTCCATTTCGTGACGCCGGAGACGGACGACGGGCCAATCATCGCACAGGCGGCAGTTCCGGTGCTTGTCGGCGACGACGAATCGTCGCTTGCAACGCGCGTGCTCAAGGCGGAACATGGCCTCTACGTGCTTGCGCTGAAACTGGTGGCGGAAGGCAAGGTCAGCATGGTCGACGGCAGGTCGGTGTTTTCCGCCACGAGCCGCCTTGTCGAGAACGGCGACCAGTCTGTCCTGTCGCCCGCTGCATTGCGCGACGATGTCGACCTCGAAGCGCTGGCACGCTTCACCCCCTGAATGGCGGCGAAATGAGGCAACTGTTCCTGCTCCGCCATGGCAAGTCGAGTTGGGACAATCCTGCCCTGCCGGATTTTTCCCGGCCACTGGCCGAACGCGGCAGGAAGGCTGCACGACTTGTCGGCAAGGAAATGGCCAGCCGTGGCTGGATGCCGGATCTGGCCATCGTTTCGGCGGCGATACGCACGCGCCAGACCTGGGAACGGATCGTGGCGCAATGGCCGAAAAATGCCTGCGTGTTCGAATTTTCCGATGCCATCTATGAGGCTCAGCCCGAGCGGATACTTGCGGAAATCCGCAAGGTAAACGGATCGATCCAGTCTCTGCTGGTGATCGGCCACAATCCGGGCCTGGAAACGCTGGCCTGGCAACTGGCCTCGACCACATCGGACGCCAATGCGTTGCAGACGATGTCGCGGAAATTTCCCACCGGCGCGGTCGTTCGTTTCCAGACCATGGAAAGATGGGCGAACCTGCACCCCGCTTCTGCCGACCTGACGGATTTCCTGCGTCCAAAGGACCTCGCGTGGTCTATTCTCCCGTCTTCCTAAGCTGCCGCCCTGATCCACACCTTGTTGTCGTGAACCGGATCGCCGCCATAGGGTGCCGGCGCGTCCGACCCGGTCAGAACGTTGATGCCTTCGCCACGTTCATGCGCGCCGTTCGGCCATATGCCTTCGGCTATAACGACACCACGCCTGACGCCATCGAACAGCTTGGCGTGAAGGACAACTTCGCCGCGCCTGTTGCCGATCTCGACGCGATCGCCGTCCGACAGGCCGAACATGGCCGCGTCCTGTGAGTGGATGAGCAGTTGCGGCCGCCCTTCCCTGGCTTTCGACACCGGCGTTTCGGTAAAGCTCGAATTGAGGAAATTGCGGGCCGGCGAAGTGGCGAGCCGGAACGGATGCTCCTCGTCCGCGACCTCGATCAGGTCGACATGGTCAGGAAATTCAGGCAGCCGCTGATACGGGCCAAGCACCCCCATGGAACGTGGCGGCCTGTTGGGTGCGGATTGCCCCGTCCAGTCCGGCTTGAACCGGAATTTCCTGTCCGCATGCCCGAAGCCATTGAGGAAGTGCGCCTCTTCGAACGCCGGCTGCAGATCGGTCCACTTCTCTTCCTTGAAGGTAGCGAACGTCCCCAGCCCGCGCTTTGAAAGGATTACGTCGATATGTTCGCGCTCGGTCATGCCGAAGCCCGGCCGATCCGCGACACCCAGACGCTTGGCCAGTTCCTCGATGACGAAATGGTTGGTGCGCGGCCCAGGCGGCGGATCGACCAGCTTGGGGCCGAGCGTGAGATGCTGGTTGCCGCCGCCCTTGTAGATGTCGTCGTGTTCCAGGAACATCGTGGCAGGCAAGACCACATCGGCCAGTTGGGCCGTATCGGTCATGAACTGCTCGTGCACGCACATGAACAGGTCGTCGCGCAGCATGCCCCGCTTCACCAGCCGCTGCTCCGGCGCGACATTGGCCGGATTGGTGTTCTGGATCAGCATCGCCGTGACCGGCGGCCCGCCGTAGAGCGCGTCCTCCGCACCGGTCAGCACCGGGCCGATGCGCGAATGGTCGAGGTAACGGATGCTGCGGTCGCGTAGCCGCGTGCCCTCAAGCAGCTCCGTGTTGAGCTTGTAGATGCCCGAATTGGAGTGGAATGCCCCACCGCCTTCATATTGCCAGTTGCCGGCGACCGCCGCGATGCAGGAAGCGGCATGCATGTTGACCGAGCCGTTGCGCTGACGCGAAAAGCCGTAGCCGAGACGGAAATAGGTGCGTTTGGTGGTGCCGACCAGCCGGGCGAAAGCGACGATCTCTTCAACCGGCAGACCGGTGACGGCTGACGCCCATTCCGGCGTGCGGGTGGCCAGATGCGCCTCGAGGCCCTTTGGGTCGTCGGTGTATTTTTCGAGATACGGCCAGTCGGCCATGCCTTCCTTGAACAGGACATGCATGACGGCGCAGGCAAGTGCCGCATCGGTTCCGGGCTTGACGATCAGACCGATGTCGGCCTGCTTCATGGTGGCATTTTCGTAAACGTCGATGACGACGATTTTGGCGCCGCGCTCCTTGCGGGCCTTGATGGCGTGCGTCATCACATTGACCTGCGTGACCACGGCATTGGTGCCCCAGATCACCACGCAGTCCGATTTCGCCATTTCGCGCGGATCCGGGCCGCGGAGCGCGCCAGCGCCCATCATCCAGCCGGTCCATGCCAGGTTGGTGCAGATCGAACCGAAGAAACCCGAATATTTCTTGGCGTGGCGCAGCCGCTCGATGCCGTCGCGCTGCACCAGGCCCATCGTGCCGGCGTAGAAATACGGCCATACCGTTTCCGAGCCGTATTTCGCCTCCGCCGCGTCAAACTTCTGGGCAACGAGATCGAGCGCCGCTTCCCAGCTTGCTTCCTTCCAGTTTCCGTCGCCCTTGGCACCGGCGCGCACCAGCGGCTTCAAGAGGCGGTCGGGATGATGGATGCGGTCGGCGTAGCGGGCGACCTTGGCGCAGACGACGCCGGCGGTGTAGCTGTTCTCCTTCGAGCCGTGGATACGGCCAATGCGGTCCGGGCCCAGCAATTCCACATCGAGCGCACAGGTGGACGGGCAGTCATGCGGACATGCCGAATGGCCGAGGCGGAGCTTGATATGCGAGTTCATGCGCCATCGTATAGCGCCGATCAGGCAGGCCTTGTAGGGGCAATAAGTTGAAGCCCTTGATCCTATGACGCCTCGACCGGTTCGCAGCCGAGGGCTTCGCTGCTCAAAACATCGTGGAACGCCATCATGCCGACGAAGACCAAGGCCTGGCGGCTGTCCATCCCAACCGGGCAAAAGCCGCCCTCGCACCAGGCCTGACAAGAACCGGCGGCACGGCAATCACGAAGCGCGCAGGTTTGGTAGTGAGCGAACATATCGGCCACCAGCGCCCGAGCCATGCAGGCGATGAGTGGCCTGTAGGTCGTGGCGTCAGGCTCCGGTCCTGAACTTTCGGTGGCGGCTTTATATTGCCTCGTTGTCGACTTTCTACGCATGGTGGTGCCTCCAGTCACGGTTGCTCATTCCCGCGGCGTGAAAACGTCCGGGTCGATGAAGGGTGGGAAGACGGGCGGCCGTTCGGACGCTCGTTTGGTAAGTAATGCGACCTTGCGGCCGCCCGTCCGGCGTCTTCCCTCAACCGACGCACCGGCCATTCAGCAGGCCGGCCACAAGGGCCGGTATGCGCTGGCACACGGCGCCCGGTTCGAGGGCCGGACTTGGGGGTTCATCACCCAGCCGCCTACCGAAGACGGCCAGCCCGGCGCCGCCGCCCTCTCCTGATCCCCGGTCCGGACCAGGTCTCCCGCGAAGGCGGTGAGCGAATTATGAAGGCGACGCGAAGGGAGTGGACGAACAGGGTAGTGAATTTTTGCGGGAAGTTAGCGGGATCAATGGGTTGCGGGAGGACGTGTTACGGAACCGGATCGGTCGATCCACATTCGGTGACACCCGATCAGAACCGCAAATGGATTCACCAAGTCATTCCGACAGGTGAAGGAGCCCCTACTCGGCGATGCCTTCTTCATATTCGGCAGACATTTCCAGCCATTTTTCCTCATGGCGGGCAAGTTGGCCGGACAATTCGGACCGCTCCTTGGCAAGGCGCGTCGCCTTGATCGGGTCCTTTTCATAAAGCGCCGGATTGGCCAGTTCGTCCTCGATGCCGTCCATGCGCTTGCGCAGCCGATCCATCAGCGCCTCGGTGGCGCGGATTTCCTTGGCCAGCGGCTCCAGCGCGGCGCGACGGGCGGCAGCTTCCCGACGTTTGTCGGCCTTCGAAGCCTTTTCGGCCTCACGCCGCTCGCGGCTGTTGGCGGAAACACCCGTCACCAGCGTCTTGTAGTCGTCCAGATCGCCGTCATAGGCATTGACCGCGCCATCCTTGACCAGCCACAGCCGATCGACGGTCGCCTCCAAGAGGTGACGGTCGTGCGAAATCACGATCACCGCGCCCGGAAAATCATTGAGCGCATGGACCAGCGCCTCGCGCGAATCGATGTCGAGGTGGTTGGTCGGCTCGTCGAGGATGAACAGGTTCGGCCCGTCGAAAGCGGCAAGCCCCATCAGAAGCCGCGCCTTTTCGCCGCCCGACAAATCCTTGGCGACGGTGTTCATCTTCTCGGTTGCCAGGCCAAATTGTGCAACGCGCGCCCTCACCTTCGATTCCGGCGCATCCGGCATCAGGCGGCGCACATGCTCGTAGGCATTCTCGTCCGGACGCAAATCGCCGAGCTGGTGCTGGGCGAAGATCGCGGTCTTGAGGCCCGGCGCCACCGTCATCGTGCCGGTCTCCGCCTTCAAGCGCCCGGAGAGCAGCTTGGCGAAGGTCGACTTGCCGTTGCCGTTGGCGCCGAGCAGGGCGATGCGGTCGTCGGCATCGATACGCAGCGTCATTCTCTTCAGCACGGGGGAACCCGGCTGATAGCCGACATCGACACCCGACAGGGCTACGATCGGCGAGGCAACCGTCTTGACCGGTTCCGGGAAGCTGAACGGACGCACAGAATCGTCCACCAGGGCACCAATCGGCTTCATCTTTTCCAGCGCCTTGATGCGCGACTGGGCCTGCCTTGCCTTGGAGGCCTTGGCGCGGAAACGGTCGACGAAAGATTGCAGATGCTTGCGGGCGGCTTCCTGCTTGACCCTGCCCTTTTCCTGCAATTCGCGCTGCTCGGTCCATTGCCGCTCGAACTGGTCATAGCCGCCGCGCCAGAAGGTGAGCTTCTTCTGGTCGAGATGGACGATGGAGTTGACGGCGCGGTTCAAGAGATCGCGGTCATGCGAGATCAACAGCACGGTGTGCGGATATTTCGCGACATAGTTCTCCAGCCAGAGCGTGCCTTCAAGGTCGAGGTAGTTGGTCGGCTCGTCGAGCAGCAGAAGATCAGGTTCGGAAAACAGCACCGCCGCCAGCGCCACGCGCATGCGCCAACCGCCGGAAAAGGACGACGCCGGCCGCCTCTGGGCCTCGTCGTCGAAGCCGAGCCCGGCAAGGATGGTCGCTGCCCGCGATTCAGCCGAATGCGCATCTATGTCGGCGAGCCGGATGTGGATTTCGGCAATGCGGTGCGGGTCGGTCGCGGTCTTTTCTTCCTCGAGAAGGGCGGCCCGCTCCTTGTCGGCCTTCAGCACGATCTCGATCAGCGGCTCCTCGGTGCCGGGCGCTTCCTGCGCAACCTGGCCGATGCGCGTGCTGCGCGGCAGGTCGATGGACCCGGTCTCGGAGGGGAAGTCGCCCGTGATCGCCTTGAACAGCGTCGTCTTGCCAGTTCCGTTGCGCCCGACAAGCCCGGCCTTTGCGCCGGCTGGCAGGGCCAGCGAGGCGTGGTCGAGAAGGAGACGCCCGGCGATGCGCAGCGATAGATTGTTTATGGTCAGCATTGCGGGCTTTTGACTGAGCCGGGGGCGAAGTGCAAGCCCCGGTCGGATTCAGCCTCGACGCGTACCCGGTCAGGCAAACGCCCTGCCCTCTTCCGTACGCTGGAAATAGACCAGATCGAGCGGCACCGAAGGACGGCCAAGAACCGTCAGGATCATGTGAGCCTGGCCCCGATGATGGGTCTGGTGGTTGAAGAAATGGGCGAGCGCCGGCGCCAGACGCTGCGAGATGGTGCGCATGTCGGTGACGGTCATGTATGAAAACCGCCCGGCGAGCGCCTTGTCCGACAGGCTGTCCACCCACGCCACGATGCGCTTGTCCTCGGCCTGGCGCGCCACCCGCAATGCCGGAAGCGCGCGGTGGATGATCGCATCCAGCGTGGCCGGCGCATCGCCTTCGCCGGTGAAGCGCTTCATCCAGACGCGGTCGGCGGTCAGCATGTGGTTGAGGGTTCCCAGCATCGAGCCGAAAAAGGCGCCGGTGTCGCGGCCGAACTCGTCTTCGGACAGGTCTGCGCAAGCATCGTAGATACGACTGTTGGCCCATTGATTGTAGGCCGCAAACATCATGAAATGTCGTTTCATCAACTGCCCCGCCGCGCATTTCGCACCGCTTACCTACCCGTCAGAAAGACCAACGCCAATGACCATTCTCGTCTATGACCTCGTCGGCCGCGATGAGGCGCGCCCGTTCAGTCCGCATTGCTGGAAAGCCAAGATGGCGCTGGCGCACAAGGGCCTCGACTTCAAGGCGGTGCCGACGCGCTTTCTCGAGGTTCCAAAAGTGGAAGGCGGAGTGTCCAAAACCATCCCGGTCATTCGCGATGGCGACAATACCGTAGCAGATTCCTTCGCCATCGCCGTCTATCTCGAAGAGACATATCCGGCTCGGCCATCCTTGTTTTCAGGCGAAGGCGGCAAGGCTGCCGCGCGCTTTGTCGAGCGCTGGGCGCAGACCCAGCTTCACCCGTTCCTCGGCTCGGCTGCGCTTATGGAAATCCACCACGCCCAGGATGACGCGAACGCGGCCTATTTCCGCGAGAGCCGCGAGGCGCGCTATGGCAAGAAGCTGGAAGACGTCGGCGCGGAACGCGACGCGCATCTGCCGGCCTTCCGCAAGAAGCTGGAACCGTTGCGCGCGATGCTGGAATACCAGCCTTTCATCGGCGGCCAGTCACCGCTGTTTGCAGACTACATCGTCTTCGGCGCCCTGCAGTGGGTGCGGGTGTCGTCGGCCTACGCGTTCGTTGGCGACGACGACAGGCTGATCCGCGACTGGTTCGAGCGCTGCCTCGATCTCCACGGCGGCCTTGGCCGCAAATCGGCGGCGGCGTGAAGCCGGACCAGGTTCGTTCCCCTTGGCAAGGATGCGGGCGGCTTGTATAGAGCCGCCACCAATCAATCCTGAAATCTGAAGAAGGACGACCAAATGGCGCTCGAACGCACGTTTTCGATGATCAAGCCGGATGCCACCCGGCGCAACCTGACCGGCGCCATCACCAAGATGCTGGAAGATGCCGGCCTGCGCGTCGTCGCGTCGCGCCGCGTGTGGATGAGCCGCCGCGAGGCGGAAGGCTTCTACGCCGTCCACAAGGAACGTCCCTTCTTCGGCGAACTGGTGGAGTTCATGTCGTCGGCTCCGACGATCGTGCAGGTGCTGGAGGGCGAAAACGCCATCGCCAAGAACCGCGAAGTGATGGGCGCGACCAACCCGGCCCAGGCCGCCGAAGGCACCATCCGCAAGGTTCATGCCCTGTCGATCGGCGAAAACTCCGTGCATGGCTCGGATGCGCCGGAAACCGCCGCGCAGGAAATCCGCTACTGGTTCTCGGATACCGAAGTCGTCGGCTGAGCCTCGACCAGGCTTCCAACCAATGTAAAAAACCCCCGGCCTGCGCCGGGGGTTTTTATTTGTGATGCCGCCAAAGGCGACAGAATTGCCAGGGCTGGAAGCTTACTCCGCCGCCTCCTGAAGCGGCTGGGTCTCGCTCGATGCGCCGTGCAGCCTTGCGGCGATCTCGGCGACGCGCTTGCCCTGGAAGTGGGCACCTTCCAGTTCCTGCGCGGATGGCTGGCGCGAGCCGTCGCCGTCGCTGGTGGTGGTCATGCCATAGGGCGAACCGCCGCGCACGACGTCATTGCCCATCTGGCCCTGATAGGCATAGGACAGCGGCACGATGATCATGCCGTGGTGCTGCAGCGACGCCTGCGTGCTGAGCAGGGCCAGTTCGGCGCCGCCATGCTGGGTGGCGGTCGAGACCATGACCGAGCCTACCTTGTCGAGCAGCGCGCCCCTGGCCCACAGCGGACCGGTCTGGTCGAGGAAATTCTTCATCTGCGAGGCGATCGCACCATAGCGAGTGGCGGCGCCGATGATGATGGCGTCGTAGTTTTCCAGTTCGGCAGGCGTAGCGACTTCCGCTTCCTGGTCAAGCTTGTAGTGAGACGCCTTGGCCACTTCCAGCGGCACCAATTCGGGAACACGCTTGATCGACACGTCTGCGCCGGCGGCGCGCGCGCCTTCGGCTGCCGCCTTGGCCATTTGCTCCATGTGACCGAAGCTCGAATAATAAAGAACAAGTACCTTCGCCATTTCCATCTCCAGAATGTTGCACTGCGGAAGCCAGCCCCGCGAGCACCGTATCTAAGTCCTGGATCGTTCACCGGAAGATACCCATATGCAGACAGTTCGTTCACTAAATTAATATCTTTGCGACCTTTGCCCGCTCGGGCTATGTGACAGGCGCCCCCTGTTCTGCCCGGAGCCCCCTCCATGCCCGAAATCGTAACTGCCGCGATGCTTGTCATCGGCGACGAGATTCTCTCGGGCCGGACCAAGGACAAGAACATCGGCCACCTCGCCGACATCATGACGGCGGTCGGCATCGATCTGAAGGAGGTGCGGATCGTTCCCGACGAGGAAGACGAGATCGCCGCCGCCGTGAATGCCGTTCGTGCCCGCTACACCTACGTCTTCACCACCGGAGGCATCGGCCCGACGCATGACGACATCACCGCCGATTCGATTTCAAAGGCGTTCGGCGTGCCGTGCGAATACGATGCAAAGGCCTATGCCATGCTGGAAGACAGCTATGCCAAGCGCGGCATCGAATTCACCGAGGCGCGCAAGCGCATGGCGCGCATGCCGCGCGGCGCTGCCCACATCGACAATCCGGTTTCACTGGCGCCCGGATTCCGCATCGGCAATGTCCATGTCATGGCGGGCGTGCCGTCGATCTTCCAGGCCATGCTCGATAATGTCGTGCCGACCTTGAAGACCGGGACCAAAATGCTGTCGGCAACTGTTCCATGCCCACATGGCGAGGGCCTGATCGGCGGACCGCTGGGAGATATCCAGAAAAGGCATCCCGACACCATCATCGGTTCATATCCGAAATTTGGCGAAGGTAAGTTCTGGACCGAACTGGTCGTGCGTGCCCGCTCGCAAGAATCGCTGGACGCGGCGCGCTCCGAGGTTGAAACTATGGTCGCGAGTTTTGCCACGACCGGCTGACAAGTACGTTTCAATGAGGCACCACTCGATCCGGAACCGGGCCGACCTCGACTGCGTTTCTTAATCGCGGCACCGCCGCGGAAGCCAGATGAGGATACGAGCATGCGTTTCGAAACGATCGTTGCCATCCTTCAAAGCGAGCATGACGCCACTCGCGTGCTCGATTGCGCCATCCCGCTGGCAAGCCGGTTTGAAGGCCATCTCGTCGGCATTCATGCGGAAGCGATTCCGGCCGCATACACGTCAGCTACAGGCTTTCCCGACACCGAGTTCCTTCAGGTTTCCGCCGAAATCAACAAGGAGCGCACCGACAAACTCCGCGCTGCATTTCTCAAACGCACCGAAGACGCCGGTCTGTCCTATGAATGGCGCAGCCTTGAAAGCTTTTCCGGCGACAGCGCGCTTACCGGCATTTCAAGCGTACGCGCCGCAGACCTGGTGATCGCCGCCCAGCGCGACATCGGCGGCGACGAAGGCGCCGATGTCGATAGCCTCGTCTACGAGGCCGGGCGCCCGGTTCTGGTGGTGCCGCATTCGGGAGCCATCATCACCAGCTTCAAGCACATTCTTCTGGCCTGGAACGGCAGCAAGGAAGCCGCCCGCGCCGCTTTCGACGCCATTCCCTTCATGGCCGAGGCGGAGAGGACGGATGTTCTGGTGATCGACCCGCCCGACGTGCCCGAACACAGCGCCCACGCTGCTGGCGCCGAAATTGCCGCAGCCCTTTCGCGCCATGGGGTTTCCGTTCGCGTCTCGATCCAGAAATCCGACGGCGTGCCCATCGAAGAGATTCTCCAGGATCGCATCGCCGCGAGCGGCGCCGATCTTCTCGTGCTTGGGGCCTACAGCCACTCATGGCTGCGCGAATTGCTCTTCGGCGGGGTGACGAGGACCGTGCTCCGCTCGATCCCCGTGGCGGCCTTCCTGTCGCGCTGACAAATGTCGTCCGGCCGCACTGCGGCCTTGCCAAGTGTATCGATTTCCGGCTAATTCCGCCCGCATCCCTTATGATCTGCGCGCTCAGGCGCGGCTGCGGAGTGCGCCACGAATGTCCCTTCCCGAAAAAGCCTTCCCGGTATCCTGGGACCAGTTCCACCGCGACTCCCGCGCGCTTGCATGGCGGCTGGCGGGCGTTAACTCGCAGTGGAAGGCGATCGTGTGCATAACGCGCGGCGGATTGGTGCCGGCCGCCGTCATCTCACGCGAACTCGGCATCCGCGTCATCGAAACCGTTTGCGTCGCCTCTTACCACGACTACACCTCGCAGGGGCAGTTGCAGGTGCTCAAGCAGATCAGCCCACCGCTTCTGGCAAACGACGGCGAAAACGTCCTTATCATCGATGACCTGACCGACACTGGAAAGACCGCCGCGGTGGTGCGCGCCATGCTGCCGAAAGCGCATTTCGCAACCATCTACGCCAAGCCGAAAGGCAGGCCGCTGGTCGACACCTTCGTTACCGAGGTCAGCCAGGACACGTGGATCTATTTTCCATGGGATATGGGCTTCACCTACCAAAAGCCCATAGCGGACGATCACGCCGGCTAATTCGAAACTCATCGCACTGCAATCGCGCATACTTCGAAAGGCGGCCTTGGCCGCCTTTTTGCTGTTGGGGGCACGGGTTTCCCCACCGTGGTAAAATTTTTACTTTTGTTACACGTAATTAGCCGTACTGTTTATGAGACGGCAAACGATTCCTGAATTCTGGCGCTGCTTTCGCATGTTGATGGGGCCTCAAGCACACGAGCATCTGGCCGAAAGGGTTCGCAAACTCTTCGGCACCGTGCCGTTGCGCCTGCAGGTTGCCGCGTTGCCCTGGCGGGAGCAGGACGGCAGCGTCGAGATCATGCTGATCACAAGCCGCGATACGGGCCGCTGGGTGCTGCCGAAAGGCTGGCCCGAGGCACGGGAACCTTTGTGCGACGCAGCAGCACGCGAAGCCGGAGAAGAGGCCGGATTGAGCGGGCGGATTTCCCCGATCGAAGCCGGGCGCTATTTCTACGCCAAGGCCCTTCCCTCAGGCGAGGAAGTGCCGTGCGAGGTGCTGGTGTTCCCATTGAAGGTCGGCGCCATCGCAGAGCGCTGGAAAGAGAAGCGCGCCCGTACGCGTCGCTGGGTTGCATGCGCCGAGGCCGAGCACATGGTCGCCGAGCCGGACCTGTCTCAGATCATCGCCTATTTCTGTGCGAACAGGCATCAATTCGCAGCATAGCCAGCGGCATCCTTTATGCCGCCGCGAGCAGGCTGGCATTGCCGCCGGCGGCGGTGGTGTCGACGCAGACGGCGCGCTCATGCGCGTAAGCAGCCGGATAGAGCACTTCGCTGACCAGCGGCACGATCGGCCCTTCGCGATTTGCAACAGCCGCGCGTAGAGGTTTCATGTCGGTGGCAGCGCCGGAGAAGGCGACCACGTCGATCTTCAGCGCCGCAATATCGGCTGGCTCGATGCGGCCATCGATGGCGGCGAGCGGCAGACCCTTGCCGGTGAGCGGCGAAAGGACAGACGACGCACCGGGGGCAACGGCCAGCACCGCGTTGCCGGCGGCAAGCGCCTGGATGACCTGCGCCAGCAAGGTGTCGGCATCCGGTCCCAGCGCCAGCACACGCCCGCGCGGCACCAGCGACAGCGAATTGGCCTCGCCGGTCGGACCGGGCAGATCGACCTGGCCGAAATCGAGCGAAGCCGCAGCCGCGATGGCCGCAGTTCCCTTGCCGCGCAGATGCTTGCGCAGGATGGCGACGCGGTCGGGCCGCGTGGCCCATTCACCCAGTGCCGGATCGGGCAGATTATCCTTAAGTTCGGCCGCCGCGATCGCGCGGCCTTCGGCCTCTACCGAACCGGCCTCGGGACCCTTGCGGAAGCGGCGCAGATAATGCGGACCGCCGGCCTTCGGGCCGGTGCCGGACAGGCCCTCGCCGCCGAATGGCTGCGAGCCGACGACGGCGCCGATCTGGTTGCGGTTGACGTAGATGTTGCCGGCATGGATGCCGTCGACGAAATGCTGGGCGCGGCCTTCGATGCGGGTGTGCAAGCCGAAAGTCAGGCCATAACCCTTGCGGTTGATGGCGGCGATGACGGCATCGATCTTCTCGGCCTCGAAGCTGGCGACATGCAGGACAGGGCCGAACACCTCGCGCTGCATGTCCTCGATGCCCTTGACCGACAGGACATGCGGGGCGACGAAGCGGCCGCCATGCGGCGCATCGAGCTTGGCGATCAACCTGCCCTTCTCTTCCATGTCCTTGCAGTAGGCGGCGATGGAGCCTTGCGCCTCGTCATCGATGACCGGGCCGACATCTGTCGCAAGCTGCCAGGGATCGCCGACGGTCAGCGCCTTCATCGCCCCGGTCAGCATTTCCAGCATCTTCTTTTCCACGTCCTTCTGGACGTAGAGAACGCGCAAAGCCGAACAGCGCTGGCCGGCGCTCTGGAAGGACGAGGCAAGGATATCGCGCACCGCCTGCTCGGGCAGCGCGGTGGAATCGACGATCATGGCGTTGAGACCACCAGTTTCGGCGATAAGCATCGCATCGGGCGCGGCGGTCTTGGCGAGCTGCTTTTCGATCAGCTTGGCGACCTCGGTGGAGCCGGTGAAACAGACGCCGGCGATACGCGGATCGGCGGTGAGCGGCGCGCCGACGCTGGGGCCGTCACCCGGCAGAAGCTGGATGATGTCTTCCGGTACGCCGGCTTCGCGCAGCAGCTCCACGGCGCGGAAGGCGATGAGCGGCGTCTGTTCGGCCGGTTTGGCGAGGACCGAGTTGCCAGTGACAAGGGCGGCCGCGATCTGGCCGGTGAAGATGGCAAGCGGGAAGTTCCACGGCGAGATGCAGACGATGGCGCCACGCGCCATGGTGCCGGCTTCCGCATTGGCGGCTTCGGCGGCGTAATAGCGCAGGAAATCGACCGCCTCGCGCACTTCGGCGACGCCATCGGCCAGCGTCTTGCCGGCCTCGCGCGTGGCCAGCGCGAAGAACTCCACCGCATTGGCTTCGTAAAGATCGGCGGCGCGGCGCAGGATTGCCGCGCGCTCGGCGACCGGGCACGCGGCCCAGGCCGGCTGCGCTTCGACGGCGATCTTGACGGCAGCGGTTACCTGCTTTGCGCTCGATTCCGTCACCGTTCCGACACTGTCGGCCGGGTTGGCGGGATTGGAGATCGGGCGCGCCTTGCCCGCACCCCCGGCGCGGGTGAGCGGCTTGGCCTGCCAGCGGTTCCGGCTCAGGAACGGCTTCCTGCCCTTTTCGATCTCGGCAAGCGTGACGACATCGGTGATGTCCCAGCCCTTGGCGTTGCGGCGGCCGCTGCCGAAAATGTCGAGCGGGCGGGCGATGTTGGGGTTGGCGGCGGCCCCCTGATGCTCGGCCGCTTCAAGCGGATCGCGGGCGATTTCCTCCGGCGGCACGTCCTCGTCGGTCAACTGATGGACGAAGGAAGAGTTGGCGCCGTTTTCCAGCAGGCGGCGGACCAGATAGGCGAGCAGGTCGGAATGCGCGCCGACCGGGGCGTAGATGCGGCAGCGCGTGCCCTCGGCCTTGCGCACGGCCTCGTGCAACTGCTCGCCCATGCCGTGCAGGCGCTGGAATTCGAAGCTGTCGCGATCCGAAGCCATCGACAGGATGGCGGCGACGGTATGCGCATTGTGGGTGGCGAATTGCGGGTAGATGCGGTCGGTCATCGAGAGCAGCTTGCGGGCGCAAGCGATGTAGGAAACGTCGGTGTTCACCTTGCGGGTGAAGACCGGATAGCCGGACAGGCCCATGGTCTGGGCGCGCTTGATCTCGGTGTCCCAATAGGCGCCCTTGACCAGGCGCACCATGATGTTGCGGTTGTATTTCTTCGCCAGTGCATGGAGCCAGTCGATGACGAAGGCGGCGCGCGGACCATAGGCCTGCACGACGACGCCGAAGCCGTTCCAGTCGGAAAGACGGTCATCGGCCAGAACTCGCTCAATGACGTCGAGCGACAGGTCGAGGCGGTCGGCTTCCTCGGCGTCGATGTTGAGGCCCATGCGGGCGTTGCGCGCCGCGAGTGCCAGCGACAAAAGCCGCTCGGCCATTACCGGCAGCATGGTATCCTTCTGTGCCACTTCATAGCGTGGATGCAGCGCCGACAGCTTGACCGAGATGCCGTGATTCTTGCGGATGTCGGGGCCGTTGGTGCCGGAATTCAACGAAGAGATGGCATCGGCATAGGCCTTGAGATAGCGCAGCGCGTCGGCCTCGGTGCGGGCAGCCTCGCCCAGCATGTCGAAGGAATAGAGGTAGCCCTTGGCGGTCATCGAGCGGCCGCGCTTGATGGCCTCGGCAATGGTGCGGCCAAGCACGAACTGCTCGCCCATTTCGCGCATGGCGGCGGCAACCGCCTTGCGGATGACCGGCTCGCCCAACCGGCGCACCATGGAGCGCAGCATACCTTCGATGCCGCCCTCGTCTTCGTCGAGGACACGGCCGGTGAGCATCAGCGCCCAGGTCGAGGCATTGACGAAGATGGAGGACGAGCCGCCCGAATGCGCCGACCAGTCGTGCGGGGCAATCTTGTCGGCGATGAGGTCGTCCATGGTCTCGGCATCGGGCACGCGCAGCAGCGCCTCGGCCAGGCACATCAGCGCCACGCCTTCCTTGGTGGAGAGGCCGTAGGCGGACAGGAAAACCTCCATCAGCCGCGGATCGGACGAACCGCGGACGGCGCGCACCAGATTGGCGGCGCGCGCCGAAATCGCCTTGCGCTGGTCGCCGGAAAGAGCGGCGGCCTCGGCCAGCCGCTTCACGGCGGCATCTTCGTCGGGAAGGTAATTGGCGCGAATCTGCTGGCGGATAATGTCGAGCGGGGGCATGGCGGTCCTGTCGAAACGGATGCAACAACGGGACGGTCCAGATGCGTCCGGACCGGTGCTGCAGAAGCTAGCACAGGACCGGTTTTTTGGCCGGTCCAAAGAATTCGACACGGCAGCGCACTTGGACTATCCTTATCCAGACATGACAGTTCAAACGCCTGCCAATCCCGTCGCAATAGACCAATTGGACCGCATCGACCGTAATATCCTGTCGGCGCTGGCGGCTGACGGACGGCTTTCCATGGCCGAACTGGCGACAAAGGTCGGGCTGTCGAAGACGCCGGTGCAGGCGCGCGTGAAGCGGCTGGAAAAGGACGGCTATATTCGCGGCTATGCGGCCATCATCGATCGCGAGCGGATGGGCGAAGGCCATGTCGCCTTCGTGCAGGTGAAGCTGTCGGACACGCGTTCGGCGGCGCTGGACGCGTTCAACCGCGCCGTCCAGAGCGTGCCGGAGATCGAGCAGTGCCACATGATGGCGTCGAGCTTCGACTATCTGCTCAAGGTGCGCACGCGCGACATCGCCGCCTATCGCCGCGTGCTGGGCGAGCGGATCTCGGCGCTGCCGCATGTGGCGCAGACATCGACCTTCGTGGCGATGGAGACGGTGAAGGACCGGTAGAGCGGTTCATGAAACTTCTCTAATTCATTGTTTCTACATAATTCTTGACGGGAAATCGGTTTCGACTTTTCCTGGAATCGCTCCAGAGCTAATCGCTCAACGTTTTCAGGAAGGCGACGAGCGCCGAACGCTCGCGCTCGGACAACTGGACAGGATGTTGCTCGGTGGTGCCTTCAATGCTGGCGGGGGCATTGAGATAGTTATCGACCACCTGCTCCAGCGTCGCGAACTGGCCGGCGTGCATGTAGGGCGGCCGGGTGGCAACGCCGCGCAGCGACGGCGTCTTGAAGGCGCGAACCAGTTCCTCGCCGGTCTTGCGGATGAAGCGCAACTCGCCGCAGGCTTCCACTCCGCCGTCGCGATAGGGGCCGAGGCAGTTGAACGGATCGGCCTCGACTTGCGCGAGCGCGTCGATGCGGCCACGGTCCGGCGGCAGACCCGGTCTTGGGGAAACGCCGACATTGTGGAAGCTGCCGTCGGTGAACAGTGGGCCATTGTGACAGGTGACGCAGTTCGCCCTGCCGATGAACAGCTTGAGCCCCTGCATCTCCGCATCGGACAAGGAAGCGTCGCCTTGTGGTTCGGTACCGGAAGCGAGCGCTTCGGCAAAGTGGTCGAAGCGCGTCGGCGGCGGCATCAGCGACCGTTCGAAGGCGGCGATGGCCTTGCCGATATTGGCGAAGACGCGGTTGACGCCGCCGCGCTGGTCCTCGTTCATCGCGGCCCACGCTGCCCTTTCGGCATCGGTGCCGAATGGACCCGCCTTGGCCGGTATGCCGTAAAGGTCGGGCAGCGGACCGAAAATGCGCTCGTAGCGCTCGCCGAAGCGCGCCTTGATGTAGTGGGCGTAGGCGGCGCGGTTGCCGGCATGCTCGAGCGGGTTTTCGAGCGGCGTCAGCGCCTGCGACCAAAGGCTGTCGCGCCTGCCGTCCCAGAAGAACCACGCATTGTAGGCGACACCGGCAAGCGGCATGGTGCGCCGGTTGGTGCGGCCAACGCCCATGCCAAGCGGCAGGTCATCCTGGAACTGGCGGTCTATTCTGTGGCAGGTCGAGCACGAGACGGTGCCGTCGCGGCTGAGTTTCTGATCGAAGAACAGGGTCGAGCCGAGGGCGGCGGCCCCCGGATCGTCCGCGAAACGGTTGGTGGTGTCGGGCTTGAGCGGTGGCAGCGCGGAAAGCGACAGCGAGGCAATGGTGGCTTTTTCCGCATCGGAGAACTGCGGCTTGCCGCAACCGGCCAGCATCGCGGCCAATGCAAGGGCAAGGCAAACCGAAGCGATGCGCGTCATCACCCACTCACAGCGCCAGGTTGAAGACCACGGTATCGGACCCTGCCGCCGCCGATATCGACAGCCGCAATTGCCACCAACCGCGCATGGTGAATTTCATGCCTTCGATACGATAATGGCCGTTTCCAAGGTAACCGGTCACCTGCGGGCTGGTCGGCAGGCCGTGATTGTGCTCCGGCATGCCGCCTGACACGTCGATCGCGGCGTATTCAACCGGCTTGCCGGATGCCGTCTTGACGGTCACCAGCCACGCATGCAGATCGCCCTGCCACACTGTACTGCTCTCCGGCTCGATGCTGACCGTGAAAAGCCCGTTTACCGTTTTCCGGGAGCGGGAAATATCCGAATCGGCTTCGTGGCGTCCGAACCCGCTCACATAGACGGCAGCCAGAACGCCGAGCAGCACCGCCGCGAGGCAGCACGCAGCCAGAAGATAACGCCCCAACGATGCCAAAACCGCTCCCTTTGCAGTATGAACGCAGACCGATGCCGTCTGCATCCCCTTTGGCGGGAAAAAGCGCAAGCCGCGCCGCGCATGAGGTCATGCGCCGCCAGAAATCTACTGCATCGGTACTACGCCCGGGAGACAAATGTGCCAAAAAGAAAACGGGCGCGCTGATGAAGCGCGCCCGTTCGTAAAAGGCGATAGGCGGCGCGATCTTTCAGATTCGCTGGCCGCGCTCTAAGTATTTGTTTTTATGCATGTCGTTGTCCCGAAACCGGTTCCCACTTTCGGGCGACATGCATTAAATTCAGAGGCCGAGGCCGCCGATGCAGACATATTTGGTGTCGAGGTAGTCATCCATGCCCTGATGACCGCCTTCGCGGCCGAGGCCCGACTCCTTGACGCCGCCGAAGGGCGCTTCCGGCGTGGTGATGACGCCCTCGTTGACGCCGACCATACCGTATTTCAGGCCTTCCATGACGCGGAAGGCGCGGCCGAGGTCGCCAGTGTAGAAGTAGCAGGCAAGGCCGAACTCGGTGTCGTTGGCGAGCGCGACCGCTTCTTCCTCGGTCTCGAACTTGAAGACGGGAGCCAGAGGCCCGAAGATCTCGTCCTTCATGAACTTCATCTGAGGTGTCGCACCGGAAATGACGGTCGGCTCGAAGAAGGAGCCGCCCAGCGCGTGACGCTTGCCGCCGGAGACGATCTTGCCGCCCTTGGCGACGGCGTCCTCGATGAATTCCTCGACCTTCTCAACGGCCTTGACGTCGATCAGCGGACCCTGCTGCACGCCGTCTTCGAGACCGGAGCCGACTTTCAAGGTCTTTGCGGCTGCAGCCAGTTTCTCGACGAACTTGTCGTGAATGCCGGCCTGAACGAAGAAGCGGTTGGTGCAAACGCAGGTCTGGCCCGAATTGCGGTACTTGGCGGCAATGGCACCCTGCACCGCACGATCGATATCAGCATCGTCGAAGACCAGGAACGGCGCGTTACCGCCGAGTTCCATCGATACCTTCTTGACGGTCCCGGCCGACTTCTGGATCAGCATCTTGCCGATCTCGGTCGATCCGGTGAAGGTGATCTTCCTGACCAGCGGATTGGAGCAAAGCTCGTCGCCGATTTCGCCGGCCGAACCGGTGACGATGTTGACGACGCCCTTGGGGAATCCGACTTCCTCGCACAGCGCGCCCCAGGCAAGGCCCGAGTAAGGCGTCTGCGAGGCAGGCTTGACGACCGCCGTGCAGCCGGCAGCGAGCGCCGGGCCGAGCTTGCGCGACAGCATCGAGGACGGGAAATTCCACGGCGTGATGGCGGCGATGACGCCGACCGGCTCCCTGGTCACCAGGACCCGGCGATCCGCCCACGGAGAGGGCACCACGTCGCCATAGGCGCGGCGGGCCTCCTCGGCGAACCACAGCACATAGGCCGCGGACGAACCGACCTCGCCCTTGGCTTCGGTCAAGGACTTGCCCTGCTCCAGGGTCAGCAGTTCGGCCAGGACGTCCTGATTGTCCATGATGGCGTCGTGCAGTTTGCGCAGCAACTTCGAGCGCTCGAGCGCCGAGGTCTTGCGGAACGACTTGAATGCTTCTTCCGCAGCCTCGATGGCGCGACGGGTTTCGGCGCCGCCCGCCTTCGGCACGGTTCCGATCTTGAGACCGGTGGCGGGGTTGATGACATCGATGGTCTGGCCGGAATCGGCCTGCACCCACTCGCCATTGATGAGATTGGCCTGCCGCATGAAATGGCTGGTTTTCTGGAGCATGGTCTCGCCTCCGTTTGGCGCTCCTGGCGCCCATATATGGATTTCGCGGAAGGACGCGTCCGGGTTGATCGCGCGTCCGATCAGCGCTCTTACCCCACGGCAAGCGTGCCGATCAATCTCTGCGCCCAATATAAGCGATAGGCCAGCGCAAATCTAACCAAACACGTGAGAAGCGATCATCACCCAGGCAGTCGTGGTCAGGACCGCAAAGGCCGTGGACAACGTCATCTGGCTTGAAGACAGAGCCTGTCCTGTGCCGAATTGCGTGGCGATCAGATAGGAATTGACGCCCGCCGGCAGCGAAGCGCCGATCACCGCGATCTTTGCGGTAAGCGGCGGCAGGCCGAAAGCCAGGGCAAGCGCAAGGGCCACGGCGGGCATCAGCACCAGCTTGGTGACGGACAGCGACAGTGCCGCGCGCAGATTGCCCGAAATACCAAAGGCGCTCAGTTCGGCTCCCATGGCGAAAAGAGCCACCGGGCCGGCGATATCGGCCATCACGTCGACGAGCCTTGTGCCCAGCCCCGGCAATTGCAGTCCCGTCATACGCCAAGCAAGCCCAGCCAAGATGCCGATAATGAGCGGGTTGGCGAAGATCTTGCGCAGAAAGGTGATCAAAACCCGTACAAAATTCATGGGCTCGCCGTCGGTGCGGCCAAAGCTTTCGAACATGATCACCGATGCCATCATTACGACCGGCAAATGGACGGCGATGAGCAGCGACAGGATATCCACGCCCGGTTGGCCAAGCACGCCGAATACAAACGGAATGCCGAGCAGAACGAGATTGGAGAAGGAGCAGGACACTCCACCGACCACCCCTGCCCTGGCATCGCGGCCGAATATGCGGGTGGTGATCAGGTGGCCGACCGTCCAGGCGGTTGCAATGGCGCAGAAATAGGCCCCCCAAAGCGCCCAGGGCGCGGACCCATGAAAATCGACCTTGGTCATGGTGCGAAACAGAAGCACCGGCATGGCAATGCCGACGGCAAACTCGGCAAGCACCTCTCCGCTGCCCGCCTTCAGATATCCGCTCAAGGCAGCGACATAGCCCAGCGCAACGAGGCCGAAGACGAAAAAGACAGTTTCGGTGACGGGAGACATGAACTTCCGGAAAGGCAACGCGGCGATAAAGGTCGGGGCAGCAAAAAGGGCGGCCGAGCCAGCGCATAAATCCCAACTATCGAGCCCGAAAGCAACCACATATCCGATCGGATCAACAAACAGTCGAGCCAAGGTCGTGGACTTATGAATGTGATCGAAACGGCGCCGGAAACGGGAAGTAGATGCGAGGAGAAGCGCGACGGGAGATATGGTTCATCGTCCCAGCGGTTCGGCGCGGCAGCTTGCAGCCGTTCAGGTGTCCGCAGGATGTGGGCCACGACTTGGGGCAGATGCTGCTTGTTTTTCCGATTGCTTTGCAGTCCCTATATGTCCTGAACCGGCAACCGGGCCGGAAACGGGACTGCTCATGCAACGATTTCTCATCGCCTTTCTGCTTTTCATGCTGCCGCTTTCGGCACACGCCACCGATGCCGGCTGGGCGGCCTTGCGCGATGGCGGCCATGTCGTGTTGCTGCGCCATGCCATGGCCAGCGGCAGCGCAGAACCGGCCAATTTCGACATCGACAAATGCAACACCCAGCGCAACCTGTCGGAACGCGGCAAGCAGCAGGCGCGCAAGCTCGGCGCCCTGTTCGGTGCGCGCGCAGCCCCCATCGAGCGCGTCCAGTCGAGCCGTTACTGCCGCTGCCTCGACACCGCGCGCATCGCCTTCGAGGCGGAGGCGGAGGCGTTTCCCGCGCTCGACCCGATGAACGGCGACGAGGCCGAGAAGACCAAGCAGAAGGCGGCGATCATGGATGAAATCCGCGCCTATTCAGGCTCGGACCTGCTGGTCATGGTGACGCATCTGGAGAACATCCAGGAGCTGACCGGGGTGTCGCCGCGCGAAGGCGAAGCGGTGATCGTGAAACCGCAGGGCGAAGGGTTGCGCGTGCTGGGGCGGGTCGTCTTCTAGCATCCAACGCTCTGAAACCTGAGCACGCCGATAATGCCATCGCCCTTCTGCCCGTTTCCATCGGACGGGTGATTTACGCCGTCCGTGACCGGCACGTCTTCAAAATCGAACGGGCTGACGCCCTCGAGGCAGGCCGTGTTGACGCCATACTGGCTAGGGTCGGAGCGGCGCTGGTGATGGGTGTAGATGCCGCAACGGGAGCAGAAATAGTGCTTCGCCGTACCGGTGTTGAACTGGTAGAGCGTGAGCATCTCCTGCCCCGCCAGCATGTGAAGGTCGCCTAGCCTTGCGGTTACGGCCACTGCGCCACGCATGCGGCAAAGCGAACAGGTGCAGCGGCGGGCGGAATGCAACCCTTCCGACAGGCGGACATGGAAGCGTACAGCCCCGCAATGGCAGGCGCCGTCGAACTCGGTTGCATCCTTATCGAGCATGACATTCTCCCGTTCTTAACCTTGCGTCACCATAACATGGCGATGCCCACTGCCGGCATTTGAACCGGTGGCCGGCTATAGTTACGCCACATTCGGCCTTTTCCTGCCCGGGAAAACCGATTAGACAGCGCCAAACGCCCGAACACAGGTTTCGCGAGCGAACCGAAGGAAAAGCCCTTGTCCACCACTTTCGAAAAAGTAGCCAAGATCATCGCCGACACCAGCGAGATCGACATCGATACGATCACGCCAGACAGCCACACCATCGACGACCTGGGCATCGACAGCCTCGACTTCCTCGACATCGTCTTCGCCATCGACAAGGAATTCGGCATCAAGGTGCCGCTGGAGAAGTGGACGCAGGAAGTCAACGACGGCAAGGCTTCGACCGACGAGTACTTCGTCATGAAGAACCTGTGCGCCAAGATCGACGGACTGGTTGCCGCCAAGGGCTGATCCATCCGTTTCGCAGGCGGCAACCCCTTGACGCCTCCCGCCGCCTGATCCACCAAGAGCCACATGAACGCCCACGACGTCGTCATCACCGGCATCGGCCTTGTTTCTTCCCTGGGAGAGGGCCCTGAAAATCATTGGCGCAAGCTGACCACGCCGGGCGTCAAGCCTGTGCTGGAAGCGGAACGATTCGCGCCCTATACCGTCCATCCCCTGCCCGAGATCGACTGGAACCTGCAGATCGCCAAGCGCGGCGACCAGCGCCAGATGGAGACGTGGCAGCGGCTCGGCACCTACGCCGCCGGCCTGGCGCTGGACGATGCGGGCATGAAGACCAATGAAGCGCTTTGCGCCACCATGGACATGGTGGTGGCGGCAGGCGGCGGCGAACGCGACGTTGCGGTCGATTCCGACATACTTGCAGCCTCGGAGCAGCGAAGCGACCGCGACGTGCTGCTCAACGAGAAGCTGACCACCGAACTGCGTCCGACGCTGTTTTTGGCGCAGCTGTCCAACCTGCTGGCCGGCAACATCTCGATCGTCCACAAGGTCACCGGTTCGTCCCGCACCTTCATGGGCGAAGAAGGTGCTGGAGTGTCGGCCATCGAAACCGCGGCTGCGCGGATCCGTTCCGGCCAATCCACGCACATGCTGGCGGGCGGCGCCTTCCAGACCGAGCATGCCGACATGCTGCTCGGCTACGAGCTTGGCGGCTATCTGCATCGCGGCGACTGGAAGCCGGTGTGGCAGCGGCAAGGGGCGGAAGGCGGCGGCGTGGTGACCGGA
The DNA here is from genome assembly GCF_001427385.1 of Mesorhizobium sp. Root157. Taxonomy (GTDB): domain Bacteria; phylum Pseudomonadota; class Alphaproteobacteria; order Rhizobiales; family Rhizobiaceae; genus Mesorhizobium. Next base: position 268,270 of record NZ_LMGJ01000003.1, read on the forward strand.
TCCGGCGGTGCATTCCTGGTGCTGGAGAGCCGCGAACATGCCGAAAAGCGGGGCAGCAGGATCTACGCCACCCTGGGGCCGGTGCTTTCGGGCCGCTCGCGCCGTGCGCGCGGCGAACTCAAGGCCGGGATCGAGGCGCTGCTCGATGAAGCGCGACTGCCGAACGGCGAGTTGCTCGCCATTTCGGGCGCATCCGGCAGCCACAAGGCCACCGCTGCCGAGAAAGCCGTTTTCGATGCAGTGCCCGGCATTGCGGCACGAGGCTTCTCGACGCTGACCGGCCACATGAAGGAAGCGCAATTTCCCTTTGCCGTGGCGCTGGCGGCGCTCGCCGTCCACCACAACGCGGCCTTGCCGCCGTTCGAGGCGAGCGAGCGGGCTTTTGCCGGCGCGACGCAGACCGTACTGGCAACGGCCATCGGCTATCACCATTTCGAGGGCATGGCGCTGGTCAGCGCCCCATGACTGGAAACGCGGCCTGAGGCTTAAGCGATGACAAAATTCACCGATCATCTGGGCAGACCGGTCGTCGCCGTCACCGGCATCGGCCTGGTCACGTCGCTCGGCAAGGGCAAGGCCGAAAACTGGGCAGCGCTGACGGCCGGCCAATCCGGCATCCATCCGATCACCCGCTTTCCGGTCGATCATCTCAACACCCGCATTTCGGGCATGGTCGACTTCCTGCCTTCCAGCAGCAAGGGGGCGAGCGCCCTCACCTATGAACTGGCCGAGACCGCGGCGCACGAAGCGGTTGCGGAAGCCGGCATCGGGCTTGAGGATTTCGGCGGGCCGCTGTTTCTCGCGTCCCCTCCGATGGAACTCGACTGGCACGACCGCTTTGCCCTTTACAACAGCGGCAAGGAAACGCCGGCGCCCGAGCGCCTGCTTGAAGTGGCGCGCGGCCTGAATTCGCTCGACATGTTCGAAACCTCGCAGTTCGGCTCGATCGCCGACCGGCTGGCGGACCGCTTTGGCACCACCGGGCTGCCGATCACGCTCTCCACCGCCTGCGCATCCGGCGCGACCGCCATCCAGCTCGGCGTCGAGGCGATCCGGCGCGGCGAAGCAAAGCGCGCGCTGTCGATCGGCGCCGACGGCTCGGCAACGGCGGAGGCGCTGATCCGCTTCTCGCTGCTCTCGGCGCTTTCGACCAGCAACGACGTGCCGGAAAAGGCGTCGAAGCCTTTTTCCAAGGACCGCGACGGCTTCGTGCTGGCGGAAGGCTCAGCCGCGCTGGTGCTGGAATCACTGGAAGCCGCACTGGCGCGCGGCGCGACCGTGCTCGGCATCCTGCGCGGCTGCGGCGAAAAGGCCGACGACTTTCATCGCACCCGCTCGAAACCTGACGGTTCGCCCGCCATCGCCGCGGTGCGGGCAGCCCTTGCCGATGCGGGCTTGAGCGAGGACGAAATCGACTACATCAACGCGCACGGCACCTCGACGCCGGAAAACGACAAGATGGAGCACATGTCGCTGTCGACGGTATTCGGCGAGCGCATCAGCCGCATCCCGATCTCCTCCAACAAGTCGATGATCGGGCATACACTGTCCGCAGCCGGGGCCATCGAAGCGGCTTTCTCGCTGATGACGATGCGCGAAGGCATCATCCCGCCGACCATCAACTACGACAATCCCGACCCGGCAATCGCGCTCGACGTGGTGCCGAACGTGAAGCGGCAAGCCAAGGTCGGCACGGTTTTGTCCAACTCGTTCGGCTTCGGCGGCCAGAACACCTGCCTTGTCATGGCGCGGGAACCCGGTTAAGCGAGGCACGACAACCGCCACGCCGGATCGAGACGTGCCATCGATTTTCTCCCCCTCCGGCCTGCCAGAGGGGGGTGTTTTCATCCGCCTCCAACACGAGGTTTCCATCTGATGCGCGCTTTGCAACTCATTGCCGACCGCCGGCTCGAAGCAGTCGACATTCCCGCGCCTCCCGCACCGGCGCTGGGCGAAGTGACGCTCAGGATCAAGGCGGTAGCGCTCAACCATATCGACGTGTGGGGCTGGCGCGGCATGGCGTTCGCCAAGCGCAATCTGCCGCTCACCATCGGCGCGGAAGCATCGGGCGAAGTCGAGGCCGTCGGCCCTGGCGTGTCCAACCTTATGCCCGGTCAACTGGTGTCGATCTATGGCGCGCGCACCTGCGGGCTTTGCCGCGCCTGCCGCGAAGGCAGGGACAATCTGTGCGAGCATGTTTCGGGCGTGCATGGCTTTCATCTCGACGGATTTGCGCAGGAGAAGATCAATTTGCCCGCGCGCCTGCTGGTTCCTGCACCGCCAGGCGTCGATGCCATAGGCGCTGCCGTCGCACCAGTGACGTTCGGGACGGTCGAACACATGCTGTTCGACAATGCCAGACTGGAGCCGGGCGAAACGATTCTCGTGCATGCCGGCGGCTCGGGCATCGGCTCGGCAGCGCTGCAGCTTGCCAAGAAAATGGGCTGCACGGTGATCACCACCGTCGGCTCCAACGACAAGATCGAGAAGGCCAAGGCGCTTGGCGCCGATCATGTCATCAACTATCGCGAGGACCGCTTCGAAGGGGTGGTGCGCAAACTGACCAAGAAGCGCGGCGTGGACGTCGTGTTCGAACATGTCGGCGCCGACACCTGGGCGGGCTCCATGCTGTCGCTGAAGCGCGGCGGCCGGCTCGTGACCTGCGGTTCGACTTCGGGCGTCTCGGCCCAAATGAACCTGATGCAGCTTTTCCAGCAGCAGTTGAAACTGCTCGGCTCCTTCGGCTGCCGCATGGAGAACATGGCCAACGCCATGCAGAAGATGGCGGCCGGGCTGGTCCATCCCGTCATCGACACGCAAGTCGATTTCGAGGGCATCGATGCGGCGCTGAAGCGCATGGAAGGCCGCGACGTGTTCGGCAAGATCATCCTCACGGTCGGCTGAGGCGCGGTTTGGCTCCCGGCCCTCTCGGCAAATTGCGCCGCGACCTCAAGTTCGGTCTCGGCCGCCGCTCCCGCAACGCAAAGCACTGGCTGACGGCCAGGCTGGCGATGACGGTGATCGGGGTGCTGCGCCTTTTGCCGCCGGACAAGGCCTTGAATTTCGCCGACCGCGCGGCACGGCGCGTCGGCCCGCTGGTCGGTCGCCACCGGGTTGCGCTCGACAACCTGCGCCAGGCCTATCCGGAAAAGAGCGAAGCCGAGATCAAGCAGATCGCGCTCGACATGTGGGGCAACATGGCCCGCCTCGGCGCGGAATACATCTTCCTCGACCAGTTGTTCGATCTGGATCCGAAGGCGACGACAGCCGGACGCATCGAAATTTCGGCTGCCAGCATCGAGCACTTCGAAAAGATCGCCGAAGACGACAAGCCGCATATCATCTTCACCGGCCATCTCGGCAATTTCGAATTGTTGCCGGTGGGTGCGGCGGCCTTCGGCATGAAGATTACGGCGCTGTTTCGTCCACCCAACAATCCGTACATGGCCGAATACATCCAGTCGATGCGCCGTTCGAACATGGGAGCGCTGTTGCCGTCATCGACCGGCGCCTCGTTCGCGCTGGCCGCGATCCTCGAAAAAGCCGGCAATATCGGCGTGCTGGTCGACCAGAAATTCATCAGCGGGCTGGAGACGACGTTCTTCGGCAGGCTGTGCCAGACCAATCCGCTGCTCGGCATGCTGGCACGCCACTATGAATGCGACGTCTATCCGGCCCGCTGCGTGCGGTTGCCTGACAACCGCTTCCGGCTGGAGATCGAAGACAAACTCGTGCTGCCACGCGACGCCAAGGGCACCGTCGATGTGCATGCGACGACGCAACTCATCACCGACGTGGTCGAGCGCTGGGTGCGCGAAGACCCCGGCCAATGGATGTGGTTCCACAAACGGTGGCAGTTGAGCGGCCGCCGCCGCACCTTGCGCGGACGCAACTGAGCGTTTCGCGCCTGCGCGCCTTCCTTCACGCGTTTCCGAAGCCGGACTGTTGAAAACAGTTGCACTGTCGCGAAATTTCGCGCGTACTACGTCTTATGACGTAACGGAAGATATGCTTGTGGAGGACAGGCAATGACGACCGGGATTGAAAAGCAGCCGCCGACAATGCTTTGGACGCCATGGGGTGGGCAAAGAATCTTGCAGCCGGGCGAGAAGTTTGCTGCCCTGCGGGTGCTCGCCAGGAAACTGCGGACTGGCCGCAGGGCCAGGGCCCTGCGCAAACAACCAGCGAATTGAATAGTTTACGTTTCTTCGCTCATTCGCCGTAATAATTCATGACGGCGTGACGCGCTTCGGCGAAAAACAACCAGCGCTCGGCAAGCACGCCGACTACATGCGAAAGCATGGCCGCGATTGCCAGACCTGCCGCGAGAAATCCGGACGCTTGTCCGGCGACTGAAAGAACAAGCAACGTCAGAGCCGGCACCACGCCGCCCAGAACGACTGCGATGGTCCACAACTTGCCGGCATGCTTGCGGGCAATCTTGAAGCCCATCTCACGGGTCAGGTAGTTCTCGGTCATATGCGGCCGCTCGAACAGCCGCACCTTGCCGATGGCTCCCAGACCGGTTGCGGTTTCAGGCGTCGAGATCGGTACGAGCGCCTGCATGTTTCGACGCCACGCAGCTTTGACGGCCCATGCCGCTGCAAGCGCCGCGATTGCCAGCCAAGCCAGAAGAGAGGTGTTTCCTGCCCCTGCAAAGCCAAAGGCGCTCGCGACGACGAGGCCGCCGGCGGCGGAGAAGAGAAGGTAGCTGGCCGGCGTCAACGGCGTGTGCCAGGCCTGCACGGATTTGAGCGAGGTGTAGATCATCGCCGTGCAAAACACCGTGCCGAGGCTGAGCAGCGAGCCGGCGAGACCAGGCAAGGCCAGATAACGGCTTTCGATCACGCTGGCCCAAGCCGACCAGACAAGCGGCACGAAGGTGACGATGGCCATCACGCCCTCGCGCGACAGCCAGCTTGAACGCCATTGCGAAAGCGCCCGCCATGCGCGCTGAGGATTGCCGAGATGCAAGGTCGAGGCCAGCAGGCCGCCGGAAATCAGCACCAAAGCAAGGATGTAAGCGGCCTTCGCGGCAAGCGCGGCAGGATCGAGCAAGCCGAGCCCGAGGACGGCCGCAAGCCCATAGCCGAGCCCTGACAGCGTGGTGAAGACGATGATCGAAGGCGCGGGATGCATGGGTCAGGCGGCCTTCGTGCGCGATGATTCCGGGAAAGTCATATCCTGTCCAGCATGTCGTCGAGCCAGGCGAAGAAGCCGGTCGCGCCGGTGGTGTCTTCCCTGGGCAGCGGTGGCGTTGCGGAGAGCGCCGTGCGCGGGCGCGGCGGCAGATATTTGTTGACGGGGCGGGTGCCCTGCTCCGGCATGAGGTCGATGCCGCCGCGTTCGGCAACCATGATCGACACTGCCGAATGCGGGTCCGAAAAATCGCCGAAATGGCGTGCATTGACCGGACAGGTACGCACGCAAGCCGGTTGGCGGTCGACCTCCTCCAGCGTCTCGTTGTAGATGCGGTCGACGCATAGCGTGCATTTCTTCATGACGCCGGCGGCAAGGTCCATCTCGCGCGCGCCGTACGGGCAAGCCCAGGCGCAAAGACCGCAGCCGATGCACATATTCTCGTCGACCAGCACGATACCGTCTTCGGCGCGCTTGTAGGATGCGCCGGTCGGGCAGACTGTGACGCAAGGGGCGTCGTCGCAATGCAGGCAGGATTTGGGGAAATGGACGATGCGCGCATCACCCGCCTCGCCAACCACTTCGCCGCCTTCTGGCACCACTTCGAATGTGTGCACGCGGTTCAGCCAGGCGCCGGAGACGTCGGCTCCGTAAGGGGCCTGATCCGAAAGCGCCGAGCCGTAGCCGCCGGTGTTCCACTCCTTGCAGTTGACCACGCAGGCGTGACAGCCGACGCAAACGTCGAGATCGATGACAAGGCCGAGCTTCTTTGGCGGGGAAACGGAGGGGAGAGAGGTCACGACGTCCACTCCTGCCCATAGCGCAGTTCATCGGGATGCGGCTCCGGGCCGGGCCGCGCCACGGCGGGGAATTGCGGCTCGCTGTTCGACGCAGGATCGGCCTTTTCGATGCGGACGCGAAGGTCGTACCAGGCGGCCTGGCCGGTGATCGGATCGGAGTTCGACCAGCGCATGCCGTCTTCCCGCGGCGGAAGAAGCTCATGGATCAAGTGATTGAGCAGGAATCCTTTTTTCGCCTCGGGAGCGCCCTTGTCCAGGCCCCATGCGCCCTTGCGCTTGCCGATGGCGTTCCACGTCCACAGCGTCGAGGAATTGACCGCTTCCATGCGCGCGACCTCGACCTTGATGCGGCCGTGGTGGGAAATCACCCAGACCCAGTCGCCGTCATCGAGGCTCAGTTCATCGCACAGAGGACCCGGCACATAGAGCGGGTTTTTGGTATGGATCTGGCGCAGCCACGCATTCATCGAGCCCCAGGAATGATACATCGCGGCGGGCCGCTGCGTGATCGCGTGATAGGGGTATTCGGTGCGGTCGATCAGCGCTTCGCCGAGTGGGCGATACCAGTCCGGCAGCGGATCGAAGGCTTCGAGGATGCGCTGGCGATGCGTCTGCGGCGCATGCGGTTCGCGCAGGCCCTGCGCCGACAGGCGAAATTTCTGCAGCGATTCCTGATAGAGCTGGAAAATCACCGGCTGGGGCGTGTCGAAGAAGCCCATGCGCACGGCAAAATCCTGATAGGCCTGATTGGCGTGCTTGAAGAACTGCGCTTCCATCGGGATATGCGTGGAGAAGAACGAGCCGTTGTCGATGTAGCGCTTCAGTTGGTCCCGATTGGCGGCACCGCGCCCTGCCCGGTCGCCGTTGGAGCCGCGAAAGCCGGCCAAGGGACCGATGCCGGGCCGGCGCTCGTGGCGCACGATATAGTCGGCATAGTCCTTGTAGAGCGGCTTGCCGTGGTTGTCGGCAAATCCGGGCAGTCTGAGGCGGGCGCCGAGATCGATGAGCACGCTCTGGAAAGCGCGCACGTCGCGGTCGGGCTGAAGGACCGGCCAGCGTATGGCATCCTGTACGGCGTCCGGCTCGGAGATCGGCCGGTCGAGCAGGGAGATGCAGTCGTAGCGCTCGAGATAGGTGGTGTCCGGCAGGACCAGGTCGGCATAAGCGACCATTTCGGAAGCGTAGGCGTCGGAATAGATGATCTTCGGGATGCGGTATTCGCCGGTTTTCTCGTCCTTGTCCTCCAGCATCTTGATGACGCCGGCGGTGTTCATCGACGAGTTCCACGCCATGTTGGCCATGTAGAGGAACAGAACATCGACCGGATACGGATCGCCGGCGTGGGCATTGGCGATGACCATGTGCATGGCGCCGTGGACGGCAAACGGGGCATCCCACGAAAACGCCTTGTCGATGCGCGTCGGCTGGCCGTCGGCGTCGATCAGCATGTCTTCCGGTCCGCGCGGGAAGCCCAGATGCGGCCCCGACATCGGCTTGTTGGAGCCGAAATGCTCGGCCCGGCCATGCGGGGTCGGATGCGCCCCGACCGGTTTCGGATAAGGCGGCTCGAAGCGGAAGCCGCCGGGGCAATCGACCGCGCCGATCAGCACCTGCAATATGTGCAGGGCGCGCGTCGTCTGGAAACCGTTGGAATGAGCGGAGAGGCCGCGCATGGCATGGAAGGACACCGGGCGGCCGATGTAGGCCTGATGGCGCTCGCCGTTGGTGTCCGTCCACGGCTGGTCGATGCTGATTGCCTCATCGAAGGCGACGCGGGCGATCTCGGAAGCGAGGCCACGGATGGTCTCGGCTGAAATGCCGGTCTCGGCGGCGACGTTCTCGGGGGCGTATCTTTCGTCCAGATATTTCTCTGCGAGCAACTGGAAGGACGGAACGGCAAAACGGCCGTCCTCAAGCCGGACGCGTCCGGACAGCGCCGCCCGCGCGCCCCTGGTGCCGAAAGGCACGACCTGCTCCGTCACAGTTTCATGGATGAGCGTCTTGCCCTCGCCGTCACGGGCGAACAGGCCGTGATCGGCCGTGCCGGGTGCATCGATCACCAGCCAGGTGGCGTTGGAGTAGCGGACCAGATAATCGACGTCGATCTTGCGCGCTTTCAGAAGCTCATGGACGACCGACAGGATCATCAGCCCGTCGGTGCCGGGGCGGATGCCGATCCAGTTGTCGGCCACGGCCGAATAGCCGGTGCGCACCGGATTGACCGAAACGAAGCGCGCACCGCGCTGCTTCAGCTTGGCGATGCCCATCTTGATCGGGTTGGAATCGTGATCTTCGGCAACGCCGAACATGACGAACAGCTTGGTGCGGTCCCAGTCAGGCGCGCCGAATTCCCAGAACGCCCCGCCGATGGTCATGATGCCGGCGGCGGCCATGTTGACCGAGCAAAAGCCGCCATGGGCGGCATAGTTCGGCGTGCCATATTGCTGCGCCCAGTAGCCGGTCAGCGATTGCGACTGGTCGCGCCCGGTGAAGAAGGCAAGCTTCTTAGGATCGGTGTTGCGCACCTCGCCCAGCCAGCCGGTGGCGATGGACAGCGCCTCTTCCCACGAGATTTCCTGGAACTCGCCGGAGCCGCGCGGGCCGACGCGCTTCAGCGGCGCGCGCAGACGAGCCGGCGCATAATGCTGCATGATGCCGGCCGAACCCTTGGCGCACAAAACGCCCTTGTTGACCGGATGATCGCGGTTGCCCTCGATGTAGCGGATCTTGCCGTCCTTGATGTGGACGTTGATGCCACAACGGCAGGCGCACATGTAGCATGTGGTCTTGCGGACTTCGTCGGCAACCGGCCTTGAAAGCGCAACCCGCTCCCTGGGTTTCATCGGCAATGCTCTCCTCGCCGTGACTCGTAGCGAGGTGCGCTCAGAAAGGGAATGCCAGAAACAAGCAATTCAAGGCAAACTTTTCCCAATCAGAAGCGCCATTTGAGCATGACGATCCGCCTGCCCTCAGTTGGTGACGACAATACGCGTATTGCCCATGCCGACCTCGCGCACCAGCGAATAGAAGGTGGCCGCGTTGGCGGTTTGCAGACGCACGCAGCCGTGCGAGGCCGGACGCCCCAGTTGCTTGACCGCACCGGTGCCGTGGACGGCGTAGCCGCCATGGTAGAAGACGGAATAGGGCATCGGCGACATGTCGTATTTGCGCGAATACCACATCTTGTGCATGCGCTTGGGCCGCCATGCGCCACGCGGCGTCACGTAGCCGTTGCGGGCAGTCGAGACCTTCCACCTGTAGAGGACACGGCCCTGCCGGCTGACGGTCATCGTCTGCTTTGAAATGCTCACTCGTGCTTCGATATTTCCGGCCCAGGATGAAACGGGCGCCGCAAGCAGCATCGCCGCACACATGGCTGCCATGAGAATGGTCTTTTTCATCAGATCATGCCCCTTCCGGTCCGCTGCCTGCAAACTGTCGATGGCTGCGGTGGTCTTCGCCTTGCGGGACGATAGGGGTGAGTCCTTGCGAAATTGCTGACAGAACGATTGAAAATTTGAAAGATTGCCCGTTTCGGTTGTGCGGCACGGGCAAGGCCTATGCGTTGCATCTTGCAAAGCGGTAGCGATCCCTGCTCAATTCAGGCCATGAACGAGCGACTCTTCAAAGCCGTCGAGGCTCGCCGCGACGAAGTCGTGGCGCTGACCGCCGACCTGATCCGTTTTCCGACCGTCAATCCGCCCGGAGAGGCGTACACGCCCTGCGCCGAATATGTCGGGGCCTATCTGAAGAAATGCGGTTTCGAGACCGAGTTTATCCGCGGCGAAGGCGCGCCGGGCGACACCGACCGCTATCCGCGCACCAATGTGGTGGCGCGCTTCGACGGGCGCGTGCCCGGCCCTTGCGTTCACTTCAATTCGCATATCGACGTGGTCGAGGCCGGCGACGGCTGGAGCGTCGATCCGTTCGCGGGGATCGTGAAGGACGGCAAGGTTTACGGACGCGGCGCCTGTGACATGAAGGGCGGGCTCGCCGCTTCGATCATCGCGGTGCAGGCCTTCATGCAGGTCTATCCGGATTTTCCGGGCGCAATCGAGATATCGGGAACGGTGGACGAGGAATCCGGCGGCTTCGGCGGCGTCGCGCATCTGGCCAAGCTCGGCTATTTCTCCAAGCCCAAGGTCGACCACGTCATCATTCCGGAACCGCTGAACAAGGACCGCATCTGTCTTGGCCATCGCGGCGTGTGGTGGGCCGAAATCGAGACCAAGGGCGAGATCGCGCACGGCTCGATGCCGTTTCTGGGCGACAATGCGGTGCGCCACATGGGCGCCGTGCTGCAGGCCTTCGAAGACGAGCTTTTCCCGGCGCTCGAGCGCAAGACCACCCGCATGCCGGTGGTGCCGGAAGGGGCGCGGCGCTCGACCATGAACATCAATTCCATCCATGGCGGCCAGACGGAGGATTTCCGCCCCGGCCTGCCCTCGCCCAACGTTCCCGATTCCTGCCGGTTGACCATCGACCGGCGCTTCCTGCTGGAAGAGGACATCGACACGGTCAAGAGCGAAGTGATCTCGATCCTTGACCAGTTGAAGCGCGAGCGGCCCAAATTCGACTACGACATTCGCGACATCATGGAAGTGCAACCCACCATGACCGAACGCGGCGCGCCGGTGGTCAAGGCTATCGCACAAGGCATCATGGATGTGTTCGACAGGGAGCCGGATTATGTGATTTCGCCCGGCACCTATGACCAGAAGCACGTCGCGCGGCTGGGCCACCTTTATGATTGCATTGCCTACGGCCCCGGCATCCTTGACCTGGCACATCGTCCCGACGAGTGGGTCGGCATCGACGACATGGTGGAATCGGCCAAGGTGATGGCGGCAGGATTGAACGTTCTCCTGCGCGGCGGGGCGCAATGACGAAGGCAGGGACCGCTTGGCCTGATCGATCTGCCGCAACGCACAATATCGCCGCGGGTAAGGATTTACTCGGCTGTCGATCCGCGCTTTGATCCGACCGCCTCGGGAATTGGGAGTCGACCGATGAAATCATGGAAATCGTTTCTTGCCGCCAGCGCATTGACCCTGGCGTTCGGCACGGCAGCATTTGCGGCGCGCACCGACCTCGTGATCGGCATTCCGCTCGAGCCGCCGCATCTGGACCCGACCGCAGGTGCAGCCGCAGCAATCGACGAGGTGCTCTACGCCAATGTGTTCCAAGGCCTGACCCGGATTGGGCCGGCCGGCGAAGTGTTGCCCGATCTTGCCGAAAGCTGGACCATTTCCGACGATGGCAAGGCCTACACGTTCAAGCTGCGCACCGGGGTCAAATTTCATGACGGCACCGACTTCAACGCCGACGACGTGAAATTCTCGCTCGACCGGGCTCGCGCCGATGACTCCGTCAATGCCCAGAAGGCGCTGTTTGCCGCGATCGATACTGTCGAGGTGGTCGACCCGGCCACGGTGAAGGTGTCGCTGAAGACCCCGCAAGGATCCTTCCTCTACAATATGGGCTGGGGCGATGCGGTGATGGTGGCGCCCGAATCGGCCGCTACCAACAAGGAAAAGCCGATCGGCACCGGCCCCTTCAAATTCGATAGCTGGGCCAAGGGGTCGGCGATCAAGCTGGTCAAGGCCGATGGCTATTGGGGCGATCCCGTTTTCCTCGACAAGGCAGAATTCCGCATCGTGCCGGACGCGGCGGCCGCCGTGCCGGCACTGCTTTCCGGCGACGTCCAGGCCTTCCCGTTCTTCCAGCCTGACGGCGTTGCCCAGATCGAAGGCGATCCGCGCTTCAAGGTGGTGGTCGGCGCGACGGAAGGCGAAACGCTTTTGTCGATCAACAACAAGAAGCCGCCCTTCGACCAGCTCAAGGTCAGGCAGGCGATATCCTACGCGCTCGACCGCAAGGCGATCATCGACGGCGCATCGGCCGGGCTCGGCACACCGATCGGCTCCCACCAGTCGCCGGCCTCGAAAGCCTATGTCGACCTGACCGGGGTCTATCCGCATGACGTGGCCAAGGCCAAGGAACTGCTGAAGGAAGCCGGATTCGAAAACGGCATCAAGGCGACGCTGAAACTGCCACCGCCCTCTTACGCCCGGCTTGGCGGCGAAATCATCGCCTCGCAGCTGCGCGAGGTCGGCATTGACCTGGAGATCATTCCGGTCGAGTGGGCGCAGTGGCTCGACCAGGTGTTCAAGCAGAAGGACTACGATCTCACCATTGTCTCGCACACCGAGCCGAACGACATCGATATCTATTCGCGCAAGGACTATTACTTCAATTACGACAACCCTGCCTTCGACAAGGTGATCGAAGAACTCAACCTCACCTCGGACGAGACCAAGCGCAACGAGTTGCTGGGCGAGGCGCAGAAGATCCTGGCCGACGATGCCGTGGTCGGCTTTCTCTACGAACTGCCCAAGGTCGGCGTGTGGGACGCCAAGCTGGAGGGCATGTGGCAGAACGCACCCATCCAGGCTAACGACCTGACCAAGGTGAAGTGGGCGGATTAAAACCAGACGGACCGCGAGGTTTGCGTTCCTCCCCACTCCCCTGTGTCCTGCCGGGCATCTCCCCCTCAAGGGGGGAGATTGGCGGTTTTTTCAACCGCTCCATTCCTTCAGCGGTGAGGATTTCTTCTTCCGCAACATTGGCGATTGGCGAATGCCGGACGGCTGTTCCGGTCTCCCCCCTTGAGGGGGAGATGCCCGGCAGGGCAGAGGGGGGTGGGAAGGAGCGCCGCATAGGTAATTTCACGCAAGCCGCTCTCTTGCGCCGCCCATGAGCGCCTATCTCGCCAAGCGCCTGGGGATTGCCGCCGTGACGCTGGTGCTGGCGTCACTGGTGGTGTTTTCAGTGCTGGAGATCGTGCCCGGCGATCCGGCCCGCCTGATGCTGGGCATGAATGCCAGCGATGCGCAGGTCGAGCAGTTGCGCGACCAGATGGGCCTCAATGCGCCGCTGATCGTGCGCTATCTCGACTGGATCGGCGGGCTGCTGACACTCGATTTCGGCCGCTCCTACACCTATTCGGTGCCGGTAATCGACCTGGTTGCGGAGCGCATTGCGGTGTCGCTGCCGCTGGCGCTGGTTGCGCTTACGCTGTCGACGGCCATCGCCATTCCGGTCGGCCTCTATTCAGCCAGCCGGCGCGGAGAGGCCGGGGATGCGGTGGCGATGGGTGCCGCCCAGCTTGGCGTTGCCATACCCAATTTCTGGTTCGCGCTGATGCTGGTCTATCTGTTTGCGGTGTGGCTGCGCTGGGTTCCTGCCGGCGGCTTTCCCGGATGGAGCGCTGGCATGTGGCCAGCGCTGAAGTCGCTGCTGTTGCCCGCAGTGGCGCTGGCGCTGCCGCAAGCGGCGATCCTTGCCCGCGTCACACGCTCGGCGCTGATCGAGGTGCTGAACGAGGATTATATCCGCACCGCGCGCGCCAAGGGCATGCCTTATCGGGCCGTTTTGTGGCGGCATGCGCTGCGCAACGCGCTGATCCCGGTCGTCACCATTATGGGCCTGCAGTTCGCTTTCCTGCTTGCCGGCACCATCATCATCGAAAACGTGTTCTATCTGCCTGGCCTTGGCCGGCTGGTGTTCCAGGCCATCACCCAGCGCGACCTGGTCGTGGTGGAGAGCGTGGTGATGCTGCTGGTCGCCACCGTCATCGCCGTCAACCTCATCGTCGACCTCACCTACGCGATTGTCGATCCGCGCCTGCGGAGCCGGTCATGACGGTGCCGGCGCAATTGCCCGACGATGGCGTGGCTAAATGGATCGGCAAGGCGTTCGCCAACCGCTCGTTCCTGGTCGGCTTCCTCATAACGCTCACGGTCGCCGTGGTGGCGCTCGTTTCGTTCCTGTGGACGCCTTACGACGTGACCAGGCTGATCATCGCCGACAAGACGCAGGCGCCATCACTTACGCATTGGTTCGGCACCGATCATTTCGGCCGCGATATCCTGTCGATGATCATGGTGGGCGCGCGCAATTCGATTGCCGTGGCGCTGGTGGCGGTCGGCATCGGCATGGGCATCGGCGTACCGCTCGGCATGTTCGCGGCGGCGCGCGGCGGGCTGGTCGACGAAGCGCTGATGCGGTTGAACGACCTCGTCTTCGCCTTCCCTGCCCTGTTGTCGGCGATCATGATCACCGCCATCTTCGGGCCAGGCGCAGTCAACGCCATCATCGCCATCGGCATCTTCAATATTCCGGTGTTCGCGCGCGTGGGCCGCGCCGGCGCGCTGTCGATCTGGCCGCGCGAATACATCCTTGCCGCGCGCGCCGCCGGCAAGGGCAAGGCCCAGATCACGGTCGAGCATATTTTGCCCAACATCGCCAACCAGTTGCTGGTGCAAGGCACGATCCAGTTCGCTCTCGGCATCCTGGCCGAGGCCGGGCTGTCCTATCTCGGGCTGGGCGCACAACCGCCGATGCCAAGCTGGGGCCGCATGCTGTTCGACGCGCAGACGCGCATGGTGATCGCGCCATGGATGGCGCTTGTTCCCGGCATGGCCATTGTCATAACCGTCCTGGGGCTGAACCTGCTCGGCGACGGCATCGCCGACATCCTTGACCCGAAATCCAGGCGGCGGCGATGAGCCTTCTGGAGATCGAGAACCTGACGCTGTCGATCGGTGAAGCGCCGATCCTGAAGGGCGTGGAGCTTTCCGTCACGCCGGGCGAAGTGATGGGGCTGGTGGGCGAATCCGGCTCGGGCAAGTCGATGACGGCGCTGACGGTGATGCGGCTGTTACCGCACCTTTCGCGCATGGCTGGCCGCGTCACCTTCGACGGCATCGACATCCTTGCCGCCAGCGAAGACCAGATGTGCGCGCTGCGCGGCGACGACATCGGCATGGTGTTCCAGGAGCCGATGACGGCGCTCAATCCGGTAAAGACCATCGGCGAACAGGTGGCAGAGGGCATTCGCTGGCATACGCGCGCAAGCCGGGCCGAGGCTGAGGAGCGGGCGCGCGCGATACTGGATCGCGTTGGCCTGCCGGAGAGCAAATTTCCGCTGTCGCGCTATCCGCACGAATTGTCCGGAGGTCAACGCCAGCGCGTCGTCATCGCCATTGCCTGCGCGCTGAAGCCGAAGCTTCTGATCGCCGACGAGCCGACGACGGCGCTGGACGTGGTGCTGCAGGCGCAGGTGCTCGACCTGTTGCGCGATCTCGTCGCCGAAAACCACATGGGACTGCTGTTGATTTCGCACGACCTCGCCGTCGTCACCGAAATGGCCGACCGCATCACGATCCTGCGCCATGGAGAGGTGATGGAAGCGGGCGACACGGCGCGGGTCCTTTCCGAGCAGGTACACCCCTATACGCGGCAACTGGCGCAAGCCTCCGTGCATGTGCCGGCACGAGCGCGCGCCGACCCTCCCCGCAAGGACGAGGGACCAAGCGCGGTCCCCCTCCTGCGCGTCGAAAACCTTTCCCGCCACTACCCCGGCCGCCGCCTGTCCCTATTTCGGCGGGGCGAGCCTACGAACGCCGTTGATGGCGTCTCCTTCTCCATGATGCCGGGGCAATCGGTGGCGTTGGTCGGCCGCTCCGGCTGCGGCAAGTCCACGCTGGCGCGCATGGTGCTGGCGCTGGACAGGCCGTCATCGGGGGAAATCCGCTTTCGCGGCGATGCGTTGACGGGCAAGAGCGAAGCGGACCTCAAGCCGGCCCGGCGCGACATGCAGGTTGTGTTCCAGGATCCCTACGGTTCGTTCGATCCGCGCCAGAAGGTGGAACGGCTGGTGGCGGAACCGCTGCATGTGCTGGAAACCGCGCCGACGCGCGCCGAGCGGCGCGAAATGGTGGCGCATGCGCTGCATGAAGTAGGCCTTGCAGCCTCCGACATGGACAAGTATCCGCATGAATTTTCCGGCGGCCAGCGCCAGCGCCTGTCGATTGCGCGCGCCATCATCACGCGGCCAAAGCTTGTGGTGGCGGACGAGCCGGTTTCGGCGCTGGACGTGTCGATCCGGGCGCAAATCCTCGATCTCTTCGCCGAACTGAACGGCAAACTCGGCGTGGCCTATCTGTTCATTACCCACGATCTCACGGTGGCGCGCGCCATCACCGACGAAGTGATGGTCATGCACGAAGGCCGGATCGTGGAGCGCGGCAAGACCGGTGAAGTGCTCGACCATCCGCAGTCGGACGCCGCCCAGGAGCTGGTCGCGGCGGCACCCGACCTGCACCGGGCAATTGCGAGGCGCCTGCAGGAACAGGGGTAAGCCCGCCAATGCCGAAAGCGACTTGAAACCCCTTACGCCCGTTCGATTCCGGGCGAGGCCTCAATCTTCCGGTTTCACCGCATCGACCGGGCTGATACCGAGGATATCGAGCGTGCGGCGAAGCAGTTTCACCTCGCTTTCGGCCAGATGCCGGTCGGCTCTGGCGATCTCGACCATGTGGCGGGCGAGCAGTTTGCGCCTTTCCACCTCGAGGTCCTGGAACGACGCCATTGCCTGCGAGCCGGAGGTTTCGTAGCCGGAATCGTTGAGGTAATCGATGACTTTGTCGATGCTTGATTCGGGAATACTGAAAGAATCCCGACAGATACGGTGGAATGTTTCCATCTCGCTTTCGCTGACCGAGCCATCGGCGAGGATCATGCGAAACAGTATCAGGAGTTCGGCCGACAGCACCGGATCGTCAGCGACCTTGCGCACGCCGGGGTCGCCATCGAAGATCGAACGTATCTGGTCCAGCAAAGCAAATGCCATCGGCGCTCCCTTCCTTCATGTGGCTCAATAGTTAGCGCACAATCGCCATTGCGCAATCCGCACCGCCATGATGGAACACAAATCATCTTCCCCCTCCTCCGGTAACCTCCTTCTTGATGTTCGAATTCGCTTCCGAGACCGTCGCGCTGCTGATGCTGGCTGCTTTTGCCGCCGGTTTCATCGATTCGATTGCCGGTGGCGGTGCCCTGATCGGCATCCCGGCTCTTCTCCTGGCGGGAATTCCACCGGTTTCGGCGCTTGGCACCAACAAACTCCAGGCGCTGTTCGGGTCCGGTTCTGCAACGCTTGCCTATGCCTCCAAGGGCCATGTCGACCTGCGCAAGCAATTGCCGTCGGCCGTCGTGGCCGCGATCGGCAGCGCCATCGGCGCGCTGGCGGCAACCGCCGTGCCCGCCGATATGCTGGAGGCGGCGCTTCCCGTCGTGTTGATCGCAATCGCACTGTTTTTCGCCGTCAAGCCAAGAATGAATGACGTCGACCGCGCCCGACGCATGACGCCGTTCCTGTTCGGCCTGACGGTGGTGCCGGTGCTGGGGTTCTACGATGGAATCTTCGGCCCAGGCACCGGTTCCTTCTACATGCTGGCCTTCGTGACGCTCGCGGGCCATGGCGTACTCAAGGCGACGGCGCACACCAAGTTTCTCAATCTCGCGACCAATATCGGTGCTTTGATCGTCTTTGCCCTTGCTGGCGCAATCTACTGGAAGATCGGACTGGTGATGGGCGTGGCACAGTTTTTTGGCGCACGCCTTGGCGCCTTGCTCGCGATCCGCGTCGGCTCCCGCCTCATCAAGCCCGTGCTCGTCGTCGTTTGCTTCGCACTGACGGTGAAACTGCTGGCCGATCCGACCAATCCGCTCCGCGCAACGCTCGGCATTTAGGGCCAGTATCCGAGAATATTCAGCGCGCCAGCGAAAAGATGGCGTCGCAATCCAGATGCGCTTCAAGCTCGTCGGCAATTTCATCGAGCGCCTTCTCGACCTCTGCACGATAGTCGATGCCGGCACCCCTGACGCCGAGACTTTCGAGGAATCTGGACCGGAACGCATCCGCGCCGAACAAGCCGTGCAGATAGGTGCCGAACACCTTGCCATCGGCCGAGGTCGCGCCATCTTGCGCGCCGTCTATGCTCACAACAGGTCGCCGGCTGTCGGGGCCATAGGTGCGGCCAAGGTGGATTTCATAGCCTTGCAGCGGCAGATCGAAGGCGACCGAGCGCGCGGTTACGTTTCGCACCGTCTTTTCAGGCTCCATCACCGTTTCCACGTCGAGCAGGCCAAGCCCATCGGTTTGCGTGGTGCTGCCTTCGATGCCATCGGGATCGCGCACCGTGCGCCCAAGCATCTGGAAGCCGCCACAGATGCCGACGACATGGCCGCCGCGCTTGCGGTGAGCGGCAAGATCGCGGTCCCAGCCATTGTCGCGAAAGCGAAGAAGATCGCCGATGGTCGATTTGGAGCCGGGTATGACGACCAATCCGGCATCGGCGGGGAGGCTCTTACCCGGCGGAACGAAGACCACCTCGACCTGAGGCTCCGCCTTCAACGGATCCAGGTCGTCGAAGTTGGCGATACGCGACAACATCGGCACCGCGACCTTGAGCGCCCGCTTTTCGCCGGAAGCCAGCCGCTCCAGCACCACCGAGTCTTCCGACGGCAGGCGCGCAGCCGCCCTGAGCCAGGGCACGACGCCGAAGCAGGACCAGCCGGTAAAACGATCGATTGCCGCGATGCCGTCGTCGAACAGGGAAACATCGCCGCGGAACTTGTTGATGAGATAGCCGACGATCATGCGCCGGTCTTCCTCCGGCAGGATCAGGTGCGTGCCGGCGACCGAAGCAATGACCCCGCCCCGGTCAATGTCCCCGACCAGAACGACAGGAACGTCGGCGCGTGTGGCAAAGCCCATATTGGCGATGTCGCGGTCGCGCAGGTTGATCTCGGCCGGCGAACCGGCACCTTCGACGATGACCAGATCGGCGCCCTCGCCGACCTTGGCCCACGAGTCCAGCACGGCGTCCATCAACTGCCCCTTGAGGGTCTGATAGTCGCGAGCGCGCGCCTGGCCGAACACCTTGCCCTGCACGACGACCTGTGCGCCGACATCGCTTTGCGGCTTGAGCAGCACGGGATTCATGTGCACCGACGGTTCGGCACCGCAGGCTATGGCTTGCAGCCATTGGGCACGGCCGATCTCGCCCCCGCCGGCCTCGCCCGGCAGATCGGCCACGGCAGCGTTGTTCGACATGTTCTGCGGCTTGAACGGCCTGACCTTCAAGCCACGTTTCTTCGCCACACGGCAGAGGCCGGCAACCAGCACCGTCTTGCCGACATCGGAGCCGGTGCCCTGCAGCATGATCGCCCTGGCCATCCGTCAGGCTCCGGCAAAGCCGGGAGCGGCATGTGCATTCGGCTGTCGGTTATTGTTTTTTGTCGGCACGCGATTTCCCGTACATGATTTTTCGCACAGCCGCTCCGCTTAAGGTCGGGTTTGCGCGGTGGCATCATTGGTCTAGATTGAACGCCACGCATAGCCAAAAACGACAGGCTAAGACAACCACGGGAGGGCGCCATGGATAGCGTTGTTTCAACGATGGGCGGCCAGTTCGAACTCAACGAGGACCAGCGCGCCATTCAGGAAATGGCTGAGGCGTTCGCCAACGACCGCGTCGCGCCCAACGCGCTCGACTGGGACAAGAACAGGCATTTTCCGTCCGATGTGATCCGCGAAACCGGGCCGCTTGGCCTGGGCGGCATCTATGTGCGCGACGATGTCGGCGGTTCGGCGCTCGGGCGGCTCGATGCCGTGCTGATCTTCGAGGCGCTGGCGAAGGCTTGCCCGGCCTTCTCCTCCTTCATTTCCATCCACAACATGGCCGCCTCGATGATCGACCGTTTCGGCAACGAGGAGCAGCGCCAGCGTCTTTTGCCGAAGCTGACCTCGATGGAATGGCTGGCAAGCTATTGCTTGACCGAGCCGGGATCGGGTTCGGATGCGGCAGCGCTCAAGACGCGCGCCGCCCGTTCCGGCGGCAACGGGTCCGACTACGTGCTGAACGGCACCAAGCAGTTCATTTCCGGCGCGGGCGATTCCGATGTCTACGTCGCCATGGTCCGCACCGGGGCGGATGGGCCGAAAGGCATTTCGACCATCGTCGTTCCGAAGGATGCGCCGGGGCTTTCGTTCGGCGCGGTCGAAAACAAGATGGGCTGGCACATGCAATCCACACGGCAAGTGATCTTCGAAGATTGTAAGGTGCCGGCGGAGAACCTGCTTTCGCGGGAAGGCGACGGTTTCGGCATCGCCATGGCCGGGCTGGACGGCGGACGACTCAACATCGCGGCGTGTTCGCTGGGCGGCGCGCAATCGGCGCTGGACAAGGCGCTTGCCTATAGCGCCGAACGCAAGGCCTTCGGCAAGGCGATCAACCAGTTCCAGGCGCTGCAGTTCCGGCTGGCCGACATGGAGACGGAATTGCAGGCGGGCCGCATCTTCCTTTACACCGCCGCTTCCAAGCTGGACGCCAAGGCGCACGACGCTTCGAAATGGTCGGCCATGGCCAAGCGTTTCGTCACCGATACCGGTTTTGCCGTTGCCAACGACGCGCTGCAACTGCTTGGCGGCTACGGCTACCTGCACGACTACGGCATCGAGAAACTGGTGCGCGACCTGCGCGTCCACCAGATACTCGAGGGCACCAACGAGATCATGCGCGTCATCATCGCCAGGCATCTGATCGGAAAGCAGTAGGGCAATTGGGCGATATGCCCGCAGACCCTCTGCCTACCCGTCCACTGCCCCATTCCCACGGAGGACATCAATGACCACCATCGCCTTCATCGGCCTCGGCAACATGGGCAATCCCATGGCCGCCAATCTCGTCAAGGCAGGCCACACCGTGCTGGGTTTCGACCTGATGCCGGAGAACCTGGCGGTGGCGCGCGATCATGGCGTAACCATTATGGCCAATGCGGTGGCGGCGGTGAAGGACGCCGATGTCGTGATCACAATGCTGCCGGCGGGCAAGCATGTGCTGTCGGTTTATGAGGACATCGCGCCCAAGGCCAAGCAAGGCGCGCTGTTCATCGATTCCTCCACCATCGATGTCGAATCGGCCCGCAAGGCGCACGCCGTGGCCAAGAAACACGGCCTTGCCTCGATCGATGCACCGGTATCCGGTGGTACGGGAGGTGCGTCGGCGGGCACGCTGACCTTCATGGCCGGTGGCAGCGACGACGCCTTCACCAAGGCCGAACCGATCCTGAAGCCGATGGCCGGCCGCATCGTCCATTGCGGCGGCGACGGTGCCGGCCAGGCGGCGAAGATCTGCAACAACATGATCCTCGGCATTTCGATGATCGGTGTCGCCGAAGCCTTCGTGCTGGCCGAAAAGCTCGGCCTTTCGCATCAGGCGCTGTTCGACGTGGCCTCGACGTCATCCGGCCAATGCTGGTCGCTGACCTCCTATTGCCCGGTGCCGGGACCGGTGCCTGCCTCGCCCGCCAACCGCGACTACAAGCCGGGCTTTGCGGCGGCGCTGATGCTGAAGGACCTCAAGCTTTCGCAGGAAGCAGCGCAAGGCGCGGGCGCGGTGACGCCGCTGGGAGCAGAGGCGGCGCAACTTTACGCACTGTTCAATGCGCAGGGCGGCGCGGCCAGCGATTTTTCCGGCATCATCAACTTCCTGCGCGGCAAGTGACGTAACTGCCACCGGTTATACGCTGAGCGTGCGGCGGACAGCCTCGCGCCAGCCTTTCAGCTTGGCGGTGCGTGTCGCTTCATCCATTTGCGGGGTGAAGCGCCGGTCAAGCGCCCATGACTTGGCGAATTCCTCGGCCTTCGGCCAGACGCCGGCCTTCGAGCCGGCAAGCCAGGCCGCACCAAGTGCCGTGGTCTCCAGAATGGTCGGCCGGTCGACGGGCGCGTCGAGAATGTCGGCCAGACGCTGCATGGTCCAGTCGGACGCGACCATGCCGCCGTCGACGCGCAATACGGTTCTGGCGGTGCCGCCCTTCCAATCCTTGTGCATGGCATCCAGAAGGTCGCGCGTCTGGAAGGCAACCGATTCCAGCGCGGCGCGGGCGAATTCGGCCGGGCCGGAGTTGCGCGTCAGGCCATAGACTGCGCCGCGCGCCTCGGCATCCCAATGCGGTGCGCCAAGGCCGACGAAGGCCGGGACCAGATAGACAGACTGGGTCGGATCGGCTTCTGCCGCGAGTTTGCCGGTTTCGCTTGCCTTGCCGATGATCTTCAAGCCATCGCGCAGCCATTGCACGGCTGCACCGGCAATGAAGATCGAGCCTTCGAGCGCATAGGTCGTATTGCCGTTCAAACGGTAGGCGATGGTGGTGAGCAGGCGGTTTTTCGAGCGCACCAGATCGCCGCCGGTGTTGAGCAGGGCAAAGCAGCCGGTGCCGTAGGTCGATTTCATCATGCCCGGCTGAAAACAGGCCTGGCCGATGGTGGCAGCCTGCTGGTCACCGGCAACGCCCAGGATCCTTATGCCGGATCCAAGCAGGTTTTCATCTGTTATTCCATAATCATCGGCGCAATCCTTCACCTGCGGCAACACCGCGGCAGGAATGTTCAGAATGCTGAGAAGCTCGGTGTCCCATTCATTTTTCTCGATGTTATAGACAAGCGTGCGGGAGGCATTGGTGGCATCGGTCGCGTGAACCTTGCCGCCAGTGAGCCGCCAGATCAGGAAACTGTCGATGGAGCCGGCGAGCAGTTCGCCCTTCTCGGCCCGCTTGCGGGCACCCTTCACCTTGTCCAGCATCCAGGCGATCTTGGTGCCGGAGAAATAGGGATCGAGCAGAAGGCCGGTCTTCTTGCTGAATTTCGGCTCGAGCCCCTGCTTCTTGAGCTTGGCGCACAGGGGCGCGGTGCGGCGGTCCTGCCAGACGATGGCGTTGTGGATCGGCTTGCCTGTCGCCTTGTCCCAGATGACGACGGTTTCGCGCTGGTTGGTGATGCCGATTGCAGCTACATCGGCGGCGCGGCACTGTGCCTTCTTCAAGGCGGCTTTCACCGTCGAAACGACGCTGCCCCAAATCTCCTCGGGATCATGCTCGACCCAACCGGATGCCGGGTAATGCTGGGTGAATTCCTTCTGGCCGAGGCCGACCACCTTCATTGCGCTGTCGAACAGGATCGCCCGGCTCGAGGTGGTGCCCTGATCGATCGCCAGCACAAAGCCGCTCATTGTGTCCCCCGCCAAAAACCCGATTGCGGCCGATCCTGCCTTGCCGGCACCGAACGGCGCAAGGGGCAGCGGCCCTGCTTTATTCGGCAGCCGCCGCTGGATGCCGGTTGCTCAGGGTTCGCATGAATAAATCTAGCGCCGATGACTGGTCCGACGTAAGGCGCAGGCCTCGCTTGGTTCGGCGCCACAACACGTCCTCGGCGGTGACGGCCCATTCGTTCGCAACCAGATAGCGCACTTCGGCCTCGTAAAGGTCGGCGCCGAAATGTTGGCCGAGTTCGACAATCGATTTGGCCCGGCCAAGCAAGCCATGTGCCCGCGTTCCATAGAGGCGCACGAGACGACGGGCATGGTGGGGATCGAGGAACGGATAGGCGTTGCGCAATTTTGTGACTTCGGCGACAAAGCCGGTCGCTGGAAAATCGCCGCCGGGCAGCGGCGCATTCGCCGTCCAGGGCTTGCCGCGCTTGCCAAGAAAACCCTCGATCTTTTCCAGCATCGCTTCGGAAAGCCGGCGGTAGGTGGTGATCTTGCCACCGAACGCATTGAGGAGCGGCGCTCCCGCCTCGCCTTCCTCGGCTTTCAACACGTAGTCGCGGGTCGCCTCCTGCGCCTTGGAGGCACCATCGTCATAAAGTGGGCGCACCGCCGAATAGGTCCACGCGATATCGGCGCGCGTGACCGGCTCGGCAAAATACTCGCTTGCCGCCGAACACAGATAGTCAATCTCGGCGTCGCTGATCTTCACATCGTGCGGATCGCCCGGATAGTCCTGATCTGTGGTGCCGATCAGGGTAAAATCCTCTTCATAGGGAATGGCGAAGATGATGCGCCCATCCTTGTTCTGGAAGAAGTAAGCGCGCGGATCGTCGAATTTCTTCGGCACGACAATATGGCTGCCTTGGACGAGGCGGACATTGTGGACATCGTTCCGGCCTAACGCTTCCGACAGGACATGGTCGACCCAAGGCCCTGCCGCGTTGACCAGCAAACGGGCCTTGACCTCTTCGCGGGCTCCGGTGCGCCCATCCTCCAGCGTAACCGCCCAGAGTTCGTTTTCGCGATGTGCTGAGACAACCTTGGTGCGCGTGCGGATATCGGCACCCCGATCGGCGGCGTCGCGGGCATTCAAGACGACCAGCCGGGCATCGTTGACCCAACCGTCCGAATATTCGAATGCCTTCGAAAACAACGGCTTCAGCGGCTTTCCTGCCGGGTCGCCACGCATATCCAGCGTCTTCGTCGCCGGCAGCAACTTGCGGCCGCCAAGATGATCGTAGAGAAACAGGCCGAGCCTGAGCAGCCATGCCGGCCGCAAGCCCTCGGCATAGGGCAGCACGAAACGCATCGGCCAGATGATGTGGGGCGCATTGCGCCACAACACCTCGCGCTCCATCAGCGCCTCACGCACCAGCCGGAATTCGTAGAATTCCAGATAGCGCAGGCCGCCGTGAATGAGTTTGGTCGACCCCGAGGACGTGCCGCTGGCGAGGTCGTTCATCTCGGCAAGAAGCACGGAAAAGCCGCGGCCGGCAGCGTCGCGGGCAATGCCACAGCCATTGATGCCGCCGCCGACGACCAGAATGTCATGGATCGGGGTTTCGCCCACGAAGTTCTCCGAGATTTCGTTGCGCGGCTATTTTTCCAATTTCGAAATCAATTCGAGATTATTTCGAAATGATAACGAATGTCAAACGACCTCTCGGGGTAGTTTTCACCGTCCGACCATCCTCAGGCGCGGGCGGTCGTTTCGATCAGTTGAACCTCGGATTCCTCGCAGATGCGGCGTACCGAAGCGATCTCGCAACGGTCGGTGATGAAGGTATTGACCTGGGAGAGATGGCCGATGCGCACCGGCGCTGTCCGCTCGAACTTGGTGCGATCGGACACCAAAATCACATGCCTGGCATTGGCAATGATGGCCTGCGCCACTTTGACTTCGCGGAAATCGAAGTCGAGAAGCGCGCCATCGTGATCGATGGCGGAGGCGCCGATCACCGCGTAGTCGACCTTGAACTGCTTGATGAAATCGACTGCCGCCTCGCCTACGACGCCGCCATCCGAGCCGCGGACGACACCGCCGGCAATGACCACCTCTATGGAAGGATAAACGCGCATCCTGTTGGCAACATTGATGTTGTTGGTGATGACCATGAGGCCGGAATGATCGAGCAGCGCGTTGCTGACCGCCTCTGTCGTGGTGCCGATATTGATGAACAGCGAGGCACTGTCCGGGATCAGGCGCGCGGCGGCCTTGCCGATGGCTTCCTTCTCGTCCGCAGCGATCTTGCGCCGGGCCTCATACTCCATGTTTTCGATGCCTGAGGGGAACAGCGCCCCACCATGGACACGGCTCAGCAGGCGCTGATCGCACAGATCGTTGAGGTCCTTGCGGATGGTCTGGGGGGTGACCGAGAAATGCGCGGCCAGATCATCGACCAGTACCCTGCCCTTGTCCTTGGCCATCTGGATGATTTCGACATGGCGAGGTGGGAGGTACATGGCTCAACCTGTTTTCGTTTTTTCGACCCATAGCGTAAAACGAAAACGATGAACAGGCATGAGGCGTGCAAAAGAACTTGCGGATTGGTCGTGAGCCTATCGAAAATGCGGGCGGACTTCAGGACAGACCGCGGGCGAGTTCGGTGATGACGGTAAAGGCCGTTTCGATATCCTGGGCGGTGGTTTCGAATTGGCCGGCCTGGAAACGGATGGCAAAACGCCCGTCCACCTTCGTTTGCGTCAGGTAAATACGGCCATCGTCGTTGATGGCGTTGAGCAGGCGCAGATTGTGCCCGTCGCCGTCAATGCCGGCGGGAGTGCGATGGCGAAACGAAAACAGGGACAGCATCGGCGCGGTGACGATCTCGAAATCCGGCTCGGCAGCCAATTGGCCGGCCAACCTTTCGCTCCATGAGACGTGATTTCGTATCATCATGCGCAAGGCTTCGAGCCCATGCGCGCGCAACAGGAACCATAGTTTAAGCGCCCGGAAACGGCGTCCGAGCGGCACCGACCATTCGGAATAATTGACGATGCCGTCATGGCCATGGGTCTTGAGGTATTCCGGCTTGATGGCCAACGTTCGCACGTGGCTGTCAGGATCGCCGATGAACTGGATCGAACAGTCGAACTGGGCGCCCAGCCATTTGTGCGGATTGAAGACGATGGAATCCGCGCCCTCCACACCGGCCCAGAAGTGCCGGTACTCCGGACAGATCATGGCCGAGCCGGCCCAAGCGGCATCGACATGGAGGTAGAGGCCGTGACGGCGCGCAATATCTGCAACAGCCGCTATATCGTCTGTTGCGCCGACGCTGGTGCCGCCAACGCAAGCGATGATCCCGGCCGGAAGGAAGCCATTGGCGCGGTCGGCGGCGATTGCCGCTTCAAGGGCAATCACGTCCATCGCCCGCAACGGACCCTTGACCGGGATGCGGACCAGATTCTCCTCGCCTATGCCGGACACCCAGATGGCGCGATCAATCGACGTGTGGACCTGATCCGACGAATAGATGCGCACGGCCTGCTGGCCGGCGAGCCCCTTCTTGTTGCCCTGCCAGGCGAGCGCGCGTTCGCGCATGGTGAGAACGGCGGCCAATGTGGCCGAGGAAGCCGAATCCTGAATGACACCGGAAAAGCCTTGTGGAAGGCCGAGCGCCTGGCGCATCCAGTCGATGATGCGCATTTCAAGTTCCGTCGCCGCCGGCGAGGTCTGCCACAGCATGCACTGGGCAGCCATGGCCGAGACAAGGTATTCGGCCACGACCGAGACGGGAGCGGCATTGGCCGGGAAATAGGCGAAGAAGCGCGGATGCTGCCAATGGGTCATGCCCGGCACGATCGTCGCCTCGAAATCCGCGAATATCTTCTCCATCGGCTCGCCGGCTTCCGGTGGGGAGGCCTCAATGGCGCGGAAGACGTCACCCGGTTCGGTACTCGGCCTCACCGGCCGGTCGCGCAAGGTTTGGCGATAGTCGGCACCCCACTCGGCGGCCCGGATCGACCAGTCGCGGAACTCGTTGCCGTCCATTTGGCTCTCTCCGGTCGGATAAATTACTCAGGATAGTCCGGCAATTGCTGGAAGGCTGCCTTCAGGGCGTCCGACCAGCCTTCCGAGATCGTGCGGTAATAGGGATCGTCTTGGCCGATCCTTTTCCTCAAACCGACCTTGAAGCTGTCTTTCTCATAAAACATCAGATCGAGCGGCAACCCGACGGACAGGTTCGATTTCAACGTCGAATCAAACGAAACCAGCATCAGTTTGACGCTTTCCGCGAAGGTCATGGCCCGGTCATAGGCCCGGATGATGATGGGCTTGCCATACTTGGTCTCGCCGATCTGGAAGAACGGCGTATCGTCGGTCGCCTCGATGAAATTGCCTTCCGGATAGATCATGAACAGGCGCGGCTGCGAACCGCGAATCTGACCGCCGAGAACGAAAGAAGCGTTGAAATAGGCATCCGCCCGTTCGCCTTCCGGCGCCGAACTGGCAATGACTTCCTTGACTGTATCGCCCACCAGACGCGCGGTCTGATACATCGACGGCGTTTCGAGCAAGGTGGCGCGACGATCGGCAACGGCTTTGGTGCGTTCGTCGAGCAGGCTGACAACGGCTTGCGTTGTCGCGAGATTTCCGGCGGTCATCAGCACGATGACGCGGTCGCCCGGCAGTTCCCAGACATGCATCTTGCGATAGGTGGAGATGGAATCCATGCCGGCATTGGTGCGCGTGTCCGACATGAACACGAGCCCGCGGTCGATCTGCAACCCTACGCAATAGGTCATGGATACTCTTCCGACATGATCTTGGCGCGCGCCGCGATCTTTCAGATTCGCTGACGCGCTCCAAGTATTTGTTTTCATGCATGTCGTTATCCCCAAACCGGTTCCCACTTTCGGGCGACATGCATTGGCGCGGAATTACTGCTCTACCGTGATCTGAACCGCAAGCCGTTCTTCGGCCTGTCCCAAGCGGATTCCCGACGCAGGCATGGCATCCCGGTAGTCGCGGCCAACGGCTATGCGCACATAACGCTCATCCGGGGAAATGCCATTCGAAGCGTCGAATCCTACCCAGCCGAGCTTCGGGACATGAACTTCCGCCCAGGCGTGGCTGGCGGTCTGCTGGATGGCGGTGTCCATCATCAAGTAGCCGCTGATGTAGCGGGCCGGCAAACCCATGGCGCGCGCGGCGGCTATGAGTATATGGGTGTGATCCTGGCACACGCCCATGCCGAGCGCCAAGGCGTCTTCGGCGGCCGTTTGCGTGGTGGTGCTGCCGATAGTGTAGCTCACGCACGCACCGACGCTCATCATCAGCCGATGCAGCTTTTCGATATCGCTGCCGTCACCGGCGGAAGCGACCAGGTCGGTGATCCCGCTACCGGCTTTGGTCAGGTGCGTTTCCTGGCAAAACAGCCACAATGGCGCGAACCCGTACTGCATGCCGTAGACACCGGCGGTGTCGCGCGTTTCGACTTCGCCGGCGACCTCGACGACAATGCGGTGCGGATCGCCCTCGACGCTGATCAGGCGCGTGTCGTTTTCGAAGTGATCCTTGAAGCGGACCTCCTCGCGTGCGCCTTCGATGGTCAAGTCCCATGAAAGCACCTTCTGCGTCGGCCCGCTGGACGGCATCAGCCGCAGGCGCTGGAGGGCATAGTGCACCGGCACATCGTAGCTATATTCGGTCCGGTGAGTGATCTTCAGCCGCATCCAGAGACCTCAATGAAACCGGTAGTGCTGGGCGATTTCGTTTCCGAGCCGGGTGTTGTCGCGGATGAAATCGCTCAGGAATTCGTGCAAGCCGGCGTCGAAAATGTCCTTGATGGAGCCCACCTTGAGCAAGGAGCGCGTTGTCAGTGCCGTGTCATGGCAGGCGTGCCGCTCGCCGTAGTCCTCGGAAAGGAGATTGAGATGCTCGGCAATGAAACGGTAGCAGAAAGCCAGCGAACGCGGCATGCGGCCGTTGAGGATCAGATAGTCGGCAATGTTGGACGGCTTGTAGGTCGCGTCATAGTTCCAGCGATAGGAGCGGTGGGCCGACACCGAGCGCAGGATCGATTCCCACTGGTAGTTGTCCAGCGTCGAGCCAACCCAGGAAATCGACGGCAGGAGCACGTAGTATTTGACGTCGAGGATACGCGCGGTGTTGTCGGCGCGTTCGACATAGGTGCCAAGCTGGGAAAAATCGAAGATCTCGTTCCTCAGCATGGTGCCATAGAAAGCGCCACGGATCAGCGCCGTTTCGCGCTTGATCGCGTCGAGCACCGCAGGCAGTTCGCGCTCGTCGATGGGCTTGGCTAGCATGCGCTTCAACGACATCCAGGCCTCGTTGATGCTTTCCCAGGTCTCGCGGGTCAACGCGGTGCGGACCATGCGGGCATTGGTGCGGGCGGTTTCGATCGACGACATGACCGATGATGGATTGGACGTGTCGCGCAACAGGAAATCGGTGACGTTGGCCGCCGTGTAGTCGCTGTATTTGTTGGCGAAAGCCACATCCGAGCCGGAACTGATGATGACGGAGGTCCACTCCTCCGAGGCATCCTGCGTACGCGTCAGCGCCATGCGCAAGCCGGCATCGACGAGACGCGCCATGTTTTCAGCCCGCTCGATGTAGCGGTTCATCCAGTAAAGGCCATTGGCAGTGCGCCCGAGAAGCATCAGATGGTCCTCCCGCCCGGCTCAGTCATCGAGCACCCACGTATCCTTGGTGCCACCGCCTTGCGAGGAATTGACGACCAATGAGCCTTCCTTGAGCGCAACCCGGGTAAGGCCACCGGGAACAAGCTGGATGCGATCGGACACAAGCACATAGGGGCGCAGGTCGACGTGGCGGGGGGCAAGCCCTTTTTCCGTCATGATCGGAACCGTGGAGAGCGCCAGCGTCGGCTGGGCAATGTAGTTCGACGGCTTGGACGACAGCTTGGCGGCGAACGTCTCGCATTCCTTCTTGGAGGCAGCGGGGCCGACCAGCATGCCGTAACCGCCGGAGCCGTGAACTTCCTTGATGACCAGTTCATGGATGTGCTCGAGCACATATTTCAGGCTGTCCGGCTCCGAGCAGCGCCAAGTGGGCACGTTACCGAGGATGGCCTTGCGTCCGGTGTAGAACTCAACGATTTCAGGCATGTAGGAGTAGATCGCCTTGTCGTCGGCAATACCGGTTCCGGGTGCATTGGCAATGGTGATGTTTCCGGCGCGATAGACATCCATGATGCCGGCGACGCCGAGCGTGGAATCGGGATTGAACGTCAGCGGGTCGAGGAACGCATCATCGACGCGGCGGTAAAGCACGTCGATCTGCTTGTAACCTTCGGTGGTGCGCATGGCGACGTGACCGTCGACAACGCGCAAGTCCTGGCCCTCGACCAGTTGCACGCCCATCTGGTCGGCCAGGAAGGCATGTTCGAAATAGGCCGAGTTGTAGCTTCCCGGTGTCAGCACCGCGATGGTGGGCGCATCCTTGGCGCCCTCGGGCTTGACTGCCGCAAGCGACTGGCGCAGCAATTGCGCGTAGTTCTCGACCGGGCGGACCTTGATCTGCTGGAACAACTCCGGAAAGAGCTGCATCATCGTCTCGCGGTTTTCCAGCATGTAGGAAACACCGGATGGCGTGCGGGCATTGTCCTCCAGCACATAGAACTCGTTCTCGCTGGTGCGCACGATGTCTATGCCGATGATGTGGGTGTAGACGCCGGCGGGCGGGCGCACGCCGATCATTTCAGGAAGGAAAGCCTCGTTGCGGGCAATGAGGTCTTTCGGCACCCGTCCGGCACGCAGGATTTCCTGACGATGGTAGATGTCGTCCAGAAAGGCATTCAGCGCCTGCACGCGCTGTTCGATGCCCTGCGTGAGGCGCCGCCATTCCTGGCCGGAGATGATGCGCGGCACAATGTCGAACGGGATCAGCCGTTCAGAAGCTTCCTGCTCGCCATAGACGGCGAAGGTGATACCGGTCTTGCGAAAGACCCGCTCGGCATCCTGCATCTTCTGGGCAAGTCTGGCCGGATCCTGTTCCTTGAGCCAACGATCGTAAGCCGTATATGGCTTCCTGAGCCCGGATACTTCCGGGAGCATTTCATCGAATGCCGCCAATCGCGTCCTCCCCTGTAACGCTATTTGAAATGGCGTCAGGGGAGAAAAGCAAGCGTAATCGCAGGATTGGTGCGTCAGAAGCGATCCGAGCCTCTCGATTGCCCGGATTTGAGGCGGCAAAACAGATTTTCAGGCGGATCCGCCGCCGAAACCGGAGGTGGGTAGAGGGTCAGAACGCCCGGAACGTGACGGTGGTGAAGGTATCCTTGATGCCCGATATGACCTGCACCTTCTGGTTGACGAAGTGGCCGACGTCTTCCTCATCGCCGACATAGAACTTAGCAAGCAGGTCGAACTGCCCTGCCGTGGAGTAGATTTCAGAGGCGATTTCCGCATCGGCCAGTTCGCTGGCGACCTCATAGGCCTTACCGAGGTCGCACTTGATCTGCACAAAAAACGTCTTCATCGTTCGTTCCGTCCGAAACCGCAGGTTGGTTTGGGTCCTTGTCGCAGACTGTCCGGCGCCTTTCAAGCTCAACAACTTTTCGTGCTGCCGTGAAACCTGCCGCAGCCTTCGTTCGTATTGTATGATGATACGATCCAAGATGCTGCGGAGGGCCAGATATGCACCGCATTCTTATCGCGCTGACAGCGGCAGGTCTGACCTTCTCCTCGCCATGCTTTTCCGGAGAAACAGAGATCAAAGCCGTGCAGGACGTCATCGACGGCCAACTCAAGGCTTTCGTCTCCAATGACGGCGCACTCGCCTACAGCTTCGCCGCCCCCAACATAAAGCGGATGTTCCCGACTGCCGATATCTTCATGGATATGGTGAGCAAGGGATATGCTCCGGTGCGGCGGCCGAAGGGCTACGCATTCGGCAAGGTGCAGGAAATAAGCCCGACCTCGATCATCCAGCAGGTGCTCGTCACCGGACCGGACGGCAAGGATTACGAAGCGGTCTATACGCTCGAATTGCAGCCGGACGGCACGTACCGCATTACCGGCTGTAGCTTGAGGGCATCAAATTCTCTGAGTACTTGACCGCAAAACTCAAAGCGTCGGGATGTCGCCCCGCGCCCAGCCTTCGGAAATTTCGGCGGCGCGGGCCTCGAAGGCCTGCGCCCCGATCGCCGCGCGGATATCCTGCATGAGCCGCTGGTAGTAGGCGAGATTGTTCCAGGTGAGCAGCATGGCGCCCAGCGATTCCTGCGAACGCACCAGATGATGCAGGTAGGCGCGAGAGTAGTCGCGGGCGGCGGGGCAATCGCTTTCTTCATCCAGCGGGCGATGGTCGTCGGCGTGGCGAGCGTTGCGCAGGTTGACCTTGCCGCGCCGCGTATAAGCGAGACCGTGCCGCCCTGCCCTGGTCGGCATGACGCAGTCGAACATGTCTATGCCGCGCGACACCGACTTCAGAATATCGTCCGGCGTGCCGACGCCCATCAGGTAACGCGGCTTTTCGGACGGCAGGACCGGACAGGTGATGTCCAGCATCTCCAGCATCACGGCTTGAGGCTCGCCAACGGCAAGACCGCCAACGGCATAGCCTTTCAGGTTCATCGCCTTGAGCGCTTCGGCCGACTTGACTCGCAAAGGCGCACTGTCGCCGCCTTGCACGATGCCGAACATCGCCTTGCCCGGCTGATCGCCGAAGGCTGTCTTGCAGCGTTCGGCCCAGCGCAGCGAAAGCTCCATCGCGCGCTCGATTTCCTTGGACGTCGCCGGCAGCGCCGTGCATTCGTCGAGCTGCATCTGGATATCGGAATCGAGCAGGCCCTGGATTTCGATGGAGCGCTCCGGGGTCATCTCGTAGGGCGCGCCGTCGATGTGCGACCGGAAGGTCACGCCTTTTTCGGTGAGCTTGCGCAGCTTCGAAAGCGACATGACCTGGAAGCCGCCGCTGTCGGTGAGGATCGGGTGCGGCCAGCGGGCAAACTCGTGCAGCCCACCCTGTCGCGCCACGCGCTCCGCTCCCGGGCGCAGCATCAGATGGTAGGTGTTGCCGAGGATAATGTCGGCGCCGACGCCGCGCACCTGATCCATATACATGGCCTTGACGGTGCCGCCAGTGCCGACCGGCATGAAGGCCGGGGTGCGGACGACGCCGCGCGGCATCGACACTTCGCCGCGCCGCGCCTTGCCGTCGGTGGCGAGAAGCTTGAAGGAGAATTCGGCGGTCATGTGCGCTCCCTAAACAGGAGACTGGCGTCGCCATAGGAATAAAAGCGGTAGCCGGTTTCTATGGCATGGTCATAGGCGGCGCGCATCGTTTCCAGCCCCGAAAATGCCGAGACAAGCATGAACAGGGTCGAGCGCGGCAAGTGGAAATTGGTCATCAGAACGTCGACCGCCCGGAAGCGATAGCCGGGGGTGATGAAGATGTCGGTCGGGCCTGACCAAGCCTTGAGCGTGCCATCTTCGCTGGCGGCACTTTCAAGGAGCCGTAGCGAAGTGGTGCCGACCGCGACGATACGGCCTCCACGGGCCCTGGCGGCGTTCAGCGCCGAAGCGGTCGCTTCCGAAACAAGGCCGATTTCTGCGTGCATCTTGTGATCCGACGTATCGTCAGCCTTCACCGGCAGGAAGGTGCCGGCACCGACATGAAGGGTGACGAAGCGGCGCTCGATGCCCTTTGCGTCCAGGGCCGCGAAAAGCTCGGGCGTGAAATGCAAGCCCGCCGTGGGCGCCGCAACCGCACCTTCCTCGCGCGCATAGATGGTCTGGTAGTCACGAATGTCGCGCTCGTCGTCATCGCGTTTCGAAGCGATATAGGGCGGCAAAGGGATATGCCCGACCGCATGCAGCGCCTCGTCGAGGAACGGGCCTGAAACATCGAATCCGAGCAGCACTTCGCCGCCCTCGCGCTTTTCGAGCACGGTGGCATCGAGTTGGCCAAGAAAGCAAGAGTTGCCGTCATGGCCGAAATGGATGCGGTCGCCGGCGGCCACACGCTTGCCCGGGCGCATGAAGGCAAGCCACCGGTCGGGCGAAGTGCGCATATGCAGCGTCGCTTCCACTTGGGCCACGGCGTCGTCGCGCCGGCGCATGCCCTTCAGTTGCGCCGGAATGACCTTGGTGTCGTTGAACACGAGCACATCGCCGGAGTTCAGCAGGTTCGGCAAATCCTGAACCGAAAGGTCGCGCATGCCCTCGCCCGGCTTGACTTCGAGGAGGCGGGCATGATCGCGCGGTTCTGCCGGCCTGAGGGCAACGCGTTCCTCGGGCAATTCGAAATCGAACAGGTCAACGCGCATTTTCAGTAAATCCGGATCAGAACCGCTCCGGCAAGCAGCAGCATGGCCCCTGCCATGCGTCCGACCGAAATCTCACGCACGGCGAGACCGAGAAAGCCAAGGCGGTCAACGACTATACCGGCGAGCAATTGGCCCGCAACCACGAAACCCATCGTAGCTGCCGCGCCAAGCCGCGGCGTAAGGATGATGACGGCGGTAACGAACGCCGCCCCGAGACAGCCGCCGACGAAGAACATCCACAGCGGCGGCACGCGCCAGCCGATCGAAATGCCTTGCGCCTGCGAAAAGACAGCCGAAACGAAGGCCAACGCCACCGCTCCCGCCAAGAACGAGGAGGCAGCCGCCGCGACCGGCATGCCGAGACCTTTGCTGAGCGCGGCGTTGATCGGCGCCTGGATGGCAAGGAAAGACCCTGCCACCACGCCGAATGCCCCCCAAAGCAGGCTCCAGATCATTCAGATGTCAGGCCGCGACGTCGGCAGCGACCTTCATCGACACGATCTTGTCGGGATCCGGTACCGGTTCGCCGCGCTTGATCTTGTCGACATTGTCCATACCTTCGATGACCTGGCCCCATACCGTGTACTGGCGGTTCAGGAACCCGGCATCGTCGAAGCAGATGAAGAACTGCGAGTTGGCCGAGTTCGGGTTCTGGGAACGCGCCATCGAGCAGGTGCCGCGGCCGTGGTTGACGTTGGAGAACTCAGCCTTCAGGTCCGGCTTGTCGGAGCCGCCCATGCCGGCGCGGCCGGGATTGAAATCCTTGCCGCCGGACTTGCCGAACTTGACGTCGCCGGTCTGGGCCATGAAGCCATCGATGACGCGGTGAAAGACGACGCCGTCATAAGCGCCTTCGCGGGCCAGTTCCTTGATGCGGCCGACATGGCCGGGCGCCAGGTCGGGGAACAGTTCGATGACGACCTTGCCCTGGGTCGTTTCCATGATGAGCGCATTTTCGCGGTCCTTGATGTCAGCCATTTGCAATAATCCTTATGAATCCAGTTACTTGTTGTCGGAGGCGATGCGCACCTTGATCATGCGGTCGGGGTCGGCGACCGACCCGTTCTGCGCATCATCGCCCTTCTTGATGTTGTCGACGAGTTCCATGCCGCTCTCCACCTGGCCGACGACGGTGTACTGGCCATTGAGCGAGTCGGCCGGCGCGAACATGATGAAGAATTGCGAATTGGCAGAGTTCGGATCCTGGGCGCGCGCCATGCCGACGACGCCGCGCACAAAGGGTTCGGCAGAGAATTCCGCCGGCAGGTCGGGAAGCGCCGAACCGCCGGTGCCGGCTGCACCGGCATTGTAGCCTTCCTTCATGTCGCCATACTGGACGTCGCCGGTCTGGGCCATGAAGCCATTGATGACGCGGTGGAAGGCGACGTTGTCATATTCGCCTTCGCGCACCAGCTTCCTGATCTGCTCGACATGCTTCGGCGCAAGATCGGGCCTGAGCGCGATGGTGACGTCGCCATCCTTCAGCGTAATGATCATGGTGTTTTCGGGATCGGCGGCGGAAGCCGGAACCGAGAAGGCTGCAAGGCCAGTGAACAGGGCAGCCAGCGCCAGGAATTTCCTGCGATACATGGATGGGTCTCCGAAGGGCTATTTCGCGAATTTGGCAACGAGCGGGCCAACGACCGCCGCCGGAACGAAGGGGCGGATGTCTCCGCCCATTGAAGCGATCTGGCGCACGAGTGTGGCGGTAATGGTTCGCACCGAGGGGCTGGCAGGCAAAAAAACGGTCTGCAGTTCGGGCGCCATGGTCTCGTTCATGCCTGCCATCTGCATCTCATAATCAAGATCAGTGCCGTCGCG
This sequence comes from Mesorhizobium sp. Root157, assembly GCF_001427385.1. Classification (GTDB taxonomy): domain Bacteria; phylum Pseudomonadota; class Alphaproteobacteria; order Rhizobiales; family Rhizobiaceae; genus Mesorhizobium. The sequence continues at coordinate 304,252 of NZ_LMGJ01000003.1, forward strand.
CAGGCCGCGGATCATGATGGAGGCTCCTTCGCGCCTGGCCGCGTCTATGACCAGACCGTCAAATGCCACCACCTTGATGCGGGCGCCATCGCTGCCCAACTCGTCCCTGGCCACTTTTTCAATCAGCACCACCCGCTCCTCGAACGAGAACAGCGGCTTCTTGCCGGGGTGGATGCCAATTGCCGCATAAATCCTGTCCGCAACGGCCAAGGAGGCCTTGAGAACGTCCAGATGGCCGTTGGTCAGCGGGTCGAAGGAGCCGGCATAGATGGCAATGCGTTCAATCATGGCAAGTGCTTCTAAAGATACGCCCGCCCAAAGGCAAACCCGTTCGCGCGTCTTGCAACGCTTTAGAGCGCCGTGCGTCCTTTCAGACGCACAAAGGACGCTCTAACACTTTGAATGAGCATCGGAATAGTCCGAAAACCGAGTACACTTTTCGGTCCGATGCTCCAAGCCTCGATGAACGGCAGATGAATGCCCTGCTCAGCACCCATTCAAGCCGAATTCACCACAGTGTGAGCGAGGATGGCTGAAACCAAAGCGCGCCCCACGCGTTCCAATGGTCAGGAGATACGCTGATGATGATCTACATGCTCGCCACTGCCATGACCGTAGCCATGCTGATCGCAACCGTTTTCGGCCTGCATCAGGAAGCTGAACGCGCCCGCACCAAGAGCACAAAACGCGTTGACAGCTTCGGCTTACGAACCCGCCGGCACCGCGATTTCTAGCGCCACCAGCCCGGTGCTAACCGGGCCGACGCATCAGTCGAGGCTTGTTTCCTTGTCTGACGGAACCGCTTCCAGATCGCCGTTGGCCTCTTCGTCGTCCGTGTTCGGCTCCGAAATCCGTTCGACCGAAACCACTTTTTCGCCGTCTGCCGTGTTGAAGATGGTTACGCCCTTGGTGGCGCGGCTGGCGAAACGAATGCCCGCCACAGGAACGCGGATGACCGTGCCACCGTCCGACACCAGCATGATCTGGTCGTCATTGCCGACCGGGAATGTGGCTACGAGGCGGCCGATTTCATCGACCTTGGAGACATCGGTGGCGCGGATACCCTTGCCACCGCGCCCGGTGAGCCGGAAATCATAGGACGACGAGCGCTTGCCGTAGCCGAGTTCGGTCACCGTCAAAACGAACTGCTCGTGGTCTTTCAGGAATTCGTAGCGTTCGTCGGAAAGCTGTGCCTCCTCGCCAACCTCTTCGTTGGTGAGCGCGATCTCCTCTTCGTCGCCATTGCCCAACAACGCGCGGCGCTCGACGGCGGAGCGCTTGAGATAGGCAGCACGTTCCGACGGGTCGGCATCGACATGCTCGATGATGGTCATGGAAATGGCGCGGTCGGTATCGGCCATGGAAATGCCGCGCACGCCTACCGAATTGCGGCTTTGGAATACTCGCACGTCGGCGACACGGAAGCGTATGCACTGACCGGAATTGGCCGTCAGGAGCACGTCGTCATTGTCGGTGCAGGTCTCGACGCCGAGAATCTCGTCGCCTTCTTCCTCCAACTTCATGGCGATCTTGCCATTGCGGTTGACCTGGACGAAGTCCGACAGCTTGTTGCGCCGGACTGTGCCGCGCGTCGTGGCGAACATGACGTCCAGATCGCCCCAGCGTGTCTCGTCCTCGGGCAGCGGCATGATGGTGGTGATGCGCTCGCCCTGTTCCAGCGGCAGCATGTTGATCAGCGCCTTGCCGCGCGATTGCGGGCTTCCGATCGGCAGGCGCCAGACTTTTTCCTTGTAGACGATGCCGCGCGAGGAGAAGAACAGCACCGGCGTGTGGGTGTTGGCCACGAACAGCCGCGTGACGAAATCCTCGTCCTTGGTCGACATGCCGGAGCGGCCCTTGCCGCCACGACGCTGCGCCCGGTAGAGCGACAGCGGCACGCGCTTGATGTAGCCGGAATGGCTGACGGTAACGACCATGTCTTCGCGCTGGATGAGGTCTTCGTCGTCCATGTCGGCGCCGCCATCGGCAAGCTCGGTGCGGCGCGGCGTGCCGAATTCATCGCGCACGGCCACAAGCTCGTCCTTGACGATCTGCTGGATGCGGGCGCGCGAGGAAAGGATGTCGAGATAGTCCTTGATCTCGTCGCCGATGGTGTTCAATTCGTCGGCGATCTCGTCGCGGCCAAGGGCGGTCAGGCGCTGCAGGCGCAGTTCAAGGATGGCGCGCGCCTGCTCCTCGGAAAGATTGTAGGTGCCGTCGTCATTGATGCGATGGCGAGGATCGTCGATCAGCCGGATCAACACCTCGACATCGGCCGCCGGCCAGCGCCGTTCCATCAACTGCTCGCGCGCCGTTTGCGGATCGGGCGCGGTGCGGATCAGCTTGATGACTTCATCGATATTGGCAACCGCGATGGCAAGGCCGACGAGAACGTGGGCGCGGTCGCGCGCCTTGCGCAGCAGGAACTTCGTGCGCCGGCTGATCACTTCCTCGCGGAAAGACACGAAGGCCTTCAGCATGTCGATCAGCGTCATCACTTCCGGCTTGCCGCCGTTCAGGGCAACGACGTTGGCGCCGAACGAGGTTTGCAGCGGCGTGTAACGATAGAGTTGGTTGAGGATGACCTCGGCGTTGGCGTCGCGCTTCAGTTCGATGACGACGCGGTAACCCTGACGGTCGCTCTCGTCGCGGATGTCGGAGATGCCTTCGATGCGCTTGTCGCGCACCAGTTCGGCCATCTTCTCGATCATCGACGACTTGTTCACCTGAAAGGGAACTTCGGTGATGACGATGGCTTCGCGGTCGCCGCGCATGTCCTCGACATGCACCTTGCCGCGCATGATGATGGATCCGCGGCCTGTCGAATAGGCATTGTAGATGCCTGAACGACCGAGCACGATGCCGCCCGTCGGAAAATCCGGGCCTGGAATGATCTCCATCAAGTCCGGCAGGTCGATGGCCGGATTGTCGATGAGGGCAACGGCGCCATTGCAGACTTCAATCAGGTTGTGCGGCGGGATGTTGGTGGCCATGCCCACCGCGATACCGCCCGAGCCGTTGACCAGAAGGTTCGGGAAACGGGCCGGCAGGACACGCGGCTCGTGCGAAGACGCGTCATAGGTGTCCTGAAAATCGACAGTGTCCTTGTCGATGTCTTCCAGAAGCTCGTGTGCGACCTTGGTGAGGCGTGCTTCTGTGTAGCGCATGGCCGCCGGCGGATCGCCATCGATCGACCCGAAATTGCCCTGCCCGTCGATGAGCGGAACGCGCAACGACCAGTCCTGCGCCATGCGCACCAAGGCGTCATAGATCGAGGCATCGCCGTGGGGATGGTACTTACCCATGACGTCGGCCACCGGACGAGCCGACTTCACGTATTTGCGGTTCCAGTGGTAGCCGCTTTCATGCGCCGCATAGAGGATACGCCGGTGCACCGGCTTCAGGCCGTCGCGCACGTCGGGCAACGCCCGGCTCACGATCACACTCATGGCGTAATCGAGATAGGAGCGCTGCATCTCCTCTATGATGGAAATCGGTTCGATGCCGGAAGGGCCGCCGTCGGCGTCGCGCGGTGTGTTCTGGTCGGTCAAATTGGATCACGCAGTCTTGGGAATCACTCTATTCTTATATAGGAACGGTTGCAGATTCTCCAACAGTCAACGATATTTTCCAACGCTGATTTCCTCCAATATTTCAAATGGATATGCCTTATTGTCCTAAATACTGATGAAATATTCGACGCAGCAGGCGAAACGGCCCGCGCGGATGGCCGCACCATTGTGCATCGACGGCTGGCGTCCGGCCGTCGACCGCGCTAATTTACTAAACAGGGGGAGCAGATGATGCCGAGTTTCGATAGCCTTTTCAATGCTTTCGTCACCATCCTCGTGACTATCGACCCGCCGGGCCTGGCGCCTCTGTTCCTTGCAGTCACGCGCGGCATGAACCGTCAGCAGCGCCAGCAAGTTTCCATACGCGCCTCGACCATCGGCTTTGCCGTGATGGCGCTTTTCGCCATCGCGGGCGCCTCGATTCTTGCCGTGTTCGGCATCACGCTGCCGGCATTCCGCGTTGCCGGCGGCTTTCTGCTGTTCTTCATCGCCTTCGAAATGGTGTTCGAGCGCCGGCAGGACCGCAAGGAAAAGATCGGCGACGTCGCCATCACCCGCGACCACATCCACAATATCGCCGCCTTCCCGCTGGCGATCCCGCTGATCGCCGGACCCGGCGCGATCTCGGCCACGGTTCTGCTTTCAGGCTCGTTCCAGGGTTTTGCGGCACAAGCGGCATTGGTCGGCATCATTTTCATGTGCCTGGCAATCACCTATCTCGTGTTCGTCCTGTCGGAACGCATCGACCGCATTCTCGGCCATACCGGACGCTCCATCCTGACGCGCCTGCTCGGCGTCATCCTGGCAGCCCTTGCCGTGCAATTCGTCGCCGACGGCATCAAGGCGCTCATAGCCGGCTGATGCGATACCTTAGTATTATAACTTAAGGCTCATATTCCAAAGCCCAATTGAGGATTTCGCGCCGTCGGGTACCGTTTGGTACCTGCGACGCTTCGGGAGGGAGTCGCCGGAGCACAACCTTATGGGAGGATTTTTATGTCCAAGTTTATCATGACGCGTCGTGGTCTTTTGCGGGCCGGCGCGGCGTCGGGCGTAGCGCTCGCCGCACCGATGCACTTCATCCGCGGCGCCTATGCCGAGGATATTTCGTGCAACATGCCGAAGGGCGACACCGTCACGTTCGGCTGGAGCGTACCGCTGACAGGCCCCTATGCCGACGAAGGCGCCGACGAACTGAAGGCGTTCCAGCTGGCCGTCAAGCACTTGAACGGTGAAGGCGACGGCGGCATGATCCCGACGATGAAGCCGGCCGCGCTGAAAGGCAACGGCGTTCTGGGCAAGAAGGTCGCCCAAGTCCACGGCGATTCGCAGACCAAGACCGACGCCGCCCGCGACAACTCCAAGCGCATGATCGAGCGCGACGGCGCGATCATGATCTCGGGCGGGTCGTCGTCTGCCGAAGCCGTGGCCGTGCAGAGCCTTTGCCAGGACATGGGCGTCATCCACATGTCCGGCCTGACCCACTCCAACGACACCACCGGCAAGGACAAGAAGCGCTACGGTTTCCGCCACTTCTTCAACGCCTACCAGTCGGGCGTGGCGCTCGGACCCGTCATCGCGGAAGCCTATGGCAAGGACCGCAAGGCCTATCACCTGACGGCCGACTACACCTGGGGCTGGACGCAGGAAGAATCGATGAAGGCCGCCACCGAAGCACTCGGCTGGCAGACCGTCGCCGCGGTGCGCACGCCGCTCGGCTCGGCCGACTTCTCCCAGTACATCACGCCTGTGCTCAATTCTGGCGCCGACGTGCTGATCCTGAACCACTACGGCAAGGACATGGTGAACTCGCTGACCCAGTCGGTTCAGTTCGGCCTGCGTGACAAGGAAGTGAACGGCAAGAAGTTCGAGATCGTCGTGCCGTTGTTCTCCGAATTGATGGCGCAGGGCGCTGGCGACGCGGTCAAGGGCATCTACGGCACCAGCAACTGGGACTGGAAGCTCGACGACGACGCAACGAAGGCCTTCACCAAGTCGTTTGGCCAGGAATACGGTGCACCGCCCTCGCAGGCCGCGCATACATGCTACGTGCAGGCGCTGCTCTACGCCGACGCCTGCGAACGCGCCGGGACTTTCTTCGCCCCTGCCGTGATCAAGGCGCTGGAAGGCTTCGAGTTCGACGGCCTGGGCAACGGGTCGACGCTCTACCGTGCTGAAGATCACCAGTGCATGAAGTCGTGCCTGGTGGTGCAGGGCAAGGAAAACCCCAAGGACAAGTACGACCTGATGGAGATCGTCAAGGTCGTTCCCCGCGAGGTGACCACGTACGATCCGGCGATCTTCGGCGGCGAACTCGGGCCATCCGACGCCAAGCAGTGCTGACGGCATAACACCGAAACAAACCCGGCTGCCCCACGGCGGCCGGGTCCTTCGATCTGGCACGCTAACTCGTTCACAGGCTGGTGGGCATGGACGCTATTTTGCTGCAAATATTGAACGGTCTCGACAAGGGCGGCGCTTATGCGCTGATTGCACTTGGTCTTACCCTTGTCTTCGGCACACTGGGTGTCGTCAACTTCGCCCACGGCGCGCTGTTCATGTTGGGCGCATTCTGCGCCGTCACGTTCAACAAGCTGCTCAATCTCGAAAGCGTTGTGATCGACCCCAGCCAGACGACGGCCTGGGGTACGCCGCTTGAAGTCCGCACGCCCTACATAGAGGCCCTGCTCGGCGACTTCGGCGCATATCTGCACGATTATTCCGTTCCCTTCTCCATCCTGCTCGCCATACCCGTGATGCTCATCATCGGCATCGTCATGGAGCGCGGACTGATCCGCCATTTCTACAAGCGGCCACATGCCGACCAGATTCTGGTCACCTTCGGCCTTGCCATCGTCATCCAGGAAATCATCAAGCATTTCTTCGGCGCAAACCCCATTCCGCAGCCGGCGCCCATGGCTTTCGGCGGTACAGCCTATGTCGGCGAAATCTTCGGCATGGGGCAGACGCTCGCCTATCCATGGTGGCGCATCATCTATTTCCTGTTCTCGCTCGGCGTGATCGGAGCGGTCTTTGCGTTCCTCCAGTTCACCACTTACGGCATGGTGGTCAGGGCCGGCATGCGCGACCGCGAGACGGTCGGCCTGCTCGGCATCGACATCGAGCGGCGCTTCACCGTCGTATTCGGACTGGCCTCGGTGGTCGCCGGCGTGGCGGGCGTCATGTACACACCGATCCTGCCGCCGGACTACCACATGGGCATGGAGTTTCTGGTGCTGTCCTTCGTGGTCGTCGTCGTCGGCGGCATGGGTTCGCTGGGCGGCGCGGTGGCTGCCGGCTTCCTGCTCGGCATCCTGCAATCCTTCGCCTCGATGAACGAGGTCAAGGCGATTATTCCCGGTATCGATCAGATCATCATCTACCTTGTCGCCGTCGTCATCCTGTTGACACTGCCGCGCGGGTTGATGGGTCGCAAAGGCGTGATGGAGGACTGATCCATGTTCAAAGGCCTCTCCCGCAACGACTGGATCATGCTCGCCGGCTTCACCGCCTTCGTGCTCCTGATGCCAATCATCCTGCAGCCGATCGGCGCCGCCTATCCAGCGCTGATGCAGAAATTCTGCATCTTCGGCATCTTCGCCATCGGCTTCAACATCCTGTTCGGCCTGACCGGCTACCTGTCCTTCGGTCATGCCGCGTTCCTGGGCGTCGGGTCTTATGCCGCGGTCTGGTCGTTCAAGCTGTTCACCATGAACATCATCCCGGCGATTTTCATGTCGGTGTTCTTCGCGGCGATCTTCGCCGTCGTCATCGGCTATGTGAGCCTCAGGCGGTCGGGCATCTATTTCTCGATCCTCACGCTGGCATTTGCCCAGATGTGCTACAATCTGGCCTACTCCGTGCTCACCCCTTTGACCAACGGCGAAACCGGCCTGCAGTTGACGTTGCGGGATCCACGCTGGATCGACGCAATGTTCCATGAGCCGGGCGCCGGACTGCCGAGGGCGACCCTGTTCGGCCTCGAGACCAGCGGCGGCGGCCTGGGCGGCTTCTATCTTTGCGCCGTGGCGCTGATCATCTGCTTCTACATCTCGATGCGCATCTTCCGCTCGCCATTCGGCATGATGCTTCGCGCCATAAAGTCGAACCAGAACCGCATGCGCTACACCGGCTTCGACACCCGCCCCTACTTGCTCGCCGCCTTCGTCATTTCGGGCGTCTATGCAGGCCTCGCCGGCAGCCTGATGGTCGCGACCGACCCGCTGGCGGGCGCCGAGCGGATGCAGTGGACCGCATCGGGCGAAGTGGTGCTGATGACCATACTGGGCGGCGTCGGCACGCTGATCGGCCCGGTGGTGGGCGCGGCCGTCATCAAGTACTTCGAGAACATCTTCTCCTCGTTCGGTCCGGATACCCTCCATGGGGTCTTTAGTTTCCTGCCCGATACGATCGAGAACGCACTGGTTTCATTCCTCTCGCTGTTCGTCGGCGAAGGTTGGAACCTGACGCTCGGCGTCATTTTCGTACTGCTCGTGGTCTTCATGCCGGGCGGCATCATCGAAGGCCTGCGCCGCCTGTGGGTCATCTTCACCCGCCGACGCGGCGGCGGCGATGCCGTGCCAGCGGCGCCCCATCCCCAACCGGCGGAGTAATCCGATGAGCGACAAAAACATCGTCCTGCATGTCGCCGACGTCCACAAGCGCTTCGGGGGTCTGCACGCACTGGCGGACGTCGACCTGCAGGTCGAGGAAGGCACCGTGCATGCCATCATCGGCCCTAACGGCGCCGGCAAGTCGACGCTGCTCAATGTGTGCGTGGGCCGCATCAAGCCGGACCGGGGGCAAGTCGTTTTCGACGGCCAGGCGCTCAACAACCACCAACCGCACCAGATCAACCAGCTTGGCGTCAGCCGGGTCTTCCAGACGCCGGAGATTTTCGCCGACCTGTCGCTGCTTGAAAACGTCATGATCCCGGCCTTCGCCAAGCGCGACGGGGCCTTCCGTTTCAACGCCTCCTCCCCCGTCGCCAAGCAAAAGGACATCCGCGAGAAAGCGGAGGCGGCGCTTGAAGACGTCGGCCTGCAGAACAGACGCAACGTCGAGGCCGGCAGCCTGTCGCGCGGCGACAAGCGCCGCCTGGAACTGGCCATGTGCCTGGTGCAGAATCCGCGCCTGTTGCTGCTTGACGAACCGACGGCCGGCATGTCGCGCCATGACACAAACAGCACTATCGACCTTCTCAAGCGCATCAAGAGCCGCGGCATGACCAAGGTCATCATCGAACACGACATGCATGTCGTGTTTTCACTTGCAGACAAGATAAGCGTGCTTGCGCAGGGACGCATCATAGCGGACGGTACGCCCGAAGATGTGCGGGCAAATCCCAAGGTCAAGGAAGCTTATCTCGGGGAGGCACAAACATGAACATGGCCGCGCATTCCGAAAAAGACTTCACGGGGGGAGCGACGAAAGTGGCGGACAACGAAGCCGAGCCGTTCTTCAGCGTCAGAGACATCCACGCCTATTACGGCGAATCCTACATCGTCCAGGGTGTTTCCTTCGACATTCGCAAGGGCGAAATCCTGTCGCTGCTGGGCCGCAACGGCGCCGGCAAGACCTCGACCCTGCGCACATTGGCGCGTGTGGCATCGCCACAACTGGCGTCTGGCGAAATCTGGCTTGAAGGCAAGCCCATCCACAAGATGAAGTCGCATCAAGCGGCGCAGGCCGGCGTGCAATTGGTGCCGGAGGACCGGCGCATCATCGGCGGCCTCTCTGTCGAGGAAAACCTGATCCTTGCCCAGGTGGCAGAACCGAAGGGCTGGGAATTGCAGCGCATCTACGAGCACTTTCCACGCCTGGCCGAACGGCGCAAACAAGAGGCGACGACGCTTTCGGGCGGCGAGCAACAGATGCTTGCGGTGGCACGTGCCCTGGCCCGCGACATCAAGATCCTCTTCCTCGACGAGCCTTACGAGGGACTTGCGCCGGTCATCGTCCAGGAGATTGAAAAGATCGTCCAGCAGATCCGCGAAATCGGCATCACCACCATCATTGTGGAACAGAACGCGGTTGCGGCGCTGAGGCTTTCAGACCACGCCGTCATCATGGACACCGGCACCGTCGTGTTCAGCGGCACGGCCAAGGAAGTGCTCGAAAACGCCCAGCTTCGTCACGAATATCTGGCGATATGAGGAAGCGGGGGAACAGCGAGTAGCGATCGGAGACTGCAGGCTTCCAGACCGGAGACGGTTCCGGCCTGGATGAGAACGTGGCTTCCCGCCCCTCTTGTATCGCCAGCTATTTCAACTGGCTATTCGCCAATCTTTTCCTGTTCGAGCGCGCCCAAAAGCGCCGCTGCGGCCACGAAATCCCGCTTGCGGTGCGAGCGCCGGGCAACGGCTTCGGCGTCCTGCCCCCATTGCTCGATCTGCCAGTCCTCATCCACATGAGCGGCAAGCCAGGCGGCGTCGACATCCAGTTCCCCGGCATCGGCGGCAAGGGCCAGCAGGGCCGAACCGGTTAGCGACGTCATGACGTGCAAAGCGGCCAACCGGAACGGATTGGCGTTTCTGGCCAGATGCGCACCAAGAACAGCGATCGATTCCCTTGGCTGCTCGACATGGATCACACCCTCAGCAAGGTTGAAGCGCGCACTCAGTGTAACCTGGACCCAATCCAGCACCGGGTCCCAGTGCGTGTTTTGGCGCTCCACGAGGCCCTGTGGCGCATCGGCTCGATAGCAAAGCATATCGGAGGCGGCAAAGCGCAAAATATCCTCCAGCACGGCCTGCGGATCGACCGCCACACCAACGATCGCGGTGTTGGCCAGCCGCAAGACGGGCATCGATACCGGGTCGATGACCTCCTTTTGCACTTCGAACTCCGAGGCGACAAGCAGTGCCGCCGGTTCGGTCGGCAGAGCCAGCAACGCCTTGCCCGGCGTGCGCACCGGCTTGCCATCGAGATGCACGGCGAAGCCAGCCGCCTCCTTCGAAACCGAGGCGGCCTTGTAGAACCGCTTCGGCAACGGCGTCTTCATCTGGATTTGCGCACGACGCACCGGATCCGGATCGGACAGATAGTTGCCGGCTTCGAGGTCTTTCAAAATATCCCGCATCACAGTTCCTAACCGATGATCTGCTTGCGCACCGGCCGATTGACGATGATCAACCCGATAGTGATCAGCGCCAAGGCAATGAAAATTCGAGCGCTCAACGCCTCACCCAGAAAGACAGCTCCGCAAAGCACGCCAAATACAGGCGTCAGGAAGGCGAAACTCGACAATCCGGACGCCGGGTAGCGCCTGAGCAACCAAAACCACAGGACGTAGGTGAAGGCAACGATGTAGACCGCCTGGAACAGCAAGGCGGCTGTTGCCGCGGCGGTGACATCGCGGATCGGATGCTGGGCCAAAGGCAGAGCGATGAAGCCGACCACGGCTGCCCCCGCCAATTGATAAAGAAGCACCTTCTCCGCGCCGATGTTGGTCAGTCTCGATCGCTTGATGACGAGATTGGTAAGCGCCCACAAAATGCCGGCACCAAGGCTCAAAAGATCACCCATCAGCGCCCCGCCGGTGCCCAATTTATCGGAAAACACCGTGGCGAGACCGAGAAATGCCAGAACCAGCCCAGCCAGTTTTCGCCTGGTGAAGTGCTCGCCCAGAAAGAAATGGCCGCCGATCAGCATCCAGAACGGCATGGCGTTGACGAGGAGCGTGTTGCGGGCGACCGTTGTCTGCTCCAGTCCGATGTAGAGGAACAGGAACTCAAGGCCGAACAGCGCCCCCGCCACGGTCCCGGCGACGAGCGTTCCATCGCGCTCAAACAAGGCGATGCCGCGCCAGCGGCACCAGCCAACGACCAGCAGGCCGCCAATCAACGCCCGAGCGATTGAAATGAAGACGGGGTCAAAGCCGCCGTAGGCAATTTTCGCGGCAACATAGTTGAGGCCCCACGACAGCGTCAGGCCGAGCATCATGGCCGTTGCGGCCACGTCGATGGCATCGCGCCGTTCTATGCCATCGACGGCAGCGCTCACGTGTCGTCCTCAGCGCTCTGCAGGTCAAAGCCGATCAGGTTCCAGCTCTGGCGCATGTGCGGTGGCATCGGCGCCGTGACATCGATCTTGCCGCCATCGGGATGCGGGATGACGATGCGACGGGCATGCAGGTGCAGCCGGTTCTGGAGGCCGCCGGGAAACTCCCAGTTGGTATCGGCCTCGAAATATTTGGGATCACCGATGATCGGGCACCCGATATGGGCCGCGTGGACACGAAGTTGGTGGGTGCGGCCGGTATAGGGTTCCATCTCCAGCCAGGACATCGACTGCGCGGCCTGCTCGATGACGCGATAGTAGGACACCGCGTGATCGGCGCCCTTCTCGCCATGTTTGGCCACGCGCACGCGGTCACCGTCGGGCGTGGGTTCCTTGATCAGCCAGGTCGAAATCTTGTCTTCGCGCTTGGCCGGTACGCCCTTCACCAAGGCCCAATAGGTTTTCTTCGTCTCGCGGGCGCGAAACGATTCCGACAGTTTCATCGCGGCAAGACGGGTGCGGGCGACAACCAGCACGCCGGACGTATCGCGGTCGAGGCGATGGACAAGGCGCGGCTTCTCGCCCTTCTTGCTGCGCAATGCCTCCAGCATGTCATCGACGTTGCGCGTGACGCCCGAACCACCCTGCACGGCAAGTCCGGCCGGCTTGTTGAAGACGTAGACCTTGGCGTCTTCGTGCAGCAGCATCCTGGCCAGAACGTCACCATCGTCCTGGTTGCGGATGGAATAGCCGGTAAGCTGGCCCTCGCCCTTCTTGTCCACGTCGAGCGGCGGAATGCGGATGACCTGACCGGGCTCGACGCGCGTGTCGGTCTTGGCACGGCCGCCGTTGACGCGGACCTGGCCCGAGCGCAGCAGCTTTTGCAGATGTCCGAAGCCAAGCCCCGGGAAATGGGTCTTGAACCAGCGGTCGAGCCGCATGCCGGCCTCGTCGGCCCCAACCGTTAGCTGTTCTACGCCTGCCATGTGCCTGTCCGCTTGATCGCCGGGCATCTTCAAGGATGCGCAAATGGCGATTCATCTGTTGGTTGGAGCATCGGAAATACCCGAAAGCCGGTTTCCACTGTTCAGTCCGATGCTCTTTTCTGGAAGCGGGCAATAGCACCAAGCGCCGGCATTTGCGAGCCGGCTTGCGGCCGCAGCATCGGGCCGAGGCCGGAATCGTTCGGATACGCGCAACAGCGCGCCTACATGCCGCGTTCCTTGCGCAGCTTGGCCCAATATTCGAGCCGTTTCCTCACCTCCCGCTCGAAGCCACGCTCGGGCGGATCGTAAAAGGTCCGGCGGCCCATTTTCTCCGGGAAATAATCCTGCCCGGAGAAGGCTTCCGGTTCGTCGTGGTCGTAGCGGTAGCCCGAACCGTAGCTTTCTTCCTTCATCAGCTTGGTCGGCGCATTGAGGATGTGCTTGGGCGGCAGAAGCGAGCCATGTTCCTTGGCGGCGCGGGTGGCTGCCTTGAACGCGTTGTACACGGCGTTGGATTTGGGAGCGGTCGCCAGATAGACGCAAGCCTGCGCGAAGGCCAGTTCGCCCTCTGGCGAGCCCAGATAGTCGTAGGCATCCTTGGCCGCATTGGCGACGACAAGAGCCTGCGGATCGGCCAGGCCGATATCCTCGACAGCCATGCGAACCAGCCGGCGTCCGAGATAAAGCGGATCTTCGCCGGCATCGAACATGCGGGCGAGATAGTAGAGGGCGGCATCTGGATCGGAGCCGCGCACCGACTTGTGCAAGGCGGAGATCAGGTTGTAGTGGCCGTCCTGCCCCTTGTCGTAGATCGGCGCGCGGCGCTGGACGATGCGCATGAGGCCCTCGGCGTCGAAAACCTCACCGGGTTTCGCCGCTCGCCACACTTCTTCCGACAGGGTAAGCGAGGCACGACCATCGCCATCCGCCATGCGAACAAGGGACGCCCTCGCCTCCTCGTCAAGCGGCAAAGGCTTCGCCTCAGTTTCCTCGGCACGCTGCAACAGCTTGGCGATGCTGTCTTCGTCCAGAGAGTGAAAGACCAGCACCCGCGAGCGCGACAGAAGTGCTGCATTGAGTTCGAAGGAGGGATTTTCCGTTGTCGCGCCGACCAGAACGACGGTGCCGTCTTCCATGACGGGGAGGAAGGAATCCTGCTGGGCACGGTTGAAGCGATGGATTTCGTCGACGAACAGCAGCGTCTGGCGACCGTTGGCGCGCCGCAGCCTGGCTGTTTCGAACACCTTCTTCAGGTCGGCGACACCGGAGAAGATGGCCGATATCTGCTCGAAGGCAAGACTGGTTTCCCCGGCGAGCAGCCGCGCTACCGTGGTCTTGCCGGTGCCGGGCGGCCCCCAGAAGACCATCGAGCCGAGCGTACCGGAAGCAATCATGCGCGTCAGCGCACCGTCAGGCCCGGTCAGATGCTCCTGGCCGACAACCTCGCCAAGGTTCTGCGGGCGCAGCCGGTCGGCCAGCGGCCGGCCAAGCGAGGCCTTTTCCGGTTGATCGGGACTGAACAGATCGGCCATTTTCCACTCTGTCGCGCGTGCCGAATTGTCCGGTCAGGCGCAGTCACTTTCGGCAATGAAGATCAGTAACGCAACACCTGGCGAAGCAGCTGGCCGTCGCGCTCAACGGTGAAACGCCACCAGCGCGTGCTCTGCTGCGATGCGTCCGCCAGCTTCCTTGCGTTGTCGATCGTCTGGCCATTGACCTCGCGCACGATATCGCCGGGCTGGAGGCCAAAATCGGCCGCTGGGGAATTGCGGTCGACGTCGACTACGGCGACACCCTTGATGTCGGCCTTCATGCCCAGACGCTGGGCAAGACGCGGCGACATTTCCGCCACCTTGGCCCCGGCGAACGGACTGCGGCCGCGCAGCAGGATCTCGGCGGAGGCAGCACCTTCTGGCGCACGCACAAGGGCAATGTCGAGTGTCTTTTCCTCACCCTTGGAAAGCACGCCCAATTCGGCGGTCGCACCGATCGGCTGCGTGGCCAGCCGATAGCCCAGCGCATCGACATTCTCGATCATCGTACCATTGAAGGCCAGAACCACGTCGCCCGGCTTGAGGCCTGCCCTTTCCGAAGGGCCGGCCGGCTCCACCGCCGACACCAGAGCGCCATGGGGCGATTCCATGCCGAGCGATTCGGCGATTTGCGGCGTCACCGGCTCGAACGTCGCGCCGATATAGGGCCGTTCGAAGAAATCATGCCCGGTTTTCGCAGCTTCCACGAAGGCTCGCACCATGTTGGAAGGAATAGCGAATCCGATGCCGATGGAACCGCCGCTGCGGCTATAGATAGCGGTGTTGATGCCGACGAGCTGGCCCGCCATGTTGATCAGGCCGCCGCCGGAATTTCCCGGGTTGATGGCCGCATCGGTCTGAATGAAGAAGCCGGAATCGGAAATGCCGATATGGCTTCGCGCCAAGGCCGACACGATGCCGCTGGTGGTGGTCTGGCCGACACCGAACGGATTGCCGATGGCCAGCACCAGGTCACCTACCTGAAGTGCGTCGGAATCACCGATGGCAATGACCGGGAAAGGCTTGTCGGAATCGATTTTCAGGACCGCCAGATCGAGCGTTTCGTCCTTCAGCATAACCTTGCTGGTGAATTCACGACCGTCCGACATCGCGACCTTGACCTCGTCGGCGTCCTTGATGACGTGGAAATTCGTGACGATGATGCCGGTCGGATCGACGAGCACCCCTGAACCCAGCGACGATTGCGCCCGCGGCATGGAACGACCGAAGAATTGCTCGAAGAACGGGTCGCCGTCGAAAGGCGACCTCACCTTCGCGGTCTGCGAGGCATAGACGTTGACGACGGCTGGTGCCGTTTCCTTGACCAGCGGCGCGAACGACAACTGCATTTCTTCGCGGCCGAAAGGCACGCGCTGATCCGGGCCGGCGGTGGCTTTGTCATCCTGAGCGCCATGCAAGAGGTCCGTCAGGACATCGGAAAGGCCCGGACCCTCGCTTTTCTTGTCCTGCGCCACAGCCTGAGTGCCAAGCGGCGCGGCCAAAAACAGCATCAGGGAACCAATAATGGCAGCAGTCAACTGTTTGGCACGCATTCGCGAATCCTCCGGGCATGGTCGCGCGCCATTGTCGCGACGATTGTGCAAAATGAAAGGCTGACGAACCGAAATCCGGCTATTGTTTTGCCGTTACGGCCTTGGGCCGGACTCGACCCGGGAAGCGATCTCGGAAAAGCCATTGCGACGGGCATGGTCAAGCGGCAAGGCCCCCTCCCTGTCGGGAATATTACTGGCGCCGGCATCCACAAGAAGGCCAACGATTTCCTGATAGACCGGGCCGCCGTCGCCCAGGATCACTGCTTCGATCAAGGCGGTCCAGCCGAGGTTGTTGACGTGGTCGATATCGATGCCCGTTTCAAGCAGGACGCGCACGGCATCCGGATGGCCGTGGTGAGCCGCCGGGATCAACGCGGTACCGCCATAGCGGTTGGTGTCCTTAAGATCGGCCCGGCCCGTAGCCAGGATCGCCTTCAGGATTTCGGTACGCCCTTCGGCACCGGCATAAAGGAAAGGCGTGTCGTGGATTTCATCCTTGGCGTTGACGTCTGCTCCCGCTGCAATCAGCGCCTTGGCGATTTCGACTTCGTTGTCACGCGTGGCGAGAAGCAGGCCGGTACGCCCTTGGGAATCGCGAGCTTCAAGGTCCGCGCCTGCCTCGATGAGTTCGTGGACGCCGGGCACATCTCTGTCGGCGATAGCGGTAATGAGCATGGCCTTGTCCTTTCCAGTATCGGCTGAGGAGACACCGGGCATGGCGGCCGCGGCAATCGCGGCGAACACCAGAAGCGCGAAACGCATCGTCGTCGGCATGAACCACCCTTTCACATCAGCTCCGTTAGATCACTTCGCATCCTGACGGATGCATAGTTGCGACCTGTCCCTTTGTTGAGCATCGGATTTTCCGAAAACCGGATTCCATTTTTCGGTCCGATGCTCAGGAAACGATGTAGTGGCATAGAGCCAACAAAAAAGGGGCCCATGGGGCCCCTTGAACTGTTTCAAGAAAATCCGAAGCTTATGCGGCTTCGGATTCGGTGGCGCCTTCGGCCTCGATGCGGTCGCGGTCAGCGGCGCCCTTGGCGGAAGTATCGCGATCAACGAACTCGATCACGGCCATCGCCGCATTGTCGCCCTTGCGGAAGCCTGCCTTCATGATGCGCAGGTAGCCGCCGTTGCGGGTGGCGTAGCGCGGTGCAATCGTATCGAACAGGCGCTTGACGACATCTTCATTGCCGATCTGGGCAATGACCTGACGACGAGCGTGCAAGTCGCCGCGCTTGCCGAGCGTGACCAGCTTCTCGACGATAGGACGCAGATCCTTCGCCTTCGGCAAGGTGGTGACGATCTGTTCATGCTCGATCAGAGACACGGCGAGGTTGGCGAACATAGACTTGCGATGGCTTATGCTGCGGGCAAAGCGGCGGCCTTTGAAACCGTGGCGCATGGCTCTTTTCCTTCTTTAGCTATTCAAGAGGCCGCGGCCTCTGATGGTTTTCCGCATGACCGTCGGGCCAGGCGGCTTGCGCCGCTGGCCCTCGGAATTCATGCTCAATATTGGTCTTCGTAACGCTTTGCGAGATCTTCGATGTTTTCCGGCGGCCAATCCGGCACTTCCATGCCGAGGTGAAGGCCCATGGCCGCCAGCACTTCCTTGATCTCGTTGAGCGACTTGCGGCCGAAGTTCGGGGTGCGCAGCATCTCGGCTTCGGTCTTCTGGATCAGGTCGCCGATGTAGACGATGTTGTCGTTCTTCAGGCAGTTGGCGGAACGAACCGAAAGCTCCAGTTCATCGACCTTCTTGAGCAGAGCCGGGTTGAAGGCGAGTTCGGTGACCGCTTCGGTCGCGACTTCCTTCTGCGGCTCGTCGAAGTTGACGAACAGGGCAAGCTGGTCCTGCAGGATGCGAGCGGCAAATGCCACAGCGTCCTCGCCGGTGACAGACCCGTCGGTCTCGATGGTCATGGTCAGCTTGTCGTAGTCGAGAACCTGGCCCTCGCGGGTGTTCTCGACCTTGTAGGAGACCTTCTTGACCGGAGAATAGAGGCTGTCGACCGGAATCAGCCCGATCGGCGCATCCTCTGCGCGGTTGCGCTCAGCCGGCACATAGCCCTTGCCGGTATCGACGGTGAACTCCATGCGGATTTCAGCGCCTTCGTCCAGCGTGCAGATGACGTGATCGGGATTGAGGATCTCGACGTCACCAACCGTCTGGATGTCACCGGCGAGCACAGCACCGGGGCCCTGCTTGCGCACAACCATGCGCTTGGGACCATCGCCCTCCATCTTGATGGCGATTTCCTTGATGTTGAGGACGATGTCGGTCACGTCCTCACGCACACCGCCGATCGAGGAGAACTCGTGCAGCACGCCATCGATCTGGACGGCGGTGACGGCGGAGCCGCGCAGCGACGACAAAAGCACGCGGCGCAGCGCGTTGCCCAAGGTGAGGCCAAAGCCACGCTCGAGCGGCTCGGCGACCAGAGTGGTCAAAGTCTTTTTCTTCGACGAGAACTCGACCTTGTTCGGCTTGATCAGTTCCTGCCAGTTTTTCTGGATCATGTTGGCTTCCTTCCGCTTCCCCACCACCATCCAATCGTGGTGGGCGATCTGGAAAAACGCAAAAGCGCCAAGTGGCGCTCAAGCGATGAATGTGAATGGGTCAGACGCGGCGCTTCTTGCGCGGGCGGCAGCCATTGTGCGGGATCGGCGTCACATCGCGGATCGAGGTGATGGTGAAGCCGGCAGCCTGCAGAGCGCGCAGCGCCGATTCACGGCCGGAGCCCGGGCCGCATACTTCGACTTCCAGCATGCGCATGCCGTGTTCCTGAGCCTTCTTGGCAACATCTTCAGCGGCCATCTGAGCGGCAAACGGGGTCGACTTGCGCGAACCCTTGAAGCCCTGAGAGCCAGCCGACGACCAGGCAATCGCGTTGCCCTGCGCGTCCGAGATGGTGATCATTGTGTTGTTGAAGGTCGAATTGACGTGGGCAACGCCCGACGAGATATTCTTGCGTTCGCGACGGCGAACCCGAGCGGCTTCCTTGGCCATGGTATTCCTTTCAGTTGATCTCTACACCGCCGTAGTTCCAGCGGCTCCACCTTGGAGAGCGAGTAACGAAATAGCGAATAGTGAGCAGGGTTTCCCTATTCGCTACTCGTTGTTTCCTATTCGCTCGCCTTACTTCTTCTTGCCGGCGATCGCCTTGGCAGGGCCCTTGCGGGTGCGCGCATTGGTGTGCGTGCGCTGGCCACGAACCGGCAGGCTGCGGCGATGGCGCAGGCCGCGATAGCAGCCGAGGTCCATCAGTCGCTTGATGTTCATGGAAACTTCGCGGCGCAGATCGCCTTCGACCTGATAGTCGCGGTCGATGGTTTCGCGGATCGCCAGAACCTCGGCGTCGGTAAGTTGGTTGACGCGGCGTTCAGCCGGGATGCCGACCTTGTCGACGATCTCCTGGGCAAATCTCTTGCCGATGCCGTGAATGTACTGCAGCGCGATGACGACGCGCTTGTTGGTCGGAATATTGACGCCGGCTATACGAGCCATCTGTTCTCATCTCCATGTGGGGCGGCTGACTTTCAGGTCTGGCCGACGCTGTTCAAATGACCCGCGTCCGGTGGAGGCCGGCCCTTGCGGGTGTTCCTTCTTCAAAGCAGCCGACCTGTCCGTACGGACAAGCAAGCCTCATGCCTGATAGGGAGACGGGCCGCCATACTCCAGCCAGCCTGTCCCGTCAAGGGCACGTCGTCAGATTCGTCAATGGCCCTTGCCGAGCAGCGCGTCGATCTGCCCGCTGACTGCATCGATATTGGCCATGCCGTCGACACCTTTCAGCATAGCCTTGGCATGGTAGTAGCCGATCAAAGGCGCGGTCTTCTTGTAATATTCGCGCAGCCGCTCTTCGAAAATCTCGGGGTTGTCGTCCTTGCGTACCGGCTGCCCCGCGGCACGGGCGTCTTCTGCCCGCTTGACGATACGGCCCACTAGCGCCTTGTCGTCAACCACCAGTTCGATCACCGCATCCAGGGTAAGGCCACGCTCGGCAAGCATGGCCTGGACCGCGTCGGCCTGGGCAAGCGTGCGTGGATAACCGTCGAGGATGAAACCCTTCGCGCAATCGGGCTGATCGATCCGCTCCGCCACGATCGCATTGACGATGGCGTCGGAAACCAGTTCTCCAGCATCCATGACAGCTTTGGCCTTGAGGCCTACCGGCGTCTTTGCGGCAACCGCGGCGCGCAGCATGTCGCCCGTCGAAAGTTGGGGTATGCCGTACTTCTCCACCAGTCTCTGTGCTTGCGTCCCCTTGCCCGCTCCAGGCGGTCCAAGCAGTATCAGCCTCATTTCCCTCTCTTGCCCCCGCGCAGCTTGGACTTCTTGATCAGCCCTTCATATTGATGCGCGATCAAGTGGCCCTGGATCTGCGCGATCGTGTCGAGAGTTACACTGACAACGATCAGAAGCGAAGTACCACCAAGGTAGAACGGGATGCCAGTGGCAGCAATCAGGTATTCCGGCAGCAGGCAGACCGCGACGAGATAGACGGCGCCAACCACGGTGATGCGGGTCAAGACATAGTCGATATAGTCTGCCGTGCGTTCACCTGGACGATAGCCCGGAATGAAGCCGGAATGCTTCTTCAGCTGATCAGCCGTGTCCTTCGGATTGAACACGATTGCCGTGTAGAAGAAGGTGAAGAATGCGATCATGCCGCCGTAGAAAATCATGTAGAGCGGCTGGCCGTGACCGAGGGCAGACAGGACGGACGCAGCCCAGCCCGGCAGGTTCTGGGTATTTGAAAAGCCGGCCAGGGTTGCGGGCAAAAGCAGCAGGGACGAAGCAAAGATAGGCGGAATGACGCCCGAGGTGTTGAGCTTCAGCGGCAGGTGCGAGGTGTCGCCCTGGAACATGCGGTTGCCGACCTGGCGCTTCGGATACTGGATCAGGAGCCGGCGCTGCGCGCGTTCGACAAAGACCATGAGGGCAATGACTGCGATGGCCAGCACAAGGATGGCCAGTACAAGGCCCGTTGACAACGCCCCGGAACGGCTCAATTCCAAGGTGCCGCTGATCGCAGACGGCATGCCCGCCACGATGCCGGCAAAGATGATCAGCGAGATACCGTTGCCGATGCCGCGAGCGGTGATCTGCTCGCCCAGCCACATGAGGAACATGGTGCCGCCGGTCAGGGTGATGACAGACGAGATCTGGAAGAACAGGCCGGGTTCGGTGACGATGTTGTTGCCGCTGGATAGCCCCACCGCGATTCCGTAGGACTGCACCACAGCCAGGAGCACCGTGCCGTAGCGGGTGTATTGATTGATGATCTTGCGGCCCTGTTCGCCTTCCTTCTTCAGTGCTTCCAGGGAAGGAATGACTGACGTCATCAACTGCATGATGATCGACGCCGAGATGTAGGGCATGATGCCCAGCGCAAAAATCGCCATGCGCTCGACCGCGCCACCGGCAAACATGTTGAACATGCCGAGCACGCCGCCGCTTTGCTGCTGGAATGCCTGCGCAAAGGCCTCGGGATTGATCCCGGGCAGCGGAATGTAGGTGCCGAGCCGATAGACGAACAGCGCACCCAGCGTGAACCAGATGCGCTTCTTCAAATCCTCGGCCTTGGCGAAGGCCGCAAAATTCAGATTGGAAGCAAGTTGTTCAGCAGCCGAAGCCATGCATGTTTCTCCGCTAGATGACGCGGGTGGCCCGCTTCGGGCAGCGCGTGTCACCGAAGCCCCGAAATAGGCTTGGCGCAACCAAGATGCAAGCGGCCGCGTTGACGCGACCGCTCATAATCAGGATGTTATTCCGTAGCCGCCTGTTCGGGTAGCTTCACAGACCCACCGGCCTTTTCGATCTTCTCGATCGCGGCCTTGGAGGCGCCGGCAACGTCAAACGCCAACTTGGCCTTGAGCTCGCCGTCGGAAAGAACACGCACGCCGTCCTTGAGGCGGCGAATGACGCCCGCCTTGACGAGCGCTTCGGCAGTCACGGTTTCCTTTGCGTCGAGCTTGTTGGCATCGATCGCAATCTGGATACGGGCCAGCGAAACGGTGTTGAAGCTCTTGGCGAAGATGTTCTTGAAGCCGCGCTTCGGCAGGCGCCGATAGATCGGCATCTGGCCACCCTCGAAGCCGTTGATGGCAACGCCCGAGCGCGAGCTCTGGCCCTTGACACCGCGTCCGCCGGTCTTGCCCGAGCCGGAACCGATGCCCCGGCCAACGCGCTTCTTGGCATGCGTCGCGCCGTCTTTATCACGCAGATCGTTGAGTTTCATCGTCGTTCTCCTG
Organism: Mesorhizobium sp. Root157; assembly: GCF_001427385.1. Taxonomy (GTDB): domain Bacteria; phylum Pseudomonadota; class Alphaproteobacteria; order Rhizobiales; family Rhizobiaceae; genus Mesorhizobium. The sequence continues at coordinate 326,157 of NZ_LMGJ01000003.1, forward strand.
CGCGCCGGATCAACCTTCGTCCACGACGCGGACGAGGTGCTGAACGGCTGCGATCATGCCGCGCACGGAAGGCGTATCTTCCAGCGTGCGCTGCTTGTGCATCTTGTTGAGGCCCAGGCCGACCAGCGTCGCGCGCTGTTCCTTCGGGCGGCGGATCGGCGAACCGATCTGCTCAACGGTGATGGTCTTTGTTGCTTTCTTGGCCATGGTCAAAATCCCCTGGACAGCGCCGACTATTCTTCGGCCGCTACGGCGGTGCCGCGGCGGGCCTGAAGGGTCGAGTACTTGATGCCACGAGCGGCAGCCACATCCTTGGGATGCATCTGGCTCTTCAGCGCGTCAAAGGTGGCGCGAACCATGTTGTAGGGGTTCGAAGACCCCATCGACTTGGCAACGACGTCGTGCATGCCGAGCGTCTCGAAAACGGCGCGCATCGGGCCACCGGCGATGATACCGGTACCTTGCTTGGCGGCGCGCAGAAGAACGCGGCCTGCACCGTGACGCCCTTCGACATCGTGGTGCAGCGTGCGGCCGGAGCGCAACGGCACGAAGATCATGTCGCGCTTGGCGGATTCAGTTGCCTTGCGGATGGCTTCCGGCACTTCACGTGCCTTGCCATGACCGAAACCGACGCGGCCCTTCTGGTCGCCGACGACGACGAGTGCTGCAAAACCAAAACGCCGGCCGCCCTTGACGACCTTGGCGACGCGGTTGATGTGGACGAGCTTGTCGACGATGCCATCGTCGCGCTCTTCGCGGTCACGGCCACGGTCGCGGCCGCCTTCCCTACGTTCCTGTGCCATATCCTAGTTCCTTATTCTTTTCCGGAAGCACGGGTTGTTGAATGCCGGCGCCACGTTTCGGGTCACCGGCGGCGAAAAATCAGAAGTCGAGGCCGCCCTCGCGCGCGGCATCGGCCAACGCCTTGACGCGGCCATGAAAGATGTAGGGGCCACGGTCGAAAACGACTTCCTTGACGCCGGCCTTCTTGGCCCGCTCGGCGATCAGCTTGCCGACCTCTGCCGCCGCAGACGTGTCGGCGCCGGTCTTCTTCGAGTCGCGGAAATCCTTCTCCAGCGTCGAAGCGGCTGCAATGGTGTGGCCCTTGGCGTCGTCGATGATCTGAACATAGATGTTCTTCGACGTGCGATGCACCGAAAGACGCGGCCTGCCGTTCGAGACTGCCTTGAGCCGGCGACGGACACGCGACGAGCGGCGCTGAGTGGATTCCTTGAAAGCCATGGCTTTAGTTCCTGCCTTGAAAAACGGTGTTGCCATCAGCGGTAGACAAATGCTCCCGCGGCAACGCTCCGTGGCGTTGTACTTGTCTTACTTCTTCTTGCCTTCCTTGCGGAAGATCTTCTCGCCGGCGTAGCGCACGCCCTTGCCCTTGTAAGGCTCGGGACCACGATACTCGCGGATTTCCGCCGCGACCTGGCCGACCTGCTGCTTGTCGATGCCCGACACGCTGATTTCGGTCGGCTTCGGAACCGCGATGGTGATTCCCTGCGGCGTCTCGTAAACGACATCATGGCTGAAGCCAAGCGCAAGCTGCAGGTTCTTGCCCTGCATGGCAGCGCGGTAACCAACGCCGGTGATTTCAAGCTTGCGCTCGAAACCGTCCTTCACGCCGGTCAGGATGTTGACGATCTGCGTCCTCGACATGCCCCACTTCGAACGGGCAGCCTTCGAGTCGTCACGCGGCTGAACGGCAATTTCGCCATTCTCCAGCTTGACCAGCACCTCGTCGTTGACGACGAACTTGAGTTCACCCTTCGGACCCTTGGCCGTCACAGTCTGGCCGTCGACCGAAGCGGTCACGCCTTGCGGCAGGGAAACGGGTTTCTTTCCAATACGAGACATAGTGTTGTCCTCGTCACTCTTCGTGTTTCACTTGCTTGGGCATGACCTTATCCGAAATCGGCTTTCACCGTTCGGGATCATGCCTGCGATCAGAATATCTGGCAGAGAATTTCCCCGCCGACATTCTGCTCGCGAGCTTCATGGTCGGCCATCACGCCCTTGGGCGTCGACAGAATCGCAATGCCCAAACCGTTGGCAACCTGCGGGATCGACTTGGCCGAGACATAGACGCGGCGGCCAGGCTTCGAAACGCGAGAAATCTCGCGTATCACCGGTGCGCCGTCGAAATACTTCAGCTCAATGTTGATCTCCGACTTGCCGTTGTCGAAATCGGTCTGGCTGTAGTCGCGGATGTAGCCTTCCGACTTCAGGACGTCGAGAACGCGGGCACGCAGGCGCGAAGCCGGCGTCGACACGCTCGACTTCTTGCGGCCGTACGCATTGCGGATGCGGGTCAGCATATCGCCGAGAGGATCGCTAAATGACATATCGTGTCCTCCTTACCAGCTCGACTTGACCAGGCCCGGGATCTGGCCGTTGTTGCCCAGATCACGAAGCGCAATACGCGAAACCTTCAGCTTGCGATAATACGCCCGCGGACGGCCGGTGATTTCGCAGCGGTTGCGAATACGGATACGGGCCGAATTGCGCGGCAACGCAGCAAGCTTCAACTGAGCGCGGAAGCGCTCTTCCATCGGCTTGGACTGATCCATGATGGTGGCCTTGAGCGCCTTACGCTTGGCAGCGTACTGGTCCACAAGCTTGCGGCGCCGGTTGTTCTTTTGAACTGAGCTGGTCTTTGCCATTTCAGATTTTTCCTTTTCTCGCAGCCGTTACTGGCGGAAGGGGAAGTTGAAAGCCTTGAGCAGCGCCCTGGCTTCGTCATCCGTCTTCGCAGTCGTACAAACGATGATGTCCATGCCCCAGACCTGATCGACCTTGTCGTAGTTGATCTCCGGGAACACAATGTGCTCCTTGATGCCCATGGCGTAGTTGCCACGACCATCGAAGCTCTTCGGGTTGAGGCCGCGGAAGTCGCGAACGCGCGGCAATGCGATGTTCACGAGGCGATCGAGAAACTCGTACATGCGTTCCTGGCGCAACGTGACCTTGGTGCCGATCGGCATATTCTCGCGAACCTTGAAGCCGGCGATCGACTTGCGGGCATGCGTGATGACCGGCTTCTGACCGGCGATAAGCGCCAGATGCTCGGCCGCGACGGTAGGCTTCTTCGAATCGGCCGTCGCTTCGCCAACACCCATGTTCAGCACGATCTTCTCGATGCGCGGAACCTGCATCTCGTTGTCGTACTTGAACTGCTCCTGAAGCGCCTTGCGGATGGTCTCGTTGTAGACCTTCTTCAAGCGCGGCGTGTTCTGAGCCGTAGCTTGCTGAGCCTTAGCCATTGATCGTTTCTCCCGAGCGCTTCGCAAAGCGCACCTTCTTGCCGTCCTTCTCGAACTTGAAGCCGACGCGGGTCGGCTTGCCGTCCTTGGGATCGGCCAGCGCGATGTTCGACAGATGGATCGGCGCTTCCTTGGTAATGATGCCGCCTTCCTGGGTCTGGCTCTGCTTCTGGTGGCGGCGAATGAGGTTCACGCCGCGCACGAGGGCGGTGTCTTCCTTCGGCTGAACCGAAAGGACCTCGCCGGAGCGACCCTTGTCCTTGCCGGCCAGAACGACAACCTTGTCGCCTTTACGGATCTTCTGCATTGTTGCGGCTCCTTACAGCACTTCAGGCGCAAGCGAGATGATCTTCATGTGGTTCTTGGCGCGAAGCTCGCGCGGAACCGGCCCGAAGATACGCGTGCCGACTGGCTCTTTTTTGTTGTCGACGAGAACGGCCGCGTTCTTGTCGAAACGGATCACGCTGCCGTCCGGGCGGCGGATGTCCTTGGCCGTACGAACCACGACCGCCTTCATTACATCGCCCTTCTTAACGCGGCCGCGCGGGATGGCTTCCTTGATCGACACCACGATGATGTCGCCAACGGAGGCATACTTCCGCTTCGAGCCGCCCAGCACCTTGATGCACATGACACGACGAGCGCCGGAATTATCCGCGACGTCGAGGTTTGTTTGCATCTGAATCATGACTGGCCGCCTTTTTCTTCTCTAATGGGAGAGGCTTGGCCCCTCCCCGGTCTGTCTAAAGTTCTTTCAACGCCAATCGCTCAGGCCTGGTCCGAAGACACCACGACCCAACGCTTGTCCTTCGAAATCGGGGCCGATTCCTGAATGAACACGCTGTCGCCAACCTTGTGAGCGTTGTTCTCGTCGTGCGCCTTGTACTTCTTCGACATGCGCACAACCTTCTTCATCACGGGATGTGTGAAGCGCCGCTCGACCTTGACGACAACCGTCTTTTCGTTCTTGTCGCTGACGACAGTGCCCTGCAGAATTCGCTTTGGCATGGTTTTCGTCCTTAAGCCTTCTTGGCCGCAGCTTTTTGAGCGGCGATGGTCTTGATGCGTGCAATATCCCGACGGACTTGCTTGACGCGCGCGGTCTTCTCGAGCTGCCCCGTCGCCTTCTGGAAGCGCAGGTTGAACTGCTCCTTCTTCAGGCTGGCGAGCTCGTCCGAGAGCTGATCTTGCGTCTTCGAACGGATTTCTTCGGCTTTCATCTCAGCTCTTCCTTATTCTGCGATGCGCTGCACGAAGCGGGTGCGGACGGAAAGCTTGGCAGCGCCGAGGCGCAGCGCCTCACGAGCAATCTCTTCCGACACGCCGTCGATCTCGAACATGATACGGCCCGGCTTGACGCGCGCCGCCCAATAATCGACCGCGCCCTTGCCCTTGCCCATGCGGACTTCAGTGGGCTTCGAGGTGACCGGCAGGTCCGGGAAAATCCGGATCCACACGCGGCCAGCGCGCTTCATTTCACGCGTGATCGCGCGGCGAGCCGCCTCGATCTCACGTGCAGTGACGCGGTTTGGTTCCAGCGCCTTCAGCCCGAAGCCGCCGAAATCCAGGTTGGTGCCGCCCTTGGCAGCGCCGTGGATACGACCCTTGAACTGCTTGCGGAACTTAGTGCGCTTTGGCTGCAGCATCTTACTTGCTCCAAATTCTCAATTATCTCAGGCGTTCTCGCGACGCCGAGCGCCGCTACGTTCGCCAGGATGCGCTTCGCCTTCAGTGGCGCGGCGCTCGGATGCCATCGGGTCGTGCTCGAGGATTTCACCCTTGAACACCCAGACCTTGACGCCGCAGATGCCATAGGCGGTCTGCGCTTCGGCCGTACCGTAGTCCACGTCGGCGCGCAGCGTGTGCAGCGGAACGCGGCCTTCGCGATACCATTCCATACGCGCGATTTCAGCACCGCCGAGACGACCGCCGCAATTGATGCGGATGCCTTCGGCGCCGAGGCGCATGGCCGACTGCACGGCGCGCTTCATGGCGCGGCGGAAGGCAATGCGGCGCTCAAGCTGCTGGGCGATCGACTGAGCGACCAGCACGGCGTCGATCTCGGGCTTGCGCACTTCAACGATGTTGAGGTGCGTTTCGGAATTAGTCATCTCGGTCAGCTTCTTGCGCAGCTTCTCGATGTCGGCGCCCTTCTTGCCGATGATCAGGCCCGGACGCGCCGCATGGATGGTGACGCGGCACTTCTTGTGCGGACGCTCGATAACGACCTTGGAGATGGCGGCCTGCTTCAGTTCCTTCTCAAGATACTCGCGGATCTTGATGTCTTCATGCAGCAGTTTGCCGTACTCGCCGGTGTTGGCGTACCAGCGGGAATCCCACGTGCGGTTGATGCCGAGACGGAGACCAATCGGATTGATTTTCTGACCCATTATGCGGCCTCCCCTTTTTCCTCGACTTCACGAACGACGATCGTGAGGTGCGAGAAAGGCTTTTCAACACGGCTGGCGCGGCCGCGGCCACGGGCATGAAAACGCTTCATGACGATCGACTTGCCGACATAAGCCTCGGCAACGACCAAAGCATCGACGTCGAGGTCGTGGTTGTTTTCCGCGTTGGCGATCGCCGATTCCAGCGTCTTCTTGACCGTCTCGGAAATCCGCTTGCGCGAAAACTCCAGGTCGTTCAGCGCCGTGGCGACTTTCTTGCCGCGGATGAGCGCGGCAACCAGATTCAGCTTCTGCGGGCTGACGCGGATCGTGCGCAGAACGGCACGCGCCTCATTGTCAGCAAGCCTGCGCGGAGCTTTGGCCTTGCCCATCTGTTACTTCCTCTTTGCCTTCTTGTCCGCGCCGTGACCGTAATAGGTACGGGTCGGAGCGAACTCACCGAACTTGTGGCCGACCATATCCTCGTTCACGGAAACGGGGACGTGCTTCTGGCCGTTGTAAACACCGAAGGTGAGACCGACGAACTGCGGCAAGATAGTCGAGCGACGGCTCCACATCTTGATCACCTCACTACGACCGCCTTCACGAACCTTGTCTGCCTTCTTGAGAAGGTAGCCGTCGATGAAGGGGCCTTTCCAAATAGAACGAGTCACTTGGCGTTACCTCTTCTTAGCTCTTGCGCTCATGACGCGAGCGCACGATGAACTTATCGGTCGCCTTGTTGGACCGCGTCTTCTTGCCCTTGGTCGGCTTGCCCCACGGGGTGACCGGGTGACGGCCACCGGAAGTGCGGCCCTCACCACCACCATGCGGGTGGTCGACGGGGTTCATGGTGACGCCGCGATTGTGCGGGCGCTTGCCACGCCAAACGGTGCGGCCGGCCTTGCCGTCGTTGATGTTGCCGTGATCCGGGTTGGATACGGCGCCGACGGTTGCAAAGCACGAGCCGTGAACGACGCGTTGTTCTCCGGAATTGAGACGCAGGATCGCCATGCCCTGGTCGCGGCCGACGAGTTGGGCATAGGCACCGGCCGAACGAGCGACCTGGCCACCCTTGCCGGGCTTCAATTCGATATTGTGCACGATGGTGCCGACCGGCATCGCCGACAGCGGCATTGCATTGCCCGGCTTCACGTCGACCGATTCGCCAGCCACGATCTTGTCGCCGGCAGCAAGACGCTGCGGAGCGATGATGTAGTTGAGTTCACCGTCGTCGTACTTGATGAGCGCGATGAAGGCGGTGCGGTTCGGATCGTATTCCAGGCGCTCGACGGTGCCGACGACATCAAACTTGCGGCGCTTGAAGTCGATGATGCGATACGTGCGCTTGTGGCCGCCACCGATGAAGCGAGCGGTGATGCGTCCGTAGTTGTTGCGGCCGCCGGACTTGGTCAAGCCCTCGGTCAAACCCTTCACGGGTTTGCCCTTGTGCAGGCCCGAGCGGTCGACGATGACCAGCTGGCGGGTGCTCGGCGTGATCGGATTGTAATGTTTCAAAGCCATGTTCTTGTCCTCGCCGCCTTACTCAGAGGCCCGTAGCGACGTCGATCGAGTGGCCGTCGACCAATGTCACGACCGCCCTCTTGATGTCACCCTGGCGGCCGATGGTGCCGCGGAAACGCTTGACCTTGCCCTTGCGGACAAGCGTGTTGACGGCCTGAACCTTGACGCCGAACAGCGCCTCGACAGCGGCCTTGATCTCCGGCTTCGACGCCTTCTTGGCGACGTTGAAGACCACCTGGTTCTGCTCGGAAGCCATGGTCGACTTTTCGGTGATCGCGGGCGAGACGATCACGTCGTAATGACGAAGGTCGGTCATTTAAAGCGCTCCTCGAGAGCCTCGACCGCCGCCTTGGAAAGGACCAGCGTGCCGCGGCGCAGAATGTCATAGACGTTGATGCCCTGGATCGGCAGTACGTCGATGTTGGGTATGTTGGTCGCCGCCAGCTTGAAATTGGCGTCGAGTTCGGCTCCACCGATGAAAAGGGCGTTGCTCAGGCCGAGTGCTGCGAAATTCGCCACCAGCGCCTTCGTCTTCGCCTCGGACAGCTTCAACTCATCGACGATGATGATCGAAGCGCTCTTGGCCTTGGCCGACAGCGCATGCTTGAGGCCAAGCGCACGAACCTTCTTCGGCAGATCGTGCTCGTGGCTGCGGGCAACCGGGCCGTGAGCCTTGCCGCCGCCGCGGAACTGCGGAGCGCGTGCCGAATGGTGACGAGCGCGGCCCGTACCCTTCTGCTTGTACATCTTGGCGCCAGTGCGCGAGACGTCGGCGCGACCCTTGGCCTGATGCGTGCCCTGCTGCTTCTTGGCAAGCTGCCAGCGCACGACGCGCTGCAGGATGTCCTCACGCGGATCAAGGCCGAAAATCTCCTCGGAGAGCTTGACCTTGCCGGCGTCCTTGCCGCCGAGCGTTGTGATCTTGATGTCCATTATTCCGCTCCCTCATTGGCCGGAGCATCGCTCTTCTCGGCAGCCTTGCCAGCGGCGCGGATCGCAGCAGGCTTGGGTGCATTGGCCGGTAGCGCCACCTTGACGGCGTCGCGAACCAGGATCCATGCGCCCTTCGACCCGGGGACCGCACCGCGGATCAGGATCAGGCCGCGGTCAGCGTCGGTCGAGACAACCTCGACGTTCTGCGTGGTCACCCGGGTATCACCCATGTGGCCGGCCATCTTCTTGCCCTTGAACACCTTGCCCGGATCTTGACGCTGGCCGGTCGAACCGTGCGAGCGGTGAGACACCGAGTTACCGTGCGTCGCACGTCCGCCACCGAAATTGTGACGCTTCATGACGCCCTGGAAGCCCTTGCCGACCGTCGTGCCCGTTACGTCGACCTTCTGGCCGGGAACGTAATGCTCTACGGTGATCTCGGCTCCGACATCAATCATGTTGTCGGCGGAAACGCGGAATTCCGCGACCTTCGCCTTTGGCTCGACGGAGGCGGCAGCGAAGTGGCCGCGCATCGCCTTCGACGTGTTCTTCACCTTGGCAAGACCAACGCCGAGCTGAACGGCGGTGTAGCCGTTCTTTTCCTGCGTGCGCTGCGCAACGACCTGGCAGTTCTCCATGCGAAGAACGGTGACGGGGACATGCTCGCCGGCATCGTTATAGATGCGGGTCATTCCCACTTTCTGTGCAATTACACCTGAACGCATCGGTTCGTTTTCCTTCAGAGGAGCTCCGGGGTTACCCCCTGCGAGTTCTTGTTTAAGCTCTTAGAGCTTGATTTCGACGTCTACGCCGGCCGCCAGATCGAGCTTCATGAGCGCGTCGACCGTCTGCGGCGTCGGGTCCACGATGTCGAGCAGACGCTTATGCGTGCGCATCTCGAACTGCTCGCGGCTCTTCTTGTCGACGTGCGGCGAGCGGTTGACCGTGAACTTTTCGATCCGGGTCGGCAGCGGGATGGGGCCACGGACATTGGCGCCGGTGCGCTTTGCCGTCGACACGATTTCCCGCGTCGAAGCGTCGAGCACACGGTGATCGAACGCTTTCAGGCGGATGCGGATATTCTGACCGTTCATCTCGTCATTCCTTGTTCTGGCGCGGCGCGGGCGTTACCCCGCCCGCGACAGATCTATTGTTCTTCTTACTCGACGATGGAAGCGACGATGCCGGCGCCGACGGTGCGGCCGCCTTCGCGGATGGCGAAGCGCAGCTTCTCTTCCATGGCGATCGGCACGATNTCTTACTCGACGATGGAAGCGACGATGCCGGCGCCGACGGTGCGGCCGCCTTCGCGGATGGCGAAGCGCAGCTTCTCTTCCATGGCGATCGGCACGATCAGTTCCACGTCAACCGTCACGTTGTCGCCCGGCATCACCATCTCGGTGCCTTCCGGCAACGTCACGATGCCCGTCACGTCCGTCGTGCGGAAATAAAACTGCGGACGGTAGTTGGTGAAGAACGGCGTGTGACGGCCACCCTCCTCCTTCGTCAAAATGTAGGCCTCGGCCTTGAACTTCTTGTGCGGCTTGACGGTGCCGGGCTTGGCCAGAACCTGGCCACGCTCCACACCCTCACGGTCGACGCCGCGCAAGAGCGCGCCGATGTTGTCGCCGGCCTGGCCCTGGTCGAGCAACTTGCGGAACATCTCGACGCCCGTGCAGGTCGTCTTCGACGTCGCACGAATGCCGACGATCTCAAGTTCCTCGCCAACCTTGACGATGCCACGCTCAACGCGGCCGGTCACAACCGTGCCGCGGCCCGAGATCGAGAACACGTCCTCGATCGGCATCAGGAACGGCTTGTCGATCGGACGCTCAGGCGTCGGGATGTAGGCGTCGACCTCGGCCATCAGCTTGCGGATCGCGTCCTCGCCGAGTTCCTTGCTCGAATCCTCAAGGGCGGCCAGCGCCGAACCCTTGACGATCGGCGTGTCGTCGCCCGGAAACTCGTACTTCGACAGCAATTCGCGAACCTCAAGCTCGACAAGCTCCAGAAGCTCCGGATCGTCAACCTGGTCGCACTTGTTCAGGAACACAACGATCGCCGGAACGCCAACCTGGCGGGCAAGCAGAATGTGCTCGCGCGTCTGCGGCATCGGGCCGTCGGCAGCCGAAACAACCAGGATCGCGCCGTCCATCTGCGCCGCACCCGTGATCATGTTCTTCACATAGTCGGCGTGACCGGGGCAGTCGACGTGCGCATAGTGGCGGGCAGCCGTCTCGTACTCGACATGCGACGTCGAAATCGTGATGCCGCGCGCCTTCTCTTCAGGCGCCGCRTCAATCTGGTCATACGCCTTGAAGTCGCCAAAATACTTCGTGATCGCCGCCGTCAGCGACGTCTTGCCATGGTCAACGTGACCAATCGTGCCAATGTTCACATGAGGCTTCGTGCGCTCGAATTTACCTTTTGCCAT
>NZ_LMGJ01000004.1 GCF_001427385.1 Mesorhizobium sp. Root157
AAAGGCCAATCCCTTGACCAAACCCTGATCAGAAAACCATACTCAGAGGTGGCTCACTTCTCGGTGGAAAAACCGGCTCAGTTCCGCGTGGAAACCAACACAACGTCACTTTCGTGTCCATCACCCAGTCCTTCAACACTACCACGTCGATGGGCCGGCTGACGCTCAACATCCTGTTGTCCTTCGCCCAGTTCGAGCGCGAGGTGATTGGCGAGCGCATCCGAGATAAGTTCGCTGCCTCCCGAAAGAAGGGCATGTGGATGGGTGGCTTTGTGCCGCTCGGCTATCGCGTCGAGAATCGGAAATTGCTCATTGAAGAATCGGAGGCGGCGATCGTGCGCATGATCTTTGAGCGGTTTGTCACCATTGGATCAGCCACCGTGTTGGCCAAAGCACTCGCGGCCAAAGAAGTACGCACCCGCCGTGGCCGGTTGGTCGACAAGGGCTTTCTCTACAAACTCATCAACAACCGAGTTTATATTGGCGAGGCGGTGCACAAGGGCACCAGCTATCCCGGCGAGCACGAGGCGATCATTGACCGTGCGCTGTGGGACAAGGTGCACGCCATCTTACAGACAAGCCCGCGGTTGCGCGCCAGCAATACGCGCTCCCAGACACCTGCGATGCTGAAAGGGCTGATCTTTACTGAGACCGGCACGGCGATGACGCCGACGGCCACGAAGAAGGGGAGCAAGCTCTACCGTTACTACACCTCGATGGACCTGATCCGAAACCGCGTCACGGATGCCGCAGGACCGCAGCGCTTGCCCGCCGGCATGGTCGAAGATGCGGTCGTCGGCGAAATCCGCCGCATGATCGCCACGCCCGAGGTCCGGGCGCGGGCGATCACTGCGCTGAAATCCGATATGCCGGACATTGACGGAAAGTCCGTCATTGCCGCGCTCGGCGAATTCGACGCGCTCTGGGCATCGCTGTTTCCTGCTGAGCAGGCGCGCATTGTCCAGCTTCTGGTAGCCCGCGTCACGGTGGGCACTGCAGGATTGGCCATCGACCTGCGTCATGATGGGATCAAATCGCTGGTCCGAGGAATGATGGCACCGCAGGTTATGGAGGCTGCCGAATGACGAGCGACACCAACACCATCCGCGTGGTCATCCCTCTGACCATTCGCACGAAGAACGGCCGCCCGAAGATCCTGCCGCCGGCCGACATGGATCCCGTGGAGCAGAGAATGCAGGACCCACATGTGCTGCGTGCTATCGCCCGCGCATGGAACTGGCGGCGTAAACTGGAGCGCGGCGAGGTATCCACCCTTCAGGATATCGCGGACGTGGAAAAGATTACCGATCGCTTCGTCAGCCGCATGATGCGGTTGGCTTATCTCGCCCCGGACGTGCTGGAGAAATTGCTGATCCATCGCATTCCGCCAGCGTTGTCGCTCAATGATTTGGTCGCGGTCGCCGAGTTGCCATGGGCCGAGCAGCTTGACGCGGTGTTCGGTGCATCCTGAAAAACGCCGTTTGCCGTAGGGCAGACTTCGTCCATTTTCTTCTTTCGCTCAGTGAAGCTCATCGGCAAGCCACGTACATAGAGCAGACGTCCATGCGCCGGCGCACCTAATCCCGAAGCTACCTTCAAGTGGCGAGCTACGCATGTCGTTTACGCCACGAGTTAAGGAGAACTGCCGTAGGTTCTTGTCTTTTTCCCCGCCACCCGTCTACGTTGGCAGTGCTTAGGGCCAGGGGAAAAACTGAAATGGCGAAATATGAACTCGAGAAGCTGTCAGCCGAAACCCAATCGGCGCTGTCGCAGCTCTTCGTCATTACCACCGAGACCATACGCCAATTCGAAACAGGCGAATATTTTGTTCTCTTTGGTCGCGGATCGAAACGCGTTCAAAATATCCTCGGAATCGAGCGAGAGATCTTGATCTTGGGGAATGTCTACGCCGACCAGCAGGCGAGGTCGGTACGATTTGCCCGTCGCATCATCAATGAGTCGGATGGGAGACTTGAGTCAACGCTATGTGTAATCGTTCACCAAGATGGACGCGGAAATACCAAGCTGAAGCGTTGGGGGCGCGAAAACGGGCTCGCCATTATTCCAATTTACACTTCCACAGGCATTTTGCCGCGCGGCCAAGAGTTGGAGCGGCTGCTCTCCTATGAGTTCTTCACACAAGATCCTTTCGACGTCACCGGACCCGTGGCCAGTGACGCACAGTTTTTTGGGCGGCGTACCGAGGCCCAAGAATTGGCCCGAAAACTGCAGCTCGGGCACATCCGCTCCTGTTTCGGTATCCGCAAGATAGGCAAGACCTCTATACTCCATCGGGTGCTTGCCGAAATAAAGAATAGCTACGATGCCGCCACGCTGTTCATCGACTGCCAGCGCGACGACGTTTTCAATCTCGATGCTGCGGGGCTTCTCTATTCCGTTGAGCAGTCCTTACGCGGCATGCGGGAGACCGGGCAAAGCTACGCCGAGGTTAATGCCACGCCTTTTACAGGCACTACGGCGGAGGCGACTAACCGTTTTCAAGCGGTGCTGGAGCAGTTCAATGTTCCTGTCATTCTGGCGTTCGACGAGATCGACTACATCACTCCTAGCAATGGAAGTGCCGTGCAATGGCGTCACGGCTTCGTTGAGTTCTGGCGCAATGTTCGCGCCGCCTACCACGCGGCTGCGCGCGCGGACCGAAAAGTATCGTTGCTGGTGAGCGGCGTTTCAAGCCGCTGGTTTTCGGTTGAATCCATCGATGGCATCGAAAACGCTGCACTCGCCTTCATTCCGGAGGAATACCTAAGTCCCCTTCCTCGTGGAGCAGCGAACGCGATGATCAAGAGTATCGGAGCGATGGCCGGGCTGCAGTTTGATGAAGATGCACTAGAGGCGATCTCCTCGTTCTGCTCGGACATGCCTTTCTGGATTCGCAAAACGTGTTCCTCGTTGCACGGAAAGATCGAGATCGCTGCACGGCCAATCACGCTGTCGGTTGCGACAGTCTCAACGATGCTGGAGGACTATGGCAGGGACGAAGGTGCAGCCCTGGCAAAGGTAGCACTTCAGCACCTATTCCGGGTTTATCCAGAGCTCAGAGGTCCTGCTCTGTCACTACTCGATGAAGGACGCGCACTACCACCCAGCCTGCAACGCACGCTGACACGCTACGGCATCGCTGCGGCTAATGGCGCAATTTCGGGCACTATGATGCGTATGGCACTCGTGATGATCGCGGAAGAGCAGCCAGTGATCAATGAATTGCCTGCTCAGCCGGAGGGCGAAGCGCGGCCTCTCATCAGTGAATGGGCTGAGGAGCTTGCGGCAATATCCTACCGCCGAAACATGATGGAGCGTTCTCTACGGTCCATCGTGATCAACTTTCTTCGTGTTTCCGCCCTCTCTTCGAAGGGCAGCGCAACTGCTAAAGCGACACTACTCGCCGCAGTCGGCGAGAAGCGGCGTGCTGAGCTCGAGCCGTTCAATCTGGATCTGATTGCTGAAAGATTATACTGGCTTGAGCTCGTCACGATCATCAGCAAACATTGGCTCCTCTTCGAACGTGTTTTCGGCGACAAAAGCGTCTTTAACCGAAATGCGGAGATTGTGAACGATCGACCTGACGCGCACGCTAAGCAGCTTGAGCCCAGTGACATTGCAATGCATCGAAGGGCATTGCAGTGGCTTGATGAGCGGATTGCGCGCGTCTAGTCGAATGAAGGTCACGAGCCCAGCGTTGGAAAGGGTAGTTGGCGAAAAAACGCCTCGCCGCTTTCCACCCTTTAAGGACCAATGGAGCTGGCAATGCGAACTTACCCCCGTTGCACTGCGCTCCATTCCGCTTAGCAACGCCTACCTCTGGTGTCTCTGTTCGGCATGGTTGGTGGAAGTACCCGCCCAAACTGCGGCGCAGCGCGAAATCCATAACGCATTGAAGTTATGTCGTTTTTGTTGACCGAACCAATTCAGAGGAGGTTCGCTCGGTTTGAGACGAAAGCCATTCAGAGACTGACAATTGCGATTTAGGTAGTCTCGGAGGTTCGGTCGGGACCGCTAACCCCCCTTTGAAACCAAAAGGAATTTCGCCTCTCCGAGCAGCATGTAGGGAGTTTGCAATTTGATAGTGGCGGAGAGAGCGCCCGCCTGTCCGCGTAACATATTGATATTGTTGACGCCATAACTTGCTTTTGGTCGTATTTTCCCTATTTTCACTAGGTCGGTTATGGCAAGGGGAATCGGGATGGCTCGCAACAAACTGTCGGAAACGCGGATTCGAACCCTTCCGGTCGGCATCCATTCGGACGGCGATGGCCTATATCTTCGCGTCCGCACCGGAGGCAGTCGACAGTTCGTCTTTATATACAAGCGCGCAGGGGAGCGTACAGAGATCGGCCTGGGTGGGCATGGGCAGGGCACCGCGCCGGTTTCGCTGGTGTTGGCACGAGAGAAGGCTGACGCAATCCGCGAGCGCCTTGCGCGGGGCGATGAGCTTTCCACCTGCAAGACTTTCGCGGACGTGATGGACGACGTGCTCGATGTCAAGCAGGCCAGCTTCAGGAACGAGAAGCATCGGGCGCAATGGCGCATGACACTCGACGTCTACGCCAAGCCGCTCCACAAAAAGCCGATAGCCGATATCACCCGCGACATGATCGTCGAGACGTTGAAACCTATTTGGAGCAAGATACCCGAAACGGCCGACCGGACACGGCAGCGGATTGCCGCGGTGATGGATCACGCCAAGGCGCGCGGGCTGTACGTCGGCGATAATCCTGCAGACTGGCGAGGCGGCTTGAAGGAGCTATTGCCTGCCCGCCAGAAGCTTACGCGGGGCCATCACGCTGCACTGGATTACAAGAGCCTTCCAGCCGCCATCAAGCGCCTGCGGGCTTCGGTGGGTGTCTCTGCGCGTGCGGTCGAGTTTGCCTGCCTGACAGCCGGGCGGTCGAATGAGGTGCGCAGCGCTACGTGGTCGGAAATATCTTTTGACGAGAATATCTGGACGGTGCCGCCAGAGAGAATGAAAGCTGGCCGCGAACACCGCGTGCCGTTGTGCGAGCGTGCCGTGACGATCCTGCGCGCACAGCATCAGCGGGCTACGGGCGTTTTGGTTTTTGAGGGCGGCGTGGAGGGAAGGCCGATCAGCGACACGGCCATGGTGAAGGCTCTGAGGCTGGCGTCTGGTGACGATTCTACGCTGCATGGACTCCGGTCGAGCTTCCGAGACTGGGCTGGCGATATGTCCAGCCATTCCCGCGAAACGATCGAAACCGCGCTGGCGCACATTCTGAAAGACAAGACGGAGGCGGCCTATCGTCGGTCGGACGCGCTGGAGAAGCGGCGCGAATTGATGGACGATTGGTGTAAATACTGCGCCAGTGCAAAGTGAAAACACTAGTCGTGTTTTCCTTATTGACATCAGATTCCGAGTCGCTCCCTTTGGGGGACGTGGTGCCAAGCACCCAGTGAGTCTACATGCTGCGGGTTCTCCCGCCGGGTAGTTGCCCCGAAGGCAGCGGCGCAAAGCGTCACGTAACCCAACCCACATTTTTCAATCGAGTTGAACCGCGTCTGGATTCCGTCCGGCGTCGAGAGGAGCATTCATGTCACCAGATAACGACAACCTGCCACCGCTTATGAGTCCAAAAGAAGCGGCAGCGATAACCAGCCTTTCCCGCACACTGCTTTCAATGTTGGCGGACGCGGGAGAGTTCCCCAAACCCGTTCAATTGACTTTGCGGCGCACCGCCTATGTCCGCCAAGAAGTTATTTCCTGGGTGGACCAACGCATCGCGGCGAGGGCAGCGGCATGAGCAACCTTCTGCCCATTGCGAAAATCAACCTTACGGGCGGCACGCAAACCCGCGCCTCACTCGATCAGGATACCATCAACGATTACCGCGATGCTCTTCAGGACGACGCCACATTCCCGCCCGTCATAGTCTACCATGACGGCGAGCACTACTGGCTTGCCGATGGCTTCCATCGTGTCCACGCCCATATGGCAAGAAAGCTGGTGAATATTGAGGCTGACGTCCGGCAGGGCACACGCCGCGATGCCGTCCTTTATTCTGTTGGCGCCAATGCCAGCCATGGCTTGCGCCGCACGAATGAGGACAAGCGCCGTGCGGTGATGATGCTGCTCGATGACGTCGAATGGTCGGGGTGGAGTGACCGGGAGATATCTAGACGCTGTGGTGTCGATAACAGCTTCGTCTCGCGCCTGCGGAAGTCCGTCACTGTTGCTGAACCACAGACGGAGCGCACCTACACCACGAAGCATGGCACAGTCGCCACCATGCAGACCGGCAACATAGGGAAGCCTGCAGGGCAGTCACACTATGTCGTGGATACCGATTCGGGCAAACTAGTGCAGGTCGACATTCCCGAACATCCCGAGCCGGAGATTATTGTCGCCGCGAACCAGAACGCCCCCGGTCCAGCCACCTACCGCACCAGCTTCACCGGCAATAATGAATGGTATACTCCAGCACGCTATGTCGAGCTTGCGCGAACGGTAATGGGCCAAATCGACGTCGACCCCGCCAGCAATGACCACGCGCAAAAGACCGTGAAAGCCGCGACGTACTACACGCAAGAGACCAACGGCTTGGATAAAGAATGGCATGGCAAGGTCTGGATGAACCCGCCTTACAGCCAGCCGGATATTGTCCACTTCATCGTGAAGGCCATTGCCGAGTACCAGGTAGGCTGCTGCACAGAAGCCATCGTCCTGACGCACAACAGCACCGACACGGCCTGGTTCGACATGCTGTTCAAAAACGCCGACGCCATCTGCTTCACAACGGGGCGTATTCGCTTTGAAAGCCCGGAAGGCGAGAAGGCCGCTCCTGCCATGGGGCAGGCATTCACCTATTTCGGGCCTAACCCGGAGCGGTTTGCCGAAGTGTTTTCCGAGGTGGGGAATGTCGTCAACATGGTGCGGCAAGCGTCTGCCGTTCGAGACTTCGCCCCGCCCATCCGAACGCCCACGGGCCGGGATTGGGAACAGGACGACGCTGCTTAGAAAAAGAGCCGATCAACGGCCATCACTGACTGCCACCCCACCAGAACAGGAGGAGACGCCCGTGCGCATCTTCAGCCTCAATCCGTGCCCACCGGGCGCGTCCGCGGTCGCGACATTCAATGTTGCGCTCGATGACGACGTTCGGATTTTCAACGCCCGCCTGCACCGGAAACAAGACGGCACCTATCGCGTCTACGCACCGCAAGCTGGCGGTGTCCGTGTTGTGACCTTTTCCCAGCCGCTAGTCGACAAAATCACCGACGCCGCTCTCGCGGCACTTATGGAGCTATGCGCCAATGACCGCACCGCAGCTTAAATCCGATGGACTTGTCGACCCGGTCCGCACGCATGTCGAGATGCTGCATTCGCTAGCCGAGGGTGTAACCGGCGTTCTTGTCGTCTCCGTGTTTCACGCGTCGGTAACAGGTGCCAAGGACGTACCCGGCACAGTCACCCACCATGCGATCGGGGACGTTGACGGCATGGTGGGTGCTATCGAGGCGCACGGCAACACGCCCGGCGCCAATGTATATGTCGGCCTTCAGGTCATGCGCCCCGACCTGGCACGTGCCAAGCGCGGCACCGAGTCCGACATTGTCGCGGTGCTCGGCCTTGTGNGGCGCCAATGTATATGTCGGCCTTCAGGTCATGCGCCCCGACCTGGCACGTGCCAAGCGCGGCACCGAGTCCGACATTGTCGCGGTGCTCGGCCTTGTTGCTGACATGGACGCGGACACCGGCAAGGACGGTGGCAGTTATCCTATGCCGCCTAACATGGTGCTGGAAACGTCTCCAGGTAATCGGCAACCGTTCTGGCTCTTTGACCGACCGCTCGCTCCATCTGTCGCCAAGGCCGTCGCAAAGTCCCTGAAGACAGCCACAGGGTCCGACCACGGTACCGCTGACATCACGCACGTCTGGCGCGTNGCCGCTCGCTCCATCTGTCGCCAAGGCCGTCGCAAAGTCCCTGAAGACAGCCACAGGGTCCGACCACGGTACCGCTGACATCACGCACGTCTGGCGCGTGCCAGGTACGATGAACTGGCCCAACGGGGCGAAGTTGGCGCGCGGGAGATCACCGGAACCGGTCACCGTTGTAGTAGCTGAGCCTTGGGACGGCACGTTTACCGACTCTACCGCATTCGCAGTTTCCGTGTCGCAATTCGCTGGCAAGGTAGATGCACCACCTGTGGTTTTGGGCGACCTTCCAGACGTCGACGGTGTCGAGGTGTCACAGGAGGCTGCCGCGTTGCTTGGCGCAGATAATGTCGGCGACCGGTCGTCACATGCTGCCCGTGTAGTCGAACAACTCGCATTCGATGGGCACACAGCGGAAGTTGCTGCAGCGCTATTCCTGTCAGCCACCGGTGATTGGCTCGGGCGTTATCCTGCCGAACAAGCAGCCCGCACCGACTTCGCGAGGCTGTGGGGGAAATTCGGCCAAGAGCAAACGCCCGTCGCAACTAGCGCCATCGCTGCACTCACCGCACCGAAGCCGAAACGTGAACCACCTGTACCTGCAAATGACAATCGGAAGCCTGAGAAGAAGCGCTTTCCAGGTGTGCAATCGAGCGGTGACTTCGTGCGCGACTTCGTGCCGCCTGATTATCACATCGACGGCATTGCGCAGGCCGCTTTCTTCTATTCGCTGACGGGAATGACGGGCGCCGGCAAGACTGCCGTACTGCTGCTCATTGCCTATTGCACCGCNCATCGACGGCATTGCGCAGGCCGCTTTCTTCTATTCGCTGACGGGAATGACGGGCGCCGGCAAGACTGCCGTACTGCTGCTCATTGCCTATTGCACCGCCTTGGGAAAGCGCCTGGGTGACCGCGACGTCCGTAAAGGCAAGGTCATCTACAGCGCTGGCGAGAACCCCGTTGACGTCCAAATGCGGTGGATCGCCATGGCGGCCGAGCTTGGCTTCGACCCCGAAAATATCGACGTTCATTTTATCGCCGGTACCTACAATATCCCGGAGTCGATTGGCGAAATAAAGAAAGCGGCCGCGGCGATGGGCGGCGTCGACCTTATCATCATCGACACCAGCGCCGCGTTCTTTCAGGGCGACGACGAAAACTCCAACGTCCAGAACGGCAAGCACGCCCGCGACATGCGCGCACTGACGGAACTACCCGGCGCGCCTTGCGTATTCACGGCCGCGCACCCGGTGAAGAATGCGGGGGCCGATAACCTGTTACCGCGCGGCGGCGGCGCATTCCTGAACGAGGTGGACGGCAATCTGACCTTGGCCAAGGCACCCGGTGGCGCGCGGATGCACTGGCAGGGAAAGCACCGCGGCGTCGAGTTCGACCCCATACAGTTCGAACTCGCAACGGTGTCGGCACCGCAGCTTGTCGACAGTAAGGGCAGGCAAATCCCCACGGTGATGGCGAGGTCGTTAACGTCCTCGGACGCTCGGGCCAACGCTGCAACCGCCCGCAGGGACGAGGATTTCGTACTTCTGGAAATCAGGCGTGATGGCAAACAGTCGCTCAAGTCCATGGCTGAGAGTCTTGGCTGGATGAAGGATGGCGAGCCGGACAAGCGGCGCGTCTCGTACGCATCCGACAAACTGAAGCGTGACAAACTCGTCACCTACGCCCGCAACGGATGGAAATTGTCCAAACCGGGCGAAGAAGCAGCCACTGAGGCTGCCGCCGACAGGCACAGTGCGGAGGCGATAGAGGCTTTTGTGGCCAAGGCAAAAAGGCGGTACGGCGATGACTGAGGTGGACCCGCCTGCTGAGACAGTTTGGCGGCTTGGCTAAGGTGGATCGGGGTTGTTTCTACGCCGCCAACTGCTCCGTCATTTCCGCCATAGCATAGACTTCGTCGGGCGTCCTGCCGCCGAAGGTCGAGTGTGGGCGTCGCTGGTTGTAATAGTCTATCCAGGAACCGATGCCGCTGCGGGCTTCGCTTCCCGTTTCGAATGCGCTGAGGAAGACGCACTCATATTTAAGGCTGCGCCACAGCCGCTCGATGAAGACGTTGTCCATCCAGCGGCCGCGCCCGTCCATAGAAATGCGGATGCCGGCGTCCTTCAGCGTCGTCGTGAAGGCGAAGCTGGTGAACTGGCTTCCCTGATCCGTGTTAAAGATATCGGGCCTGCCGTGCCGAGCGATCGCCTCTTCCAGAGCAGCGACACAGAAGTCGACATCCATCGTGTTCGACAGCCGCCAGGCCAGCACCTTGCGGCTGAACCAGTCCATGATGGCAACGAGATAGAGGAAGCCACGCCGCATCGGGATGTAGGTCACGTCGGCACACCAGACCTGATCCGGCCGCTCAATCGCCAGGTGCCGAAGCAGGTAGGGATAGATACGATGCTGCGGATGCGGCGCGCTGGTCTTCGGCGCCTGATAGATCGCCGACAGACCGATCTTGCGCATCAGCCGACGAACCCGTTTGCGGCCCACGCACCAGCCCTGACGCCGTAGGTGCCGCGCCATCTGCCTTGAGCCATACCAGGGCATTTCCATGAAAGCCTCGTCGATGACGCGCATCAGTTCGAGGTTCTCAGGCGTCTCACCGGCGGGCTGTCGGTAGAACGACGCCCGCGAGATCGAAATCAGTTCGCACTGGCGGCGGATCGAGAGCCGGTTGTGATCGGGATCAATCATCATTCTCCTCCGATCCAGGCTCAGCGATCGAAGGCCTTGGCCAAAAAATCCCGCTCGACGACAAGCTGGCCGATCTTCGCGTGCAGCTTGGTCACCTCGGCTTCCCGGCCGACCTGCGCATCCGCAGCCTTGTCGTCAAACGCCTTGGCCAGATTCTCGATGGCCTGCCGTTTCCACTGCGTGATCTGGTTCGGGTGAAGCTGATGCTTCGTCGCCAGGTCCGAGATCGTCCGCTCCCCGCGGATCGCCTCAAGCGCAACCTTGGCCTTGAACTCGGCCGTAAACCGTCTGCGTGTCTTCATGCTGGATCGTCCTTTTCATCGGGCGACCCACCTTATGCCCTTGTCTCAGAAACCGGCACCACCTCAAATTGCCGCCGCTATCTTCACTCAGATGCTAGGCCAGGCTGGTACGCTTGGTGAACATACAGAAAGGCTAAATGGTGTAGACGCCGCCATCTCACGACTGGAAGACGCAGTGATGAAGCGCTTCGACGTGCTAGATCAATCAATGTCTAAAATTAGCACTCACATTGATGCATCCTCGATTGATCTTGGCGCCGTTATTGCCAAGCTTGGAATTGCAAAGCCGAACGAGGTATTCGATGCCGCCGTCTATGACGGATCAGTATGGGCATTTCCCGCAGATGCGGCAGTTTCTGCTAAATTTGAGCAGGCGGGTATCCGCCGTGAGCAAGTGAATAGCGCCCTCTTTGGGTATCGGGTGATGAGCTTGGAAGCCATCACCCCGAGCAATCAGCAGTAGCAACGCCACTCGCCTGTTATTGCGGCAATCTGGGCGGCGAAACTTGGCTTGTGCTGCGGACCCATTTTCCGACCACCTGTCTGCTTGCTCCCCAAAATTAAGGAGCAAAGCACTGCCCCAGCTTTGGGGTCAGCGCAATGCCCGCTTAGGTGCCCTTCGCGGCAACGCGCCATCGGGCCTAGGTGGCGCTAACCTCACATTCGTCGGTCCTGGCCATCGCTTCGCAGTTTTCAGCATTTCTATCAGCCTGGAATTCTGGCCTGTAATATTCAAGAGAAGGCCAGCCGTAAGCACGGCATCCTCCAGCGCGCCATGCTGCTGCCCCACCCTACGAAGACCGACGCGACCGAGGCAATCATCAAGCTTGGCTGATTGCCCTCGCCATTTCGTGCGCGACATTTCCATCGTACAGATTGCGGGCTGAGATAGCTGACCGACCTCGGCCTTGCGCAACTCTCGTTGGACGTAATGCATGTCGAACGCTGCGTTATGGGCGACAATCTCATCTGCCCATGAAAGCCACTCGAAAATGCGTGGTGCCCAATCGGCGAACAGATCCTGAAACCGTGTCGTCCAATCGCACCAGCCGTGGACAGCGTATGCCTGCGGGTGACTGTCTTGCCGTGGATCGAACACTAGGTGCAATGCTCGACCGATCTCATTCCCTTCGAGCCGCACGGCGCCAAGCGTCACAATGCGGTCATATCGCTGAACACCAGTGGTTTCAGTGTCGAGGACGATAATCCGCTTAGCGCGCGTATGAACTGCGGGAGCATCCATGCCCATTTATCCCAAGACCCACCGTCAGCATCGCGCTTGGGTGGGAGGGAAGTCAATCCTCGCCGAATTCTTCCTTGAGCAACTTCTTTGCGGATGGTCGCTTTGATTTTTGAAGTGTCAATTTACGAAGACTGGCGGAGAATTCTTTTGACTGTTCGCGTCGGATTTCTTCGTCAAGCTCTTTAAACTCAGCCCGCATTTCCGCATCGAAGGTGACGATATCCTCTACCTCTCGGTCATCAGCCATTCGATCGACCATTAGCCACCAAATATCTGGCTCAGCGGTCATGGGGATAAATATGCGTCGCCGAACCCTGTAGGGCTCACACCATTCCACCAATGTGTCTCGGATAACGTCTCCCGGCTGCGGAACGCACCCGAATATAGAAATCTCATGCGTTCCCATGAGTTGGAGTTCGCCGTCTTCATCTCTGTAGGCTAGACGGATGAGGGGCGGGCTTCCGTTCACGATCGATCCCGCAGCCGCACGCCAGGCCCGTCGCCGTTCGAAGCGATGAAAATGACGCCGGCTGATTCGAGGGCGGCTCGGATGGCGGCGACTGCATCTGGCGATATAGTTTTCCGACGCATCTTTTCGAAATCAACAATCGTGGACAAGCCGAGTCCAGCCGAAGCGGCGAGCGCTGGCTGGGTCCAATCCAGAAGCGCTCTTGCGGCGCGGCATTGTGCTGGTGTCATTCTATCAACATTTTCTGTTGACGCGGCGTTGCGTCTGTCCTATCAACATATTCGGTTGATGACTGAAACGCAACGAGGAGCCCGCGAAATGCTTAACAACATCACGACCATGACCACGCGCCGCACGATCCTAACCGCCATCGGCTTGTCGCCTCTCGCCACGTTGCCGGCCGTTGCTGCCGTCTCGCCGGAGGAGCGGATCGAACGGGCCATGAAGGAACTTCAGGATGCCTTAGTTGCCATGCATGGCGGGCAATGGTGGTCGATTGTCGATCACGACTGCGGCTTAACATCGGTAAGCCGGAGCAGCAGCAAGACGCCGTACCACACCCGCACGCGCGGCGGCGTGACCCGAGCCTGGGACGGCGCGCTATGACCATCCACCCCTATTTGAAGGCCGAGGACTTCCGCGACACCACCTTTATCAAGATACGTCGCCAGGTCGCCCTGCTGCGATTGCCTTATGCAGAGGGGAAGATGCGCGAACTGCTGATCGAGTCGGTTCGGATTTATACCGACATCATCGAAGGTCGGTAACGAGTTCGCCCACACAACGCGGCTTGATCCGCCGCTGGCTCGCGACGCTGCCGCACCACCCATCGGGCGCGAGCCTACTGCCCGCGTACCGCCCCGATCTTCTAAATCGGAAAGCGTAATTGGAGGGAAGATGCGGGATCGTGGCCCGCCGCGGGCTCCAAGTTTACCAACACGGAGCGACCCTTGCCGGAAACGGCAGGGGTTTTTTCAGCGCTTCCGGGCATAGTGCTATGCTTATGCGGGCTTACGATGAATGGTATTGGTCGAAGGATCGGCCGGGGGTGCAAGGAATGAAGATTGTAACTAAGGAACTGGTCGCGGGAATCCTTGTCGGCAGCATACTAGCGTCTATGGGCACTGCATACGCTATGACGTCGCTGGGCGGGTTCCGTTCGCCGAGTGAGGTCTGCTCTAAGGAAAGCGGGGCATGGCGGCGCGGAACCGGACGGCTTGGCGGTGAAGTCATCCGCGAGATGAGTCGCCGGTTCGAGCTTTGCACGGGAGATATGGGCGTGGAAGCATGGTTTGTACCGGAGGAGCAACTGCCTTAGCGTGTAAGCGTGTGACACAAGCCGCTGCTGGAAACGGCGGCGGGCTTTCTTCAGGTTATGGCATCCTGCAAAACAAGTCAGAAAAGTCAATGAAATCAAGGATAATGGCGGAGAGAGCGGGATTCGAACCCGCGATACGGTTCCCCGTATACACACTTTCCAGGCGTGCGCCTTCAACCACTCGGCCACCTCTCCGTCCATGCGATTTGCGGCGGCCGGTTTTGCCACGCACTGGTTGGGGGAGATCGCATTTCCCTTTTGGACTTTACCCTGGGTGCCCTCAACCAGCGGGCAATCCGTCCGTCGCGCGCGTTGAACAAAGCAACGGGCGCGGGGCTCATCTAGTCGATCCGGCGGCGAATGCCAAGCCATAACCGACAAACAATCCGCGTTGCGGCGATTGATCGGCTGGCGAAATGACGCGCGCGCAGTCCGATTGATCGGTGACGCTAGAAACGAACGCGTATCCGTGGCCAAAAGCACAAGACCCCGGTGTCGCCACCGGGGTCTTGCTGGGCAGGAACTGTTTGGATCAGACCGAATAATACATGTCGTATTCGACCGGATGAGGGGTCATTTCGTAGCGCATCACTTCGGCCATCTTCAGCTCGATATAGCTATCGATCTGGTCGTCGTCGAACACGCCGCCGGCCTTGAGGAAGGCGCGGTCCTTGTCGAGGTTCTGCAGCGCCTCGCGCAGCGAACTCGATACGGTCGGGATTTTCTTCAGCTCCTTCGGCGGCAGGTCGTAGAGATCCTTGTCCATCGGCTGGCCGGGATGAATCTTGTTCTTGATGCCATCCAGGCCGGCCATCAAAAGCGCGGCGAAGGCGAGGTAGGGATTGGCGCCCGGATCCGGGAAGCGGACCTCGAGACGCTTCGACTTCGGCGAGGAGCCGAACGGGATGCGGCAGGAAGCCGAGCGGTTGCGCGCGGAATACGCCAGAAGCACCGGCGCCTCATAGCCGGGCACCAGCCGCTTGTAGGAGTTGGTGAGCGGATTGGTGAAGGCGTTGATGGCCCTGGCGTGCTTGATGATGCCGCCGATGAAATACAGGCAGCTTTCCGACAGGCCGGCATATTCGTTGCCGGCAAATGTCGGCTTGCCGCCCTTCCAGATCGACATATGCACATGCATGCCCGAACCATTGTCGCCGAAGATCGGCTTGGGCATGAAGGTTGCGGTCTTGCCGTAGGCGTTGGCGACCTGGTGCACGACATACTTGTAGAGCAGCATCTTGTCGGCGTTGCGCACCAGCGCATCGAACTTGATGCCCAGTTCGTGCTGGGCCGCGGCCACTTCGTGGTGGTGCTTTTCCACGCGCACGCCCATTTCGGTGAGCACGGTCAGCATTTCGGAGCGCATGTCCTGGCACGAATCGATCGGTGGAACCGGGAAATAACCGCCCTTGACGCGGGGCCGGTGGCCAAGGTTTCCGGTTTCGTAGTCGGTGTCGTCGTTGGACGGCAGTTCGGTCGAATCGAGCTTGAAACCGGTATTGTAGGGGTCGGCCTTGTACTTGACGTCGTCGAACACGAAGAACTCGGCTTCCGGGCCGACATAGATGGTGTCGCCGATGCCTTCGGCCTTCATATAGGCTTCCGCCTTCTTGGCGATGCCGCGTGGGTCGCGGTTGTAGGCCTCGCCCGAAACCGGATCGAGGATGTCGCACAGGATGACCATGGTGGACTGGGCGAAGAACGGGTCCATGTGAACCGTCTCCGGATCGGGCATCAGCACCATGTCGGACTCGTTGATGGCCTTCCAGCCGGCGATCGACGAGCCATCGAACATGACACCGTCGGCGAACATGTCTTCCTCGACTTCCGCCACGTCCATCGTCACGTGCTGTAGCTTGCCCTTGGGGTCGGTAAAGCGCAGGTCGACGAACTTCACGTCGTTGTCCTGGATCTGCTTCAAGATATCGGCGGCTGTCGTCATGTCATGTTTCCTGTGTGGTGACGTTGGTGCTGTCTTGGGAGTTGCGAAATCAGATTGCGTCGATGCCGGTCTCGCCGGTGCGGATGCGCACGACCTCTTCGATGTTGGACACGAAGATCTTGCCGTCGCCGATGCGGCCGGTCTGGGCGGCATTGCGGATGGCATCGACAGCCGCTTCGACGGAATCGTCGCCCAGCACCAGTTCGATCTTCACCTTGGGCAGGAAATCCACCACGTATTCGGCGCCGCGATAAAGCTCGGTATGGCCCTTCTGTCGCCCAAAGCCCTTGGCTTCGATAACGGTTATGCCTTGCAGCCCTGCTTCCTGAAGCGCTTCCTTCACTTCGTCGAGCTTGAACGGTTTGATGATCGCTTCGATCTTTTTCATGCCAACTGAGGCCTCCACTGCCAAATTCACGGGTTATGATCCGCTCGCGCCACCTCAAGCATGATCCGTGCCAGTTGGAGTGGACGTTGCGCAGCTGCCGAATTTCGTCGTTGTAAGACGCAAAACGGCCGATTCGGCCGGCTTTGCGCGCCCGCTGCGGCAGCCTGCAGGAAAGCTTAGCTGGCCTTGGCGAAATGGTCTGCACATAAATTAGGCAAGCGCGCCATTTCGTGGGCAGCGCTCTAACCTGCGGCCCCATCGTCCCGAACGATGTGCGCTTCCAGGCTTGCTGCATCGGCATTTGCGCTGGAACGAAAACTGGCCAATTGTCGGCTGCAGGGCAGGCCGGCACAGCGGAACGACGAACTGATGGGCAACGAACTTCTTTCTCCTTCCGAGATGGCCGAAGCTGACAGGGCAGCGATCGCCGGCGGCCCGTTCGACGGTATCGGCTTGATGCGCAATGCCGGCGCCGCTGTCGCGGCCATCGTGCTGGAGTGCTATCCCTATGCCGCCAGGGTTCATGTGCTGGCAGGGCCGGGCAACAATGGCGGCGACGGCTATGTCGCGGCGCGCTTGCTGGGCGAAAGCGGCGTTGCCGTCTCGCTATGGGCGTCGGGCACGCCGCGGGGCGGCAGCGATGCGGCCATGGCTGCCGCGGATTGTCCGCTTGCCGCCTTGCCGTTAGCCGATTTCGCGCCGGGGCTGGGTTCTATCGTGGTCGACGCGCTCTATGGGGCCGGTTTGTCGAAGCCAATCGAAGGTGATGCCGAACGCGCCATAGGCAAAGTGACCCGCCTCAATCTTCCGGTTATTGCAGTCGACCTGCCTTCCGGTGTGTCGGGGGAAAGCGGGCGGATGATGGGCAGCGCCTTCCGGGCCGAGGTGACGGTCACCTTCGCACGCAGGAAGCCGGGGCATCTCCTGCTGCCGGGACGGCAATTGTGCGGCGAGGTCATTGTCGCCGATATCGGTATCAATGATGCGGTCGTTGACGCGGTGCGAGCCAACACCTTCGAGAATACGCCGGCGCTTTGGCGCGGTATGCTGCCGTCGCCTGCCGTCGATGCCCACAAGTATGAGCGCGGCCATGTCGGCGTCTTTTCCGGCGGCCCGACCTCGACCGGTGCGGCGCGCCTGTCGGCACTTGCTGCGGCCCGCAGCGGGGCAGGGGCGGTCACGGTACTGTCGCCGGCCAACGCGCTGATGGTCAACGCTGCCCATCTCACCTCCATCATGCTGCGCAAGCTGGACGATGCTGAAGGATTGCAGGCCTTCATCGAGGAGAGGCGTCCAGCCGCTTTCGTCCTTGGCCCAGGCTTTGGCATCGGAGAAAAAACCCGTGAGCTTGCGTTGGCGATTCTGGGGGACGGCAAGGGCCGCGCCGAAGGTGTCGAAGCGCTGGTGCTGGACGCCGACGGCATCACCTCGTTTCGCGATGCGCCAGCCTCCCTGTTCATCGCCGCTGGAGCCCGCGATGCCGCGGCACTTGTGCTGACCCCGCATGAAGGCGAATTCGCCCGGCTGTTTTCCGGACTTGCGGCGGATCAATCGCTGTCGAAGCTCGACAAGGCCCGCAACGCGGCGGCGCGCTCGCATGGCGTCGTCGTCTACAAGGGCGCCGATACGGTCATTGCGGCGCCCGATGGCCGCGCGGCGATCAACGCCAATGGCACACCGTGGTTGGCGACCGCAGGCTCCGGCGATGTGCTTGCGGGTCTCATCGCCGGCCTGATCGCTCAAGGCGTGCCGGCCTTCGAGGCGTCCTGCGCGGCGGTCTGGATGCATGCCGAGGCCGGCAGTCGCTTTGGACCGGGCCTGATCGCGGAAGACCTGCCGCAAGCGCTCGTCCCGCTGTTGCAGGAACTCGTGACCGCGGGTCGCGGTTGACTCGCGAACCCCCTTCCGATTTACCGTGACCGCAAAATCCCGACAGCGCGGACACCCCTTCCTATGCTTGAAAAAACCTACGACGCCAAAGCCGTCGAGCCGAAAATCGCCAAAATCTGGGAAGAGGCGGATGCCTTCCGTGCCGGTGCGGGCGCCGAGGAAGGTGCGGAAGCCTTTACCATCGTCATCCCGCCGCCGAACGTCACCGGCTCCCTGCATATGGGCCACGCGCTCAACAACACGCTTCAGGACATTCTGGTGCGCTTTGAGCGCATGCGCGGCAAGAACGTCTTGTGGCAGCCGGGCATGGATCATGCCGGCATCGCCACGCAAATGGTGGTCGAGCGCAAGCTGGCGGAAAAGAACATTCGCCGTCACGGCATTGGCCGTGAAGCCTTCATCGAGAAGGTGTGGGAGTGGAAGGCCGAATCCGGCGGCGCCATCTTCAACCAGTTGAAGCGGCTCGGCGCCTCCTGCGATTGGTCGCGCGAGCGCTTCACTATGGACGAGGGCCTGTCCAGAGCCGTTCTCGAGGTCTTCGTCACACTCTACAAGCAAGGCCTGATCTATCGCGGCAAGCGGCTGGTCAACTGGGACCCGAAGTTCGAGACGGCCATTTCCGATCTCGAGGTGGAGAGCCGCGAGGTTGAAGGCCATATGTGGCACTTCAAGTATCCCTTGGCCGACGGCGAAACCTATACCTACGTGGAAAAGGATGAGGACGGCAAAGTCACTTTCCAGGAGGAGAGAAACTACATCTCCATAGCCACCACCCGTCCCGAAACCATGCTTGGCGACGGCGCGGTCGCGGTTCATCCCTCCGACGAGCGCTACGCGCCGATCGTCGGCAAGCTGTGCGAGATTCCCGTTGGGCCAAAGGAGCATCGGCGGCTGATTCCGATCATCACGGACGAGTACCCCGATGCGGCCTTCGGGTCGGGCGCCGTCAAGATAACCGGCGCGCATGATTTCAACGACTATCAGGTTGCTCGCCGCAACGGCATTCCGCTCTATCGTCTTATGGATGGTACGGCGACGATGCGCACCGACGGCGAACCTTACGCCGTTTGCGCCGCGCGGGCCGTGGGAATCGCCCGTACAGGCGAGTTGCCGAGCGAGGCGGACGTGGACGAGATCAATCTCGTCCCGGAAGAATATCGCGGGCTCGACCGCTATGAAGCCCGCAAGCTTATCGTGGCGTCCATCAGCGCCGAAGGGCTGGCTGTCACGGTCAAGGATGCCGAAGGTAACGATGTGGCCCTCGTCGAGAACAAGAAGATCATGCAGCCTTTCGGCGATCGTTCCGGCGTCGTGATCGAGCCGATGCTGACCGACCAATGGTTCGCTGACGCGGCAACGCTTGCCCAGCCGGCCATCGCCTCAGTACGCGAAGGCCGTACCAACTTCGTGCCGAAGAATTGGGAAAAGACCTATTTCGAGTGGATGGAGAACATCCAGCCTTGGACGATCTCCCGCCAGCTCTGGTGGGGTCACCAGATTCCGGCCTGGTATGGTCCGGATGGGCATATTTTTGTTGAAAAGTCCGAGGAGGCGGCACTTGAAGCCGCCGTCCAGCATTACCTGGCCCATGAAGGGCCATGGAAGGCCTGGGTCGAGGAAAAGCTGGAGAACTTCAAGCCGGGCGAAATCCTCACTCGTGACGAGGACGTTCTCGACACCTGGTTTTCGTCGGCGCTGTGGCCGTTTTCGACACTCGGCTGGCCGGACAAGACGCCGGAACTGAAAACCTATTACCAGACAGATGTGCTGGTGACCGGCTTCGACATCATCTTCTTCTGGGTCGCCCGCATGATGATGATGGGTCTGCACTTCATGGACGAGGAGCCGTTCCACACCGTCTATGTGCATGCGCTGGTGCGCGACAAGAACGGACAGAAGATGTCGAAGTCGAAGGGCAACGTCATCGACCCGCTCGAACTGATCGACGAGTACGGTGCCGACGCTCTGCGCTTCACCCTCTCGGTGATGGCTGCGCAGGGCCGCGACGTAAAGCTCGATCCGGCCCGCATCGCCGGTTATCGCAATTTCGGCACCAAGCTTTGGAACGCCACCCGCTTTGCCGAGATGAACGGTGTGGCGCGCAATGACGAGTTCTGGCTGGGCGACGCCAAGCTTGCCGTCAACCGCTGGGTTTTGACCGAACTGACCCGTGCGGCCCGCGAGATCACCAACGGCATCACGTCCTATCGCTTCAACGATGCGGCAAGCACTGCCTACCGCTTTGTCTGGAACCTCGTTTGCGACTGGTATGTCGAACTTCTGAAGCCTGTCTTCATGGGCGATGACGAAGCCGCCAAGGCCGAAAGCCGCGCCTGCTTCGCCTTCGTGCTGGACGAGATCTACAAGCTGCTTCACCCGATGATGCCGTTCATGACCGAGGAACTGTGGGCCGAGACGGCAGGCGAGGGGCAGGAGCGCCCGTCGCTTCTGTGCCACGCTGCATGGCCGTCGCCGGATTTCGAGGACGCCGAAGCCGCCGCCGACATCAACTGGCTGGTCGATCTCGTTTCGGGCATCCGTTCGGTGCGGTCGGAAATGAACGTGCCGCCGGCGGCGATCGCGCCTCTCGTCGTGGTCGGCGCCAACGCCGGCACCCGCGAGCGGCTTGAGCGCCACGACACGGCCATCAAGCGGTTGGCGCGCATCGGCGAGGTTTCGGTCGAGGGCGCCGCTCCGAAGGGTGCGGCGCAGATCGTGCTCAACGAAGCCACCGTCTGCCTACCGCTGGGCAGCCTCATCGACCTCAAGGCGGAGGCGGCGCGCCTGCAGAAGGAATTGGCCAAGGTCACGGAAGAGATCGCCCGTCTCGCCAAGAAGCTGTCGAACGAAAAGTTCGTCGCCAATGCGCCGGATGACGTGGTCGCGGCCGAGCGCGAAAAACTTTCGGACTATAAGGAAACGCAGCAGCGTTTGTCGGTGGCTTTGGAGCGGGTTCGCGATGCAGGCTGACGGGACGGGATTCGCTCCGACTTCACTGTATTTCCGACGCTGGTGCCGCTTTCCCCAAAGGCATGCCGCAACGTCAAATTGACGTAAACGGAAGTTTTGGCCTCATTGTTGCCTTAATGTGACAATGACGGCCAAAACGGCCCGAATTTCGAGTTTTCTCGCTTGCTGAGGCAGTTTTGCTCGGAATTTCGCTGCCTCAGCGGCGAGATCAGCCGTTTTTTCGACGCACTATGTGAGCGACGGCACACTGTAGGTTGCGGTCGCCGAAACCGTACTTGTACGCCCCAAAGATCGTTATTGCACCGTTAACTTGAATTGGTTCTAGCTAATACTCGAGTGATTTCGGGGAGACAGAATCATGAACAAGATGCGCGCCAAAACGCTTCTGGGAGCAACCGCACTTTCGCTTGCAACGGTCAGCATGGTGCATGCCGGCGGCTTGGAGCGCGGGGGTTACAACATCGATCTGCTGTTTGACCCCGCGCAGGTGACTGGCGATGTCTCCGCCACCTATGTCATGCCGCAGCGAAAACTAAAGAACGTCAACGATACCAATGCGGTCGATGGAAACCTCGGCGCCGCGCCGTTCAACCTGCCTTCCAACGATGTCAGCGATACCACGAGCTATATCGTACCTCGCGTCGGCTTCAAGGCCTCTGTCGGTCAGAGTGTCGACTGCATGGCAGATTATTCGCAGCCATGGGGCGCGCACTCCAACCCAGGCCTTTGGGCCGGTGCAAACAACAACATCGAGACCAAAATTACTAGCAACAACTATGCCGGCACCTGCTCCTACAAGATGGACATGGGCAAGGGGCAGATGCGTTTCATCGGCGGCGTATTCTATCAGGAGCTTTCCGGTTTCAAGGAGCGCTTGGTTTCGCCACTGGTGCCTGCCTTTGGTGGCACCGGCCGTGTCGATCTGGAAGGCAGCGGCTGGGGTTGGCGCGCCGGCGTTGCCTATGAAATCCCGGACATCGCGCTGCGCGCGAGTCTAGTCTACAACTCGCAGGTTAAGCTCGACAACATTTCCGGAGCGCTCGACCTGACTAATGTCGGTTCTGGCGTCATTCCGATCTATGGTGCCGAAGCAGCGATGCCGGATTCGGTTGAACTGAAGCTCCAGTCCGGCATTGCGCCCGGCTGGCTGGCTTTCGGTTCGATCAAGTGGGTGGATTGGAGCCAACTGCAGAGCATCGCTATCTGCCCCGTCGGTACACCAAGTGCGCTCTGCACGCCGACCGGCCTAGGTCGAATCACATCGCTTGACCTGATGTACCGGGACGGCTGGACGATCACCGCTGGCGTAGGCCACAAGTTCAACGACCAATGGAGTGGTGCAGCCCAGATATCCTGGGATCGCGGCACCTCGCAGGGCTTCGGCACCCAGACCGATACTTGGGCCTTTGGCGGCGGCCTTTCCTATACTCCGACCGAGAACATCGAGTGGCGGGTGGGCGGCGCGATCGGCGTGCTGACGAGTGGCCATTCCGGCGTGGTTGTCGGAAAGGACGGTTACGTGGCTGGTAGCGATGTCAGCTACGACTTCGACAACGACCTTGTCACGGCACTTTCGACGTCTTTAAAGGTCAAGTTCTAAACTGTTGAACTTGAATAAAAAAGGCCGGGTACTGCCCGGCTTTTTTGGTCTGGAAGAGATGCCTGCAAGCCAGTTTTGCCAATGACGAGTGCCGTAGCAGCCAGAACGGCGTCCGCCCCGTCACAAATGTGACGTTTCTGCAACAGGCGTCTTTGATCCCATGCGGCTGACCCGTGGCCCATGGCAATCGCCCACTTCCCGCCATAAACCCGGAGCACTTCGATAGGGCTGGCAATTTTAGGCTGGCTAGAGGCGAAGGCAGGCCGCGATCGTGCGGCAAGGAAGAGTATGGAAGTCACGGTGGGTTCTCGCGCAGATCTGGCGATCCTTCGGGCAAACGAAGGCCCGGTCGTCGTGCGCCGTCTGCCGCGCCGGGCACTCTCTCGGGCTTTTTCGCGCCTGCCCGGCCTTGTCCGCTCCTGCATGTTGTCGGCATTCGTGGCTTGCACGAGCTTTGCCGCAGTCGAGCAGGCGCTGGCCTTCGATGAAAAGGTGTTCGACGACAAGACCGGCGTAAGGCCGCAGTCGAGCCCGTGGGCGGTTTTCCAGTTCGGTTTTTCTGCCTACAAGAGCGGCCACAAGGAGCAGGCTGTCGAGGCCTATAAATACGCCGCCGAAAAGGGCCAGATCGGCGCCACCTGGAAGCTTGCGCGCATGTATGCCGAAGGCGATGGTGTCGCCCGCAACGACTATGAGGCCTACAAGTTCTTCAGCGAGATCGCGAACCAGGATGTGGAACTCGGCTCGCCCGAGGAAAGCTATGTCTCCGATGCTCTGGTTGCGCTGGGCGACTATCTGAAAAGCGGTATTCCCGGCAGTCCCGTGGGTGCCGATCCGGTTGCGGCGCAGGAATATTTCATGCGTGCCGCCGCGACCTACCGCAATCCGAACGCCCAGTACGAAATGGGCAAGATGTTTCTTAACGGCGAGGGCGGAGTAAAGGCCAGCGCCAAGCAGGCCGGACGCTGGTTGCAGCTTGCCGCTGAAAAGGGCCATGCCGGCGCCCAGGCAACACTCGGCAACCTTCTTTTCCACAGCGGCCGGGTCGTGCGTGGCCTGGCCATGATGACCGCGGCGCTGGAACGGGCGGCACCCGTCGATCAGCCCTGGATTCGCGGCATGCAGGAAGAAGCCTTTGCGCTGGCTCCCGAAGCCGACCGCCGCACGGCCATTGCCCTTGCCGACGACATGCTGACCAAGGGCATAGCCCAGTAGCCATTCCGGTTGCCTAAGGGCGCTGATCGCGCCCTCTGCCAGGCTCTTGGGGTTTGGCGGCGATGATTTCATCATTTTCAGTTGGTTTGCGCCACAACAACGTTGGCTCCGGCATGCTCGGCTAAAGAAAAAGCCGCAAGTAAACGTCTGTGCGGTCTCGCAGGTTATTTTCGCGGGGCCGTTGAACCGAAGCTGACCGCGCCCGGTCAAGCCGCGTCGGTGCACGTCCAACGAATGAGGGATTCACTTATGTTTCAAGGACAGCGGAACTGGACCCTGCCAAGAGCGCACCGCCTCGTCGGCATGGCAATGTTCGCCCTGGCTTTCTTCGCTTTTGCCGCGGTGTCGGCTGAAGCGCAGAGCCATGATCATGCAACGGCCGCCGAAACCGACCAGGCCCAGGCCGAGCCCGCAGCGCCCGGACAGTCGGAACCTGCCGCCGCCCCGGTCGTCAGTTATCATGCGCCCACCACCTTCACGCTCAAGACCGGCATAGCCAATGGCCGCATGGTCTATATCGGCGTCGGCGGCGACATCGAAGGCCAGGTCAATCCCACCTTGATGGTGCATCAGGGTGAACTGGTCCAGATCAACCTGATCAACGGCGAGGGTGCGGAGCATGACATCGTGCTCGACCAGTATGCCGCACGATCGGCCATCATTGTCGGCAAGAATGCGT
The DNA here is from genome assembly GCF_001427385.1 of Mesorhizobium sp. Root157. Taxonomy (GTDB): domain Bacteria; phylum Pseudomonadota; class Alphaproteobacteria; order Rhizobiales; family Rhizobiaceae; genus Mesorhizobium. The sequence continues at coordinate 24,629 of NZ_LMGJ01000004.1, forward strand.
CCTCGACATTCTCCTTCGTCGCCAGCAAGGTTGGCGAGTTCGCCTATTTCTGCTCAATCGCCGGCCACCGGGCCGCCGGTATGGAAGGGCTCATCCATGTGATGGCGGGGCCGCGCTCGGCCATGGATTCCGATGCCGCCGACATCGTGCGCGATCCAGCCGATCTGCCGGGGCCCATCGGCCAGCGGCCCGCACAGGTCGTGCGTGTGGACCTGGAAACCGTGGAACTGACCGGCAGGCTGGATGACGGCACCACCTATGTCTACTGGACGTTCGATCGCAAGGTTCCTGGCCCCTTCGTCCGGGTGCGCGTCGGCGATACGGTCGAGGTTCATATAAGGAATGCCGCCGACAGCGTGATGATGCATTCGGTCGATTTCCATGCGGCAACCGGCCCTGGCGGCGGCGCCGACTTCACGCAGATCGCGCCCGGCGAGGAAGCCGTTCTGACCTTCCAGGCGCTTAAGCCCGGCATCTATGTCTATCATTGCGCCACGCCGAGCGTTGCCCACCACATCACCAGCGGCATGTACGGGTTGATTCTCGTCGAGCCGGAGGGCGGGTTGCCGCAGGTCGACCGCGAATTCTATGTCATGCAAGGCGAGCTTTACACCGTCGATCCCTTCGGCACGCAGGGTGAGATGGAGATGGACTACGACAAGCTGATCTCCGAGCGGCCCGAATATTTCCTCTTCAACGGCTCTGTCGGCGCGCTGACCAAATCGCACCCGCTCTATGCCAATGCCGGTGAGACAGTGCGCATCTTCTTCGGCGTCGGCGGACCGAACTTCACCTCGTCGTTCCATGTCATCGGCGAGATCTTCGACCACGTCTATACGCTGGGCAGCATCACCTCGCCGCCGCTGACAGGGGTGCAGACGATCACCGTTCCGCCCGGCGGAGCCACAATCGTCGACTTCAAGATCGATCGTGGCGGACACTATGTGCTGGTCGACCATGCCCTGTCGCGGGCCGAACGCGGACTTGCCGGCTACCTGATCGTGGACGGCCCCGACGAAGACGCCATCATGCACAAGGGGCCGGCAAAGCAGTAAGCTTCAGAGCTTTGCAAATCGGCATAACGGCCCGGAACAGCGGTTCCGGGCCGTTTCCGTCAAGCTGCTTCCAGACGGAGGTCGATCGTGACCGGCACATGGTCCGAAGGCTTTTCCCAGGCCCGCACATGCTTTTCCAACGATGCCGAGCCGAAGCGGTTGGCGGCTTCTGGTGACAAAAGCAGGTGGTCGATGCGAATGCCGTTGTTCTTCTGCCATGCGCCGGCCTGATAGTCCCAGAACGTATAAACGTCCGGCGCATCGGTCGTCGCCCGCAGGGCCTCGGTAAAGCCGAGGTTCTTCAGCCGCCGGAATGCCTGGCGCGTTTGTGGCTGGAACAGGGCATCGCCCAGCCAGTTCTCGGGATGTCTGGCGTCGGTCGGCTCGGGGATGACGTTGTAGTCGCCGGCAAGCACCAAGGCTTCCTCCAGCGCCAGCCGCTCGCTCGCCCAGCGCTCCAGCCGCTCCATCCACGCCAGCTTGTAGGGAAACTTCACCGGATCCTCGATCGGGTTGCCGTTGGGCAAATAGAGCGAGACGACGCGGAGCGCACCATGGTCGGTCGAGAACACGCCCTCGATAAAGCGCGCCTGTTCATCGGCGTCGTCACCCGGCAGGCCGCGATTGACCTCGTCGAAGCGCAGCTTGGACAGGATGGCGACGCCGTTGAAGCCTTTCTGCCCGTGCGTTTCGACGTTGTAGCCGAGCGCCTCGATCTCGGCGCGCGGAAATTGCTCGTCGACGGACTTGATTTCCTGCAGGCAAACGATGTCCGGCGCGCTTTCGCCGAGCCAATGGGTGAGGTTGCCGATACGGGCGCGAACGCCGTTGATGTTCCAGGTGACGATCTTCATGAAAATCTCACGACTATTTCAAATAATCCTTGATGGTGCAAAAGCGGGAATGAGTCGATCCTGCACTATCGCCGCAGTCTATGGAACTCGATTCTTGAGGTGCGGCGCGAAGGGGAGGAGAATAAAATGTCATCATCGACGCATCCCGTCGACGAGATACTGCCTGCGCCGCGGCTTTTCACGCTCGGCCTACAGCATGTTCTGGTCATGTATGCCGGCGCCATCGCCGTCCCGCTCATCGTGGGAAGGGCGCTGCAACTCGAACCGGCAGACGTCGCATTCCTGATTTCCGCCGATCTGTTCGTGTGCGGCATTGTTTCGATCCTGCAATCGCTCGGTGCCACGCAATGGTTCGGCATCAAGCTTCCGGTCATGATGGGCGTGACCTTTGCCGCCGTCGGGCCGATGGTTTCCATGGCGGTGGTCAACCCCGGCATTGACGGCGCGCGCATGATTTTCGGCGCCATCATAGGTGCGGGCATCATCACCATTTTGATCGCGCCGTTCGTCAGCCGCATGCTGAAGCTGTTTCCGCCGGTGGTGACGGGAACCATCATTCTGGTCATTGGCGTGTCGCTGATGAAGATCGGCATCAACTGGATTTTCGGTCTGCCTGTCGGCCCGACCGCGCCGAAGATCGTCAATCCCGAACATGCGGCGTGGCTGAAATCCATAACCGAAGCCGCGACCGCCGCCGGGTCCACCGTTCCGGCTCTGCCTGCCGGTCTTTCGCTCGCGCCGACCGTGCCGAATGCCGGCTATGCGCCGGTTTCCCACATCGTCCTGTCGTTGGTCGTCTTGGCCGTCATCATCGGTGTTGCCCGCTACACCAAGGGCTTTTTGTCGAACATCGCGGTGCTCATCGGCATCGTCGTTGGCGGCGTGATCGCCGCATCGCTGGGCATGATGCACTTCGAGAAGATCGCCAATGCCGCATGGTTCGCGCCGATCATGCCGTTTCATTTCGGTGCGCCGATCTTCGATCCGATTCTCATCTTGACCATGGTGCTGGTGATGATCGTGGTGATGATCGAATCGACCGGCATGTTCCTGGCTTTGGGGGACATGACCGACAAGAAGATCACCCGGCCGATGCTATCGGCGGGCCTCAGGATGGATGGTCTGGGCACCATGCTGGGTGGTATCTTCAACACCTTTCCCTATACCAGCTTCTCGCAGAACGTCGGGCTCGTTGGCGTGACTGGCATCCGCAGCCGCTTCGTCTGCGTCGCCGGCGGGGCGATCATGGTCGTGCTCGGGCTCATCCCCAAGATGGGAGCGCTGGTCGAAGCCTTGCCGACGGTGGTGCTTGGGGGTGCCGGCATCGTCATGTTCGGCATGGTGGCTGCGACCGGCATCCGCATCCTCGCGGCCGTCGATTTCAAGGGCAATCGCAACAACCTCTTCATCGTTGCCATTGCGCTCGGGTTTGGCATGATCCCGGTCGTTGCGCCCGACTTCCACATGTGGCTGCCGAAGACGATCGGCCCGCTGGTCGATTCGGGCATCCTGCTGGCGTCGATTGCGTCGGTCGCCCTCAACCTCGTCTTCAACGGCGCCTCAGGCGATGCGGAAAGCCTGCGCGAGGCGGCAATGTCCACCGAGGCATAAAGGGCCGCAGACCACGTCAATGCGAGAAGGCCGCCGCGAGGCGGCCTTTTCATGTCTGACGGCGCTCGACGAGGCCGATCGTGTTGCCGGCGGGATCCTTCAGGAACGCCATCCATTCGCTTTCGCCGGCAGGACCGAACTGGCCTTCCTTGTCCAGGTGGACGAGCGCGGGCGGGGCGGTAAAGGGAACCCCGGCGGCATTCGCGGCCGCGTGGAAGGCTTCAAGCTCGCTCATGTCGAGATAGACGGTGCCCGGCGGCACTCCATCGGTAAAGAACAGCCGCACACCGTCGGCCATGATGAAGGCGATACCGGGTGGGTCGAAGCGCGCATGGACCGCAAGGCCAAGGATATCGCGCCAGAAAACCAGTGTCGCGTCGAGGTCGCGCCCCGATGATAGCGCGACCTGCCGGACCGCGCCGATCGCCGGCATGGCTAGACGGAAAAGCTGGTGCCGCAGCCGCAGGAGGCAACGGCGTTGGGGTTCTTGATCTGGAACGACTGGCCCATCAGGTCGTCGACGAAATCGATCACCGACCCACCCATATAGACGATCGACATATCGTCGATCAGCACGGTTGCGCCGTCTCTTTCGATGGCCACATCGTCGTCGTTGCGGTCCTCGACCAGGTCGAACTTGTAGGAAAAGCCCGAGCAGCCGCCGCCTTCGACGGAGACGCGCAGCGCGATCTTGCCCGGATCGCCGCTCATGATGCGTGTGATCCGTTTGGCGGCAGCCTCGGTTACCTGGACATTTGGGACGTTTGCGGCGTTCGCACTCATCGGCGTCACCTTGCGTTTCAATCTCACTGATAGGTATGAAGCTCTTGCCGCCAAGTCAACAAGTTGGCAAGCCCGGGCGGCACGATGGTGACGACATGAACGAGCGGCAGGCCGGGCAGGGACTCGGCGATATCGGTTTCGGCTACCGGCCGCGCGCTCCCTATGCCACCGATCCGGCCCGCTCGCGCGGACGTCTGTTCCCAGAGGTGGAAAGCCCGACCCGCACGCCTTTCCAGCGCGACCGCGACCGCATCATCCATTCCACCGCCTTCCGTCGTCTCAAGCATAAGACGCAGGTCTTCATCGCCCACGAGGGCGACCACTACCGAACAAGGCTCACCCATTCGATCGAAGTGGCGCAGATCGCGCGGGCCCTGGCGCGCGCCTTGCGCGGCGACGAGGATCTGGCCGAAGGCGTAGCCCTGGTCCATGATTTCGGCCACACTCCGTTCGGGCATACCGGCGAGGAAGCGCTCAACGACAAGATGGCCGGCTGGGGCGGTTTCGACCACAATGCCCAGTCGTTGCGTATCGTTACCCGGCTGGAGCGCCGCTACGCCGAGTTCGACGGGTTGAACCTTGCCTGGGAAACGCTGGAGGGCCTGGTCAAGCACAACGGCCCGCTCGCCGATGGCAAGGGTGGCGGCCTGCACGGGCCGATTCCCCCGACGATCAGGGCCTACAACGAATTGCACGATCTGGAACTCGACCGCTTTGCCGGCATCGAGGCGCAATGCGCGGCCATTGCCGACGACATCGCCTACAACACCCATGACATAGACGATGGCCTGCGGGCCGGATTGCTCAGCCTTGAGATGCTGGAGCCCATCGCCTTGTCCGGCTCGATCCTGAAGGCCGTGCGCGAGCGCTATCCAACGCTGGATGCAGTCCGCACCGGCCACGAGTTGATGCGCCGCCAGATCACCTTGATGGTCGAGGACGTGATTTCCGCCGCCAACGCCAATCTCGCCCGGTTGAAGCCGGACAGCGCGGACGCCGTGCGGGCGGCCGGCCAGGCCATCGTGACCTTCTCAGCCGGTATGGCCGAGCAGGAGAAGGAACTGAAGGCGTTTCTCTATGCGCATCTTTACCGGCATCCGGAGGTCATGCGGGTGCGCGTCGAGGCCGAGAAGGTCGTTCGCGACCTGTTCGACGTCTATTTCGCCGATCCCCGCGCCATGCCCGACGGTTGGCGCGAAGGGCTCGACCGTGCCGAAGACCGCATCAAGGCCAGGCACGTCGCCGATTTCCTGGCCGGAATGACCGACACCTATGCCGTGAAGGAATATCAGCGCCTGTTTGACCGTACGCCCGATTTAAGCTAGGCCGAACGCGATTTTGCCGGCGAATTGGCCGGTTTCCTTACACGCTGTCAGAGCTTTTCCCATGAACATCTTCGCCGATTTCAACGCGCGGATTATAAAAGCCGTACAAGCCATTGGTCTGAAAGACAAAGAAGGCGGTGTGCCCGATCTGTCGCGCATTGCCGTCGAGCCGCCGCGCGACCCCAGCCACGGCGATCTCGCCACCAACGCGGCGATGGTGCTGGCCAAGCCGACGGGGCAGAATCCGCGCGTGCTGGCCGAAAGCCTCGTGGCAGCGCTGCGCACCGATGCCGACATCGCCAGCGCCGAAGTTGCCGGGCCGGGCTTCGTCAATCTGCGCCTCACCGATGCATTCTGGCAGGCGCATCTGAGAGGGCTTCTGGCCGAGGGCACCGACTATGGCCGCTCAAAGGTCGGCCAGGGCCGCAAGGTCAATGTCGAGTATGTCTCGGCCAACCCGACCGGCCCGATGCATGTCGGCCATTGCCGCGGCGCTGTGGTGGGCGATGCGCTCGCCAACCTGATGGCGTTTGCCGGCTACGCCGTCACCAAGGAATACATCATCAACGACGCCGGCGCGCAGATCGACGTGCTCGGCCGTTCGGCCATGCTGCGCTATCGCGAGGCGCTTGGCGACGACATCGGCGAGATTCCGCCCGGTCTCTATCCGGGCGACTATCTGGTGCCGGTCGGGCAGGCGCTTGCCGGCGAGTTCGGGCGCGGGCTGTTGCAGATGCCGGAAGACGAGGCGCTGGCCATCGTCAAGGATCGCACCATCGACGCCATGATGGCCATCATCAAGGGCGATCTCGCCCTCCTCAATGTCCATCACGACATATTCTTTTCCGAGCGCACGCTGCATGCCGACAACGCCAGGGCGATCCGCTCGGCCATCAGCGACCTGACGCTGAAGGGCCACATCTACAAGGGCAAGCTGCCGCCGCCGAAGGGCGAGAGGCCGGACGACTGGGAAGACCGCGAGCAGACCCTGTTCCGCTCCACCGCCGTGGGCGACGATCTCGACCGGCCGCTGGTCAAGTCGGACGGTTCGTTCACCTATTTCGCGGCGGACGTTGCCTATCTGAAGGACAAGGTGGATCGCGGCTTCGTCGATCTCATCTATGTGCTGGGTGCCGACCACGGCGGCTATGTGAAACGGCTGGAGGCGCTGGCGCGCGCCATTGCCGGCGAAAAGGTGAAACTCACCGTGCTGTTGTGCCAGTTGGTGAAGCTTTACCGCAACGGCGAACCGGTGCGCATGTCCAAGCGCTCGGGCGACTTCGTCACCTTGCGCGAGGCGGTGGAGGAGGTCGGCCGCGACCCGATTCGCTTCATGATGCTGTATCGCAAGAGCGATGCGCCGCTCGATTTCGATTTTGCCAAGGTCACCGAGCAGTCGAAGGACAACCCGGTCTTCTATGTCCAGTACGCTTCGGCGCGCTGCCATTCGGTCTTCCGTCAGGCGCGCGAGCAGTTGGGCGTTGCCGATTTCGACCGCGCCAGGCTTGCCGCCGCCGTTGCCGGCCTCAAGGATGAAGGCGAGATTGGCCTCATCAGGAAACTGGCGGAATATCCCAGGTTGATCGAGCAGGCGGCCCTTGTGCTCGAGCCGCACAGGTTGGCGTTTTACATGTACGATCTGGCCAGTTCGTTCCACGCACACTGGAATAGAGGTACCGAAAACCCCGACTTACGGTTTGTTAAGGTTAACGACCCACAATTGACGTATGCCAGACTGGGGCTGGTGCAGGCTGTATCGGACGTTTTGGTGTCCGGTCTAACGCTTATTGGCGCGGACGCGCCGAAGGAAATGCGTTAGGCTTCGCTAAAACACCTGTCACCTTTTGCCCACATTGCGCTGGTAGGGGCCAACCTTACGCGACGTCGATGGCGTCCGACAGAGTGCGAGTTCGGGAACGACGATGGCAGAGAGAACCCAACTGAGGACGACGGATCGCGATCAGATCTCTGAAGACGATCCGTTTGCAGAACTGACCCGTATCATGGGCTTTGACCCGCGTGTTTCAGTCAAGCAGGACACGGCGCAGCCGCAGGCGGATGCCGCCGAGGATTTCGCAATCGACCTCGAAAAGGAATTGATGGGGGAGTTCGGCGCTGCGGACGAGACCGACCCTGCCTCCCTCCATGCAGCCTCAGCCGGTCCCCGCTACAGCGTCGAGGGAGAGGCCGAGGTGGCTCCCAGGTTCGAGGACGATATTGCTGCCGCGCTGGACCAGGATTTCGAATTCGAGGACGACGTGGTCTTTGACGAGGCCGAACTTGCCGGCGAAGCCGCGCCTGTTTTTGAAGAAAAGCAGGTGCCGGTAGCCGACGACAAGCCCGCCGAAGTGGAACTGCAGTCCGATGCTCGCGAGTACGACGAGCGCGACGACGAAGCTTATGGCGCCTTCGATGCCTTGGATTTCGAACTGACGGAAGCTGGCGAGGAAGATGTCGCTCCGGCCGGAGTTGTTTCGACAGGCGATTTTGACGCTGATTTCGACAGGGCCATGGCCGACGTCGATATGGATTTCGAGGCCCGCCCGACTGAAGCCGGCGCGGCCGCCGGACAGGAATTCGATCTGCCCGAATTCGAGGAACTCGCCGTCGCTGACGAGGCTGCCTCAACGGCTGATGTCGAAGACGAACCGGTTCTGGATTCAGCCGCATACGAAGAGCCCAGCCATGCCGGCGAACCAGTCGTGGAGCCGGTCGCGGCTCAGGGCGCCAGCCTTGAGGACGAACTGAGCGCGCTGCTCAATCAGATGTCGGCGCGTCCTCTGGCGGTGCAGCCGCATGAAGAAGCCGCCCCAGCGGATCATGCTGCGGCTGGCGATGCCGGCTGGTCCCAGGATGAAGCGCCCGTCGCGCCAGAGCAGGACACGACGAGCTATTTGCCGTCGGACGATCTCGATGCCGATCTTGTCGAGGAGCTTGAAGCCGAGACAGCCTCTGCCGCTGACGAAGGCGAGGCGCTCGAAGCCGCCGGGATCGACTTTGATCATTCTACCTTTGATGCCGCGTTGACGGCCGAGATGGATATCGAACCTCTCGAAGAGGAAGCAGCCGCTTCGGAACAGCCGGTTGCTGCCCTCCAGGATCCCATCGAGGCGCTGCAATGGCTGGCGGCCAAGCCGGTGGCGGATGCCGTTGCGTCGAGCCGCATCTGGAGTCGGGGTACGCCCTATATCCAGCCTCAGCAGACATCCGCGCAGCCCATCGCCAGCACTGAGCCTGCCGAACCGGAAGCCTTTTCTGCCGATCAGTCGGCTTACGAAATTCCGGCTGCCTATGACGTTGCCTTAGACGATGTGGACCCGGTGATTTCCGGCGAAGCCGAGGTTGAAATCGCCGACGAGGCATATGAAGCCGCAGAGCCGGCCGTTGCCGCTCCCGCCTATGAGGAAGTACCTGATATCGAGACGGTCGATGTGCCCGAGCGTGTTGTCGCGCTGGCCGACGACCTCGATATTCCCGATGTTCCTTACCAGAGCGAAGATGCCGAAAAGCCGCTCTATGACGATCTCGAGGCAGAGTTCACGACGCTGCTCACCGAGATGAACACCAGCGAGCCGGCTAACGTTGCCGCCCAGCCTGCCGCTTATGAGGACGATGCCTATGGGGCAGGGTTCGGGCGAGATGGGTCCGCTGCATCGGCCTATGGCAATCCTCGGCAAAACACCCAGACGGCGACTGTTGGCGACGACTATGACGATCAGGAGCTAGCCGGCTTCGACGTCGACGATCTGCCGGGCAGCCGGCCGCTCGAAGGTCGCCAGGCGATCGCAGACGACGATCTCGCCTTCGATCCTGATTTCGATGAGGAAATGTCGCTCCCCGATCCTGCCGCGGCGGCGGTTGCACGCCAGCCGCGCAATCGGGTTGTGATGGTCGCAGCCCTTGTCGGCGTTGTGGCTCTGATCGGCGGTATCGGCGCCTTTGCCTTGTCCTTTGGCGGAGGCGATGGTTCAGGCGCTCCGGTGCTGGTCAAGGCCGATGACAACCCGATCAAGGTCAAGCCGGAAAACCCCGGCGGTACGGTCATCCCGAACCAGGACAACAAGGTCTACGACATGGTGGCGAACGGCGCCAAGCCAGCCGCTCCCGTCCAGGAGGAGCTGGTGACCGACGCCGAAGAGCCGGTTGACGTTATCGCAAAGGCTCCCGAGATGCGCGTCGTGGAACCGGCCCCGGCTGAAGCCGATGCCGCCGCAGCGCAGCCTTCCGGCAAATCGGAAGAGCGCATCATGCCGGCAGCCGTGCAGCCTGAAGCCGAAGGTCAATCGGATGTCGCCCTGGTGACGCCGCGCAAGGTGCGCACGATGATCGTCAAGCCTGACGGTTCGCTGGTGCCGCGCGAGGAGCCGCAACCTGCCGCAGCGCAGGTCGCTGCCACCGAGCCTGCCGATCCGGCGCCGCAGCTTGTGGTGAACCCGACTGCCGACGAACAGACTGGCGCGGTGGCGCCGGCAACAGAAACGCAGGCGGACCAGTCACCGATCGCAGCCGCACCCGCCTCCGAAACTGCCCTGGCAGTGGCGGCTCAGCCGCAGGCCGCGCAACCGTCGGCGCAGTCGGCGGTCACGCCCGCCCTCGCGCCTGTCGCTCCGCAGCGTCCGGCCGAACAGCCCGTCGATATCGTCGGCGAGGTGAAGCCGGATCAGGTCGCAGCCGTCAATCCGGCCAGTGCGGTTGCCGCATCCGGCTCGTGGTCGATGCAGATCGCCTCGCAGCCCAGCGTGGAAAGCGCCCAGTCGACCTATCAGGATCTGGCGCGGCGCTATTCCAGCGTGCTTGAGGGCCGCAGCGTCAACATCGTCAAGGCAGAGGTGGCGGGCAAGGGCACCTTCTACCGCGTTCGTGTCGCCGCCAATTCGCGCAATGAGGCCATCAGCCTGTGCGAAAACTACAAGGCAGCCGGCGGCAACTGCTTCGTGTCGAAGTAGGCCCGAGGCTTTTGAATTCGGCAGGAGCCGGCGCCTCGCGCCGGCTTCGTCGTTTTTGCGAGCCGCTTCTTCATTGAAATGGTCGCGATTCCCTTTCCAGCCGGAACACTCTAGAATCCCGTCATGAGCGAATCACAAACACTCATCCTGGGTTGTGCCGGAAGGTCGTTGACCCGCGAGGAAATCTCGTTTTACCGGGGGGAGCGCCCTTGGGGGTTCATCCTGTTCGCGCGCAACGTCAGCGAGCCTGAGCAGATCCGCGATCTCGTCGCTTCCATGCGCGACAGCGTCGATCGTCCCGATGCGCCGGTCTTCATCGATCAGGAAGGGGGCAGGGTGCAGCGCCTGCGCCCTCCGCTGGCGCCGAACTATCCCGCCGGAGCGGCACTCGGCGCGCTCTATCGCGACGACGAGGAAGCCGGCCTGCGCGCCGCCTGGCTGCTTGCCCGGCTGCATGCCTTTGATCTTTTGCGCTATGGCATCAATGCCGACTGCCTGCCGGTCCTCGACGTGCCGGTGGAGGGCGCCAGCGACGTCATCGGCGCGCGCGCCTATGGCAAGGAGCCTTCGATCGTGGCCGCCCTCGGTCGTGCCGTCGCCGAAGGGCTGATGTCGGGCGGGGTGCTGCCGGTCATGAAGCACATTCCCGGCCACGGTCGAGCGGTGGCCGACACCCATTTCGAACTGCCGACCGTCCATACGCGGCTCGAGGAGTTGCGCAGACACGATTTCGCCCCCTTCAAGGCGTTGAACGACTTGCCGATCGCCATGACCGCGCATGTCGTTTTCAGCGCCATCGACCCGGATGCGCCGGCAACGACTTCGGGCAAGGTGGTTGAGGAGATCATCCGCGGCGAGATCGGCTTCGACGGGCTCCTGGTGAGCGACGACACCTCCATGAAGGCACTTTCTGGGGATTTCCCGACAAAGGCGGCGTCGATCCTTGCAGCCGGCGTCGATCTCGTCCTTCACTGCAACGGGGAGATGGAAGAGATGAGGGGGATCGCCTCGCGGGCGCGTCCTCTGGAAGGCGAGGCGCTGAAGCGGGCCGAACGGGCACTGGCTTCGGTCGACGGGCAGGACAAGGCCGACGAGGCGGATCTACGCGCCGAGTTCGAGCAGTATTTCGAGGCGGTAGCGTAAAGCAAATCCAGGAAAAGCGGGAACCGGTTTTCCATCCGGAATTGCGTAGAAACAACAAATTGCAGCGGGTCAGGGTTCAAACCGAAATCTCGGCAGCGGTTAACCGCAAGGAGCAACAGGGTAGTGGCGCAGAAAGCGGAACAGAGGGCTGAGAAGGCTGCGCCCATGGACCGTCTGTGGGCGGAAGACGCCGAATCGCGGTTGACCGGCGATCCCGAACTGGTGGTCGATGTCGACGGCTTCGAAGGTCCGCTCGACCTGTTGCTGCATCTGGCCCGCAACCAGAAGGTCGATCTGGCGCGCATTTCCGTCCTTGCCCTGGTCGAACAATATCTGGCCTTCATCGACAAGGTGCGCGCCGTGCGGCTGGAACTGGCCGCCGACTATCTGGTCATGGCCGCATGGCTTGCCTTCCTCAAGTCCAAGCTCCTGATCCCCAAGCAACCGGGAGAAGAGGGCGAGAGTGGCGAGGAACTGGCCGCCGTTTTGCAGTTCCGCTTGCGCCGGCTGGAAGCGATGCGCGAGGCCGCCGCGCGGCTGGTCAACCGCAACCGCCTTGGCCGCGATGTGTTTGCGCGCGGGCTGCCTGAACTGGTGATCGTTGAAAAGCGCAACCGCTTTTCCGCGTCCCTCTACGATCTTTTGACGGCCTATGCCACGCAGCGCCAGCGGCAGGCCATCACCAACGTCCAGATCGCCCAGCGCGGTGTCTGGTCGCTCAAGCAGGCGCGCGACATCCTCACCCGTCTCGTCGGCTCGCTGCAGGACTGGACGGTGCTGGACAGCTTCCTCATCGACTATCTGGCAACGCCCGCAGACAAGCGCACCGCTGTCGCCAGTTCCTTTGCCGCCTCGCTGGAACTGGTCCGGGAAGGCAAATTGGAAGTGCGCCAGCAAGAGGCATTCGCGCCGATCTATCTCCGTGGCCGCGCCCCAGGCGCCAAGGCAGTCGAGGTGGCATGATGAACGACAGCGCCAACGCATCGATCATCCCGTTCAAGCTCGGCGACGATATGGGCGAAGCAGCGCCGGTCGGGAACCCGGCGGCGCGCCTGCACATGGCCGAACTGGTGCGCATGGCCGAGGCCATCGTCTTTGCCAGCGCCGAACCGGTTAGCGAAAGGCAGCTTGCCGCCCGCCTGCCCGAAGGTGCCGACGTTGAAGCGGCGATGCGCGAATTGCAGCAGATTTATTCGCGCCGTGGCGTCAATCTGGTCAACGTGGCCGGCTCGTGGGCATTTCGCACCGCCGGCGATCTCGCTTTCCTGATGAGCCGGGACGCCGTTCAGCAGAGGAAGCTGTCGCGCGCGGCGCTCGAAGTGTTGGCCATTATCGCTTACCACCAGCCGGTCACACGCGCCGAGATCGAGGATATTCGCGGTGTCGAGACCTCCAAGGGGACGCTGGATACGCTGATGGAGACCGAATGGGTGCGCATGCGCGGTCGCCGCCGCACACCCGGCCGTCCCGTCACTTACGGCACCACCGATGCGTTTCTCGATCACTTCTCCCTTGAGGAACTGCGTGATTTGCCGGGCATCGACGAATTGAAGGGCGCCGGCATGCTTTCCACCCGCATGCCTGCGAATTTCTCCATTCCGCTGCCGCCAACCGATGCCGATGCGCTGACCGAGGACGAGGATGCGCTGACCGACATCGACCTTGAGGAACTGGGTCTGCTCACGCCGCGCGTTACCGACGATTGAGGCGCAATGCCGTAGCGGAATCGGCGCTGCGGCGATTTACAGCACGGGCCGGTTTCGAAACTGCGTGACATCGACCAACCATTCGTGAAGACTGCGGTAGTTGTGTTTGAATCCCGACACGAAAACGCATAGATCAACATCTGGGAAAACATTCGAGAGAGAGTGCAATGGGTTCGTTTTCGATTTGGCACTGGTTGATCGTGCTGGTGATCGTGTTGCTGGTCTTTGGCCGCGGCAAGATTCCCGAGCTGATGGGCGACATGGCCAAAGGCATCAAGAGCTTCAAGAAGGGCATGGCTGACGACGAGGTCGCGGACGACAAGCACACGGTCGAGCACCGCACTGACGAGACCGTTTCGCCTTCCAAGGAAAAGACCAGCAAAAGCTGATCTTGTCTCGGCGCTAGTCAGGTTGAATAGCTATGCTTGATGTCGGCTGGTCCGAAATGCTGGTGATCGCGATTGTCATGATCGTGGTCGTCGGGCCGAAGGATTTGCCCCAGATGCTGCGCACCATCGGTCGCATGATGACCAAGATGCGCGGCATGGCCAATGATTTCCAGAAGCAGTTCAACGAGGCCTTGAAGGAGGCCGAACTGGACGACGTCAAGAAGTCGGTCGATTCGCTGCGCAGCCTCAATCCGGCGGCAGAAATCCGCAAGCAGTTGAACCCGTTCGAGAAGGCCGGGGCCGACCTGCGTGCCGGCATCGATAGCGCCATGAAGCCCAAGCCGGCTGCATCGGCAACGCAGGCCGAAACGCCTGCAACGGTGGAGACCGAGGCCAAGCCCGGTGAGCCGCTCAAGGGTGCCGCCGCCATTCCCGGTGGGCCTGAAGCCATGCCGGCTCCACCGACATTCCCGGCAATGACGGACGCGTCGGCGACAGCGTCGGTGTCGGCCGCCGCGCCAAAAGCGAAGCGGGTTGCAAAGCCGACCAAGCCTGCGAAGGCTGCGACCGCAGCATCGGCTAAAGCTGCGCCCGCAAAGGCCAGTGTGCCGGTCCCCGCCAAAGTGAACGTTGCACCGAAAGCTGCGCAAAAACCGCCGTTGACCAAGGCCGGAAGCCCTGCCGCCGCCAAAGCCGCTCCAGCCAGGGCTGCCGCTCCGGCCAAGACTGCCGCCAAGGCTGCCCAGCCTGCCAGGAAACCCGCGAGGGCGCCGAAGTGAGCGTGACTGACAAGGACGATATCGAGAAGTCGTCGGCGCCGCTCGTCGAGCATCTGATGGAGTTGCGCACGCGGCTGATGTGGTCGATCGGCGGCTTCTTCGTTGCATTTCTGATCTGCTTTTTCTTCGCCAAGCCGCTGTTCAATCTTCTTGTGGTCCCCTTCAAGTGGGCGACCAGTTGGGCGGGGCTCGACCCGCAGAAGGTCGAACTGATTTACACCGCGCCGCAGGAATTCTTCTTTACCCAGGTCAAGCTGGCCATGTTCGGCGGTATGGTCATCGCCTTTCCGCTGATTGCCACGCAGATCTACAAGTTCATCGCGCCGGGTCTCTACAAGAACGAGCGCGCGGCCTTCCTGCCGTTCCTGATCGCTTCGCCGATCCTGTTCCTGCTCGGCGCCTCGCTGGTCTATTTCTTCTTCACGCCGATGGTGATGTGGTTCTTCCTGGCCATGCAGCAATCGGGCAGCGCCGATCAGGTGCAGATTTCCCTGTTGCCGAAGGTTTCGGAATATCTCAGTCTGATCATGACGCTGATCTTTTCCTTCGGCCTCGTTTTCCAGTTGCCGGTTGTAACCAGCCTCATGACACGCGTCGGAATTTTGAGTTCCCAGGCGCTTGCCGACAAACGCAAATGGGCGATCGTCAGCGCCTTCGTGGTCGCAGCGGTGCTCACCCCGCCCGATCCGCTCAGCCAGATCGGCCTCGCATTGCCTACCATCATCCTCTACGAAATATCGATCTGGACAGCACGCATGATCGAGCGTTCGCGCGCCAAGGAACAGGCAGCCGACGAAGATGCAGCGGCCGCCGAAGAAAAGCCTGGCGATTCGCCAGCGGAAACCTCCGTATAGCGCCAGCCTCGCGGTTCGCGCTGGCTGCAACCTCCAGTATTAGACTTTGGAACAACTCAAGTTCGCGTTTGCAGCGAACGACAGCTATTGTCGTGGGCGTTATTGGGTATAAGAATAACGCTCCACCGGCGTTTTAGTCGGACGCCGTGTACCAAGGTTAAGCACCCAGGGAGGCTCCATGTCGGAAATTTCGTTGACGGTAAACGGGAGGCGGGTCAGCGCGTCCGTCGAAGACCGAACGCTTCTTGTTCATTTCCTGCGGGAGCATCTGGGCCTTACCGGCACCCATGTCGGCTGCGACACCTCGCAGTGCGGCGCCTGCGTCGTCCATGTCGACGGCAAGGCGATGAAGTCCTGCTCCATGCTTGCAGCGCAGGCATCCGGCTCCGACGTGATCACCATCGAAGGCATCGCCAATGGCGGCGATCTGCACCCCGTGCAAGCCGCTTTCAAGGAACATCATGGCCTGCAGTGCGGTTTTTGCACGCCCGGCATGATCATGACCACCGTCGACATGATCGCGCGCCACCCCGAAGGGTTGGACGAGGCGACGGTTCGGGAAGAGCTTGAAGGCAACATCTGCCGCTGCACCGGCTACCACAACATCGTCAAGGCGGTTCTTGCCGCATCGAAAACCATGTCCAAGGCATCGAAGGGCAAGGCGAAAAAAGCTGCGTGAGAAAGCGGGCGAAGAGGGAATGGCGAATAGGGAAATTTCGATCCCGATCCGCCGGCGCTTTTGTTCCCAGCCCGCTGTTCACTATTCGCTGTTCGCTTTTGCAATTTCTGGAGGAGAACTCTGATGGGTATTGAAGGCGTTGGGGCGCGGGTCGCGCGCAAGGAAGACAAGAGGTTCATCACCGGTGCCGGCCGCTATGTCGACGACATGGTGGTGCCGGGCATGAAGCACGCCATGTTCGTGCGCAGCCCGCATGCGCATGCGCAGATCAAGAAGATCGACGTCAAGGCCGCACAGGCGATGCCCGGCGTCATTGGCGTGTTGACAGGCAAGGAACTCAAGGCCGATGGCATCGGCAACCTCATCTGCGGCTGGATGATCCATTCCAAGGACGGCACGCCGATGAAGATGGGCGCCTGGGCGCCGCTTGCGGTCGACAGGGTTCGCTATGTCGGCGACGCGGTGGTGATCGTCGTGGCCGACACCAAGAGCCAGGCGCGCGACGCGGCCGAGGCCGTCGACATCACCTACAAGGAATTGAAGGCCGTCACCGACGCTTCCAGGGCCATGGACAAGGGTGCGCCGCAACTCCATCCGGAGGCCGACAACAACCTCATCTTCGATTGGGACATCGGCAATGCCGATGAGACTGCGGCCGCCTTCAAGAAGGCTGCCCATGTCGTCAAGATGGATGTCGTCAACAACCGTCTCGTTCCCAATGCCATGGAGCCGCGCGCAGCACTTGGCCACTACGACAAGGCCGAAGATCACTACACCTGCTGGACGACCTCGCAGAACCCGCATGTGGCGCGCCTGGTCATGAGCGCCTTCTACAACGTCGCTCCTGAAAACAAGCTGCGCGTCATCGCACCTGACGTCGGCGGCGGCTTCGGCTCGAAGATTTACATCTACCCGGAAGAGATCGTCTGCCTGTGGGCGTCGAAGAAGACCGGCGTGCCGGTCAAATGGGTGGCCGACCGCACCGAAAGCTTCCTTTCCGATGCGCATGGCCGCGACCATCACACCCATGCCGAAATGGCCTTCGACAAGAACCACAAGATTACCGGGTTCAAGGTCGAGACCAAGGCCAATCTCGGCGCCTACATGTCGCTGTTTTCGTCGGCTACGCCGACCTATCTCTACGCGACGTTGCTGTCGGGCCAGTACGACATTCCGGCTATCCACGCCAACGTCAAGGCGATCTACACCAACACCTCGCCCGTCGATGCCTATCGCGGGGCAGGGCGTCCCGAAGCCGCATTCCTGGTCGAGCGCATGCTGGAAGTGTCGGCCCGTCAGTTCGGCCTGTCGCCGGCGGAATTGCGCCGCAAGAACTTCATCACCTCGTTCCCGCACCAGACGCCGGTCATCATGAATTATGACGCAGGCGATTTCGCGACTTCGCTGGATATGGCGCTGAAGGCGGCGGACTATGCCGGTTTCGAGAAGCGTCGCGACAAGGCGAAGAAGGCCGGCAAACTGCGCGGCATCGGCTTCTCCTGCTATATCGAAGCCTGCGGCATTGCGCCGTCGGCGGCGGTCGGTTCGCTCGGCGCCGGTGTGGGCCTGTGGGAATCTGCCGAGGTGCGCGTCAATGCCGTCGGCACCATCGAGGTGCTCACCGGTTCGCACAGCCACGGCCAGGGGCATGAGACGACCTTCGCCCAATTGGTGGCGCAGCGTCTGTCCGTGCCGCTGGACTCCGTCTCCATCGTTCATGGCGACACCGACAAGGTGCAGATGGGCATGGGCACTTACGGATCGCGTTCCGGCGCGGTCGGCATGTCGGCCATTTCCAAGGCGCTCGACAAGGTCGAGGTCAAGGCAAAGAAGATCGCCGCTCATCTGATGGAAGCCGACGAGGCCGACATCGTCATCGAGAACGGCACCTTGAAGGTTGCCGGCACCGACAAGAGCGTGCCGTGGTTCCAGATGGCACTTGCCGCCTATACGGCCCACAATCTGCCCGGCGGCATGGAACCCGGCCTGAAGGAAACCGCCTTCTACGATCCGGCCAACTTCACTTTCCCGGCCGGCTGCTACATCTGCGAGGTCGAGGTCGATCCTGAAACCGGCCAGACCGACATCGTCCAGTTCGTGGCGGCGGACGATTTCGGCAATATCATCAACCCGATGATCGTCGAGGGCCAGGTGCATGGCGGTGTCACGCAAGGCATCGGGCAGGCGCTTCTGGAAGGGGCGAATTATGACGCTGGGAGCGGCCAACTCCTGACGGCGAGTTACATGGACTACACCATGCCGCGCGCCGGCGATGTTCCATTCTACAAACTGTCGACGTCGAACACGCCGTCCCCGTCCAATCCGCTCGGCCTCAAGGGCTGCGGCGAGGCGGGCGCGATCGGCGCGCCGCCGGCCGTCATCAATGCCATCACCGACGCCATCGGCACCGAGAACCTGACGATGCCGGCCACACCGCAAAAGGTGTGGGCGGCGATCCGGTCGGTGAAACATTAAGGGGAGGCAGGATCATGTATTCAGTCAGTTATCATCGCGCCGCCTCCGTTGCCGAAGCGGCAAAGCTGGCCAAGGGGGAAGCCAAGCTCGTCTCGGGCGGCATGACGCTGATCCCGGCCATGAAGACCCGCCTGGCGGCACCGTCGGATCTTGTCGATATTTCCCGCATCGATGCGCTCAAGGGCATCAAGGTGTCGGGCAAGACAGTCACCATCGGCGCGGGGACCACGCATTACGAGGTTGCCACCAGCGACAAGCTGGCGAAAGTGTGCCCGGCTCTCTCGCATCTTGCCTCGATGATCGGCGATCCGGCCGTGCGCCACAGGGGCACGATCGGCGGTTCGATCGCCAACAACGATCCGGCCGCCGACTATCCCTCGGCCATGCTGGCGCTGGGCGCCACCATCGTCACCAACAAGCGTGAGATCGCGGCGGACAAGTTCTTCAAGGTTTTGTTCGAGACGGCGCTGAAGGAAGGCGAGATCG
Source organism: Mesorhizobium sp. Root157 (assembly GCF_001427385.1). GTDB lineage: Bacteria > Pseudomonadota > Alphaproteobacteria > Rhizobiales > Rhizobiaceae > Mesorhizobium. The sequence continues at coordinate 43,714 of NZ_LMGJ01000004.1, forward strand.
TCACTTCCGTCACCTTCACCGCGCCGGCCAAGGCGGCATACGAGAAGTTCCGCAACCCGGCCTCGCGCTACGCCATCGTCGGCGTGTTCGTGGCCAAGGGCGCGGGCGGGGTTCGCGTAGCCGTGACCGGCGCAGGCGACGATGGCGTGTTCCGCTCCAAGGAACTGGAAGCGGCGCTTGCCAAGCAGTTCGACGCGGCGGCACTCGCTTCGGCCAAGGTGCCGGCGAAAACCCTGATGAGCGACATGCATGCTTCGGCCGACTACCGCGCCCACTTGATCGTGGTCATGACGCGCCGTGCGGTGGCTGCAGCCAACGCCTGATTCGCCCAACTTTTGAGTTGCAAAAAGGCCGGCGGTGACGCCGGCCTTTGTTCTTTTTAGCACACTCTAAATTGAACCATCGTCGTATTGCGGCAATTTGGCACGATTATATCGTTATACGATCGTATCGTAGCGCGAGCATATCGTGACGCGACCGATTGCGGCTCGCGGCCCTGGTCAGATCGTGCGTCGCTTCTGAGAAAGCAAAAATCATTTGGGAGGGAAGCATGGCAACGCAGGCCGAGAATTGGTTTAGCCGGTCGCGCACAGTGGCGCGGCCTGGCTACAGCCGGTGGATGGTGCCGCCAGCCGCACTTTGTGTTCATTTGTGTATTGGTCAGGCGTACGCCTACAGCGTGTTCAATCTGCCGATGACAAAACTCATCGGCATCACTGAGTCGGCTCCGGGCGACTGGAAGCTGACCGAGCTTGGCTGGATATTCTCAATCGCCATTTTCTTCCTCGGCGTGGCTTCGGCGGTTTTTGGCCGCTGGGTCGAGGAGGGCGGACCTCGCAAGGCGATGTTCACCGCCGCCTGCTGCTGGGCGGGGGGCTTCCTCATCTCCGCTGTCGGCGTGGCGACCCACAGCCTGTGGCTCATCTATCTCGGCTATGGCGTGCTGGGCGGCATCGCTCTCGGCATCGGCTACATCTCGCCGGTCTCGACACTGATCAAATGGTTTCCAGATCGCCCCGGCATGGCAACCGGCATGGCCATCATGGGCTTCGGCGGCGGCGCCTTCATCGCTTCGCCGCTTTCGGTATGGCTGATGAGGCAGTTCACCACCGAAACCCATATCGGCGTGATGGAAACATTTGTCGTGCTGGGCGTCGTCTATTTCATCTTCATGATCGTCGGCTCCATCATCGTGCGGGTGCCGCCGGACGACTGGAAGCCGGAAGGCTATGTCGCGCCCAAGGCAAACAAGCTGATCTCCAGCAACAACGTCTATGTCTATGACGCACTGAAGACGCCGCAGTTCTGGCTGATCTGGGTGGTGCTGTGCGTCAACACCACGGCGGGCATCGGCGTGCTCGGCCAGGCGTCGGCGATGAGCCAGGAAATGTTCCCCGGCCACATCACCCCGGTCGCCGCAGCGGGCCTCGTCGGCTTGATGAGCCTGTTCAACATGGGCGGACGATTCGCGTGGGCGACGACGTCCGACTATCTGGGGCGCCGCAACACTTACTTCGTGTTCATGACGCTAGGGTTCATTCTCTACTGCCTGGTGCCGCTAACGGGCGCCGCGGGCAGCGTCGCCGGTTTCGCGATTTGCTTCTGCATCATCATCTCGATGTATGGCGGCGGGTTCTCGACCGTGCCGGCCTATCTGCGCGACATGTTCGGCACGCGCTATGTCGGCGCCATCCACGGCTTGCTGCTCACCGCATGGTCGGCAGCCGGCATCTTCGGGCCGGTGCTGGTGAACTACATCCGCGAGTACAACGTCACCCACAACGTCGCGAAGGCGGATGCCTATAACACCACCATGTACATCATGGCGGGTCTGTTCGTGCTCGGCTTCGTCTGCAACTTCTTCGTCAAGGCGGTCAATGAACGCTACCACATGAGGGTCGACGGCGCGGTTGCGTCGCCGGCTGCAGCTTGAGCGGTTGGAGGAGATCGTAATGGAACATGAACAAAAGCCGACAACGACGCTGCAACTCGTCCTTGCTTGGGGTTTCGTAGGAATCCCCTTGCTGCTGGGCGTCTCGCAGACACTCCTCAACGCCTTGCAATTGTTCCAGTAGAACGGGCGAAGGGCACTTGGGGGAAGCGGCGGCCGGACCTGTCCGGCCGCCGCTTTCGTTTGGTCAAGCCGCAATCCTCCACGGCGATGGTTGCGACGGCGCAACAGCACGGCAGTTATGCATCTGCCTGACTTGCTTGCCCGCCTGAATCGCATAAATCTAGCCGCAAGAGGAACGACCTCCCCATAATGGGAAAAATGTCCGGGACGGCCCGGCCTTGAAAAAGGAGTGCCGCTCCATGGCTTGGGTCTATCTCGTTGTTGCCGGATTTCTCGAAGTCGTCTGGGCTTTTTACATGAAGAAGTCGGAAGGCTTCACGCTCCTGACGCCTTCGGTCATCACCATTATCACGATGATCGCCAGCTTCGCCCTGTTGTCGATCTCGATGAAGGCACTGCCGCTCGGCACCGCCTACACGATCTGGACCGGCATCGGGGCCGTCGGCGCATTTGTGGTCGGTGTCATCGTTCTAGGCGAATCGGCGACGCCGATGCGGGTGTTCGCCGCCGTTCTGATCGTTTCCGGCTTGGTGTTGATGAAGCTGTCGAGCGACTAAAAAAGCGAGCGGCGCTCCGCCCGCAATAGTCAGCTCAAAATCTGCCGCACGAAATAGCGTACCGTCTTCTTCCCGCCGTGGATGGCGGCCGTACCCACCTCGTGAAAGCCGAGCCTGATGTGAAAGGCGTCGGAAGCCGGGTTCGGCGGCTCGGCATTGACCTCGCACGTCACCACGCTATGGCCGGCGCGCCTGGCATGCTCGAACAGGTCTTCGTAGAAGCGTCGGGCATGACCGCGCCCGCGCGCCGCTTCGTCGACCACGACGCGGTCGACATAGACGAAACGCGGATAGCGCTGCCTGAGCCACAGGAAATTGGGGCTGTCATAGTCAGCATCCTGGTCGAAGGTCATGATGAAGGCTTCGACCGCACCAATGCGGCGGGTATAGAAGGCCTGGCCAAGCAGGAAGTTCAGCCGCTCTGCCTCCAGCCAAGACAATTCCTGTGCATGGCGGTTGTTGAGTGCAAGGATGGCGGCGTTGTCGGCGGGCGCGACGGCTTCGATCGGGAGCAGATTCACCTCGCTTGTCATGCACGTGCCGCTGCTATGGTTGCCGCGACCAAGGCCTCGTCGGTCACCGTGTTGCGATATTCCCGGTCGAGGTCGGTGCCACCCATGCCGACATGCGGATTGCGATAGGCCATGGCGCTCGGCACATCCTTGAGCGCGGCGAAGTGCATTTCGGTGAGCCCCGCCTTGCGGCGAACTGCGCCGATATTGGCGGGATCAAGCGCGCCGCAGCCAAGAATGATGATGCGGCCTGCCGCCTGTTTCACCAGTTCTGCCAGAAGTTTAGCGCCTTCCGTTGCCGTATCGCGCTGACCGCTGGTCAGCACGCGCCCGACCTTGCAGCGGATCAGCGCTTCCAGCGCCTCGGCGGGGTTGCGGGTCATGTCGAAGGCCCGGTGGCACGTCACGTTGAGCGTGCCTGCCGCCTCGGCCAGTTCGCTCATGCGCTCCTCATCGATCGTGCCGTCCCCGCGCAGGCAGCCGACCACCACGCCGGCCACGCCGAGGCCGGCAAGCGCCCGCACATCCGCGACCATCGAGCGGAATTCGGCTTCGCTGTAGAGGAAGTCGCCGCCGCGCGGCCGCACGATGACATGAAACGGGATTTTTGCCACCTCCAGCGCTGCCCGCACCGTGCCGAGGCTGGGCGTAATGCCGCCTTCGACCAGGCTGGCGCACAGTTCCACGCGGTCCGCTCCGGCATTTTGCGCGGCAATCAGTCCGTCTATGCCTTCGACGCAGATTTCAATCAGCGGCAGGGGTGCAGTGTCGCTCAAGTGGGAGGTCCATTCGTAATTGCGCGGGACCGAACCCTACCATTGCCAGCATGATGGCAAAAGCGAGCCTTGTTGGTCCAAAGCAGCGTCCACAAGGAAGGTTGCAACCAACCGCCGCCGCTTGCGACCCACCGTGGCAACAGGCTATGCAGCACCTATATGGACGTTTGGCGCCGGATCGGGCGCGCCGCGAAAGCACAGGGACGATGACGGACAAGCCGCAACAGAACCGGCCGGACTACGACGCGGTCACCTGTGCGCCCATCGTCGCCATCGCCCCCATGATGGACTGGACCGACCGTCACTGCCGCTTTCTCCATCGCCAGTTGACGGGCAAGGCGCTGCTCTACACCGAAATGGTGGTGGCCGACGCTGCGATCCACGGTGCGCGCGAACGGCTGCTCGGCTTCGATCCGGCAGAGCAGCCGGTGGCTCTGCAACTTGGCGGCTCCGACCCCTCCAAGCTCGCCGAGGCGGCGCGCATCGGCGAATCGTTCGGTTATGCCGAGATCAATCTCAATGTCGGTTGCCCGTCCGACCGCGTGCAATCCGGCACGTTCGGTGCTTGCCTGATGAAGACGCCGGCGCTGGTGGCCGATTGCGTCGGCGCGATGAAGGCGGCGGTGAAGGTGCCGGTCACGGTCAAGTGCCGCATCGGCGTCGATGAGCAGGACCCGGAACCCGCCCTTGATGCATTGGCCGACGGCGTCTTTGCCGCCGGCGCGGACGGCCTGTGGGTCCATGCGCGCAAGGCCTGGCTGGAGGGACTGAGCCCGAAGGAAAACCGCGATATTCCGCCGCTCGACTATCAGCGCGTCTACCGCCTCAAGGCGAAAACCCCCAATCGTTTCATCGGTATCAACGGCGGGATTCAGACTCTGGATGAGTCCGCTGATCATCTGCGCAAGGTCGATGGCGTCATGCTTGGTAGAGCCGCCTATCACACGCCGGGAATTCTGGCGGGCGTCGATGAGTTGCTAGGCAAAAACAAGGAGATAGAGCATTTTCGTGACTCAGCGACAAACGGAAATGCTCTTGCCAGCCAGCCAGCCGCTGACTTCGATTTCGCAGCGCTGATCGATACGATGGCCGGCTATGCCGCACGGCACATTGAGCGAGGCGGGCGGCTCGGTCACGTCACCCGCCATATGGTCGGACTGTTTCACGGTCTGCCCGGCGCCAGACGCTGGCGGCAGATCCTGTCCACCGAGGCGGCCCGGCCTGGCGCTGGGCCGGAAATAGTGCACGCCGCCTTCGCCCAAGTCGACCTCACGCGCGCCGACCAAGCGGCGTAGGCTCAAGACCGCGCCCTTTGCCGCTCAAGTGGCCGGCGGGGTTTCCCTACCGCTCCAGTCGCGCCAGCAGCGATGAGGTATCCCAGCGGTTGCCGCCCATGGACTGCACTTCCTTGTAGAACTGGTCGACCAACGCCGTCACCGGCAGCAACGCACCATTGCGGTCGGCTTCGGCCAGGCAGATGCCGAGGTCCTTGCGCATCCAGTCCACGGCAAAACCATAGTCATACTTGCCGGCGTTCATGGTCTTGTGGCGGTTTTCCATCTGCCAGGAACCGGCTGCACCCTTGGAGATGACTTCGACCACCTTTTCGATGTCCAGCCCGGCCTTCTTGCCGAAATGGATGCCTTCGGAGAGGCCCTGCACCAGCCCTGCGATCGCAATCTGGTTGATCATCTTGGTGAGTTGGCCAGAGCCTGTCGGCCCCATCAGGCCGACCATGCGCGCATAGGCGTCGATCACCGGCTTGGCCTTGTCGAAGGCATCCTGTTTGCCGCCCACCATGACGGTGAGCACGCCGTTCTCCGCACCGGCCTGGCCGCCCGAAACCGGCGCGTCGAGAAAGGAAAAGCCGGCTCCCTCAGCCTTTTGGCCCAATTCGCGCGCCACCTCGGCGGAAGCGGTGGTGTTGTCGATGAAGATAGCCCCCTTCTTCATGGACTTGAAGGCGCCGTCGGGGCCGCTCGTCACCGAGCGAAGGTCGTCGTCATTGCCGACGCAGGAAAACACGAAGTCCTTGCCCTCGGCTGCCGCCGCCGGCGTGACCGCCAGCTTGCCGCCGTGCTGGGCAACCCATTGCTCGGACTTGGCCGTGGTGCGGTTATACACGGTGACATCGTGGCCACCCTTGTTTTTCAGGTGCGCGGCCATCGGATAGCCCATCACACCAAGACCGAGGAAAGCCACTACTGCCATTTTTAAATTGCCTTTCGAACGTCGGATTTCTTGACGAGAGGTCTAGGCATTGGCGCGAATTCGTCAAGACTACGTTCGTTGGCCCACGATAGGTGGGAAGGCGTTTTATCGCTTCAGGTGCCGGGTGATGCGCCGTTCGATCCAGTCGATGCCATGGCGCAGCGTTTCCACGATCAGAAGATAGATGATGGCCGCCCACAGATAGGACTGGAAGTCGAAGGTGCGTGAATAGGTGAGGCGGGTGATGCCCATCAGGTCGTAGACCGTGATGATGGCGACGATGGCCGATCCCTTGATCATCAGGATGACTTCGTTGCCATAGGGTCGCAACGCCACGATCAGCGCCTGCGGCAGGATGATCTTGCGCAGCGTCTGTATCTTGTGCAGGCCGAGCGAGGCAGCCCCCTCCCACTGGCCCTTCGGCACGGCCTGGATGGCGCCGCGCAGGATTTCGGCCTGGTAGGCGGCGGTATTGAGGGAGAAGGCGAAGATCGCGCAGTTGAAGGCCTCTCGGAAGAAGCTCCACAGGCCGATGGCGTCCAGTTGCGGGCGGAACGAGCCGAAGCCGTAATAGACGAGGAAGGCTTGCGCCAACAGCGGCGTGCCGCGGAAGAAATAGACATAGGCGTAGGCGAGGCTGGCTACGACCGGGTTGCGCGACATGCGGCCATAAGCGACGGGAACCGACAATATGGCCCCGGCCACGATGGAAATGGCGACCAGCGAAATCGTGATGCCGACGCCGGAAACGTAGCCCGGAGCGTATTTCTGGAACATTTCGGTGTTCCACGCCGAAACGAGATAGGCGACAAGCCCGACGCCCAGCAGCGCCCACAGCGCGACCAGGGCAGTGCCGAGAACGCGCTGGCGCGACCACCCGTGCGGCGGCAGGGGCGGGCGCTCGACGCTGTCGGCGGTTTGCGTCGAGGCGCTCATCGCTGCACCTCCTGCTTGCCCACCCATCGTTCGATGGCGTTGATGCCGATCGACGACAGGATCGCCAGGCCGAGATAGATGAGGGCGGCGATGCCGAAGAACAGGAAGGCATGCTTGGTCACGCGCGCTGCGACGCCGGCCTGCCGCAATATGTCGGTCAGCCCGATTGCTGAAACCAGCGACGTGTCCTTGAGCAGGATCAGCCACAGATTGGCAAGGCCGGGAAGCGCGATGCGGATCAACTGCGGCAGCACCACCAGGCGCATGGTCTGGGCTTTGGAAAGGCCCACCGCGAAGCCGCCTTCATACTGTCCGTGCGGAATGGCCCTGAAGGCCGAGAGAAACACTTCGCTGGCGTAGGAGGAAAACACCACGCCGAGCGCAATCATGCCCGAGACGAAGCTGTTTACCTCTATCGCCGCGTCGGGATTGAACAGCCGCACAACTTGCTGAATGCCGATCTGGGCGCCGTAGAAGACAAGAAACAGCGTGAGAAGCTCCGGCAGGCCGCGAAAAATGGTCGTGTAGATGTCGCCTGCCAACCGGAGCGAACGTTCGTTCGACTGCTTGGACAGTGCGATCAGGAATCCGATGAGCAAGCCGACGGGTAAGGTGGCGAGCGCCAGACAAACGGTGATGAACGCGCCATAGGCGATATCATCCAGCCACCCTTCCGATCCCCAGCTAAGCAGCGTCCAAACGCTCTGCATTGGTCGGCCGTCCTCCCCCGATGATCATCCCGAGCCACGCTGTGCCGTCAGGCGCGCGTGGTTATTGTTATTGTGCGAACGGCGGGAAATTCCCGCCGCTCGCCTTTCCTTCGGCTTAACCGCCGTAAACGTCGAACTTGAAGTATTTGTCGTTGATTTCCTTGTATTTTCCGTTCGCGCGGATGGCGTCGATTGCCGCGTTGAACTGGTCGCGAAGTTCGGTCTCGCCCTTGCGGATGGCGATGCCGGCGCCGGGGCCGTGGATATCTTCGACAGGCGTGATCGTTCCCACCAGCTTGCAGCAGGCGCCGTCCGGAGAATCCAGCCACTGGGAGAGCACCACGATATCGTCATTGACGGCGTCGAGGCGTCCGTTGGCGAGGTCGAGCTGGTATTCCTGCGCTGTCGGATAGGGCTTGACGGTGCTGTCGGTATAGGTCGCCGACGAATAGTTGAAGTGGGTGGTCGAAGCCTGCACCCCGATGGTCTTGCCGGCGAGGTCTTCCTTGGTAACGCCCTTCAGGTCGCTGTCCTTCGGTGCCGCGATGGCCGGCGGGGTGTTGTAGTACTTGTTGGTGAAGTCGACCTTTTCCTTGCGTTCTGGCGTGATCGACATGGATGCGATGATGGCGTCGAACTTGCCGGCCTGGAGCGCTGGAATGATGCCGTCCCAATCCTGCGCGATGAACTCGCACTTGACCTTCATCTCGTCGCACAGCGCCTGTGCGATATCGACGTCGAAGCCTTCCAGCTTGCCGTCTGCGGTCAGGTTGTTGAATGGGGGATAGGCGCCTTCCGTGCCGATCTTGACAACTTTTTCCTGGGCCTGGGCTGTGCCCAGGGCCAGCAGCGCGGCGGATGCCGCAAGTGCGATACGCATTGCAATACGCATAGTAGTCCTCTCTGCCTGAAACCAGGATGTCGTGAACCGACTTCCCTTGGGGCGATCCTCCCGACCGCCCGCTGGGCGGATACTCCCATTGTTTTCAGCAGGAAAGCAACTGCAAAACCGATCTGCCAATACCCTTGAACCGCTTTGCCAATGATCGTGAAGGGCGCAAATGGCCGGGCGAGCAGGTGCCGTAAGGGAAGCTTCAGGCGCTCCGAGCGCCCTTCAAGCCGCTGGCCTGTTCGACGAAGTCGGCTATCGACGTGATGTCGTCGAGGTCGAACACCGGCAGCCTCTCTTGCGGTTGCGGATGGTCGGCGGCGACCGCCACGATGTGAGGGTCATTGTCCGCCAGCGGCGTCCGGTCCTTGCCTTGCAGCCGCCGGGCCTCGATCTTGAGATGGGTCTCGCGCTTGTAGCCCTCGACCAGCACGATGTCGCTCGGTGCAAGCCGCGCCAGGATGGTGCCCAGCGCCGGCTCGGTTTCCGATCCCAATTCGTGCATCAGCGCCCAGCGGCGGCCCGAAACGATGGCCACTTCCGAAGCTCCCGCCTTGCGGTGGCGAAAGCTGTCTGTGCCTTCCTTGTCGATGTCGAAGTCGTGGTGGGCATGCTTGACCGTGGCCACCTTCCAGCCGCGCGACACCAGTTCCGTGACAAGGCGTTCCGTCAGTGTCGTCTTGCCGGAGTTTTTCCAGCCGGTGATGCCGAAAACGCGTTGGGTCATGAACTGCGGCTTTCCAATCGTCTCTCCGCCCATCGATGGTGCTGGTCGGAGCCTATATGCCGTCCGGCGCCATGCTCGGTCCAGTGCTCTCGGCGGCGGTCCGGTGCTTGCCCACCACCCGTTCGCGATAAAGCGTATAGAGGCCGGATGCCACGATGAAGATCGCACCTGCAATCATCGGCAGATCGGGGATCTCGGAAAAGATCACGATGCCAAGCACGATGGACCACAGCAGGGACGTGTAGCGGAACGGCGCGATGAACGACATTTCACCGGTTCGCGTGGCCATGATGATGAAGTGATAGCCGAACAGCAGCAGTATCGCCGCGAGCATCAGGTACAACGTGCTGCTCGTGGTCATCGGCGTCCAGCCGCCCATCGGAGAAACCAGCGCAATGCCTGTGAGGGTCACGGCGATGGACGTCACGAATGAGACCAGCAACGTCGGAATGTTGGATGGCAGCTTGGACGTGATCAGGTCGCGGATCGTGCAGAAGCCGACGCACAGCAAGGCCATGAGCGAATAGGCGCTGAAGCCCTCGAAACCCGGCCGCACGATGATGAGGACGCCGACGAACCCCGCCATGATCGCCAGCCAGCGCCGCCAGCCAACCCCTTCGCCCAGGAACATCGCCGCTCCCATGGTGATGGTCAGAGGCAAGGCCTGCAGCACAGCTGAAACGTTGGCGATCGGCAGGTGCGCGAGCGCGATGAGAAAGGAGACCGTCGCAGCCGCTTCACAGGCCGCGCGGACCGCTACGATAGGCTGCATGGTCAGGCGAGGATTGGCGAACGCACCGTTACGCCAGGCAAGAATGCAGACGAACAGCGTTGCGAAGAGGCCGCGCACGACCATCACTTGTGCCATGTTCATCGATTCCGACGAGAACTTGGTGATCGCGTCATTGCTCGTGAAGGCGATCATGGAGACGACCATGAACACGGCGCCGCGCAGGTTCGGGGATAAGGGCAAGAGATGTCCTCATTCTTCAGCCTCGGAGGCTGTAGCAGCTACGCAAAAAACAGCAATGCCAAACGGCTGGACCAGCAGGCGGCGCCGGCTTGCACAAATCGAATGCGGAAAATCAGCCGCCGGTCACGCTCATGTGGCGCGACACCGACGGGCGATTGGTGCGCCTGTCTATGACGAAGTCGTGGCCCTTGGGCTTGCGGCCGATCGCCTCGTCGATGGCTGCGGCGACAAGTGCGTTGCCCTCCGAGGCGCGCAGCGGCGCGCGCAGGTCCGCCGCATCCTCCTGGCCGAGGCACATATAGAGCGTACCGGTGCAGGTGAGGCGCACGCGATTGCAGCTTTCGCAGAAATTGTGCGTCATCGGGGTGATGAAGCCCAGTCGTCCGCCGGTCTCGGCCACCTCGACATAACGGGCAGGGCCGCCGGTCTTGTAGGGAATGTCCTTCAGCGTGAACTGCTTTTCGAGGTCGGCCCTCAGGAGCGACAACGGCAGGTACTGGTCGGTTCGGTCCTCGTCGATCTCGCCCATCGGCATGGTTTCGATGACGGTCAAATCCATGCCGCGCCCATGCGCCCAGCGCAGCATGTCAGGCAGTTCGATATCGTTGAAGCCCTTGAGCGCCACGGCATTGAGCTTCACCTTCAGCCCTGCCGCCTGAGCCGCATCGATGCCGGCCATCACCTTGTCCAGATGGCCCCAGCGGGTGATCGCATGGAACTTGTCGGCATCGAGCGTATCCAGCGAGACGTTGATGCGCTTCACGCCGGCATCGGCCAACTCGTCGGCGTAGCGTGCGAGTTGCGAGCCGTTGGTGGTCAGCGTCAGTTCTTCCAAGGCGCCGCTTTTGAGATGCCGCGACAGTTCATGCACAAGATGCATGATGTTCTTGCGCACCAGCGGCTCGCCGCCGGTCAGGCGCAGCCTGCGCACGCCCTTTTCGATGAAGACGGTGCAGAGCCGATCCAACTCCTCAAGCGAAAGAAGATCCTTCTTCGGCAGGAACGCCATGTCTTCCGACATGCAGTAGACGCAGCGGAAATCGCACCGGTCGGTGACTGACACCCTCAGGTAGCTGATGGTACGACCAAAAGGGTCGATCATGTCCGTTTGCGGCATTTCCGGCCTCCGCGTCACGTCGGCAGGCGCGAACGTGCAATAAGCGTTGTATATGCCTATGTGATACGAACCGCCATGCCGTTCAAGATAGTTTCCTGGCGCAGAAGCGTCATATTGTCGTTGTTCCAGGGAAGCGGCAGCGTTGGACGAGCCTTTCCTTCGCCGGAAAAGGAGCGTAGGACCCACACGAATCCGGACCTTTTGCCATGACTGCACCCACTGAACTCAGGGTCTCCAAGGACCGCAAGCTGCTCACGGTGACCTTCCCGGGCCACCAGGCGATGGAATTGCCGGCGGAGATGCTGCGCGTATTGTCGCCGTCGGCGGAGGTGCAGGGCCATTCACCCGAACAGCGCGTCACCGTGCCCGGCAAGCGCAACGTTGCGATCCGCAAGATCGATCCGGTCGGCAACTACGCCGTGCGCATCACTTTCGACGATTTCCACGACACCGGCATCTTCACCTGGGATTACCTCCACACGCTCGGTCACGAGAAGGACGAGCGCTGGCAAGGCTATCTCTCAGAGTTGCAGGAAAAAGGCTTGGGCCGCGATCATTGAAACCAGAATTGTTCTGCTAGAACAATAGGTTGGATACTCGTCCTGACTCAATGTAAGAGCGTGGTTGACGCGCTTCAGCTTCCGTTCAGCGCTTCGGAAACCTTGCGCATATGGTCGCCGATCAGGTCGCATTGATCGGGCGTCGACTGGCTCATCGCCACCTCGATCAACTCGGAATGGATCTTCAGCGCGTCCATCAAAAGCGCCGTGCCGGTCTCGGTCAGTGCAAGCCTGAGGATGCGCTTGTCCTTGGCGTCGCTCTCGCGCAGCACGAGTCCGCGCTTTTCCAGTTGCGGCAACAGCATGGTGATGTTGGAGCGCCCGACCAGAAGCTTGCGCGCAAGCTCGTGCTGCGACATGCCGGGATGCCGGTAAAGGTTCATCAGCACGTCGAGTTGCGCCGGCTTCAAATCCAGCGGTGCAAGCTTCGCCGCCAGCGTGCGCTCCAGCGCATGGCAAGCGCGCGCCACCGCCACCCAGTTGCGAAAGCGCGGATTGTCCCACGGCAAGTCTTGTTTATTGTTCATGTTTGAACTAATATGTTCACTGCTGAACGAGTTTCAGGGATCCGCACTATGACACCGTTTCGATTGAAGGTCATCCGCGGCATGTTCGGCGTCGGCGAGCGCGTTGCGCCGTCGCTCACCGGCCGCGCCGCCTTCGCATTGTTCTGCCGTACGCCAAGCGTCAAGCGTCTCACACTGGGCGAGCGCCGCGCCGTCCTGAGTGCGTCAGACTTCATGACCGAAGCGCGCCACCACCGTCTCAAAACCAGGGCCGGCTGCATCGTGGCGCATGAATTCCGCCCGCAGCCGGGCAGGGCGCGCGGCGGCACCATTTTGGTCCTTCACGGCTGGCGCTCGCGCACCGAATATATGCGCGCCTTGATCGAAGGCTATCGCGAGGCCGGCTACAAGGTCGTCTCGCTCGATCTGCCTGGTCATGGTCAGTCTGCCGGCCGCCGCCTGACCGTGGTCAACGCGGTCGAGGCTGTTTGCCTTGTCGCAGACTGGTTCGGCCCGTTCGAGGCGGTGGTCGGCCATTCCTTTGGCGGTGCGGTTGCGGTGAACGCTGCCGTCGGGTCGATCCCCGGGCTGGCGCCGTTGGCCACCAAGCGCCTGGTCCTTGTTGCGGCTCCAAGTTCGCTGCCCAAGGTGTTTGACGGCTTCAGCCAGATGCTCAATGTCGGGCCGCGCTCGCAAACCGTTATGGCCGGGCGCGTTGAGCGCATTTCCGGGCGGCCTCTGTCCGATTTCCTGGGCGACCGCCAACTTGCCGGTTCGTCCCTTCCGACGCTGGTGATCCACGCGCCGGATGATCGTGAAGTGTCTGCCGAGCAGGCCAGGCTCTATGCCGCGGCAGGTGAGCATGTAGAGCTGTATTGGGCCAAGGGACTCGGCCATCGCCGCATCCTTTCCGACCCTGCCGTGGTCGAGCGCGCCGTGGCCTTTGTCCAGCCGGCGGCGAAGGCTGTGCTTCACTGAAGCGTCACTTCTTCTTGGCCGGTTCGATGGGCAGGCCCGCTTCCTTCCATGCGGTGAAGCCGCCGAGGATATGCTTGACCGGCTCCAGCCCCATGTCTTGCGCTGTCTTGGTGGCAAGGGCCGAGCGCCAGCCGCCGGCGCAGAAGAACACGAACGATTTTCCCGATGCGAAGAACGGCTTGTGGTACGGGCTTTCCGGATCGATCCAGAACTCCAGCATGCCGCGCGTACAGTGCCTGGCGCCCGGAATATTGCCGTCGCGTTCGATCTCGCGCGGGTCGCGCAGGTCGACGAATATCGTGCCCTCGTCATCGAGCAGCGCGGCTGCCTCGTCCGGCGAAACTGCCTCGATCTCGGCGTTCGCCTCATCGAGCATTTCGCGAAAACCTCTTCTCATTTCAGACGCCTCTCGACTCTCCACGCTTCACGATAAGTTGCACATCGCAGGCTGCCCCGCCATTCGACGAAGGAGACAAATCAAGGGCAATTGTTGGTGCAGCCAATGTGCAACAGCGCCGCGAAATTCATCAAAGCTTAACCAAATCGGGGTGAATCAGTATATCTACGCCTTACATGCGCCACCCACGGGGCTGAAAGTCTCGACGGGCAACAAACGGGGTCCGGACGAACTCCGGAGCGGGTGATCCATGCAATCATTTCGAAGAAAATCCGTCATGTTGCCGTTGGCCGCGCTCACGGCGACCCTGGCGATGGGCGTTCAGCCTTCTGGCGCGCAAGGCCTGTTCGACATGCTGTTCGGTGGCCCGCCGCGTCATGGCACCCGCTTGCAGGGAGAGTTTCCGCCACCGCCCAAGCCCAAGAAGCCCGTCGCCGTAACCAGGATTTCAAGCCCGACCTACAACACCTACAAGCCCGACCGGCTGGTCCGCGTCGATTTTTCGGCGCTCTCTTCGACGCCGCAGAATGCGGCTTTCGCGCCCTCGCTGACCGGCACCGCATTCCGCGAGGCGCTGAGTGGGCTTGAGGCGTTCGACCTGATGGCCGAGCCCTCGGTGGCCAAGGCGCTTGTCGCCTACTATTCCGCCAATCCGGACTTCATCTGGGTATCTGGCACCTCCGTCAACGGCCGCGGCCAGGAGGCGGTGCGTGTGCTTGGCGAGGCGGCAAGCCATGGCCTGGAACCTTCCGACTATTCGGTTTCGGCGCCGGCCGCGGGTTATTCGACCGACGAAACCGCCGGCCGCCTGCAAGACCTCATCCGCTTCGAGATGGCATTGTCGGCTCGCGTGCTGCGTTATGTGCACGATGCCCAGCAAGGCCGCATCGAGCCGAACCGCATATCCGGCTACTATGATTTCCCGGCCAAGCCGCTCGACATGCCGGCCGTGCTCAAGACCTTGGCCCACACGCAGGAGGCGAGGGCCTATCTGGAATCTCGCCATCCGCAGAATCCCGAATACCAGGCGCTTCGGGTCGAACTGGAAGCACTGGAAGCAAGCGCCGAAAACGACATCGTCGTCGACCCCAAGTTGCTCCTGAAACCGGGCGAGACCAGCACGGAGTTGCCGAAGCTGCTTTCCCTAATCGCCCGCGACCTCGATGATGAAATGGGCGCCGACTTCGGCGAGACGCTGGCACGCCTCAACGCCAGCGACGCCTATGTTCCCGAACTGGTCCCGGTGATCGAGGCGGCCCAAAAGAAAGCCGGCCTGAAGCCCGACGGTGTCGTCGGCCCGCGCACCGTCGCGGCCCTTGCCGGCAACTCGAAGGCGGATCGGCTGGAGAAGGTCAAGATCGCGCTGGAGCAGTTGCGCTGGCTGCCCTCCGACCTTGGCAGTCCGCGCGTTTTCATCAACCAGCCGGCCTACTCCGCCAGCTACATCGACGGTGGCGAGGAAAAGCTGAAGACCCGTGTCGTCATCGGCAAGACGTCGAACCAGACCAGCTTCTTCTACGATGAGATCGAGCAGGTCGACTACAATCCCTATTGGGGCGTGCCGCAGTCCATCATCGTCAACGAGATGCTGCCCAGATTGCGCAACGATCCGGGCTATCTCGACCGGTCGGGCTATGAGGTAAGCGACGCAAAAGGCCGCCGCATCCCTTCCTCCTCGATTGACTGGAGCCAGTATGGCGGCAAGGTGCCTTTCAACGTGCGGCAGGCTCCGAGCGAAGCCAATGCGCTGGGTGAGTTGAAGATCCTCTTTCCCAACAAGCATGCGATCTACATGCACGACACGCCGCAGAAGGCGTTTTTCCAGCGCGACAACCGGGCGCTGAGCCATGGTTGCGTGCGCCTGCAGGATCCGCGCGGCATGGCGGCTGCTGTGCTCGGCACGTCAGTCGACCACATCGCGCAGAAGCTGAAACAGGGGCATTCGACGGAAAAGGTGACCCGCAAGATCCCGGTCTACGTCGCCTATTTCACCGCCTGGCCGGACATGACGGGCACGGTCGAATATTTCGGCGATGTCTACGACCGCGATGTCCGTCTGAGACAGGCGCTCGATGCGACTGAAGCGGTGCGCGCGCCTGCAAGCTGACGACGCCCGCTCCAGCTCCGGTGCGGGCCGGTCAGGAGGCCAGCTTGCTTGCCGCCGATCCGGGTGTTTCATCCGCTTCGCCGACTTGAAAATCCACGACCTTCACGTCGCAGGAACAAAACATGCTCTGCGCGTTGGCAACAATGTCGTGGATGTGATCGTCGGCGGAGTACTCCGTGTCGACAGCCGTCGAGATCGTGAGTGTAACCGCAACCGGTATGCTCATGCTGGGTACCCCCCATCGGAATATGAGTAGATGCCGATGTATCGGCAGATAGGCTAAAGGCCCCCCTCATGCAATTGCACTTTTAGAGTTGCCAACAGGACTTGTTGATAGCTTGTGACTGGCGTGGACAACTGATCGCCTATCGACTCGTTACCTGTTGATAAGGCTTGATATTTTAGGCTGAACCCAGGCCTGTATCAAATCGGGATTCGAACCTTCGCGCGCGGCCAAGCCGCAGCCTTTCCAATCGTGGCAGCGTGGATTGCTGGATTGAATGGATCCCCGGTTCAAGCCGCCTCTTGTCGAGGCCTGTACTGCTCGATCACCAACCTCAGCGCGTCCATGACGGCATCGACTGCCTGTCCTTTGGATATGTTGCCCTCGTCGTCGGGGTCGCATGAAGCGCCGAAGCTGATCTCCAGGACGGCGGCCACAGCCACCTCTTCCGCATCGATATGGGCTTGTCCGCATTCGGGGCACGCATATTCGCGATGGGTTTCATGCGCTACCAGGGCATCGTCGCCACGAACGGGAAGAACGATTCTTCTGGTGCCGCAGCAGATAGGACAAACGCTCATGGCTGTCTCCTATCGCCCCCATGGCCATGATACACCACGCATGCGTTCCTGCGCGTCTCATCTCTTTTCGTCGTTAATACGGGCGGCTGATCTGACCGCATCGGCAGCAATAAGCCGGGTGCTGGGTGGCAAGGAGGCCGCTTCCAAAGGCCCGGGGCTCGACGGCCGGTCTTGCATGCTGCAAGACGCTCGGAGGTCAGGCTTACCTACTCTGTCACCGAGGCGATTCGACTTGCCGAATGCGCGCCCTCAACGACCACAGCGATGCGGGGCCACGGACATTTGGCCATAGTGCTGGCCGAGCGTGGGAAACCGGCACCGTGAGCGCAACTCAATCCGTCGATTCAGTCCCGTGGGGTGGTGCAGACTCGCCACCTTCACGTGGTTTGCCTTGCTCTTTGGCCGAAATCCTTGCGGCCAGCTTTTCAGCC
The DNA here is from genome assembly GCF_001427385.1 of Mesorhizobium sp. Root157. Taxonomy (GTDB): domain Bacteria; phylum Pseudomonadota; class Alphaproteobacteria; order Rhizobiales; family Rhizobiaceae; genus Mesorhizobium. The sequence goes on from NZ_LMGJ01000004.1 coordinate 60,979, forward strand.
TTCTTTGCCGCTTTCGCACGATCGCGCTCTTTGCGTTCCTGGTCGTAGTTTGGTGCTCTGGCCATGAGTGTCCTTTGCTGTCGTTGGTTGGCAACCTGCAGACGCTACGATTTATTCCCCGATGCCATAGTGCCAATGCCTCCAGCCGACAAGGTCAAACGCCGGGTCCGCGGCTTGCCACCTGGCAACCGGTTGTCGAAAGGGGAGGGATCAAACGACCGGATCGGCCATCGTGTTTTCGATGGCCGCAATATTCAGTTCGAGATAGGCAACGCGCTGGATCGTGCTGTTGCTTGGAAGCGCCCTGCTTTTCGCGGCGGACATAAGCAACGCGGATTGCTCCTTCCGGAGCGCGCGGGACAGATCTTGCAAAAGAGACTTATCATCATTGGTCATGAGGCCCGTATATCTCCATGACGGTTTTGGCTCAAGTGGAGCCGCCCATATCCACCCACCCCTCCGTGGTCCTGTAGTGATCGATTGCATCGGCCTCTATTGGAACTCCGGCATTCTTGATGTCCAGATCATCAGGCCGATAATGGCGATGAACACCCAGAAGATCGAGTTCAAAAGCATGCGGACAAGGTCGCGGTTTTGGTCCTCGGTAATGCCCAGGCGATCGGAGATTATGTCGCCCGGTGCAATGAACAGCCAGAGGATGAAACGTCCCAGCTTTGCCATGCCGTCTTCCTTGCCTGTCCAAGCTGACCTTAACCGCCGGGGCCTCTAACCGGCAAGCGAGGATGGGCGATGAGGTGCCGTTCGATTTTGTGGCGGTCCCGATATAGGGAGTAGGCGGCAATTTCCGTTGCTGCAACGCCATCGCAGTTGTGGCGCACAAAAAAGCCCCGCCGAAGCGAGGCCAAGGTTGCTCTGATTCATGCCACCACGAAGGGTTGCACAAAGGCAATTTACACGCATCGTCTCGTCAGGGGAATAAAAATCCGCCGGGAGAAGGCTGAGGCGATGGAGGGACTGTCCATCGGTCGGTCGCGTCACGCCTTGTTGGCTTCTCGATCGCAGTTTATCATGCCTACAGCGTAGGAGACTTCGATGACATCAAGCTTCAACGTTCATGACGCGGCCGGCTATGAGCAACTCATGGGCCGATGGAGTCAAAGACTGGCGCCCCTGTTCATCGGTTTTGCCGGGCTTGCCAAGGGTGAAAAGGTTCTCGACGTCGGCTGCGGCACTGGCAGCCTCACCTTTGCGCTGGCCAAGTCAGCTCATCTCGGCACGATCGATGCCATCGACTATTCGCCAGTCTTCGTCGAAGCAGCCCAGCGACGCAACACCGACCCGCGCATAAACATCCGGCAGGGCGACGCCTGCGCATTGCCGTATGAAGACGGCACGTTCGACCGCGCAATGGCGCTGCTGGTACTTCACTTTGTGCCGGAAGCGGGAAAGGCTGTCGCCGAAATGCGCCGCGTCGTACGGCCGGGCGGCGTCGTCGCCGCTGTGGTGTGGGATCACCTCGGCGGCATGCCTGGCATGCGCATGATGGTTGATACGGTGGCAGCCCTCAGCGAAGGCGGGCGTCAGCTACGCAGCCGCTATTGCTTCCAGCCGATGATGCAGCCCGGCGAGATGAAGCGGACTTTTGTCGAACAGGGGCTCTCTGACGTTACCGAAACCGAACTGATGATCCGCATGGACTATCAGGATTTCGACGACTACTGGGCGCCCATCGCTGCGGGCGAAGGGCCGCTGGGCAAATATATGGCCACGCTGGACGCGGCAGAGCGGACCCGCACCGATGCGGCTGTGCGTGATGCCTATGAGGCCGGGCGGCCCGACGGGCCGAGGTCTTTCGCGAATGTCGCCTGGGCCTGCCGGGGTGTTGTTGCGGATACCCGCCGCGCGTAGTGGTTCCCTCCCGTGGATTCGAACCACGATTCACGGCGTCAAAGGCCGATGTCCTACCGTTAGACGAAGAGGGATCGCTGCAAGTGACGGCGACCATAGCGACGTTTTGAGCTTTCGATAAGCCGCTCCGGATGAATATCGTCGAGCCTTGGGCTGAAATGGGGGATAATCTCGCACTTCGCCAAATCTATCAATGTTTTCAGACAGATTGATGGTGGGCGATGCAGGGATTGAACCTGCGACCCCACCCGTGTGAAGGGTGTGCTCTCCCGCTGAGCTAATCGCCCGCTCGTTGCCCGAAGGCCAAGCGCGCCGCGATATAAGGGAGCCGTGCCGTTGAAGTCAACCGCTTCCAAGGCCCCTGTTCCCGGAAACTGGAACGCCTGGCGCTCTAATTTGCTGCGCGGATCAATCGGCCGGCAAGGTCGAGCGTCAATTCGTCGAAATGCGAAATCACCACCGATGGTTCGAACTCCCGCACGTGGCGGTCCGTGTAGCCGAAATCGACTGCGGCAACTGGAATGCCCGCCGCCTTGGCGGTGTCGATATCGGTTTGCGAATCGCCGACCATGAGCGCTTTGGCAGGATCGCCGCCCGCCCGTTTGATGGTTTCAAGCAGATGGCGCGGATCGGGCTTGCGGAAGGGGAACGTGTCCTGTCCGCAATTGGCGGCGAAATGCTTGGCCAGCCCCAGCGCTTCGATCAGGGCCAAGGAATTCGCCTCGTATTTGTTGGTGCAGATCGCCAGCACATAGCCCTCGGCCTCGAACCTGGCGATCGCATCCAGCACGCCGGGGTAGGGTTTCGATTTGCCCGGAATGCTCTTGGTGTAGGAATCGAGGAACAGGTCGAGCAGCCGGTCGTGTTCGTCGCCGGGCAGGGGCTTGTTGTTGGCCGCGAAGGCGCGCTCGATCATCACACGGCCGCCATTGCCGACATAGCGCCGGAATGCCGGGCCATCGACGGCGGGCAGGGCGGCTGCGCTCAGGCTGTGGTTGAGGCTGTCCATCAGGTCGGGCGCGGTATCGATCAACGTGCCGTCGAGGTCGAAAACGATGATCGGGCGTGCCATGGCGATTTTGTCCTATTGTTGTCGATGGAGGCGATAGCCCGCGGATAACGGCTGTGCAAGCCGCGTTACGGGCCGCCACGACGCCCTTTGACCCGACGATCAAAAATGTTAGGGAGCCGAAATCGAAATCGGCGCGGGAATAGATTGACCGTCATGGATGCCAGGCAGTTGAAGATCGAGGCCGCGCGCGCGGCATTGGCACATGTCGCGGGCGGCATGCGGCTGGGCATCGGCACCGGTTCCACGGCCGAGGAATTTGTGCGCCTGCTGGCCGCCAAGGTCGCGACCGGCCTCGACGTCGTCGGCGTTCCCACTTCGGAGCGGACTGCGGCGCTGTGCAGGGAACTGGGCGTGCGGCTTTCGACGCTCGAGGAAACGCCGGAGCTCGACCTCACCATCGACGGTGCCGACGAGATCGACCCGGAACTCACTCTGGTCAAGGGCGGCGGCGGCGCGTTGCTGCGCGAAAAGATCGTTGCGGCGGCGTCTGCCAGCATGATCGTGATTGCCGACCGTTCCAAGCTGGTCGAAACGCTTGGCCGCTTTCCCTTGCCGATCGAAGTGAACAGGTTCGGCTTGCGCGCCACGGAGTTGGCCATTGGCGCCGCCGCCCGCAATCTCGGACTTTCCGGCCCGCTCACATTGCGGATGACGGACGGCCAGCCATTTGTTACAGACGGCGGTCATTTGATCCTGGATGCATCTTTTGGCCGCATTCCGGATACAAGAGCGCTATCTGCTGCTCTTCACGCCATTCCCGGCGTGGTCGAGCACGGTTTCTTCATCGGGCTGGCGTCTGCGGCGATCATCGCTGGTGACGGCGGCATCGAGACAATCCACGCCGCCCGGTAAATCAGGGAGTCCTGCCAATCATGAAGTCGAACAACCGAATCCATCGCTTTGCCGTAGCTCTGGCGGCTGCGGCCGTAGTTGGCTTCGCCATGCCGTCCTTCGCGCAGGAAATTTCCGAATCGCACCTCAAGGCCGCCAAGACGGCAGTCGCTGCCATTCATGCCACGGATTCGTTCGACAACATCCTGCCGCAGGCCGCGGTCGCGCTGGAATCGTCGATGATCCAGAAGAATCCGGACCTCGAGGAATTGATCGGCAGCACGGTCTCGGCCCAGGCGCTGGCGCTGGCGCCGCGTCGCGCCGACCTCGAGAAGGAAGCCGCCACCGCCTACGCCAAGGTGTTTTCCGAACAGGAACTCAACGATATCGCCACTTTCTATAGCTCCGAAGCCGGCAAGAAACTGCTCGAAAGCGGGCCGATCGTCTCGCGCGAGTTGGTGAAGGCCGCCGAGATCTGGCAAAACGGCATTGCACGCGATCTGGCCCAGAAGGTCGGCGAGTCGATGCAGGCGGCAATGGGCGCCAAGGCCCCGGCCGTGACGCCGGCCGATGCGGCCACGCCTCCGGTCGATGGCGCCGCACCCGCGCCGAGCGGCAACTGACGCGACATCGCCTGCGCATGAGCGCCGTGCGTCCTTTCAGACGCACAAGGGACGCTCTAGCACTTTGAATGAGCATCGGAATAATCCGAAAACCGAGTACACTTTTCGGTCCGATGCTCTACGTTTGAGAAAGCCCGGTTCGTCCGGGCTTTTCTTTTGACCCCTGCCGGCCTACCTGTCCGGCTGCAACGTTCCACTGCAAGGACACTTTGACATGGCCGCTTACGATTACGATCTTTTCGTCATTGGCGGCGGATCCGGCGGCGTGCGCGCGGCGCGAGTCGCGGCAAGTCTCGGCAAGCGTGTCGGCATCGCTGAAGAATTTCGTTTCGGCGGCACCTGCGTCATCCGCGGCTGCGTCCCGAAGAAGCTGTTCGTCTACGCCTCGCAGTTTCCCGAGCATTTCGAGGATGCCGCCGGCTATGGCTGGACCGTACCGCGGGCGGCTTTCGATTGGCCGACGCTGATCGCCAACAAGGACCGCGAGATCGCGCGGCTGGAAGCGATCTACCAGAAGAACGTCGCCAATGCGGGCGGCGAGACGTTCCAGTCGCGCGCCGTGCTGGTCGACCGGCACACCATCCGTCTCGAGGCCGAAGACCGTACGGTCACCGCCGACCAGATCCTGGTCGCGACCGGCGGTCGCCCGGCGCTGCATCCGGCACTGCCCGGCAGCGAATATTGCATCACCTCGAACGAAGCCTTCCATCTTGCCGAACTGCCCAAGGCAATCGTCATCGAGGGCGGCGGCTACATTGCCGTCGAGTTCGCCAATATCTTCCACGGCCTCGGCGTCGAAACGACGCTCGTCTATCGGGGAACTGAAATCCTGAGCCGCTTCGACATGGATTTGCGGCAGGCTTTGCACCAGACGATGGAAAAGAAGGGCATCAGGATCCTGTGCCACGCGGTATCGGAAGATGTCAGCCGCCGCGCGGATGGCCGGCTGGAGGTGCGCGTCACCGGAGGCGAGGTGCTCCTTGCCGATCAGGTCATGCTTGCCATCGGCCGGGTGCCGAACACCGAGAACCTCGGACTGGAGGCCGCAGGCGTCGATATGGCCAAGAACGGCGCCATCGTTGTCGATGCCTGGTCGCGCACCAATCTCGACAATATCTGGGCGATCGGTGACGTCACCAATCGCGTCCAACTGACCCCGGTGGCGATCCATGAGGCGATGTGTTTCATCGAGACCGCCTTCAAGGACAACCCGACCGCGCCCGATCACGACGTCATCGCCACGGCCGTATTCTCGCAGCCGGAGATCGGCACGGTAGGCCTGTCCGAAGACGATGCGGCGAAGCATTTCCCCGACCTCGAAATCTACCGCGCCGCGTTCCGCCCGATGCGCCACACCCTGTCCGGCCGTGACGAGAAGATGCTGATGAAGCTGGTTGTCGATGGCGAGACGCGCAAGGTGCTGGGCGCACATATCCTCGGGCCTGATGCCGGCGAGATGGCGCAACTGTTGGGCATTCCGCTCAAGGCCGGCTCCAGCAAGGACGATTTCGACCGCACCATGGCAGTCCACCCGACCGCAGCCGAGGAACTGGTCACGATGTACAAGCCGACCTACCGGGTGAAGAACGGCAAGCGGATCGACTGAGCCTTGTTGGCTTGCAGGGGCCGATACGCTCCCTGCCGGGTGCCTGGTGTAGAGTGTCGCAGTCGGAAACTTCGCCCTTCGGAAAATTCCCTCATTCAACTATGGTATGGGGTGGACAGGACGCTTTGCGTTCGATGGAACGGTGTCAGGCGTTTCGCAGATGCCGATCCGTCGTCAGGAAGCGGGGGAGAGATGGGCAACAAGACACCACCTGACTTGCCGCTTTCGGCAATCACGCGTGAGGACTATCGCGCGCTTTCCGAGTTTCGCTATCTGCTGCGGAGATTTCTCGAATTCAGCCAGAAGGCGGCGCGCGGCGTCGGTCTGCAACCGCGCCAGCATCAGGCTATCCTTGCCATCAAGGGTTTTCCCGAAGACCGGTCCGTTACCATCGGCGACCTGGCGGAGCGCCTCCGCATCCTCCATCACAGCGCCGTCGAACTGGTGGACCGTTTGTGCGAAGCTGAGCTTGTCGTCAGGGAACCCGACCCCGAGGACCAGCGCCGCGTCTTCCTGGTCCTGACCGACAAGGCCGACGATTTTCTAGCCAGGCTGTCGCACATCCATCTCGATGAATTGTCACGCATCGGCCCGCTGCTGAAGCGCATACCGGTGCGCGAAAACAACAAGAAGTAGCGCATGTCGCCCAATGCATGTCGCCCGAAAGTGGGAACCGGTTTCGGGATAACGACATGCATGAAAACAGGTACTTGATGCATGTCGCTCGAAAGTGGGAACCGGTTTCGGGATAACGACATGCATGAAAACAGGTACTTGATGCATGTCGCCCGAAAGTGGGAATCGGTTTCGGGATAACGACGTGCATAAAAGCAAATACTTGGAGCGCGCCAGCGAATCCGAAAGATCGCGACGCGCTCTAAAACAGCAGCCCGGTTCCGCGCTGCAGCATGAGCCGTTATTTCTGCCGTTGCCTGATGCGCGGCAGGCGCAGCCAGCCGTCGTTGACCGGCTCGGGATTGGCCAGGATGGTGGTGAGTTCGACCGGCAGGGTAGGTGCCAGCGGTTTCTTCGAAGTTGCCCCGTCGGCGATGGTGAGAACGCTGTGATAGAATTCCTCGCCGCTTGCCGAACGCGGCGGCACCGCTTCGTGCATCACGCTGATGACGGTGACACCGGGGCAATTGTCCTTGATCGCCTGGTGGAAGGCGACCTTGCCTTCAGGATCGAGCGCGCCGGTTGCCTCATCGAGGAATAGCAGCCCCGGCTGGTGGAGCAGGATGCGGGCCACGACCAGCTTCTGCTTCTGCCCGCCCGATAGAAGCTGGTCCCACGTCTTGCCGGTGCGCGTTTCCTCGCCCATGAACTCGATGAAGTCGCCGAGGCCCGCCTTGTGCAGGGCAGCGGCGGCGCTGGCGTCGGAGTGCTGGGCCGCTCCTTGCGGCAGGCAGACAAGTTCCTTCAGCGTCACCTGCGGCAGCTTGACCTCCTGTGCCGCATAAAACGTCGTGATCCCCTCCGGGAAGACGATGGTGCCGCCGCCATGAGGCCACAGCCCGTTCAGGGCCTTGATCAGCGAAGTCTTGCCGCAGCCGGATTCGCCCTTCAGGAAAGTCCACTCGCCGCGCCGGAAGCGCAGCCTTTCGCTGACCAGGAACGGTTCGGCCCGATGGCCTTGATGGTTGAGTTGCAGGTTCTGGATGGTCAGGCCGAACACCGGGTTCTGCGTCGTGTAGCGGAAATCCGACTGGCCCGTCTGGCGGTAGAACTCCGCCGGCTTCTGCACGTTCTCGATCGCCTCGGCGAGGTCCATGACGCGCCTTGAGTTGGCGCGCAGCGTGGCGATCGCCGGCATGACATGGATGAACCACGAGCACTGGCTGATCAGCGAGTTCACCAGTTCGGCCCCGGTAATGTAGCCCTTGAGGTCGATGCGATTGTGGACGAACGGTATCAGGCCCGGCGCATAGGCCACGACCCTTGCGCCGACGAAATTGTAGATGCGCTCGAACGAATCGTAGCTGGCATTCACCCAGTTGAGCTTGCCCCAGGTCCGGTCGATATCGACGTAGAGCCGCCCGTGCATTGCCTTCTGCACGTTTTCGCCACGCGATGCGGCGACATGGAAGCTGCGGCGCAGGAATGTCGTCAGTTCGCCGCGGTAACTGCCCTCGGCCTTCTGCATGCGGATCGACAGCCGTTCCAGCATGCCGCCAAGCTTTATCGCGATATAGGTGTTGACCGGGACGTAGGCGACAACCACCACGAACGCCAGAACGGCGCTGCCGTAATCGCCAAGGAACTCCAGCCCATGGACTTCGGTCGAGGTTTCGAGCAGCTTCTGCCCCACGAAGAACAGCGAACTGGCAACCGCGATGACGCCCATGGCGAGGCCGATTGCGCCGCCGGTCATGCCCTTGATCGATTCCTGCACACGCTGGTCGATGTTGTCAGGTACCGTGTCGGACCCGTTCTGCGCATGGAAATGGGTGTGGTTGTCGTCGAGCAGGGCATCGTTGAACCTGCTGTCCAGCCAGCCGCGCCAGCGTCGGTGCAGAGTTGCCGACACGAAGGCCTTTGTCCCGGTGATGCCCGCATCCTTGAATACGACGAGCGCCACGAGGATTCCGGCATTGATCAGCAGCGCCTCAAGTGGATTTTTGTTGGCCGCGTCGTGATAGTAGGCGATCGAATTGAAGAGTTCGCCCGAGGCTTCCGCAAACCACACGCCCGCCTTGCTGGAAAGCGCGGTGAAGAAGGCCACCACCAGCGTCAGCGTCCAGGCTTCCTTCCATTTGTCGGAGAACCAGTAGGCCCGCATCAGGCCCCAGAAGTTTCGCATCGACGAAACCGGCGTCGGGTAAGTCGGCCTCACTGCGCCGCTATGCGATTTTCCCGATATTGAGTGTCGCGGTCTACCGACCCGAATCACGCTTTGCCCAAACCTCTTTTTCTATTGTTACGAAGGGTAACACCAATTGATCATTTTCAATTACTTTATTGACGCTCCGAAGCGCGCCAAGGTTCCTACGTTGCGCTGTTGCAACAGGCCGATTGGCGTAGCCCGGCGCTACCCCGGCGGCCGATCGTCAAATGGATTCAATCAATTGGGAGGATGGCATCAGTAAAAATTCTGGTTTCCGTAACGTTAACGGTGGCTGCGGGCGCTTTCGCTTGCCTTTCGGATGACGCTTCGTTTTCAGGTCGCGAAAGCGGCCGCCTCGATCTCGTCGTGCATTTGATTCGCTGCCGGAACTCTTCTCACCGGGTCGAGAATGCCAACCCGCTCCGCTGCGCGCTACTCATGCGCCATCCCTGCCGGGCGGGGCCGTCATCGCGTTGAGGAAACGGGACCGAAGCGTTGAAACTGCGCTACCTCGCAGGTAGCGCAGCGGCAAAGTAGACTTCGCCATTCCAGTCAAATTAACAGGTCCTGACCCTGGCAAAGCGAGGGCGAGCCGGTATCTATCCCGTGACTTTTCGGCAGCGTACTCGCGGGCAGGGTCGACATTGGACGCAACACCGTCATCCGCCGGCCGAGCGAAGCGAGGTCGGATGAGGGTCTTTCGTGAGGTCTAATCGTGGATCAACCTCTCTCCTTCACCCCGCCAACCCGTTGATCCATTTCACTTCGACAAGATTCTTTTCCACACCCCTCGCCACCGCTTGCATACTCACCCCATCGCTCTTGCGGGAGACCTGGTGCGCACCGGGTATCAGGGAAGGGCGACGGTGCCGGGCTGGTCGTCCACGGTGGGCGGCTGGGTGATGAGCCCCCAAGTTCGGCCCTCGAACCGGGCATCGTGTGCCGGCGGGAAACCGCATGGCCGGTGTGCCGGTTGAGGGAAGCCACCGGACGGGCGGCCGCAAGGTCGCATTACTTACTTAAACGAGCGTCCAAACGGCCGCCCGTCTTCCCGACCTCTCAAGCGAGGTCAGTTCTTTGACAATGGCCAGACGGCTTTCGCCGGGCGTGGCAATGATAAAGTGCGACCTTGGTCAGCCGTCCGCCCATTCGTCGGGGTCCCCGCCAGCGACGAGCGCAGCGAGCGAGCTTAAAGGCGGGGCAAAGACTCCCAGACGGCAAATGCCGGGCGTGGCAATGAATAGGCATACCTATCCCTTCGTCATCCTAGGGCGGAGCAGGCCGAAGGCCGTCGCGCAGACCCTGGGATCCATGCCGTGACCAGGCGGCAGCGCGATACGGTGCACAAGGCCCCATTCTGCACCGCCTTATACCTTACGGCCGCCGTCGCGGCATGGATCCTCGGGTCGCGCCTTTCGCTGCGCTCATGCTTGCCCGAGGACGACGAAGTACGGAGGGCTCGCGCTTCCCTTCTGCACCGAGGAAAAAGGGGATGCGATGTGTCCGCCAGCTTCGGCTTATGCGCCTTCGACTGCCGAGAAGCCTTCGAACTGCGGGTGGCCGAAAGTGGTCAGCTTGCTGGTGCCGGCGTTCTTGTGCGAGGCGCGGAAGTTCTCCGATTTGGTCCAGGCGACGAAGTCGGCCTCGCTTGCCCACACGGTGTGGGAGGCAAACAGCGTGTAGTTTTCTTCCTCGTTGAATGCGCTGCGCAAGAGATGAAACTGCTGGAAGCCCTGCATCTCTTTCAGCGTCGAGTTGCGGTTCTTCCATACGTTTTCGAACTCCTCTTCCTTGCCCCTTACGACCTTGAAGCGGTTCATGGCGATATACATGGTGGTATCCTCTTGGATTGTGCCTGATGGCTGTTGAAATTTGGCCCCTCAGCGAACGCCGAGTGGCAATGTGAAGGCCCAATTCGAACGCCCGGCTTCGGGCGGGATTGGCGGGAAGGGCGCGGCGCGCCGCACCATGGCGATTGCCGCCTGGTCGAGTTCGGGCGACCCGGAACTATGCACGACGCTGACGCCGCCCACGCTGCCGCCGGCATTGACGACAAAGGCCACATGCACGTCGCGGCTGGCCTTGGAGCGGGCCGAACGGGAGATGGAACGCACGGCGCGGCGCAGCTTGGCGGCGACCTTGCCCGGATAGTTGGAAACGGCGGCATTGCCGGCGCTGGAACTGGCGCCCTTCTTCGCGGCACTGGCGCTCTTGCCTTGCGCATCGCCATCGACCACGCCGCGTTTGCTGTCGGCCTGGTTCTTGCCGCCCGAACCGGCCGCTGTCTCTTCCTTGGCCGGCGTCTTTGCGGGGGTCTTTTTCTCCTGCGGCTTCTTCGCAGCCTTTTTCGCCGACCCCGGCTTGTTGACCTCTGACGGCTTTGGTTCAGGCTCGGCCTCAGCCGTCACAGGGTCGGGCCTTGGTTCCGGCACCGCTTCCACGATCTCGGGAGTTTCAGGCTCAATCGCTTCCACGGCAGATGCGACGACGTTTTCGGTGATCTCTGGCGTAACCGTCGTTGCCGTAAGCACCTCGGGCATCGGCGTTGCCACCGCCACTTGCCCTGCTTCGTCCGGCACCGGATCGACCTTGTCGGGAACCGTCGCCGCCTGCGGCGTGTGGTCCTCGAACGGCTGCACGGTGTCCTCGACGGTCACTTGCGGGGTTATCTCGTCCAGCGGCTCCACCGTCTCTGCGGCTTGCACCGGTTTGGCCTCGACCGTCTCGACCGGTTTGGCTTCGGACAAGGGAATGATGGTCACCTTGGTGACATCCGCCTCAGTGGCGATGTCGCCAGCCGCGCGCTGATCGTCAGGCGCGTTGCCAAGCAACATCAGGCCGGCCTCCTCTCCACCTTCGATGAGAATTTCATCCGAGCCGGAGGCGATGAAAGCAAAGGCGACCGCGGCATGGAAGACGCACGATGCGATCAGCGACGCCTTCCATTTGCGGCCGCGTGCGCCGGGCTTGGCGCGGCCGGGATCGAGCGGCTCCATTGCAGCCGACACCAATTCCGCATTGGTCCCGGCAAGCGTTGCCTGTTCGGACTTGTCGCGTACGCCGATCCGGAGCGAGCCGCGCGGGATGGCGAAACCGGGATCGTCCGGCTCGGGCTGCAAGACAGCCAGTCCGGCCATTGGCCAGACCGCCGTCGTGCTACGCGAAAATGCCGGTTCCAGACCCAACGTCACAACACCCCAAGATCATGCGCCGAAGGCAATGCCCGTCTACATGCTGGTCTTCAACCGTTCCATGCAAATTGCCGGCTCGATGCCGGCACCCGTGCAATCGGTGGAATTGTTGACCAGAGCCCGCGAAATCCTGGTGCAATCCATACCGGAAAGGTCGAAACGGACAACCTTGGTCTTGCCGGACGGAAGTTCCTTGAAGTCGAGTACGCTCAGGCGGTCGACGACCCCGGCCTCATTGAACAGTGCGATTTCATACGCGGCCTTGGACAGATCGGCCCCCAACCCGTTGTTGACCACGAAGGTAAGGCGGCAGCCCTTGTCGGAGGGCTGCGCACCGTTGAGTTCAAGCGAAAGGGCAGGGAACTGAACAGCTTCCTGGGCCTGCGCTGCAGCACAGAACAGCACCGAGCCTAGGGTGAGTGCTATCCTTGCTGCGTCACGCATTGTCCTACCAGCCGATCTGCTTGGACAAGGAAACCTTGAAGGTACGACCCTTGGCGGCGTCGTTCATCAGGAACTCCTTATACTGACGGTTGAAGATATTATCGACGCCGAGATGCGCTTCCCATCCCGCCAGGTTGCCCTCGCTGGGCGTCCAACTCAGGAAAACGTCGTGCGTGTCGAACGAGCGGGCATACCGGGTCGAACGGGGATCGGTCAGGGGCGGGACCTGCCCGTTGCGCGCGGAATCCTGTGGGCCCGCGACAAATCGCGCCTTCCAGCCAAACCGCAGATCGTGCTGCGGCACCTTGCCGCCGATTGTCAGCGCCAGTTCGTGTGGCGCCAGTGTCGTCAGATAGGCGCCGCTGTTCTTGTCGCGGCCGATCACATGCGAGTAGGCGGCGTTGGCGAAGAAGTAGTCGGCGTCATACGACGACTCGACCTCGAAACCGTAGATCTCCGCGTTTCTGACGTTAACGTAGCCTGGCAAGTTGTTGTAGACGGGGGGTCCCGGAGGTCCGGGGGGAGGGCCGACGAGCGCCGGATTGAGCGCGATCAGATCCGTCACGTCGTTGTAGAAGCCGGTGACTTTGATCGCGCCTGCGTCGCCCGGCTGGACTATGTCGTAGCCCGATACCGCGAAGCCTGCCTCGAAGTTGTTCGAGCGTTCCTTACGGAGACCGACGCTGGGATTGAACGACGTCGATGAACCTGACGTCGAGTAGACTTCATCGATCGTCGGGAAGCGTTCCGTATGCGCTATCGAGCCAAACACCGAGAAGCTATCGTTGAATTTGTAGAGCGCGGCGAGCTTGGGCGAGATGGCCGTGTCATCGTCTCCGTTTGGCGTCGCGCCGGTCGACGGGTCGGTTACGTCGTTGTCAGGCGTCAGGCGGTGCCAGTCGAGACGCACGCCGGGAATGAGGGTCAGGCGCTCGTTCCAGATGAACTCGTTTTGCACAAAAATGCCGGTCTTCAGGTCCGTTCCCTGGGGATGGAAGGTGACGGGGAACTGCGGGCCTGCATTGAGGAAGGCTTCGGCCGAGCGCGTCTGGAACGACGTCTGCGACCCGAACGTCAGATAGTTCTCCCACTGGTCGCCCCTCCATTCCATCGTGTTCTGGGCGTTCAATTGCCATGTGCGATAAAAGTAATTGGAGTCGCAGCCGATCGCGTAGGTGCCGGGGCTGCAGAATGCCCGAAGATCGGCGTTGCGCTGCGTGTTCGCTGTGTTCGAATAGGACGCCGATATCTTCAGGTCGAGCAGGTTGTTATCCGAGAACGGGTTCTCGTAGGAGGCAATGGCCGTTTCGTCCACGACGTGACGGTCGACCAAGCCAAACATGGCATCCGTGCTCGTCTGTGACAGGTATTGGCGATCAAGATCTGAATCCCAACGCTGATACGATAGGCGAAGCGCGCCTTCATCGCCGACCTTGAATGTGCCCTTGGCGAGGCCCGACCATGCGCGGAAATTCGTTCCGACCACCTCGGTCCCGTTGCCGCTCTCGAAGGGATCGGCAAAGCGGTAATTGCCGGTCAGCAGGAATTCGGCATTTTCGCCCATGCGCTGCGCCAGGACGGTGGAAAACAGCGCGCTATCGCCGTTGCTCTCGTAATGCGCCTTGAGGCGCAGCGCACCGTTTTGGCCCTCCGCGATGAAATCCGACGCGTCCTTGGTCTCGAAATTGATGACGCCGCCTAGCGCGCCGGATCCGTAAAGCGTCGACGATGCCGGACCGCGCAGCACCTCAACCCGTTTGTAGAGTTCCGGATCGGAGAAGAACGAACCAAGGCGATATTGCTCGTAGAATTTCTGGACGCCGTCGACATTGACGATGATGCGGCCGCCGTCGCCCGTCGTCTCTGGAGCGCCGATGCCTCGGATGTTGAAGTTCTGGCCAAGCAGTCGATCCGAGCCGGTGACGTTGACGCCCGGAATTTCGCGGATCACGTCGCCGATCGTCGCCGGCTGGTCACTGTCCAGATCTTCCTGTTCGATCACGCTCACCGCCTGCGGCGCATCGATGGCGACCTTCTCGGCGCCCGCACCCAGGATCAGGCGCTGAAGCAGAGTAACCCGAGGTTTCTTCTCAGCTTCGTTCGTTTGTTGTGCAAGCGAGGTGTGCACTCCCACAAGAACCGTTAACGCCGCTCCGCCCAGCAGAACAGCCGTATTGCGAGCCACCAGCCCCATGTCCCAACTCCTGGCTTTCAAGTCCATACATGGCTGGCTCGCGTGTGCTCGCTGGCATTTTTGATCATTCACCGCACCTTAAATGTTGACTCATTTGGTCCGGTATTGCACTGACTAATAAACATGATTATTCGAGTCAAGAAATGAATTCGTCATTTCCGAGTTGCCTGTGGCTGTCCAACGAGAGGGACCGAGACCAATGAATGCTCATAATCCCAATGACTTCCGTTATCGCTTCCGCCGTCCTGACCAGGGTGCGCCAGTCCGGATCGAGCGCGCGCCGTTGTCGGTGAGAACGCTGTCCAGCAACAGCCTGTTCCAGGGCGATCATGAAATCGGCATCGAGCACCACGGTGCGCTTTACCGGCTGAAGATCACCCGCCAGGGCAAGCTCATCCTCAATAAGTAAAACCTTCGGCATTTAGTGTCGCGAAAGCAGGTAAAATGGACCAGCGCGTAAAACCCAGCCCGCATGAAATTCGTAGGGCCAGATCCGACAACCCCAAGATGCGTGAGCGCGATCTCTCCGTTCAACTCGGTATTTCTGAAGCCGAGTTGGTCGCTGCCCATTGCGGTGAGGGTGTGGTGCGGATCGATCCGCGCGTCAGCGCCGTTCTCAATGGCTTGACCGCAGTCGGCGAGGTCATGGCACTGACGCGCAACGAGAGCGCGGTTCACGAAAAGATCGGCGTCTACGACAAGATCTCGGCCGGTGAACACAATGCCATCGTGCTGAATTACGACATAGATTTGCGCATCTTCCCGAAGACATGGGTGCATGGGTTTGCCGTGGAAAAGCGCAGCGAGGGTGAGGTTCGCCACAGCTTGCAGTTTTTCGACGCGGCAGGCGAAGCCGTCCATAAGGTGCACCTGCGCCCGGCATCGAACCTCTATGCGTTCCAGAAGTTGGTGGCTGACCTCCAGTCCGCGAATCAGGACCCGACTATCGATGTGATTCCGCAGGCTGTGACGGACAATGAAACGTCGGCGGAAGCACCCGGGGCTGAGGACCTACGCGACCGCTGGAGCAAACTGACCGACGTCCACCAGTTCTTCGGCATGCTGAAGACACTGAAGTTGAACCGCCGCCAGGCAGTGCGCATGGTGGGGGACGATTATGCGTGGAAGGTGGACAATGAGGCTGTGGCCGCATTGATGCATCATGCCGCCGCCGAAGCGATGCCGATCATGTGCTTTGTCGGCAATCGAGGTTGCATCCAGATTCACTCTGGCCCGATCAAGACGATCAAACCGATGGGGCCGTGGCTGAACGTGCTCGATGAGACCTTCCATCTGCATCTGCGCCTCGATCACATCGATGAGGTCTGGGGAGTACGCAAGCCGACCAAGGACGGGTTCGTTACATCCGTCGAGGCGTATGACGCGCAAGGCAGGATTATCATCCAGTTCTTTGGCGAACGCCATGAAGGCGAAACCGAGCGTGCTGATTGGCGCTTCCTGGCGGAAAACCCGCCGAAAGTTTCCACCCTCAAGGTGGTCTAAGGATACCGATATGTTAGTTTTTTCCCGGTTTGCCGTAAGGGCGACTGTCGGGCTTTCGATGATGCTGGCGGCGGTCGCGCCTTCTGTTGCCGACGAGGCCGTCGCCACCTTCAAGGACATCTCGAAGATCGTTGCAATCGGTGGCTCGATCACCGAGATCGTCTACGCACTAGGCGAACAGGATCGTCTTGTCGCGCGCGATTCAACGAGCCTATTTCCAGAAGCTGCATTGAAGTTGCCTGACGTCGGCTATATGCGGCAGTTGTCGCCGGAGGGTGTGCTGTCGGTCAATCCAGGCGGCATTCTGGCCTTGGAAGGCAGTGGCCCGCAGGAAGCTATCGATGTACTGAAGAAGGCCAGCGTGCCTTACATCGAGGTGCCCGAGACGTTCGATCACGAAGGCATACTCGAAAAAATTCGGGCCGTCGGCGCGGTTTTGGGCGTGCAGGAAAAGTCCGCCGCACTTGTTGCCGAAGTCGACAGCAAGCTGAAAAAGGCCGAAGCACAGACTGCTTCGATCAAAGAGCGAAAGCGTATCCTGTTCGTCCTGTCGATGCAGGGCGGCAAGATAATGGCGTCGGGCTCCGATACCGCGGCTGATGGCATCATCCGGCTGGCAGGCGGCGTGAACGCAGTCGAAGGTTTTTCCGGCTACAAGCAGTTGGCGGACGAGGCCGTTATCTCGTCGCGTCCGGACGTCATCCTGATGATGGACCGCAGCGGGGATCATGCTGCGGCAGACGCCGATTTGTTCAAGCATCCGGCCATCGCGCCGACTCCAGCGGGCGAGGCGCGCAAGGTTCTGCGTATGGACGGAAGCTACCTGCTTGGTTTCGGCCCACGCACCGCCGACGCCATTCATGAACTTGCCGTATCGCTGTACGGCGACAAGATCACCGATTGAATGGACGCCGGACATGGCCGATCAGACTATCGCCGGCATGCCGGGCATATCGAGGATGATGGCCGCGGGCGACCGCTCGTCGCGGGCTCGTCTCGTCATCTGCCTGTTGGGGGTTGCACTGGTGATCACCATGCTGTTCAGCCTCGCGTCAGGGGCCTCGGATGCATCGGCAGCCAGTGTCGTGCGCAACTGGTTGCTTGGTGCAGCCGCAGGCACTGAAGCGCTCAGCGTGCGCGACAGCATAATTGTCTACGATATCCGCTTGCCGCGCGTGGTGCTGGGGGCGCTTGTCGGTGCGGCCTTGGCCGTATCCGGCGCCGTCATGCAAGGGCTGTTTCGCAACCCCCTGGCGGATCCCGGCCTGATAGGCGTTTCGGCCGGCGCCAGCCTCGGCGCGGTCTCGATTATCGTTCTGGGGGGCACGATGCTTGCGCCGCTATCGGCGGTGTTTGGCACGTTCACGCTGCCGCTTGCCGCATTCTTCGGCGGGCTCGTGACCACGCTGGTGCTCTATCAAGTGGCGACCAGGCAAGGCCGCACTTCGGTCGCGACCATGCTTTTGGCCGGCATCGCGCTTGCGGCGCTCGCCATGGCGCTCACTGGCGTCCTGATCTTCATGGCAGACGACCGCCAGTTGCGAGACCTGACCTTTTGGCAACTCGGTTCTCTGGCCGGGGCCACATGGCAAAAGATCGGCGCTGTTGGACCGATTATTCTGGCGGCTATGCTGGCGATGCCGTTCACGGCGCGCGGCTTGAACGCGCTGGCGCTTGGCGAAGCGACGGCCAGCCATTTGGGCATATCTGTGCAGCGGCTGAAATACATCGCCATCCTGAGCGTTTCGGCTGCGGTCGGCGCTGCCGTTGCGGTTAGCGGCGGCATCGGCTTCGTCGGCATCGTCGTTCCGCATCTGTTACGGCTGCTGATCGGCCCGGACAACCGCTATCTGTTGCCGGCTTCCGCCTTGCTTGGAGCAGCGCTGCTGTTGCTTGCCGACGCGGTGGCGCGCACCATCGTATCGCCCGCGGAATTGCCGATCGGCATCGTCACCGCGCTGGCCGGGGCGCCGTTCTTCCTTTGGATATTGCTGCGCAAGCGTGGCATAGTCGATTTGTGAGCTATTGATGATTGAAGCTCGCGGCGTATCGGTATCGATCGGCAAGAAGTGCATCGTCTCGGATATCGATTTCGAGGCCCGGCCCGGCGAGATCGCCACGATGGTCGGCCCCAATGGATCGGGCAAGACCACGTTTCTCAAGGCACTGTCAGGCGAACATGCCTATACGGGTCATGTCGCCGTCAACGGGCGCGATCTTGCCGCTATGGCGCCGGCACAGGCTGCCGGCTTGCGGGCGGTGTTGCCACAGGCAACGACGCTGTCCTTTCCCTTTACCGTTCGCGAGATCGTCAAGCTGGGTCTTGTCGGCGGTCGTTCGGGTGTAATGCCCGGCGAAGCAGAGCGTCTGCCGGAACGGGCACTCGCAAAGGTCGATCTCGAGGGCTTTGCCGGCCGCTTCTACCAAGAGCTTTCCGGCGGCGAACAACAGCGGGTGCAGCTTGCGCGCGTGTTGTGCCAGGTGTGGACGCCAATCATCGACGGGCAGCCACGCTACCTGTTTCTGGACGAACCAGTGTCCAGTCTCGACATCAAGCATCAGTTGATCATCATGAACATCGCCCGCGACTTTGCTCGGCGTGGTGGGGGCGTTGTCGCAATTCTTCACGATCTGAACCTGACCGCGATGTTCGCGGACCGGATCTACGTCATGCATCGCGGCACTCTGGCCGCTGCCGGAACGCCGCACGAGGTTCTCAGGGATAGGTTGATCGAACAGGTGTTCGGGTGCCGGTTGCGGGTGGGAGCCTTGCCGGCTGGCAACGCGCCCTTCGTGTTGCCGCAGTCCGCGCTCTGAAGCATGCGGCCCGAAAGTGGGAGCCGGTTTCGGGATCACGACATGCGTTAAACCAGAGACTTGAAGCGCGCCGCATGAATCCGTTTGAGCGCGACGCGCTGTAGCAATTCAGGCGGCTGGCGCGCGCCGGTCGAGGTGATCGATGCCCAACGCTACGCGCATGTTGGGGCGTGCCGCAATCAGGTCGGCAACTGTGTGGCGCTCAAGCACGGCGAAGAAGGCGCCAAGAGCCTCGCGCAGCGCCGAATTGAGCCCACAGCTATCGACGAGCGGGCATTCGGTTGCGTCATTGTCAAAGCATTCGGCCATCGAGAAACTGTCTTCGGTGACGCGCACCACGTCGAACAGCGTGATCTCTTCGGCCGGTCGGCCAAGCCGCACACCGCCGTTACGGCCGCGCACAGTCTCCACAAGCTTGTTCTCCACCAAAGGCTGGAGAATCTTGAACAGGAACAGTTCCGAAACCGAATAGGCTGCAGCAATTTCGGGAATGCGGCTCAACTGGTCCTTGTTGGTTCCGCAATACATAAGGATGCGCATGGCGTAGTTGGTCTGGCGCGTAAGCCGCATGATCATTCCTCGCAAAAATGCTTGCCGGATATGGGGTATACCTTGGAATCATTCTAGACAAGTCGAAACAGGATAGGTGAATTAATTTGTCACCTTATATCGAATTTGACGAGCATCGCGCCTATAAATGATGGGCATAGGCATTTCCTACCGTCATGCCAGCTATTTGATTTCTCCATGCCCGGCTGCTCGCAAGCGCCTTGAAAATCATGCTGCATCGCACAATATTGACTCTGTCGAAGAGCGACTCGGGGAGGAACCCACGAGGAGTGCGACATGCAACAGGACTTGCAAGGAACCGTTCCCTTGATGGGGACGGTCCGCCAACTGAGACCGTCAGATATGCTGCGTTTTCGCGAGCATCTTCTCAGGCTCGATCCGGAGAGCCGGCGTGATCGTTTCAACGGCATCACCGACGATAGTTTCATTGTGGATTATGCTGGACGCTCGTTCGCCCAAGGCACCACTGTCATCGGCTACGTCGAAGACGATGAAGTGCTGGGGGCGGCTGAGTTACATGAGCGCGCCGAAGAGAGCCAACCGACGGCAGAGATTGCCTTCAGCGTCGAGCGGCACCTTCAGGACAAGGGCATCGGCGGAAGACTGTTCGAGCGGCTGATCATGCAGGCCAGGGGCCTTGGCTACGCCCAGTTGCGCGTTACGACCCACCCGCAGAACGGCGCGATGCGCGCTTTGGCTCGGCGTTACAATGCTGCTTTGGTGTTCGTAGACGGCGAGACAGTCGGCACGATCCATCTTGATCCGTTGACGCCGGTCGGTCTGATTGCCGCGGGCGCCGTCCCGAAACAGCCGCTTCGGTTCGGCTAAACGCATCCTGCTTTTCTTGGAAAGGCGAAGGCCGCGCCGTTGCCGACGCGGCCCTGTTGAATTCGATGTCAGTTGTCGTTCGCCTTGACCGCTACGCCCAGGGTCTTGGTGAGGTTGAGCGGGTTCGACATTGCATCCGCCATGATTAGCGCGAACGGCACGGGCGAAGCCGGTCGCGCCGAGATCACGATGCTTTTGGGATCGTCGAGGTACTGATTGACGGCGGCGGATGCCTGCGCCGTCAGTTCGGGATTGTTCAGTTGGGCAAGACCGAACGGAACGATGGCCTTTGCCTGGTTGGCAATGTCCTTGGCTGACATGCCTTGCTGCTTGCCGAAGTATTCCAGCAACCTGTTGGTCAGCGAATCGTCTTCGAAGCGGATGGAAGCTCCGCTGAAAGACAGTTGCTGCATGAGGCCGAGCATGGCCATGCCCTGGGCGGATTTGTCGGCTCCTTCCGGTTGTTCGGCTATCTTCTTCTGCATCTCTTGCATCGATTTGAAGAAATCGAGCGTGTAGCCGCTGAGGTCGAAGGTCATGCCGAAGGTGCCGGCGTCATCCACGGTGATGTCGTATTGCGACAGTTCCATCCTGCCGTCGGACGGCTGCCAGGAACCGGCAAGCCCCATGCTTCCCGAAATCGTCTGGTAGCCCAAGGCGTCGATCACTTCGCGGGATTTCGGATCCTCGACCAGCGACAGGTCGACGGTGAATTCTTCGGCCGAACCCGTGAAGGCCATCGCCTGACCGTCGGCCGGCGGGGTCACGTCCACAGACATGTTTTCCATGGAAAATGCTGTCTTGTCGGCCACCTTGACGGTGAGGCTGGCAATTTCGGCTGATTTGTAGATCAGAAGAGAGGCCATCGGGTCCGTGCTGCCTTCGGTGCCGAGCGTCACGCCATGCATGACAACGGGGCTGACGTCGACAGTGGTGCCCCCCTCGGTTTTGGAGAATGCCTTCGTCGAAACCGTATCGACCACGAAGCTTCCGTTCGATTCGCTGACGCCTTCCAGCGTAACGTCGCCGATCTCCAGCCCGTCCTTTTCGGCAACCGGCTTTACGATCACGCCTTCAAGCACCATGCTCGACGTGTCGCCGGAAACCCCGGCCCAATTGATTTCGATACCCTGGTTGGCGAGTACCGACTTCAACCGGTCGGCGACTGCGGCGGTGTCTTGGGCCAATGCCGAATTCAGGGAAAGGCTGAAAAGGAATGTCGAAAAGGCCAGTTTCTGAAAAGTCGAGCGGTGGATAGTCATCGCGGGCTCCAAAAGTGCCTGAGGCTGGTGGAATCTCAATTGCCTTGCCTCAGTCCGAAAAGAACTGGACCGGAGCAAGGCAGTCGCAGACACATTGGCCCAAATTCGCGGAAAAAGGCAATTGCAGGCAAACCCCGCTTTGTCTGTTGTTTAACAGGTCCTGACCCCGCATTGGCCGACCCATGAAAACTGGGGCGTGGATTGTGGCGATTGCGTCTTGCCCTTGCCGCGAATCAGTGCCTCGGATAGTCCAAACTTATGGGAAAGAGCCTTTTGCCACCTGACAAGGGTGGCGGTGACAATATCGAACCGGTCGATCTGAAGAAGGCGCTGGAAGAGCGCTATCTTGCCTATGCGCTGTCGACCATAATGCATCGTGCCTTGCCGGATGTGCGCGACGGCCTGAAGCCCGTCCATCGGCGCATCATGCACGCCATGCGGCTGTTGCGCCTCAATCCGGACCAGGGCTTCGCCAAATGCGCACGTATCGTCGGCGAGGTGATGGGCAAGTTCCACCCGCACGGCGACCAGTCGATTTACGACGCGCTGGTGCGCTTGGCGCAGGACTTTTCCATGCGCTACCCGTTGGTGGACGGGCAGGGCAACTTCGGCAACATCGATGGCGATAACGCCGCGGCCATGCGCTACACTGAAGCGCGCATGACCGAAGTGGCAAGCGAATTGCTGTTCGGCATTACCGAAGATGCCGTCGACTACCGCCCGACCTACAACGAAGAAGACGAAGAGCCGGTCGTGTTGCCCGGCGCATTCCCCAACCTGCTCGCCAACGGCTCGTCCGGCATCGCTGTCGGCATGGCAACCTCGATCCCGCCCCACAATGCGGCCGAGTTGTGCGACGCTGCACTTCATCTCATCGACCATCCGGACGCGTCGGACGAAAAGCTTATGGACTTTGTCCAGGGCCCCGATTTCCCGACCGGCGGCATCGTCATCGACAGCCGGGCCACCATCCTCGAGGCCTACAAGACAGGCCGCGGAAGTTTCCGCGTCAGAGCGAAGTGGCATCAGGAAGACCAGGGCAGGGGAACCTGGGCGATTGCGGTCACCGAAATTCCCTATGGCGTACAGAAATCGCGGCTGATCGAAAAGATTGCCGAATTGTTGATAGCGCGAAAGCTGCCGCTGCTCGACGATATTCGCGACGAAAGTGCCGAAGATATCCGCGTCGTGCTGGTTCCCAAAAGCCGTACGGTCGATCCCGGCATCCTGATGGAATCCCTGTTCAAGCTCACCGAGCTTGAGAGCCGTTTCTCGCTCAACATGAACGTGCTGTCGCGCGGCAAGGTGCCGAACGTGCTGTCGCTGAAAAGCGTCCTCAAGGAATGGCTGGACCATCGTCGCGACGTG
The DNA here is from genome assembly GCF_001427385.1 of Mesorhizobium sp. Root157. GTDB lineage: Bacteria > Pseudomonadota > Alphaproteobacteria > Rhizobiales > Rhizobiaceae > Mesorhizobium. The sequence continues at coordinate 83,981 of NZ_LMGJ01000004.1, forward strand.
CTTGTGCGCCGTTCGCGCCATCGCCTTGGTGAAATCGAGCGGCGTCTGGAAATCCTCGCCGGCTATCTGATCGCCTATCTCAACATCGATGAGGTGATCAGGATTATCCGCGAGGAAGATGAACCCAAGTCTGTGATGATGGCGCGGTGGTCGCTGACCGACACACAGGCAGAAGCCATCCTCAACATGCGGCTGCGGGCCCTTCGCAAGCTTGAAGAATTCGAAATCCGCAAGGAATTCGATGGACTGACGGAAGAGAAGAAGCAGATTGAGGCGCTGCTTGCTTCCGTGGACAAGCAGTGGAAGACAATTGCCTGGGAGATCCAGAAGATACGCCGGGATTTCGGGCCGGAAGAGAATAAGGAACTCGGTCCACGCCGCACGAAATTTGCCGACGCTCCCGACCACGATCTCACCGATATCGCCCAGGCGATGATCGACAAAGAGCCGGTTACCGTCGTCGTCTCCGAAAAGGGCTGGCTGCGTGCGATGAAGGGTCATCTGACCGATCATTCGCAACTGGGCTTCAAGGAAGGCGACAGCCTTAAGCTCGCCTTCAATGCCCAAACCACGGACAAGATCCTGGTCTTCACCACCGGCGGAAAGTTCTACACCATCGGCGCCGATCGCTTGCCGGGCGGGCGTGGGCATGGCGAGCCGATCCGCATCATTGTGGACATGGAGAACGACCAGGACATCGTCACCGCCTTCGTTCATGAACCGAAGCGCAAGCTCCTGCTTGCTTCGTATCAAGGCAATGGCTTCGTGGTCATGGAAGATGAAGTTGTCGCCAACACCCGCAAGGGTAAGCAGGTGATGAACGTGAAGGCGCCGGATGAAGCAAAGTCTTGCATTCCGGTCACCGGCGATCATCTCGCGATCGTTGGCGAGAACCGCAAGATGCTGGTCTTCCCGCTGGCCGAAATCCCGGAAATGGCGCGCGGTAAGGGCGTGCGTTTGCAGAAATACAAAGACGGCGGCGTACTCGACCTCAAGACATTTGCCATGGAGGCCGGCCTTTCTTGGCAAGACTCGGCGGATCGTACCTTCACCAGGTCGCAGACCGAACTGACGGAATGGGTCGGGGCGCGGGCTTCGGCAGGCCGTATGGTGCCGAAGGGATTCCCCCGAACCGGCAAGTTCGCTTGAGGCAAGCCGGATCGGTGTGGACAGGCAAACTTCCGCCACGTTGATTGGCTTGCTGTAACGATTGCTGCACTATGCCGATCCATAGTGCGTTAGGTGAGCAGACTACATATTTCGTCTCGGGCTTGGAGTACCAGCGTTTGAACGAACAGGAAGGCCACAAGAACAAGCGTGAACTGCGCTTGCTTGGCCGTGCTGCACCGATACGCGCTGCAGTGGTCCAGCCGCTTTCGGCCGCGCGCTGGCTTCTCATTCTCATCGTTGCGGCGGGCGTCTACTTTTTCCACGGCTTTCTGGTGCCGGTTCTGGCCGCGCTGATCATCGCCTTTGCCAGTTGGCCGCTCTATCGGCGGCTGCTGACGGCGGTTGGCGGAAGCCGCACCGTAGCAGCGACCTGTGCAATCCTGCTTATCCTGGCATTCCTTATCGTGCCGATAGCCTTTGCCGGCACCTATGCCTTCAACGAAATCCATGAATGGGTGGTCTGGGCAGTCGAAGCCAACAGGGTGGGCGCTCCGACGCCACATTGGATCGTGGCACTTCCGGTCGTCGGCGAATGGCTGGACGAGCAGTGGGGGCTCACTCTCAACCACCCGGGCGGCATCGGCGAACTGATCCAACTGGTCAGCGGCGCCAATATTGGCAGCATCTATCGGGGCGTCGTGGCTGCGGGCGGCAGCGCCTTCAGTCTGCTCCTGGCGCTGCTTTTCATGCTGATCGCGCTGTTTTTCACCTATCGCGACGGCGAGGCCTTTGCAGCCCAGATCGATCGTCTCGGGGAGCGTATCCTGCCGACGCGGTGGGAGCGTATCTCGCGCGTCGTGCCGGCCACGATCAGTTCGACGGTTACGGGCATGACATTGATAGCCATAGGCGAGGGCGTCGTTCTGGGCACGGCCTATTGGCTGGCCGGCGTGCCTTCGCCAGTCACGCTTGGGGCGCTTACCGGGCTGATGGCATTGATTCCCGGCGGTGCGCCGCTATCCTTCACCCTGGTCTCGCTTTATCTGGTAGCGAGCGGATCGCCCTTTGCCGGCGTGGCGCTGTTCCTGTGGGGCACGGTGGAACTGTTCATAGTCGACAAGACGCTGCGTCCCAAACTGGTCGGAGGGCCGATCAAGCTGCCGTTTCTGCCGACCTTTTTCGGCCTCGTCGGCGGCGTCAAGACGATGGGCTTCGTCGGCCTGTTCGTCGGCCCGGTGCTGATGGCCTTGCTGGTCGCGATATGGCGCGAATGGCTGCATGAAACCGAAGTGACCGAGGTGATCCCGATCTCCTCGGTGGTGGTCGAGCAGGAAGCGGCGACGCTTTCCATCGAGGAAGAGCCAACGTCGCGAACGACTCAGGCTGGTTGACGCACTACAGACGCGGCTCGCCGCTTGCGTCCTTCCATCAACTGCCAGGTGGAATGGGCGACGAGCGTGACGATCAGGATCGTTCCGCCGATCAGGCTGTTGCGCGTCGGCACTTCCGAAAAGATCATCCAGACCCAGACCGGTGCGAGTACGGTTTCCAACAGGTAGAACATCGCAACCTCCGGTCCGGAAATGTATTTCGGGCCGTTGGCGAGGCAGAAGAACGAAATCGGCATGACCACTGCGCCGTTGAAGATGATCCACCACGGTTCGTTCACCTTGAAGCCGATGTCGGAAACCATGAAGGCGGCGATAGCGAACGGAAAGATCACGCCGACCAGCGCGGTGAACCCCATGTCCTTGCCGCTGGCGCGCGAAATGGTGATCGCCGAGGCAATGCAGAACGCGGACGCCAGCGCCATCATGTTGCCGAACAGGTTTCCGGTTCCAAGCGAATTGCTGACGATGATCATTACGCCGAAGATCATCAAAGCCATGGCAACGAGCGTTGCCGGGCGTGGCCGCTCGCGCAGGAACAGCCACGACAAAAGTGCGGCAAACATCGTGTTGAACGCGAGAATGAAAACGAGATCAGCCGTCGACGTGTGAAACACCGCGGTGATGAAGGTGATCGAGCCGATGCCGTAGAGGGTTGCTACCACCAAACCGGCACGTCCCGGTATGAGTTGTGGCGCCTTGGGCGTCAGCCATCGCCACACCGCCCAGACTATTAGCGCCGCCAGGAATGTCGTGCCGCTGCGAATCATGAGGATCGACCATGCTTCGCCGTCAGCGAGACGGATCAGCGGGATATCGACCGTCAGCGCCATGCCGCCTATGGCGGTCAGTATGAGGCCCTTTGTGTGGTGATTGGTTAAAGACAATGCAAAGTCCCCGGCTGGCGGATGGGATGGCATCCAGATCTACTTGAAGAAAGTCAGCCTGGCTGGACTATTTGGCCGGCACCCTATCCGGGTCAGGCTGCCACGTCACGTGCCCGAATAACGCTCCCAGCCTTTCGGGCCAAGATGCTCCTGGGGTTGGAAGCGCATTTTATAGTTCATTTTGCGCGAGCCGTTGACCCAGTAGCCGAGATAGACATGGGGCAACCCCATCGCCTTGGCGCGGGTGATGTGGTCGAGGATCATGAACGTGCCGAGCGAACGGCTGTCCAGTTCGGGGTTGAAGTAGGAATAGACCATCGACAGGCCGTCGGCCATCTTGTCGGTCAGCGCCACAGCGATCAGTTCGCCGTGACCCTTGCCGGTGATGAAGGTGTCGGGGCCGCGCCGGCGATACTCGATGATCTTGGTATCGACGTGCGTGTCTTCGACCATCATGGCGTAGTCGAGCACGGTCATGTCCGACATGCCGCCGCGGCGATGGCGGGCATCCAGGTAGGCACGAAACAGCGAATATTGCTCGGTCGACGGTTCGGCCGCGTGCATGGAGCCGACCAGATCGTCATTCTCTTGTAGGACGCGGCGCATGTTGCGGCTAGGCACGAACTCGTCGGCGACTATGCGGACCGAAACACAGGCGCGACAGGTTTCACAAGCCGGACGGTAGGCGATGTTCTGCGAGCGCCGGAAACCGCCTTGCGTGAGAAGATCGTTCATCTCCGGCGCCTTGTCGCCGACAAGATGGGTGAAGACCTTGCGCTCGAACTGGCCATCGAGATACGGGCAGGGCGACGGCGCTGTCAGGAAAAATTGCGGCGACTGGGTCGGATGGTGCGTCATCTAGCCAAAAAGGAACTCCGCGACTCTCTCTACCTTGGCGTTGTCTGCAAAAAATTCAAGAGTTTTGCGGTGGTACAGGACTGCCTTCCTCCTCGATGGCAATCTGGGCAATGCGGATGTCTCGGTTGAAGTGCGTTGCAATGAGGTGGCCGACGGCCACTGCGCCGACGCACAGGATCACCGACGCGGCGACATTGACCGAAGCACGCACGATTGCGCCGCTGCGCAACAACTCCAGTGTTTGCAGGCTGAAAGAGGAAAAGGTGGTGAAGCCGCCGCAAAGTCCGATCATCACGAACAGACGCGCGCTTTCGGAAGCCGGATAGCGCCCGTCAGCCAGAGTCAGGGTGCCGAACAGCCCGATGATGAACGAGCCTCCGACATTGATCAGTATGGTTCCCCATGGCAGCGAGCCGGAGATCGGCAGTGCCAAAACCGACAGCAGATATCGGGCCAGGCTACCGGCTGCGCCTCCGATCATGACGGCCAGGCAAGTGGTAAAGGACATGTGGCATCCCTTCGGAGAGCGGGCATAAAAAACCCCGCTTGCGGCGGGGTTTCCAAGACACACCTCTACCGCGGTTGGTTGCGGTAGGAGTCATCAGCCCTTGCGGGCAGTTTCGGGGGAACTCCATCCCCATCGCGGCTAATTTATCCGGCGACGAGGATTTTCACAAGTCCGCTCGATCGGTGCGCGAGACCGCCGTGCCCAGCAACAGATCGTGCAGCGTGCGCTTGCGGTCGGAAAACAGCGTGACCAGCAAGACCAGCGGCGTCAGAATGACGTTGCCTGCCCAAAACAGCACGGAATGCACCACGGCGGTGAGCCCGTCTATGCGCCGGCCGTCGAGGCGGTCGAGGCGGAGGTTCATCATCTTCATGCCGGTTGTTGCCTGGGCGGTGCCGCCCAGCGTGTTCCAGATGTAGAGGATGGCGACCGCCGGCACGAGGATGCCGAACAACGCCCAGCCAATACCAAACGTCAGCAAGCCGAGCACCAGTACGAGGATAGCGAACGGGATCGTCAACAGCCCGACGATCAGATAGTCGATGGCAAAGGCCAGGATGCGGCGGGTGCGAACGCCGTCATAGGCGCGCACGTCATCCAGTCGATTCGTGATGATATCACCGTCGAGAACGCGGGCGTTCATGGTTATCCCTTACGGTTCGGCTGGTTCGATGGAGCCGTCATGCATCAGATGGTGAATACGAGCGCCATTTCAAGATTCGGCGGTCACCATCTATCTGGCGGACGGCTGCAATGCCGAGAGCGCAATTGCGAGCCATCCCGCGATCAGCAGCGTGCCGCCGATGGGTGCCGCAAACGGAAAAAGCCGCGAGCCGACGAAGTCGCGCGCAAGGAGGTCGCCGCTGAACAGGATGAGCCCGGCAAGCAGGACGAGGCATCCTGCGCGCAGAATGCGATTTGCGCTCAACAAGCCTGCGGCAAGGAAGACCGGTGAATGCATGAGCAGGAAAGATGCTGCGGTGCCGATGAAGGCGCCGCCGCGATGTGACGCTGCAGCGGAAAGCACAACACCGGCCGCGCCGCATAATCCCGCGGCCGAAACAAGAACTCGGCTCATATCGATTCGTCTCCAACTGATCGTTGATTGCGGCGTGCCTGGGCCAGCCAGTTGTAGGCAGCGCCGATTGCCATGAGTACGCAGGTGCCGAGGAATACGGCCTGCATGCCGAAGTGGCCTCCCACGAACCCGCCGAGCAGCGGGCCGGCAACCTGTCCGGCATATTGGGCAGAAATCGAGTAGCCAAGCACATTGCCGCCAACGTGATCGGGCACGTTGTGGCGGATGACGCTGGTGATCGACGGCAGGAGGGCGCCCAGCGCCAGCCCCATGAGAAAGCGCAAGGCCACCAGTTGCCAGCTTTCGGTGACGAAGGCTTGTGGAACGAGCAGTAGCGCGGAGACGGCAAGCGCCGCCGTGACGACATTCCAGTGGCCGACGCGATCCCCAAGCCGGCCAAGCCGGGAGGCAGAGACGATGCTGCCTAGCGCCGCTGCGGACATCACGACACCGGCAACAAGCGTCACGCGGGCTTGGTCTTTGACCAGTTGCGCCACATAGACCGCGATGATCGGCTCGATCGACATGTTGGCGAACATCAGCAGCATGCCCGTGACCAGCATGGCAATGACCGGGCGCTTGTCGGGGATGGCCTGCCATGCGCCTTCCTGTTTCGACTTCGTTTTCGTTGAGGCGTGCGACCCCTCCTTGATGAGGAAGCTGGTCGCAAGGAAGGCAAGGAAGATGATGCCGCCGGATAAAAGAAAGGTGGCACGAATGCCGATCAGCGGCGGCAGCCCGCCACCGATCAGGGGGCCGACAAGATTGCCTCCCATTATGCCGGCCGACAGGATGCCGAGCGCCCAGCCGGAGCGGTGCCTCGGCGTCTGCATGGCAACCAGGATTGTCGAGCCGGAAGAGTAGCCGCCGGCAAAGCCGATCATCAAGCGCAACACCACGAGTTGCTCCACGCTCTGCACCATGCCCATCAAGGACATGCAGACAGCCATGCCGAGGCTGGCGCGCACCAGCATCAGCTTGCGGCCGTAGCGGTCGCCGAGTCGACCCCACAAGGGCGCGACAAGGGCCGCGGCCAGAAAGGTCGCGGCATAGGCTATGCCGGACCACTGGACGATGGCGGCGTGGCCTTCAGCGCCCAGTTCCTCGATATAAAGTGGCAGGAACGGCAGCAACAGCGTCATCGCCACGATTGTGGTGAACGAGCCAAGGAAGCAGACGGCGAGATTTCGCCGCCAGTGGATGTTTATCGCGTCGTCAGTCGCACCGGTAGCGGTCGTCACAGGAAACTGGTCTCAGCTTCTCGGGCTGGTTCGGTCCAGAACCAAATCCGCTTCGCCGAAGCTCCTGTGGGCGGTGGCTTGCTGATGCCAGTATGGGTAGATCACCGGCGGCAGGCTGACGGCATCAAGCCGCTTGCGCTCGTCCTCGCTCAGCGCAAGGCTGGCTGCCGCGATATTGTCCTTGAACTGGGCCTCGTTGCGTCCACCGATGACAAGCGTCGACACAGCAGGGCGGCCAAGCAGCCAAGCAAGCGCAATCTGTGCAGAAGACACGTTGCGTTCTTTGGCAATTGAATTGAGCGCATCGACAATGCGCCAAAGCCGGTCTTCGTCGCGGATCGGCGGCTCGTGCCAGCCGGACAATTGCCGCGCCGTTTCCTGGTCGCGGCTGTATTTGCCTGAAAGCAGGCCGCCGGCCAGCGGGCTCCACACCATGACGCCGAGTCCCTGGTCGACCGAGACTGGCAGCAACTCGTATTCCGCCTCACGCGCTTCGAGCGTGTAATGAATCTGTTGAGTTATGAAACGCGGATGGTTGTGCCGCTCGGCAATGCCGAGCGCCTTCATGATGTGCCAGCCGGAAAAATTGGAGCAGCCGACATAGCGGACCTTGCCTTGCGCGACCAGCGCATCAAGCGCGGCCATCGTCTCTTCAAGCGGCGTGCGCCCATCCCACTCGTGCAGGAAATAGATGTCGATCACATCGGTGTTGAGTCGTTTCAGGCTGCGTTCGCATTCGCGGATCAGATGATGGCGCGAAAGACCTTCGTCATTCGGGCCAGGCCCGACCTTCATGCGCGCCTTGGAGGCGATCAGCACGTCGTTCTTGCGCTTGCCGCCCAGCACTTCGCCGATAATCTCTTCCGACATTCCGTTGGAATAGACGTTGGCCGTGTCGATCAGGTTGATGCCCGCGTCGAGGCAGAGGTCGATCAGACGGCGGGCGTCGGCAACATCGGTCTTGCCGACTGCAGCGAATTTGCCGGCGCCGCCGAAGGTCATGGTCCCCATGGTGAGGGTCGAAACTTTCAGGCCGGAGCGGCCGAGATAGCGGTATTCCATGTCAAATTTCCCGACTGGTTCGCGGTGGCCGGTTGTACAGGCAAAATCTGCTGTCGACCAAACCGGCTACTGGCCAGCATATCATATCCCGATATGAAGGCCCGAACACAAACCTGTCAGGATTGCCGCTATTTCTTCAACATCTGTGCAACCGTCGGCGCGAAATAGGTGAAGATGCCGTCGCAGCCCGCCCGCTTGAGGGCAAGCAGGCTTTCCAGCATCGCCCGGTCGCCGTCGATCCAGCCGTTGGCAGCCGCCGCCTTGATCATCGAATATTCGCCTGACACCTGGTAGGCGAAGGTCGGCATCGCGAACTGGTCCTTTAGCAGGCGCACGATGTCGAGATAGGGCAGGCCGGGCTTGACCATGATCATGTCGGCACCTTCGACGATGTCCTGCTCGGCCTCGCGTATGGCCTCGGCTGAATTTGCGGCGTTGATGTAGTAGGTCTTCTTGTCGCCCTGGAGCAGGCCGGCGGTGCCGATCGCGTCGCGATAAGGCCCGTAAAAGGCGGAATCGAACTTGGTCGCATAGGACATGATGGCGACGTCCTGGAAACCGTTGGCGTCGAGCGCCGCGCGGATCACTCCGATGCGGCCGTCCATCATATCCGATGGTGCAATGATGTCCGAGCCTGCCGCAGCCTGCAGCACGGCTGCTGCAGTGATCTGCTCGACGCTCTCGTCATTCACGATGATGCCGTCGCGCAGGATGCCGTCATGGCCGTGGCTGGTGAACGGATCGAGCGCGGCATCGGTGATGACGCCGATCTCTGGCACCGCCGCCTTGATCGCGCGCGTTGTGCGGTTGATGAGGTTGTCCGGGTCGAGGATTTGCGAACCTGTCTCGTCGCGCAGGCTGAGGTCGACCTTGGGAAAAGTGGCGATGGCCGGAATGCCGAGTTTGGCGGCACGCTCTGCTTCCTTGACCGCAATATCGGGCGAATAGCGGAACACGCCGGGCATCGCTTCGATCGGCTGGCGCACATTGGCGCCTTCCACGATGAACATCGGCCAGATCAAATCATCGACGGTGAGGTGGTTTTCCTGAACCAGGCGTCGCGACCAGGGGGCCTTGCGCATGCGCCTCAGCCGCCGCGAGTTGGTGGTTTCGTCTACGCTCATTGCGCCTGCCGCTTTGGTGGGTGCGAACCTGTTCATGTCTAAACTCCGCTCGAGCGACGCCGATTTCGCCCGGGTCTTTCGTCTATGCCACCAAAACGGAAAAACGGTCGAGGCTATTCCCGTGTTGGTGCTCCGCAACGGCTTTTAGCATGATGGCTGCCGCGGACCAATGCGACATCGTTGTGCCGGCATTGACGCGTCCGTGCGCCACCCTTAGCAGTTTCATTGAATTGCAGTTGATGGGGAATCTTTGCATATGGATTTTGGCGGCGGCGATGAAATCCGTTTGGAGATCGAGGGGCAGGCAGGCGTCGTCACGCTGAACCGGCCCAAGGCCCTCAATGCCGTCACACACCAGATGGTGAACGCGCTCGCCAATGCCTTGGAGGCGTGGCAGGACGACGACCGCGTTAAGCTGGTCCTGATCCGGGGCGAGGGCAGGGCGTTTTCTGCCGGCGGCGACATTCTCCAGGTCTACGAGGCGGGCAGGGCCGGAAAGCTGCCTGTCGATTTTTTCGCCGACGAATATCGTCTGAACGCCCTGATAGCGCGTTTCGCAAAGCCGTATGTCGCGCTCATCGACGGGATCGTCATGGGCGGCGGGTTCGGCGTGTCCTTTCACGGCTCGTATCGCGTCTTGACCGAGAATGCCGTCTTCGCCATGCCGGAAGTGGGCATCGGCTTTTTCCCCGACGTCGGAGGCAGCCACATCCTGCCACGCCTTGCCGACAGTTTCGGCATGTATCTCGGCCTGACCGGCAACCGCATCAGGTATGGCGATGCGCTGGCTTCGGGGCTTGCAACGCACACGGTCAAGGCTGAGGATCAGGGCGAAATCGTCAAGGCTCTGGTGGTCGGAGACGATCCGGACGAGGTGCTGGCCCGTTTTCATGTGCGGGTGCCTGGCGAAACGGATGCCGAGACGCTCAAGGCCATCCATTGCCATTTCTCGGCTGGTTCGTTGGAAGCGGTTCTCGGCAGCCTCGATCGGGCAGGGCCATTGGATGAATTCGCAGCAAAGACACTGGCAACGATGCTGTCGCGCTCTCCCACCAGCCTGAAGGTGGCCTGGCGCCAGATCGGGGCGGGAGGCGAACTGTCGATGGATGAATGCATGCGCATGGAGTTCCGTATTCTCAACCGCATGCTTGCCGGGCACGACTTCTACGAAGGCATCCGCGCCGCCCTCATCGACAAGGGATCGAAGCCTGTCTGGCAACCGGCAAGCCTGGACGCGGTCGGCGATGCCGAGATCGATGCCTATTTCGCTTCGCTCGGCGATCGGGAACTGATTCTGTGATCGACCCCGTTTCGAAACGGGCGGCACTTCAGCCGACGACAGCGGAAGTCGCCTTCACGTGGTTCATGCGTATTGTTGGTGCTTATTGCCTGCTGTTCGGTGTCCTGTACTGGATCCGGTTGATCGGCTTTTATCCGGGATCGCTGTTCCGTTTCGACCTGATGCCGGTCCACTGGCAGGTCGCGGCTTCCGCGCTTGCAGTTCTGTTTCCGATCGCTGCGGCCGGACTGTGGATGCTTGCGTCCTGGGCCCCGGTGATCTGGTTTTTGTGTGCCGCGGCCGAGAGCGCGATGTATGTCGGCTTTCCGCAGTATTTCGGCGCGCGGCCGCTGATCGTATTCTCTCATGCCGCCGTGGCGCTGCTCTATCTTGCGCTCAGGTTGGTTATGCACCTGCAAAAGCGGCAAGCATCCCACTAGGTCCCCTGCCCACTCGTTCAGTAAACGTTTAGGTTAACTTTCAGAATTGACGTGACCATTCATTAAGCCTCTTAGCGACCTGTTACTGGTAAGCTCTTGTTAGCCTTGGCGTTTAAGTCGAATTTTATGAGTATTCGATAGTGTCGCAATCAAGGTGAGAAAAACAAAAAAATCACCGGGCGACAAACGAGAGGCAAAGACAATGAACAACCCGCGTCCTGCGGCGAAGTCCGCAAACGTATCCGACGACCGCCGCGAGGCGATCCGTTCGCTCTACATGGAATCGCTCCAGCTCGTCGAGCGGTTGCACCGCCGCCTTCTTGACGTCATCAAGGATGAATTCGACCGCAACGGCCGTTCCGATATCAACGCCATCCAGGCGCTGCTTTTGTTCAACATCGGCAATGCGGAACTGACGGCCGGCGAGTTGCGCTCGCGTGGCTACTATCTGGGATCGAACGTTTCCTACAACCTGAAGAAACTGGTCGACCTCGGCTTCATCAACCATCAGCGTTCGCGCATCGACCGCCGGTCGGTCCGTGTCAGCCTGACGGACAAGGGTGCCGAAGTCGCGGAGGTCGTGGCGGGCCTCTATGAGCGCCACATCGGTTCCATCGAACATGTGGGCGGCATCAATACCGACGAGTTCAAGCAGATGAACCGCGCGCTGCAGCGCCTCGACAGGTTCTGGAACGACACCATCGCCTATCGCATGTAACAGATTGGTGCGCCTGCGGGCGAACGCCTTTCCGTCCAACGGGGCCGGTGCAGAAAAAGCACTGGCCCCTTGTTTGTGCCTGGGGGCAGGGGCGGAATGAGCGCTGCGCCACGTTGCCGCCATATTCAAATGAAAGCGAAGGGTGATCAAAGTCGGGGCGGGAATGCCTTGGACCGACTGGAACCCGTTTCGGCGCGGCGCGTTTTTGTCGTCGACGTGATGCCGGTATGGTTGGCGAATTGTTAAGGTCGGCCAACCTAGAGTGCCGGGCCGTATCGCCTGAACATTGACTGGAAGAATGTCTGGAACACCCATGAAGACCAGCCGCCGTTTGTTTCTGTCCGGAGCGTCCGCGCTCGCAGCATCCATGATTGCTGGCGGGGCCAGTGCGCAGAACGCCGTCGACGATATCCTCAAGGCCGCGGGGCGCGGCAACTGGGACGATACATTCGATGCGCGAGCCAGCGGCCGCGGCAAGGTGGCCTCGACGCTGCCCATCTTCAGCCCGCAGACGATTGCCTATAGCGAACAGGCCATTGCGCAGTATCAGGGGATCGTGTCGCGGGGTGGCTGGGAACAGGTGCCGGCAACGAAGAAGCTGAAACTCGGCGTCATCGATCCGGATGTCGTGCCGCTACGCAGGCGGCTGATGGTCTCGGGCGATCTTCCACAGAGCGCTGGGCTGTCGGAATCGTTCGATTCTTACGTCGATGCGGCGGTCAAGCGCTTTCAGGCGCGCCACGGTCTTCCTGAAGACGGCGTTCTCGGCAAATATTCCTATCTGGCGATGAACATCGCCGCGCAGACCCGGCTAGGGCAGTTGGAAACCAATCTTGGCCGTCTGCGGGAAAAAGCCGGCACGCTCGGTGATCGCTACGTTTTGGTCAACATCCCTGCCGCTCAGATCGAGGCGGTGGAGAACGGGCGCGTCGTGCTGCGCCACACGGCAATCGTCGGCAAGATCGACCGCCAGACGCCGATCGTCAATTCCAGGATCAACGAGATCATCGTCAATCCGTACTGGACTTCGCCGGTGTCCATCGTGCGCAAGGATATCATTCCCTTGATGCGCAAGGATCCCAACTACCTCAAGGACAGCAATATTCGCATGTTCGCTCCCGACGGCAGCGAGGTCGACCCGCTGAACGTCGACTGGTCAACGGAAGAAGCAGCCAAGTATCGCTTCCGCCAGGACCCCGGCAGCAACAATGCCATGGCTTCGGTCAAGATCAATTTCCCGAGCCCGGACGGCGTCTACATGCACGACACGCCGCAGCAAAGCCTGTTCAACAAGCTCATGCGGTTCGATTCTTCCGGCTGCGTGCGCGTCCAGAACGTGCGCGACCTGGTGACCTGGATCCTGCGCGACACCCCCGGCTGGGATCGCCAGCATTTCGAGGCTGCCATCAAGGCGGGCGAGAACCAGCCGGTTGCCGTGACCAATCCAGTGCCCGTGCATTTCCTGTATGTTTCCGCATGGTCAACCGGCGATGGTGTCGTGCAATTCCGCGACGACGTCTATGGCTGGGACGGCGTCGACGAATTGCAGATCACGTCCGCGCTGTAGGACCGAACGACTTGACGAATTCGGAAAGGCCGCTCCGCAGGGCGGCCTTTTTGTTGCCAGTGGCGTCTTGCCGCATTTGCGCCAGCAAATTTCGTTCGCTGTACGTGGCGACCGTTGGGCAAGTATGTTAATGGCGCGCCCAGACCTCTGGACGCAAGGAAGTTTCACGCCATGACAACACAGTCGGCCCCCTCCAACCACTTCAATTCTTTCTTCGAAACACCCCTTGCCGAGGTCGATCCCGAGATTTTCGGCTCGATCCGCAACGAACTTGGTCGCCAACGCCACGAGATCGAATTGATCGCCTCGGAAAACATCGTCTCGCGCGCCGTTCTGGAGGCGCAGGGCTCGATCATGACCAACAAATATGCCGAAGGCTATCCGGGCAAACGCTACTATGGTGGCTGTCAGTTCGTGGACGTCGCTGAAGAACTGGCGATCGAACGTGCCAAGAAGCTGTTCGGATGCAATTTCGCCAATGTGCAGCCGAACTCGGGCAGCCAGATGAACCAGGCCGTATTCCTGGCGCTGCTGCAGCCGGGCGACACCTTCATGGGCCTCGACCTCAATTCGGGTGGGCATCTGACACACGGTTCGCCCGTCAACATGAGTGGCAAGTGGTTCAAGGTCGTCTCCTACGGCGTGCGCCAGGACGACCATCTGCTCGACATGGACGCCATCGAGAAGCAGGCGCATGAAACGAAGCCGAAGCTGATCCTGGCTGGCGGCACCGCCTATTCGCGCGTATGGGACTGGAAGCGGTTCCGCGAGATCGCCGATGCGGTCGGCGCTTACCTGATGGTGGACATGGCCCACATTGCAGGCCTCGTTGCCGGCGGTGTTCATCCTTCACCGCTTCCGCATGCCCACGTCGTCACAACCACCACGCACAAGTCGCTGCGCGGCCCGCGCGGCGGCATGATCCTGTGCAACGACGAAGCCATCGCCAAGAAGATGAATTCGGCAGTGTTTCCCGGCCTGCAGGGCGGCCCGTTGATGCACGTCATCGCCGCCAAGGCCGTGGCGCTGGGCGAAGCGTTGAAGCCGGATTTCAAGCTTTATGCGCAAAACGTCGCGGCCAACGCCAAGATACTGGCCGCTGGCCTGAAGGAGACGGGCCTCGACATCGTTTCCGGCGGCACCGACAACCATCTGATGCTGGTAGACCTGCGCCCCAAGAACGCCACCGGCAAGCGTGCCGAACAGGCGCTGGGCCGCGCCAACATCACCTGCAACAAGAACGGCATTCCCTTCGACCCGGAAAAGCCGTTCGTCACGTCGGGCGTTCGCCTCGGCACGCCGGCCGGCACCACGCGCGGTTTCGGCGAGGCCGAATTCCGTGAAATCGGCCATCTGATTGCCGAGGTTCTGGATGGGCTGAAGGCCGCTAATTCCGACGAAGGCAACGCTGCCGTGGAAGCAGCCGTCAAGAAGAAGGTCGTGGCGCTGACCGACCGTTTCCCGATGTATCCATATCTGGGCTGATCGCCGGCATAGAAATTTCTGCGCGGCCTCGCTATCTCCTGATGGCGAGGCCGTCTGCATGTTTGCACTCGCGCAGAAAGGCTTTAAGCCTTCTCCTTGATCAGAATCGCGAGGCAACATCGACTATGCGCTGCCCTTATTGCCAGTCCGAAGATACCCAGGTGAAGGATTCGCGGCCCGCCGAAGAAGGGTCCGCCATCCGCAGGCGACGCGTATGCCCCGACTGTGGCGGCCGTTTCACGACTTTCGAGCGGGTGCAGCTTCGCGATCTCGTTGTGGTCAAGAAATCGGGCCGCAAGGTGCCCTTCGACCGTGACAAACTGCTGCGCTCCGTGGAGATCGCGGTGCGCAAGCGCAATGTCGATCCTGAGCGCATCGACCGCGCCGTAACCGGCATCGTGCGTCAGCTGGAAAGTTCGGGCGAAACCGAAATCCCTTCCGCGGAGGTTGGCAGGTTGGTCATGGACGCGCTCAAGTCGCTCGATGACGTTGCCTATGTGCGCTTCGCCTCGGTCTACCGCAATTTTCGCGAAGCCAAGGATTTCCACGATGTGCTCGGCGAATTGAAAGGCGACGAGGACGGCGCCTGAGTTATGGATGAGCCGGGTGTGACCGCGCAGGAACGGCAGGACCGTCGCTATATGGCAGCGGCGCTGCGGTTGTCGCGGCGCAATGCCGGCCGTACCTCTACCAACCCCGCAGTCGGAACGATCATCGTGCGTGACGACGGCGCCGGACCTATGATTGTCGGCACCGGGATCACGGCGATCGGAGGGCGCCCCCACGCCGAGACGGAAGCGCTCGCTCAGGCCGGTGAACTGGCGCGTGGGGCCACGGCCTATGTGACGCTCGAGCCGTGCGCCCATCATGGTCGCACCCCGCCCTGCGCTAGTGCCCTGGTCACTGCCGGAATAGCGCGTGTGGTCGGTGCCGCCAGCGACCCGGATACGCGCGTCTCCGGCAAGGGCTACGCGATCCTGCGTGAGGCCGGTATCGAGGTGATCGAACGCCTGCTCTCGGCCGAGGCTTCGGAGCAGATGGCCGGTTACCTGATTCGATCATTGAACAAGAGGCCTGAAGTCATTCTAAAGATTGCGATTTCAGCAGATAGAAAAATCGGAACCGTAGGGCAGGGGCAGATTGCCATTACCGGTGAAGCGGCACGGCGCGAAGTGCACCTGATGCGGGCTGAGGCCGACGCGGTCCTGATCGGCATTGGCACCGCGATGG
This sequence comes from Mesorhizobium sp. Root157, assembly GCF_001427385.1. Taxonomy (GTDB): domain Bacteria; phylum Pseudomonadota; class Alphaproteobacteria; order Rhizobiales; family Rhizobiaceae; genus Mesorhizobium. Next base: position 99,956 of record NZ_LMGJ01000004.1, read on the forward strand.
AGGATGACCCTGCGCTCACAGTGCGTCTGCCCGGTTTGGAGAACCGTTCGCCCGCCCGTATCGTGCTCGACCGTGAGATCCGCTTGCCGGAATCCTCCAAACTGGTTGCCGGAGCCGATCGGATACCGCTTTATATCGCGGCGGATCCCTTGGCGGATCAGCACAAGAAGGCAGCGCTCGAGCGCCGAGGCGTCCGCTTCATCGGCACGGAAGCTTATGGCGGCCGCATTGCCCTGCCGGAGTTGATGGAGGATTTGGCCGCTCTGGGTATGGCCAGCGTCCTGGTCGAGGGTGGTGCTGCGGTCGCGCGTGCTTTTCTCGACGATGGCCTTGTCGATCGCATCGTGCTGTTTCACGGTCCTGGCGAGATCGGGCCGGCCGGTATTGCGACGCCGATCGATCCTGACCATATACCGCCTGGCTTCCGCAAGCTGCGCGAGATGCGACTTGGCGAAGACAGTTATGCCGAGTGGGCGAGGGATTTTTGATGTTTACGGGTATCGTCACCGATGTCGGCACGGTCGCTGCGGTCAAGCCGTTGAAGGAGGGGGTTGGGCTTCGCATCGATACGGCTTACGACCCCGAAACCATAGCTATCGGCGCTTCAATTGCCTGTGCTGGCGTATGCCTCACCGTCACGGCGCTGCCGGAAAAGAACGCCAATGCCCGCTGGTTCGAAGTCGAGGCCTGGGAGGAGGCGTTGCGGCTTACGACGGCATCGGATTGGCAGGCCGGCAGCCGCATCAATCTGGAGCGTGCGCTCAAGATCGGTGACGAATTGGGCGGCCACATCGTTTCCGGCCATATCGACGGCATGGCCGATATCGTGGCACGTCGGGACGAGGGCGATGCGGTGCGCTTGACCCTCGAAGCGCCGCGCGCGCTTGCGAAGTTCATCGCGCCGAAAGGGTCGGTTGCACTGGATGGCACCTCGCTCACCGTCAACAAGGTGGAGGGCCAGCGCTTCGACGTGCTGTTGATCCAACACTCTCTGGCCGTCACGACATGGGGAGAACGCAAGGTCGGCGACCGCGTCAACTTCGAGGTCGACACCATGGCCCGCTACGCCGCACGCCTTGTCGAGGCATCCGCGCAGGGACTGTAACAGCAACTTCGCATGATTGCCCGATTGGCCTGCTCTAAGGCTTGCGGTCGGTCGCGCTTCGGCCTAATTGACCGGCTCCTCCGGAGACGCAAGAACATGGCCAAGGACAAGAAACTCAAGCTTCTGATCGTCGAAGCACGCTTCTATGACGATCTGGCGGATGCGCTGCTGGACGGCACCAAGGCGGCGCTCGATGAGGCTGGCGCAAAATATGACGTGGTCACCGTCCCCGGCGCGTTGGAAATCCCGGCCGTCATCTCGTTTGCGCTCGATGCGGAAGCTGAGGGCGGCAAGGGCTATGACGGCTATGTGGCTCTTGGCACGGTGATCCGCGGCGAGACGCATCATTTCGACATCGTCGCCAACGAATCGGCACGTGCACTGATGGACCTTTCAGTGCAGGAATCGATTTGTGTCGGCAACGGCATCCTGACGACAGAGAACGATGAACAGGCCTGGGCGCGCGCCAAGCGCTCCGAAGGTGACAAGGGCGGTTTTGCCGCGCGGGCGGCCCTGACCATGATTTCCCTTCGCAAGCAATTCGGAGCCTGAACCAAGTGACTGATCCAATGGGCAGCAACCAGCCGCCGGTAAGACAAGCCAACAAGCGTGGAGCGGCCCGCCTTGCGGCCGTGCAGGCGCTGTATCAGATGGATGTCGCCGGCAGCGGGCTCCTTGAGATCACGGCGGAATACGAAGCCTTTAGGCTCGGCAAGGAAGTCGACGGCGCGCTCTACCGCGAGGCCGACGCGCAATGGTTTCGCGGCATACTGGCCGGCGTCGTTGAAAACCAGAAGACGCTCGACCCGATCATCCGCCAGGCGCTCACCGAAGATTGGCCGCTGTCGCGCCTCGATTCCACGCTGCGGGCAATCCTGCGGGCAGGCACCTACGAATTGATGCGGCGCGAAGAAGTTCCGGTTGCCGTCATCGTCTCGGAATATATCGACATTGCCAAAGCGTTCTATGATGAGGACGAGCCAAAGCTCGTCAACGCGGTATTGGATCGCGTGTCGCGCCGTGTGCGCGGCGAGGGACGGGGCAAAGGTAAGGACATTTCATGACGATAGGGCATGCTGAAGCCGCGCAAGAAGCACGGCGTACAGCGCTAATCCTGTCCGCGGCGCAGGCAATCATCGGGTCGGCCGGGCCGATCTGCTTCGCGCTGGGTGCACTCGCCGGGCACCATATGCTGGGCGCCGACAAGTCGCTGGCGACAGCGCCGCTCACCGGGTTCAACGTCGGCGTTGCGTTGGGCGCGCTGCCCGCGGCGGCGATCATTCGCAAACTCGGCCAGCGCGACGGCTTCCTGACCGGCACCGGCATCACCGCATTGGGCGGGTTGGCGGCTACCATCGCGCTGTTCCAGTCCAGTTTCTGGGGGTTTGCCTTCGGATTACTGTTGGTCGGCATCGGCGGGTCTTTCGTGCAGCAGTTTCGCTTCGCGGCAGCCGACAACGCTCCGCCTGAATTCAAGGCGCGCGCCATCTCTTTCGTTCTTGCCGGTGGAGTGGTCACCGCTGTACTCGGTCCGCAGGTCGTCATTTTCACCAAGGACCTATTGGCGCCAGTGATGTTCGCCGGTGCGTTCGCCGCCCTTATCGTGCTGTCCGCGATTGGCGGGGCGATCCTGATGTTCCTGCGCGCCAAGCCTGCGGTCAAAGCAGCGCAAACCAGCACCGGGTCCGGCCGGTCGCTCCGCGAAATCGTCACCCAGCCACGTTTCGCAATTGCTTTGCTGTGCGCGGTCGGGTCCTACGCCCTCATGACCTTCGTCATGACGGGCGCGCCGCTTGCCATGGTCGGTTGCGGTTTCACTTCGGACGAAGCGACGCTCGGCATTTCGTGGCACGTGATGGCGATGTTCGCACCCAGCTTCTTCACCGGCAGGCTGATCCACCGCTTCGGCGCGCCGACCATCGTTGCCGTCGGTTTTGCGTTGTTGATCGGCTGCGGGCTGGTCGCCTTGTCGGGCATTCAGCTCTGGCAATTCTGGACTGCGCTGATCCTGCTCGGCCTTGGCTGGAACTTCGGTTTCATCGGCTCGACGGCAATCGTGGCCGAATGCTACCGGTCCGAAGAGAAGGGCAAGGCGCAGGGTTTCCACGACTTCGTCCTGTTCTCCAGCGTGGCTTTTGCCTCGCTGATGTCGGGTGCGGTCTACAATGCATGGGGCTGGAACATGCTGGCCTGGATCGTGTTGCCCGTGGCTGTACTTTGTCTGGTGCTTCTCGGCATGCTTCAACTGACTGGACAGCGGCAGGCGGCTTAGCTCCTCGATCCTTGGCCCGACTCGTCGGGCCGATTTCAATCGATCAAATCGGCTGGCGGTATGGCCAGCCGTACCGTCCTGTTATCCTTTAGGGCGAAAACGGGGCAAAAACCGAACAATATCTTGACGTTCGTTACCCTGTTTCGCATAAGCCGCTGCGAACGATCGGATTCCGCAATCGGTTCCGGTTTCGTATCCATCGGCCTGGAGAGGGGTTTTTCGGGCCATCATTCGAGGAAAATCTGGCAATGACCATACTATACGTCGTCATCGCCTGCGGTCTGCTCTCTGTCCTATACGCCATTTGGGCGACACAGTCGGTGCTTGCTGCCGACCAGGGCAATGCACGCATGCAGGAAATCTCCGCAGCCATTCGCGAAGGTGCCCAGGCCTATCTGGCGCGCCAGTACACCACCATCGCCATTGTCGGTGTTGTCGTGTTTCTTCTGGCTTGGTGGCTGCTCTCGGCCGTCGCCGCATTCGGTTTCCTGATCGGCGCCGTTTTGTCCGGTGCTGCCGGCTTCATCGGCATGCATGTCTCGGTTCGCGCCAATGTGCGCACCGCCCAGGCTGCTTCGAAAAGCCTTGCTGCCGGCCTCGACATCGCCTTCAAGTCCGGTGCGATCACAGGCATGCTGGTCGCCGGCCTCGCGCTGCTCGGTGTGTCAGTCTACTATTGGGTCCTCACCGGTCCCCTCGGCCACGCACCCGCCAGCCGTGAAGTTGTCGACTCGCTCGTCGCGCTCGGCTTCGGCGCATCGCTGATCTCGATCTTTGCCCGTCTCGGCGGCGGCATCTTCACCAAGGGTGCGGACGTTGGCGGCGACCTCGTCGGCAAAGTCGAGGCAGGCATTCCAGAGGATGATCCGCGCAACCCGGCAACCATTGCCGACAACGTTGGCGACAACGTCGGCGACTGCGCCGGCATGGCCGCCGACCTGTTCGAGACCTATGCCGTGACGGTTGTCGCGACCATGGTTCTGGCCGCCATCTTCTTCGGCACCGCCCCGAATCTGGCTGAGATGATGCTTTATCCGCTCGCCATCTGCGGTGTCTGCATCATCACCTCCATCGTCGGCACCTTCTTCGTCAAGCTCGGCTCTAACGGCTCGATCATGGGCGCGCTTTACAAGGGTCTGATCGTCACCGGCATCCTGTCGATTGGCGGTCTTGCCATCGCCAACCAGTTCACCATCGGCTGGGGCGATGTGGGCACCGCCAACGGCATGACGCTGACCGGCACCAACCTGTTCGCCTGCGGCCTGATCGGTCTTGTGGTGACGGCGCTGATCGTTGTGATCACCGAGTACTACACCGGCACCAACAAGCGCCCGGTCAACTCGATTGCCCAGGCCTCGGTCACCGGCCATGGCACCAACGTCATCCAGGGCCTCGCGGTCTCGCTGGAATCGACGGCGCTGCCAGCCATCGTCATCGTCGGCGGCATCATCTCCACCTACCAACTGGCTGGTCTCTTCGGTACGGCGATCGCCGTCACCACCATGCTCGGCCTTGCCGGCATGATCGTGGCCCTCGACGCTTTCGGCCCTGTCACCGACAATGCCGGCGGCATTGCCGAAATGGCGGGCCTGCCGAAGGAAGTGCGTCACTCCACCGATGCGCTTGACGCGGTCGGCAACACCACCAAGGCGGTGACCAAGGGCTACGCGATCGGCTCGGCCGGTCTAGGTGCGCTGGTGCTGTTTGCGGCTTATTCCAACGACCTGCAGTACTTCGCGGCGAATGGCGCGCAGTATCCTTACTTCGCCGATCTCGGCACCGTGTCGTTCGACCTGTCGAACCCGTATGTCGTCGCCGGCCTGATCTTCGGCGGCCTGATCCCGTACCTGTTCGGCGGCATTGCCATGACGGCGGTGGGTCGTGCAGCCGGTTCCATCGTCGAGGAAGTGCGCAAGCAGTTCCGCGAAGATCCGGGCATCATGCAGGGTACTTCCAAGCCGAACTATGCCCGCGCGGTCGATATCCTGACCAAGGCGGCGATCAAGGAAATGATCATTCCTTCGCTGCTGCCGGTACTTGCTCCGCTAGTCGTTTATTACGGCGTCCTGCTGATCTCGGGTTCGAAGGCTTCCGCCTTTGCTGCGCTCGGTGCTTCTCTGCTCGGCGTTATCGTCAACGGCCTGTTCGTTGCCATCTCGATGACGTCGGGCGGCGGTGCGTGGGACAACGCGAAGAAGTCGTTCGAAGACGGTTTCACCGACAAGGACGGCGTCAAGCACCTCAAGGGTTCCGAGGCTCACAAGGCTTCGGTGACGGGCGACACAGTCGGCGATCCCTACAAGGACACCGCTGGCCCGGCCGTCAACCCGGCAATTAAGATCACCAACATCGTGGCGCTTCTGCTGCTGGCGGTTCTCGCCCACAGCTAAAGGCAATTCCCGGCAAGAGGGGAAGCTGCGACAAGAATGACAAAACCCGCGGGAGCAGTCCCGCGGGTTTTTCTTTGCCAGTCAGGCCTCGATGGTTTGCTGTTTCACCTTAACGATAGGGCGAGTAGCACTGGCGGCGCGGACCGTTATACGGCTGGAAGGTGTTGTCGTAGGCACGGTAGCTGCGATAACGGTCATAGCACCAACTCACATGTGCGTTTCCGCTGGCATAGGCCGGGGGCCTATCATTGGCTATCGCGCCTGAAATAATCGCGCCTGCCGCAAACGCAGCCAGCGGGAACCAGAAGTCGCCGTGACGCCGATAGCCACGGCGGTATTCGCGATAGCCGCGATGGCCGTTGTAGTAGACAGCGCCATCGCGCCGATGGACGCCGCGTCTCAGCCAGGGTTTGTAGTCGATATCTTGAACCTGGGAAGGAACAGATTGAGCTTGAGGCAAGTAAACTGGCGCTGCGGTAGCTGGCAGAAGCTCCGCCGCCATAAATGACGCCGACAGAACCGAAGCCAGCAGAGCTGTAAGAATCCTTTTCATGATCTTCTCCTAATGTAACGAGCCATGTCCCTTTGGTTGCCCAACGAAAATTCGGCAAAATTGTTCCATTCGAGAGTATCGGCATACCTGCCTGCAAAGGTCGGGATGGGTTCTTTCAGCCCATTCCGAGCGGGTATTGGGGGGCCTGAGAATCGGGACGGCCGGTCCGCCTGCCATGAAACAAGGACAGGTTGAGATCATCCCTTTTTTCCGGTTGACCGGTTGGAACTCCCTCCCTATGTTCCGCCGCAATTCGGGGGCTCATCGCGCCTCTGAAGCGCTGCGGTCGTGTCTTGGTCCGCGCGACGCAAGTCTCCTTTGGAAAGACCCGAAGGGTAGGGCGTTTTGGACCGAGGTCCGAAGTGTCTGGATGGGCCGGTAGCTCAGCGGTAGAGCACGTGACTTTTAATCATGTGGTCGAGGGTTCGATCCCCTCCCGGCTCACCATCCAGTTGGTCGTTGAATGACGGCCGAAGCGCGTGTCAATCGGTTTCTACGGATCTGGAAAAACCAGCGATACGCTACCGCCGGTGTGGCGCTCGAGACGACCGGCAAGGTCGAGTTCCAGGAGCACCATCGCGACCTGCGCCGCATGTAGGCCGGTATGTGCAATAATCTCATCGATTTCGACCGGAACTGGCCCCAGCGCTTCGATGATCAGGCCGCGCTCGTCGTCACCGTGAGGCGGGCCGATTGACAGGTCGGGCGGCTCTTCGAGCGGCAGGTCGGGCGACCTCGGCCGGGCGGAAAGAGGGGCTACCGCGCCAAGCACGTCCGCAGCTTCCGTGACAAGGGTCGCGCCGTCTTTCAGCAATCCGTTGGTCCCCCCGGCGCGCGGATCAAGCGGCGAGCCGGGCACGGCGAACACCAGCCGACCCATTTCTCCGGCCAATCTTGCGCTGATCAGCGAGCCTGAGCGTTTCGCCGCTTCGACCACGACAAGCCCGAGAGTCATCCCGGCAACGAGCCGGTTGCGCCGGGGAAAATCCTGCGCGCGTGGTTGCCAGCCGAACGGCATCTCCGAAACGACGGCGCCGCCATGCTCTGCGATCTCGCGGCAGAGGCCGGTGTTTTCCGGAGGATAGGGCATATCAAGTCCCCCGGCGAGCACGCCGATGGTTCCCGTCGCGAGGCTTCCCTGATGCGCGGCCGTGTCGATACCCCGAGCGAGGCCGGATACGACGCTGTAGCCTTCGCGGCCAATCTCGCCGGCAAGCGTCCTTGCCATCTTGATGCCGGCCAGAGAGGCATTGCGCGCCCCGACGATGGCGATTGCCGGCAGCCTGAAAACCGACGCATCGCCGACAATTGCCAGCAATGGCGGCGGATGGTCGATGACTTTGAGAAGCGGCGGATAGTCGGGTTCGCCGATGCAGACGAACCGCGCGCCAAATCGGCTCGCAGAGTCCATCTCCGCTTGCGCATCTGCGATGCTTGGAATGCGCACCGTTCGCCTGGCGCCGCCCGATGCCATCAACTCAGGCAGCATTCCAAGCGCTGCTTCTGCCGAGCCGAATCTGTTGACGAGATCGCGAAACGAGACTGGTCCGACATTGGGCGTACGGATCAGCCGAAGCCAGGCGAGCCGTTGGCGCTCGCTCAGCCTTGGCCCAGGCTGCGCCTGTGTCACCCCTTGGCCCCGATCCGACCTTCCGTGCCGGCCATGAGACGCGAGATGTTGGCGCGATGCTTGAAGAACAGGATGGCGCTCATCACCGCAAACAGGCCGGCAATTGCCGGTGTCGCGACAAACCACAGCGCGATCGGAACGATAACCGCAGCCGTTAGAGCTGCCAGCGATGAGTAGCGGAATAGGATCGCCATCACCAGCCAGACGGCGGCAAAAATCAGCGCTACCTGCCACACCAGTCCGATCAGCACGCCAAGATAGGTTGCAACACCCTTGCCGCCCTTGAACCCCAGCCAGATCGGAAACAAATGGCCGAGAAAGGCGCCGAAGCCGGCGTAAAGCCCGAACTCCGCTCCATAGTGTCCGGCGACCAGCACTGCGGCAGTGCCCTTCAACGCATCCAGCAGCAGGGTGGCGGCGGCAAGCTTCTTGTTGCCGGTGCGCAGCACGTTTGTCGCACCGATATTGCCCGAGCCGATGGAACGCACGTCGCCCAGGCCGGCGGCGCGGGTCAAAAGCAGCCCAAACGGGATCGATCCCAACAGGTAGCCGAAGACGAGCGCTGTGATGGCAAGGTAAGTCATGTTTCCCCCCCTCGACCGGTTTTGGCGACCGATCTAGGCCGAAAATACTGTGCGGCCCGCAACCATGGTTTGCAAGACCTTGCCTTGCAGGCGCGCGCCTTCGAAACAGGTATTCTTGCAGCGCGAGCGGATGTCGCTTTCGGCTACCAGCCATGGCGCATCAAGGTCCACCACTGCAAGATCAGCCGGCGCGCCGGGCCTCAGCGAACCTCCCGGCAGGCCGAACAGCCGGGCAGGGGCCGTCGACAGCGTTTCGACAAGCCTGAGCAGCGGGACTTCGTCATTGTGATGAAGCCGCAGCGCCACCGCCAACAGCGTTTCCAGCCCGATCGCCCCGGCAGCAGCATCGGCAAAAGGCAGCCGCTTGGTATCGACATCCTGCGGATCGTGCGAGGAAACGACAAGATCGACCGTGCCGTCCTTGATCGCCTCGATCATCGCCACCCGGTCTTCCTCGGCCCGCAACGGTGGGGCCAGGCGGAAGAAGGTGCGGTATTCGCCGACATCGTTTTCATTGAGCGCAAGATTGTGAATGGCGACGCCGGCAGTGACGTTTGCACCGTCGCCCTTGGCCCGACTGACGGCATCCGCCGCCATCGCGGTCGAGATTTTGGCGGCGTGATAGGAGCCGCGTGTCAGCCGCGCCAGTGCGAGGTCGCGTTCGAGCGGGATCGTCTCGGCCTCGCGCGGAATGCCTGGAAGACCCAGCCAGCTTGCGTAAAGCCCCTCGTTCATCACGCCTGCGGAGGCGAGGTTGGCATCCTGCGTTTCATGGGCAATCACCGCGCCGAAGTCGCGCGCATACGTCAATGCCCGGCGCATGACCAATGAGTTGGCGAGGCTATGACGGCCGTCGGTGAAGGCCACCGCTCCCGCCTCGCGCAGCAGGCCGAACTCGGTCATCTCGCGGCCTTCGAGGCCTTTGGTGATGGCTGCCGCAGGAAAGACATTGACGCTTGCGGTGTCCTTCGCCGTGCGCAACACGAACTCCACCAGCGCCACATTGTCGATCACCGGGTCGGTGTCCGGCATCATCACGATCGAGGTCACGCCGCCGACCGCGGCGGCAGCACTGGCCGAAGCAATGGTTTCGCGGTGTTCGCCACCCGGTTCGCCAATGAAGACGCGGCTGTCGACCAGTCCCGGAATGATGGTCTTGCCGGCGCAGTTGATGACGGTCGCACCCTCGGGCGCGCCCTGGTTCAGGGCGTCCTTGCCGGCGGCTGCGATTTTCCTGCCATAGACAACCACCGAGCCGATTTCATCGATGCCGCGCGAAGGATCGACGATGCGCGCGTGGCTGAAAACTGTCGTGGCCATCAGCCGCGCCCCTCCGGGTTGCGGCGCGGGTCGAGCAGCGCTTCCATCACCGCCATGCGCACGGCAACACCCATCTCGACCTGTTCCTGGATCACGCTTTGCGGCCCGTCGGCGATCTCCGATGCGATCTCCACGCCTCGGTTCATCGGGCCGGGGTGCATCACCAGCGCGTCGTCCTTCGCGGCCTTCAGCTTTTCGGCATCGAGGCCGAAATAGCGAAAATACTCTCGCACCGAAGGTACGAAACTGCCGGCCATGCGTTCGCGCTGCAAGCGCAGCATCATCACCACGTCGGCGTCTTTCAGGCCTTCGGCCATCGAACGCGCCACGATGACGCCCATGCGCTCGATACCGGACGGCAGCAGCGTGGATGGGGCAACGACCCGCACCTGCGCACCAAGCGCGTTGAGCAGGATGATATTGGAACGCGCCACGCGCGAATGCAGGATGTCGCCGCAGATCGCCACGATCAGTTTGTCCAGTGGCCCCTTGGCGCGGCGGATGGTCAGTGCGTCAAGCAATGCTTGCGTTGGATGCTCGTGCGTGCCGTCGCCGGCATTGACGACAGAACAGCCGACTTTCTGTGCCAGCAGCGCCGCAGCACCCGCCGACTGATGGCGGATGATGAGGATGTCGGGGCGCATGGCGTTCAGCGTCATCGCCGTATCGATCAGCGTTTCGCCCTTTTTGACCGACGAGCTTGCCACCGACATGTTCATGACGTCGGCGCCAAGCCGCTTGCCGGCCAGTTCGAACGACGACTGCGTCCGCGTCGAGGCTTCGTAGAACAGATTGATCTGCGTGCGCCCGCGTAGCGTCGAGGTCTTCTTTTCCGATTGCCGCGAAATCGCCACCGCGCGGTCAGCGCGGTCGAGCAATATCTCTATGTCTGGCGAGGAAAGGTCTCTTATGCCAAGCAAATGGCGGTGCGGATAGATTGGCAGGGAGGTGTCTGTCATCGGCTGGACCATCTCTGGCCGGTGCTATAGGGCGCACGCATCGGCCCCGCAAGCACTGCCTTTGGACAGTGCCGGTTCTCCCCGGTATTTTCGTCGCGTTCCCATGCCGCCATGGTCTATAAAGCCGCTGTTGCCGTGGATTCGACCATGGCGGGCAGATCACAAGGACAGCGCGTGACCGACGACGTGACGAACCAGCCGCCGCCGCTGACCGGCACCAATGCCTGGCGGGGCGATCCCTTGCTCATTCAATTGGCCGAACAGTTTTCCGAGCCTGTGCGCAAGGATCTTGATGGACTTGGCCGTTTCGTGCTGACGCACGAGGCGCAAGAGCTTGCGCGGCTCGCCAATGCCGAGACGCCGAAGCTTCGCACCTATGACAGGCAGGGGCGGCGGCTCGATCAGGTCGAGTATCATCCGGCTTACCATGCCTTGATGCGCCGTTCGGTAGCCAACGGTCTGCACTCCTCGATCTGGGAAAACGGCGATGCCGAAATCGGCCGGCGGCATCAGGTGCGAGCTGCCCGCTTCTTTCTGACCGCGCAGCTCGAGGCCGGCCACTTGTGCCCGATCACCATGACCAGTGCGTCGCTCGCGGCCTTGATGGCCAATGGCAAGCTGTTTCGCGAATGGGCGCCGCGCGTCACCACGCGCAAATACGACCAGGGGCAGAAGCCGCCGGTCGAGAAGACCGGGCTAACGCTCGGCATGGGCATGACCGAAAAGCAGGGCGGCACCGATGTTCGCGCCAACATCACGCGCGCCGAGCGCGCCGGGTCAACCGGCTTTTATCGGCTGAGCGGCCACAAATGGTTCATGTCGGCGCCGATGTCGGACGCCTTCCTCGTACTGGCGCAAGCCGCCGAAGGCCTGTCCTGCTTCCTCGTGCCCCGCATTCTGGGTGACGGAACCGGGAACGGCTTCCGCTTCCAGCGCCTGAAGGACAAGCTCGGCAACCGGTCGAATGCCTCCTCTGAAGTGGAATTCGACGGCGCTATTGGCGAGATGGTGGGAGAACCCGGCGCCGGCATCAAGACGATCATGGATATGGTGACGCTGACGCGGCTCGATTGCGCCGTCGCGTCGTCGGCCCTCATGCGCACGGGACTGGCGGAAGCCGTCCATCACGTCCGCCATCGACAGGTGTTCGGCGCAAAGCTGATCGACCAGCCGCTGATGCAGCGCGTTCTTGCCGATATGGCGCTCGACGTTGCCGCCGCCACCGCACTCTCGTTCCGCTTGGCTCGTTCGTTCGACGAGGCCGCCGGCGACCGCGGCGAGGCGGCTTTTGCCCGAGCAATGACGCCGGTTGTGAAATATTGGGTCTGCAAGATCGCGCCTGGCTTGCTCTATGAAGCCATGGAATGCCTGGGCGGCAACGGCTACGTCGAAGAGGCGCCCCTTGCGCGCTACTATCGCGAGGCGCCGGTCAACGCGATCTGGGAAGGCTCGGGCAATGTGATGGCGCTGGATGTGCTGCGCGTGCTCGATCGCGCTCCAGGCCTGTTCGACGAGGTCCTGTCCGGCATCGAACGCGATCTGGGTGCGAGCGCAAGGGGAACCATCGGCGTCCTGAAAGCTGCCATGCAAGTTGCGTCGACCGACGAAGGCTCGGCACGGCTGCTTACGGAGCAGTTGGCGCTTGCAGCCGCCGCCGCCGAATTGCGCAGGCTGGGGGCTGGGCGAATCGCCGATGCATTCGTGGAGACGCGTCTCGCCGGTCAGTGGCGTACGACCTATGGCATGCTTGATTCCCGCCACGATGCGCGCCTCATAGTTGACACGCTTTATCCACAAACCAACTGACCACAACTACGCAGGCGCGGGTGGGGCGGCCTGTGAATATGCGTTAACCTTAACGAATGGTTTCCATTGCAGCGTCGATCGGCAAGGATCAGTGTTAACGCTATTCGAACGGACACCGTCATGCTGACCCGGCATCATTCATCCCCGATCTCATCGTGCAAGCGTTCGGCACCCGGGGTTTGTCGACTGCCCGGGATTCGTCGAATGAACGCCAGTGGAAGCCTCCGGGAAGGGGCTTGCTGATGCGCTACATTTTCGCGCTGTGGGCTGCGCCGCTCGTCCTGTTCTGGGGATGGTTTTTCGTCTCGCTGAACGACATGAACTTCGGCTACGTCATGCTGAGCCGGCAGTTCCACGATTTCCTGTTTCAGATATACGGCCAGATTCTCGGCATCGATCCCACGATCATCCCGGGCATGGTCGCCAAGGCTTGCATCGTCGATACGTTGCTGCTGCTCGCCTTCTGGGCGTTCCGCCGCCGCAAGGCGATCATGGCCTGGATCAAGGCCAAGCGGGACGGGACCGGTTCGTCAGGGCTGGACCCGCAACTGGCGGAGCCTGTCGAGAGCGCCTTGCAGGATAAAGGCGGCGGCGGCCGAATCGATCTTGCCGGATCGCTTGTTCCGCGAAAAATCCATCTCGATCAGGGTGCGCTCGGCAGCCACGGTCGATAGGCGCTCGTCCCAGAACAGGAACGGCAGGTCGGTCAGCCGCGCCATGTTGCGCACGAAGGCCCGCGATTTTTGCRCGCGCGGCCCTTCGGTGCCGTCCATGTTGATCGGCAATCCGATCACGATTGCGCCGACGCTCTCCTTTTGCAGCAATCGGAGAAGGTCTGCGGCGTCGAGCGAGAATTTCCTGCGCATGATGACCGGGCGAGGGTGGGCGAAGGAGAACCGCTGGTCGGANCTCCTTTTGCAGCAATCGGAGAAGGTCTGCGGCGTCGAGCGAGAATTTCCTGCGCATGATGACCGGGCGAGGGTGGGCGAAGGAGAACCGCTGGTCGGAAACGGCGACACCGATCGTCTTGTCGCCAAGGTCGAGACCGGCAACGGTCTTTCCCGCTTCAAGCAGTGCGGGAAGGTCTTCGACTTCCATGACGTTCAAACCGTGCCGACCTTCCTTTGACAAAGAGCGTTTCATGGCTTGGTGGCAACCGAACTAACCTTCAGTGGCAGGCCACCACACGCTCAGCGATAGTCTCTGTTTTCCTTACAGCCGTATAGAAGATAGTGTGTGCCGGCATCCATCCCCGCTTCAGCAACGTCCGGCTGAAGTTCAAGATAGCGCTTTGCATTAAAATCAGGTGGAAGCGATTGGGGGCAGGAAGTGCTCACCATCGTGAATGTCCGGCTAGGAAGGACAATCGCGTCAGTTTGCAGAAGTGTCGGATGATCCACGCCCGAGGAAATGATGATGTGAGCATACCTGTTGAAGATGTTGAGAAACTCCAAATCTGGGATGTTTGGATAGAGCTTTCGAAAGAAATCCAATTGCGGATACAGCAGGGTGTCGTTGATGACGTTGTATCCCAGCCCACTTAACAGTACCCCCCCTCCTTCCACTGCCAAAAAGCGCTCGACTGGTTCTTTTTGCGCCTGTTCGAGGGCGCGAGTAATCGGGGAGTCGGGCGCCTCGAAAATCACGCGGGTCGATTGGACAGGGTTGAAGAGGCCAAAGGTCAGGATCGAAGTTGTGCTCGCAATCAGAAGCAGCGGAACAGGAGAGGAGAACAGCGAGCGGACTCGCTCGTGAGCGGCGAGGCTCCACCAGAAAGCGGCGGCGATTATTAGTGGAACGAAGACGACATAATCAGAACGATCGGCTCTCAGGAGCGTCAGGACACCCTCTTTGAACTGACCCGACTCTTTTGCAATCAAAGTGGAAAGCAGGCCGGAAATGATGACCAGAAAGCCAAATATGAAAAACCGGCTCAAAGTGAACTGAAATGTAATCCGCGGCGCAAGATAGATCTGTGTCAGCAGAAACGCCATTCCGAACCCATAAAGGGCCCGATATGAGGGCATTTGGTTCAGCCGGGTTATTCCAAACAATACGTCAACCCAACTAGTGGTCATCCACAAAAGAAGAAGCACTAGAAGGGACGTCATGACCGAGATGAACCAGAGATTTTCTCTAAGGGCGCGACACAAACTACCGCGCGCCGCAAAGATCACGAGCAGCAGGGGCAGCCACGAGCCTATTACGGCAATTTCAATTGGGTTAAGTCCGGCTATTGCTGAGCTATCCGCACCGCCTTCGTGCTGGCCCGTAGTTGTAAGATAAGGGAGGACGTGGCCAAGGAGTTGAATTGGGTTTAGACCCCCTCCGTTCGCCACGCGCCGGCCAGGATAAACAGTATCCTTTATGGCTGTGTAAAGATCCCAATAGTAAAAGGCGGCGCATAACGAGGCGCAGGCAACACCCAACCCAACGGCGAAAAGAAATTGCCAATCTCTAAAGCGGTGCGGCGATGTCGCCAAAACAAATGCACCCACGGCAAGGCCTCCCCCGATCAGGAACGGAGGATAGAGGAATGAAAATAATGTGACGCTCGTCGTCAGAAAAATAAGAAAAAGACGTCGAAAGAAACCAACATTTGCCAGCATGGCGACGCCGACCCATGCAATAAATGCAAAGACGCCGGCATTCATCGTCCACCATAGCTGTATGTATTGGCTAAAGAACAGCAACAGAGAGCCAGATATGGCAATCCGTCGGGATAGACCTGCAAATTTTAGTAGGTAGTAAGAGCTAGTCAGCATCGATAACATAAGCGTCAGCCAGTAGGCGGAGTATGCTTTGGCAGGAGACAAGATATGAAAAAGCCAGACTTGCGGGCGAAAGATCAAACCCCAATCTAAGGTCGGGAGCGCAAAGAACGATATAAGGCGTTCCTTGTAAGGGCTGAATTCGTTGATGCTTCCGTATTTATTCAAAACGGATTTTTGGAAATATGGAGTCAGCACAGAGTATTCATCTGAACGCCAAGCTTGGCAATGGAAGGCGATCAGGCCGTTGTTTGCTGCGCCTATGCCGTCTAGACCGCAGCCGTAAGAACTTGGGCTTAAATTGAACGAAATATAGGCGATTGAAAGGGCTGCGAGGATTGTCCATTTAATTCGAGAGTTGAAAATTCCATTTGGTATTTGAGGGCAATTATACATTACTGGAGATTACCGATTATTTATCGTTTCAACGCGATATCAGAATAATACCGCCAATGATCAGCGCCATACCAAGAATAAAATGTCGTGAGATCGGCTCATGAAATAACAACGAAGATGCGATTGGAACAAGGATGAATGCGATGGAATTGAACATAAACGCGATGGAAAGAGGAACTGTTCTCAGGGCTTGCACCCATGCGACGGTTGAGATCAGGTAAAGCGCGAGTGCGATCGTGACCAATCCAAAGGGATAGACGTTAGCTCTTAAAATGGCAACATATGCTTGAGTGGGGTCGATGTGCAGTTCTTTTGCTGCGTATTTGAAAATGATCTGGCCACATGCGATGATAACAACTGAGGTTAGGACGAAGAGGTAATTTATATTAAACATAGAAATTACCTGCATAAATCAAATTCAGATCGGGTAATGGCAAGCGAAATGGCCACCACGTCACATCTCGCTTTGGAAAGTGGTACTTAAGGATTTGATTGAGGTTGAAGATGCTGTTTATATGCTCGCGGGCCATATAATAGTCGTAAGGCAAGCCCGCTTTTTGTGCCTGCTTGCGCGGGCCGAAATTGCGACCAAAGCGCCACGCCCAACCCGGGTCGCACGGCAGGATGAGCGAGAGCACGCCACCGGGTTTCAGAACACGTACCCATTCCTCGACCGCCAAATGCGGAGACGCAACATGCTCCAGGACATGGGTGGCAATCAGGCGGTCGAAACTGTCGTTTTCGAAGGGTAAGGAAACCCCATCCAATTTCAATAGTTCAACACCCTCAGGTCGCGGCTTGTCCCTTACCGCGTCAAGGACGGACTGATCGTAATCGGACGCTATGTAGCGTCCGAATCTATGTCGGATAAAGGAGAGGTGGGCCAGAGTCCCAGCCCCCACTTCCAGGACTTGCGAAAAGGATACGTCAGGGCCAAAAGGCCGCTCGATGAGCGCATGAGTGTGTCTCAGCACATAAGCAGACAAGCCGCGGTCGTAATTGGACTTGTCGTAGCTCTCCAGCCAGCGGGCCGCCAGCGTTTCGTGGTTTGGGATAGGGCGGTAGTTCTTAGACGGGTCCGCAGCCGCGCCTGCTTTCGTATCCATCAAATGCCCTTTTTATATTCCGGGGGCTCGCTGTGTTTTGCCCCATGCCTCAAGGCACGCATAGGCCGGCGCGAAGTGGTCAGCCGCAAATGCAGCGTGGTGTGAGGTACTGACTGAATATCGTAGTTGAGAAAGGCGAGCAGCAGTTGGGCGCCGATGATGATCGGCAACGCGGCAATCATTACCGTCCCAGCAGTCGCTGGGACTTCCGCGCCCCAATGCAAGAGTCCGTAGATGACGCCGAACACCATGAGGACTGTACCCAACACCAACTCTACCGAAGCAAGGCTAAAGTTGCGAACGAAATAGTTGTAGAAGATGCGCTTGCCGAAATTCCTCATATGCGCAGCGGCAAAACGCGGGATCTCTCGCAGCGGCTTCATGCTGCTAACTTCGTCCGCGTAGTGGGCATACATCGGCACGTCAATGACCCGCGCCTTGAGGATATTGAGGCGGAACAAAAGGTCGGACTCAAAAAAATAACGTTTCGAAATTTTATCCAAGGGCAACAATTCGATCAGGCTGGCATGTATAGCGACGAAACCGTTGGTGGGGTCCAAACTATACCAGTAGCCACTCGAGATCTTGGCCAAGAAGGAAAGGCCGGCGTTTCCGATCAAGCGTCCGAGAGGCATGTCTGTCAGACCTTCCGGCTCAAAAAACCGATTACCCTTGGCGTAGTCGGCCTCGCCGGAAAGGATGATATTGGCGAAGTTCGGGATCAGTGCCGGGTCCATCTGGCCATCGCCGTCGATCTTGATGATGACATCGGCACCGTCCGCAGCCGCCTGCGTCATTCCGGCCATCGTCGCGCCGCCTACGCCAAGATTTTGCGCGTTGTAAAGAACGCGCACGCGCGGATCCTGTGTTGTTGTCTCGACGAATTGTCCACTTTTTTCTGGGCAGGCGTCATCCACGACGTAGATGGATGATACCTCCGGGCCGATATGTTTTATTATTGTGAGTATGTAGCGACGTACATTGTAGCTGGGAATAACCACGGCGATTTTGCGATGAGCCAAAATACTCGCCCCTGACCCTTTATTTGAGTTTTGAATGACACTCCCTTTGCGAACTGGCAACAAAATAGGTGGATAATGTCAATTCCATTCAACCAGCTATGAGTTCATGCACGTTTGTGAGCCGCGATAGCACAGATTCATCCAGGAACTAAGCCAATGCTACCGCCCTCAAAAGAATTAACAAGTGAAAACTTAACGGGGTCATAGCGTAGGCGGTATCTGGCACAAGTCCGGCAATCCATCGAATGCTCGAATATCAATCATGCGGCTGGAATCTGTGCAGCACAGTTCATGAGTGCTCGACACCAACACGCTCAACCTGTCTTGCCCAAAGCCGGATCGCTGCCATGTGCTTGCGACGCGGGACATTCAAATATGCGTTGGGCCGATATCACGGTTCACCTCGCGAACGCGCAGATCCAACGCTAGGCAAGCAGACGGGATCCATCTCGATTTCGCTGTCGCGATATATTGCGAAAACCTAATCGGGGGGAGGCGCGATGACAGCACTAGACTAATCACTTTCCCGAAAGAGACTTTGGCAAAAATGCGCTGATAGCCGCTATCTCTTGTGAGCCGGATATCTGGCTCCGAGCGATCTGGCCGTTCGCCGGTCTCGCCGTGTGGTGCAGCAGGTACACTGTCCTACTTGTGAAACTTTCCAAGAGCGTCATCTGGATGGCGATGCGAACCGAAATGGCTGAACCGCCAGGTCAATGTGCGTCTCTGGACCAAGCAACGGCAAGGAATGCGGAAAGCATAGCTGCCGATGCGGCCATCGCTATGACGAGAAGGGCGTGCATATAACCAAAACTCGCGCCTGCACTCAGAAAAATCGCGAGCAACAATAAAACCTTGATGATGACTATCATGCTTGAGGAGAGTGAGGCCATTGGATTCATCTTTCAAAAAAAGCTGGGTTTCCAACGGAATATATATGCCTGCGGCTAAGTCTTGCGTTGTGGCATAGAGCCGCTACGGTAACTGGCCTGCCGCTGAGATTTCACCCGGCGAAGATTACGGCTCCGCCCGATTCTGTTAAGTCTTGAGGTGATAGTTGAGCGACCGGAGATCCGCTTGCGGTGAGGCATTAGAGAAAGCCGCGGGGGGCCGATGCCCGCGCAAGGAATGTGGTCTTGCTGTGCTGTAGTTTTCCACCCATCAAGGGGATGGTGCCGGCGGAGAGGATCGAACTCCCGACCTTCGGTTTACAAAACCGCTGCACTACCGCTGTGCTACGCCGGCCCTGGCGGACACCGATTTCGGTGCCAATTCGGTACTTGATCGGACGCGCTGACGTTAAGCGCATGATCCGTCTCATTCTTTGACGTTGGCCCTCCAATGACAAAACCACTGTCACCAGATGAATTGCACGGGCTCGGCGCTCCGGTTAGCATATTTGCCGCGCCAGTAAAGACAAATGTCCCAGCGAGGCCGTGTCAACCTCAGCGCAGCTTAAAATTCCGCGTTGGCGCGCTACATCCTGTCTTGGCGATGTAAGCCTTGGGACGGAGGGAACTCGATGATGAGATTTGTCGTGATTGCCTTGATCGTTCTGGCAGTCTGGTTGGCTCTGCTCAATGCCGTGCGCCTATTGAGAGGCAAAAACATCGACTGGACGGGCATCGCCACGATGGTCGGGTTCGTTGCGCTCGCCTTCTATCTGCGCCATGTGACCGGCATGGGATGACAGCCCAAATGGCGTTTTGCCATAGGAGAGTTGGCGGCGTGCCACACAGGCATCAGGCCTTGCCGCCGATCATGGCGGTGATTGCCGCCGCGGCATCGCGCACCGCCGGACCGATCTCAAAGAGCCGTTCCGGCGTTACCCGCACCGTTGGGCCTGAAACGGAAACGCCGCCAACCGGTTCGCCAAATTCGTTGAAGATGGCTGCTGCCACGCAGCGCATGCCAAGATTGCGCTCCTCGTCGTCAACCGACCAGCCGCGCGTCTTGATCTCGGCGAGATTGCGGGTGAGGTCCGGCAACGTCGACAGCGTCTTTTCGGTAAAAGCCTCCAATCCTGCCTTCTTGATGATCGCCGTGACACGCTCTTCGTCCAGATGCGCCAGCACGGCCTTGCCGATGCCCGAGGCGTGAAAGGCCGTGCGCGTGCCCGGCCTGAAGAAGGCCCGGATCGCCTGATGCGTTTCGACCTGGCTGACGAACACCACGCAGTCGTCTTCGGCCACGCCCAGATTGGCCGTTTCGCCGGTCTTTTCCATCAGGTCCTGCATGACGATGCGGGCGCGGTCGACCAGCTTGCGGCTGCGCAGGAACGCCGAACCCATGCGGTAGGTTTCGACACCGATCGACCAAAGCTGCTCGGTCTTGTCGAACTCGACCATGCCGTGGTTCTCAAGCGTCGTCAGCATCCGATAGGCAGTGGATGCGGCTATGCTGGAACTGTCTGCGATCTCGCTCAGCGACAGGCCACTGCCTTCCGCAACGATCGCCAGGATGCGCAGCGCGCGGTCGAGCGCCTGGACCGATCCCGTTTCGGCAGAGTTGTTGAAGGCGCGGGGCCTTCCGCGCTGGCGCTTTTCGACGGTACTCATTGTTCCTTGTTCATCAAATTGCGCAATCACGCAATGAAAAAATATTTTAACAAATTACCAAGCCGATAAATTGAAAAACCTGAAAGTGATTAAATTCAATATGTTGGGTATTTTTCTTTAAAATGGAAAAATATTTTGAAAAAATTGAAAAATAGCGCGGCGAATGGCAGATTGGGGGCATCAACGATCTCCGATGGAGGATATTGCCATGGCCAGGATGCGCGCTGTCGACGCTGCTGTTCTCGTTCTCGAAAAAGAGGGCGTCTCATGTGCCTTCGGCGTGCCGGGAGCCGCCATCAATCCGTTCTATGCCGCACTGAAGGCAAGGGGCACGGTTCGCCATGTGCTGGCGCGCCACGTCGAGGCAGCTTCGCATATGGCCGAAGGTTATACGCGCGCCAAGGTCGGCAATATCGGCCTGTGCATCGGCACCTCCGGGCCGGCCGGTACCGATATGATCACTGGGCTCTATTCAGCCTCGGCAGACTCCATTCCGATCCTGTGCATCACCGGGCAGGCGCCTCGCGCGCGGCTCAACAAGGAAGATTTTCAGGCGGTCGACATTGCAGCTATCGCCGCCCCTGTCACCAAATGGGCGGTGACCGTCATGGAGCCGTATCTGGTTCCGATGACGCTGCAAAAAGCCTTCCATCTGATGCGCTCCTCCAGGCCTGGCCCTGTGTTGGTCGACCTTCCGGTCGATGTCCAACTGGCCGAGATCGACTTCGATATCGATGCCTACGAGCCGTTGCCGGTCTTCAAGCCGGCTATGACACGCATCCAAGCTGAGAAGGCGCTGGCGATGTTGAATGGCGCGGAAAAGCCGCTGATCGTCGCCGGTGGCGGCATCATCAATGCCGATGCGTCCGACCTGCTGATTGAATTTGCCGAGATCATCGGCGTCCCGGTCGTCCCGACGCTGATGGGATGGGGCACCATCCCCGACGATCACCGGCTGATGGCTGGCATGTGCGGGCTTCAAACCTCGCATCGTTATGGCAACGCGACGATGCTGGCGGCGGATTTCGTGTTCGGCATCGGCAACCGCTGGGCCAACCGGCACACCGGTTCCGTCGAAACCTACACAAGGGGCAGGAAATTCATCCATGTCGACATAGAGCCGACGCAGATCGGTCGCGTCTTCGCTCCCGACCTTGGCATCGTTTCGGATGCCGGGGCCGCGCTGAAGATGTTGCTCGACGTCGCCACTGAGTGGAAGACGGCAGGCAAGCTGCGTGATTGGTCGGGCTGGGCGAAGGAATGCCAGCAGCGCAAGAAGACCATGAAGCGCAAGACCCATTTCGACCAGGTCCCGCTGAAGCCGCAGCGTATCTACGAGGAGATGAACAACGCATTCGGGCGCGACACCACCTATGTCACGACCATCGGCCTCAGCCAGATCGCCGGCGCGCAGTTCCTGCACGTCTACAAGCCGCGCAACTGGATCAATTGCGGGCAGGCCGGGCCTCTGGGCTGGACGCTGCCGGCGGCGCTGGGTGTTCGCGCAGCCCGACCTGACGCCAATATCGTGGCCTTGTCTGGCGACTACGACTTCCAGTTCATGATCGAGGAACTGGCAGCCGGCGCGCAGCACAAGCTGCCTTACATCCATGTCGTCGTGAACAATGCCTATCTCGGCCTGATCCGTCAGGCGCAGCGTGGCTTTTCAATGGACTACGAAGTCAGTCTCGCTTTCGAGAACGTCAACACGGTCGGCCATGCCGAAGTCGGCTACGGTGTCGATCATGTCGCGGTTGCCGAGGCGATGGGCTGCAAGGCGGTGCGTGTGCGCCGGCCGGAGGAGTTCGCCAATGCCTTTGCGGAAGCCAAGCGCCTCATGAAGGAATATCAGGTTCCGGTCGTCCTCGAATTCATTCTCGAACGCGTCACCAACATCTCGATGGGTACCGAGATCGACAACGTCACCGAATTCGAGGAACTTGCCGAAAAGAACGAGGATGCTCCGACCGCGATCGTTCTGCTCGATTGAATCAGTTTGTAAGGAATTGCTGCCATGCCACGGTTTTCAGCCAATCTTTCCATGCTCTTCGGCGAGCATGATTTCCTCGACCGTTTCGATGCGGCTGCCCGCGCCGGCTTCAAAGGTGTCGAATATCTGGGGCCCTACGACCATGCAGCGGAAGTGGTGGCGGCCCGCCTCAAGAAGAACGGCCTGAGCCAGGTGCTGTTCAATGTTCCCTCTGGCGACTGGGCCAAGGGCGAGCGCGGCATTGCTATCCTGCCAGACCGGGTCGAGGAGTTCCGAGCCGGCGTCGACAAGGCCATTGCCTATGCCAAGGCGCTGGATTGTCCCCAGGTCAATTGCCTTGCCGGTATCGCGCCGGCCGGCGTTTCCCGCGAGGAGCTTGAGAAGGTTTTCATCGGCAATCTCAGATTCGCTGCGGACAAACTTGGCCAGGCAGGCATCCGGCTTTTGATCGAGCCGATCAACACGCGCGACATTCCGGGCTTCTTCCTGACAAACACGGCGCAGGCGCTCGATCTGTTCGAAAAGGTCGGCTCGCAGAACCTCCATTTGCAATACGATATCTATCACATGCAGATCATGGAGGGGGATCTCGCCCGTACGATGGAGGCGAACCTTGGCCGCATCGCGCATATTCAGCTTGCGGACAATCCCGGCCGTCACGAACCGGGTACGGGCGAGATCAACTATCCGTTTCTGTACGAGGTGATCGACCGCCTCGGCTATTCGGGCTGGATCGGCGCTGAATACAAGCCGAATGCCGGCACCGAAGCCGGGCTTGGCTGGTTCAAGCCATTTGCCGGCAAGGGCAGCGTCGCGGCCTGATTCAAAAAGATTTTCGGAGAAGAATAATGGAAAAGATCGGCTTCATCGGCCTTGGCATCATGGGCGCGCCGATGGCGGGGCACCTTTTGGATGCGGGCTACACGGTCGTCACCAGCGACCACAGGTCCAAGCCATCGGCAGACCTCGTCGCCAAGGGCTTGCAGGCAGTCACTGGCAACAGCGCGGTTGCCAAGGCAACCGACATCATCATCATGATGGTTCCCGACACCCCGCAGGTGGACGACGTGCTGTTCGGCGAAAGCGGTGTCGCCTCGGGCTTGTCCAAAGGCAAGCTCGTCATCGACATGAGTTCGATCTCGCCGATCGCCACCAAGGAGTTCGCCAAGAAGATCAACGGACTTGGCTGCGACTATCTCGACGCTCCGGTTTCCGGCGGCGAGGTAGGCGCCAAGGCGGCGTCATTGACCATTATGGTCGGTGGCGAGGAAAAGCCGTTTGAGCGGGCGAAGCCGATCTTCGAGAAGATGGGTAAGAACATCACACTGGTTGGGCCCAACAGCGTCGGCCAGACCACCAAGGTCGCCAACCAGATCGTCGTGGCGCTGACCATCGAGGCGGTTGCCGAGGCGCTGGTCTTCGCGTCCAAGGCCGGTGCCGATCCGGCCAAGGTCAGGCAGGCGCTGATGGGCGGCTTGGCGTCGTCGCGCATCCTGGAGGTTCACGGCGAGCGCATGATCAAGCGCACTTTTGCCCCGGGATTCCGCATCGAACTGCACCAGAAAGATCTCAATCTGGCATTGGAAGGCGCCAGGTCGCTGGGCGTTTCGCTTCCCAACACTTCCACCACGCAGCAGCTATTCAATTCCTGTGCCGCCAATGGCGGGGCGAAAGACGATCATTCAGGTCTGGTCAAGGCGCTGGAGCGAATGGCCGGACACGACGTGGCTTAGGCCAAGGGAAATAGGCGGCCAGGCAGCGGGAACTAGACCCCTCTATTGGCCTGCTGCCCTATTTTTGAAGAAACTTCGTCGCCGCATAAAGGCTGATCGCCGCTGCGTTCGATACGTTGAGCGAGCGGATCACACCCGGCATGTCGAGACGCGCCAGCGAGTGGACGGTTTCGCGCGTCTTCTGGCGCAACCCCTTGCCTTCGGCACCCAGCACCAGGGCGATCTTGTCGCCCGAGAATGTCTTTTCGAGTTCAGCCGGCCCCTCTGAATCGAGGCCGATGGTTTCAAAGCCGGCATCGTGAAGCTGGCCAAGCGCATCGGCGAGGTTCCGCACCTCGATCTGGTCGATAAGCTCGAGCGCCCCGGATGCGGACTTCGCCAGCACACCGGATTCGGTCGGGCTGTGACGGGCGGTGGTGATCAGTGCGCCACAGCCGAAGGCAACCGCTGAGCGCAGGATGGCACCGACATTGTGAGGGTCGGTGATCTGGTCGAGCACCAGCACGAGTTTTGTGTCGCCGAGAGCGTCGAGCCGTTTGGGTTTCAGCGGCTCCGCCTCGATGAGTGCACCCTGGTGCACGGCGTCCGAACCGGTGATCTTGTCGATGTCGCGCGGCTCGGCAAGTTCCGCCTTGAAGGGCAGGGCGTCGAGATTGCCGATGCCAAGCCGTTCGGCGGCATTGCGCGTCACCAGCATCCCATGAATCTTGCGGCGTGGATTGTCGATTGCTGCACGCACGGTGTGCAGTCCGTACAGGCGCACCAGCCCGCCTTCGGCATGTTCGCCGGGCGGCACCTTGTCGCGCGGACGAAAAGCTGGAGGGCCGCCAGCCTTCTCGTCGCGGTGGGCGCGCCGCAGTTTGGCATAGTGCGAATCTTTTGGAGTTCCGGGGGGCGTGCCGGGCTTTTTGGTGTCGGTCATGACGGTTCTATAGCGATGTCGCTTTGCTTTGCATATGGCGGGCGTCGATGCCACGAGAACTGCGACGAAAAAGGCCTGCTTCGCGGTTGACACTCCAGAACCTTGCGGCCATAAGGCGCTTCGCGGATTACGGGGGCGGGAGCGTTTCCGGGATCGGCGAAATGCCTCGCAGCAAGGCTCCGTCGGCAGATTGGAGGAGTGCCCGAGTGGTTAAAGGGGACGGACTGTAAATCCGTTAGCTCAGCTTACGTTGGTTCGAATCCAACCTCCTCCACCACTGCCGGACCGGAGACGAGCGGCGCGGGTGTAGCTCAATGGTAGAGCAGCAGCCTTCCAAGCTGAATACGAGGGTTCGATTCCCTTCACCCGCTCCAGTCCCAGCTTTCTACACCCTGCAACAGTGGCGCGGCACGCCTTCGTATTCGGCGAAGCGGATCAGGGCACTTAAATTTTGACCGGCCTGCTCCTATATCTGCGAGAACCCCACAGTCGGATGCGCAAGGGCGGTGCCAGTACGGCGGTTCTGGCAAAAACGCTTGTGTTTTTTGGCGGCAGTCGCTAATCGCCCCGCATCCGATTGAACCAAGCTCCACGCGCCCAAGGAAAGAGACGATGGCAAAAGGTAAATTCGAGCGCACGAAGCCTCATGTGAACATTGGCACGATTGGTCACGTTGACCATGGCAAGACGTCGCTGACGGCGGCGATCACGAAGTATTTTGGCGACTTCAAGGCGTATGACCAGATTGATGCGGCGCCTGAAGAGAAGGCGCGCGGCATCACGA
>NZ_LMGJ01000005.1 GCF_001427385.1 Mesorhizobium sp. Root157
CCCCCGCCACTCACCGCGTTGGGGGAAGGTTCACATGGCTCAATTCTCAATGGAAATTATGCGCCTAACCGGCTCAGTTCCGCGTGGAAACCAACAGTTCGGGGGTCAATTTCTCATTTCGCCTGACACGTTCCTCCCAACACCTTGTTGAAGCCAGTCTTGCTCGGCTTTCGCTTCATGTGATCTCGTGCTCACCCTAAAAATAATGCCCCGTCGTTTGGCGGGGCTTCGTTCACTGTCAAGGATATAATCTTCCTGAGGAGAATTTTAGCACGGCAGGTCATAAGCACAAAGCCGGTGTTGGCAATTTTACCTGTTATGGCGGAAGCTGGGCTACTTTTCACTGCTGCAAAAAAAAGCCGCCCCGAAGGACGGCCAAGCTGCTTTGATTCATGCCACCACGAAAGGTTGCACCAAAACAAAATACACGCATCATCTCTTTATGAAAGCACAAAAAAGCCCCGCCGAAGCGAGGCTGAGTTGATGGTAGAAGGTGAGGCCCGGCACTATGGACTTGGGGGGGGGTGCGTGCCGTGCCCCGCACTGACTATGGGTGGCCAGCACCCGCTACAATATAGGACAGCGAGCGCAAGAAAAAGCCCGGTCGAGCCAGGGAGGGGGTAGGGGCGTTGCGTTTAGATAAGTCGGCGAATAGATTCAGCGGATCAAATCGAGACGCATATCTTGAAGCCTCCCAAATTTAAGCACCTCGTGCTAGGTGCCCTCCCTTGCGATCAACTGAAAGCAGCCGGGCTGGTCCTCCCAGACGGTGAAGTGCATTTCCGTATCCCGGCACAGCGCCATGCATTCACCAGGCACCCGACAACCTATATGACATGCGTGCCATTTCTGTCGGACGCCGTTCAAAACCCGAGTCATGCCGGCCAGTCGCCCTTGCACAAGAATGATGGCTTTGAACTGGTGAAGGAAGTGAGGGCGTCCGGCCTTATTGTGCTGGTGTCGATCTATTTAAAGCCTTCAAATAACGGCATTTATTTTGCGACAAGCACATATCCGCTAGACGAGAAGAAGCTAACTTCCCGGCTCAAAAAGGGCCATCTTTTCGAGCTTTAAAACAGAAACCCCGCACAGGGCGGGGTTTTGTGCATGTTCGAGCCGGATGCCAAGTCCCGGATCTCTTCACCTTGCGGCTACTTCCCTGTTTCCAGGAGCGTGAGAAGGCCGTTCTCACCTCTGCGAACATGCTGACTTTCAACGTGATAGATACGCTAACTGTTCCTTATAAACAATCCGTTACACGATCACATTTTTTCTACTTCCATTCCAATGGGTTGCCGCAGGTCGTTCTATACCCGTTCCGGCATTGTTACGTTCGTCGCCCCACATATCGACCATAGAGAGCTCAGGCGTTGCCTTCCGGCTCAACATCCTCAAACCGCCCTATCGCCACCAGCACGGCTTTTGCTTCAGCAAGGTAGCTCATCCACATAGGCCGGCCATTTCATCAGAATGTTCTCGGGGTGGCCGTCGAACGTGCACAGCGCGCGGGCGGCTTTCTCCCAGTCAGTCTGCGGTTTCTTCGCCATAGCCGATCTAACCGTCTTTCCCCGCTCATCACAAGCCGCTGCGGGGTTATCTCGCCAGCGCGCCCAAGAGGATGAGCAGCGCCAGAAGAGCCAGCAAAATCCAGAGCCGGTGACGCGCCGCCGTTTCGCGCAGATTTTTCGGCTTCTTGACCATGCCCCAAGCCCCCAGAGCTACATATCAATCATAAAGCGCTGCCCGCCGGTTTCTTCTTGCTTGGGTAACGCCGAAGCGTTCGCGCCTTGCTGATGGCCTTTGAGGCCTCTCCCAGCCTGCCTGCCAGTTCTTCCTTGGTGAACAGTTCGGGATGCTCGGCCATATAGGCGAGTTCGGATGCTAGTTCTGTCATGTCTGCCATGCCACCTTCTACCGGGCATAGCTTCTCCTCTGCAAGCCTTACTCCATGTCCGGCACGTCGCCTGCAGTGAACAGCGTGGTGGGCGGTCCATACTCGCCCAGATCGGGATTTGCTTCCCGGCTCCATGCAATGACGCCGACGTGCTTGTCGGCAAGTGAGCGAGCCAGCGTTACGGCACGTTCCTCTGTCCGCTGATCGGCAGGGCCGAAAGCAGTGAGCAGATTGCCGTCGTCATCCTTGTCGAACGCCATGACGACAATGAGCTTCGGCATCTTGCGTTGGGGCAATACGTCATCGGACATAGCGAGCCTTCAAAGGTGGCCGACGCGGTTGTGGATCTTGGAGGGGAACCAGCGCCGGCCCGACGTTCCTTTTCAGGTCCGCCGCTTGGAATAGATGGAGCGCCCTGCCCTGTTCGTCAATCATCTCAAAACGGGCTGTCAAAGAGACAAAAATCGCTCCGGCTCCAAACGTGAACAAGTGCGCAACGTATGTTCCTCTTGCACGTTCCTTGCACGTTGGACCGCTTTCGTTCTACCGACGTTCGCCCCCGGTTCTCAAGGGGTTGCAGGCGGTAAACCGCAGAATACCGGGCTTTTTGCGATCTCTGATTACGTTGACATCGTAGGGGTCACAGGTTCAATCCCTGTTACGCCCACCATCCAATCCCTTGAAGATATTGAGAAAAACAGCCCGCAAAGGGCGAACCACCGGCGATTCGCCGCTGCTGCGAATGGGACAAACAAGCTTTCGCAGATATCGTTTGCGGCACCATGTGCTCAAGGCTCTATCTTCATTGGCAATTCGGGCTTTCGAGCAACCGGCTGAGCCCCAAAAACGCTCAACGCCTCGCCGCAACCAAGGTTGCCTTATGCATCTGCTTGCCATCGTTCTTTAGTCGCAAAGCATTTAAACCGATTGAAGAGGCGTTGCGCAAAGCCGGCAACAGGTCCTATTGTTTGTGCGCCGGGGTAGTCGCGCCAATGTCGAGACGCCCAGTCGCCGAGAGGATGGAGCCATGGCATTTCTTGAGATCGACGGGCTGAGGAAGCGTTTCGGCTCGGTGGAAATCCTCAAAGGCATCGATCTCGAACTGGAAAAGGGTGGTTTCCTCGTTCTGGTCGGGCCATCGGGTTGCGGCAAGTCCACGCTTCTCAACACCATTGCCGGGCTGGAAACGGTCACCTCCGGCCAGATCCGCGTCGACGGGCGGGCGATCAACGACCTGCATCCGTCCAAGCGCGACATCGCCATGGTTTTCCAGAGCTACGCGCTCTATCCGAACATGACGGTGGCCGGCAACATCGCCTTCGGCCTGGAGATGCGCGGCATTGCCGCAGCCGAACGCGAGGTGGCCGTGGCCAAGGTCGCCAAGACCCTGCAGATCGAGCATCTGTTGCAACGCAAGCCCTCGCAATTGTCCGGCGGCCAGCGGCAGCGCGTCGCCATGGGGCGCGCGCTGGTGCGCGATCCCAAGCTGTTCCTGTTCGACGAACCCCTGTCGAACCTTGACGCCAAGCTGCGCGTCGACATGCGCATCGAGATCAAACGCCTGCACGCCGCCACCGGCACGACGATTGTCTACGTCACCCACGACCAGATCGAAGCAATGACGCTGGCATCCAAGATCGCCGTGATGCGTGACGGCGAGGTGCAGCAGTTCGGCACGCCGGCGGAAATCTACAACAACCCCGGCAATTTGTTCGTCGCCGATTTCATGGGCTCTCCTGCCATGAACCTGATCCCGGCCACGGTCGGCGGCAGTGGCGGCGATCTCAGCATCGTCCTCGAACGCGAGGCGCGCACACCCATCATCCTGCCTTTGGCCAATGCACCGAACGGCCTTTCCGCATTCAAGGGCAAGCCGGTGGTGTTCGGGGTTCGCCCGGAAGCCCTGACCGATCCGGAAGGCGCCGAGCGCAACGCCACCAACATCGCCACGGCCGATTGCCATATCGAGGTCGTCGAACCGGCGGGTTCCGACACTTTCGCGGTGACCAATCTGGGCGGCAAGGGCGTGGTGGCGCGCTTGCGCGCCGACGCGAGCATCCGGCCGGGCACGGATACGCCGCTGGCCTTCAACCTGGCCAAGGCGGTGTTCTTCGATCCCGCCACCGAAGGCCGCATCGTCTGAAGCGGGCCCGCCCGGCGCCGTTATTGACGGGCGCGTTTCATCATCGCCACGCCCGGCATTGCCGTCTGAGCGTCTTTGCCCCGCTGGTTTTTTGGTTTCGCAATTCCGAACGGAAAACCGATTCCCACTTTTCCTGGAATTGCTCTTAAGCTCGCTCGCTACGCTCGTCGCTGGCGGGGACCCCGGATGACCAGACGGCTGTCGGAGTTCGTGCTGTATGGTTGCCACGCCCGGCTTTGCCGTCTGGCCATTGTCAAAGAACTGACCTCTGCTTGTTGCGCGAAAGGTCGGGAAGACGGGCGGCCGTTCGGACGCTCGTTTAGTAAGTAATGCGACCTTGCGGCCGCCCGTCCGGTGGTCTTGCCTCACCGGGGGGCGCTGCCGCTTCAATGCGGCCCGCTGGCCCAGTCGAGGCCCGGACTTGGGGGCTCATCACCCAGCCGCACACTTCCCCTCGATACCCGGTGCGCACCGAGTTTCCCGCAGAAGCGATGGGCGGAGTATGGAAGGGATTGAGAGGGCGTGGATGAATGTTCTTGCGATAGCAAGCGCAATCAATGGCTTGGCGAAGTTACCGGGCTGTTTGATCCCCATTCCGCACCGTAGATAGGCTGCCGCTTCGTCACGGAATGGATCCCGGACATTGCCATCCCGCTCCGCTCGAAAGAGAATTCCGGGATGACGAAGCGGAGAGGTTGCGCTTCGGTTTGCGAACGGCGGCAGGCCGCAAGATCAGCGCTACACTACGCCTTCAACCAATCGAGAGCGGGCCAGACTTTGCAGCACGCCGGTTTTAAAATCTGTCTTAAATCACCCGCAGGCGTTAAACTGACGACAGGGCCATTCTGGCAAGGGTGCCGCCATGCCTTCTACACCGGATAGTAACAGTGCCGCAGTGACGGATGAACGAGAACGGCACTGGAATTCGGCATACCTCGCCAAGGGTGAAACGGGCGTCAGTTGGTTCGAGGAAACACCGGAGCTGTCGCTGGAACTGATTGCGCAGACCGGGGCCGGACGGACATCTTCGCTGATCGATATCGGTGGCGGGGCTTCGCGCCTCGTCGATGCACTATTGCTGGAGGGTTGGAAATCGGTCGCCGTGCTGGACATATCGCAGGCCGCCATCGAAACGGCTCAGGCGCGTCTCGGCAAAAGCGCAGCGCAGGTCGATTGGATCGTCAGCGATGTGACGCGCTGGATGCCGGTGCGCAGCTATGACGTCTGGCACGACCGTGCCGCTTTTCACTTCCTGACCGAACCTGCCGATCGGGAAGCCTATATCGACAAACTCCGGTCGGCGCTCGCGCCGGGCGGCCACGCCATAATCGCCACATTTGCGCCGGACGGACCCGAGCGTTGCAGCGGCCTGTCCGTGATGCGCTACGATCCGCAAGCGCTTGCTGAAACGATCGGTGCTGCATTTGAACCCGTTGGCTCCCGCCGCCATGTCCACACGACGCCATGGGGATCGAGGCAGGCGTTCCAGTTCAGCGTACTGCGCCGGAAACCGGATTGACCTAAGCAGGGTTTTTCTGACGCGGCACTGGTGCTGCGGTCGAGACGAAGGCCGACGGATTTTGCCCAATCCGGCCCACCCTTCGGGTTTCCGGGCGGCGCCCGAGAAACAGAATGATCCATGTAGCCATGAAAGGCTCTAATGCAGGACCAGAACGTCGCCGGATGAGAAGCTGATTTCGGCCTTTTCGCCGACCGCCGGGGGCGGTGTCGTGGGGCTGTTGAAAGTGTCGAGCGAAATGCTGTTTTCGCCGACGCCAACCCGAACCCGAATGACTGAGCCGAGGAAATGAACGTCCGATATTTCCCCGGACAGGCTGGCGTCGTTCCCGGGCCGGCGTCCCAGCGAAATGGCTTCGGGCCTGAGCGCCAGGGAGAGCGTGTCCCCGGTCTTCGAACCGTTGAGCTTGCCCTTCAGCGCGATCTCTTCGCTATTGACCCTGACCTTGCCCGCACCGGCGTCACTGACGGTGCCTTCAAGCACGTTCAGCGTGCCGACGAAATTGGCGACGAACTTGGTGGCCGGCCGGTTGTAGATCTCGAACGGCGTGCCGACCTGCTCGGCCTTGCCGCTATACATGACCGCGATGCGGTCGGAGATCGACAGTGCCTCTTCCTGGTCATGGGTGACGAAGATGGTGGTGATGCCGAGTCGCTTCTGGATGGCGCGAATCTCCTCGCGCAGCGACACGCGCACCTTGGCGTCGAGTGCCGACAACGGCTCGTCGAGCAGAAGCAGCTTCGGCTTCGGCGCCAAAGCGCGGGCGAGCGCAATGCGCTGCTGCTGGCCGCCGGAGAGCTGATAGGGGTAACGGTCGCCGAACTGCGGCAACTTGATCATCTCCAGCATTTCGGCAACGCGCGCATCGGCCTCTGCTTTCGGAACGCCGGCGACCTTGAGGCCGAAGCCGATGTTTTGCGCCACCGTCAGGTTGGGAAACAACGCATAGGCCTGGAATACCATGCCGACATTGCGCTGGTTCGGCTTGAGAAAGGTGATGTCCTTGCCACCGACGAAGATGCGGCCGCCGGTCGGCTCCTCGAAGCCGGCCACCATGCGCAACACGGTGGTCTTGCCGCAGCCGGACGGCCCGAGGAACGAGACGAACTCGCCTCTTTCGACCTCGAGGTTGAAGTTTTCCACCACCGTGGTCTGGCCGAACGCCTTGTTGACGCTCTGGATGCTGAGAAATGGATCGGCCATGGGTCAGTATCTCCAGGTCAGTTCCGATGGTTAGCCGATTTTGGGGCGAAGCGCGACAACACCTGGATGACCGACATGCAGCCCCAGGTTATGGCAAAGGCGATGATGGCGAGCGCCGCCGGCTCGTAGGCCCGGTTGGCACCGATGTTCTGCAAATAAGGGCCGAACGCCGGCCGGTTGAGCAGGCTTGCCATGGTGAATTCGCCGATGACGATGGCGAAGGTGAGGAAAGCGCCGGACAGAACCGCGATCAGGACATTGGGCAGGATGATGCGGCCGATGATGGTCGCCCAGCCGGCGCCGAGGATTTGCGCCGCTTCGGTCAGCGTGCGCACGTCTATGGTTCTGAGCCCGGTATCGACGGCACGATACATTAAGGGCAGCGCCAGCATGGCGTAGCCGATGATGAGCAAGGCGTCGGTCCCTCGCGTCGAACCAAGGAAGGGCAAGGGCGAGTTGGAGCCATACATGCGGATATAGCCGAACACGATGACGATGGCCGGAATGATCAGCGGCAACAGCGTGATGAACTCGACGACCGGCCGCAGATGCGGCATGCGCAGCCTGATCCAGTAGGCGGTGGGCACCACGATCAGCACGCCGAGCAGAATGGTGAACACGGCCACGATGACGGAATAGCCGAACGTCGCCTGAAAGCGGTCGTCGCCAAGCACGACTTTGTAGGCGTCGAAGGAATAGGTGCCGCGCCGCATGCGCATGGAGAATTCCACGGTCGCGATGAGCGGGATGAAGAAATAGGCGGCGCCCAGGATGAAGGTGACCCAGGCCCAGAAGCGTCCCGACTTCATGTGAGCCACCTTTCGCTACGGGTCCGGAACCAGATGTAGAAGATGTTGGCGAGGCCCGTGATGAAGATCATGCCGAAGGCCAGCGCGTAACCCAGATGCGGGTTGTGCAGGACGTCGCCGCGGATCTGCGCATAGAGCAGGATCGGCACGATGTTGAGCGACGAACCGGTGAGCGCATAGGCGGTGGCGATGGCGCCGAAGGCGTTGGCGAACAACAAGATGACCGTGCCGAGGAAACTCGGCCACAGCACCGGGATGACGACCATGCGCCAATATTGCGACTGGGTTGCGCCGAGCGTGGCGGCGGCTTCACCCCATTCGCGCTTGATGCCGTCGATGGCCGGCGTGATGATGACCACCATCAGCGGGATCTGGAAGTAGATATAGGTCAGCGTCAGGCCCCAGAACGACAGTATGTTGAAGCCGTGGGCATAAAGGTTGACGCCAAACACGGTGTTGAGGATGACGGTGACGAGGCCGAGGCGGCCCAACGTGGCGAGGAAGGCGAAAGCCAGCGGAACGCCGGCGAAATTCGAGGCGACACCGGAAAAGGTGAGGGTGGTGGCGCGCACCCAATTGGGCAGGCCCCCGCGCACGATGGCAATGGCGATGGCCAACCCGGCAAAGGCACCGATCAGGGCCGAGGCGAGGCTGACCTTTATCGATATCCAGTAGGCGGCGAGGATGGACGGCTGCGACAGCGCGACGATGTTTTCCAGCGTGTATTCGCCGGCATCGTTCTGGAAGGCGCCGACGATCAGATAGCCTGTCGGCAAGATCAGGAACATCAGCGCGAAAATGAAGAACGGCGCCACGCCGAGCCATTGGGTCGGCAGCCTGAAACCGCGGGCCCCGGCTGGAGGAGCCGTCTTGCCGGCAACCGCCGGATTGGTAAGGCTGAGATCGCTCATGCGCCGGCTACCGTTTGAGAGGCCGGGCGGCCGTCAAGCCGCCCGGATTATGTGGTCAATTACTGGACGTTGGCGCCGACCACCGTATCCCAGTTCTTGGTGATCGCTTCCTTGGAAGCGGCCTGTTCGTCGAGCGTCGGGAACACGGCCTGTTCATAGGCAGCGGCCGGCGGCATCTTGTCGAGCAACTCCTGCGGAATCTTGCCGTTCTTGGCCAGATCGTTGAAGCGGATCGGGTGGCAATAACCCTTCAGCCAGCCGAGTTGGCCGTCGTCGGAGTAGAGATGCTCCATCCACAGCTTGGCTGCATTGGGATGCGGCGCATAGGCGCTGATGGCCTGGATGTAGACGCCCGCGACAACGCCAGTGGCAGGAACGACGACGTCGATCGGCGGATTGCCGTTCAGCGTATCGCGACCCGCAAGGGCGTTGTAGTCCCAGGTGATCAGGATCGGAGTCTGGCCCTGGGCAAGCGTTGCCGACTTGCCGATGACCGGCACGAAGTTGCCCTTGGCGTTGAGTTCCTTGAAGAACTCGAGCCCGGAAGTGCCGGCAGCCTCGCCAGCGGCAGCGCCCTTCGACAGGCCGGCGGCGTAGACGCCCTGGATGGCCTGGTTCGAAGCACGCGGATCACCCGCCAGTGCGATCGAGTTTGCATATTCGGGCTTCAACAGGTCCGCCCAGTCCTTCGGCGCTTCCTTGACGAGGTCCTTGTTCACCTCGAAAGCGAGAACGCCGTAGTAATCGCCGTACCAGTAGCCCTCGGCATCCTTGGCACTGTCGGGGATCGAATCCCAGGTCGACACCTTGTAGGGCTGGATCAGGCCATCTGCCTTGGCCTGCGGGCCATAGGAGAGACCGACGTCGATGACGTCGGGCGCCTGCGGACCCTTGTTGTCCTTGTTGGCCTTGA
This sequence comes from Mesorhizobium sp. Root157, assembly GCF_001427385.1. GTDB lineage: Bacteria > Pseudomonadota > Alphaproteobacteria > Rhizobiales > Rhizobiaceae > Mesorhizobium. The sequence goes on from NZ_LMGJ01000005.1 coordinate 9,393, forward strand.
TCGCCTCGATCTCGTCGCCGGAGCCAGCGTCGGGATTGAGTTCATTGACGGTGATTTCCGGATACTTCTGCTTGAAGGCATCGATGACTGCACCATAGCCGCACCAATCATGCGGCAAGGCGATGGTCGTGAGCTGACCTTCCGCCTTGGCGGCGGCAACCAGTTCGTCCATCGACTGGGCGGACGAAATGGCAGAGGTCACCATGAGGGTGGCCGCCGTAAGGGAAAGTACCTTTCCCGTAAACTTGAACATTGGGTTCTCTCCGTTGAACTGACGCCGTAAGACGCCTGCGACGCGGTATCGGGTTCATGTGACGGTTAGATGAAACCCAAATGAAGCCAACCCGCCGCAGTACGAAAATCTAACTCTTTTTAAGCGATTGAAGCAATTAGCCAGAGCTTGTTTTTCCGGCTAATTATTTGGCTTCCTGCCTAACCCTTTTGTTCACTTTCGGGTTACCTGCCGGTGGTCAGATCGTGCCTTCGATGGCGTTTTCGAGCAGGCCAAGCGCCGCCTTCTTGGTCAGCTTGACGGGGTTGCCGCCGGCGGTTGGATCGACAACGGCCATGTCGGCGATCAGGCCCTTGCGCTTCTTGTCCATGTCGAGCCCCTTGATGAGGCCCGGCAGCGCATGCGGAACCTTGAGTTCCTTCCTGAGCTTGATGATGGCCTTGGCGAAACCGTCGAAGCCGCCCTTGATGCCGCAATAGGCGGCAAGGCGAACGATGCGCTCCTCGATGGCGTCACGGTTGAAGGCGATGACGTAAGGCATGAACACGGCATTGGTCATGCCGTGGTGGGTGTCGTAGAGCGCGCCGATCGGATGCGACAGCGAATGGATGGCGCCGAGCCCCTTCTGGAAGGCGGTGGCGCCCATGGCGGCGGCGGCCATCATGTTGGCGCGCGCGGTCAGATCCTTGCCGTTGGCGAAGGCCTTGGGCAGGTTCTCGAACACCAGCCGGATGCCTTCCACCGCGATGCCGTCGGCCATCGGATGATAGCCGGGCGCGCAATAGGCTTCGAGGCAGTGGGCGAGCGCATCCATGCCGGTGCCGGCGGTGATGAAGCCCGGCATGCCGACCGACAATTCGGGGTCGGCGATGACGATTTCCGGCAGCAGCTTCGGATGGAAGATGACCTTCTTGGTGTGGGTCTCTTCATTGGTGATGACGCCGGCGCGGCCGACTTCCGAGCCGGTGCCGGCAGTGGTGGGCACCGCGATGATCGGCGCGATCACGTCGGCATTGGCGCGCGTCCACCAGTCGCCGACGTCTTCGAAGTCCCAGACCGGGCGGGTTTGGCCGGCCTGGAATGCGATCAGTTTGCCGAGATCGAGCGCCGAGCCGCCGCCGAAGGCGATGACGCCGTCATGCTTGCCTTTCTTGAAGACGACGATGCCCGCGGTGAGGTTCGACTCGACCGGGTTCGGCTTGACGTCGGAGAAGACTCCGTAAGGCACCTTGGCGTCGTCGAGGATCTTCAGCGTCGAGGCGACGACCGGCAGCTTGGCCAGGCCCGGATCGGTGACGAACAAAGGCCGCTTGATGCCGGTGGCGGCAAGCACCTCCGGCAGTTCCTTGATGCGGCCGGCGCCGAAGCGAACGGTGGTGGGGTAATTCCATTTGGAGACGAGCTTGGACATGTCTTGTTCTTTCGAAAATCAGATCGTTTCGCGCAGGTGATAGGATTTCGGCCTTGTCAGGTTGTCGTAGCCGATGGCCGAAAGGGCGGCGCCCTTGCCGGTGTCCTTGACCCCGGTCCACACCAGCGCCGGATCGAGATAGTCGCAGCGGTTCATGAACACGGTGCCGGTTTCGACGCGGTCACCGATGGCGACGGCACGATCGGTATCGCTGGTCCAGAGCGAGGCCGTCAGCCCGTAGGGGCTGTCGTTCATCAAGGCGATGGCCTCCTCGTCATTGCGCACCTTCATGATGCCGACGATCGGGCCAAAACTTTCCTCGCGCATGACGCTCATCTGGTGATCGACATTGGTCAGGACTTCCGGTGCGAGATAGGGCGAACCGGCCTTGTCCTGATCGACCTTCATGTTGACGTGTGCCGTGGCGCCCTTGCGCAGCGCTTCGGCCTTCTGCTCGCGGATCAGGTCGGCAAAGCGCGCCTGCGCCATCGGTCCCATCGTGGTCGCCTGTTCGAGCGGATTGCCGACGACATAGTTCTTTGTCTCGGCAATGAAGCCCTCTACGAATTCGTCATAGACCTTCTCGTGCACATAGACACGCTCGATGCCGCAGCAGCACTGGCCGGAATTGAAGAAGGCGCCGTCGACCAGATTGGCTACCGCATGGTCGAGCCTGGCATCGGGCAGCACATAGGCCGGATCCTTGCCGCCAAGTTCGAGCCCAAGCGTCATGAAGGTGCCCGCCGCAGCCTTCTCGATGGCGCGGCCGCCACCGACAGAACCGGTGAAATTGACGTGGTCGATCTTGCCCGAGCCAAGCAGTTTCTCGGTCTGGGCGTGGTTGAGAACGAGGTTCTGGAACACATGCTTCGGCAGCCCGGCCTTGTCGAAGGCCTGGGCAAAACGCTCGCCGACAAGCAACGTCTGCGCCGCATGTTTCAGGATCACCGTCGAGCCGGCCATCAGCGCCGGAACGATGGTGTTGACGGCGGTCAAATAGGGATAGTTCCACGGCGCGATGACCATGACGACGCCAAGCGGGTCCTTCCTCACATAGCGGCGGAAACCATCCTTCGGATTGGACGCCAGCACCGGCTTCAAAGCCTGTTCGGCAATCTCGACCATATAGCCGACGCGTTCCTTGACGCCGCCGAATTCGCCGCCATAGCGCACCGGACGCCCCATCTGCCAGGCGATCTCCGGCACGATCTCGTCGGTCATGGCGACCAATGCTTCCAGCATGGCCAGCATGTACTTGCCGCGCTCGGCGATCGAGGTCTGCGCCCAGGCGACCTGTGCGGCGCGCGCGCGCTCGACTGCGGCATTGATGGCCTGGTCCGTTGCGACTGGCCGCTCGACATAGATCGAGCCGTCGATGGGAGATTTGAGCTTGACCGTTTCGGTCATCGTCCTTGTCCTTCAGTCAGAGTTTGCGGGCAGCGCGGGAGGCGTTGCTGCCCATTGTCGTTGATCAATCAGTACCGCTCGAAACCGCGATGCAGTTCCCAATCGGTGATGCGGCGGTCGTATTCGAGTTGTTCCCAGCGCGCCGTATGCACGTAGTGCTCGACAACGTCCTCGCCGAAAGCCTCTTTCAGCATTTTCGACTTTGCCATGGCTTCGGTGGCATCGCGCAGCGTTTTCGGGACGTCCTGCAGCCGCGATGCCTGGTAGGCGTCGCCGACGAACGGCTTTTGCAGTTCCAGCTTCTCGTCAATGCCGGCGAGCCCCGCCGCGATCAGACCCGCGAAGGCGAGATAGGGATTGAGGTCGGCACCGCCGATGCGGCACTCCATGCGGATGCCCTTGGTGCCTTCGCCGCACAGCCGGAAGCCGGCGGTGCGATTGTCTTCCGACCACATGATCTTGGTCGGTGCGAAAGTGCCGGACTGGAATCGCTTGTACGAATTGATGTAGGGCGCCAAAAGCAGCGTGTATTCCCTGGCGTATTTGAGCTGCCCTGCCGACCATTGCTGGCCGAGTTCCGACAACGTCCACGGTGCTTGTTTGTCGAAGAATAGCGGCGTCTTGCCGTCGGCGCTCCACAGTGAATTGTGGATGTGGCTGGAATTTCCGGCGAGGCCGTAATTGTACTTGGCCATGAAGGAAACCGCCTTGCCCTCGATGTCGGCGATCTCCTTGGCGCCGTTCTTGAGGAAGACGTGGCGGTCGGCCATTTCGAGCGCCTCGGCATAGCGCACGTTGATCTCCTCCTGCCCCGGCCCCCACTCGCCCTTGGAGTTCTCGATCGGAATTCCGGCCGCATTCATGTCGTTGCGCAGCCGGCGCATGTAACCTTCTTCCTTGGTGGTGATGCCGATCAGATAGTCGCCAATATGCGGCGAAGCCGTATCGAGGTCCTGCCAGTGCTTGGCGCGCGCCGATTTGTAGGTTTCGGAGAACAGGTAGAATTCCAGCTCGGAGGCGAAATAGCCCATGTAGCCGCGGTCGGTCAGGCGCTTGATCTGCTTCTTCAGGATGCCGCGCGGCGAATGCGGCAGGTCGTCGTGGGTATGATGGTCAAGCAGGTCGCACAGCACCAGCGCGGTTTTTTCCAGCCAAGGAACGAGGCGGATGGTGGCAAGGTCCGGCTTCATGACGAAGTCGCCATAGCCTTTCGACCAGCTTGCCGCCTTGTAGCCCGGAACCGGCTCCATATCGATGTCGTCGGCCAGAAGATAGTTGCAGCCATGCGTCTCGTCATGTGCGGACTCGACGAAGAACTGGGCCAGGAATCGCTTGCCGATCAACCGGCCCTGCATGTCCACGGCAGCCGTCAGCACCGTGTCGATGTCGCCTGACGCCACCAGCTTCTTCAACTGATCGAATGAAAGATTTCCGGCCATTCTTTTTCCGCTCCAACGCCACCCTTGACGCATCGGGTTTCAACACGAGAGCCGGCCGCCGAAGCGGCCGGCTTGTACTTTCAATCCAGAACCGACTCAGCTGTAACGATACGGCGCGCCGGCTTTGACCATCGACTCGTTGTACTTCTTGATGATCTCGACCACCTTCGCGGAGCGCGGGCTCTGGCTGGCCACCTCGTCCCAGAACTTGACGGCCTCGGTTTCGACCTGCTTCCACTCGGATTCAGGAATCGTCGTGAGTTCCAGCTTGCCTTCGTTGCGGTACTTGGCCTCGCCTGCCCAGTACCAATGCTGGCGGTAGTAGTGCGAGGTGTCGATGGACATCATGAACAGTTGCTGGAGATGCTCCGGCACTGCCTTCCACTTGTCGGTGTTGACGAAGTAGGAACCGGCCCAGGCGCCCGACAGCGGGTTGGTGAGGAAGTATTTCAACACATCGGCCCAGCCGACGGTGTGCATTTCGGTGATACCGCACCAGCACACACCATCCAGTTCGCCGGTCTGCATCGCAGGCGCCACGTCCTCGTAGGGCAACGACACCGGCACCACGCCGAACTTCGACAGGAACTGGCCACCCGTCGGGAAGGTGTAGACGCGCAGGCCCTTCAAATCCTCGATCGACTTGATCGGCTTGGTGGTGCCGAAGTTGCACGGATCCCACGCGCCGGTCGAAAGCCAGGTGACGCCGGGGATCTCCGCATAGGCCTCTTCCCAGACTTCCTTGAGTCCATGCCAGTGCCAAAGCGCCGGCACGTCGAGCGAATAGCGAGAAGCGAGCGGGAAATAGGCCCCGAACACGCGCACATCGACCGGAGCCGCAGCCGAATCGTCGTCGCTTTGTGCTGCGTCGAGGGTGCCCGCCTGCACGGCGCGGAACAACTCGCCCTGCGGCACGAGCTGGTCGGCCGTGTACATCTCGATTTCCATCTCGCCATGCGCGGCCTTGTTGAAGGCATCCACACCGGTCTTGCACACATGCTCGGCCAGCGCCGGGCCGGCATAGGTCTGGAGGCGCCACTTGATCGGCGCCTGCGCCTTCACGTAGGGCGCGGCCAAGGTGGTCGCACCGACTGCGCCGGCTCCCGTCAGGATGGATTTGCGCAGGAAATCGCGCTTGTTCATCTTTTCTTTTATCGTCATTTCACAACTCTCCCATCATCATCAACGTTAAGTTGTCACCCCCGGCAAAGGCGCCGGCAAGTGGTCTGGTCGGACTTTCGAAAACTCTGCATCGCTCCCCTTTCACCTGGTCCATTCACATTCCCCCACCGCTAGCGGCCTGTAATGACATGCGGCAGCCACAGCGCGATCTGCGGAAAGATCATTATGATGATCAGCGACAATACCATCAGGAAGAAGAACGGCACGATCGACCGATAGATGTCCATCAGCGAAATTTCAGGCGGAGCCATGGCCCGCATGAGAAATAGATTGTACCCGAACGGCGGCGTTATATACGCGATCTGGCAGGTGATCGTGTAGAGGATGCCGAACCAGATCGCGTTGAAGCCGAGGCTGACGACCAGCGGAATATAGAGCGGCGCGACGATGACCAGCATCGCGGTGTCGTCCAGGAACATGCCCATGATGATGAACGAAAGCAGCATCAGGCAGAGGATCGTCCAGGGCTGGAAATCCCAGGTGTCGAGCATCAGCGTCTTGACCGCCTTGACCGCGCCCAGACCGTCATAGACCGCGCTGAAGCACAGCGCGCCGAGAATGATCCACATGAACATGCAGCTGATGGCCAGCGTGTTGCGCGTCGAATCCTCGAAGACCTTGCGGTTGAGATTGCCACCCCACCACGCGGCCAGCGTAGCAAGGCCCGCTCCCACGGCGGAGCTTTCGACCAGGCTCGTCGTACCCGTCATGAACAGGCCCATCATGATGAAGAAGATGGCGAGCGGCAGCAGCCCTTCACGCAGAAGCTTGTATTTTTCGGCCCGCGTGATCTGGGCGCGCTCTTCCGCAGGCAGCGCCGGCCCAACGTCGGGCTGCAACAGGCACCGGATATAGACGTAGCCCGCAAAGACGACCGCCATCAAAAGGCCGGGGCCGACGCCCGCCAGCCACAGATCGAGCACCGGCTGGCGCGCGATCATGGAATAAAGCACCAGCACCACGCTGGGCGGGATCAGGATGCCCAGCGACGACCCTGCCTGGATAACGCCCGTCACCATGACCTTGTCGTAGCCGTGGCGCAGCAGCTGCGGCAGCGCGATCGTCGCGCCGATCGCCATGCCGGCGACCGAAAGGCCGTTGAGCGCCGCGACCAGAACCATCAACCCGATAGTGCCGAGCGCCAGACCGCCGCGCACCGGCCCGAACCACACATGGAACATGCGGTACAGGCCCGAAGCGATGCCCGATTCCGAAAGCATGTAGCCCATGAACACGAAGAACGGCACGGTGATCAGCGGATACCAGTTCAGCACCTGGAACGAGGCGTTGAACGGCATTTCGAACGAGCCCTGCCCCCACAGCCACAAGGCCGCGGCAGAGCCGACGAAGCCGATGACACCGAAGACGCGCTGGCCGGTAAACAGCAGCACCATCATGGTGCCGAACATGAAAAGGGTAATGAGTTCCGAGCTCATGCGATCGGCTTTCCGCGTGCGATGGCGACATCTTTGATGAATGTCGAGATGAGTTGCAAAAGCATCAGGAAGATGCCCACCGTCATCACGACCTTGATCGGCCACAATGGCGGCCCCCAGGCCGAATAATTCTTTTGACCGTAGACGATCGCATAGTTCGTACTCGACAGGGCGCCGCCGAACAGCACTACCAGGTAAAAGATCACGAACAGGATGGTAAAGGCGTCGGTGACAGCCCGCTTTCGCGCCGACAGCCGGCCATAGAACAGATCCATGCGCACATGCTGGTCGAGTTGAAGGGTGTAGGCCCCGCCAAGAAGATAATAGGCCGAGAGCAGGAACTGCGACATTTCCAGCGCCCAGTTGATGGGAATGCCAAGAACGAGACGTGAAACCGTGGAGGCGAGCAAAATCGCGCCCATGACGAAGAACAGGTACATGGCGACCCGCCCAACTCGATAGTTGAGGGCGTCGACATATCTGACGAAGAGCTTTGCCATTCGGGTCTTTCTTGCCGAGTCAACGGGTTGGTCGAAGGAAACTCTTCACATTGCCGGCGGCATCGCCAATGTGCGGTGCGACCGACTTTTCAGAAACAACGGGAGCCGTATTCTCTGCGGAAACAGTAATGGCGCCCAGCATGGTTCCCAGCAGTTGCGCCCATTTGCGCTGTCCCGCACCGGTCGAAATCTCGTCGTTGCGGATTTCGATCATGGCGCAGGCAAGCCCGCGCGAACGTGCGTGGCGCTCCAGCGTGAAATACACCAGATCGGCCGGTGAGTACGGCTCGTTGTCGCCGACGACGATGCCGGCGACGCCGTTCAGCGCCCGCAGAAGCGGGACCGCGATGCGTTCGTCCTCGTCATGGATGATGCCGATATGCCAAGGCCGCGCCTTGCCGAGGTAGACGGGCGTGTAGGAATGGACCGACACGAGGCGCGTCTCGCGGCCGGCCGCGCTGCGCTCCTCGATCGTACGCTCGATGGTCTCGTGGAACGGCAGCCAGGCCAGATCGATGCGGGCCTGGCGCTGCGCCTGTGTGAGTTCGGCATTGCCCGGAATGGCGGTGGTCTCGCTGACTTCCGAAATCAGGTTCGGCGCATCGAGCGGACGGTTGCAGTCGATGACAAGGCGCGAAACGCAGGTTTCGATGAGCGTGGCGTCAAGCGCCTGCGCCATGAGCCTTGCCACGGGAAGCGCGCCGGGGTCCCAGGCGATGTGGCGGGTGAGTTCGCTTGAAGCCAGACCAAGCGTACCGAATTCGGCGGGAATGAAATTGGAGGCATGGTCGCAGGTGAACAGATACGGACTCGATCCGCCCGGATTCGTCACCTTGACCGTCCCGGCCGGAACAAGGCTGTCTGGCTGTCTCCCCATAGCCAAAAAATCTCCCCTAGGCGCCGTATCATATGTTACGGATTTTACTTGGTTGCGCCAACGTGGATGATTTCATACACATTGTTCGAGTTTGTCAAACGTGTTTTGTGAGCAGCGGGCCGGTTTGCGGCCCTTCGCCTGCGGAATGAGGATAAGATGGCCTCCAGCATCGCCGAGCTGATCTCCGAACGCATAGACACCCTACCCGCCAGCGAGCGCCGGGCCGCCCAGACGCTGATCGCCAATTATCCGCTGATCGGGCTGAAGACGGTCGCCGATTTCTCGCAGCAGGCGGGTGTATCGTCGCCGACGATCCTGCGCTTCGTCGCCCGACTCGGTTTCCACAACTACCCCGAATTCCAGTCGGCGCTTCAGGACGAGCTTGCCGCGCAACTGCAGTCGCCGGCCTCGCGCACGTTTGCTCCGGCCGCATCCGGCGACGGCATCGTGTCGCCGACACTGGAAGCGACGCTCGACAATCTGCGCGAAACGTTCCGGCACATTTCCGACCGCCAGCTGGCCGGCATCGCCGCCAAGCTTTCGGACCGGCGCGGCCACATGTACCTGATCGGCGGACGCTTCACCGATCCGCTGGCCCGCTACATGGCGGCCCACATGGCGATCATCCGCCCCAACGTCTTTCACCTCTCCGGGCAGGAAAGCATCTGGCGCGACCGGCTGATCGACATGGGCAAGCATGACGTGCTTTTGATCTTCGACATCCGCCGCTACCAGGAAAGCCTGGTCCGCTTTGCGGAAAAGGCCCATCACCGCGGAGTCCAGATCGTGTTGGTCACCGATCAGTGGCTGTCGCCGATCGCCCGCTTTGCCAGGCATGTCGTCGCCGGCCGCACGGCCATGCCCTCGGCCTGGGACTCTTCGGCTTCGCTCTTCGTCATCGCCGAAACGCTGATCGACGCGGTTACGCGCCAACTCGATACGGAAGGCGCACGCCGCATCCGCGAGATGGAAGAGCTGCGCTAACCACGCGAACGTTACGCAGATTTAATGTGCTTTGGGACCAGACACTTGGCATAAGGGCTCCATATCGAGCATTCCTTGCAAATTCTCGGTATAATGTGCCCAGCTATCCCGGCGCTGTGAAGCCGGCAGGCGCAATATCAGATTGCATACCGGAGCTCCGATGACCGCCTGGAAGCAGCTAGTTTTGGCCCTCGTGATCCTTGTCGCGGCCGCCGCCGCCTGGGTTCGCTTTTTTCCGGGCGCGCCGGAAGTGCTCGCGCGCTGGGGCATCGAATGGGCGCATGCCTCGACGCCGGCGACGGAGACCGGTTCGATCCGGCGCAACGCGCAGGGCGCAGGCGAGCACCAGAAGGTCATCGTCGTCACGGCCCCGGCAACGGCCGCCACCATCAACGACAGGCTGCAGGCAATCGGCACCGGCCGCGCCAAGGCGACCGTCGGCGTAACCCCCTACGGCTCCGGCCGGCTGACGGAGGTTCTTGTCCAGTCCGGCGCGCATGTCGCGAAGGACCAGATTATCGCCAAGCTCGATTCGGCGACCGAGGAAATCGCCGTCGAACGCGCCCGCGCCGAGCGCGACGATGCTGTTGCCAAGGCCGAGCGCATGCGCCAGTTGCGGGCCTCGAACGCGGCGACGCAGGTGCAGTTGACGGATGCCGAACTGGCGCAGCGCAACGCCGAATTGTCCCTGCATGACGCCGAGGTGGCGCTCGAACGCCGCTCCATCACCTCGCCCATTTCCGGTATCGTCGGCATCTTGCCGATCGAAGCCGGCAATTACGTCACCAGCCAGTCGTCCATCGCCACCATCGACGACCGCTCGAGCATCCTGGTTGATTTCTACGTGCCGGAGCGCTTCGCCCCGGCAATCAATATCGGCGCACCGATCACCGCGACACCGCTGGCCAACCCCGACAACCGCTATGACGGTGCGGTTTCGGCGATCGACAACAGGATCGACGAGAAGAGCCGCACGCTGTGGGTGCAGGCGACGATCGACAACCCCTCCGATTCGTTGCGCGCCGGCATGGCCTTCCAGATCGGCATGCAATTTGCCGGCAACACCTATCCTGCCGTAAGCCCGCTGGCGGTGCAGTGGGGCACCGACGGCGCCTTCATCTGGACGGTGGAGGGCGGCAAGGCCAAGCGCGTTCCCGTACGCATCATCCAGCGCAATACTGAAAACGTCCTCGTAGACGGCCCGGTCAAGGCCGGCGCCATCGTCGTGACCGAGGGCGTGCAAAGCGTTCGTGAAGGCAGCGGCGTGAGCATTGCGGCGAGCGGCGAACCGCAAGCTGCCGAAGCCGGCGGCTCGTGAGCGGGATGCCACGATGAAGAACGAAACCCAAAACGGCGAAACCGGCCTGACAGCGCTGTTCATCCGCCGTCCCGTCATGGCCTTCGTCATCAATACGCTGATCGCCGTTGCCGGCCTCGCCGCCTTCTACGGCGTGGAGGTGCGCGAACTGCCGGACGTGGACCGGGCGGTGATTTCGGTCAGCACCAACTTCTCGGGCGCCGCCGCCGAAACCGTGGACCGGGAACTGACCGATGTGATCGAGGGCGTCGTCGCCCGCGTTTCCGGCGTCAAGTCGATATCGTCGCGATCCTCTTACGGCTCCAGCCGCGTGACCGTCGAATTCAACGACGGCGTGGACCTGAACGTTGCGGCTTCCGACGTGCGCGACGCGGTCGGGCGCATCACCAGCCAGATACCGGACGAGGCGGATGCGCCCCGCATCGTCAAGGCCGACGCCAATGCCGATGCGGTGATACGCCTTGCCGTGACTTCGGACACCATGTCGGTCGAAGACATGACGACCATCGTGGAAGACCAGATCGAGGATACGCTGGCTTCGGTATCCGGCGTGGCCGACGTGCAGATCTACGGCGACCGCGAAAAGATATTCCGCATCGACGTCGACCAGGCCAAACTGGCCAGCCTTGGCTACACCGTCGCCGACCTGCGCCGCGTGCTTGCTTCGGTCGCCTTCGATTCGCCGTCCGGATCGATCACCACCAGCGATCAGAACCTGATCGTGCGCACCACCGCTGAAGTGAACACGCCAGAGGCCTTCGAGCAGATCGTCATCGACGGCACGACCCATATCGGCGACGTGGCGACGGTGACGCTGGGCCCCGACACCGGCCAGAGCACGTTGCGCTCGGACGGCAAGGCCGGCATCGGCATCGGCATCGTGCGCGCCGCCGAATCCAACACGCTGGATATCTCCAACGGCGTGAAGGCAGCCGTCGCCTCAATTCAGGAAAATCTTCCGCAAGGCATGACCATCAAGGTGACCAGCGACGACGCGGTGTTCGTCAGCGGCGCCGTGCACGAAGTCGAGATCGCGCTGATGCTGGCCATCTCCATCGTGCTGATCGTCATCTACGTGTTCCTGCTCGACTGGCGCGCGACGCTGATCCCCGCCCTGTCGATGCCGGTGGCGATGATCGGGACCATCGCGGCCATCTATCTTGCCGGTTTCTCGATCAACATCCTGACCTTGCTGGCGCTGGTGCTTGCCACCGGACTTGTGGTGGACGACGCCATCGTAGTGCTGGAAAACATCGTGCGCCGCCGCAACGAGGGGCTGGGGCCGCGCGCTGCCGCCGTGCTCGGCGCCAAGGAAGTGTTCTTCGCCGTCATCGCCACCACCGCCACGCTGGTCGCCGTGTTCGTGCCGATCTCCTTTCTGCCCGGCCAGACCGGCGGCCTGTTTCGCGAATTCGGCTTCGTGCTCGCCATCGCGGTGCTTCTGTCCTGCGTCGTGGCGCTGACGCTCTGCCCGATGCTGGCATCGCGCATGCTGACCGGCGCCTCGCTTCATCCCGGCGGCAATCGCGGCATCGTCGGCAGGATCGGCAGGGCGCTGGGAAATCTCTACCGGCGCTGCCTGCGCGCCTGCCTCGACGCACCGTGGCTGGTCGTTTTGGCGGCAATTCTGTTTGCCGGCACCGCCTTTGCCCTGTTCGGCACCATCCGCCAGGAATTGACGCCTACCGAGGACCGCTCCGTCGTGCTGATGCGCATCAACGCACCGCAAGGCGTGAGCCTCGACTATACCGCCTCGCAGATCCGCCAGATCGAAGCGCTCCTGGAGCCGATGCGCAAATCGGGCGAGATCGAAAGCACCTTCCAGTTTGCCGGTAACGGCGGTTCCTACAACAGCGGCTTCATGGTGGTGACGCTGGCGCCGTGGGATCAGCGCAGCCGCACCCAGCAGCAGATCATGGCTGAGATCAGGGCGCTTGCCGCGGCCGTGCCAAGCGTGCAGGTCTTCACCATGCAGCCGAACAGCCTCGGCATTCGCGGCGCCGGCAACGGCCTGCAGTTCGCTTTGGTCGGCAACGATCGCACGGCTTTGAGCGAGGCGGCGAACAAGATCATCGACGAATTGCGCAACGACCCGCGCTTCCAGCAGCCCCGGCTGTCGATCGACCCGACCCAGCCGCAGCTTGCCGTGGCCATCGACCGGGAGCGCGCCTCCGATCTCGGCATCGACATCACCGGCCTTGCCAACACCTTGCAAGCCATGCTGGACGGCAACGACATCGGCGACGTCTATATCGGCGACCGCGCCTATGGCGTGAAGCTGGTGTCGACCACCAATCCGATCAACGATCCGACCGATCTGGAGAACGTGTTCCTCAAGACCGGCGACGGACGCTACGTGCCGATGTCGACCATCGCCACGCTGACCGAGAAGGCGGTGCCGCCGACGCTGACACGCGAGCAAAGGCAGCCTTCGGTCGCCGTCACCACCAACCTCGCCGACGATTTCGCACTGGGCGACGCGCTGAGCCGGGTAAAGGAGATCGCCAATCCGCTGCTGCCCGCAGGCGCGCGGCTGCTGCCGCAGGCCGAGGCCGCGACGCTTGGCGAAACCAACAGCGGCATGGTCACCATCTTCGGCTTCGCGCTGGTCATCATCCTCCTGGTGCTGGCGGCGCAGTTCGAGAGCTTCGTTTCGGCAATCATCATCATGGCGACGGTGCCGCTGGGGCTGGCCTGCGCCATCCTGGCCATGATCCTGACCGGCACCAGCCTCAACGCCTACAGCCAGATCGGCCTTGTGCTCCTGGTCGGCGTGATGGCCAAGAACGGCATCCTCATCGTCGAGTTCGCCAATCAGTTGCGTGATCGGGGGCTTGGCGTGCGCGAAGCGATCGAAGAAGCATCCAACATCCGGCTCAGGCCGGTGATGATGACGATGATCTGTACCGTGCTTGGCGGCCTGCCGCTGGTGCTGGCCAGCGGTGCCGGCGCCGAGGCGCGCATTGCGCTGGGCTGGGTGATCGTCGGGGGTCTCGGCCTTGCGGCGATCTCGACGCTGTTCCTGACGCCGGTCGCCTATCTCCTGCTCGGCCGTTTCGTCCAGCCGAAGTCGCACGAAGAGGCCCGCCTGAAGCGCGAACTGGAGGAAGCCGCCTACACCAATGTGGAGCCGGCCGAATAAGGCATGGCCGTAGGCCTGTCGCCGCCGGATGACAAGGCGGGCTCAACCCTCTATTGGTGCCGCATCAGGTCGCAGTGACCTGGGCGCGACCCAAGACGAGAACCGATCCGAATGACCCCGATCACGCTCGAGCAGTTACTGGACAGCCCCGGCAAGGAAGTCGGCGTTTCGCCATGGCGGGTGGTCTCGCAGACCATGATCGACCAATTCGCCGACGCCACCGACGATCACCAGTTCATCCATTGCGACCCGGAACGCGCGGCGCGCGAAACGCCTTTCGGCGGCACCATCGCCCACGGATTCCTGCTTCTGTCGCTGTTGTCCGCCATGACCTTCGAGACTTTGCCGCCCCTGGAAAACGGCAAGATGGGCGTCAATCAAGGCTTCGACCAGATCCGCTTCCTGGCACCGGTCAAGACCGGGTCGCGCATCCGCGCCCGCTTCGTCTTGGCCGACGTCAAGGCCCGCCCCTCCGGCTGGGTGCAGGTAACGCATGACGTTACCGTCGAAATCGAAGGCGCCAGGAAGCCGGCGCTCACCGCACGCTGGCTGACGCTGACCTTTGTCGAGCCGCAACGGCAGCCCGCCTGATTTCCCGAGCGGCGTAGCGGGCAGCGGTTGCGCGTCAACCATGTTCCCTTGCGGCATCTTGCTCCCTCGCCCACGGGCTTTATATAGGAATCGGGGACGGGAGTGAGAAAGGTCAGCTGTTGTTGCACAACGCCAAGCAGCGTCGTGAGCTGCGCAGGGCGAGTTTGCGTTCCGAACTGATCGCCGCAGCCCACAAGCTCGTCCAGGAAGAGGGCTATGACGCCCTGACCATCCGAAAATTGGCACAGCGTGTCGGCCTCGCGCCGATGTCGGTCTATTCCTATTTCGCCGACAAGCAGGACATCCTCTACGCCCTGGCCGAAGACGCGTTCGAAGCGCTGGCCCAGCGTATCGAGCAACACCAGTCCGACGATCCGCTGGAGGCATTGCGCGCCGTGATGGTCGAATATGCCGCCTTCGGCCTCGGCAACCCCGACGAATACCGCATCGTCGCCATGACCGAACATGTCACGCCTGCGGAAAAACTGGAGGCGGGCCAGCCGCAAGAGCGCAATCCGGCTATGGAACTGCTGATCGGCCGCGTCGAGGCGTGCGTGAAAGCCGGCAAGCTGAGCGGCGACGCCCGCGCGATCGCCACCATGCTGTGGGCGGTGGGGCACGGCACGATCGCCTTGCTGATCACATTTCCTCACTATCAGTTCGGCGAGGCGAAGGTCTTCGCAGAACGCATGTACGATCTCACCCTCGCAGGCCTGACCGCCCAACACATCGCGCCATTGAGCGACGAACCCGCCACCTGCTGATCGCGGCAAGACGCCCTGCTTGCCGGCACCCACGTTCAACCCGCTTGCGCGAATGGCGGCCTTTGAGCGTTACTTCAGGTTGTGCCTAGATCAAAAGCCGTACATGTACAATTTTACTTGAAATCGACCTTCCGTAAGGGTAGGTGTATTGCGTACACGTACGAACAATCAACCAGCCTGATGGAGAATTGACGGTGAAGAAGACCGCTCTCGCCCTCGCGGCCCTGCTGATCCTGCCGAGCGGCGCAATGGCTGCTCAATCCGCGTCGAAGTCGAAGGCCAAACCGGCCCCTGCCTGCACGCAAACCACCACCAATCTCGATTGCGCGACGACTGGAACGGTCGAGAGGCCGAATACCGCCGTATCCGCCGGCAAGCCAAAGGTAGGCATCGACGTCAATCCATGGATCATGCCGTCTGCCTTCTGATCACCTGCGTTCGACTAGCGACGCAGATCGACGGGCGCGCCATGTCATGGCCGCCCGTTTTGCTTGAAAAGCGCTTTGGAAGCCGGATTATCGTCCCAGCTTGCGGCCTCTCACGGTCTTGGCCTTGCCTGGATTGGCCGGTCCGCCAGGAATGGCGCTGGAGGTGACGGAAACCGGATCGCTGGCCGGAAAGGTGTCTTCAAGCCCCTCCTCCAGTTCGTCTTCGGCAATGCCCTCGCTCCGCTCCTTTTCGAGCGACTTTACCGCCGAAGTCTTGCCGCGCCTGGCGACACCTGGTTTTGCTTGAACGGCCATCGTTAAAATCTCCCCGAACATCACCCCTTAGATAGGGTGGCAGCCGGGCAAACCCAAATCCGGCTCAGACTGCCGCGTCACGTGCTGCGTCCTTGAGGAAAGTAAAGACATAGTCCGAGAAGGAACGCCAGCATTCGACCCGGAAGGTGTACGCCGCCGGGCGATAGAGCAGGATTTCGGACTTGCCGAACACGGTGCGGGTTGAGGCGCCGACCGGGAAGGCATCGAGCGACAGGTCCTGCGGGCAACCGGCACTCACCGTCGCCTCGCCCCCCGGACCGGAAACGGCAAAGGCAACGTTGCGGTGTGAGACGCCGACCGCGGAGTGCATGGCTTTCGCCTTGGCGCAATCGGCAAGCAGATCGCCGCCGGCCTCATCGAAGATGAACCATTCGTCCGGCCCCAACCATAGAGCGGTGCGGCCATTCTTGCTGGCCGACGTCTTGGGCTTTTGCGGCAAAGTCAGCCCAAGCGCTCTCGACAGCGAGGCAACCGACGCCTCGGGCGCCCTCAGTGACAGGCGCTCGGCCGGCGGCAGTACGGTGATCTTGACGTTTGGCCCCGACACGTCGTTCCCAGCCAGCGCCGGCCGGCGCTCGACGGACGCCACCGCCTGCGCGGAAGCCGCTTTTTTCACAGCCGCCTTAGCCATTGAGATGCTCTCCCTTTTCATCGAAGAACACCATGCCGGTAATCTCGACCTCGATGGTGCGGTCCGGCATCGGCACGTAGAGCGTTTCGCCCATGCGCCCACGTCCGCCGGCGACGAGCGCCAGTGCGATTGAGCGGCCACAGTTCTCCGACCAATAGCTCGACGTGACGTGGCCGATCATCTTCATCGGGATCGGCTGCTTGGGATCGGCGACGATCTGGGCGCCCTCTTCCAGCACGGTGTTCGGATCCTTCGTCTTCAAGCCGACCAGTTGCTTGCGGCCCCTGGCGAGCAGATCGGGGCGCCTCAGCCCGCGGATACCGACGAAGTCGGTCTTCTTCTTGCCGACCACCCAGTCGAGACCGGCATCGTTCGGCGTGACCGTGCCGTCCGTGTCCTGGCCGACGATGATGTAGCCTTTCTCGGCGCGCAGAACGTGCATGGTTTCGGTGCCGTAGGTGCAGGCGCCGTGCTTCTGGCCTTCGGCCCAAAGCGCTTCCCACACCGCCTCGCCGTAGTCGGCCGGCACATTGACCTCGAAGCCGCGCTCACCCGAAAACGACATGCGGAACAGGCGCGTCGGCACGCCGCAGATCTTGCCTTCGCGCACCGACATATGCGGCATCGCCGCGTCCGACATGTCGATGCCTTCGACCAGCGGCTCGATGATTTTGCGGGAGTTAGGCCCCTGCACGGCAATGACGGCCCATTGCTCCGAAATGGAGGTCAGCCAGACATTGAGGTCAGGAAACTCGGTCTGGAGGTAATCCTCCATATGGTTCATGACTCGGGCGGCACCGCCGGTGGTCGTGGTGACGTGGAAGCGGTCGGCGGCAAGGCGGCCGACGACGCCGTCGTCATAGATGAAGCCGTCCTCGCGCAGCATGACGCCGTAGCGGCAGCGACCGACTTCCAGCTTCTCCCACGGGTTGGTGTAGAGAAGCTCCATGAATTTTGCCGCATCCGGCCCGACGACTTCGATCTTGCCGAGGGTCGAGGCGTCGAACAGGCCGGCCGCCTTGCGCACGGTGACGCATTCGCGGTTGACGGAGGCGTGAATGTCCTCGCCTTCCTTGGGGAAGTACCAGGCGCGCTTCCACTGGCCGACATCCTCGAACACCGCGCCGTTGCGCTCCGCCCAGCCATGGGTTGTGGTGCGGCGGGTGGGATCGAACAGCTTGCCACGCGCATGGCCGACGATTGCGCCGAAGGTGACCGGCGTATAGGGCGCACGGAAGGTGGTCAGTCCGACTTCCGGAATCTGCTTGCCGAGTTCGTCGGCGGCAATCGCCAGACCGTGCATGTTGGAGGTTTTGCCCTGGTCGGTCGCCATGCCGTTGGTGGTGAAACGCTTGACGTGCTCGATGGAGCGCATGCCTTCATGGACTGCCTGGCGGATATCCTTGGCCGTGACGTCGTTCTGGAAATCCACGAACGCCTTGACCGTGGTGCCGGAGCCAGCACCGGGGGCAGCACCCAGCATGCCGCGCGACCAGCTTTCGCTGGCCTCGACTTTCGGCTTGGCGGGTTTCGCGGCCTTGCCGCCGGCTTCCTTGGCCGCCTTGGCGCCAGCCGCATAGGCTTCGTCGAGGCAGGCCGACAGACCGTCGGTGCCGTTGCAGGCGCCGGCTGAAATGCAGTCCTGCGCATAGGTGCCGGGCAGGAAGCGCTTGACCTCGTCGTTGAAGGCAACCTTGCCCCGCGACTGCGAGAACAGATGCACCGAAGGCGTCCAGCCGGCAGACATCAACACAGCGTCGACAGGGATGGTGCGCTCGCCGCCACCATTCTTGGGCTGAACGGTCATCGAATTGACCCGCAGCTTACCGCCGACGCGCACGACCGCGCGCCCGCCATGGATTTCGATGCCGAGCGCGCGCGCCTCGTCGATGACGCTGCCTGCCGGATTGTCGCGCAGATCGACGATGGCGGCGACGTTGACGCCCGCCTTCTTCAGGTCGATGGCAGCGGCATAGGCGCTGTCATTGGCGGTGTAGACACCGACATTTCGGCCAACCGCGACGCCATAATGGTTGAGATAGGCGCGTGCAGCAGAGGCCAGCATGACGCCGGGGCGGTCGTTGTCGGCGAACACCATATGGCGCTCGATGGCGCCGGTGGCAATGACGACGCGCTTGGCCCTGACCTGCCAAAGCCGCTCGCGCGGCAGGTCGGGATCGGGGCTCTGCAAGTGGTCGCTGACGCGTTCGACCAGCCCGACGAAGTTCTGCGCATAATAACCGAAGGCGGTTGTGCGCGGCAGAACCCGCACATTGTCCATGGCGACGAGCCTAGCGATGGCGGCCTGGGCCCAATCCCAGCCGTTCCGGCCGTCAATGGTCGAGCCGCTTTCGAAGCGCAGCGCACCGCCAAGCTCGGCCTGTTCGTCGCACAGTATGACGCGAAGTCCCGTTTCGGCGGCGGCAAGGGCGGCGGCGATGCCGGCGGCTCCTCCCCCCAGCACCAGCACCTCGCAATGAGCAAAACGCGCGGCGTAGTGGTCCGGGTCCGGCAGGTCGGGCGAAACACCAAGGCCGGCGGCGGCGCGGATCTTCGGCTCGTAAAGGCTCTTCCAGGCGGCCTTCGGCCACATGAAGGTCTTGTAGTAGAAACCGGCGGAAAACAGCGGCGAGGCAACATCATTGACCGCGCCGACGTCGAAGGAAAGCGAGGGCCAGCGGTTTTGCGACACCGCCGTCAGGCCGTCATAGAGTTCCTGCACGGTCGCGCGCACATTGGGCGTCTTGCGTGCGGCATCGCGATGGATGCCGACCAGAGCATTCGGCTCCTCCGCACCTGCCGACAGAATGCCGCGCGGACGGTGATACTTGAACGAACGGCCGACGAGATGGACGCCGTTGGCTAGAAGCGCCGACGCCAATGTATCGCCGGCGAGACCGGAATAGGCCTTGTCGTCGAAGGTGAAACGGGCCGTCCTGGCCTGGGTCAGGCGACCCTTGCCGGAGATGCGGAAGGATGCACTCATTTGCCCGCTCCCGGCAGTTTTTTGGGCTTCGGCTCGCCCGCCTTGTAGGTCATGATGAATTTGTCGGACACGGAATCACGCACCGCATTGAAGAAGCGGGCGCAGCCGTGCACATGCCGCCAGCGCTCGTAGACGAGGCCCTTGGTATTGGCGCGGATGAAGAAGAATTTCTCGAAATCCTCGTCGCTTTCCGCAACGATGTTGGCCGGGCGCGCGATATGCGCCTCGCCGGCATTGCGGAATTCGAGTTCCGGACGCTCTTCTTCGCAGTAAGGGCAATGGATCAGAAGCATGGTTTCCCCTCAGTGCGCCACGGCGGCGGCTGCCGCCTCGTCGATCAGCCGGCCGGTGCGGAAGCGCTCCAGCGTAAAGGGCGCATTGATCGGATGAGGTTCGTCCCGGGCGATGGTGTGGGCAAAGACATTGGCCGAGCCCGGCGTCGCCTTGAAGCCGCCCGTACCCCAGCCGCAGTTCACGTAGAGGCCCTTGACCGGCGTCTTGGCGAGGATCGGCGAACGATCCGGCGTGACGTCGACGATGCCGCCCCACGAGCGCAGCATCTTCATGCGCGTGAACATGGGGAACATCTCGCAGATGGCGTCGAGCGTGTGTTCAAGGATGTGCAGGCCGCCGGTCTGCGAATAGGAGGTGTACTGGTCGGTACCGGCGCCGATGACCAGTTCTCCCTTGTCGGACTGGGAGATATAGGCGTGCACGGTGTTGGACATCACCACGCAGGGCACGATCGGCTTGACCGGTTCGGACACCAGCGCCTGCAGCGGATAGCTTTCAAGCGGCATGCGAACGCCGGCCATGTTCATCAGCACCGAAGTGTGGCCGGCAGCGACGACTCCGACCTTTTTCGCGCCGATGAAGCCGCGCGCCGTCTCGACGCCGGCAACTTCGCCGTTCGGTCCGCGCTTGATGCCGGTGACCTCGCAATTCTGGATGATGTCGACGCCGCGCGCCGAAGCGCCGCGCGCATAGCCCCACGCCACCGCGTCGTGGCGGGCGGTGCCGCCACGCCGCTGAAGGGCAGCCCCCAGAACCGGATAACGGGCGTCCTTCGAGATGTTGAGCGGCGGGCAGAATTCCTTGGCCTGCTCCGGCGTCAGCCACTCATTGTCGATGCCGTTCAGCCGGTTGGCATGGATGTGGCGCTTGAACACCTGGATGTCATGGATGTTGTGGGCGAGCATCATGACGCCGCGGGCCGAATACATGACGTTGTAGTTGAGGTCCTGGGAAAGCCCGTCCCACAACTTCAGTGCATGGTCGTAGATGCCGGCCGATTCGTCATAGAGATAGTTGGAACGGATGATGGTGGTGTTGCGGCCGGTGTTGCCGCCGCCCAGCCATCCCTTTTCCAGAACGGCCACATTGGTGATGCCGTGTTCCTTGGCAAGATAGTAGGCGGTGCCCAGTCCATGGCCGCCGGCACCGATGATAATGACGTCATATTCTTTCTTGGGTTCGGGCGAGGACCATTGTTCCTCCCAGCCCTTGTGGGCACGCATGGCCTCGCGGGCGATGGCGAATACTGAATATTTTTTCACGTGTTCCAAGCCTCGCGGATGACGAGCGGCGCTCGATACGCCTGGTGCGCGAGGTGTACCACTAGCGAAACCGTGCGGCCATCCTTGCGCTGTTTGCGACGACTAGTGCCGCTTTGCGCGATACGCAAGCGGCGCGGCAAACGGCCTGTGGGTATTGCCGCTTGAAGCTTCGCAAGGGGAGCATGGCGGTGCTAGAGGCATAAGGTCCACAAAGGAGGGACGCGTGAAGGTAGATATAGACATGGGAGCAGCCGCGCCGGGCAAGCCTGCCATGCTGGATCTTGAGGAATTGCTGGCCACCCGCTTGCTCGTGCAGGGCAATTCGGGTTCCGGCAAGTCGCACCTTCTGCGCCGTTTGCTGGAACAGAGCGCGCCGTGGGTGCAGCAATGCGTCATCGACCCGGAGGGCGACTTCGTCACCTTGGCCGACAAGTTCGGCCATATTGTCGTCGACGCGCAGCGCACCGAGAACGAACTGACGCGTATTGCCGGCCGCATCCGCCAGCACCGGGTGTCGGTGGTGCTCAACCTCGAGGGCCTCGACGTCGAGCAGCAGATGCGCGCTGCCGCAGCCTTCCTTGGCGGCATGTTCGATGCCGAGCGCGAATACTGGTATCCGGTGCTTGTCGTGGTCGACGAGGCGCAGCTGTTTGCACCGGCAGTGGCGGGTGAAGTTTCGGACGAAGCGCGCAAGGTTTCGCTCGGCGCCATGACCAATTTGATGTGCCGCGGCCGCAAGCGCGGGCTTGCCGGCGTCATCGCCACGCAGCGGCTGGCCAAGCTCGCCAAGAACGTGGCGGCGGAAGCTTCGAATTTCCTGATGGGCCGCACCTTCCTCGACATCGACATGGCCCGCGCCGCCGACCTGCTCGGCATGGACCGCAGGCAAGCCGAGATGTTCCGCGACCTTGCACGCGGCCATTTCGTGGCGCTAGGCCCCGCGATCTCGCGCAGGCCGCTGCCGGTGACGATCGGCGCGGTCGAGACCTCGGCCCGATCGGTCAGCCCCAAACTGATGCCGCTGCCCGAAACGACGGAGGACACCCGCGACCTGATCTTCACGCCCGGCCCCGAGGAGACGAGGCAGCCGGTGCGGCGTGCGCCGCCGCCCGCCCCGACACCGACCGCCGACATCATCGCCCAGCTGTCGCGCCCGCAGCCGGCGCCGGAACCGCCGGCGGAACCGGTGTTCGCCATCATCGACGAGGCCGAGCGGGCGGCGGGCATCGATGCGGTGATGCACGAAATCCTCGAAGACCCCGACGCGGCGTTCCGTACAGATGCTGTTCTTTACCAGGATTTCCTGGTGCGCTGCCGCATCCGCCGCGTTGCCGGCGAACCTGTCCAGCTTTCCGCTTTCCGCCGCAAGCTGGCGGTGGCGCGCGCCGGCGTCGACCGCGAGACGGCTGGCGGCGAAAACTGGGCAACGGCGCTCAGCCTGTCTGAAAGCCTGCCGGAAGACCTGCAAGGCGTGTTCCTGGTGGTGGCGCAAGCGGCCATCTCCAGCGCGCCCTGCCCGTCGGACGCCACGTTGGCCCGCACCTATGGCAGCCATTCGCCGCGCCGGGCGCGCCGGCTGCTCACCTATTTCGAGGAACGCAACCTGCTCGTGGTGCGCACCGACTTCCACGGCAAGCGGGTGCTGGCTTTTCCCGACCTCGGCTGCGAAACCGCACCCGGCGACCCCAATGCGCCGGACGACGCGGCAAGCGCGCGCGACGCCGCGGAATAGCGACGGCAGATTCGATCGGGTTCTCGACTCTTTGTGTGGACATCCGATGTTGATTCTGCTATCAGCCGCCAAAATTCGTGGTGGGGTCTGCCACGGAGGCGAGCGGCTATCGCCGTTTGTTGGATGGCTTTGAACCCGAAAGACAGGATTGCCCGTGCAGGTACTCGTCCGCGACAATAACGTTGACCAGGCGCTCCGCGCACTGAAGAAGAAGATGCAGCGCGAAGGCATCTTCCGTGAAATGAAGATGCGCGGACATTACGAGAAGCCGTCGGAAAAGCGTGCGCGCGAGAAGGCCGAAGCCGTTCGCCGCGCCCGCAAGCTGGCCCGCAAGCGCGCCCAGCGCGAAGGCCTGCTGCCGATGACGCCGCGCCCGGTCGCTGCTCCCGGCGCTGCACGCGCGCCGCGCTGACCACGTCAGTTTTTCGCCCCTTTCGGGGGATATTTGAGGTGGCGCGATGCTCGATCGCGGCCACCTTTTTATTTTGGTCTGGCATTTGGAGCGGAAATGAACCAGCACCAGGCGGCGTGGGGCTGCAGCGGCGCGTCCGGCAGGACGCGCAAACGACGTTGTAGTACTATGAATCTGCGCATGATTTCTTGAGGATCGATTCCGATTTTCAGGGTGATGCGCCAAGCCAGCTAACGAGACGAGGACATGACAGCGATGGATGCTTTGACCGAAAGGCGCACAACCGCGCGTCACAGCTTTGCCTTGGCGATGGCCTTTGCCTCCCTGTTGGCGCTGGCCGCATGCCAGTCAGGTCCCGTGGGCGAACTCGCCAGCATCGACACGGCGCAAGGTTCGGCCGAAAACATTTCCTCGCTGACCCAGGTGATCAGCAGCAATCCGCGCGATCCGGAGGGCTACAACGTACGCGGCTCCGCCTATGGCCGCGGCGGCAAGTATCAGCAGGCACTGAAGGATTTCGACACGGCGATCGAACTCAATCCGAACTTCTACCAGGCCTATTCCAACCGCGCGCTGATTTATCGCTTCCTTGGTGACCAGAACAAGGCACTGGCCGACTACAACCGTTCGATCCAGATCAATGCGAGCTACGATGCCGCCTATATCGGCCGCGGCAACCTCTACCGCAGGGCGGGACGCACGCAGGAAGCTTTCAACGATTTCCAGAAGGCCATCCAGCTCGACACGACCGACGCCCGCGCCTACCACAATCGCGGCCTGATCTATCAGAGCCAGGGCCAGCACAAATATGCCATCGAGGATTTCTCGACCTCGATTTCGCTGGCGCCCGATGCATCCGAGCCATACAACGGCCGCGGCCTTTCCTATCTGGCGCTGAATCAGGAAGACAACGCCTTCGCCGACTTCAACATGGCGATCAAGCTAGACGCCAAGAACGCCGAAGCCTGGACCAACCAGGCGCTCGTCTATGAGCGGCGCGGCGACAAGGCGAAGGCGGCGAAGTCTTATCGCGAAGCCGTGCGGCTCAATCCGACCTACCAGCCGGCCAAGGACGGCCTTTCACGCACCCAGACGGGTTGATCGCGGCGTTCGATCTCCACTGAAGGCTGAGTAGAGCGCGTCGCGACCTCCCAGATTCGCCGGCCGCGCTCCAAGTATTTGTTTTTGGCTTTGCGGGCAGATGCGCAGCCGTTTTCGACGGTTGCGTTTTCGCCATGCCATCATCACGCCATGGTTGCAGGGAACGCTTTGCCTGCCTGGGGCGTTTTTCAATCGTCCAACGCCCCACCTGTTACTGGATCCTGCTTCAGGAGAGATTTCATGATCAAGAAACTTGCCCTCGCCGCGACGTTTGCCGCCCTTGGCCTGGCAACCTCGGCGAACGCCACCGGCCGCTTCGAACTCGGCGTCCTCGACTGCTCGATCGATGGAGGTACGGCCTACGTCGTGACATCCAACAAGGGCGTGTCTTGCACATTCCGCCCGTCGAACGGCGGCGCGTCCGAAGTCTACACCGGCGTCATTTCCAAGCTGGGCGTCGACCTCGGCACCACCCATCAGGGCCAACTGGTGTGGGCGGTCCTTGCCGCCACGCGCGACTATGACAGCGGCAACCTTGCCGGCAACTATTATGGCGTCAACGCCGAGGCGAGCGTCGTGACCGGCGGCGGCGCCAACCTGATGCTCGGCGGCTTCCAGCGCTCCTATGCCTTGCAGCCGCTGAGCGTGCAGGCTCAGACCGGGCTGAACCTGGCTGTCGCGGTAACGTCGCTCGAACTGATGCATTCGCTGAAATAACCAGCGATGGGCATCGCCCTGGCAAGGCCCGATCCCGCAAAGGCGGCGCTGATACGCCGCCTTTTTCTCGTTCAAGGAGGCAGGCTCAGGCCTTGGCTTCCGCGCTTTCCAATTTCTCGGCAATCACGGCGGCAAGCCGCTCCGCCACCTCTGCCTTGGTCATCTCGGGCCATGCGTCGACGCCGGTGCGCGAAACGATGCGCACGCTGTTGCGGTCGCCGCCCATGACACCGGACGGCCCGACGCCACTGTCGTGCGAAACGTCGTTAGCGACGATGAAATCGGCGCCCTTCTTGTTCAGCTTGGCTTCGGCATTCTTTTGAATGTTCTGGGTTTCGGCGGCAAAACCGATGACCAGGAAGGGCCGCTTGGCGTGATGGCCGACGCCGGCCAGGATGTCGGGGTTCTCCACCATCTGCAACGCCGGCGGTCCTTCCCCCACGACCTTCTTGATCTTTTCATCCGCCGAATTGGCCGTGCGCCAGTCGGCCACAGCAGCCACGAACACGGCAGCGTCTGCCGGCAGCAATTGCTCGACGGCGGCCTGCATTTCGCGGGCGCTTTCCACGTGGGTGGTGTTGACGCCTGCGGGGTCGGGGATCGTCACTGGCCCAGAGACGAGCCGCACGTCCGCGCCGAGCTTCGCCAAGGCCGCGGCGATGGCGTGGCCCTGCTTTCCCGACGAGCGGTTGGCAATGTAGCGGACCGGGTCGATGGGCTCATGCGTGGGGCCTGACGTGACGATGATCTTGCGGCCGGTCAACGGTTTCGCACTCTGGTCGAGCATCGTTTCGACCGCGGCTACGATGTCCAGCGGCTCGGCCATGCGCCCCTCGCCGGATTCACCGCTTTCGGCCATTTCGCCGCGCGCCGGCCCGATGAACCCGACGCCGTCCTTCTCAAGCGTGGCGCGGTTGCGGCGCGTCGCCGGGTGGCTCCACATTCTCGGATTCATGGCAGGCGCCATCAACACCGGCTTGTCGGTGGCCAGAAGCACGGTCGAGGCCAGATCGTTGGCAAGCCCATTGGCAAGCTTGGCCATCAAGTCGGCCGTCGCCGGGGCGACCACGATCAGGTCGGCCTCGCGCGACAGGCGGATATGGCCGATGTCATGCTCATCCTTGCGGTCAAACAGATCGGTGAAGACATGGTCCGCCGCAAGCGCGCCGACCGACAGAGACGTGACGAATTCCTGCGCTGCCGCAGTCATCACCGGCCGCACGGCAGCCCCTCGCTCGCGCAGGCGGCGGATGAGGTCGAGTACCTTGTAGGCGGCAATGCCGCCGCCGATGATGAGAAGGATGCGCTTGTTGGAGAGCTTGAAAGGCGGATCGCGCTCAGCCAAGCTTCGCGGGGGAATATCCAGTTCGAAGCCGCCGTGGGGTTCAACCATGTCGCGGATCGCATCATGGAGATTGTCGAATGGCACAGGTTTCTCGGGATGCCTTGCTTCACGCCGCAGGATGGAGCGTATCTCCTCCTCAAGCGATACACCCCTTCTGGCAGCATTGACTTTGAGCTGCTGTTTCGTGCCGTCATCCAGGTTGCGGACAGTAAGTGTGGCCATGGCAGCCTCCTGCATGCATTGAAAGCAATGTAAGCATTGCTGTCAATGCAGTCAAATCGCCACCTTCCAGGCGATAAAGACAAGGGTCAGCGCAATCACCCAAAGCGCCAGCCGCCCTGAGCGCGTGTGGCGCGCCTCGGCCTTGCCGATGGCGTGAGCCGTGGCCTCGTCGAAGCGCAAGCCGTTTTCGGCCATGAGGTCGATCTCGCGCGACAGCCGTTCGGTTCGCAGTGCCATGTCCGGCAGGTGCCGCGCCAGCGACGACAGTGCATGCAGGCCATCGCGGGCGTCGGCCAGCATGCCGCGCGGGCCGAGATTGTCGCGAATCCAGTTGCCGACCACAGGCTCCGAAGTCTTCCACATGTTAAAGGATGGATCGAGGGTGCGGGCGACGCCCTCCACCACGACCATGGTCTTTTGCAGGAGGACCAGTTCCGTTCGCGTCTGCATGTCGAAAAGCTCGGTCACCTCGAACAGCAGCGTGAGTAGCTTGGCCATCGAGATGGTCTCGGCCGGCTGGCCGTGGATCGGCTCGCCGATGGCGCGGATGGCCTGGGCGAAGGCGGCGACATCGTGCTTCGCCGGCACATAGCCGGCCTCGAAATGCACTTCGGCAACGCGCAGATAATCGCGGGTAATGAAGCCATAGAGGATTTCGGCCAGGAAACGGCGTTCCTTCTTGCCGAGGCGGCCGGCAATGCCGAGATCGACCGCCACGATGGTGCCGTCGGCTTCCACGAACAGATTGCCCGGATGCATGTCGGCATGGAAGAAGCCGTCGCGCAGCGTGTGGCGCAGGAACGACTGGATCAAATTGGTGGCGATGGCCTTGAGGTCGTGACCGGCAGCATCGAGCGCCGCGATGTCGTTCATCTTGATGCCGTCGACCCACTCCATGGTGAGCACATCGCGGCCGGTGCGTTCCCAATCGACGGCTGGGACCCGGAAGCCCGGATCTTCCTTGATGTTTTCGCCAAGCTCAGAAAGGGCCGCCCCTTCAAGCCTGAGATCCATTTCGATGCGCGTTGTCTGGGCAAGGGTCTGGGTGACCTCAACGGGCCTCAGACGGCGCGACGAAGGTATGTATCTTTCCTGCAGGCGGGCGGCGAGGAAGTAGCTTTCGAGATCGTGCTGGAAGCGGCGGCGCACGCCAGGCCGGATGACCTTGACCGCGACGCGCTTGTTCGCTCCCGCCTCATAGACGTCCGCCGGATGCACTTGGGCGATGGACGCGGCGGCAACCGCATCGCCGAAGCTTGAATAAAGTTCGCTGACCGAGCGCCCGAGCGAAGCTTCGATTGCCGCAACGGCCTCGGTCTTCGGGAAGGTCTGCATCTTGTCCTGCAAGAGCGCGAGATCGAGCGCGATGTCGTTGCCGACGACATCGGGGCGCGTGGCGAGGAACTGGCCGAGCTTCACATAGGAAGGACCGAGCCGCGCCACCGCATGCGCCAGCCGGTCGGTGCGTTGCTGCCTGAGCGCGCGGCGGCGCGTGAACAAGACCGCGGCGCGCCAGCCGAACTTGGGCAGGCCTGTAAGCTGGTCACCGGGAACCGCCGCCACCACGCCTTCGCGCACCAGCACCCAACCGGCCCGAACGAGGCGGAACGCTGCGCCGATACTGCTCATAAGGCCGGTCCCGTCAAAGTTTCCAGCCCGAATGCAGCGCGGCTATGCCGCCGGAATAGTTGCGGAACGTGACCCGGTCGAAGCCGGCCTTGGAAATCATTTCGGCAAAATTCTTCTGGTTGGGGAACTTTCGGATCGATTCGACCAGATAGGAATAGGGTTCGGCGTCGCCCGTCACCATCTTGCCGATGCGCGGGATGGCGTTGAACGACCACGCTTCATAGACCCGGTCGAGCAACGGCATATCGACATCGGAGAATTCAAGGCACAGCAAACGGCCGCCGGGTTTCAACACGCGATAGGCTTCCGTCAGCGCCACGTCGATGCGCGGCACATTGCGGATGCCGAAAGCGATCGTATAGGCATCGAAAGTCGCATCGGCAAACGGCAGTTCCTCGGCATTGGCCTCGACGAAGTCGGTATTTGCGGCAAGGCCGTTCTTCTCGGCACGGTCACGACCGACGCCGAGCATGGAGCCGTTGATGTCGAGCACCGTTGCGTGCGCGTTGCGGTGACTGGCCTCGATGATGCGAAAGGCGATGTCGCCGGTACCGCCGGCAACGTCGAGCACCTTCCAGCCGGGCCGCTTGGGCGGATTCAGCCAGGCGACCATGGCGTCCTTCCACAAACGGTGCAGGCCCGCCGACATCAGGTCGTTCATCAGGTCGTAGCGGTTGGCAACCTTATGGAAAACCTCGTTGACCAGCGGCTGCTTGTCGCCGACGTCGACCTGCTTGAAACCGTAGGAGGTTTCCATGCCGCCCTGCGCGGTCGTTCTTTCAACTGACATGACTTCGATCCGCCTTAAAACCGGCGGGACCATAGCCGATCAGGATACCGGGCGCTATGGTTTAAGGCGCGGCTGTCAGCCGCTGCAGGACGGGAAAAGCTGATGCCTTTGAAAGCGGAACTGCACTGCCACATCGAAGGGGCCGCATCGCCCGAACTGGTCATCCGGCAGGCGCGGAAGTACGGCAGGGACCCCTCGCCTTTCATCCAGAACGGCTCGTTCGTGTGGCATGACTTCACCAGTTTCCTCGCCGCCTATGATTTTTCCGCCGACCTTTTCCGCAGCGAAGACGACTACGCATTGCTGGCCGAGCACTACCTGACCAGTCTCGCCCGCGACGGCGCGATCTATTCGGAAGTGTTCACCTCGCCCGATCACGCCAAGCGGGCGGGCCTGTCGCCGCAAGCCTATACCGATGCGCTGGGCGAAGGCATGCTGCGCGCCAAGGCCAAGACCGGTATCGAAGGCCGCATGATCGTCACCGGCGTGCGCCATGTCGGTATCGAGGCAATCGAGCAGGCAGCGCGCTTTGCCGCCAGATGCGGCCATCCGCTGGTAACCGGCTTCGGAGTTGCCGGCGACGAGCGCATGGGCGACTTCGAGGACTATGTGCGCGCCTTCGAGATCGCCCGCGAAGCGGGGCTCGGCATCACCATCCACGCCGGCGAATTGATGGGGTGGGAAAGCGTTGCCGCAGCTCTCGACCACATCCGCCCGTCCCGCATCGGCCATGGCGTGCGCGCTATCGAAAATGCCGACCTGGTGCGCCGCATCTCTGAAGAGGGTGTCGTTCTGGAGTGCTGCCCAGGCTCCAACATCGCGCTCTCCGTGTTCTCGGATTTCGGCTCCCATCCTTTTCCGGCCCTGAAGGCCGCCGGCTGCAAGGTGACGCTGAATTCCGACGACCCGCCCTATTTCTGGACTTCGCTGAAGCGCGAGTACGACATCGGGCGCGAGCATTTCGGGATGGACGACAAGGCACTCACTGCCGTTACGCGCACGGCAATCGAGGCCGCCTTCGTCGACAGGAAGACGCGATCGGAACTGCTTTCCCGGTTGAACAGCAGTACTAGTCGTTGATTCTGACGGTGAAAGCTGTGATTGGCATCGGGCTGACGGTTTCTTGCACAAGCGCCGCCCGCTAGTATCGCTGCCAAACACGGAGAAGATTCATGCAGGGCGTCACCGTCGTCGACCATCCGCTTGTGCAGCACAAGCTGAGCATCATGCGCAACAAGGAGACCTCGACGGCCAGTTTTCGGCGGCTGCTGCGCGAGATTTCGCTGTTGCTGTGCTACGAAGTGACCCGCAACCTGGAATTGACCACAACCAAGATCCAGACGCCGATCGAGGAAATGGACGCGCCGATCCTCGAGGGCAAGAAGCTGGTGTTTGCCTCGGTGCTGCGCGCCGGCAACGGTTTGTTGGAAGGATTGCTCGATCTCGTGCCTGCGGCGCGCGTCGCTCATATCGGGCTCTACCGCGATCACGACACGCTGGAAGCGATCGAATATTTCTTCAAGGCGCCGAGCGACCTCGCCGACCGGCTGGTGATCGTCGTCGACCCGATGCTGGCGACCGCCAATTCGGCAATTGCCGCGGTCGACAAGCTGAAGGGGCGCGGCGCCACCAATATCCGCTTCCTGTGCCTGCTTGCCGCGCCTGAGGGCATCGAACGCTTCACCACCGCACACCCGGACGTGCCGGTGTTCACCGCATCCATCGACCGGCAACTCAACGAAAAAGGCTACATCATGCCCGGCCTCGGCGACGCCGGCGACCGCATGTACGGCACCAAATAGACGGCCGTTTACCGGACATTTACGCAATCGGCCGGTCGAAACAGCCAATTGGCCCGTCTTTAAAGGGCTGGATACCAAGACCAGCGTAGGCTGTGTGCCTCCGATCGGGGCAAGCCCATGCTGCGCAGTCTCATCTTTCTCGGCATTGTCGTCGGCGTCTCCTCGGCGATCCCGATGCTTTACCAATCGAACCCGCAAGCGTTCGACGAAGTGGTCAGGTCGCTGACAGGCCACGGCGAACCGGCAGGGGCAACCGTCTCCGAGGTGAAGCTGACAGCCATGCAAGAACCACCGATCGAACAGCCGCTCGGCCGCAAGGTCATGTTGAAGCAGGATCAACTCGGCCATTTCTCGGCGCCCTTCAGGGTGAACGGCCGCCAGATCGACGCTCTCGTGGACACCGGCGCGACGCTGGTCGCGCTCAATACATCAACGGCGCGTCGGGTTGGAATTTCACTGAACCCATCCGATTTCAGGCATGAGGTCAGCACAGCCAACGGCAAGATCAGGGGTGCAGCCGTCATCATCGAGCGGCTGCAGATCGGCAAGATCAACCTGGACGACGTTCAGGCGATCGTGCTTGACGACAAGGCGCTACAGACCAACCTGATCGGCATGAGCTTTCTTGGCCGATTGGCGAGCTACAAGGCCGAAAACGGCACGCTGCTGCTGGCACAGTAGTACGTTATTCGCGCGTCAGCACCCGGCGCAGGATCGCCTTGTCCGGCGAGGGCCGCGACGGTCCGATTGCATAGGCGGCAAGCACGGAGGCGCATGCCCTGTCTGCTTCATCTTCGGTGCGCGCATGCACCAAGGCAAGGGCGTCGCCGACATGGACCTCGGCGCCGACCGGCAACAGGCGGGTGAGGCCGACGGCGTGATCTATGCCGTCGTCGGGCCGTGTACGCCCGCCACCAAGTTCGACCACGGCAAGACCAACCGACCGCGTCGCAACGCCAGTCACGAAGCCGCCCTGCCGTGCCTTGACCTGCCGCTCGATCGGCGCCTTCGGCAGATATTTTTCGGGCTTCTCGACGAAATCGGCAGGACCGCCCAGCGCGCTCACCATGCGCGCGAACACCGCAGCCGCGCGGCCCCCTTCCAGCGCCTCGCCAGCGCGGCGAAAACCGTCCTGGTTGGACGACGCAAGACCGGCCAGTTGCAGCATCTCGGCGGCAAGCGCCAGTGTGACGTCTTCCAGCCGCCTGTCGCGCAGACGCCCGGTGAGAAAATCGACCGCGTTCTTGACCTCGACCGCGTTGCCGGCTGCCGACGCGAGCGGCTCGTTCATGCCGGTGATCAGGGCGGACGCCTTCAGGCCGGCGCCATTCGCCACCTCGACCAGACTGGCCGCCAAGGCCGTCGCATCGCGCGACTTTTCCATGAAGGCACCGTTGCCGACCTTGACGTCGAACACCAGCGATCCAAGGCCGGCCGCCAATTTCTTCGACAGGATGGAAGCCGTGATCAGCGGCACCGATTCCACGGTCGCGGTGACGTCGCGAATTGCGTAGAGCCGCCGATCGGCGGGGGCCAGATCGGCAGTCTGGCCGATGATCGCCGCTCCTGACTCAAGGACCGCCTTGCGGAACAGGGCAAGATCGGGCTGCGAAACATAGCCCGGAATGGAATCCATCTTGTCCAGCGTGCCGCCGGTGTGACCAAGGCCGCGCCCGGAAATCATCGGCACATAGGCGCCACAGGCGGCAACGATGGGCGCGAGCATCAAGGAGACATTGTCGCCGACGCCGCCGGTCGAGTGCTTGTCGCTGACCGGGCCTGGCAGGTCGGACCAGTCGAGCACGTCGCCAGAATCGCGCATGGCCAAGGTGAGCGCCACAACCTCGTCGCGGCTCATGCCGTTGAAGAACACGGCCATGGCGAAAGCCGCCGCCTGCCCTTCCGTCACCACACCCGATGCCAGTCCGGCAATGAAGCCTGCCGTCTCCTCTTCAGTCAGCTTGCGGCCGTCGCGCTTGGCGCGGATGATCTCCTGAGGAATCATTAAAGGCCTTCACCCCCTCTGGCCGACAGAACACTATCCATCGAGCAGCCCTTTGCGGAAGAGATGGTTCAGCACCTTGGCCAGGCGCGCCCCGCCAAGCGGCGCCATGTCCTTGGTTTCCTGATGCGATAGCTCGGCTCCCGTCATGCCGGCGGCAAGATTGGTGATGACCGAGCAAGCCGCGACCCTGACCCCGAAAAACCGGGCGAGGATGACCTCGGGCACGGTGGACATGCCGACTGCATTGGCACCAAACAGCCGAGCCATGCGGATTTCGGCCGGCGTCTCGAAGGACGGCCCCGAGAACCACATATAGACGCCCTTGTGCAGCTTGGTGCGGGTGGCCTTCGCCGCCTTTTCGAAGGCCGCGCGCATACCGGCATCATAGGCCTCGGTCAGCCCGACGAAGCGGCGGTCGCTCGGCTCACCGAACAAGGGATTGGAGCCGGAAAAATTGATGTGGTCGGTAATCAGCATCACCGAGCCGGGCGGCATGTCGGGGTCGAGCGAGCCTGCCGCATTGGTGAGGATGAGCCTGGTCACGCCGAGGCCGGCAAGCGTCTCGATGACCGGGCGCATGACGGCGGCGTTGCCGCTCTCATAGTAGTGGGCGCGGCCGGAAAGCATCAGCACCGGCTGGCCGGCAAGCCTGCCTGCCACAACCTCGCCGACATGCCCGGTGACGCCGCTTTTGGGAAAGCCAGGCAGTTCGGCATGCGGAACCCGAATGGCATCCTCGACCTGTTCGGCCAGGTTGCCGAGGCCGGACCCCAGCACCAGGGCGGTTGTCGGCATCAAACCGCCGAGACGCTCGGTGAGACGATCGACGGCTTGCTTCATTTCAGCATATCGCCGCGAAAGCCGTAGGGCAGCATGTCGCCCATCGTCACGGTTTCGGCGACGCCGGTTTCGTCGCACAGATAGAGCCTGGTGTCGGGCCGGGTGAACTCGGCCAGCCGCTGGCGGCAGCCGCCGCACGGCGTGCATCTGGCCATGCGCTCGGCAATCACCGCGACCTCGACGATCTTGCCGCCGCCGCCCATGATGTAGTGGCCGAGCGCCGTGGTTTCGGCGCACCAGCCTTCCGGATAGGAAGCGACCTCGATGTTGGCGCCGGCAAAGATACGACCATCCTCGGTGCGGATCGCAGCACCGACCGGGAATTTCGAATAGGGCGCATAGGCCTTGGCCATGGCAGCCCTGGCGGCAAGATAAAGGTCATGCGACATTACTTGTTTCCTTGCGCATGATCTTGACCAAAAGCCGGCATCCCCTTTTTGGGATCATGCTTACCGCTCCTTCACATAGGGCACGCCGCCGGCGCGCGGCGGGATCGCCTTGCCGATGAAGCCGGCCAGAAGCACGACGGTGAGGATGTAGGGCAGCGCCTGCATGAACTGCACCGGCACCTTGCCGATGATCGGTAAGGGCGTGCCTTGGAGACGGATCGCCAATGCGTCGAGGAAGCCGAACAGGAGGCAAGCGAACATCGCGTTGACCGGCTTCCACTTGGCGAAGATGAGTGCGGCAAGTGCGATATAGCCCTTGCCGGCAGTCATGTCCTTCACGAAGCCGCCATTCTGCGTCATCGACAGATAGGCGCCTGCCAGCCCGGTCAGCACGCCGGTGCACAAAAGCGCACGATAGCGCAGCCACGTCACCGAAATGCCGGCGGTATCGACGGCGGCCGGGTTCTCGCCCACCGCGCGCAGGCGCAAACCGAAGCGCGTGCGGTAGAGCACCCACCAAGTGATCGGAACCATGGCAAAGGCGATATAGGCGATCAGCGAATGCCCCGACAAAAGTTCGGAATAGAGCTGACCGATGACCGGCACGTCCTTGACCGCATTGGCGCCGGGCAAGGTGATTGACGAAAACCGCTCGCCTTCGGACAGAGCCGGCGTGCGGCCACCCTGGTGGAACCACGCCTGCCCGAGAATGACGGTCGACCCGGCTGCGATGAAGTTGATGGCCACGCCCGACACGATCTGGTTGCCGCGATGGGTGATCGAGGCGAAGCCATGGATCATCGCAAAGGCAATGGAGATGAGGATCGCCATGCCAAGGCCGATAAAGGCCGAATGAAACACGGAGGCAGCCGCCGCGCCTGCAAAAGCGCCGACCAGCATCTTGCCTTCCAGCCCGATGTCGAAAATGCCGGAGCGCTCCGAATAAAGGCCGGCGAGGCAGGCAAGCAGCAGCGGCACCGACAGCCTCAGCGTAGAATCGAGCGTCTGGATAACGGCGTTGAAGATATCCATCCTACGCCCCCTTTCCCTTGGCCGGAGCCATGCCGACCGACCTGGGACTGAACGAGGCGAAAAGCGCCTGGATCGACGGCCTGAACATATGTTCGAGCGCTCCGGCAAACAGGATGACCAACCCCTGGATGATGACGATCATGTCGCGGCTGATCGCCGGCATTTCGAAGGCGAGTTCCGCCCCGCCCTGGTAAAGCATACCGAACAGGATCGCCGCCAGTACGACGCCGAGGGGATGCGAGCGGCCCATCAGCGCCACCGCAATGCCGACGAAACCGGCACCGGCGACGAAATCGATCGCCACATTGTGCTGATCGCCCATGGTCGGGTTGAGCGCCATCATGCCGCCCAGCGCACCCGAAATCATCATGGTGATGACGATAATGCGCGTTTCGGAAATGCCGGCATAGCGTGCAGCCTTGGGGCTGAACCCATAGGTGCGGATTTCGTAGCCGAGCCGCGTGCGCCAGATCAGCACCCATGTCAGGAAGGCCATGACCAGAGCGAGCAGGAAGGAAATATTGAGCGGAGCCGAGCGCACCCTGGCGCCGAACAGCTCGATGATCCAGTTGAGCTTCGGCAACTGAGCGCCTTCGAGGAAAATGCGCGTCTGCGGCGCCATCGAGCCCGCCGGCTTCAACACGCCGACCAGTAGATAAACCATGATCGAGGCGGCGATGAAGTTGAACATGATGGTGGTGATGACGATGTGGGAGCCGCGCTTTGCCTGCAGGTAGGCGGGGATCAATGCCCAGAACGCGCCGAAAGCCGCAGCCGCCAGGATGGCCAGCGGAAAGGTCAGCCACCACGGCAAGGTGGCATCGAATGTCAGGCACACCAACGCGACACCAAGGCCGGCGATGTAGGCCTGCCCTTCGGTGCCGATGTTGAACAGGCCACAATGCACGGCCACCGCCACGGAAAGGCCGGTAAAGATGAAGGTCGTGGCGTAGTAGAGGGTAAAGGCAATGCCCTGCCCGCGTCCGAACGCCCCTTCGACGAGGATAGCGGCAGCCCGCAACGGATTCTCGCCGACCAGAAGCACGACGAAGCCGGCGACGAGGAAAGCGACCAGAAGATTGATCAACGGAATGAGCCCATAGTCGGCCCAGGCGGGAAGCTTGGCGTAAGGGGTGCTCACTCCGCAGCCTCCAGTTGTTCGACGCCGGCCATGAGCAGGCCAAGTTCGCCTTCGCTCGCCTCCGGGCCGCGCTCGCCGACGATACGGCCGGCGAACATCACCACGATACGGTCGGACAGCGAACGGATCTCGTCGAGTTCGACCGAAATCAGAAGAACGGCCTTGCCCTGATCGCGCATGGCGATGAGACGCTTGTGGATGAACTCGATGGCGCCGACATCGACGCCGCGCGTCGGCTGGCCGACGATGAGAACGCCGGGGTCCTGCTCCATCTCGCGCGCCAGCACGATCTTCTGCTGGTTGCCGCCGGAAAAATTGGCGGTCCTCAGCCGACAGTCGGGTGGACGGATATCGTAGCCGTCGATCTTGGATTTCGCATCGTTTCGAATGGCGTCGACATCGAGAAGGAAACCTTTCAGGTAGCGTACATCGTCGTGATAGCCGAGAATCGAATTCTCGTTCTCCTCGAAGGCCAGCACTAACCCGACGTGATGGCGGTCCTCCGGCACATGGGCAAGACCACGGTCGCGCAATTCGCCGGGATCGGCTGTGCCGGTCACGTCGATCGGCTTGCCGTCGAGCAGGACGGTGCCCGAGACCGCGCGCCTGATCCCGGAAATCGCCTCGATCAGTTCGGACTGGCCGTTGCCGGCGACACCGGCGATGCCGACGATCTCGCCAGCGCGCACCTCGAAAGAGACATCATCCACCATGGTGACGCCGCGCTGGTCCCGCACGACGAGATTGTTCACCGCGAGCTTGACGCCACCAGGATTGGCCGCACCCTTTTCCACCCGAAGCAGGACGCGCCGCCCGACCATGAGTTCGGCCAGTTCCTCGACAGTCGTCTGCTTCGTCTGACGGGTCGCCACCATGGTGCCTTGCCGCATGACCGAGACATTGTCGGTAATCGCCATGATCTCGCGCAGCTTGTGGGTGATCAGGACGATGGTCTTGCCCTGCTCCTTCAACTGCTTGAGGATGCGGAACAGATGGTCGGCCTCGGCCGGGGTGAGAACGCCCGTCGGCTCGTCGAGGATCAAGATTTCAGCGCCGCGATAGAGTGCTTTCAGGATTTCCACGCGCTGCTGGATGCCGACCGGCAGTTCCTCGATGATCGCATCGGGATCGACCTCCAGCCCGTATTCGCGCTCCAATCGATCGAGTTCGGAACGCGCCTTGGCGATGCTCTTCTTGAGCAGCGCTTCGCCTTCGGCTCCGAGGATGATGTTTTCCAGAACCGAGAAGTTCTCCACAAGCATGAAGTGCTGGTGGACCATGCCGATGCCGGCCGCGATGGCGTCGTTGGAAGTCCTGATCGTCGTCGGCTGGCCGTTGACCCGGATCTCGCCGCTGTCGGCCTGATAGAAGCCGTACAGGATCGACATCAGGGTCGACTTGCCGGCCCCATTCTCGCCAACGATGCCATGGATGGTTCCGCGCGGGATTTCGAGGTTAATGTCGCGATTGGCATGGACAGCGCCAAAGCTCTTGTTGATGCCGATCAATTCGATGGCGGCCTGTCCCATGCGGGCGTTCCCATTGTTTTTATCGCTTGGTCAAAATGACTAGCATGCCAATCATGCCCACTCTCGACAAAAGGCGGACCGCTTGTCAATTTCCCTCACCACACCCTGTCGTGATATTTGCGCAGGACGCACCGATAGCTCTTTTGTGCCGGGCAGATGACAAGACAAGGGAATAAGCGGATGATCACGACAGACGACCGACAGACGGCGCTGGAAATCCGGTCCGCCGAACAGGAAAAAGCCATCGAAGAGCTATCCGGCCAGATAGCCGAACAATGGAAAGTGATCGAACGCCTGCAGCATAAGCTCAACGCGCTGACGGAGCGCTTCCTGGAATTGGAAGAGCAGTCGGCCGGTGAGATACCGGTAACGAAACCGCCTCATTGGTAAAACGCGCGACTTGTCGCGCGTTGGGGGGACAACCGCAATGACAGGTGAACGCGACCGCATCAGGCGGGCCGGCAATTATGTGCTTGGCCTGCTGGACGATGAAGAGAGGGAACGCGCCGAGCGCGATCTCGAGATCGACCCGGCATTTCGCGACGCCGTGTTGCAACTGGCCGAACGGGCGCATGTATTCGACCTCGGCGAAACGCCTGCCAATCAAGCCGATGCGGGGTGGCGTGCCATTCTCCAGCGGATATCGGAATTGCCGCAGGTTCAAGCCGGCGCCCAGGGGGCCAGTGCAAACGGCGCGGCCGTCAGGCCGCCAATCTCCAGCCTGCGCCACGGGGTCCACGGTGCGGGTCTTCGCCCGACGGGTGGCAAGCTTGGCCCGATCGTGGCGCTGGGCCTGATCCTGATGTTCGCCCTCGGCTATCTCGTAGGGAAATTATGAGCGCCAGTCGCGCGCCGTAAACATCGGCACTCCGGCAAACGAAAACCGCCGGGAACGATCCCGGCGGTCCGCCTCAACACAATTGCGGTCAGTAAGGGCAGGCGCTGTCCGAGGTGTAGTCGTGAACCTCGACCGTACCGGCGATGATGTCGGCCTTGGCCTTTTCGACAGCGGCCTTCATGTCGGCCGTGACGAGGTCCTTGTTGTTGTCGTCCATAGCATAGTCGACGCCACCTTCCTTGAGGCCAAGGTTGTTGAGACCGGCGGTGAACTTGTCGTCCTTGGCATCCATGAACGAGTTGTAGACGGCAACGTCGACCCGCTTGAGCATCGAGGTCAGCACCTTGCCGGGCTGCAGACCGTTCTGGTTGGAATCGACGCCGATGCCGAGTTTGCCGGCATCAGCCGCAGCTTGCAGAACGCCGACGCCTGTGCCGCCAGCTGCGGCATAGATGACATCCGCGCCCTGATCGATCTGGGTCTTGGCGATTTCGCCGCCCTTTGCCGGGTCGTTCCATGCCGCCGGGGTATCGCCAGTCATGTTCTGGATCACCTCGGTCGCGCCGGCAGCCTTGGCGCCACCGACATAGCCGCAGCCGAACTTGCGGATCAGCGGAATGTCCATGCCGCCGATGAAGCCGACTTTCTTGCTTTGGGAAGCGATCGCAGCCATGACGCCGACCAGATAGGAGCCTTCATGCTCCTTGAACACCAGCGAGCGCACGTTGGGCAGGTCGACCGCGTCATCTATGATCGCGAACTTGAGTTCGGGATACTCGGCGGCAACCTTCTTCAGGGAATCCACCCAGGAGAAGCCGGCCATGACGATCGGGCTGCGGCCGTCCTCGGCAAAGCGGCGCAGCGCCTGCTCGCGCTGCGAGGCGTTGGAGACCTCGAACTCGACATAGGCAATGCCGGTTTCGGTCTTGAACTTCTCGGCGCCGTTGAAGGCAGCCTCGTTGAAGGATTTGTCGAATTTTCCGCCGAGATCGTAGAGCAGAGCCGGCTGGATGTCTGCGGCAAAGGCCGGGAAAATCATGGCTGTAGCGGCCAAAAGGCCGAGGACGATGCGTTTCATGTGGTCCACACCCTGTCGGTTGTTTTTCCGTTGTCGTGCAGCGTGTCGGTCGTTTCCGCGCCGGCACGCCGCTTGGGCGGGAGCTTGCGGCCCCTGCCAAAGTCAATCTGGCATGGCCGCAAACAAAATTCATCCGGAATTTTTGACCTTTTGGAAAATCACCGCCAACGGATTGCCAAACGGCGACCCGGTGTTATCCGAATAACATTCAGGCAGGGGCGGAAGCCGGAATCGGACAGGACACGCCCGTTCCCTGCAGTCCGCAATAGCCGTTCGGATTCCTGGCCAGATATTGCTGATGTTCTTCCTCGGCGAAGTAGAATTCGGGCGCCGGTGAAATCTCGGTGCTGATCCTGGCGCGACCGGCGTTGCGCAGTGACGTCTCATACGCGTCACGCGAGGCGATTGCCGCCTGATGTTGAGCCTCACCATAGGTAAAGATCGCCGAACGGTAGGTCGTGCCGACGTCATTGCCCTGGCGCATGCCCTGCGTCGGGTCATGGCTTTCCCAAAACAACTTGAGCAGTTCGCTGTAGGAGACGATCTTGGGATCGAAGACAACGAGCACGACCTCGGCGTGACCGGTCAAACCTGTGCAGGTTTCCTGATAGGTCGGGTTGGGCGTGAAACCGCCGGCATACCCCGCCGCCGTCACCCACACACCTTCGGTTTGCCAGAATAGCCGCTCGGCGCCCCAGAAACATCCCATGCCGAACAGGGCCACCTCCAGCCCGTCCGGATATGGCCCCTTGAGCGGGTGCTTGGATACATAGTGTTTCGCCGCTGTCGGAATGGCTTTGGCACGTCCGGGCAGCGCCTCACCGGCTTTCGGCAAGGCGAGCTTCTTGTTCAAGATGTCGCTTAGAAAAAACATCGCGGTCTTCCTTTCGTTGTGCCGAGGCACCGGAAAGATATCAAGTCGCAGCGTATCGCCCGGCGGCCCGCTCGCGCCTGTAGCCGACGGCATAGAAAAGCAGCGCAAGGCCACAGAAAACGGCAAAGCCCGGCAGGCTGAGCAGCCAGTTGGCACCCATGTCCCACAAAATCGGCGACAACTTTTCGCGCACGAACATTTCCGCGGCAGCCATCGTCTGCGGCGACACGGCGTTCCAGCTCGTTTTGAGCGGCGTCAGCACCAATTGCGAGGCGGCGACAGTGCGCGTCGCATCAAGCACCGCCATGATGACGGCAATCGAAAGCGAAACCATCGCGGCCAACCGGAACACAAAGCGAAACATCCAGATCTTTCCAATGTCTGTTTCGGATAGACAGATATGGCGGACGACGCCCAGGTGCAATCGTCCAGACGAGAAATTGAGCTGTCATCCGGTCAGGCCGACAGCGCATCAATTAGCGAATTCTTGAGTTTCTTGTGCAAAGCAAGGCCATGAAACCGGCAACGACGCATCTTCTTCCGGCAGAGGTTTTCGTCTTCAGGGTGACTGCGACTGCGGCACTGATCGATGTCGCGTTGATCCTGCTGCGCGGTTCGAAGGTCGATTTTATTGCCTACGGAACGCTTGCCGGACTGGTGACGGCGCTTTTGGTTCTGGGTCTTTTCTATCGCCGGTCGGGACGCAGCGACACCATCGGCGCTGTGGCGACCAGTGCCGGGCTTTTCATTGCTTTCACAGCGGTCATGTCGCTGTTCAATTATCTGCTGACGCCGAACTCCAACCCGACGATCGACCACTGGCTCATGCAGGTCGATGCCGCACTCGGTTTTGATTGGCCGGGAATGCTCGGATGGGCCGCGCACCATCCGTGGTTCAACGAATTCATGCGCCTTTCCTATGCATCTACCTTGCCGCAGATTGCACTGCTGCTCGTGGTGCTTGGCCTGAGTTCCCGTCTTGACGATTTGCAGGCGTTGATGGTCACCGTGGTCACGGCTGGAGCAATCTCCGTGATGTTTTGGGGTCTGTTTCCTAGCCTCGGTCCGAGCGCATTTTATGACCTTCCAGCGCAAACTCTGCATACCGTCCGGCCAATAGTCGGTCCTGACTATGGCGCGGAAATCCTGGCGCTATTGAAAAATGGCGCGCCTTTTCTCAGTCCGAACGAACTCCGCGGATTGATCGCGTTCCCGTCTTTCCACATCGTGCTAGCATTCGCGGCCACCTACTATGCGCGCAATGTGCGGTGGTTGTTTGCGCCCTATCTGGTCATCAACCTCATCGTACTACCGGCTGTTCTCGTTCATGGTGGCCATCACCTTGCCGACATTCCGGCTGGCATGGCCGTATTCGCCTTTGCAGTTGTTTGCGCGCGCTTGGCGGTTCGCAGGCGTCGGCCCGCACTGGCAACCGCTTAAAGCGCACGGCCCCTCAGCCGTTTATTTACGCCAAGGCGTCCGATAGCGCAGTGAACGCCGAAATCGCAATGGTTGCGTGGTCGGCCATATCAGCCTCAACCACTTTATTTGCTTAGAAAAGCAGCCGCATTGTTCGGCATTTGTTAAGCACGCACAGCCACAACTATTCCTTTACCATTCCTTTTAACGCAACCGAAATTGGTTCCCGGCATGGTTGGGCCACGGTTCGACAAGAGACCGTCTACGGAAGTCACAACCTGGGCAAAAGGAATACTGTCATGACCAAGCTTCTTTCGCGTTTCGCCAAGGACGAGTCGGGCGCCACGGCAATCGAATACGGCCTCATCGCTGCCCTGATCGCTCTGGCCATCATCGTCGGCGCCGGCGCGCTCGGCTCTTCGCTCAATACGCAGTTCGGCAAAATCGCAACGTGCGTTGGCGATGCAGAGGCTTGCGCTGAAGCGGCTGCTAACTGATTAGCGGTAGCAAAAGTAACAACTGTAGAAAGGCCACCCCTCAGGGGTGGCCTTTTTCTTTTTGAAGCCCACCGAAGCCGCAAGCCACAAGATTCTTCTACCGTAGACTCGGAACGCACAACCTGCGACTGGAACATGCGCGAGATGTCCCTACATACAACAAGAATAGCGACGGATCGGCCATGTCACGAACCCACAAGCTGGCGATTGTTCTTTCAGCAGCCCTCGCCCTGTTGCCGGCTACGGCCGGGCCCGGAGCGACGGAACCGCTGCCCGCGATCAATCAGGGCACAATAGGCGCTCAGGATCGCACAACCGAGATGATGATCCTGCAGAACCGGCTGCAGCGGCAGCAATTCCAGCAGCAGCAGCAACAGTTCCGCCAGCAAGACAGGCAGCAGGTCGTGCCGCCGCAAGTGCAGCGCCCCGAAGTACCGGCGCTGGGGCTGAACTGCCGGATCGAAGTGTTCGGCAACAGCTACGTAAAGAAATGCCGCTGACGCACCGGCTTGCCTGAATTCATTAGCCGTCTATCTTATCGCGCGAGAAACAAAGCCGAATCGCCTTGTTCCGATGACACAGAACCGTGCGCTATAAGCACGGCAAAATGAGACAGCTAATGCCGACACCCAAGAAACGTGCGATCCGCAAGGCCAAGAAGGGACAAAGGGTCCGCCAGGTGGCCGCCATTCCGTTCCGGATCGGCGAGACCGGCGAGATCGAGGTGATGCTGGTCACCTCGCGGGAGACGAAGCGCTTCATCGTGCCGAAGGGTTGGCCGATGAAGGGTAAGAGCGGGCGCAAGACGGCAACGATCGAAGCGCTGGAGGAAGCCGGAGTTGCCGGCAAGACGCTCAAGGCCCCGGCGGGCAGCTATTCTTACTGGAAACGCTTGCCGGCAGGCTTCGTGCGCGTCGATGTCACCGTCTACCTGCTGGAGGTCCAGGAGGAATTGTCGAAATGGAAGGAGACGGCCAAGCGCCAGCGCGCGTGGCTGTCCGCCCCGCAGGCAGCCACTTTGATCGATGAGCCCGACCTGTCGACACTGATGAAGACATTGAAAGTGCCCGAAGAACTCTAAGCATGTCGCCCGAGAGTGGGAACCGATTTCGGGATAACGACATGCATAAAAACAAACACTTAGAGCGCGCCGGCGAATCTGAAAGATCGCGACGCGCTCTAAGCATGCGTAAAGCGAGGCCTTTCAGGCGCAACGCGCTTTAAGTCGCGGCACCATGGCCCCTTCCATCCTTGACATGGGCGGCCGGACCCTTAGGGTGGCGCGCCATGATGAAGGTATACGCCACAAGGCGGCTCGAGCCTCGCTGCTCGCAGCCAAATTCCGCCAGGTCAAGCGTCTGACTTGACGCCAGACGTTCCGGCGTAACCGGAACCAGCCTTAACATTGTACGGAAATCTCGCACCCTATCCGTGTCCGGCACGGCCGACGCGACAGCCGGCATACTCGTTCTTCCTTCAAACGGAACCTCGATGATCACCACCCCATACTACCTGATCGACAAATCCGGGCTGCTCAAGAACATGGAGACCATTGCGCGCATACGCGAGCAATCCGGCGCCAAGGCTCTTCTTGCCCTGAAATGCTTCGCGACATGGTCTGTTTTCGACCTCATGCGCGACTACATGGACGGCACGACATCGTCTTCGCTGTTCGAGGTCAAGCTCGGCCGCGAAAAGTTCGGAGGCGAAACGCACGCCTATAGTGTCGCTTATGCCGACAACGAGATCGACGAGGTCGTCTCCAATGCGGACAAGATCATCTTCAACTCCATCGGCCAGTTGCAGCGTTTCGAAGGCCGGACTGGCGCCATTGCGCGCGGGTTGAGGCTCAATCCCGGCATTTCGTCCTCCACTTTCGATCTCGCCGATCCCGCACGTCCGTTCAGCCGCCTGGGTGAATGGGATGCCGCCAGGGTCGAAGCGGTCATGGACGGCATCAGCGGCTTCATGATCCACAACAATTGCGAGAACACGGATTTTACCCTGTTCGACCGCATGCTCGGCCAGATCGAGGAGAAATTCGGGCCGCTGCTGAAGCGCGCCGACTGGGTCAGCCTCGGCGGCGGCATCCATTTCACCGGAGAAGGCTATGCGGTCGACGCCTTCTGCGAGCGCCTGAAGGCCTTTGCAGACCGCTTCGGC
This sequence comes from Mesorhizobium sp. Root157, assembly GCF_001427385.1. Taxonomy (GTDB): domain Bacteria; phylum Pseudomonadota; class Alphaproteobacteria; order Rhizobiales; family Rhizobiaceae; genus Mesorhizobium. The sequence continues at coordinate 54,168 of NZ_LMGJ01000005.1, forward strand.
GTGCAAGTGTACCTGGAACCCGGCGAAGCTGCGATCACCAACAGCACGACGCTGGAGGTCAGCGTGCTGGATACGCTCTACAACGGCAAGCAACTGGCCATCGTCGACAGTTCGATCGAAGCCCACATGCTCGATCTGCTGATCTACCGCGAAAGCGCCAAGGTCGCCCCGAACGAAGGGCCGCACAGCTACATGGTGTGCGGCAAGTCGTGCCTGGCGGGCGACGTGTTCGGCGAATTCGCCTTCCCGAACGAACTGAAGGTCGGCGACCGCATTTCGATCAAGGATGCCGCCGGTTATACCATGGTCAAGAAGAACTGGTTCAATGGCGTGAAAATGCCGGCGATCGCGATCCGCGAGATCGACGGATCGATCAAGGTCGTTCGCGAGTTCACCTTCGCGGACTACGAGCAGAGCCTGTCCTAGGAGACGGCTTTCCGCCTGCAATTGCGTGAAACACGCAGGCACTCCCCCAACCAAGAAGGAATTGTCCCCCGGAATGAAAAAGAACGTGCTCATAATCGGCGCTGGCGGTGTGGCGCAGGTCGTGGCGCATAAGTGCGCGCAGAACAACGATGTGCTCGGCGACATCCATATCGCCTCGCGCACCCTTGCGAAGTGCCAGAAGATGGCGCAATCCGTCCGGGACAAGAACAGCTTCAAGACAGGCGGCGCCATCGAGGCGCACCAGCTTGACGCCATGGATGTCGAGGCAACCAAGGCGCTGATCAAGAAGACGAGCGCTGAAATCGTCATCAATGTCGGCTCGCCCTTTCTCAATATGTCGGTGATGACCGCCTGCATCGAAACAGGCGCCGCCTATATCGATACCGCCATTCACGAGGACTCTGCCAAGGTGTGCGAAACGCCGCCATGGTATGCCAACTACGAATGGAAGCGGCGCGAGGCGTGCGAGAAGGCGGGCATCACCGCCATCCTCGGCGCCGGCTTCGATCCGGGCGTCGTCAACGCCTATGCCAAGCTTGCCGTTGACGATTATTTCGACCGCGTCGATTCCATCGACATCATCGACATCAACGCCGGCAGCCATGGCCGCTACTTCGCGACGAATTTCGATCCGGAGATCAATTTCCGCGAGTTCACCGGCCGTGTGTGGTCGTGGCAGGACAGCAAGTGGACCGAGAACAAGATGTTCGAAATCCGCAGGGATTGGGACCTGCCGGTGGTTGGAACGAGCCAGAGCTACCTCACCGGCCATGACGAGGTGCATTCGATTTCGCAGATCCTGGGCGTGCCGAATGTCCGCTTCTGGATGGGCTTCGGCGACCATTACATCAACGTCTTCACCGTGCTCAAGAACCTCGGCCTCTTGTCGGAGCAGCCAGTCACGACCGCTGAGGGGCTCGAAGTGGTGCCGCTCAAGGTGGTGAAGGCCGTGCTGCCGGATCCGGCCTCGCTGGCGCCTAATTATTCGGGCAAGACCTGCATCGGCGACCTGGTCAAGGGCATGAAGGACGGCAAGGAGCGCGAGGTCTTCATCTACAACGTCGCCGATCACAAGGAGGCATTCGAGGAAGTCGGCTCCCAAGGCATTTCCTACACCGCAGGCGTGCCGGCGGTGGCGGCGGCCATGCTGATTGCCACAGGCGAATGGGACGTGAGGAAAATGGCCAATATCGAGGAACTGCCGCCGCGGCCATTCCTGGATCTGCTTGGCCGGATCGGTCTTCCGACCCGTGTCCGTGAAGGCGACCGCGACGAGGCCCTTGCACCGACAACCTGACCACAGGCAGCAGGCTTGAGCGCGTCGCGATCTTTCAGTTCGCTGGCGCGCTCCAAGTGCTTGTTTTTATGCACAGCACCGAAGCGCCTGTCCGTTCAGCCGGAAGCGTCGTCTTGCGGCAGCGGGCGCTTCGGCGCGCCGGTATAGGCCCAGAGCCACTCGCGCGGCAGCGGCCCCTTGTTGCGCTCGCCGCGTTGCGACTGTTCCCACGCATGGGCAAGGATGCCGACCGAGCGCGACAGAACGAACAGGCCGCGCGTCAGCGGCGGCGGGAAACCAAGCTCGCCATAGATGACGGCTGTGGCACCGTCGATATTGAGCGGGATCGTCTTGCCTTTCCGGCGCGAGATTTCTGCTTCGATCGCTTCGGCAATGGCGGCGAAGCGGCCGCCGACGACACCGCGAGCGGCAAAATCGCGCGTAACTTCCAGGAGGCGCGGCGCACGCGGGTCGACCGGATGGAAGCGATGGCCAAAGCCCGGCACATAGCCGCGCTCCTCGGCAAAGAACCGGTCGAGCCGAGCGACGACAGCCTGCTCGATCGCTGTTCCGGCGTCCATCGCAGCGGCGATATCTCCGTAGAACGACAGCGCCTGTTCGCCAGCCCCACCATGCACGTCGCCAAGAACATTGATGGCCGAGGCCATGGCGCTGTTGATGCCGACTCCACAGGTTGCCGCCATGCGGGCAATGGCAATCGAGGGTGCCTGCGGGCCGTGATCCACCGCCGCCGCCAAGGCGATGCCCAGAAGGTCCGCCTGGTCCTCGCTCGGCAGTTCGCCGCGCAGCATCAGCCAGATCGTTGCCGGGAAGCTGACGCGCCCGATGAGATCCTGGATTTCATAGCCGCGCAGACGGATGACGCCGGGGTACATCTCGATGATGGACGTTTCCCACCACCCCTCGCCGTGCGCACGGCCTGCGTCCTTGTCCTGTTCACTCATGCCGACGCCTCGCCGCGCTTCGGCAAATTCGAGAATATCTCGTCCATATGCTGGCCAAGTGCCGGCGGCGGCATGGCCGGCGACGGCGCATCTCCGTCGACGAGCACCCCGCCGCGTACGACAGTCAGGGGGCCATCGACACCGGCAACGGATTCGAAACGGGTCGTAAGCTGCCGCTCGACCACTTGCGGCTCGATAAGCACCTGCGGGATCGTGAGGACCCGGCCAGCCGGAATGCCGGCCCGGTTCATCCGTTCTTCCCACACCGCCGCCGGCGCCACCGCAAGAGCGGCTTCGATCCGCTCGGTCAGCGCCTTGCGGTTGCGCTTGCGTATCTCGCGCTCGGAAAAACGGGGGTCCTCGGCCAGTTCCGGCTCGCCGATGAGGCGGCAAAGCGCAACGAACTGCTCCTGTTTGTTTGCCGCAATGTTGAGCAGCCCCTCGGCCGTGCGGAACGTGCCGGAAGGGGCGGCCGTCATGTTGTCATTGCCCATCGGGCGCGGATCGACACCGGCGGTGAGATAGTTGGAGACCGGCCAGCCCAGCGCCGACAGCGTGCATTCCAGCATCGACACGTCGAGGAAGGCGCCCTTCCCGCTCGCCTTCTGCCGCACCAAGGCTGCCGCAATCGAAAACGCCCCGACCAGGCCGCCCAGCGTATCGGCTACCGGATAGCCGACACGCAGCGGCGCCGTCTCCGGCGTGCCGGTGATGCTCATGATGCCGGACAGGCCCTGGATGATCTGGTCGTAGGCCGGGTTGTCGCGCATCGGGCCGGTTTGTCCGAAGCCCGAAATCGCGCAATAGACGAGACTGGGCCGCACCTCTTTCAGCGCCTCGTAGCCAAGGCCAAGCCGCGTCATGACGCCGGGCCGGAAATTCTCGACCAGCGCGTCCGCCGTGGCGACAAGGTCGAGGAAACGGTCGCGGTCGGCGGCATTCTTCAGGTCGATCACGACCGAGCGCTTGCCGGCGTTTTGAGCCAGAAAGGAAGCGCCCATCCGGGCTTCGTTGAGTTTGGGCGAAGCACCGAGTTGCCTGGCGAGATCGCCGCCGGACGGCGCTTCGACCTTGATGACGTCGGCCCCGAGCAGCGCCAGTTGATAAGCGCAATAAGGCCCTGCCAATACATTGGTCAGGTCGAGGACACGGATGCCGGAAAGCAGGTCGATCACTTCAATTCACCGTTCAGGCGTCGCCGGGGACATTCTCAGGCCCGCGCATGCGCTTGCGGTCGAAATAGGACCAGACCATCGGCCCGAGCATGCCGAGTGCCGCAAGGATAAGCAGCGACAACGACAGGGGTTGGGTAAAGAACACCGTCCAATCGCCATTGGCGATGGTCATGGCGCGGCGGAACTGCGCTTCCGCCAGCGGACCGAGGATCATGCCGATGATGACCGGGGCGGTGGGGAAGTCGAAACGCCGCATCAGGAACCCTGCCGCCCCAAGCAGATAGAGCACCACCAGGTCGGTCACCGAACGCGATATGCCGTAGGTGCCGACCGTGGCGAACACCAGAATGCCGGCATACATCTGCGGAGCAGGGATTTTAAGCAGCCGGATCCACAGGCCGATCAGCGGCAGGTTGAGGATGACGAGGATGACGTTGGCGATGAACAGGCTGGCGATCAGGCCCCAGACCAGATTGCCCTGCGTGGTCAAAAGAAGCGGCCCGGGATTGATGCCGTAGCTCTGGAATGCCGAGAGCATGATGGCCGCCGTCGCCGATGTCGGCAGGCCGAGCGTCAGCATCGGCACCAGCACGCCGGCAGCCGAGGCGTTGTTTGCGGCTTCCGGGCCTGCGACGCCCTCAATGGCGCCCACCGTGCCGAATTCTTCCTTGTGCTTGGAAAGCTTCTTTTCCAGCGCATAGGACAGGAATGTCGGGATTTCTGCGCCGCCCGCCGGCATTGCGCCGATGGGAAAGCCGATCAAGGCGCCTCTGATCCAGGCCTTCCATGAACGTTTCCATTCCTGCGCGGTCATATAGAGCGAACCGCGCAGCGGAACGATCTCGTCCTTGCCTGCATAGCGGCGTGAAGCGACGTAAAGCGTTTCGCCAACCGCAAAGAGCCCGACCGCGCCGATGATGACGTCCACCCCGTCGAGCAGTTCCGTCGAGCCGAAGGTGAAACGCGGCTGCCCCGTCTGCAGGTCGATGCCGATCAGCCCGATGACGAAACCGATGAACAGGCTGGTGAGGCCGCGCACTGCCGAAGAGCCGAGCACGGCAGAGACGGTGATGAAGGCCAGAACCATGAGCGAGAAATATTCGGCCGGTCCGAAAGCCAGCGCGATCCCGACAACGACGGGTGCAAGGAAGGCGACGCCGAGCGTGCCGATGGTGCCAGCCACGAAGGAGCCAATGGCGGATGTCGCCAATGCCGCCCCGCCACGGCCGGAGCGGGCCATCTTGTTGCCTTCCAGCGCCGTGACGATGGTGGCGCTTTCACCGGGCGTGTTGAGCAGGATCGAGGTGGTCGAGCCTCCATACATGGCGCCGTAGTAGATGCCGGCAAACAGGATGAACGAAGCTTCTGGCGCCACCTGATAGGTGATGGGCAACAACAGCGCGATGGTGAGCGCAGGGCCAAGGCCGGGCAGCACGCCGATGGCCGTGCCAAGCGTGGTGCCAAGCAGGCACCACAGCAGGTTGACAGGCGTGAACGCAACAGTGAAGCCGTGTGCAAGCTGGCTGAGAGTGTCCATGCATCAGGCTCCCAGCAGGTTTTCGATGAAGCCGGCGCCGATATTGACGCCCAACGCCTTGGCAAAGCCGAAATAGGCGGCGAGTGCCAGCACCAGTCCGATCAGCACATCGCGCAATGGATTGCGGCTGCCGAAACCGTAACAGACAAGCACATACATCGCCGCGGATGCCACGGTGAAGCCGAGGGGCTGTATGAGGACCAGATTGGCAATCAGGCCCGCGACGACGAAGCCCATGGCCTTCCAGTCGGTCGGGGTCTCTTTTTCTTCCTCGGGCTGCCACCCGCCGCGCACAGCCTTCAAGACCAGCAGCAGGGAAAGCACCGTCATGCCGAGGGTGGTTATATACGGAAAAACGGTCGGGCCTACCTTCGAGTAAAGCGGGGAGACCGGGATCGCCAGGGTTTGCCAAAGGGCGGCGCCCGAGGCCGCCAGCATGCCGAGGCCAATCAGGAGTTCAGGAACCGCAAGTCGCGGACGCACGGCAGGCTGTTCGCCGTTGCTCATTCTCACCTCCCATGACGACCGCGCCTTGGCTCAGTGTCTGGCGCCGGACCGACGAAGCCGGACGACGCATCGCCTGGCGATTGCAAGACAGAGAACGCGGGGCGGCGTGAAGCCGCCCCGGCAATATGCTTAAGCGAGGCCAAGATCCTTCAGGATCGTTTGAATGCGCGCCGTATCCTCGGCAAGGAATTTGGCGTAGTCGTCACCGGTAAGCAGAATGGACGACCAATTGCGGTTCTTGCACTCTTCCGCCCACGCTGCGGAACCAGCCATCTTCTCAACCAGCGCGACCATGGCCGCCTTGTCGTCGTCCGAAACACCGGGAGGTGCAAAGACGCCGCGCCAATTGAACAGTTCGACGTCGATGCCGGACTCTTTCAGTGTCGGCGCATCGATACCTTCCTGGCGCTCACCGGACGAAACCGCGAGCAGCCGCAGCGTTCCCGCCTTCACCTGCTCGGCAAACTCGCCATAGCCGGAAATACCTGCCGCGACCTGATTGCCAAGCAAGGCCGCCAGCGCCTCCCCACCCCCGGCGAACGGCACGTAGGACAGGCTGGTCGCCGGAACGCCGACGGTCTTGGCGATGAGGCCGAACAGGATGTGATCCGATCCGCCGGCGGAACCGCCAGCGACGGGAACCTTGGTCGGGTCCGCCTTAAGTGCGGCTGCGAAATCCTGCACCGTCTTGAACGGCGAGGCCGCCGGAACGACGATCGCCTCGAATTCGCCGGTAAGACGCGCAATCGGCGTTACCTGGTCCAGCGTGACTGGCGACTTGTTGGTCAGCAAGGCGCCAACCATGACCATGCCCGCCACCATCAGCGAATTGCCCTTGCCGTTCCACTGGCTGACGAACTGCGGCAGGCCAACCGCACCGCCGGCGCCGCCGACATTGGTGATCTGCGAACCCGAGATCAGGTTTTCCTTGCGCATGACCTGATCCATCGTGCGGGCCGTCTGGTCCCAGCCGCCTCCCGGCGCGGCGGGCACGAAGATCGAAAGCTGCGGCGCATTTTGCGCAAGTGCGAGCGTGGAATGCGATGCTACCAGCCCGGCTACGCCCGCCATAGCGGTGCCAGCCAGAAAACGGCGTCTATTCAACATGAGGTTCCTCCAATCTGCGGCGCCTCCTGCCGGCGCCTTCGAAACGTACCCGCGATAGGGCGCGTCGTCAAAAATTGTGCAATCTCGGCTGCATTCTGTCAAGCGCAACATCATTCTGCTGGACAGAATGATTTATTTGCAGGAAAAGTATGAGAACCCGAGGAAACGACATGAGCGTGTCCCGCAAATCCGAACCCGTCACACAGCCGCCGAGCGACGGCGTCGCGGCCCTGGACCGCGCCATCGCCATACTTGGCGCCTTCACGGCGTCCGAGCCTTCGCTCGGCCTTGCAGAGATCGCGGCGCGCACGGGCTTCTACAAAAGTACAATCCTGCGGATTTGCAGGTCCCTGTTGCGGGGACAATTGCTGGAACGATCGGACGACGGCCGTTACCGCGTAGGCCAGGCGGCGTTTCGGCTCGGAACCCTTTATCAGCGCTCGGTCGTGACGGCTGATGTCCTGCTGCCCGTCATGCGCGATCTGGCGGAATTGAGTTGGGAAAGCGTCGCGTTCTATGTCCGCGCCGGCGACGTCAGAACGTGCCTGTATCGGGTCGAGTCCAAACACCCGATCCGCTATACGGTGCGCGAAGGCGACATCCTGCCGCTTGGCGCCGGCTCCGGCGGACGGGTGCTGTCGGCCTTTTCAGGCGAGCCGGGTGCAGAATACGACGCTATCCGCTCGGCATTTTGCTGGCTGTCGGTCGGCGACCGTGACCCGGAGACCTCAGGTATTTCAGCACCGGTCTTCGGTCCGGGCCGCGCACTCTTGGGAGCCATGACTCTGGCTGGGCCGCGCTCGCGGGTCGATGAAGCCTTCCTGCGGCGCATGACCCCTCCACTACTAGCGGCGGCGGCGCGCGCGACACGCGCCTTCGGCAACGACGCGCATGATCTCGACGAGGCGGCCCAACACGCAAAGGCAAAACTCGCGAACGAGTGACGCCAGCGTCAGGACCTGTCAATTTGACTGGAAGGGCGTTCGAGGTGGCGAGAAATGCGAGGAAAAGCCCGATGAGCGGTGTTGTTCGCCTCGGGCTTCCAAGCAGGTCAGTTGAGGCTGTTCCTTTCGAGCAGGATCGTATCGTGCTCGTGGTAGACGGTGCGCAGCACTTCCCGATAGCCGCATTTTTGCGCAACGTTCAGCGACGCACCGTTTTCAGGATCGATGATGCAAACGGTGCGTGACGGACCGAAAACCTCATCACTCCAGGCAACAAATCGGTTGACCACCTCCGTGGCAATTCCCTTGCCGTGAACATCGGAGACAAAGCCCCAGCCTGCCTCGGGAACCCCCTCGATCGAAGGCACAAGGTCGCGTTTCAAATCATGCAACCCGGCTTCCCCGATAAAGCGGCCGCTGGCTTTTTCCTCGATGGCCCAGAAACCGAAGCCAATCAGCGACCACATGCCTGCGTGCCTCAGCAGGCGTTGCCAGCTTTCCTCGCGAGTCCTTGCCCTGCCGCCGATGAAGCGGAAAAAGGCCGGATCGGCCCCCATGGCGCAATACGCGTCGAAGTCTTCGAGTTTGTGCGGGCGAAGGACCGTTCGCTCCGTTTCCAAGATGGGAGCGCTGGCATGCGAAACCGTCATGGAATTCAGTCTCCAAATGGAAGCAGGCAGGATTCACCCGCGCCAGGCCATGTTCATGTAGACGCCGCCGCGCTGCAATTCGTCCAGCATCTGGTCGATGCGCCTTTGCCGCGTCTTGCGCTGTTTGGCACTGGCGATCCAGCCGAGATAGTCGTTGCGTTGATAGGCCGGACGCTCGGCATAGGCTTGCGCCAGTGCGTGCGCATCAAGTAGGGCACGCACGTCATCCGGCATGGGATTGATGGCTCGCTTCAACCCGCTCATGGATCAAAGGTAGCCTGTCAGGAGATGGCGTCAATGTGCGCCAATCCGCATTCGGCGCATGGGCTTTTCAATAACGGCTGCTAGTTTACGGCCGGTTCAAAGCCAAGCTGGAGCAAGCCATGGACACGACCGAACTCATACTCGCAATCCTGCATCATCTTCTGGTGTTTTCGCTGGCAGGCATCATCGCGGCGGAATTCGTGCTGGTGCGCAACACCATGGACGCCTCGACCATAAGGCGGCTCGCGCGCATCGACCGCCACTACGGCATGATTGCAATGCTGGTCATCCTCGCCGGCGCGGCACGCGTCGTCTACGGCCTCAAGGGGTGGGAATTCTACGTCTACAACTGGGTGTTCTGGGCAAAGATGGTCGCCTTCGCCATCGTCGGAATTCTGTCCATCAAACCGACCAGGCGCTTCATCGCGTGGAGCCGCCAAACTGCCGCCGATGCCGCCTTCAATGTGCCGGCTGGCGAGCTTGCGGCGGTGCGCAAGACCATTCTGGCGCAAGCGATCGTCTTCCTGCTCATCCCGATCTTCGCGGCGGCAATGGCGCGCGGCTTCGGTCTATAAGGCTTCCGCCGCCATCTGATCCAGCGTTGCGATCTCGACAAGCGGCGCCGGTATGCTGGTGGTCCTTTCCGCCGCCTTGCAGATGTCGGCAATGACGCAGGAAGGGCAATCGGGCTTGCGCGCCTTGCAGACATAGCGTCCGTGCAGGATCAGCCAGTGATGCGCATGACGCATGAACTCGTCCGGGATGATCTTGACCAGCCCCCGCTCGACCTGTTCGGGCGTTTTGCCCGGAGCCAGCCCCAAGCGATTGCCGATGCGCAGGATGTGGGTATCGACGGCCATCGTATGCTGCCCAAAAGCCATGTTGAGCACGACATTGGCGGTCTTTCGCCCGACGCCCGGCAGCTTGACCAGCGCCTCGCGGTCGTCAGGCACCATGCCGCCGTGATCGCGGATGAGAGCTTCGGATAGCGCGATCACGTTCTTGGCCTTGTTGCGCCACAGGCCGATGGTGCGGATGAACTCGCCAACCCTGGCTTCGCCGAGGGCCAGCATCTTTTGCGGCGTATCGGCAACCTTGAACAAGGAGCGCGTCGCCTTGTTGACACCAATATCGGTCGCCTGCGCCGACAACACCACGGCGACCAGCAAGGTGTAGGCATTGACATGTTCCAACTCGCCTTTGGGCTCCGGCCTCTGCACCGAAAAGCGCCGGAATATCTCATGCACTTCGGCCGCACTGTAGAGCGACTTCGAGCGGACCGGACGGAAACGGGGCCTGGCCTTTGGCGTGGTGCGTGGGGCCAGTGCATGTCCTTCTTTGGATACAGGTCGATCTTTTGACTTGGGCTTGGTCATGCCCTTCCTATAGTATCGCCGCATGACCGAGACAAATGCCGACTTCGCCGCTGACGAACCCTTCTTCAAGGCGCTTCTGACGCCGCACAGGTCGCTCGGCCGCACCGGTTTCACGATCCTGATCGGCGCGCTGCTGTTCAGTTGGGCGATCACCGGCGCGTTCTTCCTGGCCCATGGCGCCTGGCCGGTGTTCGGTTTTTTCGGGCTGGACGTGCTCGCCGTGTATGTCGCGTTCCGCCTCAACTATCGTGCCGCCCGCGCGCTCGAAGAGGTGTCGGTGTCACGCACCGCGCTCGATATCCGCAAGGTCGCCCCTTCCGGCAAATCGGAAGCACACCATTTCAATCCGTTCTGGGCCCGCTTCTCGGTGGCGCGCCATTCCGAGATCGGTATTACCCAAATGGCCGTGGAAGCCCGTGGCCAAAGCGTGCCGATCGGCGGCTTCCTCAATCCGGACGACCGCGAAAGCTTCGCAACCGCCTTTTCGCGCGCGCTGGCGAAAGCGAAAATGCGCTGAATATTCCGCGTCCTTGCAGGAAACGGGTGGAGAAAGCTCCTCATCCCAACGATATTGGCATTCAAGGAGAAAATCCCATGAACGCCCAGACCCAGATGAAGCCATCCGCCATTCTCGAAAAGGACATCACGCCTTCGGGCAACGACTACGAGGTCGTGCGCAAGGCGATTGAAAAGATCAGCCTCGACTACCGCGACCAGCCTTCCCTCGAGGCACTGGCCGAAGCGGTCGGCGAGACGCCGACCGGCTTGCAGAAGCTGTTCACGCGCTGGGCCGGCCTGTCGCCCAAGGCATTCCTGCAGGCGGTGACGCTCGATCATGCCCGCAGGCTATTGGATTCGGGCCTACCTCTGCTGGAAGCTTCGCTCGAGGTCGGCATGTCGGGGCCCGGCCGCCTGCACGACCTGTTCGTGACCCACGAGGCGATGTCGCCCGGCGACTACAAGACCCGCGGCGCGGGGCTCACCATCCGCTACGGCTATCACATCTCGCCCTTCGGCATTGCGCTGATCATGGTCACCGACCGCGGCCTCGCCGGCCTGTCGTTCAACGATCCGGGCGAAGAACAAGTCGCCTTCGCCGACATGTCGGGCCGCTGGCCAAACGCCAACTATGTCGAGGACATGGGCGCTACCCAGCCCTATGCGGCGCGCATCTTCGATCCGACGCGCTGGCGGAACGACCAGCCATTGCGCGTCGTCATGATCGGCACGGATTTCCAGGTCCGCGTCTGGGAAGCGTTGCTCAGGATTCCCTTGGGCCAAGCCCGCACCTACTCCGCCCTTGCCGCCGATATCGGCGAACCGAAGGCCTCACGCGCCGTGGGGGCTGCCTGCGGCGCCAATCCGATCTCCTTCGTGGTGCCCTGCCACCGGGCGCTGGCAAAGTCGGGCGCGCTGACCGGCTACCACTGGGGCTTGACCCGCAAACGGGCGATCCTTGGCTGGGAAGCGGGGCAACTGACTGCCGGTTGAAATACCCGGCTTTGCACGCGCCATATTTCCAATCCGCTTCCCACGCGATAAGCCTTCAGGAAACCCCTGGAGGCTTTCTCGTCCATGATCATCGTCATCGGCTCGATCAACCTCGACCTGATTGCCAATGTCGAGCGCCTGCCCGCTCCCGGCGAAACGCTGCAAGGAACCAGCTTCGCCACGGCTCCCGGCGGCAAGGGCGCCAACCAGGCGTTGGCTGCGGCACGAGCCGGGGCTGACGTGCGCATGATCGGCGCAGTCGGCAAGGACAGCTTCGCTGCCGAGGCGCTTTCCCTCCTGCAAACCGGCAAGGTCGACCTGACCGGCGTGATGGAAAGCTCCGCTTCGACCGGAACAGCCCTGATCCTGGTTGGCGGCGATGGCGAGAACATGATCGCGGTCGTGGCCGGCGCCAATGGCGCCGTGCTGCCGGGCGACCTAGCCAAGGCACGCCTCGGCAAGGGAGATATCGTGCTTCTCCAACACGAAATCCCACTGAACACGGTGGAGGTCGCGCTCGATGCCGCGCGAGAGGCGGGCGCAGTCAGCGTGCTCAACACAGCCCCTTACCGCGGCGAGGCGGCGACCTATCTGGCCAAGGCCGATTATGTCGTCGCCAACGAAACCGAGTTCGACCTGAACTGCGCCTTGCTGAAACTTAGCGGCGGCGACCGCGCCGAGCGCATGCGCGCGTTCGCTACCCGGACCGGCCATGCAGTCGTTGTCACCTTGGGCGGCGACGGCGTGCTGGCCGCCACTCCCGATGGCTTCCGTCAGGTGCCGGCGCTCAAGATAACGCCCGTAGATACGGTCGGGGCCGGTGACACGTTCTGCGGCTATTTCGCAGCAGCGCTTGCCGCCGGCTTGCCTCTGGAACAGGCGTTGAGGCGCGCGGCTGCGGCAGGTTCGCTGGCGTGCCTGAAGCCGGGCGCCCAGCCGGCAATCCCGCTGGCAGCCGATGTGGACAAGGCTATTGGCTAGCAACATGAGCATCATATCTCCGCCGACAAAGCACGACATCCCGCAGGCCGATGCGGTTTGCCGTATGCCGGCGGTGGAATTGGCGGCAGCGATCAGGCATCGCGCCCTTTCGGTCCGGGAGGTGGTCACGGCTTTTCTCGACCGCATCGAGGCGGTCAATCCCAAGGTCAACGCCATCGTCTCGCTCCGCGACCGCAACGATATCCTGCGCGAAGCCGATGCAGCCGACCTTCATCTGGCCGGGGGCGGTGAGCCCGGACCTCTGTTCGGCCTGCCCATCGCGATCAAGGATTTGGCGCTTACCAAGGGTTTGCGCACGACGTTCGGTTCGCTGATCTTCGCCGATTTCGTGCCGGATCAAGACGAAATTTTCGTCGAGCGAATCCGCAATGCCGGCGCCATCATCATTGGCAAGACCAACGTGCCGGAATTCGGGCTCGGCTCCAACACCTACAATCCGGTGTTCGGACCGACCTTGAACGCTTTCGATCCGGCCCTGACGGCAGGCGGTTCGAGCGGCGGCGCTGCTGTGGCGCTCGCCCTCGACATGCTGCCGCTGGCCGACGGAAGCGATTTCGGCGGTTCGCTGCGCAATCCGGCCGCCTACAACAATATCTTCGGCTTCCGCCCCTCGCAAGGCTTGGTGCCTGCGGGTCGCAGCCCGGATTTGTTCTACGCCCAGATGGGCGTGGAAGGGCCGATGGGCCGCAGCGTCCGCGACATGGCACTGCTGCTTGATGTGCAGTGCGGCTACCATCCGCTAGCACCGCTCTCCTACGTTCATCCAGCTTCGTTCCTCGTCGAACTGCGGGAACCTGCTTTGCAGGGCCATATCGGCTGGCTGGGCGACCTCGGCGAACATTTGCCGCTGGAGACCGGCATCCTCGACCTGTGCGAAGCGGCGTTGGCCCGCTTTCCGGGCGCTTCAACCGAGCCACTGCTGCCGGAGTTCGATTTCGAAGCCCTGTGGCAGGCATTCGTCACATTGCGACAGGCATCGAGCGGTTCGGCGCTCAACGTTCTTTGTGGCGATCCGGCCCGTCGCCGCTTGCTGAAGCCCGAAGCAATATGGGAGGCCGAGCGCGCGCGAAACCTGACGGCTCCGCAAATCTATGCCGCCTCGGTCACCCGTTCGGCCTGGTACCGGACCCTGTTGTCGCTGTTTGAGCGGTTCGATCTGCTGGCATTGCCGACTGCGCAGGTGTTCCCGTTCGATGGGGCCATGCATTGGCCGAGCGAATTAGCCGGACGCGCCATGGACAGCTACCATCGCTGGATGCAGGTTTCGGCGTTCGCCACGCTTGGCGGCTGTCCGGCTGTCAACGTGCCGGTGGGGTTCGACGAGCAAGGCAGGCCGATGGGCATGCAACTGATCGGGCCGCCACGCGGCGATCTGGCGGTACTCAAGGCTGCCGCTGCCTACGAGACCGTCTTGCCGTGGCAAACAGGCGCCCGACCTGCCTGAACCTACAACCTGCCCAGCCTTTCTGTCAGCAGCGCAAAGAAACCATCGGAATCGATGTGACGCATGACCAGCGCATTCTTCGGCCGCTTGGTCACGCCCCACCAGTCGATGACGGTCATGCCCATGGTGAGTTCCGAAGCGGTTTCCACCGTGACATTGCAAGAACGGCCCTTGAACAGGTCCGGCTTCAACAAATAGGCGATGACGCAAGGGTCGTGCAGCGGGCCGCCGTCGGTGCCGTACTTCTCCTCGTCGAATCGCTCGAAGAACTCCAGCATCTGTGCGGTTGCTTCTCCGACCCTTGTGCCAAGCGCGCGAATGGCTTGGGTCCGTTTCGCCGACGTCAGCGCCTTGTGGGTGACGTCGAGCGGCATCATGACGATCGGCACGCCGGATCGCAGCACAATATCGGCGGCGTGAGGATCGACATAGATGTTGAATTCCGCCGCTGGGGTGACGTTCCCGCCTTCGAAGAACCCGCCGCCCATCAGCACGATTTCCTTGATGCGCGGCGCGATTTTAGGCTCGCGGATCAAGGCCAGCGCGATGTTGGTGAGAGGCCCCAGCGGGCAGAGCGTGATGGTGCCGCTTTCTTCGTGCATCAATGTGCGCACGATGAAATCGACCGCATGCTCGTCCTGCAGCTTCATCCTGGGTTCCGGCAGTTCCGGCCCGTTCAGCCCGGTCTTGCCGTGCACTTCCTCGGCAGTGACGAGATGGCGCATCAGCGGCCTGACCGCGCCCGCATAGACCTTGATCTCAGGCCGCCCCGCCAGTTCGCAGATCTTGCGTGCATTCTTTTCGGTGAGTTTCAGCGGCACGTTGCCTGCGACAGCCGTGATACCGGTCACTTCAAGCTCAGGGCTTCCCAGCGCCAGCATGATGGCGACGGCATCGTCCTGGCCGGGGTCGGTGTCGATGATGATCCTGCGTTTCTGGGACATTTCAATTCCTTGTGCAGCGAAACCGTGGCCGCTTGAACTTGTCGGCGCGGCGGACCATATCAACAACAAACGGAAAAATGCCAACAGGGTTTTTTCGGACGATGTCGCTCTCAAGAGGACAGGAAGTGATGACTCGAATGACGCCCTTTTCCAGCCCGCTTCTGCTGGGCTTCGATGCGATGGAAAAGACGCTGGAGCGCTTGGCGAAATCCGGCGACGGCTATCCGCCCTACAATATCGAACGCCTGCGTGGAACCGATGGCGCCGCTGAACGGTTAAGGATCACGCTGGCGGTGGCAGGCTTTGCTGAGAGCGACCTGGACGTCACCACCGAGGAAAGCCAGTTGGTCGTGCGTGGCCGCCAAAGCGACGACACAGAGCGCGATTTTCTCCACCGTGGCATCGCCGCACGCCAATTCCAGCGCTGTTTCGTGCTGGCCGACGGCATGCGCGTCATCGCGGCGGAACTGAAGAACGGTCTGTTGTCGATCGACCTGGACCGCCCGGAGGCCGAAAGACTGGTACGAAAAATAAACATATCGGTGAAAGACTGATCTTTGCCGATGGCTCTCAGGCGAGACGGCCAATGTTGGCGCCTCGCGGATAGGAGGCTTGAAATGACCAGGACTGCTGCAAGAAGCATCGAGAAAATGGCCATGACCAACGGTGAATTCGCCCATCTCGGCGAAGGGTCGGTGGCTTACTTGAGAAAAGTGTCGAGCGACGACCTGCGCGGGCGCTTTCCCGGCCTCGACGAAATAGCACCCGGCATGGAGCTTTGGGCTCTCTTTTCTGCCAACGGCCAGCCCATTCTTTTGTCGGATGCGCGTGATCGCGCCCTGGCCGGCGCCATGGAAAACGACCTGACCACGGTCGCGATCCATTAGAGATGCGCTGGTGCGCAACGAAAGAGGGCCGCTGTCGGCGGCCCTGAGATGCCTTTAATTCCAATCGGCTTTTCAAGCGGCGTGCGAGGCCGGCGTATCCGATAAAAGCGCGTGGATGGCGGTCGCATCGCGCGTGCCGCGAATCTTGGCCACGGTGTCGCCATCACGCAGCACGCGCGCAATGCGCGACAGCGCCTTGAGGTGATCGGCGCCTGCACCTTCCGGCGCCAGAAGCAGGAACACCAGATCGACGGGCTGGTCGTCGAGCGCCTCGAAATCAACGGGGGTCTCGAGACGTGCGAACACGCCGGTAATGCGCTTCACGCCGGCCAGCTTGCCGTGCGGTATGGCGATGCCGTTGCCGACGCCGGTCGAGCCCAGCCGCTCGCGCTGCAGGATCGTGTCGAATATATCGCGCTCCGGAATACCGGAAATCGCGGCTGCACGCTCCGACAAGAGCTGCAAGAGCTGCTTCTTGGAGTTCGCCTTCAACGCCGGCATGATTGCCGGAACGTCGACAAGATCGTTCAGAGCCATTCTTGAAATTCCTCTGCTTCGCCTGCCGCAGCCGGCCGCCCTTAGCGTACCGGCTGTCTCTGCTATCCTTACGCGGTCTTGACCGCTGCCGGATCGATCCAGCCGATGTTTCCATCGGGCCGACGATAGACGATGTTGAGATGTTCGTTGCCGCCATTGCGGAACACCAGGACCGCAATGCCCGTGGTGTCGAGTTCGATGACCGCTGAGGCGACCGACATGGTCTTCAGCGCCATGGTCGATTCGGCGACGATCGTGGGAGCAAAATCCGCTGGAATGTCCTCGTCGTCATCGGCAAGCGGTTCCATCACCGCATAAGCCATGTCGGTGGAAACAGCCGCTGAATTCACAGGCGAATGTGACTTCACCCGGCGATTGTAGCGTCGAAGCCGCGTTTCAAGGCGCTCAGCAGCCGCATCGAAAGCCAGGGAAGGATCCTGAGCCTCTCCCGTCGCGTGCAGCGAGGTGCCCGAATCCAACCGAATCATGCAATCGGCTGAAAAGCGCGAGCCCGATTTGATGACAGTGACCTGCCCTGAAAATCCGCGATCGAAATATTTGCCGATCGCTTCACCGACACGGTCGTTGATGCGCGTACGGAACGCATCGCCGATATCCATATGTTTTCCCGCTATGCGCAGTACCATCTGAATACTGACCTTCCTTGTTCAGGCTTCAAGCTATCTGGAGTTTATACCCGTGGTTTGTTCGTACAAGCCGCGCGGCGCCCCTTGCGCCGAATTTACGTCCGAACTTCCTGACGGTTACAGACAGCCCGTTGCCCACGCTTCGCTGGCCATCCCAGTGGCGGACGTCTTGCCCGCTCCATGCGGGCGGGCTTCTAGCCACTTCACCGCGGCTTGTCAACGAAACGCAAGGGTTGTGGAAAGTAGGACCGATCAGCGCGCAGCCTTGGCAATCGCCTTTTTTTCGCGACGGCGCTGCACCGATGACGGAATATTCATGCCTTCCCGGTACTTGGCGACCGTACGTCGGGCGATATCGATGCCATCGTCCTTGAGCAGATCGACAATTATATCGTCCGACAGCACATCGCTTGCCGGTTCCTCATCGATCATTTGCTTGATGCGATCGCGCACCGCCGCCGACGAATGCGCGTCGCCTCCTCCGGACGCCGCGATCGCCGTTGTGAAGAAATAGCGCAGTTCGAACACGCCACGCGGCGTCAGCATGTATTTGTTGGCCGTTGCCCGGCTGACCGTGGATTCATGCATGCCGATGGCGTCTGCCACCGCCTTCAGGTTAAGCGGCTTCAGATGGCGTACGCCATGAACCAGGAAGGCATCCTGCTGGCGTACGATCTCGGAGGTCACCTTGAGGATGGTCTTGGCGCGCTGGTCGAGGCTGCGTGTCAGCCAATTGGCGCTTTGGAGGCATTCGCTGAGGAAATCCTTCTCCGCCTGGTTCCTCGCGTGGCTGGAGACATGGGCGAAATAGACCTGGTCGACAAGAACACGCGGCAAGGTGTCGGGATTGAGTTCGACCGCCCAGCTGCCGTCGCTGGCGGGCCGCACTTCGACATCGGCAACGATGGCGTCGCTGACGCCGCTGGAAAAGGCCAGGCCCGGACGCGGATCGAGCGCCTTGATATCGGCCAGCATATCGAGCAGGTCTTCCTCGTCGACGCCGCAGATGCGCTTGAGCGCCTGGAAGTCGCGGCGTGCCAACAGATCGAGATTGGCCACCAGCGCCTGCATCGCGGGGTCCAGCCGATTGCGCGCGGCAAGCTGCAGGGACAGGCATTCGGCCAGGTCCCGTGCGAAGATGCCGGCGGGATCGAAGGTCCGGCAGGTGGCGAGCACGCCGGCGACCGTTGCCTCGTCGGTGCCAAGCCGTTCGGCAATTTCGACAAGCTCGGCGCGCAGATAGCCGATTTCGTCGAGGGCGTCGGCCAATTCGGCGGCGATCAGCCGAGCGGCGGGATCAATGAAGGCAAAAGCGATCTGTTCGCCGACATGGTCGCGCAGCGTCACCGCTGCAGCCGCCATGTCCTCCATGTCAAAACCCTCGGACGCTCCGCCAGATCCGCTACCCGAGGTCGATTTCCACTGGGCCGCAAGGTCCGGGCCGAGACGTTCTCTGGTGCCCGGATCGTCCGGAAACAGGTTTTCCAGCGAGGTATCCAGCTTTTGCGAAATCGCCTCGGAGGTCCATTCCGTCTCGTTGTCGAACCAATCGCCGTCACTCGCGGCGGCAGGGGTGGCTTCGGCTCCTGGTTCTGCTTCGCCTGGCGCGGCGTCTTGCAATTCGGCTCGTTCAAGCAAGGGATTGCGCTCGATCTCCTCGTCGATGAACCGTTCAAGCTCGACCTGTGTGAATTGCAGCAGCCGAATCGACTGCATCAGTTGCGGCGTCATCACCAGCGACTGTGCTTGTCTCAGCTGTAGCTTGGCCGCGAGTGCCATCGTGTAAGGTCAATGCCTCCTTGTCGGCAGTTGGCCGGCAACCGAGCAATTTGGGTCGAGCGATGAAATTGGCCCGTCTTTTGCTTGTCAAGAGAAGGCTTAGCAGATGAGGCTTACCGGAGCGTTAGCCGGGACAGGACGCCTGGGACTGGCCGCGCAGGAACAGCCTACAGCGTGAAACCCTCGCCAAGATAGAGCCGCCGCACGTCCGGATTGGCGACAACCTCCTCCGCACGTCCATGCGTCAGCACCTCGCCGGCATGGATGATGTAGGCCCGGTCGATGAGACCCAGCGTCTCGCGCACATTGTGGTCGGTGATCAGGACACCGATACCGCGCGCCGTAAGATGGCGCACAAGCTGCTGGATGTCAGCCACGGCAATCGGATCGATGCCGGCGAAAGGCTCGTCCAGCAGCATGTAGGCGGGCCGGCTGGCCAGCGCGCGGGCGATTTC
Organism: Mesorhizobium sp. Root157; assembly: GCF_001427385.1. Lineage (GTDB taxonomy): Bacteria > Pseudomonadota > Alphaproteobacteria > Rhizobiales > Rhizobiaceae > Mesorhizobium. Next base: position 73,602 of record NZ_LMGJ01000005.1, read on the forward strand.
CAGCCGCCGCCTCTCGCCGCCCGAAAGAGCCATGGACGGCGCATTGCGCAGATGGCTGATGTGGAATTCCTCAAGCAGTTCGTCGAGGTTCTTCTCGCGCTCCTTGCGGCTTTTCTCCACCACTTCGAGGACAGCCCGAATGTTCTGCTCGACAGTCAAACCCCTGAAGATCGAGGTTTCCTGCGGCAGATAGCCGATGCCAAGCCTTGCACGCCGGTACATCGGCATCGAGGTGACATCGTAGCCATCGATCTCGATGGTGCCCTCATCGACCGGCACAAGGCCCGTCACCATATAGAAGCAAGTCGTCTTGCCGGCACCGTTGGGGCCAAGCAGCCCGACAGCCTCACCAGCCCGCACGCCGAGCGACACGCCGCTCACCACCTTGCGGCCCTTGTAGCTCTTCGACAGACCCCTGGCGATCAGGGTGCCCTTCAGCTTGGGAGACGAGGACTGGGCCTTCGCAGGGGTGGCCGACCTTGAGGCTCCCCACGTCGGCAGGCGCAACTTGGGAAATGAAATCATCAGGGTTTCTGCGAACCCGGGGTGATCGACATCATGACGCGGCCGCCGCAGGCATCGACCTGCGCCAACCCGGTTTTCATCTGAACGGTCAGCTTGCAACCCACCAGCACGTTGGCGCCATCGGACAAAACGACCTTTTCGCCGGAAAGAACCAGTACCTCGCTCTTCATGTCGAACGTGCCTTTGTCGCCGGTGGCGACCTGGGTGTCGGACTTGATGTAGACCTTGCCGTCGACCTCGAGGTGATCGATGCTGGCGGTTCCGGTGGTGGCCGAGCCAGCGGCGCTGGAGCCGGAGGCAGCCCCCTGGTCCTTGGCATAATAGACCTTCATGCTGCCGGCCTTGAGCACCGTCGCACCCTGGACGACGTTCACATTGCCGGTGAAGATGGCGACGCTGTCGCCTTCACGCACCTCGAGCTTGTCGCTTTCAATCTGAATGGGTTGGTCGCCCGAGAGCTTGAGGCCGGACATCTTGCTGGTTGCGCTCGACTGAGCCAATGCCGGCGCCATCACAACAAGGGACAAGACCGATGCAAGGGCTGCACGCCTCATCGAATCACTGCGTTGCATTCGGCTCTCCGCTTGTCTTGTTGGCCGCCTTGGCTTTGGCGGGGTCGATATTGACGCGAACACGTTTCTCGAAGATCAACACCTTGCCGTTGTCTTCGACCGACATCGCCTGCGAAGTGATGCGCGATCCGGCGCGGCTGATGTCGACGGGTTCGGTTGTCTTCATATTGCCTTTGCCCATGTCGAGAAAGGCCGATTTCAGTTTCGCAACCATTCCGTCCGTCGTGGTGATGGTGATTGCGCTATTGAGATCGAGCGTATTTTTCTCGCGGTCATATATCCCCGTCGAGGCGTCGACGACAGCCGTGGTCTCGGCGTCGATTGGAAGCCGGGCGCTGATGCCCTCCAGCGCAATGACGCTTTCCTTCGAGACTTCCTGGATCGCCCTGACCGCGGTCATGGCATAAGGCAGGTTATGCTTGGTGAAGCCCTCCAGCTTGGGATTGGCCATCACCAGCTTGCCGTCGGAAAACGCACTGTCATCGGTCTTGACCACAACGGTGACCGGCGTGACCAGATAGGAATAAATCGGAAAAGCGATCATGATCGCCAACGCCACCAGCGGCAAAACGAACTTCAGCCGCCTCACCCGGCGTGAGTGCTGCTGTGCGCGGCCGAATGCAGCGGCACGATCCGCCGCTGAACCGTCCTCAAAATCGCCATTGGCCGATGGCGCGATGTGCGCGCCATCCTGGCTGGCCGGTTTTGTCGATCGCGCCACTATTGCTGCTTTCTCAAGCGAATAAGCCCCTCGAATGCCGACCTATAGTTCGGCACGCCGAGGCTTTCAAACAACCACAAGCGAACTAAAACTGCAAAAATATGACGTTTGCCCGTGCACTCGCACAGGAATTATCGCCTGCAAGGATACACGATGCTCAAAAACCCGCGCAAGAGGGTGGTGCGGATGGCTGCGCGGAATGTTGATGGCGGAAAGCGGTGGCGGCAGGCCTGCGCATGCACTAGATGTGTTGGCCCAAGTTCCGAACGAGGCTAGACATGCCGCTGAGAGCCGATGACTTGATCGACCGCCGCAGGTTGCGGCGCAAGCTGACCTTCTGGCGCGCAGCCGCAATGGCCGTCGCCGCCATCGGCCTGATCGCCTTCGCGGCATGGGTCTACGACGACGAGTTCACCGGAACCGGCGCCACCCATATTGCCAAGGTCAAGATCGAAGGAACCATCACCGAAGACGAGGAATTGCTCGGACGGCTGGAGAAGATTCGACAGTCGCCGCGCGTGGCGGGCGTGATCCTCCAGATTGATTCGCCCGGCGGCACCACCGCCGGTGGTGAAGCAATCTATGAAGAAGTGCGCAAGATCGCGGCAGAAAAACCTGTCGTGGCATCGGTCGGCACGCTGGCGGCGTCGGCCGGCTACATGATCGCCAGCGCCGCCGACCATATCGTGGCCCGCAAGTCCTCGATCGTCGGCTCGATCGGCGTCCTCATCCAGTTTCCCGATGTGACCGGCTTGATGGACAAGATCGGCGTCAAGCTCGAAGAGGTGAAATCCTCACCGCTAAAGGCCGAACCGTCGCCCTTCAATCCGACAACCGAAGACGAGCGCACGATGGTGCGCAAACTCATCATGGACAGCTACGACTGGTTTGTCGGCATTGTCGCGGAGCGGCGGCAGATGACGAGGCCGCAGGTGCTTGCCCTGGCCGATGGCTCCATCTTCACCGGCAGGCAAGCGCTTGAAAACAAGCTGGTCGATGCTGTCGGCGGCGAGGACGTGGCGCTTGACTGGCTTGCCACCAAGGGCGTCGATACCAAGCTCAAGGTAATCGAGTGGAAGGACACAGGTAGCGGAACGGGGCTGCTGTTTTCCAAGGCGTTGTCCCGCACTGTCTCGCGCGCGCTCGGATTGCCAGAATACAGTGGGGAGGTGCTTCAGGAATTGGGAGCCGACCGCTTGTTCCTTGACGGTCTCGTCTCGGTCTGGCACCCTTGACAGGCCCTCTGCGGAGTGAAAAAAGCAAATAAAATCATTCGCATAATTTTAAATGGCGTATTTTGAGGAAGGGGATCGCTCGCATGATCAAGTCTGAACTCGTGCAAATTATCGCCACGCGCAATCCGCATCTTTTCCTGCGCGATGTCGAAAATATCGTCGGCGCGGTGTTCGATGAGATCACCGATGCTCTCGCCGAAGGCAACCGCGTCGAGCTGCGTGGCTTCGGAGCCTTTTCGGTCAAGAACCGCCCTGCCCGCACTGGCCGCAACCCGCGCACCGGCGAATCCGTCGACGTGGAAGAGAAGTGGGTGCCGTTCTTCAAGACCGGCAAGGAGTTGCGTGAAAAGCTGAACGGCGCCAAGTAGGCGCCGAACCGGCGGGAAATCCATGGTCAACCGTGTTGCACTGGTCGTTATCATCGTGCCGCTGGCGATTATCCTGATCGCGCTGGCGGTTGCCAACCGCGAACTGGTCGCCTTCACCGTCGATCCGTTCAATCCCGGCAATCCGGCGCTGACCTACACGCTGCCTTTCTTTGTTTTCCTGTTCGCCGCTCTTGCTCTCGGTATGCTCGTCGGCAGCCTTGCCACCTGGGTTAGACAGGGGCGTTACCGCAAGCTGGCACGCCAGCGCGGCGTCGAGGCCGAAAGCCTCAGGCAAGCCGCCGTCCGGCCGGCTGCCGCCCCTCGGCAAGGTCCGGCTTTGCCGGGGCCAGCCAACTGATACGGTAGCCGCCAGTCCATCCGTCGCGGAGTTTTCAATGCTCACAATCTCGGCCGCCGATGTGGATCGCGCCCTGACGTTCCCAACCTTGGTCGAGACCTTGCGCACGGCTTTTCGTGAAGGCGCCGTGCAGCCGGTGCGCCATCACCATACCGTCGAGCGGCCCGATGGTGCTGCCTCGACCTTGCTGCTGATGCCGGCCTGGACGGATTTCAACGCAGCCGGCACCTCGGCCAACGGCCATATAGGCGTCAAGATCGTGACGGTGTCGACCGACAACAACGCCGTCGGCAAGCCAGCCGTGATGGGGCTCTACTTGCTTTTGAACGGTGCGACCGGCGAACCGGAGGCCTTGATCGACGGCCAGCGCCTGACGCAGTGGCGCACCGCTTGTGCTTCCGCCCTAGCCGCGTCCTATCTGGCGCGAGAAGATGCTTCGCGTTTACTGGTCATCGGCGCCGGTGCCCTGTCGCATTTCCTCGCCAGGGCGCATTCCGCAGTGCGCCCGATCAAGACGATCCGCATCTGGAACCGCACGCCGGCCAACGCCGAAAAGGTTGCAACGCAACTGCGCGCCGAAGGGTTGCCCGCAGAAGCCGCTACCGACCTCGATAGCGAACTGGCCAAGGCCGACATTATCTCGTCCGCGACGATCTCGACCACCCCACTGGTCAAGGGCGCTTTGCTGAAGGCCGGCGTGCATGTCGATCTGGTTGGCGGCTTTACGCCCGACATGCGAGAGAGCGACGATGCCGCCATTTCGCGCGCCGCTGTCTTTGTCGATACCCGCGCCGGTGCGACCAAGGAAGCCGGCGACATTGTCCAGCCGTTGGCTTCCGGCATCCTCAAGTCGGAAGGCATCGTCGCCGACCTGCACGAACTGGCGCGCGGCGAAAAGAGGGGCCGCACGGACGCTGCCCAGATCACCCTGTTCAAATCGGTAGGGGCCGCACTCGAAGACCTCGCCGCCGGTATCGCTGTCTACAAGGCCCTGCGTTCCTGACGCAGTTTGTTGCGGAGGCTCGGCGCCTGTGCCAAAAGCGGCGCTGTCGTCCGGGAGATGTACGCCCTTGAAATCCTTTCGCGATCAACGCCGCGACAACCGCCAGCACCAGGCCGTCAAGCCGCGCGCCGGTCAGGTTGGTCAGCGCGACGCCGGCCCGCAGCAGGGAGGCCCTAAGCCAAAGCGCGAGGAGCGCCTGCAACCCAAGCCGGAACTGCGCGTCCTTGCACGTCGCGAAGGCGCCTTACCCGGCGAAAGATTGCCGCTGGTCCTCGAAGTCGCACCCAACGCCGATTATGCCCTGCTGGACAGCGGTGGCGGCGAAAAGCTCGAGCAATACGGCCCCTATCGCATCGTCCGCCCCGAAGGCCAGGCGATCTGGCAACGCGCCCTGCCGGCCAGGGAATGGGACCGCGCCGATGCCGTCTTCACCGGTGATACCGACGAGGAAGGCATGGGCCGTTGGCGCTTTCCGAAGACGCCCCTCGGCGAAACCTGGCCGATGAAGCATGACGGTCTCGACTACCTCGGCCGGTTCACGTCTTTCCGCCATGTCGGCGTCTTTCCCGAACAGGCTTCGCACTGGGACCATATGGCTTCCCTCATCGTAGCGGCGAAACGTCCGGTGAAGGTGCTCAACCTGTTCGGCTATACCGGCCTTGCCTCGCTGGTCGCCGCCCGCGCCGGGGCCGAAGTCACCCATGTCGACGCTTCGAAAAAGGCGATCGGCTGGGCGCGCGAGAACCAGGAGATTGCCCGGCTGGCCGACAAGCCGATCCGCTGGATCGTCGAGGATGCGATGAAATTCGCCGAGCGCGAGGAGCGCCGCGGCAGCCGCTACGACATCATCCTGTTCGACCCGCCCGCCTATGGCCGCGGCCCCAAGGGCGAGGTGTGGCAATTGTTCGAACACCTGCCGGCGCTGACCGACATCTGCCGCTCGATCCTGACGCCGAAGCCGCTCGCCGTCGTGCTCACCGCCTATTCCATCAGGGCTTCGTTCTTCGCCATTCATGCGCTGATGCGCGATACCTTCGCCGGCATGGGCGGGCGGGTGGAATCGGGCGAACTGATCATCCGAGAGCAATCGGCCGGACGGGCGCTTTCCACATCCCTCTTTTCGCGTTGGGTGGCCCAATGAGCAACCATCATGGGAGCGAACATCAAGGCCGCCGCGCCGTTGGACAGGTGAAGGAGGTTACCAGCCTGGCCAACCCGCTGGTGAAAGACATCAAGGCGCTGGCGCTCAAGAAATTCCGCGATAGCCAAAATGCCTTCATGGCCGAGGGCCTGAAGCTTGTCATCGACGCACTCGATCTCGGCTGGGAAATCCGCACACTGGTCTTCGCCAAGGCGGGGCGCGGCAATCCGGCGGTCGAGAAGGTCGCGGCCCGTACCGTCGCCAGCGGCGGCACCGTACTCGAAGTTTCCGAGAAGGTGCTCTCCGCCATCACCCGCCGCGACAACCCGCAAATGGTGGTCGGCGTCTTTTCGCAAAGGCTCGTGCCGCTGAAGGACATCCACCCCAAGGGCGGCGATGTCTGGGTAGCGCTCGACCGGGTCCGCGATCCGGGCAACCTCGGCACCGTCATCCGCACCGTGGATGCAGTCGGCGCCAAGGGCATCATCCTTGTCGGCGACACCACCGACCCGTTTTCGGTCGAGACGGTGCGCGCCACCATGGGCTCGATCTTCGCCGTGCCCGTCGCCAAGGTCAGCGTCGAGGCCTTCCTCGCCTGGCGCAAGGGCTTTGCCGGCCTTGTCGCCGGCACGCATCTGAAAGGTGCGGTCGACTATCGATCAGTCGATTTTTCCGGCCGGCCGGTGCTGCTTTTGATGGGTAACGAGCAGCAGGGCCTGCCCGACGATCTCGCGGCCAGTTGCGACCGTCTCTTGCGCATCCCGCAGGCAGGCCGCGCCGATTCGCTCAATCTGGCCGTTGCAACGGGTGTCATGCTGTTCGAGATCCGGCGCGGCGCGCTGAAACTGGAGGCGGCCTTCCAGTGAAGTCGAGCATCCTTAGATCGCTTATGCCCTATGCCGTGATGGCGGTCGTTGCGATGGCGCTCGACCAGTGGATCAAGTACCTGGTCGAGACCGGCCTTGAATTCCAGCAGAAGATCGACCTCGTTCCGTTCCTGGCGCTTTACCGCACCTACAATACCGGCATCGCCTTTTCGATGCTGTCGTCCTTCGGCGATACCGGCCTGATCGTCGTGTCGGTTCTGGTCTCGGCCTTCGTCATCTACCTCGCAACCCGTACCGAACCCCGACAGGTGCTGGCCCGCACCGGCTTTGCCCTGATTGTCGGCGGCGCGCTCGGCAACCTCATCGACCGCAGCGTCTACGGACATGTCATCGATTATATCCTGTTCCACACGCCAAGCTGGTCGTTTGCCGTGTTCAACCTCGCCGACGCGTTCATCTCCGTTGGCGCAGCGCTTGTCGTGATCGAGGAATTCATCGGCTGGCGGCGCGAAACTAGACCATCGAACGATTGATTTCAGACCTTCGGCGACGCACTGTCTGCCGCAAACAAGGGTCAAGAAATGCCGGATACATTCAAAGCCATCCTCGTGTCGCGCGACGCGGACAAGAACCAGTCCGTCGCGGTGACGGACCTGACCGAAGCCGACCTGATGGAGGGCGATGTCACCGTTGCCGTCGAGGCGACGACGGTGAATTACAAGGATGGCCTGGCCATCACCGGCAAGGCCCCTGTGGTGCGCCGCTGGCCGCTCGTTCCCGGCGTCGATCTGGCCGGCACGGTTCTGTCGTCCGACCACCCCGACTGGCGCAAGGGCGACAAGGTCATCCTCAACGGCTGGGGTGTCGGCGAGACCCATCATGGCGCCTATGCCGGACGCGCCCGGCTGAAGGGCGACTGGCTGGTGCCCTTGCCAGACGGCATGAGCGCTCACGACGCCATGGCCGTCGGCACCGCCGGCTATACGGCGATGCTGTCCGTCATGGCGCTGGAGCGCCACGGCATCGTGCCGAAGCGCGGCCCGGTCATCGTCACCGGAGCGGCGGGCGGCGTCGGTTCGGTCGCCGTGTCGATCCTGTCCAGCCTTGGCTATCACGTCATTGCCTCGACCGGACGCAGCGCCGAGGCCGATTATCTGCGTGAACTGGGTGCCGCCGAGATCATCGCGCGTGAAGACCTGTCGGGGCCGGGCAAGCCGCTCGGCAAGGAGCGCTGGGCCGGCGGCATCGACGCGGTCGGCAGCCACACGCTGGCCAATGTGCTGTCGATGACCTCCTATGGCGGCGCGGTCGCCGCCTGCGGGCTGGCCGGCGGCATGGACCTGCCGTCGTCGGTCGCGCCTTTCATCCTGCGCGGCGTTTCGCTGCTCGGCATCGACTCGGTCATGGCGCCGAAGGAGCTGAGGCTGGAAGCCTGGCGGCGCATCGGAACCGACCTCGACGTCGGCAAGCTTGCCGCCCTGTCGACGACGATCGGCTTCGACGGCATCATCGGTGCGGCGCGCGACATCGTCGAGGGCAAGATCCGGGGCCGCGTCGTCGTCGATATGTGAGGCGGGTGCCGTAGCCGCATTTCGATGAGGCCGGCCATCTCTTCCCTTTTGACTGCCCGCTGCGCTCGTCGCTGGCGGGGACGCTTCTTCGTGCCACTTGGGGAGCGATAGGGACACATCGCTTTTTTCCTTCGTCATCCTCGAGCAAGCCTGAGCGCAGCGAAAGGCGTGACCCGAGGATCCATGCCGTAATGGCCGGGAGGCTCGGGGGCGTCAGAACGAGGGATGTTCTGCACCGTATTGCGCTGCCGCTTCATCACGGCATGGATCCCAGGGTCTGCGCGACGGCCTTCGGCCTGCTCCGCCCTAGGATGACGAAGGGAAGGCATACTTATTCATTGCCACGCTGCCTTTTCGGCCCTGGC
>NZ_LMGJ01000006.1 GCF_001427385.1 Mesorhizobium sp. Root157
AAAGGCCAATCCCTTGACCAAACCCTGATCAGAAAACCATACTCAGAGGTGGCTCACTTCTCGGTGGAAAAACCGGCTCAGTTCCGCGTGGAAACCAACATACGTCGGACCTGTTGGCGCAAACTGCGCAGATAGGCGTCCATGTGCGCAAAGGCAGGCTGGCTCGTAGCGGCATCGGCATAGATCGCGCCGATGGCGATAGCGGCGTTCTGCAACGCAGTGTGGTTGGCGTCGGGCACGATAGCCTCGATGATGCGCAGGATCGAGAAGGCGTTCTCGTCCATACCAAGTTCGGCATGTGCGCCCTGTTCGGCGTGAATGTCGCCGGTCAGGCCCTCGAATGCGCTCAATCCATCGGCGGCGGCAAGCTGGCCTTCCTCGAAACGACGTATGATTTCCAATACCCGTTCGGAGAAGCGGCCATACTGAGCCGGGTTCTTATCCACCAGTTCGCGGGTGACGCGGCGAAGCTCGGCGGACTTGCGCACGAACGCCTCCTGCAATTCGTCCTCGGTCTTTTCCTCGGTGTCGAAATCGTCGGCGAAGTTCGGATCGGTTATGTTGCGCAGCCGGATCGTGGTGGAAAGGCCGGTAACATGGACATGCTGCTCCAGCATTTCCCTGATCTTGGCCGAATAGCTCCGGTGATCGAGACTTTCGTCCTTGGAGATCGCCTGTGTCGCCAGCCGCAGGAAGGCAGCGGCCCATTTCACCTCGGCGGTAAACTCAAGGATAGCGGGATCAGGTGACAGGTCGCCATAAACCCCGATGAAGGTGCGGGTCAGACGCTGGAGATCGAACCAGTCGTCTTCCCTGCCATCCGCCGCGATCTTGGCTGCTGCATAGGCCGCAGCCTTCTCGTCCATGCCCTCCAGCCCCATGGCGCGCTTCTGGGCACGGTAGCGGGCATGAGCTTCCTTGAGGTCGTTGCGCAAGATGGCGATGTCGCGCATGGCGTTCTCGACATCCTCGGAACGATAGGATTGCAGCGCCTCGTCGAGATGGCTTGTGACGCCGATGTAATCGACGATCCTGCCATTGGGCTTTTCGATCTCGCCGCCATCCGGCAACCTGATCGTGCAGGTGCGATTGGTCCGGGCAATCGCCTGAAGCAGGTTGTGCTCCTTCAACGGCTTGTCGAGGTACATGACATGCTCGATGGGTGCATCGAACCCGGTGAGCAACTTGTCACAGACGATCAGGAAGCTCGGCTCCTGCCCCGTGGCCTTGAACCGCTTCTTCACGTCCTTCTCGGCGGCATCATCGAGATAGTGCGCCTCCAATTCGACCCTTAGCGCGGCAATCTCCGGCTTCTCGCTGGGTTTGTTATCTTCCTGCGATTTGGAATAGACGCAGGCGATCATCGCGTCGGCTTTCACGTCTGCCGTCTCAGCGTCCATCCCGCCGCGTTGCAGGTCGGCGGCGATGACGGCGGAAAGCGCTGCGCGGTAGAGGATTACCGCTTCACGATCTACGGCAACAATCTGGGCCTTGAAGCCGTCCGGCTGGCAGACGGTCTTGAAGTGTTCCCAGATATCCAGAGCGATCAGGCGGATACGTTCAGGGTGCTTGGCGATGGTCGCCACCGTCAGCCCCTTATGCTTCAATTCCTCGCGCTTCTCGTCGGGCAGGTCCACAAACCAGCGGTCGAACAGAATGTCGATTTCGGCCTCGTTGATCGCCCAATCGGTTTTCCGCCCTTCGTAGAGGATTGGTACAGTCGCGCCGTCACGCACGGCGTCGTCGATGCCGTATTTGTCGAGATAGCCTTCGCCCGCGATGCTGAACCGGGCATAGGTGTCCTTGTCGGTGGATTTGATCGGCGTGCCGGTGAAGCCGTAAAAATGCGCGTCCGGCAGGGTCGCCTGCAAGAAAGCACCCAAGTCCTTTTCCTGCGTCCGGTGGCACTCGTCCACCAGCACGATCCAGTTAGCCGAGTTCGGGATCGGCTCCTTCGACCCAGCGAACTTGAAGATGGTGGAGAGCAGGATTTGGCCGTTGCCGCCCCGGTTTACCGCCTCACGCAGCGCGACCACCGATCCGCACTGCGCCGGGTTAGGCAGGCCGCAGGCGACAAAGGTTTTGCTGATCTGGTCGTCGAGGTCGATCCGGTCTGTCAGCACGAGGATGTTTGGGTTGGCCAGCGTCTGCGCGTCAAGCGTGAGGTGGGTTTTGAGCTTGAGGGCGAGGAACACCATCGTCAGGCTCTTGCCCGACCCCTGCGTGTGCCAGATCAGCCCCTTGCGATGTCGCCCCTCGGCGGCGCGGTCCACTGCCTTGTTGACGGCGCGGAACTGCTGATAGCGGCAAACCTTTTTGATCTTGCGACCAGTTTCCGGGTCAGTCTCGAACACGATGAAATGGGCCAAGAGGTCGAGCAGGCGCGACGGCTCACACAGGCACCACAAATCCTTTGTGAGATCGTCGGCGAACTCGTCACGGTGGCGGGGCCATGCGTCGGGCCAAGGGGCATAGAACTGCGATGGCGCACCGGTCGCGCCATAGAGGGTCGCCATGCCATCGGTGACGAGGTTGAAGGCGTTGGAATAGAATAGCCGGGGAATGTCCCGCTCGTACTGCTTGATCTGCTCGACGGCTTCTTCGGCTTTGGCCGTGGTCTTGAGCGGCGATTTTGCCTCGATCACCACCAGCGGGATGCCGTTCACGAACAGAACAATGTCAGGAATGCGTGGGCGCTGGGCTGCAATACGCATCTGACGAACGACATGGAAGCGGTTACGGCCCGGTTGCTTGAAGTCGATCAGCGTGACGGGGCTATCCCGGTTCTGGCCAGTCAATCGGCGAGAATAACCGCCGCGCAGCTTGCGCTGCCATTCCTCGTTGTCGGACAGGGTGGCAAGGTCGTTGTAGATCGCGTCGGCATCGTCGGGGCCAATACCGTTCAAATCGCGTAACGCCTCGATCAGCACCGGTTTGAGGATGACGCGGTTTTCTTCCACCCTCATCGCTAAGGCTGCGGCGGGAGGCAGGGCCTGCCAACCCATTGCCGTCAACGCGTCGAGCGCAGCTTTCTCAGCGAGGCGGTATTCGCTCATGCCTTAGCCACCCGCGTTTTTTCACCGACGCCTTGCGGAACCAATCCTTTCTGGCGCATCCACGGCAATGCCCTGCTCCAGCGATCCTCGCTGATCTCCTGTTTTTTGGGATGCCACTGAAGAACAGAGGCGACGATCTCATCATCGGTAGGCTGTTGCCCGTCTATGAGAAAATCGTTCCAGACAGCATAGAGGGTCGCAACAATCTCGCACTGAGGCGTATCAAGCGGGCGCATGAGGTCTATTATCGACTGGATCGCGGGTTTCTGCCCGCCGAAATAGCGGTCAAAATACTCAGCATGGCCCCCAGCCTTCTCCAACGGCGAGTATACGACACGGTTTCCATCAGGCTTGGTGGCGTCGAACCATTTCTGCTGTTGAAAAATCCTCTCCACCGACCGCCGGGCCTTCGGGTCATACGGGCCTGCCGCCTTCTTGTAAGCGTGACGATCAAGGTCGTCTTGCAAGCCGAGATGAAGCTCGCACAGATGCACGATCTTCTCGTGCTTCACAGAGCCGAACCGACTGTCGTTGTGAAGCTGGTTCACGATTTCTGCCGCGAAAACGGCCCTTTTGAAAGCCGAAGGAACGGGTTTCGTAGTGCCGACGGTTTTCACAGGCACCCGAACGCGGCCGGACAGTAGATCGGACACCACGGCGGATTTCAGGGCCTTAACCTGATCCTGTTCGGCTTCAAGCGCGGCGATCTGGGCATTGAATGACAGCAACAACTCCTCAACCCTTCGGACTTCGGCGGGAGTTGGCAACGGCACCAAAAGATCACGCAAGGTGCCGGAACTGATGGCGCTCATAATACCACCTTGCGCCGATCCCTGAAGTTGCTCCAATACGCGCGGCGAATAGTTGATTTGCCACCCCAGCAACGCTGGCGAGTAGCGGTCTTGGTCTATCGTGAGCGTCCAGACGTGCTTTGACGAAATGGCGATGCCGACCTCGGGCGGCACAACGCAACAGCGTCCGACAGTGCCCATAATCGTTACCATCACGTCGCCAGGGTAGACGGTGTATCGTTCGAGCTCCCGATACTTTTGGTCAGAAACGAACCGCCGATAAACAGGCACGAACCGTTCCGCGTGCACGTTGTCGATGCCCAAGAACGGGATGCCAGCCGGTTGCAGCTCAGACTTCAACAGTGCGCTACCGAAGGGGCCGCTCCGCATCGGGTAGCGTGTATTCGCCAGCAAAGTTTCCAGGCGAACCTCGTTGAACCCTTCCGACAGGACAGCTTCCATGGTTCCCTGCTTAGTAGCTTTCACTCCATCCAGCAGATCGCCTATCGCGGAAATTGCCTCCTCGACCGACCGAAGCACGTCGGCAATACGCCGTTGCTCGTCGAGAGGCGGAAGGAGGATCGCATGCCGGTACGCCTTGTCGCGATTGAGCCCGGGCACCCCGGTCGCTTCGTTCAACTCGTTCAGGCGAGCATGTTGCAAGGTCGCAGCAAGCCAATCCCAATCGAGTTGCTGAAGAGGCTTCACAAAATAGGTTGTGTCGATGGGCCAGAAGGGTTCGTTTGATGCGGTGACCGATCCGGCCGTGCCCTTTCTTCCTACTATAAGGCCCCCCGAGGGCACCAAAGCCTCGTCATGCCAACCGACAACGCCATTGGACCCATACACCGGCACTGATCCGTTGCGGCGAGTACTTTCAGGTAGCGAGCGCCCGTATTCAAGTGCGATCACATCTCCCAGTTTCGCATCCTGCCATCCGTCCGGCAGCTTACTCGACATAGCCGAGCCTCTTGAGATGCCCAAACAGCGCGGCTTCGGTCTCGTTGCGTTTGGCAATCAGGTCTTGCAGCTTGGCCACTTCCGCCGCGACATCAACCGCCTCGGCGTCCGCGCCAGTCTGCACATAGCGGCTGATGTTGAGGTTGTGGCCGTTGGCGACAATCTCCTCGACCGGAACAACTCGGGCCAGCTTCTCGATGTCGGCGAAACGGTGGACGGCCTCAGCCAGCGTACGGACGTGCCCGTCTGTCAGGAAGTTCTGCGCCTTGCCGGGCTGATAGGTGGCATCGCCGTTGACGATCAGCACCTTGCCCCTCCGGTCGGCAGGCTTCGTCTTACGGCAGACGAGGATCGCCGCAGGGATGCCCGCTCCATAGAATAGGTTGGGAGCGAGGCCCACAACCGCCTCGATCACGTCTGCCGTCAGCATGGCCTCCCTGATCCGCCCCTCCGCCCCTCCACGGAACAGAACGCCATGCGGCACGACCACCGCCAGCATCCCGTCATCTTTCAGGCTGGCAAGCATGTGCTGGACGAATGCTAAGTCGCCATAACTCTTGGGAGGGCAACCATAGGCATCCCGACCGAACGGGTCGCCATTTAGCCAGACCTCGTATCCCCAGACCTTCTCGGAGAACGGCGGGTTAGCTAGCACCCGGTCATAAGCGCCGATGCCCTCGACGAATTCACGAGCCTTAGGGTCATATCGTTTCGGCGAAAGAATAGTGTCGCCCTTCGCGACGAAGGCGTCGTCCACATTGTGCAGAAACAGGTTGATCTGCGCGATGCCCCACGTGGCGAAATTCTTCTCCTGCCCGTAGAGCGAAAGAGTGCGGGCATCCTCGCCCCGGTCCTTCAAGTATTGGACAGCTTCCAGCAACATGCCGCCTGAGCCGCAGGTCGGATCGTAGATGGACATGCCTGGGCGCGGATCAACGATCTCAACCATAAGGCGGACGATCTGCCGGGGCGTGTAGAACTCGCCACCCTTCTTGCCCGCGCCCTCGGCGAACATTGTGATAAGGTAGAGGTAGGCGTCGCCGAGCATGTCGGCGGGAACGTCCGCATTGCGCAGACGATACTTCTCGAAATGGGCGAGCAGCTTTTCCAGCAGCGCGTCGGAGAAGCGGTCTTGATTGGCAAAATCGACATCGCCGAACACGCCGCGCAGCCGAATGTTGGCATCTTCGATAGCGTTCAGGGCATTATTCAGCCGCTGGCCGATCTGGGTCGAGTGCTGGCGCAAGGCATCCCAGCGGTGTTCCTTGGGGATGTGGAAGCGATGCTCGTCGGGGTCGGCGGCTTCCTCTCGGTCGCCGGTCTCGGCTAGAAGCACCTCGAACTCCTCGTCCCAGACGTCGCACAGGCGCTTATAGAACAGCAGGCCGAAGATGTACTGCTTGTAGTCGGCGGCATCGACTGTACCGCGAAGGATGTCTGCTGCACCCCAAAGGTGCCGTTCTAGTTCTTGCTGACTAAGTCTGGCCATGAAGTCTCGATCTGCGTCCCCGCACCGATGATTGTGCAAGGGGACTCATTAAGGCGGACCAAACGATCCGTCCAGTTACTTACGGCAACCCAGGCGGAGCCGGAAGCTAGGCATTTTGGCCTGTAGGAGTGAGGTGTTATCGCGAATTGGCAAACGGCCTTGTTTGATGGAGCGTCCCAGCTTATCCCAATCTTAAGCTCGATATGACCAGCATGCATTCATTGCTCCCCACGGCGTTGCCACGATTGCTTTCGAGGACCTATGTCAACGGCACTGCGTGATAGACTCGTTGAAACCGCTTTAGCTTGGCAGGACCACTATGGCGTAGCACCAGCGATCACAACAGCTGTTTCGGAATACGATGCGGCGACCACCCTACTCGGTATGACACAGGACGCCTTCCGGCAATCACAGTTGCAGGCGACCGCCGTCCAGAGAGGCTTTGACTTCGTCCGTGACGGCGTCCGTTATCAAATCAAAGCCAACAGACCCAGCGGCAGACCAGGCAGCAGAGTGACGCTGTGCGGAAAAGCCAGAAACTACGATTGGGACTACCTGATCTGGATACTCTATGACCGCGAGTATCGCATTCAGGAAGCTTGGCAATGGGCGGTTGCAGACTACATCGCCGCATTCGACCACGTTACGCGCATTTCACCCGACCATATGCGTCTCGGTAAGGCTTTGTGGGACGACTGTGCTCGCCAATCGGAAATTTGAGCGCCATTCCGCGAATAAGTCCGGTACCTGATCGACACGGAAGTATCGCTCGGCAGCCGTTTTGCTCGTCGACTTGTCACGCCGCGCCAAGCCCTCGGCGACGATCCTCGGAATTAGGTATATAGCACGCTCCGTGAACTCTCCGGCTGGAAGAAGCACAATCGCAAGCCAATCAAACAGATCGAAGGCATTGTACCCGACATAAGCGGCGCCATGCTTGTAGGTCCGAGATTTAACAGAAATGCGCTGTGCAGGCCGGTCCCATGGCTGTGCAATGACATCGTACCCCGGCCAGTTGTCCGGCACTTTCAGTGCGGGCACTCCTGCAAGCGTCAACTCGGCGGCAACGACCATTTCGCAGGCATCACCCATCTGTTTTGAAGTGTAGAGCTTCCGCGCTGTCGCGACCTGCATCGGACCCATCTCCGTGGACAGAAAGGCTAATCTCGATCCCGCAATGTACGAAGACCGCCTTCAAGCACCGCTGCGTCTACCCCGTGATGCGCTTCACGGTGATGCGAGGGACAGACGCAAGCTACGTTATTGATAGTATCGGCGCCCCCTTGAGAAAGGGGATTGATGTGGTGCACTTCGACGAAGGGCTTTCCGGCGGTCGATCGGAAGAGCGGCATCTCGCATCCACCAATCTCGCATTTGTGGCCCGCTCTGATTTTGGCATAAGCCACGACCGCTGGGTCTCTAGGCCGTCCCGCCACGATGACTTGCTTTGCGTTTGCATCGCGCAATCGACCGGGCTTCGCAATCAGTACCTTGAGATCAGCCAGAGATTTCTCAGCTAGGACACTGGCGGTTCGTTCTAGTACCTCACGAGCCGTTTCGTCGAACTTCCCCTCATTGTCGACAGGACTGACAGTATCATCGCTCCCATGGGCACTCTGCTGCACGTCAACATGTTGTCTCCATAGTCGATACAACTCGTCTGCTTCTGGCTTCGTTAGGCTGAAATTCACGCCCATGGCCCCGGTGAACACGCCTTTGTCGCGAAGAACTAGCGAGTTGAGGATTAGGGCTTGTTGCAACTGACGACCGCGAGGTGCTCTTTCCAGAATACGAAGGAGGGTATGCTCATCGTTGACAGCTTTCTCATTGTCATTCTGCCAATAGCCATCGAACTCGCCGGGCTGCAGCGTACGCGGACGTTCCACCACTTCCGCCACGGCGTGAATTCCGCGAAGGGCGGGTGTATTGCCGCGCCCTTGCCACATGAAAACCCTGTCTCCAATTGCAATTCGATTGTTCAGACGCGTGGTACGCCACCGTAGCGACTGCTTACCGTCGGCAAGCGCGTCGGCCAGTCGATAGTTTTCTGGAAGGTTCAGGAATACAAAATCACTCATGCGAACCTTGTCGCACTGGCCGGTTAGCAAGTAGTTTCTCCCGGAAACGCTACTGTCGCGTTAGCGAGCCAGCGTGACCCATGGTACAAATCCGCATACGGATACCCTCATGGATACCCTATTAAGATCCTTGCGTTGTGCTACGAAGCACACCGATCTTCAATTTTATTAGTGTTTTCAATGTGGTGCGGACGACGGGGGTCGAACCCGTACGATCATGGATCGAGGGATTTTAAGTCCCTTGCGTCTACCAGTTCCGCCACGTCCGCTCGCCGGCCCTTTTCGATGGTGCGGCGGCAGGCGTCAAGCCCGCATGTTTTCGACAGGCAGGGGTCGGCACGGCTGTTCGCTTGCACCCGTTGTACCAATCTTTTCATCCGGTCACCGCTGGCTTGCACGAGCCTGGCCATCTAGATTGCGGGTGAACCGCATGGAGTCCTTCATGACCGCCCCTCTCTTCCAGCCGATCACCCTTGGTGATCTGACCTTTCCCAATCGTATTGCGGTCGCGCCAATGTGCCAATACTCGGCCGATGACGGATCGGCGACCGACTGGCACCTCTATCACTGGATGAACCTCGCCATGTCGGGTGCGGGAATGGTCACGGTGGAGATGACGGATGTCGAGCGGCGCGGTCGCATCAGCCACGGCTGCTTCGGCCTCTACTCCGATGCCAATGAAGCGGCGGCCAAGCGCACGCTGGACGCCGCAAGGCGCGTCGCGGCACCCGGCACGAAGTTCGGCACCCAACTTGCCCACGCCGGCCGCAAGGCCTCTTGTCGCCGCCCCTGGGAAGGCGGTGGTCCCTTGCAACCCGGCGAGGATCCCTGGCCGATCGTCTCAGCTTCCGCGATCCCCTACGACACCGGCTGGCAAACACCGCACGCACTGACGGAAGACGAGATCCTGGAGACCATCCAGCGTTTTGCCGATGCAGCCGTCCGCGCCGGGAGGGCTGGCTTCGACTTCATCGAACTGCATGGAGCGCACGGCTATCTGATCTTCCAGTTTCTGTCCCCGCTTTCGAACCGGCGCAAGGACCGCTGGGGCGGTTCGCTCGAAAATCGCATGCGCTTTGCCGTCGAGATCGCAAAAGCGGTGCGCAAAGCCGCGCCTGCCCTGATGCTTGGGGCACGGCTCTCGGTCAAGGAATGGGTGGAAGGGGGCTTCGAAGTCGACGAGGCCATCGAGGTCGCCAAGGCTCTCAAGGCACAAGGCGTTGCCTATATATGCTGTTCCAGCGGCGGCAACTCGCCTTTGCAGAAGCTGCCGAGCGGTGCGGGCTACCAGGTGCATCTTGCCGAAGCCATCCGCAAAGGCGCCGACATACCCACCAGAGCTGTCGGTCTCATTGCAGACCCTCAATTTGCCAACACGGTCATCGCCGAAGGGCGCGCCGACATGGTTGCGTTGGCACGCGCTTTTCTCGCCGATCCGCGCTGGGCATGGCGCGCGGCCGCCACTTTTGGCGAGACGATCCATCCGGCACCGCAACTGGCGCGTTCGGTGACGACGATGCAGCACTGGATGAAGGCCGCCGGCTGAAGCAGTCCCCGTTTCGACTTATGCTTACCGTTGCAACCAACGGCGACGTTTCGCGTTTGGCAGCAGGGTAACCGACACTCTTTTCATCCAATCTGGAGGATCGAAATGGCGAAGCTGGTCTACAATATTGTCGAGCACGATGGAGGCTGGGCCTATAAGGTCGGCACGACCTATTCCGAAACGTTTCCTACCCATGCGGATGCGCTGCACGCGGCGGAGATAGCCTCAACCGAGCAGCAGGTTGCCGGCTCGTCAGACGGCATCCAGTACGAAGATTCCGATGGGAAATGGCACGAGGAACTGGCCGATGGCCGGGACCGTCCGCAAACCGAAATATCGGATTGAGGTGGTTCGCCTGCCAAGCACGCCGCCTGTTTGCTTAACTGAAAGAAGCCTCAGCTTGCCGGCACGAACCGCAAGACGTCGTGACCGTCCTTGTCGCTCATCGTGAGCGTGCCGTCCGCAAGTTTATACGACGCGACCTTGGCGAAGGCCTCGAACAACGCCTGTTCGGCTTTCATGTGGTCGGGCGCACACGCCATCTGCGTGGAGCCCGCCTGCCCGATGGTCAGTGTCGCCCCATCGATCTCGGCGCTGGCGAAATAGCTGTTGCACGGCCCCTTGCCGCCCACGCGCCCATCCTCGGCTATGCGCAGCGTGGCGCGGGGTTCCGGCAACACATCGACACCGGCAATGAAGTCCACCTTCCAATCCTGGCCGACTATCGTTTCCGAGCCCGCGCTAGCTTCCCCGGAAACCTTGCGGACCAAGACCGTTTGCGAAGCATCTGAAAGCGGATCGACCTGATGGCGGGTGTCGGTGATGAACCAAAGCTGATTGTCGACCGAGATGCGGGCCTGCAGGGCATATGTCATGTTCGACCGGATAACTGACGGATCGAATTTGATCTGGAACTTTATCGGAACCTGGCCGGCTGGCGAAATCTCCTGTTCACCGATGATCGCAGCCGGCGCATCGGCAAGTGAGACGTCGGCAAGTTGGACCGTGACCTTGGCATTTGGCGGCAAGGCGATACGTTCGCGGTACATGATTTCGCCGTTTAGGATTCTTTCTGACGCGACAGCATTGCCCGGCACGACAAGCATGCCGACGACCAAAGGCATCAATCCGAAAATCACCAATTCAGCCAGCTTGTCCAACATATCCCGCCTTCGTTTGCCCGCGCCAAATCACAGCGTGCAAAAGACTGGGCGAATGCGGAGAATCCAAGGCTCTTCTGAGGTATTCTTCGGATATCGGGGGGCGCACTAACCGCGCCAGCGCGCGGCGGCAACCTCGTCGGATTCCTTGGCATCGACCCAACCGCCCTCGGAGCCGTCGGCTTGATGCTCCTTTTTCCAGAACGGTGCCTTGGATTTCAGGAAGTCCATGACAAAGGTCGCGGCTTCGAATGCGGCTTGACGATGCGTCGAGGCCGCCACGACGAGAACGATGTTGTCGCCGGGCCTAAGCTTGCCGTAGCGGTGAATGGCCGCAAGCCCCTGGAGCGGCCACCGCTCGGATGCCTCGTTTGCTATCCGGGCGATTTCGGCTTGTGCCATGCCGGGGTAATGTTCGAGTTCAAGAGCCGCAAGACGGCCCGATTCATCCCGGCACAGACCCAAGAAGGTGACGATGGCTCCAATGTCGGTGCGCCCGGCCGTCAGCTTCGCGACCTCCGCGGCAAGGTCGAAATCTTGCGCCTGTATGCGAACGGTCGGCTCGAAATCCGGCACCCTGTTCAGCCTCCCGTCATCGGGGGGAAAAGCGCAATCTCCCTGGCGTCACCGAGTTTCTCGCGATGATCGACATGTTCCTGATCGATGGCCACACGGATCACGTCGGGGTATTGCAATGCGTTTTCATACTCTTCGCCGCGCGACTTAAGCCAGCGGAGCAGGTCGGCGACGGTCTCAACCTCGCCGGACAATTCCACATCTTCTTGCGGCTTGCCGATCCGCTCGCGCACCCAGGCGAAATAGATGAGCCTCATGACACTACTCGTCGACAATGTGCTTCAAGCCGGCGCGGAAATAATCGTAGCCGGTATATAGGGTAACGAGCGCCGCAATCCACAAAAGCACAAGCCCGGTTTGCGTCGTGTACGGAAAGAACTTGTCGCCTGCCGGTCCCGCCAGAAGAAAGGCGATGGAAACCATCTGGATGGCCGTCTTCCATTTTGCAAGCTGGGTCACCGGCACGCTCACCTTCAATGCGGCGAGATATTCACGCAGGCCCGACACCAGTATCTCGCGGCACAGGATGATGATGGCAGCCCACAAGGACCAGCCGGCAATGCCGCCGCGCCAATCGGTATCGGCAGCCAGCAAAAGCAGGCAGGTGGAAACCAGAAGTTTGTCCGCGATCGGATCGAGCATCCTGCCTATGTTCGACGTTTGCTGCCACGCGCGCGCAAGATAGCCGTCGAAATAGTCGGTGATGCTGGCGGCAAGGAAGATCGCCAGTGCCGACCAGCGCGCGAAGTCGCTCGATTTGAGGTGCCCCTCCAGGTAAAAGCACAGCACGACCAGCGGCACCGCGACGATACGGGCGTAGGTCAGGATGTTCGGCAGATTGAACGCGGGTTTGGCCATGGGTCGCTGACTCTTGTTTTGCATCTGCCTACTCAAATCAGATGGCAGTGTCAGGGGTCAACTGCCGAAAATTGGCCGGCCAGCGAAACAACCGTAAATCAGGCGTTTCTCAGCGGTTCTCGTGAAAATGGTCATAGACCAGTTGGGCCACACGCTCGGAGATACCTTCCACAGTCTTAAGGTCTTCAACCGCCGCCCGGCTGACGGCCTTGGCCGTTCCGAAATGCAAAAGCAGAGCACGCTTGCGACCTGGCCCGATGCCGCTGATCTCATCGAGTGGGTTCTTGATCATCTCCTTCTTGCGGCGGGCGCGGTGCGAACCGATGGCAAAGCGGTGCGCCTCGTCACGCAGTCGCTGGATGAAATAGAGTACAGGGTCGCGCACCGGCAGCGTGAACGACGCCTTGCCCTTGGCGAAGAACCGTTCGCGGCCCGCTTCCCGGTCTTGCCCCTTGGCGATGCCGATGGCGACAACGCGATCCTCTACGCCAAGGTCTGCCAGGATTTTGCGCACCGCCGTCATCTGTCCCTGGCCGCCGTCGATCAGGATGACGTCCGGCCAAGCTGGAAAACCGTCTGCCACTTCACCTTCCGTAGCTTCGCCCTGCTCCTGCCCATGCTCCTTCAACAATCTGGAGAACCGGCGCTCCATGACCTCGCGCATCATGCCGAAGTCGTCGCCCGGCGTGATATCGGTCGATCGGATATTGAACTTGCGGTACTGGTTTTTGACGAAACCTTCCGGCCCGGCGACGACCATCGCACCGACCGCGTTGGTGCCCATGATGTGGGAGTTATCGTAAACCTCAATTCGCCGTGGCGGAGCTTCAAGGCCAAATGTCTCGGCAAATCCTGCCAGCAGCCGCGTCTGGGTCGATGTCTCGGCCAGGCGCCGGCCCAATGCCTCGCGGGCATTTTGAAGGGCATTGTCCGTCAGGTCCTTTTTCTCTCCCCGTTGCGGGACAGATAAGGACACCTTGCGCCCAGCGCGCGTAGCCAGCGCCTCCGCCAGCAAATCCTGCTCTTCTACTGCATGTGACAGCAGAACGCTGCGCGGCGTCGGCTTATCATCGTAAAACTGCGCCAGGAAGGAGCCAAGCACTTCGGCCGCATCGAGCGCCGGGTCGGCTTTCGGGAAGTAGGCGCGGTTGCCCCAATTCTGTCCGGTGCGGAAAAAGAAGACCTGGATGCAGGTCTGGCCACCTTCCTGGTGAATGGCGAAAACGTCCGCTTCATCAATGGACTGCGGATTGATGCCCTGATGGCTTTGCACATGCGACAGCGCCGCCAACCGGTCGCGATAGATGGCAGCTCGCTCAAAGTCGAGTTCATCGGAGGCTTGTTGCATGGCGACCGAAATCTCGGCCTTCACTTTCTGGCTGCGCCCGGACAGGAAATCTTTTGCCTCGGCGACCAGATCTGCGTAGCCGGCATGTGAAATTTCCCCGGTGCAGGGTGCCGCACACCGCTTGATCTGAAACAACAGGCAAGGACGCGTGCGGTTCTCGAAGAAGGAATCCGTGCAACTGCGCAACAGAAACGCCCGCTGCAGCGAGTTGATGGTGCGCCCGACTGCCTGGGCGGAGGCGAACGGGCCAAAATAATCGCCTTGTCGCGACCGCGCGCCGCGATGTTTGTAGATACCGGGCGAAGCATGGTCATCGGTGATCAAAATGTAGGGAAAGGATTTGTCGTCCCGCATCAATACGTTAAAGCGAGGCCGCAAACGCTTGATAAGGTTGGCCTCAAGCAGCAGCGCTTCAATTTCGGTGCGGGTTACGACGAACTCCATCGTCGCGGTCTCCCGCACCATTCGGCCGATGCGGTTGGTGTGGAAACGGCCTTGCGCATATTGCGTGACCCGCTTTTTCAGGCTTCGGGCCTTGCCGACATAAAGCACGTCGCCGACAGCATTCATCATCCGATAGACGCCGGGTGCGTTGGGCAGGCGCTTGACGAGCGTCTGGATGACCTCCGCGCCGACCATACCGTCGGCGTCGCCGGCATGCTGGGTCCAGTCGATGGCGGTGAACGCAACATCGGGGCCGGTCGGCACAGCAGCTTCTTCAACCGCATCGTCATCGAGGTCGGTATCGGGAAGATCGTCCGCGGCAGGGCGGCCACGGGCCTTGCCGTTCTCGCTCGTGCTCATTCCACGATGCCTGCCACATCCGGCGTCTGCCATGCAAGATGCTGGCCGCCGTCAAGCGCGATCATCTGGCCGGTCACCGAGCGAGCTTGCCACAGATAGCGGATGGTCGCGCCGAATTCGGACAGATCAGGGCTTTGCTTCAACAACAGCGCATCGACCTGCTGGCGGAAATCGCTCTCGTCCTGTCGTGTGTTCCGCAGCGTGGGGCCGGGCCCGATGGCGTTGACG
Organism: Mesorhizobium sp. Root157; assembly: GCF_001427385.1. Lineage (GTDB taxonomy): Bacteria > Pseudomonadota > Alphaproteobacteria > Rhizobiales > Rhizobiaceae > Mesorhizobium. The sequence goes on from NZ_LMGJ01000006.1 coordinate 14,895, forward strand.
CGAACGCGTGGCGCCAGCGCCTGCGCCATGGTCTGGGTTGCTGTCCACAGCGCCGATTTCGACAAGGTGTAGGAGAAATACCGCGGCGACAGACGCCACACGCGCTGATCTATGACGTTCACAATCAAGCCGTCCACGGCTTCCGGCAAAGCTTGAGCGAACTTCTGCGCCAAAAGCACCGGGGCTTTCAAATGGATGCCGAAATGGCGATCCCATTCCGGCCAGTCGAAATCGAGTACCGAATCGTCCTCGAACAGCGAGGCGTTATTGACCAGCAGCGAAATCGGACCAAGTGCCTGTTCCGCCGAAGCGATGATATTCGAGACTGCCGTCATGTCGGTAAGGTCGGCCGCAATGACCGCAGCCTGCCCGCCCGCCTTCCTTATGCTGTCGGCAAGCGCAGAGGCGTCATCGGCCGAACTGTTGCTGTGAATTGCGACGGCAAATCCGTGAGCGGCAAGGTCTTCCACGATTGCCCGGCCGATCCGCCGTGCACCACCCGTTATCAATGCCGTTCCGGCGACTCGCGTCATTTGTAATTTCCGCCTTAACCCGAGCGATCCACGCCATCCAGGACGTGGTCCTTCCGACTAGATGCATTCAGAGACCGTTCGTTCCTGAGGCAGCAATGTGGCAAAAGCGGCCTGATGGCATGCGATTCGGCTCGTCACGGTGTTCAACGCCGGCACTATAGAGTTCGCAACGCCTTGCACCAAGCGCTGTCCGGCCATCCGCATGTGTGGCTCCTGACATGGCTGTTGCGTGTATGCAACGCCAAGTTTCAGCCTCATTTGCGCCGGGGAATGACCCAAGTTCAGGTTCGGTTCCGCCGCATTTGGTCACCAAATTCCGGAACTGATGAAGGACGGGATCGTTATCTCTCCCAGTTCGACCGTCTTTCAGGTCTAGGAAGCCAGTGTCTGTGGCTTAAGGAGTTAAAACTATGACGACCAACCTCAAATTCGCAAAGCCGGCAGCCGTTGCTCTTGGGCTGATTGCTTTCGCTTCTGCGATCCCTGCATATGCCGCCGACGTTGTTATGGAAGAACCGCCGGCACCCGTGGCTCCCGTAGCCGAACTTCCCGTCGCCTCCTGGGCCGGCCCCTATGCCGGTCTTAACATTGGCTACGGCTTTGGCGGCCGCGCCGAAGATGCTACCGAGACTATCGACACCGATGGTTTCCTCGGCGGTGCTTTCGTCGGCTACAACTACCAGATGGATAATTTCGTGCTCGGTGCCGAAGGCGACCTTGGCTACAACGGCATGAACGGCGATACCGCCACCACCGAAGCCAAGAGCGGCTTCGAAGGCTCGCTGCGTGCGCGTCTCGGTTATGCGGTCAGCCCCGATATCCTGGTCTACGGTACGGCTGGCGGTGCTGGCCAGAGCCTGAAGATCTCCGATGCCGCCGGCAGCGACCGCAACACCATGTTCGGCTGGACCGCCGGCGTCGGCACCGATATCAAGCTGACCGACAACGTCTTCGGCCGCGTTGAGTATCGCTACACCGACTACGGCAGTGAAGACTTCAACACCGGCGCTGGCGTGCGCAACTTCGATGCGCGCGACAACCGCGTCACCTTCGGCGTTGGTATGAAGTTCTGATCTGAGATCCGAACATACGTGAAAAAGCCGGGGCGCGAGCCCCGGCTTTTTTGTTGCTTGTGATTCAGGAAGGAATGCAGTCCTTCAGTTCAGGAAACTTTTCATCGAAACGCGCAGCCCAGCGTGTCAGCCGTCCATGCCCCTTCTCCCACTTGCCGGCAAAGCGCAGCGACAGGTAACCCAGCGTGGCGCGCAAGGCGATCTGGCCGACCGTGATCTTCTTGGGCAGCTTGGGCGGATTGGCGTTCAGATAGTCCAGCGAGCGCGTGACCTTCACCCACTGCTTGTCGATCCACGGCTGATAAACATGCTCCTCAGGCCGCGAGCGTCGTTCGTAGACGATCGACAGGGCGCAATCACAGATGCCGTCGGCCAATGCTTCCAGCACTTCGGCTTCCGTCCGCTTGTCGGGGTTGCGCGGAAACAGGGCATTCTTGGAAAGCCGGTTCAAATACTGCGTAATGGCGCGGCTGTCGTAGACTACGCCGCCCTCATCAAGCAGAAGCGTCGGGATCTTGCCGAGAGGGTTCGCTCCTATCAGCATTGACGGCTGATCATCGGTTTTGGTCGGGACGGCTTCGATGGCAAGGCCGGCATAGGCGGCAGCCATTCGAACCTTGGCGCTATAAGGAGAAGCTGAAGCGTAGAGTAGTTTTGGCATGGTCGTTTCCTGTTATTGGCAGCGGCACATTATTCTGCGCACCGCTCAAAGCAACGGCCGATAACAGGGAATTCAACCAAAGAGAGGGTCTGGCAACGACACGTGAGCACCGAAAGCCCGAAACCACGTCATGACCGACACGGACTCTTAGCGCAGGACGCGGCAGGCGCCGTTATACACCATCCAGCGGTCGAACCCTGAAACGCAGAATTCGACATTGTCGCCAATGGAGGCTAAGCCCTGCCCCTCCTCGATCAGATACCAGATGTCGCGATCGTGGCCGTCCGACAAGGTAACCGTCGCACCGCAATAATGGCGGGCAATGGGCCAGCGTTCAGACGCCGGCAAACTGCGGTGCAGATGGATGCGGCTGAAATCGGTGATCGCCACATCCGGCAGATTCGGCACATTGTGAACCTGATGGTCGAACCGGTTCGTGATCCGGTTCAACACGGATGGCGTGCTGCACACGGTGGAATCACCTTCATCGACATAGGCTGCGAGGTCGGCCGCGTGGCCAACGGATGACAGGGCGACAGGCGCGCAAAGGCAGGAGAAAGCGAAGAAAGCAGACTTGATGGCACGGATCATATCAGCCTCTCGGAGCGATTTGGCTGCACTGTGAGGATTTCGGCGGTCTCGGTCAAGCGTCACATTTGTTCGGGCGACAGCCATTTGACGGTCCAGGCCGCTCCCGGCTGCTCGGCCAACAATTCGTGCAACACCGGAAGAGCCGCCCGAAGTTCGTTCTCCAGCGTGAAGGGCGGGTTGACCACCACCATGCCACTGCCCTCCAGCCCAGGTTCCACCCCAGCGGGCCTGATCTCGAACGCGATATCCAGAATTTTTGCAATCCCCGCTTCGGCCAATCCCTCGCGGAACGCGGCAACTGCTGGCCGGTCCTTGATCGGATACCACAGCGCGTAGATTCCGCCCGGCCAGCGCTGATGCGCCTTCCTGAGCCCGCTCAAAAGGCGCTCGAATTCGCCCGCTTGCTCGAATGGCGGATCGATCAGGACGAGCCCGCGTTTCTCCTTAGGCGGCAGATGGGCGCCGAGCGTCAGCCAGCCGTCAAGTTCGATCACCCGGACCTGGATGTCGCCGGCAAACACCGCCTTGAGCCGTGCGGCATCCTGAGGGTGGAGTTCTATAGCAGAGAGCCGGTCCTGGCGGCGCAACAGATGACGCACGACAAGTGGCGAACCTGGATATTTTGTAGGTCCACCCTGCGGATTGGCTGCCTTCACGGCACCGAGATACGGCGCGAGGAACTGAGAAAGCGTTGGGTCGAGTTGCGCGTCCATCAACCGGCCAATGCCGCCACGCCACTCGCCTGTCTTGCCCGCCTCCAGCGAAGACATATCGTAAAGACCGATGCCGGCGTGCGTGTCGATCACCCGGAAGGCTTTGTCCTTCTGTTTCAAATACTCCACGATCCGCGCCAACACAGCGTGCTTGACGATATCGGCGAAATTTCCGGCGTGATAGGCATGGCGGTAATTCATCGAGACTATTTTCCGTCCGTGCCGCCGCCCCTGCCCCACCTTGGCGGTGGCGGCTGCGAATTCGGATTTTGCGAGCGGTCAGACCGGCTGCGGCCGAATGTCAGGACGAACCCGATGAAGCCAATAGCCGTCAGGGAAATTCCGATAGGCTGCAAGCGCGGATCGACCTCGCCTGCCCCGGAGCGCAAGATCAGTTCAACCTCTTTGATCCGCGGCCCCTCGGCATCGCCCGGCCCGATCACAAAGCTGTAGGCGCCGTCGCTTACGGGATCGATCAGTCCCGCATCGTCGCGTGAGATTTTTTCGGCGATTTGCGGGCTTTTCTCCCGCGCTTCAAGATTGCCCGCAAAACGAAGCGTTTCGGCAAGGACGGTCCTGCCGCCATGCGAGGCCGTAACGGTCAGCACCGCTCCATCGGAAGGCATGGGATCGTTGGCATTTGTGATGACGTCCACCAATACGCGGACCGGTGCATCGCTTGACGTCAGTTGCACATCTACCGGCTCGAACCGGCCCTGACGGTAGACCGGCCAGATTCCGATCTCTCGGCCCGAGAAATTACTTATCGACCAGGGATATATGAAGCCGGTGCCAAGTCCGGCAAACAGGATCAGCAGGAAAAGCAGACGCATCGGTGTTTCCTAATATCGAAACGTATTGCGACCGTCCAACTCGCCGGCCCTCACGCTTTCCGTTCCCAGCGTTTGTCCGCCGTCTGCTGCCAGTAAGTCACCGCGTGTCCGGCCGATTTCGTGGTTTTCCAGTGCGCCCGGGCAGCTTCGACCTGTTCCGCGTCATGACCGTCGAACAAAAACACCGCCCGTTCATAGCCACTCAGATCCGGCGGCTCGGCACCGTCGACCAGAAACCTGATCTGCGCGTCGTTCTGGTTGCCGTCGCCCGTCGTCAACAAGATTGGCTGCTCGGCCGGGAAAGCCTCGCGGTCGGTTGCGTGGGCCAGGAACGAATCGTCGCGGAAGGTCCACAAATGCTGATCGAGCACGTCGCGGCGATCTTCGCTGCCCGTCTGCACGACAACGCGCCAGCCACGGCCGATGCTGCGCTCCAGCAGGCCCGGAAGCGCATCTTCCAGGGTCGATTCTGTCAAATGGTAGAACAGGATTTCGGTCATGAATGGAAATCGGCTCGCAAGCCGCTAGCTTTCATAGTGATCGTGGACAAGGCGGTCGAGCAGCCTGACGCCAAAGCCGGAACCCCACGATGCGTTGATTTCGCTGGAGGGCGCGCCCATGGCCGTCCCGGCGATATCCAGGTGAGCCCAAGGGGTGTCTTTCACAAAACGCTGCAGGAACTGGGCGGCGGTAATGGCGCCGCCATAGCGGCCGCCGATGTTCTTCATGTCGGCATTCTTCGATTCCAGCAGCTTGTCATACTCGTTGCCGAGCGGCATGCGCCACAGTTTCTCTTGCGTTGCCGTCCCTGCCTCGACAAGGCGGGCCGCCAATTCGTCGTTGTTCGAAAACAGGCCAGCGTGATGCTGGCCAAGCGCAACCATGATCGCACCCGTCAGCGTCGCCAGATTGATCATGAAGCGTGGCTGAAATCGTTCGTTGCAGTACCATAGCGCATCGGCAAGGACGAGACGCCCTTCGGCATCGGTATTAAGGACCTCGATGGTCTGTCCCGACATCGATGTCACGATATCTCCGGGCCTCTGTGCATACCCGTCGACCGCATTTTCCACTAGGCCGACGATCCCCACGACATTGGTCTTCGCCTTGCGGGCGGCCAGGGCGTGCATCAGGCCGGTGACGGCGGCGGCGCCTCCCATGTCGCCCTTCATGTCTTCCATGCCGGAGGCCGATTTCATCGAGTTGCCGCCGGTATCGAACGTAACCCCTTTGCCCACGAACGCGATCGGCTTGTCCTTGGCCTTGCCGCCGTTCCATTGCATGACCGCCAGGCGGGCGCCGCGCGGAGAACCTTGGGCAACGCCAAGCAGCGCGCCCATGCCGGCCTTCTTCATTTCCTTTTCCGTCAGGATTTCGACCCTGACGCCCAGCGCCTCCAATGCCTTGATGCGCGCGGCAAATTCAGCCGGCCCCAGTATGTTGGCTGGCTCATTGACGAGGTCCCGTGCCAGCAGCACACCGTTCACGGTCGCTTGAGCAGCAACAAACGCTTTTTTCGCGGCCGCCGGGTCGGCGCACAGAAGCGTCAGCTTGGTGTCTTTCTTCTTCCCCGCATCCGACTCGCTGTCGCCGTTCGACGTACGGGTCTTGTATTTGTCGAATGCATAGCTGCGAAGCAGCGCGCCCGCGGCCACGTTCGCAACATCGGCGGCGGCTATTTCCGAGTCCGGCAGATCAAGGATGATGGCTGCTTCCGAGGTCTTGGCAAGCGAACCGGCAATGATCCCGCCCAGTTTCATCCAGGCGTGCTCGTTCAACGCGGAAACGGCACCTGCGCCCACCGCGGTGATCTTGTCGAGCGGCGTGCCGTGCGGCGCCAGAACGTCGGCCAGTGTTCCGAACTTTCCAGTGAAATCGGCCACCGAAAGCGCGCGGTCGAGCGTTTTTCCCGGCACGCACTTCAATGTTTCTCGCCCCATACCCGCCTCTTCGGCGGACAAGACGTATACACTTCCCCTTTTGACTGGGGCAAATCTGGAAAACGCAACGGAAGATATCGAACTCATGAAAACCTGCTTTTGGCGCGAACCCTGAAAGAAACCGACATTTCGTCGTTTTGTATCTTTTGGCAACCCGTCTGGCACGTCCGCACGCTCGGACCACATCTGCGGACGTTTGGCCGCAGCTTGCCGCACCTTTTCGCCGCAAGCCATCATTAACCATGAGCCTTCGCGCTTTTTTATCCATTCGCCGCGACACTAGGGGCGAGCGAGAAAGCGCATCCCGGAGGAAACGGTGGATCGCGCCTGTTGTACAGGCGTCTTCCAACAGATAATTTGCTCTGAGGCGCGATGCCGGAAAGCCAATCGAGACACCCTCTGAATGAAGGTTATTGAACGCTACATATTGCAGCGCGCGCTCGTGTTGTTCCTGGCGGCCTTGGTCTGGACGCTGGCGATTGTCTGGACGACGCAGGTATTGGCACGCATCGATCTGGTCACCGATAGCGGACAATCGGCGTTCACTTTCTTCGAAGTGGCTGCCCTCATCCTGCCGACGATCATCCCCATTGTCGTTCCGTTCGCCGTTGCAGGTGCGGTCGCGCAGATCCTCAGCACCATGAACGCCGATTCGGAACTCGTCGTGGTCAGCGCCTCGGGTGCTTCCAGGCTGACGGTCGTCAAGCCCATCCTGATTCTGGCGGTCGCGGCGAGCATCTTGTGCTTCGTCGTACAGAACGGGATCGAACCCTATGCACGTCAGAAAAATCGCGACCTCGTCGCCAGCGCGCGAGCGGATTTCCTGTCGTTGGTCATCCAGGAAGGAACGTTCCGCAAGATCGAAAACGGCTTGTTCGTGCAAGTCGGCGAGCGCCTCCCCGGCAACCAGCTTGGCGGCATTTTCGTTGCCGATACCCGGCAGCAGGGCGTCGACCTCGTCTATTACGCAAAACGCGGCGCCGTCGTAGATCAAGGTGACGACAAGGCATTGCTGATGAGCGACGGCGTCATCCAACGCAAGACCGTCGACGGCGACATTTCTCTGGTTCGCTTCACCTCTTATGCGTTCGACCTTTCGGCTTTCGGTGCCGACACGGGCGGCGGCTTCCGCCTGCCGAAAGACCAGACGACGCAGTATCTCCTCAACCCGGATCCGAATGACCCAGCCCACAAGAAAGAGCCGGGCGCCTTCCGCACTGAAATCAACAAGCGCTTTTCCGAGTGGCTATTTCCGATCACCTTCGCGCTGATCGCACTGGCTGTTGCCGGAGATGCCAGATCACATCGCGAGGCGCGTATCCACCCGCTGGTCACGACCATTTGCATTGCCCTTCTGGTGCGTTGGGTCGCCTTCTTCGCCGAAGGGCAAGCCAAGACCGATCCGGCATATCTCTATGTCATGTACGCGGCTCCGATCGGAATGGCGCTTCTCGCAGCCTGGTTCATCAAGACGCAGAGGTCTATGGAATTGCCTATTGGCTGGATCGATAGGATCGTGTCGCTTGCACGCCGCGCCTCGGGCGCATTCGCCTCCTTCAGGGTTCGCGCCGTGAATTCAAGAGGAGGGTCCGCGTGATGGGTTGGACTCTCGGCCGATATTTCTTCCTTCGCTATGCCGCAATTGCAACCTGGTTCTTCCTCGGCATTTTTGCGCTGGTGTTCCTGATCGACTTTACCGAACTCAGCAGCCGCACGGCCCGCATACCGGGGTTCACCTATCAGATGGGAGCGCTCATTTCGGCGCTTCGCGTTCCGATGCTCGTTCTGCAAGCCGTGCCGTTTGTCGGCCTGTTCGCTGCAATGGCGACGCTGGTTTCGTTGAACCGCAAGTATGAACTTGTTGTCGCGCGCGCAGCCGGCATATCCGCATGGCAGTTCCTGCTGCCAGTCTGCCTGGGCGCGCTTTTGTTCGGCATATTGGCGGTTGGCGTTCTCAATCCTCTTGCTGCAGAGGGCCTGTCGCGCTCCCAGCAGGTCGAAAGCCTGTTGCGGTCAGGCAAATCGAACGTGGTGGCTGAAGAAATCACCCCGTGGATTCGCCAGAAAACCAAGTCCGGCGACACCATCATCGGCGCTCGAGCCATCCTGAGCCAAGGCTTGGAAATGGCCGACGCGACCTTTTTCCTGCTTGATGACAACGACGACATCGTCGAGCGCAAGGACGCCAGGCGCGCCTTCCTGCGAGACGGATACTGGGAACTCCACGACGTCAGCATCCTGCCCAGCAGCGGGACCGCGCAGACGAAGCAGATCGATCGGGTTCCCACGGATTTGAAGCCGGAGTTCGTACAGGAGCGGCTGGCGCGGCCGGAAACCATTCCATTCTATGACCTTCCGGGAAAGATTGAGGTTGCCCGTTCATTCGGCCTCAGTGCAAATGCCTTCGCGATGCAATTCGATTCGCTTGTGGCGCTGCCGTTTCTACTGGTGGCGATGACTCTAATCGCGGCGACGGTTTCGATGCGCTTTGCACGAATGGGACAGTCGGCGACGATGATTCTAGGTGGTGTTGTCGCCGGGTTTCTGCTTTATGTCGTGTCGGTTCTCGTCAAGGCATTCGGCGTGGCCGGTTTTGTGCCGACTTTGGTCGCGGCGTGGTTCCCAGTTGTTGTTGCAATGTTTTTCGGGGTAACATTCCTTTTGTATAAGGAAGACGGTTAGTGAGGGGGGCGGGTTTGCAGCACGGACGGCAAAGCCGTTTGGCGCTCCTGTGCGGAGTGAGCGGGTTGGCGTGCCTGCTCGCCGGCGGTGCTTTGACCGTTCCCTCCTGGGCACAGGATGTGCAGGATCTAGCGGCTGACCTTCCTTCCAATGCCCAGATGCTGCTGGAGTCCGACACGCTCGTCTACGACAACGACGCACAGACCGTGACCGCGGTTGGCGGCGTGCAGATCGACTATGCCGGCAACCGGTTGGTCGCCCAGCGTGTCGAATACAACCGCAAGACCCAGCGCCTCGTTGCCAGCGGCAATGTGCAGATCGTCCAGAGCGACGGCACCAAAATCAATTCAGATCACATCGACATCACCGACGACTTCGCTGACGGCTTCGTCAACGCGTTGCGCGTCGAGACGGTAGACAAGACCTACTTCGCCGCAGAGAGCGCCGAGCGCATGGGCGGCGTTTTGACCACGTTCCACAACGGCGTCTATACCGCTTGCGAGCCTTGCGAAGATCAACCCGACAAGGCGCCGGTCTGGCGCGTGAAAGCACGCAAGATCATCTGGAACGGCCAGAAGAAGACCGTCCGCTTCGAGGATTCGAATTTTGAATTCTTCGGCTTCCCGATCGCCTATCTGCCGGCATTCGAGATCGCCGACCCGACCGTGAAGCGCAAAAGCGGCTTCCTGTTCCCTTCGGTCAGCTATAAGACCGACCTCGGCGTTGGCGTCGGTGTCCCTTATTATTTCGCCCTTTCTCCGACATACGACCTGACCGTCAAGGGCAACTACTTCACCAGGCAGGGTTTCCTTGGCGAAGCCGAATGGCGGCAGCGCTTCAGCAACGGCCAGTACAATTTCAAGATCGCCGGAATCCATCAACAGAATCCGAATGCGTTCGACGTCGATACTGTCGATAGGGGCACTTCAGGCGATCCGAACAAGCTTCGCGGCATGATGGGCACCAAGGGCCAGTTCGCCATCAATTCGAGATGGGATTTCGGCTGGGACATCATGCTCCAGTCGGACAAGAATTTTTCCAGCACATACAATATCGACGGGTTCAGCGACTATGTGCACCGGTCGGAAGTGTACCTCACCGGGCTGAACGACCGGAACTATTTCGACCTGCGCGGCATGAAATTCCAGGTCCAGGAGAACGTGCTGGACACCGATTCCCGCGCCAGGAACGACGAGCAGGCGTGGGTGCTGCCTTCCTTCGACTACGCCTATATCCCGGATACCCCGCTTGCCGGCGGCCAGTTGTCGCTAAACCTGAACGCGAGGGCGATCCATCGCAACAATCTCGACACGGCCGGGATCGAACGTGTGCGCGGCATTGAAGGCGAATCCGGCCGCCTGACCGCCGAAGCTGAGTGGAAGCGCTCGTTCGTCACCGACGGCGGTATGGTGCTGACGCCACTTCTGGCGTTCCAGGCTGACGGCAACGTCGTCAACGCATCGAGCGCATCGCTGACAGCCATCGACGACATGGCGACGGCCCTCGGGACCACCGCAGACGTTCGTTCATCGTTCTTCCGCAACATGGCAACGCTGGGCTTGGAATGGCGCTGGCCGATCCTGTTCTCCAGCATCGGATCCTCGCATGTCTTCGAGCCGATGGCGCAGTTGTTCGTCCGCCCGAACGAGGCCTATGTCGGCGGTCTCGCCGTTCCCAACGAAGATGCACAGAGTTTCGTTTTCGATGCTTCGACGCTGTTCGAGCGTGACAAATTCTCCGGCTACGACCGCATCGAGGGCGGCACCCGCGCCAATCTGGGCGTTCGCTATTCCGGCAGCTTCGACAACGGCTGGACCACCAATGCCTTGTTTGGCCAATCCTATCATCTGGATGGCCGCAATTCCTTCGCATCTGAGGATCTGGTCAACGCCGGCGCCAATTCCGGCCTCGAGACAGACCAGTCAGATTTCGTCGGCCTGGTTGGCATAGCCAGCCCAAGTGGCCTTTCAGCCTCGCTGAGCGGCCGGTTCGACGAACAGACGCTTGAAGTGCGTCGCTCGGAAGTCAAGCTCGGCTATACCGGGCAGCCTATTTCCGTTTCCGCCAAATACGCCTTCATCCAGAAGCAGCCTTTGTACGGGTTCGCGGAAGATCGCCATGAGGTCATGCTCGGCGGCTCGGCCCAACTTGGCGAAAACTGGCGTGTCTTCGGCTCCGGCACCTATGACCTGCAAACGAATGTCTTGGTCAGGGATGGTATCGGCTTCGGCTATGCCGACGAATGTTTCACCTATCTGATGACCTTCTCCGAAACCCGCGGGCGGGATACGAAGGAAGTATCGCAGAGCATCGGCTTCAACATCTCGTTCCGCACACTCGGCGACTTTGGATCTGCGTCAAGCGACTTCGCCCAATAGTCAGCCCTAGTGATCGACACGGTTTTGCCGCATAGAGCAGGCATGAGTTGGTATATCCCAGTCAACGAAGAACAATCCGGAAGCCCTTGATGAGGAAATACATCCTTTCGGCAAGTTTTGCCCTGCTAGTCGCGGCCGCAGCGGTGTCGGTCACCGCAATGACCCCTCCGGCGATGGCCGCCAGCCAGATCAAATATGTCGTCAACGACATTGCGGTCACCAGCGGCGACATCCAGCACCGGGCGGCTTTCCTTCGCCTGCAGCGCCGCAAGGGCGATGCCGCCAACGAGATGGTCGAGCAGGCGCTGCGCATGTCGGAAGTCAAGCGCCTCGGCATCCGCGTCAGCGATCAGCAAGTCAACGATTCCTACGCCCGGTTTGCATCCAACAACAAGATGCAGGTCAAACAGTTGGACGGCGTGTTGGCGCAGGCCGGCGTCACCAAGGAACATTTCAAGGAATTCATTCGCGCCCAGATGGCCTGGAACCAGGCGCTTGGCGCGCGTTATCGCGCCGAGCAAGGCGGTAACAGCCTGAGCCAGCAAGACGTGGTTCGCCGCATGCTGAACAATGGCGGCACCAAGCCGACGGCCACGGAATACATGCTGCAACAGGTCATTTTCGTCGTCCCTGCGGCCGAACGGGGCAAGACCCTGGGCAAGCGCAAGCGTGAGGCCGAGGCTATGCGCGGCCGGTTCAACGGCTGCGGCACTACACACGAATTTGCCAAGGGCCTGATCGACGTCACCGTACGTGACCTTGGCCGCGTGCTCGCTCCCCAATTGCCGCCTGATTGGGCAGACCAGATCAAGAAGACCAAGACCGGGGCCGCTACCGCGGTTCGCGAAACCGAACGCGGCGTCGAATTCATCGGCGTGTGCAGCGCCCGCGAAGTCTCCGACGACAAGGTCGCGCAGATGGTGTTCCAGAGCGAGGGCGAGATCGGTGGAAAATCCGACGAATTCGACAAGAAATACATGGCAGAGCTGAAGAAAAAGGCTCGCATCGTCCAGCGCTGATCGCCATGAAAGGAGTTGGCGTCCCGCTTGCCGTCAGCGTCGGCGATCCGTCAGGCATCGGTCCTGAAATTGCCATTGCCGCTTGGCAAGGCCGCAAACGCAACGCTGTTCCACCGTTCTATCTGCTTGCCGACCCGGCCCTGATCTTGTCGCGCGCACGGATTGTCGGTGCGGACATTCCGCTGCTGGAAACAGAACCGTCACAAGCAGCCGGGCTTTTCCAATCCGCCCTGCCCGTCGTTGCCCTGTCGTCCCGCTTCATAGACACGCCCGGCAGCCCCGACAGCAGCAATGCCAAAGGCGTGGTCGAGGCGATCGACCGGGCGGTGGAGGACTGCTTTGCAGGCAAGGCTGCCGCGATCGTGACCTGCCCCATCGCCAAGAAACCGCTTTACGATGCCGGTTTTCGCTTTCCCGGCCATACCGAATATCTCGCGCATCTCGCGGAACACCACACCGGCAAGACGGTCATGCCGGTCATGATGCTGGCCGGCCCCGACCTGCGCACGGTTCCCGTGACGATCCACATACCGCTCTCCCAAGTGCCAAAGGCGCTGACAACCGACCTGATCGTGGCAACAGCCCGCATCACCGACGCGGATTTGCGCAGCCGCTTCGGCCTCGGCAAACCGCGCCTGGCCATCTCCGGCCTCAACCCGCATGCCGGCGAAGCCGGCTCGATGGGCTCCGAAGACCGGGAGGTCATTGCGCCAGCCATCGCCACTTTGCGTGCTGAAGGCATTGATGCCTTCGGGCCCTTGCCGGCGGATACGATGTTTCATCCCCGCGCCCGGGCCGGGTACGACGCAGCCTTGTGCATGTATCACGATCAGGCATTGATCCCGGCAAAGGCTCTGGCCTTCGACGAGGCCGTCAACGTCACGCTCGGCCTGCCGTTTATCCGCACCTCACCCGACCACGGCACGGCGTTCGATATTGCGGGCAAGGGTATCGCCCGCCCCGACAGCCTGATTGCCGCCTTGAAGCTGGCTCGACAACTTGCCGACACCATCGTCGCGAATGAACCGGCATGAGCCTCGATGATTTGCCGCCCCTGCGCGAAGTTATCGAGCGTCATGGTCTTCAGGCGAAAAAAACGCTCGGCCAAAACTTCCTGCTTGATCTGAATCTGACCGGCAAGGTCGCCCGAACTGCGGGTGATCTGACTGGCACGACGGTCATTGAAGTCGGCCCTGGTCCCGGCGGCCTCACCAGGGCCCTGCTCGCCAATGGCGCGCGCCGTATCGTTGCCATCGAGCGAGACGAACGCTGCCTGCCCGCCTTGGCGGAGATATCCGATCGCTACCCTGGCCGTCTCGAGGTGGTGTCCGGGGACGCGCTCAAGACCGATTTCGTGCAGCTTGCAGCCGGCGAACCGGTCAAGATCGTCGCCAACCTGCCTTACAATATCGGTACGGAATTGCTGGTGCGCTGGCTGACGGTTGCAGCGTGGCCTCCCTTCTATACGTCGATGACGTTGATGTTCCAGCGCGAGGTCGCGGAGCGGATCGTGGCTCGCCAAGGCAGCGATGCCTATGGCAGGCTTGGCATTCTGGCTGGTTGGCGAACGGAGGCCGGGATCGCATTCGACATCCCGCCGCAGGCCTTCACGCCGCCGCCGAAAGTTACCTCGTCAGTCGTCCATCTCACGCCGCGAGCACAACCTCTCCCTGCCGATGTCAAGAAACTTGGTCGCGTGACGGAAGCCGCTTTCGGCCAACGCCGCAAGATGCTGCGGCAAAGCCTTAAAGGCCTGGGCGGCGAAGCGCTGCTGGGTGCCGTTGGGATCGACCCGACCCGCCGGGCCGAGACGTTGAGCGTCGAAGAATTCGTCAGCCTGGCAAACTTGATCTGACCGACTGGCTCCCAAGCCGGTGATCCGATGGCCGATCAGTCGGTGCTTTCATCCAGCAGGCCCGAAACAAAATCGAAAAGTCCGGGACGCCGATCGCGCCGTAGCCGCTCCGCCGTCACGATAGACTTCACCTCGGCAAAGGCGCGGTCGAGATCGTCGTTGATGACAACGAAATCATACTCCGTCCAATGTTCGATCTCGGTGCGGGAATTTTTCAGCCGCGTTTCAATCACGGCTTCCTGGTCTTCCGCCCGGCGTTTCAACCGCGCCTTCAGTTCCTTCATGGACGGAGGCAATATGAAGATGGAGACAATGTCGCCACGCATCTTTTCCTTGAGCTGCTTGGCGCCCTGCCAGTCGATATCGAACAGCATATCGCGCCCTTCGGCCAGGGCCCTTTCAGCGGGCTCGCGCGGGGTTGCATAGAAATTGCCGTGGACCTCGGCCCATTCAAGCAACTCGTCATTGTCCCGCAGGATCTCGAAATCCCGCTGGGGTCGGAAGTGATAATGTTGCCCCTCGATCTCGCTGCCGCGCCGTGGCCGGGTGGTAACGCTGACGGAAAGCTCGAATTCCTGATCGCTCTCGATCAGGTTGCGCGCAATCGTGGATTTGCCTGCGCCCGACGGCGATGACAGTACGAGCATCAGGCCCCGTCGGCGGATGCGGGAGCCGGCATCTTTGGCAGGCATCTATTACTCCAGATTCTGGACCTGTTCGCGAAACTGATCGACGACCGCCTTCAATTCCAGCCCAACGGCGGTGATGGCGGCGGCGTTGGACTTTGAGCACAAGGTATTTGATTCGCGGTTGAATTCCTGTGCCAGAAAATCGAGCTTGCGGCCAACCGCACCGCCAGCTGCGAGCAGCGCCCGTCCCGATACCACGTGCGTCTTCAACCGGTCGATCTCCTCGCGGATATCTGCCTTGGTCGCCAGAAACGCTGCTTCCTGATAAAGCCGCGCCTCGTCGAGATTTGCGCCGGGGTCCAGCAACAGTTTGACCTGCTCGGCGACCCTTGCCCGAATCGCGGCCGGCTCACGCGATGGATCGGCCTCGGCGCGCAGCGTCAACGCCTCGACCGTGTCCAGATGAGCCGCAAGCAGCGAGCGAAGAGCTTCGCCCTCGGACCGCCGCGCCTGTTGCAGATTGGTCAGCGTGACGTCGAGCGTTGCATTGATCACAGCATCGAGCGCGGCTCGCATTTCCTCGGTTTCGAGCATCTCGGGAACATCGAAAACCCCACGCAGCGAAAGCAATCCATCGGCGCTTGCCGGCGCAACGCCGAATTGCTCCTGAAGCCGCTTCGCCAAGCCAGCCACGTCCTTCAGGAACGCTTCGTTGACGACAGGCTGCGCCTGCATGCCGGCCGGTCGGGTGACGGTCAAGGTTGCCTGGAAACTGCCGCGCGCAAACCGCCTCTGGATGGCTTGGCGCACCGCCACTTCAATCCGCTCGAAGCCCGGCGGCATGCGTAGCCTTGCCTCGACGCTCTTTCCGTTGACGGACTTCACCTCCCACGCGACAGCAGTGCCTTCGTGTTCTGTGGCCGCGCGCGCGAATCCGGTCATGCTTTGCAGGTTCATGGCAGCCCCCCGGCGGTCTCCGTCATATCACTGCGGGGACTCCGCCCCGTCCGTCCCGGCAGGCTGTTTCGCGCCGGCCTTGGCCGCCTCTTGCGCCTGCTTCTTCTGGAAGGCCCGGTAGCGTGCAACATTCTCGTTGTGCTCGTCGAGGGTCGTCGCAAAGACGTGGCCGCCGGTGCCGTCCGCCACGAAATAGAGATCGTCGGTCTTCGACGGATTTGCCACCGCTTCGAGCGCGGCCCTGCCCGGATTGGCGATCGGTGTCGGCGGCAAACCGTTGATAGTGTAGGTATTATAGGGCGTCGGCTTTTCGATATCGGATTGGTAGATCGGCCTGTCGGCAGGCTTGCCCTTGCCGCCGAACAGCCCGTAGATGATAGTCGGGTCGGATTGCAGCCGCATTCCCTTTGCCAGCCGGTTCAGAAACACGCTGGCAATCCGTGAACGCTCTGTGCTCTTGGAGGTTTCCTTCTCCACGATGGAGGCCAGGGTCACAAATTCCTGCTCGTTCGCAAGCGGCAGGTCCAGCGAGCGGCGGGCCCATACCTCGGTGACGAGCTGTTTCTGATCGGCGAGCAGTTTGTCGATCATCTGCTGGCGCGTTGCGCCTCTGGTGAAGCGTAAGGTATCGGTCGCAAGGCTTCCCTCGGGCGGCAGGCTGTCCGGCATATCGCCGGTCAACGTCTCTTGCGTTGCCACGCGCTGGAACGCCTGCTCGACCGTCAACCCTTCCGGAATTGTCAGCGAATACATCACCGACTTGCCGCTCTTCAGAAGATCCATGATTTCATGCATCGATGCGCGCGGCTTTATCTCGTACTCCCCGGCCTTCAGCGCCTGGTCGTTGCCGTAGGCGCGCACGCCCAGCCGGAAGATGCGCGCATCGCCGATCAGCCCTCGCCGTTCGAGCTGGTCCGCGATCTCCTGCACACCCGTGCTCGGCTTGACCAGGAACGTATCTCCATTGGCCGAAGGACCCGGCTCATTGAATGCCTGCTTGCCGAAGTAAAGCGCAAGCCCGGCCCCCACGATCACCAGAAGAACCAGCGAGACGAGGAAATTCATGAAAACGACGACCTGGCTGCGCGATGCGCGCGAGCGCTTCGGCGGCGGCGTTCCTGCTTCCGGCCGCAATGCTTCGTTCGCAGTCTTGGGCACGATCGGCCCAGGCGGCGACCGCTGGCCAAATTCCCCATTGCCCCCAGGATTGGTGTTCATTGCACCCTACAATTTGATGTCGCGACGATTCCCGTCCTGCACAGTAGGAGCGAATATGGCGAAATTGGCAACATTCCAGCTTTGCCGGCAGCAAAGCCGGCCGGCTCGTCAGCCATTATAGCGTTGGAAAACGAGCGAAGCGTTGGTTCCGCCAAAGCCGAACGAATTCGACAGGGCCACGTCGATCTGGCGGGCCCGAGGCTTGTTCGGAACGAGGTCGATCGCGCTTTCCCGTTCGGGATTCTGCAGATTGATGGTGGCGGGCGCGATATTGTCGCGGATCGCGAGGATCGAGAAGATCGCTTCAGCAGCACCGGCCGCACCCAGCAGGTGTCCGATTGACGATTTCGTCGACGACATCGAAATCTTCGACGCCGCATCGCCAACGAGCCGTTCAACCGCGCCAAGTTCGATCGTATCGGCCATCGTCGAGGTGCCGTGCGCGTTGATGTAGTCGATGTCGGCGGGCTTCAGATTGGCCCGCTTGAGCGCTGCCGTCATGCAGCGGAACGCGCCGTCGCCATCTTCCGAAGGCGCGGTGATGTGATAGGCATCGCCGGTCAGGCCGTAGCCGGTGACTTCAGCGTAAATTTTCGCGCCGCGCGCCTTCGCATGCTCGAGTTCCTCAAGCACCACGACGCCCGCGCCCTCGCCCATCACGAAGCCGTCGCGGTCGCGGTCGTAAGGCCGGGATGCGACCTCCGGCGTGTCGTTACGCTCCGTGGACAGGGCACGGCAAGCCGCAAAGCCTGCGAGCGACAGGCGCGTCACCGGCGCTTCCGCGCCGCCGGCCAGCATTACATCGGCATCGCCCCACATGATCAGCCTGGCCGCATCGCCGATGGCGTGCGCACCGGTGGAGCAAGCCGTAACGACGGCGTGATTCGGGCCCTTCAGGCCATGGCGGATCGAAACCTGGCCGGAAACAAGGTTGATGATCTGGCCTGGAATGAAGAACGGGCTGATACGGCGCGGGCCACGCTCCTTGAGCGTTATGGCATTTTCGGCAATGCCTTCGATGCCGCCGATACCGGAGCCGATCAGCACGCCGGAAGCATATTGCTCATCCGGCGTCTTCGGTTCCCAGCCCGAATCCTTCAGCGCTTCGTCGGCAGCCGCTATCCCGTACAGGATGAACTCGCCGATCTTGCGCAATTCCTTCGGCTCGAGAACAGCCTCGGGATTGAAGGTTCCGTTCGTGCCATCGCCACGCGGAATGACGTGTGCGATCTTGCAGGGCAGATCGTCCACTTCGAACTCGGTCACCCGGCGGGCAGCGCTACGGCCGGTCAGAAGTTCCTTCCAACCGTGCTCATAGCCCATACCGAACGGAGAAAGCAGGCCGAGGCCTGTGACAACCACTCGCCTCATCGCAACAGCTTTCGGATAATAACCGCTGGAAAGATCAGGCTGACGCCTTGTCGATGTACTTGACGGCATCGCCGACCGTCAGGATCGTCTCGGCTGCATCGTCGGGAATCTCGACGCCGAATTCTTCTTCGAACGCCATGACGAGTTCGACCGTGTCGAGGCTGTCCGCGCCCAAGTCGTCGATAAAGCTCGCCTGTTCCGTTACCTTGTCGGCGTCAACGCCGAGATGCTCGATAACGATCTTCTTGACGCGCTCTGCGGTGTCACTCATTTGGGCATCCTCGTCTTCAAGTTTGTCTGTCTTCGTTAGCGGGCGGAATGCTGCTAATCAAGCTGAAAGATGGTCCTGCTGGAACTCAACGCCAGCAAACCGGTAATTGCCCGAACCAGCGGGTTGCGGGCCAGTTACACGAAAAATCACGCAGGTCCAAGGCAAAAGGCAATTCACCCTTGGCTAGATCATCGCCATGCCGCCATTCACGTGAATGGTTTGGCCGGTGATGTAGGCGGCTTCGTTGGAAGCGAGATAGGCCACGGCGGACGCCACTTCCGCGCCGGTTCCCATGCGCTTTGCCGGAATCGCCGCCATGATGGCCTCTTTCTGCTTGTCGTTCAGCTTGTCGGTCATGGCCGATTCTATGAAACCGGGCGCTACGCAATTGACCGTGATGCTGCGCGTGGCGATTTCCTGGGCAAGCGACTTGGAAAACCCGATCATGCCGGCCTTCGAAGCACAGTAGTTTGCCTGGCCGGGATTACCCGTCACGCCGACCACCGACGTGATATTGATAATGCGGCCGTGGCGGCGGCGCATCATCGGATGCGTCAGTTCCCGTGTCAGGCGAAACACCGCCGAAAGATTGATGTCGATCACGGTGTCCCAATCGGCATCCGACATGCGCACGAACAGGCCGTCCTTGGTGATTCCGGCATTGTTGACAAGGATATCGACGCCTTCCAGTTCCGCCTCTGCCCTCTGGCCCAGCGCCTTCACCTCATCGCGATCCGACAGATTGGCTGGAAACAGCTTCACCCGGTCGCCCAGTTCGCCAGCCAGCGCCTCCAGCTTTTCCACCCGCGTGCCGTGCAGGCCGACGATAGCGCCCTGGGCATGCAAAATGCGTGCGATCGCCTCGCCGATGCCGCCGGTTGCGCCGGTCACCAGCGCCTTGCGTCCAGTCAGATCAAACATTCCTGCCTCCTCGAAGCACACCCTTTACACGGGTGGGGTCGGTGGTTCGTCAGCCCAATGCAGCCAGAGCCGCATCGACATCGGCAGATGTGCCGACGGCGCTCACTGCGATATCACGATTGATGCGCCGCGCCAGTCCGGACAGGACTTTTCCCGCGCCAACCTCGTACAGTGCCGTCACCCCGTTGGCCGCGAACCATTCCACCGTCTCGCGCCAGCGCACGCGCCCGGTCACCTGTTCGACCAATCGCGTGGTGATGACCTGGGGATCGCTGGTCGGCTCGACCGCTACGTTGGAAACCACCGGAACGATCGGCGCATGCCGGGCAACCGCCGCCAAAGCATCGCGCATCGTGTCGGCGGCAGGCGCCATAAGCGCCGAGTGGAAGGGCGCCGAGACTTGCAGCATCAAGGCCCGCTTGGCTCCCTTGTCGGTGCAAAGTTTCGCGGCCCGCTCGACAGCCGCCTTCGTTCCCGAGATCACAAACTGGCCGCCGCCATTGTCGTTGGCGATCTGGCAGACCGAGCCGCTTGCCGCTTCGAGGCAGGCGGCCTCCACATCGGGCTGCTCCAGGCCGATGATGGCAGCCATGGCCCCCTCGCCCGGCGCGACGGCCGCCTGCATGGCGTTGCCGCGTATGCGCAGCAGACGCGCAGCATCGGCGACCGACACGAAACCGGCGGCGGCGAGCGCCGAATATTCGCCGAGCGAGTGGCCAGCGACATAGGCGACCTTGTCCTTCAGCGCCAAACCGCGCGCCTCCAGCGCCCGCAAGGCGGCAAGCGACACCGCCATCAGCGCCGGCTGCGCATTCGCGGTCAACGTCAACTTCTCCTCCGGGCCTTCCCACATCAATGTGGAGAGCTTTTCGCCCAGCGCCTCGTCGACCTCCTCAAAGACCCGGCGAGCCTCGGGAAACGCGTCGGCGAGGTCCTTGCCCATGCCAACGGCCTGGCTTCCCTGTCCCGGAAAGGTGAATGCGATTGCCATGATCTGCCTCGGTTCCTGCTTTCCCTTGCGTGTTGCGCAACCCGGCTGCCCAAGTCAAGCCTGCACCGATTGAGCCGGTACCGCCAAGTCCGTATGGCCACGAGGCTTTTTCCGATCACACATCGTTAAAACCGAACACGATTTGTTCGCCGGCTCTTCCCAATTTTGCCACAAGCTCCAGCTTTTTGTGACATTGACGTGACAGTTCCGTGACGTCGCTTTGTGGCCGGGGAGTTGAGTTGGAAAAGAGTAGGCAAAACGCCATCGCGGCGACGAACAGCGGCAAGCCGGCTCGGGAAACCACCCGGCGCGGCACGGCGGTCGCTGCCTTGCGCTACGCTGCCGTCACCCTGCTCGCCTCCGCCATCCTGGTATTTGCCATCGAGTGGATATTCCGCGGCGATCTGTCGGGCACGATCGCCTTCTTCGCGCAACCCTTCAAGCCGGGTTGGACAACCGTCATCCTGTTCACACTTATCCTGATCGGCCTCGACGCCGTTCTGGGGCGCATCTATCAAGGCCTGATGGTGGTTGCACCGCTGACCTTGACGCTCGCCTTCGTCGGCCATCAGAAGTCGCTCTATCTCGGCGATCCGCTCTACCCGACGGATTTCCTCTATGCCCGACAGATTTTCGAATTGATGCCGCTTCTGGTGCGCGAACGCCCGCTGACTGGCGTCGCCATGGGCATCGGCATTGTCTGCGGCCTCGCCCTGATCGTCTATGTGTGGCGGCAATGGCGTCGGCGCATCTGGATCATGAGCTACAAGGGGCGCATTGCGCGCCTGGTGCTCACCTTGCCGCTGCTGGCCTTCTTCTTTTCGCTCATGGACTACGCGACGTTCTCCTGGACGCGCGACCGGCTGCAAATCATCCCGATGATGTGGGATCAGAAGGAAAACTACGCCAGCAACGGCTTTGCCCTCGCCTTCGCCCTGAACGTCCCGATGGCGCATGTGACTGCGCCGAAGGACTATTCCGAAAAGGCGATCGCGGCGATCCGCAAGCCGGATGTGGCCGCTTCGCTTCCCGACGAAAAGCCCGACATCATCATCGTCATGAGCGAGTCCTTCTGGGACCCGACCAAGCTCCCCGGCGTCAGCATAACCCCCGACCCGATCGCCAACGTGCGCAAACTCCAGTCCGGCGAAGTGTTTTCGCCGGAATTCGGCGGCATGACGGCCAATGTCGAATTCGAGGCGCTGACCGGCTTCACCAATGCCTTCCTGCCGGCCGGCAGCATCCCCTACCAGCAATATGTGCGCGCACCGGTACCTACCATGGCCACGTTCCTGCGCAGCGAAGGCTATGAAACTCGCGCCATACATCCCGGCACGAACTGGTTCTGGAACCGCACGCCGGTTTACGCGGCCTTCGGCTTCGATGAATTCAAATCCGAGGAAAACCTCGCCTACATGAAAAAGCGCGGGCCGCTTGCTTCCGACGAATCGATGACCGACGAGATCATCCGTGAGGCGGACGCGACCGACGATCCGTTCTTCTTCTTCGCCGTCAGCCTGCAGAACCACGGCCCCTACGAGCCGAACCGCTACGGCAACGCCACGCATAGCGTCAACGCACCGACGAGCCAGTGGGCGCGCGATTCGCTGCAAAGCTATGCGGAAGGTGCCGCCGATGCGGGCACCAGCCTGCAACGCCTGATAGACTGGGCGAGCAAGCGCGAGCGTCCGACCGTGATCGCCTTCTTCGGCGACCACTTGCCGCCTCTCGGCCCGGTCTATGTCGAGACAGGCTTTCTCAAGGACAACGTGGCGCCGCGCAAGGAATCACCGCAGAACATGCTCCTGCACCGTTCGACGCCGCTGGTGGTGTGGTCGAACCGGACCGGCCCGGTCGAGAAGATCGGTGCGGTCAGCCCCTCCTTCCTGCCGCTTCACGTATTCAAGGCCGCCGGGATCACGCATCCTTATTACACCGGCTTCCTGAGCGACCTGCACGAGCGCTTTGACGTCATCGACCGCAACCTTCTTTTGAGCGACACCGGCAAAGCCACGCCCGACTGGTCCAGGCAAAAAGAACTCGACCCTGCGGTGCGCGATTATCGCTATCTCCAATACGACATGATGTTCGGCAAGCATCACGGCGCGCCGAGCTTCTTCCCGGAAACCGTCGACAAACTGGTCGCCCACACGAGTTGAGGGCGCAGGCTGGCGCCGATGACCGCAAGCTGGTCCGACTATGGCAGAGGCGGGACGCAGACTTGGGAAGGTTAGCAGGTTTCCGGGCTTGACTATTTCATGGCGGCGATTAAAACGCAGCCACTTACCGGGGCGCGGTTCATCGCCGCGCTTGCGAAGACGCTGGCGACCAGCATTCGCACACGCCATCAGGGCATTGTTCTAAATGCTTTTTGGGGAATAGGTTAACGGTAGACCCACGGACTCTGACTCCGTTAGTCCTGGTTCGAATCCAGGTTCCCCAGCCACTTTACAAAATGACTTTGCAAGCCATCGGTTTCCGGATTGATTCCGTAGGTCGAAGGGCACCGCTTCTTTCCCGTCAGTGGGGAACCGGATTGCGACTCTACCCAACTACCGATTCGGAGGCATACGGCCTGACGCGGGCGGAGGTAACGCGATTCCCGCTGCCGCGTATTCACGAGGAATGTCAAGTGACCGCCGCGGCGCAGCGGCATCCAGGATCGGACCTGGTTCACACCACCTTGGCGGTGATCGTCGAGGCACAAAGCCGGAAATTACCTGTTCTGCCTCAGGCGCACGCCGGGGCCTTCGGTTTCCGCGGCAAGCAGCAGCACCCCGCCCTCTTCCAGCGCCTTGACGAGCAAGTCCTCCGAAGCGCGATGCAGCGCATGGCGGTGGCATTCGAAATCCTTGATCGTGCTGCGCGACACGCCGGCCAGGCACGCCAATTGCTCCTGTGTCCAGTTGAGTAGGCCGCGCGCCGCCCGGCATTGCTCCGGAAGTAATTTCATCAATTTAATGCCTTGCCGAATTGCCTCCAAGTCAACCATAATGGATGAGATCAGGCAATGGTTGCCGAGATTCCAGATGAGCTGCTGCGTAGGATGACAGATCACACATCGCTGTTGTTGTTGATCGTCATGCCTTTCGCCGGCGCCGTTGCCGCCGGGTTCCTGCCCTCCAACGCGCGCAATGCCGAGGCATGGTTGGCCGGCGCCGTCGCGCTCGGCGTGCTGGTCCTGACCTCGGCCTGTTATCCGGCCATCGCAGCAGGTGGCGCCATCCGCGCCGAGATCGAGTGGATTCCCGCCCTCGGCCTGAATTTCACGCTGCGGATGGACGGGTTTGCCTGGCTGTTCGCGATGTTGATCAGCGCCATCGGCTTCCTCGTCGTGCTCTATGCCCGCTATTACATGTCGCCCGAAGATCCGGTGCCGAGGTTCTTCTCGTTCTTCCTGGCATTCATGGGCGCGATGCTCGGCATCGTGCTTTCGGGTAATCTCATCCTGCTCATCATCTTCTGGGAACTGACCAGCATCTTTTCCTTCCTGCTAATCGGTTACTGGCATCACAATGCCGGCGCGCGCGATGGCGCTCGCATGGCGCTGACCATCACCGGCATTGGCGGTCTCGGCCTTCTGGCCGGTGTCCTGTTGATCGGCCACATCGTCGGCAGCTACGATCTCGAACAGGTCCTGGCCTCGGGCGACCAGATCCGTTCACACGAACTCTATATACCGACACTGGTCCTGGTGCTGCTCGGTGCGCTCACCAAGAGCGCGCAGTTTCCATTCCATTTCTGGCTGCCCAACGCGATGGCCGCGCCGACGCCGGTGTCGGCCTATCTGCACTCGGCCACCATGGTGAAGGCCGGCGTATTCCTGATGGCAAGGCTCTGGCCGGTGCTGGCCGGCACCGAGGAATGGTTCTGGATCGTCGGCCTCGCCGGCATGGCGTCGTTTGTGCTGGGCGCCTATTTCGCCATCTTCCAGCAAGACATCAAAGGCCTGCTTGCCTATTCCACCATCAGCCACCTCGGCCTCATCACCATGCTGCTCAGCCTCGGCAGTCCGCTCGGCGCCGTCGCTGCCATCTTCCACATGATGAACCACGCCACCTTCAAGGCGTCGCTGTTCATGGCCGCCGGCATCATCGACCATGAGAGCGGCACCCGCGATATCAGGCGGTTGAGCGGGCTGTTCCGCTTCATGCCGATCACTGCCACCCTTGCCATGGTCGCGAGCGCGGCCATGGCCGGCGTGCCGCTGCTCAACGGCTTCCTGTCCAAGGAAATGTTTTTTGCGGAGGCCGCCGCCACGCACCAGATCTCCATTCTCGACACGGCAGCCCCCTATGCGGCCGTTCTGGGCAGCGCCTTTGCGGTCGCCTATTCGATCCGTTTCATCCACGGCGTCTTCTTCGGCCCGCCGCCACTGGACCTGCCGCGCGACCCGCACGAAGCCCCCTTCCTGATGCGGTTTCCGATGCAGTTGCTGGTGCTTGCCTGCCTCGTCGTCGGCACCATTCCCGGCCTCACCATCGGCCCGTTCCTGCACACCGCCGTCACCTCCGTGCTAGGCCCCGCCACGCCGCAATACAGCCTCGCCGTCTGGCATGGCTTCACGCTGCCGCTGATGATGAGCGTCGCGGCACTAATCGGCGGAGCCATCCTCTTTCTGTCGCTGAAGACCTATCTGGCCAACTGTGAGGAAGGCCCGCCGGTGTTCCGCCGCCTCAAGGGTCAACGCATCTTTGAACGCGCAATGGTCACAGTTTCGTGGCGCTGGGCGCGGTTCGTCGAAAGCCAGCTCGGCACGCGCCGGCTTCAACCGCAGCTTCGCCTGCTGGTCTGGATAGCTTTCGCCGCGGCGCTCTGGCCGCTCTATAGCCTGGGCCTCGATCCTGGCGGGGTGACGTGGGCGGAAAGCGACCCGGCCTTCGCTGCCGTCTGGGCGATCGGCATCTTCTGTGCCCTCGGTGCTGCCTGGCAGGCGAAATTTCACCGGCTCGCCGCGCTGATCCTGCTGGGCGGCGCTGGGCTGGTCACCTGCATCACTTTTGTCTGGCTTTCGGCGCCGGATCTTGCGGTCACCCAATTGCTCGTCGAGATCGTGACGACGGTTCTGCTCCTGCTCGGATTGCGCTGGCTGCCGAAACGCTTCGAGGACAATTCGCTCGGGCTTGTAACCCTGGCGGCCAAGCTGCGACGCTTGCGCGATCTTGCCACCGCTGTCGCCGCCGGCCTCGGCATGACGCTGATTTCCTACGCCGTTATGACACGCATGCCGCCCGCAACCATCGCCGACTACTTCCTGGAAAGAGCCTATAGCGACGGCGGCGGCAAGAATGTCGTCAACGTCATCCTGGTCGATTTCCGCGGCTTCGACACGTTCGGCGAAATCACGGTGCTGGGCGTCGTGGCCTTGACGGTGTTTGCGCTCTTACGCCGTTTCCGGCCCGCTCCCGACAGCGTCGAGTCGCCGGAGCAGCAGCGCGTCCAGAAAGCGTTCGACGAGGCGAGGCCCGACCGCGAAGCCGGCGATACGGTCAGCGACTATCTGCTGGTCCCGTCCGTCATCATGCAATGGCTGTTTCCGGTCATCATCGTCTTCGCCGCCTATCTCTTCCTTCGCGGCCACGACCTCCCGGGCGGAGGCTTTGCCGCCGGAGTGGCGATGGCGGCGGCCTTCATCCTGCAATACATGGCGGCGGGCACCATCTGGGTCGAAGCCAGGCTCCGGGTATTGCCGGTCAACTGGATCGGTTTCGGCCTTTTGTTTGCAGCCATGGTGGGCATGGGGTCCTGGTTGGCCGGCTATCCCTTCTTGACCTCGCATTCGCAATATCTGGAACTGCCGCTGGTCGGGTCGGTTCCGGTGGCCAGCGCGACCTTGTTTGACCTCGGCGTTTTCTCCCTGGTGGTCGGCGCTACCGTGTTGATGCTGATCGCCTTGGCCCACCAGTCGATCCGTCGTCTTCGCGCCTCGCGCATCGCCGCCGAGGCCGAAGCGGCATCGGAGGCCGCGTGATGGAACTGACGCTCGCCATCGCCATAGGTGTACTGACAGGCTCCGGCGTCTGGCTTTTGCTGCGGCCGCGCACCTTTCAGCTCATCATCGGGCTGTCGCTCATCTCCTACGGCGTCAATCTGTTCATCTTCTCCATGGGTCGGCCGCGCTTCGGCGCCCCGCCCGTGCTTCTGACCGACGGGGCGATCAATCCGGCTGACTATACCGATCCGGTTCCCCAGGCGCTTGTGCTCACCGCCATCGTCATCGGCTTTGCGACAACGGCGCTGTTCCTCGTGGTACTGCTCGTCTCGCGCGGATTGACCGGCAGCGACCATGTCGACGGCAGGGAGCCGCGCTGATGGGGTGGGCCGACCAGATCCTGATCGCGCCGATCATCTTGCCGCTCGTCACCGGCGCGCTTCTGTTGCTGTTCGACGAACGCCGCCATTTTCTCAAGGCGATGGTCAACGTCGTCTCGACGCTGCTGCTGGTGGTCGTCTCCCTGGTGTTGCTGAACTTTGCCGACGCCCCCGTCGGCAACGGCGCGGCCACGACCGGCGTCTATCTGCTCGGCAACTGGGCCGCGCCCTTCGGCATCGTCCTGGTTCTCGACCGGCTGTCGGCGCTGATGGTGATGCTGACGGCCGTTCTCGCCGTGGCGTCCCTGGTGTTTTCGCTGGCGCGCTGGCACCGCAGTGGCCCGCATTTCCATACGCTGTTCCAGCTTCTGCTGATGGGGCTGAACGGTGCGTTCCTGACCGGCGACCTGTTCAATCTGTTCGTGTTCTTCGAGGTGCTGCTGGCGGCGTCCTACGGCCTCGTCCTGCATGGTTCAGGCGCGCTCAGGGTCAAGGCGGGCCTGCACTACATCGCCGTCAACCTTGCCGGCGCATCGCTGTTCCTCATCGGTGTCAGCCTGATCTACGGGGTCACCGGCACCCTGAACATGGCCGACCTCGCCGTCCGCATTCCGGCGGTGGCCGCAGGCGACCGGATGCTGCTGGAGGCGGGCGCCGCCATCCTCGGCGTCGCCTTCCTGGTCAAGGCCGGCATGTGGCCGCTCGGCTTCTGGCTGCCAAACGCCTATTCCGCCGCCGCAGCGCCGGTCGCCGCCATCTTCGCCATCCTCAGCAAGGTCGGCATCTACGTGCTGCTGCGGCTGTCTCTTCTATTTTTCGGCGCAGAAGCCGGTGCATCGGCCGGCTTCGGCAATTCGTGGCTTCTGTTCGGCGGCATGGCCACCATCGGTTTCGGTGCCGTCGGCGTGCTGGCCTCGCAGGCGATGGGACGGCTTGCCGGCTTCTACCTGCTGGTTTCGTCCGGCACGCTGCTGGCCGCGATCGGAACCGACAGCGTCGCGGTCACTTCGGGCGCGCTCTACTACATGGTGAGCTCGACGTTGACCGTCAGCGCCTTCTTTCTCCTGATCGAGCTCGTCGAGCGGGCACAGGATCCGGCATCCGACGTGCTTGCGGTCACGATGGAAGCCTATGGCGACGATACGGACGAGGACGACATCCAGGACGAGGTGGGGGTCACAATTCCAGCAACCCTCGCCATTTTGGGCATCTGCTTTGCCGGCTGCGGCGTGCTTCTGGCCGGCTTGCCGCCACTTTCCGGCTTCATCGGCAAATTTGCGATGCTGACCGCGTTGTTCAATCCCGAAGGCCTTGCGCCGGGCGGCGGCATCGCTGGCGGAACATGGGTGCTGGTGACCTTGATCATCCTTTCCGGCCTTTCCGCGATGATTGCGATGACGCGCGCCGGCATCCGCACCTTCTGGGCGCCCATCGAAGGAACCGTACCGCGCGTCCGGGTCATCGAGATCGCGCCGGTGGCATTCCTGCTCGTGCTGTGCCTGGCGCTGACCGTAAAAGGCGGGTTGGCGATGCGCTACATGGATGCGACCGCGCAATCCCTGCATGCGCCGGCCAGCTATGTGCAGGACGTGCTGTCGGCCGAGAGCTTGCCCGGCGCGAAAACGGAGGCGGCGCAATGAGACGCCTCCTGCCCTATCCCGTTCTGGCGGCGTCGCTGCTGATCATGTGGGTCCTGCTCAACGGGCTGTCGGTCGGCCATGTCGTGCTTGGTTGCATCGTCGCGGTCGGCGCGTCCCTGGCCATGGTCGCGCTTCAGCCCGACAAGCCCATGGTGAGACGCTGGGACATGATCCCGCGGCTGGTGACGGTCGTGCTGATCGATATACTGCGCTCCAACATCGAGGTCGCAGCCATCATCTTGACGGGGCGAAGAATGGGCAAGCCCGGCTTCGTGATGATCCCGCTTGAATTACGCGACCCGACCGGCCTGGCGATACTCGCCTGCATCATCACCAGCACGCCCGGAACGGCGTGGGTCGAATATCATGCCGGCAGTGGCAGGCTTCGCATCCACGTTCTCGACCTGATCGACGAACCGGCCTTGGTCGATCAGATCAAGCAGCGTTATGAATCGCTGTTGATGGAGATTTTCGAATGAGCGGCGTCATCATCTCCTGGTCCGTCACCATTGCGCAATTGCTGCTGGTCTGCGCCATGGCATGCGCGCTCCTGCGCCTCGTTCGCGGCCCCCGCGCCCAGGATCGCATCCTCGGTTTCGACGCCCTCTACGTCGGCGCCATGCTTCTGCTGCTGACAGTCGGCATCCGCACCGGCAGCACGATCTATTTCGAAACGGCGCTGGTGATCTCGCTTCTCGGTTTCGTTTCGACCGTGGCGCTGGCGAAATTCCTCATGCGCGGCGAGGTGATCGAATGACCCCTTTCGCCGACCTGCCGGTCTGGGTGGCCCTTCTCACCGCGTTCTTCCTTATCCTGGGTTCCGGCCTGACCCTGCTGGGTGCGATCGGCCTGCTCAAGTTTGAACGCTTCTATCAGCGCATCCACGCGCCGACGCTCGGCACGACCTGGGGCGCGGGCGGCCTCCTCATTGCGTCGATCATCTTGTTTTCGGCGCTCCAATCGCGCCCGGTCCTTCACGAGATCCTGATCGCGATATTCATAACGGTCACGACGCCGGTCTCGCTCATGCTTCTGGCGCGCGCCGCACTTTATCGCGACCGCATCGAAGGCAATGACGGAATCCCGGATTTCGAAGCCATCACCGCCTCGTCGAAGGATCAGCCGTCACCAGATCCCTGATGCATGTCGCCCGAAAGTGGGAACCGATTTCGGGATAACGACATGCATAAAAACAAACACTTGGAGCGCTCCAGCGAATCCGAAAGATCGCGACGCGCTCCAACAGCCCGGTCCATATCCGGAGTGGCACCGCTGCGAGCGAGAAAAGCGCTGGCAGCCGCAGGTCGATTTGCGTATCACTCCTGCGCAAAACGAACGGAACCAGGATAATGTTTGAAGACCTGCAAGCTGCACCAGCCGACAAGATCCTGGCGCTGATCAGCGCCTATCGCGCCGACTCAAGAACCGACAAGGTTGACCTGGGTGTCGGCGTTTACAAGGATCGCGACGGCGCCACGCCGGTCATGCGCGCCGTGCGCGAAGCGGAAAAACGGCTGCTTGGCGAACAGAAATCCAAGACTTATCTGGGACTTGCCGGCGATACTGAATTCAACGCCGCACTTGCCCGGCTCGTTTTCGGCGAGCAAGCCGACTTTTCACGTATCCGCGCCGCGCAAGCGCCGGGCGGTTCAGGCGCGCTGCGTCTCGTCGCCGAATTGCTGAAGCGCACCAAGGCCGATGCAACGGTGTGGGTATCCGATCCGACCTGGCCGAACCACATCCCGATGATGCGCGGCGCCGGCCTGCATGTCCGCGATTATCCATACTTCGACGCAGCGTCGGGCTCCGTGCGGTTCGAAGCGATGCTGGACGCGTTACGTCAGGCCAATCGCGGCGACATCGTGCTGCTGCACGGATGCTGCCACAACCCGACTGGAGCCAACCCCACCGCCACCCAATGGTCCGCAGTCGCCGGCCTGCTTGTCGAGCGCGGTCTGCTGCCCTTTGTCGACATCGCCTACCAGGGCTTCGGCGAAGGTCTCGACGCCGACGCCGAAGGGCTGCGCATTCTCGCCGGCAAGGTGCCTGAAATGGTCGTTGCCACCAGTTGCTCCAAGAACTTCGCCGTCTACCGAGACCGTGTCGGCGCTGCCATCGTCATGGCCAGATCCGGGGCGGAGGCCGACATTGCAATGACCCAGCTTCTTGCTGCGGCGCGCACCATGTATTCGATGCCGCCGGACCATGGCGCCGCCGCCGTGCGCATTGTGCTGGAAGACCCGGACTTGCGGGCCGATTGGCAGGCGGAACTGGAGGAAATGCGCCAGCGCATGCTGAAACTGCGCATTGCCTTTGCCGATGCGCTGCGCCGTCAGTCCAACTCGGACCGTTTCGATTTCATCGCCAGCCATCGCGGCATGTTCTCGCGCCTCGGCCTCACCGAACCGCAGGTCGATCGGCTGCGCACCGAGCATGGCGTCTATATGGTCGGCGACAGCCGCATCAACGTCGCCGGCCTGCCGGAAGACGGACTGGATCGGCTGGCCAAGGCCATCGTGTCGGTACTCGATTAAGGCAAGGCCCCGGCAATGAAACCCTCCAAGGATATTTCCCGGCTGATCGAGATCATGGCGGCGCTGCGCGCGCCAAAGACCGGCTGTCCGTGGGATATCGAACAGGACTTCTCGACCATCGCTCCTTACACCGTCGAGGAAGCCTACGAGGTGGCCGATGCCATCCAGCGCGGCGACCTCGATGACCTGCGCGAAGAGTTGGGCGACCTGTTGCTGCAGGTCGTCTATCACGCACAGATGGCCGAGGAGGCCGGCGAGTTCGTGTTCGCGGACGTCGTGGAAGCCATCACCACCAAGATGATCCGCCGCCATCCGCATGTCTTTGGCGACGAGGAGGCCCGCAGCGCCGGCATGGCCAAGGGCATGTGGGAAAGGATCAAGGCCGAGGAGAAGGCCGAGAAGCGCCAGTCGCGGCTTGCACGCGGCCTCGACCTCGAGGACCATGGAAAGGGCTACCTCGACGGCGTGCCGGTCAATCTGCCAGCGCTGACTCGCGCCTTGAAGTTGCAGGAGAAAGCCGCCCGCGTCGGTTTCGACTGGAGCGAGGCGGCTCCCATCCTCGACAAGATCGAAGAAGAGATCGGCGAACTGCGTGAGGCGCTGGCCAGCGGCGACACCGCCTCCATCAAGGACGAGTTCGGCGACACACTGTTTGCGCTCGTCAATCTCGGCCGCCACCTGAAGCTCGATTCGGAAGCAGCGCTCGGCGGCACTAACGACAAGTTCCGCCAGCGTTTCCACCATGTGGAACGCGCGCTGGCCGAATCAGGAAGGTCGCTGGATGCTGCCACGCTGGAGGAAATGGAAGACCTCTGGCAGCAGGCGAAGGGGAAACCCTGATCTATTGTTTTCGAGAGTTGCCTTGACGCAGCCGGCTCTGGATTTCGTCGCGGGCGCTTTTCGTCGCGCTCAACTCGATGGTGACGCCGCCGTCCTCATTGTCGGTCCGCCCCGTAACCTCGCCATTGCGATAGAGCCAGTCGACCAGCCCTAGTTGGCTCGGAGCCAGCGTCACGGTCAGGGGTGCCAATTCGCCCGATACCCGCGCCTCGATCGTCTCCTTGAGCGCCTCGAAGCCTTCGCCGGTGATTGCCGAAATGGCGATCGGCTTGGTGCCCGCGCGGCCCTGCGCCTCGTCCAGCAGCCGGGTCCGGTTGCCCTCGTCCAGCAGATCGATCTTGTTCCAAACCTCGATAACGCGCCGGTCGTCTTTGGCATCGACGCCGAGATCGGCCAGGATGCGTTCGACATCTTCGGCCTGGGCTGCCGTATCGGGGTCGGAAATGTCTCGCAGATGAATGACGAGGTCCGCCTCGACCACCTCTTCCAGCGTCGCCCGGAAGGCAGCGATCAGGTGAGTCGGCAGGTCCGAGATGAACCCGACCGTATCGGACAGGATCACCGGCGTCCCATGCGGCAGGCGCAGGCGCCGCAGCGTCGGATCGAGCGTGGCAAACAGCATGTCCTCGGCCAACACCCCTGCCCCCGTCAGCCGGTTGAACAGCGTCGACTTGCCTGCATTGGTGTAGCCGACGATGGCGATCACCGGGAACGGCACCTTCTTGCGCTTGGCGCGGTGCAGGTCGCGCGTGCGCCGCACCGTCTCCAGTTCGCGCTTCAGCTTGACGATCTTTTCCTGCAAGGCGCGCCGGTCGGCCTCTATCTGCGTTTCGCCGGGGCCGCCGAGGAAACCGGCGCCGCCGCGCTGCCGCTCCAGGTGGGTCCAGCTTCGAACCAGACGACCCTTCTGGTAGTTGAGATGCGCCAGTTCGACCTGCAGCGTGCCTTCCTTGGTGCGGGCGCGCTCGCCGAATATCTCGAGAATCAGCCCGGTGCGGTCGAGCACCTTGACGTTCATTTCCTTCTCGAGATTGCGCTGCTGCACCGGCGTCAGCGGATGGTCGACGATGACCAGTTCCGCGTCCTTTTCCTTCACGATGTCAGCGAATTCGGTCACCTTGCCGCTGCCGAGCAGCGTCGCCGGGCGCGGATCGTTGACCGTGACGACGGCGGAGTGGACCGGCTCCAGATCGATGGCGCGGGTAAGCCCGACAGCCTCGTCGTGGCGGGCTTCCGCAGACCGCATCGGGCGCGAGCGAATGGCATCGTCGGCCGCCGCGCCGCGGGTGACAACGGGCACGATCACGACAGCGCGGGTCGGCGCCTTGGCGCCATCCACCGCCTTGTTGTCAGATCGCGTTCCGGACTTTCCCGCCGCGTCGTGGCTTTGTGTCAATCAGCCGCCCTGGCTTTCCTCGCCATCGAACATCTGAACCGGCTGGCTCGGCATGATCGTGGAAATGGCGTGCTTGTAGACGAGTTGCGAATGACCGTCGCGCCGCAGAAGGACGCAGAAATTGTCGAACGAGGTCACCACACCGGTCAGTTTCACGCCGTTTATCAGGAAAATAGTAAGTGGGTTTTTGCTCTTGCGAACCGAATTCAGGAACAGGTCCTGAAGGTTTTGCGTACGTTCCGCCATTGTTCTTATCTTCCCGCCGGATCCCCTTCCATTTGCAAGTCAGTGCGCCAAAATACGGGGCGCATGTCAAGCTCGCAAACGCCCTTGCCGTCCGTAACGGCAAGCAGAACGAGATATATTTCTATTGTTTCCACCTTTGCGGTTATCAGGCCGGGCTTTTTTTCGCAACGTCAAAAAATGCCTGCCGCAATGAAAGTGTTATTGTTCCGGGATGGCCATTCGCAACCGGTTCACCGTCGATTTCAACTATCGGCATGGCAATCGTGGTTGCCGAAGACAGGAACACCTCGCGCGCAGCCTTTGCTTCGGCAACGCTGAAGCCGCGCTCTTCTATTCTGTAGCCGAGCTTGGCGGCGACGTCGAACAGCGTCGTGCGCGTGATGCCGCGCAGGATGCCGTGATCGGCCGGCCGGGTCACCAGCACGCCGTCGCGCGTGACGATCCAGGCATTGGTGGAAGCGCCCTCTTTCACAGTGCCGTCGGCGTCCACGAACCAGGCCTCTTGCGCGCCCGCTTCCTTCGCTTGCTGCTTGGCCAGCACGTTGGGCAAAAGCCCAACGCTCTTGATATCGACCCGGTCCCAGCGGTTTTCCGGCACGGTAATGACTTTCACGCCAGTTTCCGCCCTCTTGGCCCCCGCGGCGGGATCGATCTTCTTGGCAGTTACCACCAGGGAAGGCCGAACGCTTGCCGGCGGAAAGAAGTGATCGCGCCCGGCAACGCCGCGCGTGACCTGCAGATAGACCAGCCCGTCGGTGACGCGATTGCGGCGAACCACTTCGCGTATGACCACGGCCAGCGCCGAACGGTGCAGCGGCCAGGCAATGGAAAGCTCGCCCAACGAGCGGTTCAGCCGATCGAGATGACGCGGCATGTCGATGATGAAGCCGCGCGCCACCTCGCAAACCTCGTAGACTCCGTCGCTGAACTGGTAACCGCGATCCTCGACGTGGACCGAAGCGTCTCTGTGGGCGACATAACGCCCGTTCACATAGGCAATGCGTGGCATATCGAACTCTCGGAGGGACGCCATCTCCTTACGTGATTCCGCCCGATACGACACGCACAATTCGCAAATGGACAATCGTCACGGACTTGTGAGCCTTTAGGGGAATCGACGGCGCAGGCTCAAGGGTGTAGAACACGCGCCGCGAATATTTTAAATCTTGGGTTGAATCTTTCTAACTGGCCGGACGGCCGCCCATTGGATCGGTCCTCATTCCTATCAGGTAACAGGTGAAAGCATATTTTGTCCGAAAGACTGGCGATCACTCAGTCGTTGGGATGTTCGTTGCGCCGTCCGCCACGGTGTTGGCGACGCTTGTCGATGAGCATCTGGATCCCGCCGAGTGCGAATACATTGCGGCGGGAACGGGCGGGCTGATCGTACCGGGCGAAACCGAGGCGCACTGGCCGCTCCCGATTGAAAGCGACGAAACGACGGGCCTGGAAGGCGCCGTCCTCACCCAGCAATGGGTCAGCGACCTCATGCTGCCAACCAGTCGGCTCCAGTGGAAGTCCCTGAAGCCGGCGACGGACGAGGTTTTGCGGGACTTCAAGCGCAACTGACGCGACCAAACAAAAAAGCGGAGCCTTGGCCCCGCTTCCTCGTCTGTCGAGGTTTGCCGCCGGTCCATCCGCGGTCGGCATCCAGTCGACACCTGCTTTTTACCGTGTGAATGTTACGGCAATACGACAGGGATGACCGATACTGGACTGTGATGGTTAACGGATCGTTACTTTTGACAGACTTCGCCGTCTTCACAATCGGCAACTGATGCCGCTCAAATGAACTGCAGCCAATGGCGCCGCAGAGGCCACGGCCTCCTCATCGACACCAGTCCCTTTATGATGAGTTCTGTCACCAGAAATCCTTGTGGTCGTTTACGATCTCTTCTTCGAGTTCAGGGAACGGGCCGCGGATCGCTACAGGGCGCCGCCCTGCGGCGAATACCTGGTGACAGCTCAGATCGAGGGTCAGGTTCTCCGGGTTGTCTCCGGTCAGTTCGGCCAACCGCCTTTCGCTAAGTCCATAGACCACCGTGCCGATGCCAGCCCAGTAACAGGCCCCGGCGCACATGCAGCACGGCTCCACCGAGGTCACCAGCGTGCAGCGCTCGAGAAAGGCCGGATCATATTGCCGCGCGGCCGCGCGGGCCACGTTTGCCTCTGCGTGGCCAACGCCGCGATCCCGCGCGTAGGTGTTGCCCGACGAAAGAAGCACGTCGCCCTCCAGCCCTACCAGGAGCGCCCCGAAGGGATGATTGCCACTGGCCCGGCTCTCGGTGGCGATCTCCACGGCAAGACGTAGATATTCGGTATCGCTCCTCATGGCCGTCTCCTTGGGATGCCCACTCCAAACTGCCGCCTAAAAGGCCCTCAACAGGCCTTAGTCCATCAAGGCATCCAGCCCGCGCACCAGCCCCTTGATGCCGCTCACCCGCCGGATGGCCAGCAAGGTTCCCGCAACATAAGGCGCAGCAGACGAGCCCGCATCATGGCGGATGGTCAAGCGCTCATCCGGCAGGCCGAACAGCGCCTCGCAAGACAGGATGTAGGACGGCAGCCTCAGCGCGTGCACCTGCACGCCCTCGCCTGCACCGACCGCTGCGCCGCGCGTTTCCGGCACACCGGAAACCTCGGCCTGCGGCCGCGCCGACGATCCGCCGCGAATCTCGGCCAGAGCCTCAGCCAGTTCCCGCGCCGTTCCGGAAGGTGCGTCCGGCTTCCTGGCGCTGGCGTAGTCGATCACCTCGACGTCCGGCACGTATTTCGCCGCCATCAAGGCAAACCGCTTCATCAACGTAGCGGTGATCGAGAAATTGCCGGCCGCCAGCACACCGACGCCGTTGGCGCGGGCGGCTGCATCGATTTCGGCATAGTCGGTCGCACCCAGGCCCGAGGTGCCGATCACCACATGCCGTCCCTTGGAAATTGCCAGCAGCACATTGTCTTTCACGACATTCGGCTTGGTGTAGTCGACCACGACATCGGACGGCGCTTCAAGGGCTTCGTCCAGCGAGCCGGCGACGGTAACGCCGCTTGCATCGATTCCCGCAGCCGTGCCGGCATCCTGTCCCGCGGCGCTGCGCGACACCGCACCGGCCAATGTCAGGTCTGTCTGTGCAATGATTGCCGGAACAAGGGCCTTGCCGACCCACCCCGTCGCTCCCGCCATGACCACCCGGATCGTCATTTTACGTCCCTTTCAATGCAAATCTCTCGGGCAGAACGGGAAACGGATAGAGCCCGGCTCGTCAAGCCGGGCTCCGGTCAGACTGTTGTGCCAGTTGGCGGGCGACCATACGAAATTGTCCAAGCCGACCTGGAAAAATCATTCTTATACAATGAGATACATCAACTTATTGAATAGAATTCTCATCGCCTGGAGCGCGTCGCGATCTTTCGGGTTCGCTGGCCGCGCTCCAAGTGGTTATTTTTATGCATGTCGTTATCCCGAAACCGGTTCCCGCTTTCGGGCGACATGCATTAGCGGATGAAGCTGTCGATGCGCCGCAAGGTCACGCGGCGGTTGCGCCAGTTCTCGTTGGGCGTCGGCACCAGCAGGAATTCCTCGCCGTAGCCGACCGTTTCCAGC
The DNA here is from genome assembly GCF_001427385.1 of Mesorhizobium sp. Root157. Lineage (GTDB taxonomy): Bacteria > Pseudomonadota > Alphaproteobacteria > Rhizobiales > Rhizobiaceae > Mesorhizobium. Next base: position 52,097 of record NZ_LMGJ01000006.1, read on the forward strand.
GCCCTCGCCGGCACGCGGAATTCGCGGACCAGCACACGCTTCAGCGACTCGGCCCGGCGCTCCGAAAGCACCTGGTTGGAGGAGAACGAGCCAACCGCGTCGGTATGCCCTTCTATCAATACGGTGGCGCGCCGGTCGCGCCGCAGGATGCGGTTCAAGCCCTCGGCGATATTCTCGACCTTGCGGTATTGGGAAAACGGGATTTCCGCCGATCCGAACTCGAAATTGATCGACTGGATATCGATGGAGGGCGCTGCACGGCGCAGATCCGGGCGGCGCTTGAACTCGCGCACAGTCACGCGCTTGTTGGGCTGCAGCTTGAGACGCGGTGATACGTCGAGTTGACGCTCGATCTGCGCGGCCGAAGGCGTTGTTGCCTGCGCCAGCGCGGCGGTCGGCGCCAAGAGGGCCGCAACAAGCCCCATGGCAACGGTACGGCGGTTCAGCATGGTGTTCTCCTTGAAAGTCCGGCGCACCGCCGGGTTGACGACGCCGGCACCATTGCAGACCGAATCTGAAACAGGAATGAACGGCTCGTTCAGGGACGCATCACGCTGGCCGAGCGCTCGGCAAACGGCATCGGCCGCACGATCTCCTTCTTCTGCGCCACAGGCTTGAAGCCGAGCTTCTGGTAAAGCGGCAGCGCTGCCGGATGATCCAGCGTGCAGGTCTGCACGGTCACGCGTTTCGGCCCCAGCGCCCAGCAGGCGGAGATCGCTGCCCCCAGGAACCACCGCCCCAGCCCTTGGCCGGTCGCATGCTCCATCATGCCGAAATAGGCAAGTTCCACCTCGTCGGGCAGTTGCGGCTTGACGTCGAAGAACCCGGCCGGCGCGCCATCGAGATACAGCACGCTGATCTCGCGGTCCTCGCGATGGATGCCGGCGGCCAGTTCCTCGTCGTCCAGGCGCAGCACATTGACCCAGTGCCATTTCCGCCCGACCCTGTCGGTCAGGTAGCGGTAGAAATGCAAAGGAATGTCGTTCGTCTTCAGCAGCGCGATCTGGCGGTTGTACGGCAGCGCCGGCGTCACGGCCGGCGGCGCATCCATCTCCAGGAATGTCACCGTTACTTCAATCTCGTCGCGAACGGTTTCGTGCACGAGGTCAATCCTTTCCGGTCGCCACCGGCGTATCCGGCAAGCCGCCCCATTCGGTCCAGGAGCCGTCATAGAGGCGGTTTTCGCTGTGGCCGAGCGTTTCCAATGCAAGCGTGATTGCCGCGGCGGTCACACCTGAACCACATGAGGTGACGATCGGCTTGCCAAGATCGACGCCGGCGTCCTCGAAAATCTTGCGCAATCGGGCCTTGGGCAAAAGCTGGCCGTTTTCCGACAGCGCCGTCACCGGAACATTGCGCGCCCCCGGCATGTGGCCGGAACGGACGCCAGCCCTCGGTTCCGGTTCGGTGCCGGCAAAACGCCCTGCCCCGCGTGCATCGGCGATCTGGCTTTCCCTCGTCTCGACGATGCGGCGCATGTCGGCAAGGCTGGCGACGCGAGCCGCATCGAAGGCGGAATGGAAGACGCAAGGGGCGATCTTGGTGACGGCAGCCGTAACCGGCTTGCCCGACGCCTTCCAGTTGTCGAACCCGCCGTCCAGAACATAGACCTGGAACACGCCCATGACCCGGAACATCCACCAGGCGCGCGGCGCCGAAAAGAAACCCGGCCCGTCATAGACGACGATCGTGTCATCCGCCGATATGCCCAACGTGCCAACGAAACGGGCGAATTGCTGTGGCGACGGCAGCGTGTGCGGCAATCCGGTCGACGGGTCCGAAACCGCGTCCTGGTCGAAGAACACCGCGCCCGGAATGTGAGACGCGTCATATTCCGCACGCGCGTCGCGCTTTTGCGCCGGCAAATACCAGGAAGCATCGACGACGGTGATGCCGGGTTGTCCCAGCCGCTGCTGCAGCCACTCGGCATCGACTGTGAACGGGCTGTCCTCGGCCATATCGTCTCCTTGTGTTGCGCATACCTGTGCGCGGAACGGCGTCGCGGTCAAGTGGCCGGCAACGGCCCGAAACGAATACGGAATCGCCGGTTCTCGCGGCCCTTCTTCTCGATCTTGCCGATGTGGATTTCCCCCACTTCAGCCGTGCTTTTGACATGGGTGCCGCCGCAAGGCTGGCTGTCGACGGTGCCGTCCTGGCCTATGCACACAAGCCTTATCCTGCCTGTCCCGCTCGGCGGCCTGACATTCTTCGACTTCACCAGTCCGGGATTGGCCGAAAGTTCCTCATCGCTGATCTCGCGTATGAAGACGGGGTGGTCGGCGCGAACCAGTTCCATCAGCCTGGCTGTCACGTCTTCCTTGTTGAAGCCGACATCGGGAATATCGAAATCGACACGCGAATCATCCTCCGATACCGCAGCGCCCGTGATCGGGTAGGAGCAGACGACGGTGAGCAGGTGGCAGGCCGTGTGCATGCGCATGAGCAGATGCCGCCGCGGCCAGTCGATAACGAGCCGGAGCCGTTCACCGGCCGCCAGCGCCGCTTGCTCGGGCGCCGGAACGTGGATGATCTCTTCCTTCGTCTCGCCGGTGATCGTGGCGGCGATGGCCACACGGCTGCCATCGGCGCGCTCCAGGTGGCCGGTATCGCCGGGCTGCCCGCCCGAAGTCGCATAGAAGATCGTCCGGTCGAGGATGATGCCGCCACGCTCGTTGATTGCAACGACGCTCGCCTCCGTCTCTTTCAGATAGGAATCGTCGCGAAACAGCGTCCCCGTTTTATGGCCCATCATGCAACCTGCTCATACGGCACGCTGATATCGCTTTTCTCATCCATCCAGCCCGGCACCGGCAGGTTCTTGCTGCGCAGGAATTCCGGGTTGAACAGCTTCGACTGGTAGCGCGTTCCGTAGTCGGCAAGGATGGTCACGATGGTGTGGCCGGGACCCAGTTCGCGCGCCAGCCTGATGGCGCCGGCGATGTTGATGCCGGTCGAGCCGCCGACGCACAGTCCTTCTTCCTGGATCAGGTCGAAGACGATGGGCAGCGCCTCCTCATCTGGAATCTGGTAGGAGAAATCGGGCGCAAAGCCATCGAGATTGGCGGTGATGCGTCCTTGCCCGATGCCTTCGGTGATCGAACCGCCTTCGGACTTCAACACGCCGTCGGTGTAGAAGGAATGGAGCGCCGCGCCCAGCGGATCGGCCAGCGCGATCCTGACGTTCTTGCTGTTGCCCCGTAGGCCTGCCGCGACGCCGGCCAGCGTGCCGCCGGAACCGACGGCGGAAACGAAGCCGTCCACCTTGCCGCGGGTCTGATCCCAGATTTCCTGGGCGGTGGTGTGGATATGGCCGTCACGGTTGGCGACATTGTCGAACTGGTTGGCCCAGATCGCGCCATTGGGTTCGGACTTCGCCATCTGCGCCGCCAGCCGGCCCGACAGCTTCACATAATTGTTGGGGTTCTTGTACGGCACCGCCGGCACCTCGATCAGTTCGGCACCCAAGAGCCGGATCGTGTCCTTCTTTTCCTGGCTCTGGGTTTCCGGAATGACAATCACCGTGCGGTAGCCGAGCGCCTTGGCCACCAGCGTCAGGCCGATGCCGGTATTGCCGGCCGTTCCTTCCACGATCACGCCGCCCGGTTTCAGCAAGCCGCGCTTTTCGGCGTCGCGAATGATGAACAGCCCTGCCCTGTCCTTGACCGATTGGCCGGGATTCATGAATTCGGCCTTGCCGAGGATTTCGCACCCCGTTTCCTCGGAGGCGCGCCTCAGCTTGATCAAGGGGGTGTTGCCGATAGCGTCGATCACCGAACGGTGCATTTGAATTCCTCATTGTCTGCGTGCGGCCAAACCCTAGAAATGTGAACGCCGCGTTTCAAGGCACGATTTTCTCTGGACCAGTCGCATTCCGCCTTTGTTGGCGCTGATAGCCGAAAGTCGAAGGCTTTGGCCAACCGCCAGCCCGATTCCTGCCATGACGCCCTTTCCTTTCGACAATTGGCTGGTTAGACCATCGCCGCGTCCAACAGCGGAAAGTTGAATGAGACTTTATCGGGCCAATCCGAAAGACGGCGTCGCCTGGATCACCGGCGGCAGTTCCGGAATAGGACGGGCACTCGCCAAGCAACTCGCAACCGCCGGCTATACCGTCGCGGTCACGGCGCGCGAGGGCGACCCCATCGACATGCTGATCGCGGAGGCAGCACTGCTGCCGGGCAAGATCGTCTCCTTTCCCTGCGACGTTGCCGACGAGGCCCGCATGGCCGCAACCGTCGCCGCAATCGAAGGCCGCATCGGTCCGATCGCGCTCGCCGTGTTCAATGCCGGCGCCTATGTGCCTATCGCCGGCGAAAATCTCTCGGTACGCAAATTCCGCCGCACCTTCGAGGTGAACGTGCTGGGCGTCGTCCACGGCCTGGTGCCGGTGGCGCGGTGCATGCAGGCGCGCGGGCGCGGCCAGATCCTGCTTGTCGGCTCGATCAGCGCCTGGTTCGGCTGGCCCACCACCGCGGCCTACGGTGCCTCCAAGGCGGCGGTCAACGTCATGGCGCAAGCCCTGAAATACGACTTCGACAAGATCAATATCCGCATCCAGGTCGCCAATCCCGGCTTTGTCGACACGCCGCTTCTCAAGCAGTCCGCACCATCGCTGCCGGCGATGATCCCCGCCGGGGAAGCTGCGCGGCGGCTGTTCAAGGGCATTGCCTCCGGCGGCTTCGAGATCGCCTTCCCGCGCCGGCTGGTCTGGGGGCTCAAACTCGCCAGCATCATGCCGCAACCGGTCCGCCACTGGCTGATCTCGACCTTGACGCGCTGGAAATCGCGACCCTTGAGCTTCGGTCGCAACCGGCCCCGGTAACGCCGGGCAAAGGGCCATCCGCAGGCCGCGATCACCTGAATCCCAATGCATGTCGCCCGAAAGCGGGAACCTGTTTCGGGATAACGACACGCATAGAAACAGGTACTTAGAGCGGAATGTTGTCGTGCTTCTTCCAGGGATTCTTGAGATCCTTGTTGCGCAGCATCCGCAGCGCCCGCGCCACGCGCCGCCGCGTCGAATGCGGCATGATCACCTCGTCGATATAGCCGCGCTCTGCGGCCACGAATGGCGACAGGAAGCGGTCCTCGTAGGCCGCCGTATGCGCAGCGATCTTGTCGGCATCGCCGATATCCTTGCGATAGATGATCTCGACCGCCCCCTTGGCGCCCATCACCGCGATCTGCGCCGTCGGCCAGGCGTAGTTCATGTCGCCGCGCAGGTGCTTTGAAGCCATCACGTCATAGGCGCCGCCATAGGCTTTGCGGGTAATCACCGTGATCTTCGGAACGGTTGCCTCGGCGTAGGCGAACAGCAGTTTCGCGCCATGCTTGATCAGCCCGCCATATTCCTGCGACGTGCCCGGCAGGAAGCCCGGTACGTCGACGAAGGTGACCAGCGGAATGTTGAAGCAGTCGCAGAAGCGCACGAAGCGCGCCGCCTTGCGGCTGGCATCCGAATCGAGCACGCCCGCCAGGACCATCGGCTGGTTGGCGACGAAACCGACAGTGCGACCCTCGATGCGCCCGAAACCGGTGACGATGTTCTTGGCGAAGCTTGGCTGGATTTCGAAGAAATCGCCCTCGTCGCAGGTCTTCAGGATCAGTTCCTTGATGTCGTAGGGCTTGTTGGCGTTGTCCGGGATCAGCCGGTCCAGCGACAAATCGTGCTCGGTCACCGACTGGTAGCACTCGATTTCGGGCAGTTCGGCCGTGTTGGATGCCGGCAGGAAATCGATCAGCCGGCGCATCTGCAACAGCGTCTCGACATCGTTGTCATATGCGCCGTCGGCGATCGACGACTTCGTCGTATGGACCGAGGCGCCGCCCAGTTCCTCTGCCGTCACCGTTTCGTTGGTCACCGTCTTGACCACATCCGGCCCGGTCACGAACATGTAGGAGGTGTCGCGCACCATGAAGATGAAGTCGGTCATCGCCGGCGAATAGACGTCGCCGCCGGCGCAAGGTCCCATGATGACCGAGATTTGCGGAATGACGCCGGATGCGAGCACGTTGCGCTGGAAGATTTCCGCATAGCCGCCAAGTGCCGCCACGCCTTCCTGGATGCGTGCGCCGCCGGCATCGTAGAGACCGATGATCGGCGCACGGTTGCGCAGCGCCATCTCCTGAACCTTGATTACCTTTTCGGCATGCGCTTCCGAGAGCGAGCCGCCGAACACGGTGAAATCCTTGGCGAACAGATAGACCGGGCGGCCGTTGATCGTGCCCCATCCGGTGACCACGCCATCCCCTGCAATTTTGGTCTTGTCCATGCCGAAGTCTGTCGAGCGATGTTCCACGAACATGTCGAACTCTTCGAACGAGCCTTCGTCGAGGAATATCTCGATGCGCTCGCGCGCCGTCAGCTTGCCCTTCTTGTGCTGCGCCGCGATTCGCGCCGGCCCGCCGCCTGCGCGCGCGATCTCGCGGCGGCGTTCAAGTTCCTTCAGCACATCCTTCATCCGGGCGGTCCTCTTCGGCAATCTTGAAGCGTTGGTATCGGTGCCATTCCCCAAGCGCAAGCGTGGCTTTGGTCGAGTGCCGGGACCAACCTTGTTGCAGTGCAGCATGAAACCCCTTGCTTTTGGCAGCGAACTCCTCCATATGCGCAGCCATAGGCGCTTGGGCCGGGTTCGCCGGCTTTCTCCCCGAATGAGACTGGTTGCGTCTGTTTCTCCCTTTTCCGATGTTCGGCGAAGCGGCGAAAAGCCCCACAGGCACGATGCCTGCGGGCACGACAGCGCAGCCGCGTGGGCACTATGCCTACCGCCTTGTCGTTTCCTTATAATTTTTCGTCGGCAGGTTGCGCCCTGCCGCCAGATGTTTGCGGCCATCGAGCCGCCTGAAAGAAGACAATTTTGAATACTCAAAACACCGCGGAACCGATTGTTTCCGCAGCACAAGATGCGGACCAGCTGACCGGCTTTGCCGCCCTCGGCATCTCGGGTACGCTGCTCAAGGCTACCCTTGGCGCCGGCTACACCGAGCCCAAGCCGATCCAGATCCAGTCGATCCCGCCGCAGCTGGCAGGCCGCGACATTTTCGGCATCGCCCAGACCGGTTCCGGCAAGACCGCCGCTTTCACCTTGCCGATCCTGACCAAGATCATGGCGCTTGGCACCAAGCGTCGGCCGAAGACGTGCCGTGCGCTCATCCTTGCACCGACGCGCGAGCTTGCCGTGCAGATCGAGGACACCATCAAGATTTTGGCCAAGGGCGCGCATGTCTCGACCGCGCTGGTCCTCGGCGGCGTATCCCGCTTCAGCCAGGTCAAGAAGATCGGCCCGGGCGTTGATGTTCTGGTCGCTACGCCGGGTCGCCTTACCGACCTCGTGCGCGAAGGCGACTTGAATCTCGCCGACACCAAATGGCTGGTGCTCGACGAAGGCGACCGCATGCTCGACATGGGCTTCATCAACGATGTCAAGCGCATCGCCAAGGCAACCGCACCGGACCGTCAGACGGCCCTGTTCTCGGCCACCATGCCCGACGAGATCGCCGAACTGGCGAAGGGCCTGTTGAAGAACCCGATTCGCGTCGAGGTTTCGCCGCAGAGCACGACGGTCGCCGAGATCGTGCAGGGGGTGGTCATTGCCCGCACCAAGCAGAAGCGGCAGATCCTGTCGACCATGCTGGCCGACGAAGCGATGAAGTCCGTCATCATCTTCTCGCGTACCAAGCACGGTGCCGACCGTGTCACCAAGGATCTGGAGCGCGACGGGTTCAAGGCCGCCGTCATCCACGGCAACAAGTCGCAGAATGCCCGCCAGAAGGCGCTCAATGAATTTCGCGACGGTTCGGTGCGCATTCTGGTGGCGACCGATATCGCCGCGCGCGGCATCGACGTGCCCGGCATCAGCCATGTGGTGAATTTCGACCTGCCGGACGAGGCGGAAAGCTACGTCCACCGCATCGGCCGCACGGGCCGCAATGGCATGGACGGAATTGCCATCACGCTCTGCGATCCGACGGAAAACGCCAAGCTAAGGCAGGTGGAGCGCATCATCCGCACCAAGCTGCCGATCATCGCGGATCACCTTGCCAGTCCCGATCCGGTGCGCAATCCCGCCGAAAAGTACGAGCGCCAACCCGCCGATCCCCGCCGCGTCAAGCGTCCGGGCGGTGCTAACCAGAATGGTTCCGGCAAGAAGCATTTCGGTGGCAAGCCGAGCGGCGAACGCAAGCCGGAAGGTGCAAAGCCTTACAAGGGCAACAACAAGCGCCGCTTTGGCGGTCGCAAGCCGGCCGCACGCGCCGCCTGACGCTTGCAGCCGCACACGCGGCCTGTGACGTTCGGCGGGCTACGCGGCATCACAATTGCGGCCGCATGCGCGACCTGACAATTTGCTTGAACTCTCAGCCAATCGCCGCCTTCGGCGATTGGCGCTGGCCCCGGGGTGCGGTACGTCACCTTGGAAGCCGGAGCAGGCCCCCTGTAGCCGCGTTTTCGTGAAACGAATCGCCGCCCCTAAAGTAAAACTGCGTCGTTCCGGCCAATTGGAGCGCAACCTCTCACCACCGTCATCCCGCAATTCTCTTTCGAGCAGAGCGAGAGAGGAATATCTGGGATCCTTGCCGTGACATTGTGGCAGTACACCAACGGTTAGATGAGGGGGTTTTAGCTGCTGTGAAGCCGTGCGGTGCAGGAAAGATCGTGGATCAAACCGCCCCCTTCGCTTCGCCAATCCGTTGACCCTGCTCGCTTCGACAAGAAACCGCCGGCATTCTTTTCCACGCCCTCTCAACCTCTTCCATAATCCGTGCCATCGCTTCTGCGGGAAACTCGGTGCGCACCGGGTATCGAGGGGAAGCGTCGGTGCCGGACCGGGCCTCGACTGGGCCAGCGGGCCGCATCAGGCGGCAGCACCCCCCGGTGAGGCAAGACCACCGGACGGGCGGCCGCAAGGTCGCATATTTACTTAAACGAGCGTCCGAACGGCTGCCCGTCTTCCCGACCTCTCAATCGAGGTCAGTTCTTTGACAATGGCCAGACGGCAAAGCCGGGCGTGGCGATGAATAGACGTAACCATCTCTTCGTCATCCTAGGGCGGAGCAGGCCGAAGGCCGTCGCGTAGACCCTGGGATCCATGCCGTGACGGAGCGGCAGCGTGGTACGGTGCAGAACACCTCTTGTTCTGAACCCCCTTGTGCCTCCCGGCCATTACGGCATGGATCCTCGGGTCACGCCTTTCGCTGCGTTCAGGCTTGCCCGAGGGTGACGAAGGAAAAAAGCGATGTGTCCCTATCGCTCCCCAAGTGGCACGAAGAAGCGTCCCCGCCAGCGACGAGCGCAGCGAGCGAGCTTAAGAGCAATTCCAGGAAAAGTGGGAACCGGTTTTCCGTTCGAAATTGCGAAGCAGGGAACCGGCGGGGCAAGACACCCAGACGCGAAAGCGGGCGTGGCAATGAATAGATGCGCCATCACACCTTCGTTGCCATGCCTGAGGTCATTTCTGCCGAACCGCGAGAGCCATGCCGGAAGCTGTTTGTGCGGCCGCCTTGACCAGCCCGGCGGCAAGGGCAGCCCCTACCCCTTCGCCATGACCGATGCCGAGGTCGAGCAGCGGCTTCATGCCCAGTAATTCGGCGGCCCGGCGGTGCGCAGGTTCCGGCGACAGGCTGGCCAACAGGCAATGGTCAAGCGAAACGGGGTTGGCCTTGTAAAGCACGGCGGCGGCGGCAGTGGCGGCAAAGCCGTCGATGAGGACCGGAATGCGTTGGGTGCGCGCAGCCAGGATCGCGCCGGCAATGGCGGCGAACTCGCGCCCGCCGACGCGAGCCAAAGCTTCCAGAGGATCTTTCAGGTGCGAGCCGTGGAACGCCAATGCTGCATCGACCGCCCCGGCCTTGCGCGCCATCATGGCGGCATCGGCACCCGAACCGGGGCCGACCCAATCGGCGCCAGTGCCGCCGAACAGCGCCGCGAACAACGCCGCCGCCACGGTCGAATTGCCGACACCGAGATCGCCGAGGCACAAAAGGTCCGAACCGCCGGCGATGGCTTCCATGCCGAATGCCATGGTTGCGACGCAACCGCGCTCGTCCAGTGCAGCTTCAGTGGTGATGTCGCCTGTCGGGATATGCAAGGCGAGGTCGAACGCCTTGAGGCCAAGATCGAAGGTCAGGCAGACCTGATTGATGGCCGCGCCGCCCGCCGCGCACAATTCAACGGCTGCTGCCGTCGCGTCGACCGGGCGCGGCGAAACATCGTGGCGCACGACGCCGTGGTTGCCGGCGAAGATCGCCATCAAGGGACGGGTCACCGACGTGCGGGCACGCCCCGTCCAGGCCGCGAGCCAGGCGGCAATGTCCTCGATGCGGCCCAGCGAGCCTTCCGGCCTGTCCGTTTTGGCAAACATCTCGCGCACGGTCGCCTCGGCATTGGCATCGGCGGCGGGAAGGCTGGCGAGGAGGTTGCGGAAATCGTCGAAAGGCAATGCGCTGGTCATGGCTGATCCCTGCGGTTTGCCAGCGGCATAGCCCCGGCGAAATACGGAAACAACCGGGAATGGCGCGAAAACGGCGGCCTGCGACGAAATAGGAAGGGCTTGCATCGTCCGTCCCGTTGCACCATGTGGGAAGAAGTTCTGGACGCAAACATGACCGCAATCGAATCGCCCTGCATCCTGGTCTGCTCGATAGACATGAAGACCGGATATTGTTTCGGCTGCGGACGCACGCGCGACGAAATATCGGGTTGGATCACCATGGCTCCTGAAACGCGGCGCGAGATCATGGGCGAACTGCCGGAAAGACTTGAGACGGTCGAGCGCAAACCGCGCCGCGAAACCCGCCGCGCACGCATGGCGCGCGAGCGCAGCGAAACATCCTGATTGCCATGAACCGCGGGCTATGGATCATTCTTGGCATCATCGGCGTGGCGCTGGTCATGCTCATTCTCAACGATTCATCCGGCACCACGCTCGGGTTCGCCAATGACGACTTCGGCCAGTTGGTGTGGCTGGGCGTCTTGGGCGCGGTGATCGGTGCGGGCTTGCTGCGCTCAGGCCGCCGGTTCGGCGACTTGGCAGGCACGCTGGGTGTCTGGGTGGTCATCGTTCTGGGCCTGATCGCCGGCTACCAGTACCGCTACGAACTGCAGGATTTCGCCAGCCGCGTCACTGCCGGCCTCATTCCGGGCAGTCCGCTTGCGCTCGGCGTCGAGGACGGCCGGGCCACCGTCACGCTGGACAAGGCGCGCAACGGCCATTTCGAGACACTCATGCTGATCAACGGCAAGCAGATCCGTGCCGTGGTCGATACCGGCGCCACGGCGACCGTACTGACGGCGGAAGACGCCCGCGCCGCAGGGTTCAACCCGGAGGCGCTGCGCTACACGGTGGAGGTATCGACGGCCAACGGCGTGGCCAATGCTTCGGCGGTGCGGGTCGACGAACTGGCGATCGGCAATATCGTGCGCAAGGACATGCCGGTGCTGGTGGCGGCACCCGGCGCGCTGCAGCAAAGCCTGCTCGGCATGAACTTCATCGGCTCCCTGTCAGGATTCGAGGTGCGCGGCGACCGGATGACGCTGCGGGATTAGGGTTCAGGGTGCCGGCCCTGGGAACGGCGTATCGATCCGGCCGGAAAGCCAATAGGCGACAAGCCCGATCCATTCGCGAATTGCCATTGTGGTGTTCTGCAGCGAGTCGGCGGTGTTGTCGGTGAAGAGGCCAACACCCTCGCGGCCGGATGTGCGGTAATCCACCGGCCAGGGAACGACGGTGAAGCCGACCTTGGCAAACAGCGCCATCGAGCGCGGCATATGAAAGGCCGACGTGACCAGCAGCCAGGTTTCACCGGCCTTGGGTGCAACCAGTTCCCTGGCGAAGAGCGCGTTTTCGTACGTGTCGCGGGATTTGCCTTCGAGGATCAGCCGGTCGGGCGCGACGCCAAGCGCGGTCAGCAGGCGCGCCGCCGTGGTCGCATCCTCCTCGCCGTCGAGCAGCATGGACCCAAGCCCGCCAGACACCACGATCTTCGCACTGGGGTATCGCCTCGCCAGCACTGCAGCCTCGACGAAGCGATCGCCGGCCCTGTTCAGATCATAGCCGCCGCGCGCCAGATTGATCGCACCCTCGAAGCCGCCGCCGAGAACCACGATGCCGTTGACGGTATCGGGCGGCGGCGGGCGCGGATAGCGCTCCTCCAACGGGTTTAGCAGCAGCGCGCCTGCAGATGTCCATGCCGACAGCGCGAGGACAAGGAAAGCGAGGGCGCTGCCCGTAACCGACAGCCGTTTTCTGCCGAAAAGGGCGGCGACAAGCGCTGCCAGCAGCAGGACGATGGCGAAGTTAAGCGGCTGCGCGAAGGCCCAGAATGTCTTGGAGAGGTAGAAGAACATGCCTCGACCTCACCCGGCCACGGAGCCTACCACCACTTCTGCGGCTGGAACGTGCCGGCAGCCTGTTCGATAACATGGGCGGTCTGGAACAGTGTTTCTTCCTCGAACGGGCGTCCGATCAGCTGCAACCCCAGCGGCAGGCCCTTGGCGTCGAGGCCGGCTGGCACCGCGATGCCTGGCAGGCCGGCCATGTTCACGGTGACGGTGAAGATGTCGTTGAGGTACATCTTGACCGGGTCGGCGGCCATGTCCTCGTCAGCAATGCCGAACGCGGCGGAGGGCGTCGCCGGTGTCAGGATGACATCGACGCCGGCGGCGAAGACGTTCTCGAAATCCCGTTTGATCAGGGTGCGCACCTTCTGCGCCTGGAGGTAGTAGGCGTCGTAGTAGCCGGCCGACAGAACGTAGGTGCCGATCATGATGCGGCGCTTGACCTCGTTGCCGAAGCCGGCAGCGCGGGTCTTTTCGTACATATCGACGATATCCTTGCCCGGCACGCGCAGGCCGTAGCGCACGCCGTCATAGCGCGCGAGGTTCGACGAAGCCTCGGCGGGCGCGACGATGTAGTAGGCCGGCAAAGCGTATTTGGTATGCGGCAGCGAGATGTCGACGATCTCTGCGCCGGCTTCCTTCAGCCAGGCAATGCCCTTCTGCCACAGCGCCTCGATTTCCTGTGGCATGCCGTCGACGCGGTATTCCTTCGGAATGCCGACCTTCATGCCCCTGACCGAACGGCCGATGGCCGCTTCGTAATCCGGAACAGGCCTGTCGACCGAGGTGGTGTCCTTCACGTCGACCGACGCCATCGATTTCAACAGGATGGCGGCATCGCGAACGTCGCGGGCGATCGGCCCGGCCTGGTCAAGCGACGAGGCGAAGGCGGCGATGCCCCAGCGCGAGCAGCGGCCATAGGTTGGCTTGATGCCAACCGTGCCGGTGAACGCGGCGGGCTGGCGGATCGACCCGCCGGTATCGGTCGCGGTGGCACCGGCGCAGAGGAATCCTGACACCGCAGCGGCAGAGCCGCCGGACGAGCCGCCCGGCACGAGATTCTTGTTGGAGCCCTCGGCGTGCCACGGATTGATGACGGGACCGTAGTAGGACGTCTCGTTGGACGAGCCCATGGCGAACTCGTCCATGTTGAGCTTGCCCAGCATGACGGCGCCATCAGTCCACAGATTGGCGGTCACGGTCGATTCGTAACGCGGTCGGAAGCCGTCGAGGACGTGACTGCAAGCCTGGGTGTGAATGCCTTCAGTTGCAAACAGGTCCTTGATGCCGAGCGGTATGCCTTCCAAAGAACCGCCTTCGCCCTTGGCCAGCCGTGCGTCCGAGGCCTTGGCCATGTCGCGCGCCTTGTCATGCGTCACGACGATGTAGGCGTTGAGGGCAGGATTGGCGCGGTCGATTGCGTCGAGATACGCGCCGGTAATTTCCGTCGCGGTAATTTCCTTGCCGCGCAGCTTTTCGCGGGCCTCGGCAATCGTCAGTCTGGTCAGGTCGGTCATCAGGACAGCTTCTTTTCGTAAAATCTGGAATGGCCGGAATCGGGATAATCGAGCACCGGGCCGCACAACTGGAAGCCGCCACGCTCGTAGACACGGTAGGCAGGCTCGAACCCGGGGGCCTCGCCGGTTTCGAGCACGAGGCGGTCGATGTGCCTCTCCCGCGCCAGCGCCTCGATGCGCTGCAGGAGGCGGGCACCGATGCGCTGACCCCGCGCCTCAGGCACCGTGAACATGCGCTTCACTTCGCCAAGGCCGGCCCCATGTTCCTTCAGCGCCCCCATGCCGATGGCGCTGCCGTAAGGATCGCGTGCAACGAACAGGGTAACCGATGGTTCGGCCATTTGCTCGACCGTCAACTGAAACTGGTACTCGCGCGGCGTCAGCGGAATGAGATAGGCGTTCAAGGCCGCGACGAGCCCGCGCACATCGTCCTGCAAAGGCGGCTCGACAGCGATCTCGACAGCCAAGGGCCTACTCCACCACCTTCGGCACAAGGAAGAAGTTTTCTTCAGTCGCTGGCGCGTTGGCGACAACATCGGCCGCCTTACCGCCATCGGTAACGGCGTCCTGGCGCTTCCTCATCTCCATCGGCATCACCGAGGTCATCGGCTCGACGCCTGAGACATCGACTTCGTTCAATTGGGCGACAAAACCCAGGATGGTGTTGAGTTCGCCGGTCATGCGCGCGGCTTCCTCGTCGCTCACCGCGATGCGGGAAAGGCGCGCAACGCGCTTTACTGTCTGAAGATCAACGGACATCGGAAGCCTGCTTCAAGCCTTGGAAAAACCTGCCTGCGCTATAGCCGTGCGGCGGGCACCGCGCAACCTTGCATGTCCCGCTCGCACAGTGTCGTTCTGGCCGCAAATCAAATTTCGATCGTCTGCCCAATCTTCGGCAAGGCGACCTTCACGCCGGAGCCTTCCATGCCGGTAACGAACTTGTCCGCTGTCTGATCGATCATCGGGAAGGTGCCGAAATGGCAAGGCACGACGGTTTCGAACTTGAAGAAGCGCCGGCAGGCAAGCGCCGCCACGGCCCCGCCCATGGTGAAGCGGTCGCCGACCGGAACGATGCCGATCTGCGGCTCGTGCAGTTCGTTGATCAGCGCCATGTCGGAAAAGATGTCGGTGTCGCCCGTGTGGTAGAGCGTCTTGTCGTCGGGGAAATGCAGCACCAATCCGCCCGGATTGCCAAGATAGATGGCCGAGCCACCCTCGCCTTGCGAGGACGAGGAATGCAGCGCCTGCACGAATGTGGTGGTGAAGCCGCCGCAATCGACAGTGCCGCCGATATTGCCCGGATTGATCTTGTCGCCGCCAACGCCCTTGCCGACCATGAACATGCAGATCTCGAAATTGGCGACCAGCATGGCGCCGGACCTCTTCAGGACGTCCAAAGCACCGCTGATGTGATCGTCATGGCCGTGAGTAAGCAACACATGGGTGATACCGTCAGCCGGTCCTTCCCAGCCATCCGTCCACGAGGGATTGCCGATCAGATAGGGATCGATCAGGATTCGTGCATCCTTCGTTTCAATGCGGAAAGCGGAGTGGCCGTACCAGGTCAGTTTCATTCCAAGTGTCCTCGATTTTTCACGATGCGGAAGATAGAAGTCTGACCATCCATGTCAAAGGGAGGTCGGCACGGTTTGAACGTCATGAGAGTCGAAGACCTTCCCGTACTGCTTGAAGCGGGAAAGACCGTGGCCGGTCTCGACCTTGGCGACAAGACGATCGGCGTCGCCGTCTCCGACCAGCGGTTCTCCTTCGCCCACCCTCGCCCGGTCATCATGCGCAGGAAATTCTCGCTCGACGCCGCAGACCTTCTCCGATTGCTGCAAAAGGAGAACGTCGGCGCAATCGTGATCGGATTGCCGATCAACATGGACGGCACCGAAGGGCCTCCGACCAGCGGTTCTCCTTCGCCCACCCTCGCCCGGTCATCATGCGCAGGAAATTCTCGCTCGACGCCGCAGACCTTCTCCGATTGCTGCAAAAGGAGARCGTCGGCGCAATCGTGATCGGATTGCCGATCAACATGGACGGCACCGAAGGGCCGCGCGYGCAAAAATCGCGGGCCTTCGTGCGCAACATGGCGCGGCTGACCGACCTGCCGTTCCTGTTCTGGGACGAGCGCCTATCGACCGTGGCTGCCGAGCGCACCCTGATCGAGATGGATTTTTCGCGGAACAAGCGATCCGGCAAAATCGATTCGGCCGCCGCCGCCTTTATCCTGCAAGGCGTTCTCGACAGGCTCCGCCAGTTGCGGGTCCAGCCCTGACGAATCGCTCCCGTCCCGCTTGGCCTTGATCCAGGCCATGATCGCCTTGCGGCGGCGGAACGCCCAGAAGGCGAGCAGCAGCAACGTATCGACGATGCAAGCCTTGGCGACCATGCCCGGGATGATCGTGGGATCGATACCGAGAATCTGGCCGTATATCTGAAACAGGAAATCGTGGAACTGCCGGCTCAACATGACGTAGCCGAAGTTCATGTCGTTCAGCGAGACGAAAAACCATCCCCAGAACAGGACGAGCGGCGCAGCCCACAGCGCGAAAATGTAGCGCATCAGCAAGCCCCTCCCGAAGTTCATGTCGTTCAGCGAGACGAAAAACCATCCCCAGAACAGGACGAGCGGCGCAGCCCACAGCGCGAAAATGTAGCGCATCAGCAAGCCCCTCCCTGGAGGCTTCCGTTTGCCTTCATTCGACGAATCCCGGGCAGTCGACAAACCCCGGGCGCCGAACGCTTGCACGATGAGATCGGGGATGAATGATGCCGGGTCAGCATGACGGTGTCCGTTCGAATAGCGTTAACACTGGTCCTTGCCGATCGACGCCGCAATGGAAACCATTCGTTAAGGTTAACGCATATTCACAGGCCGCCCCACCAACCTTCCCGATGCCATGTGTGGCGGCAGCGGCTGCACCCGTTGCCTGCCAACACCAAGGGGCCGCGTCACTTTGCAGGCTCCGCAACCCATGCTACGCCGCAAGAGCGTTGAATCGGAAATTCCATTCGGAAAACCATGAGCAAAGCTGCAACCCAGTTAGCGTTCGTCTCCTCGGATACCCCCGACGCCAAAGCCGCGTTGCAAGAGCTTTCAGCGCTCTACGGTCACGTCGAGGTAGAAGACGCCAAGATCATAGTTGCCCTCGGTGGCGATGGCTTCCTGCTCCAGACGTTGCGCGACACGATGGGGACCGGCAAGAAAGTGTTCGGGATGAACCGCGGCACGATCGGCTTCCTGATGAATGAATATCATGTGGACGCCTTGCCCGAGCGCATTGGGGCCGCAGTCGCCGAGACCATACGCCCGCTAGAAATGCAGGCTGTCACGATGGCAGGCGATACGGTGACCGCGCTCGCCATCAACGAAGTAGCGCTGTGGCGCCAGTCTTACCAGACCGCAAAGATCCGCATAACCGTGGACGACAAACTCAGAATGGCTGAACTGAGTTGCGACGGCGTCATGGTGGCGACGCCCGCCGGTTCCACGGCCTATAACCTCTCCGCCCACGGTCCGATCCTTCCACTGGATGCGCACCTGCTCGCCTTGACGCCGGTCAGCCCGTTCCGGCCGCGGAGCTGGCGCGGCGCCCTCTTGCCCAACAGGGCAATCGTCCAATTCGACATACTCGAAGCCGACAAGCGGCCCGTGAACGCCGCCGCCGATCATACGGAAGTGAAGGGTGTCGCGAGTGTGGTCATTCGCCAATCGCCGACCGCGACCGCAACACTGCTGTTCGATCCGAGCCACTCCTGGAACGAACGCATTCTGACCGAACAGTTCAGGTATTGAAGTCCCACCGCTCCAATTGACGGCTGCGATTAAGATTATGTCTCGCCAATCGTGGCTTTTGGCCCCGTTTGTGTTGACAAAACGCGGACTTGCGCATATCGGCTTGCACATATCGCGTATGCGAGGCGTACGCCGCGACGGTAGCCGCCGCGCTTCCCGAACCAGCCAAAGACAGCAATCGATTTGTCCTCAGACACCCAGACCGCCGAAGAGGCGTTGAAATTCGCGGACCTCGGCCTGTCGCCGAAGGTGCTTTCGGCAGTCATCGATGCAGGCTATACGCAGCCGACCCCCATCCAGGCTGGTGCCATTCCACATGCCCTGCTCGGCAAGGACGTTCTGGGCATTGCCCAGACGGGTACAGGAAAGACGGCGGCGTTCGTGCTGCCAATGATTACCCGTCTGGAAAAAGGCCGTGCCCGCGCCCGCATGCCGCGCACCCTGATCCTCGAGCCGACGCGCGAACTCGCTGCGCAGGTCGAGGAAAACTTCATCAAATACGGCAAGAACCACAAGCTCAACATCGCCCTGCTCATCGGTGGCGTTTCCTTCGACGAGCAAGACAAGAAGCTGGAACGCGGCGCGGATGTCCTCATCGCCACACCGGGCCGCCTGCTCGATCACCGCGAACGCGGCAAACTGCTGCTCAACGGTGTCGAAATCCTCGTCATCGACGAGGCCGATCGCATGTTGGACATGGGCTTCATCCCCGACATCGAGCGTATCTGCGAGATGATCCCGTTCACCCGCCAGACGCTGTTCTTTTCCGCGACGATGCCGCCCGAAATCACCAAGCTGACGGAAAAATTCCTGCAGGCACCGGTGCGGGTGGAAGTCGCCAAGGCGGCAAGCACGGCCACGACAGTCACCCAGAGGCTGGTGAAGTCCGGAACAAAACCCTGGAACAAGCGCGAAGTGCTGCGCAAGCTGATCCAGCAAGAAGAAGAAGGTTTGAAGAACGCCATCATCTTCTGCAACCGCAAGGTCGAGGTTTCGGAGTTGTTCCGGTCGCTGATTAAGCATGACTTCGATGCCGGAGCGCTGCATGGCGACATGGACCAGCGCGCACGCATGGCCATGCTGAGCAACTTCCGGGACGGCAAGCTGAAGCTACTCGTCGCCTCCGATGTCGCAGCTCGCGGGCTGGATATCCCGGACGTCAGCCACGTCTTCAATTTCGATGTGCCGATCCACGCGGAAGACTACGTTCACCGCATCGGGCGCACCGGCCGCGCCGGCAGATCCGGCAAGTCCTTCACCATCGCCACCCGCCTCGACACCAAATATCTCGACGCCATCGAGCGCCTGATCGGCCAGAACATTGAATGGCATGACGGGGATCTTTCTACCGTCGTCGCCAGCGAGGAAGAAGATGAAACTCCTCGCCGTGGCCGCGGCGCACCTCGCCGGGCGGGTCGCCGGGACGAAGGTGGCAAGGAGCGCAAGCTACGCGGCGAACGTCACCCCCCCAAAGATGACACCACCAAGGCGGAACCCGCTGCTCCCGCTATTGCAGCATCGGCACCGTCGGAGACCACCGAGCGCCGTGAGCGCAAGCATGCGATCCGCGCCGACAACAGCGACCGCAAGGTCTCGCCCGATGCAACGCGCAGGGACGCTGGTCCGCAGCGTGGCAGCCGTCCCGACCGGCATCGCGAAGATGACAACGACTCTACGGTGGGGTTCGGCGACGACATGCCGGCCTTCATGCGCATTGTAGCAAAGGTCTGATCCGCACACGGCGTCTGCGAGCGCGGTGCGGTTCGGCGAAGCGCCGAACCTGCTCCATGACCGTTTTCGCATGGCCGTGAATGGCTCTAAAGGATCGTATCCGTCCAGCGCACAATCTGCGTTGCGGCATCGCCGAACGCCCGGTCCAGCGCAACGATATAAGCTTGGTTGCCGCTTCCTGATACAGGTGCCGCCGCGATAAAGCTCTTTGCCGCGCGGACCTCGCCATTTCGATCATTGAGCAGCCGCACGTAGAGTTCGACAACGGCGCGCTCACCTGCGGCGGCTTGGACTTCGAACGAACGGATTTCCGCGATAACCTGATAGTCGATCGCCAACCCCTCGCCCGGTTTGCCGACACCGGCGAAACTTCCGCTACGCTGGAAAGTCTCCGCCAACCGCGCCTGAACGATCAACGGCAGGCGGTCGGCCCACTGCGCGCCCTTCAGGTACTGGATCGAACCGTCGGTCGGCTTGATGACAATGTTCTGGCCATCGAATGCCTTGAGCGCAGATGGTTCGGCGATGAGGATCTGGCGGCGACTATGACCCCGTGCCTCGACGGCCGGCGCCGAAAGCTCGAACGTATCCAAGGGTGCGGGACCGCCGCCAGGCAACGCCGCGCAGGCGGAAAGCCCCAAGGAAAGCACTACGGCCATGGAAGAAGCTGTGACAGCCTTCACGAAGTTTCCCCGGTATGCTGCGGTCTAATGTGGAGCGATCCGGCGACCGACCCGGCATGGCCTTCAACCAGCGGTTTTGTGCGGTGATTGGGGAACAAAGTCAACGCCGCGCTCTCCCGTCGTACTGGCGCACTTCTCCGTCCCCTCCGGACAGGATGCGTTGAGGATTGCGTTGCAGATCGCTGACCGCCTGCTCGATGCGATTGATTGAGCGGCGGCTGTCCTGAACCAGCGCCTCCACGCTCTGCAGCCCTTGGCCGGAGAAACGGGCAAGGTTGTCGGTGATGGTGCCCAGTCGCGCATTCAGGGTATCGGCCACCTGCTTGAACGATTTCAGCGTTTCGCGCGCATCTGCCATCACGCCATCGGCCTCGCCGGATCCAAGTAACTTGTCGACCTTGGCCAGAATGCCGTCGACGCGCACCGAGGCGTTGTTGAGGCGCTCCGCCAGTTGCTGAGCGTCACTGATAGTCTGGTCGATATCGTCGGCACGGTCACCGAACTTGCTCGTGACCGCGGCTATGTCGCTGGCTGCCTTGTTGGCGTTCTCGCTGGCGGTCTTGATGTTGGTCAGCGCATCGCGAACGTCATTCGCATCGACGCCATCCAACACGCCATCGACCTTGGCAAGCGTGCCTTGAGTCTTTTGAGCGAAGTCGTTGATCGAGGCGACCGCCGTATTGACGCCCTTGATCACGCTGTCGAACTGATCGCCGGACTGTTTGAGATTCTTGGTGAAAGTGTCGATGTTTGCGACGATCTCCCTCACCCGGTCCCTGTCGACTGAATTGAGCAGGCCTTCCGCTGCCTTCAACGTGCCGTCCAGTTTCCCGGACACGCCCTGCAATTCCTCCGACAATGCGCTGACGCTGGTCAGGAACTTGTCGATGCCGTCGGAATTCTTCGCCAGTGCGTCGGAAAACCTCTGCGCATTCTGGACCGTCTGGGTCAGGGGACCGCGAACGTCACTGGCGAAACCTTCCAGTTGCGACAGAACCTTGTCGGCACGCGTAAAAATATCCTGTGCCGTCTGGAGAAGGTTGGTCACGGCGGACGGGTTTGCGGTTATTTCGGCGACGGTACCTTGCTCTTCAGCCTCGTCGAGCAATTTCGCCTCGCGGGGGTCGGCACCCTTCAGTTCGATGTTGGCCTGTCCGGTCAACCCAGCCAGGCCAATATCCGCCTGGGTTGACTTGGTGATCGGCGTCAAGCGATCAACCTCCGTATCGGCGATGGCGACGGTCGGGTTATCGACATCGATATAGACGCGCCGGACATCGCCGACCTTCACACCGTTGAACAGCACGAAGCTGCCCCGTGCGAGACCGGAGGCGGAACCGGGAATACGCACCCGCAACAGCGTCGTTTCACCCCGATCCCCGATGGCTGCCGTCCAGTAGACGAAGCCGAAGGCAGCCAGGATCGCCACCAGCGTAAAGATACCGACAATGACGTAGTTGGCTCTGGTTTCCATTGCGCTATTTATCGCTATCCACGGGCGGCGAGATCAAGTTGTCGGGCTCGTTTACCGCGAAAATAGGACTTTACCCACGGCTCTTCGCTCTTGCGCATCTCCTCTATGGTCCCTTCCACCAAAACCTTCTTGTCTCCCAACACCGCAACGCGGTCGCAGGCGGTGAAAAGCGAATCGAGATCGTGCGTGACCATATAGACGGTAAGGCCCATCGTATCGCGCAGCTTGACCACGAGTTCATCGAATTCTGCCGCCCCGATAGGATCAAGACCTGAGGTTGGTTCATCGAGAAAGACAATGTCGGGGTCGAGCGCCAGAGCCCGTGCCAGCGCCGCCCGCTTGATCATGCCGCCCGAAAGCTCGGAAGGAAACTTGCGCGCTGCATCGGAGGGCAGCCCGACAAGCTCGATCTTGAGCATGGCCAGTTCGTCCATGAGCTTTTTCGGTAGGTCGAGATACTCGCGCATCGGCACCTGAACGTTTTCCTGAACCGTCAACGCAGAAAAGAGCGCTCCGTGCTGGAACAACACGCCAAGGCGCATATCGATCCGCAGGCGCTCGACCTCGCTCGCCTTGTCGACATCGACACCAAGCAGCGTGATCGTGCCCGACCGCTTTTTAGTCAAACCCAATATGGTGCGCAGCAGGACCGACTTTCCCGCACCGGATGCGCCGACAAATCCGAGTATTTCGCCGCGCCTGACTTCCAGCGATAATTTGTCCAGTATCACCTTTTCGCCGAATGCGACGGTGACATCGCGCGCCGACAGCACAATTTCCGCCTGGTCGCCGTCGGGCACTCCGTTCACCATGGTTTCGCCTGCCGCCGCCATCTCAGAAATTGATCGCCGCATAGAAGATGGCAAACAGGCCATCGAGCACGATGACGACGAAGATCGATTTCACCACCGACGCGGTGACGTGCCGGCCAAGCGATTCGGCGCTGCCGCCCACCTTCATTCCTTCGACGGAAGCGATTGTGCCGATGATCATCGCCATGAAGGGTGCTTTGATCAGCCCGGCGGAAATCGTGCTGAGATCGATGGCGACACGAAGCCTGTCGATGAAGGCGGCGGGCGGGATATCGGAATAGAGCCATGCCGCCAGCATGCCACCGCCAAGTGAGGCGAAATTCGCCATTATGGTCAGGCAAGGCAGCGCAATTACCAGTGCCACAAGACGCGGGAAAACCAGAACGCCGATCGGATTCAGGCCGATCACCTTGAGCGCGTCCACCTCCTCGCGCATCTTCATCGAGCCAATTTCGGCGGTGATGGCGCTGCCGGAGCGGCCGGCGATCATGATGGCGGTCAACAGCACACCCATTTCGCGCAACACCAGCACGCCGACCAGATCGACGACGAAGATGTCGGCGCCGAAATAGCTGAGCTGATAGGCGCCTTGCTGGGCGACGATGGCACCGACGATGGCCGACATCAGAAGCACGACGGGGATAGCCCCCACGCCCATGCGATCAATCTGGTTGAAGATCGCCGCCGGGTTCACCGCGTGGCCACGGCCCAGTTTCATCTGTGCGCCACGGATGGTCGCGCCAAGGATGTTCATGGCGGCTAGGAAATCGTCGCGCATTTCATAGACGCGACGACCGACGGCCTCCAGCCCGCGGACAACAATGTTGGGCGCACGCTCTTGCAGTGGTTCGTCCGAACGAGCCGAAGCGTCGCCGACCGCGCCGAGAAGAATCGCTGCAATATCGCTTTCGCCTTGCAGGGTAACGGTGACGCCACGCGCCTTGTTGGCTGTGACCAGCCTGTCGATCAGCCAAGCGCCTGCCGTGTCCAGCTTCTCGATGTTGGAGAGGTCGAGCGCCAGCGTCCTGAACCCGCTGCGCTTTTCGATCTTGCGCATTTCAGCGTCAACGAGCGCCACCGTGCGCGTCGTCCAGATGCCGGAAAAGGCGCAGCCCAGCACATCGCCTTCTTCACCGACCGCAATGCGCGGCATGCGATCGGCTTGCGTTGCCGCCGTCCTGCTTGCGTCGCGTTTGCCAATGGTCAACATGGGCTCCTGTTTAACCCGATGGCGTTTGGCTGTCGATTTGCGGAAACCTTCGTCTAGCCCTTGATGGAGAAGAAAGATATGGCTCGTGTCATTTCGGTCGAGGCCGAGCGTTTCCCCATCGCCGGAACCTTCACCATCTCACGCGGCTCCAAAACCGAGGCGGAGGTGATTGTATGCACGATCTCGGACGGCAAGCATGTCGGGCGCGGCGAATGCGTGCCCTACCGACGCTACGACGAGACGATGGACAGCGTTCGTGCTGCGATCGGGAATATCAAGCAGCGCATAGTCAGCGGGATGGATCGGCTTGCCTTGCTTGAAGCGATGCCGGCGGGCGCTGCGCGCAACGCGATCGATTGCGCCTTGTGGGATTTCGAAGCGAAGGCAAGTGGTGTTTCCGTATCCGAGCGCATCGGCGTAAAATCCCTGCCACTCGAAACGGCCTACACATTGTCACTCGATACGCCCGATGTGATGGCCACGCAGGCCCGCGCCAATGCCGAACGACCCCTGCTCAAGGTCAAGATCGGCGGCGACAACGACATCGCCCGCATTAAAGCGGTAACCGAGGCTGCTTCCGCAAGCCGCATCATCCTTGATGCCAATGAAGGCTGGAACGACGACAATATCGTTGAAAACCTTGCAGTAGCGGCGGAATTTGGCATCGCGCTGGTTGAGCAACCGCTGCCGATCGGACGCGACGGTATCTTGAGAGACATTGCGCATCCGCTGCCGATCTGCGCCGACGAAAGCGTGCACCAAGCAAGCGATCTCGAAGCGCTCATCGGCCTCTACGACGCGGTGAACATCAAGCTCGACAAGGCCGGCGGGCTCACCGAAGCCCTGCTGCTTAGGGACCGCGCCCGCGAAATGGGGTTCGGCATCATGGTGGGTTGCATGGTCGGCACGTCGCTTGCCATGGCGCCGGCCGTACTGCTTGCGCAAGGCGCGGATTTCGTCGATCTGGACGGGCCGCTGCTGCTCGCGCGCGACCGTGAACCGGGGCTCACGTACGAGGGTTCACTTGTCTCGCCGCCGTCACGCTCGCTTTGGGGCTGAACGCGCCGCAAGCCCGATGCACGCCAAGCCGACCAAGGCCACGGCTATCATGGCGAAGAACCCATCCACGCCGAACCGATCGTAGAGTGGCCCGGAAACCAAGGTGACCGCAGCCGTGCAAAAGCCGTTGGTGAAATAAGCAATGCCTTGCGCAGCGCCCGTCCGCTCCTCTGCAACGGTCTCGGCAATCATCTTCTGCAAGCCGATCAGGATCAGTGCCGTCGAAAGCGCGTGAAGCGTCTGCACCGCAAAGAATCCTGCAACGCCAAGGCCGAGCGGCCAGATCAAGGGAAAGGCTAGCCAGCGCAAAACGGCGCCGATCCCGGCCAGAACCATCACGCTTACGACGGTGGATGACCCGAACAGGCGATTGAAAAACAGGAACATGCCGATCTCGGCCGCGACACCCCATGCCCACAACAGGCCAACCACAGAATCGCTGATGCCGATGGATTTCCAGTAGATCGAGACGAAGCCGTAGAGAAAACCGTGGCTGCCGATGAGGACGCCGGTGCCGGCGGCGAAATAGAGGAAGTAGGGGTTCAACAGTTTGGCCCCGGATTCCTGGATGTCCGTCGCCGACTGAGGTGACGCGCGGCGCGGCGGCCCGAGGCGTGGAGCGAAAATCCCGGCGACCAATGCCGCACAGAAGGCCAGAAACACAATAACAGGCATCGCCTGCGCACCGGTAATGGCCAGAATGAACCCGCCGGCAAGATTGGCGCATAGAAACGAGATCGATCCCCATATGCGCATTCCGGTGTAGTTGGCGCCGTAGCGCCGCACTCCCGACAGGGCGATCGAATCGCCGATGGTCGAATGTGGAGTCCACACCACAGCCAGCGCAAGCGACACGCCCAGAACCAGTGCATAAGTCGGCCTCAGGAAGTAGCCCGCCGAGACCAAGACCGAGGCAGCGACGAGCGCGACATAGACATTCGCCCGGTCGCGCGCGCTGTCGGCCAGGGTAGTCAAGAACGGCGTCGTCACAACACGCAGGAACATCGGCGCCGACAGGATCACCGCGACCTCTTCGGGACTGAATCCGTTGCCGGTCAGCCAAAGAGGGAAATACGGGATGTAGATGCCGTTTGGCACCAACAGCGTGAAGAAAATCAAGGCCATGCGCAATTCGAAATGGCGCGGTCTGATCAGCTGTTCTGGCGAAAGCGGCGGCAGGGACATGGGTGGAACGATCCGAAACGCTGTGCCCGAATCCGGGCGGCCAAGCTTCGGTTGATCTATCACAGCGCGACATTGGGCGGAACGCCACACCACTGGTTGCGCCAACCGCCTATTAGGCGGCTTCAGGCACTCGAACGTCAATATCGATGGTGACGAGACCTTTTCCCGAGGGCGGCGCTCCTGACTTCACATGCGCCCAGCGCAGGATTTCCATGCGTCCGTCGAAATGCTCCACCACCGCCGTGCAGTTTTCGACCCAGTCTCCGGTGTTGATGTAGGCGACGTCGCCGAACATCTCTATCGCGGCATGATGGATATGGCCGCAGATGACCCCATCGACCTGGGAACGCCGCGCTTCCTGCATGAGCACGGTCTGGAAGGAACCGATGAAACTGACGGCTTTCTTGACCCGCATCTTTGCCCAGGATGAGAACGACCAGTATTCCAGGCCAAGCAGGCTCCGCGCTCGACTGATCAGGCGATTGGTGAACATGGCAGCGTCGTAAGCATGGTCGCCGAGATAGGCCAGCCAGCGAACATTGTGGACGACGGTGTCGAACTGGTCTCCATGGATGACAAGGAAACGCTTGCCGTCGGCAGCTTCATGGACGACGCTGTCGGCGACAACAATGCCGCCGAAATGCACGCCCTGAAACTGGCGGGCGAATTCATCGTGGTTGCCAGCGATATAGGTGATCTTGGTGCCCTTACGCGCCTTGCGCATCAATTTCTGAACGACATCGTTGTGGCTCTGAGGCCAATGCCAGTTCCGGCGCAACCGCCACCCGTCGATGATGTCACCGACAAGATAGATGGTATCGGCGTCGTGGTAGCGCAGGAAATCGATCAGGAATTCGGCCTTGGCGGCCTTCGATCCCAGATGCACATCGGAGAGGAAAATACTGCGGAAAGTGCGGGTTTCTAGACCGGGCATCGCAATCTCACCTTTTGACAATGCCTATGCGACGATTCATGCAACAAACATATGACGGTTGCGATTGATCCAGTCGGGAGAGTAGCGTCGCGCAGCCAGCAGGAGGATTTTCATATGGATCTCGGCATTCAGGGCAAACAGGCCATCGTCTGCGCATCGAGCAAGGGGCTTGGGCGCGGCTGCGCAATGGCGCTGGCGGAAGCCGGTTGCGATGTCGTCGTCAACGGTCGCGGCGCCGAGGCCCTGGCCCGGACAGCCGCTGAAATTCGCGAGCGCTTTGGCGTGAACGTCATCGAGATCGCCGGCGATATTTCCCAGCCGAGCGTTCAGAAAACCATGTTCGAAACCTGTCCGGAACCGGACATTCTCGTCAATAATAATGCCGGCCCGCCATTCCGGGATTTTCGCGAACTCGACCGCGAAAAGATTCTCGCAGGCGTCACCCAGAACATGGTGACACCCATCGAACTGGTCAAAGCCGTCATTGACGGCATGGCGGCGCGCGGATTCGGCCGCATCGTCAACATCACCTCACTATCGGTCTACGTGCCGATCGTGGGCCTAGATCTGTCATCCGGAGCGCGCGCCGGCCTGACCTCGTTCCTCGCAGGAATCACGCGGACGGTGGCAGACCGCAATGTCACCATCAACAACCTCTTGCCTGGCAAACTCGATACCGACCGGTTGCGCGGGCCGCATGAACCGGGCTCGATCGAAGAGCCAGCAGCAGCGGCGGCTCGAAAGGCACGCATCAGCGCCGATATTCCGGCAAAGCGGCTAGGCACGCCCGAGGAATTCGGGCAAGTCTGCGCGTTCCTCTGTTCCGTCCACGCAGGCTATCTCACCGGGCAGAACATCCCGGTGGACGGCGGCCTTTATGTCAGTGCCTTTTGAGGAAAGCATGCTAGGACCGATGTCGGGTTTGGAGCGCGGCGTGGGCCAAATTTTATAAATGAGGTCGCTCAAACAATGGGTTGGACACGGCGGCTCAAGCGAAACCAATCAGGGTTCAGGGTACAGTGGCGAGTGAGGGGAGCGGTGGTATGAACAGCGACAACACAAAGACGACACGGTCCGATCTCGAAGAGGCCGCCCTTTTCTTCCATAAGTACCCCGTCCCCGGCAAACTGGAAATTCAGGCCACCAAACCTCTCGGCAACCAGCGCGACCTCGCGCTCGCGTATTCGCCGGGCGTGGCGGCACCTTGTCTGGAAATCCGTGACAACCCCGGTGCCGCCGCCGACTACACCGCAAGGGCGAATCTTGTGGGAGTCGTCTCCAACGGCACAGCGGTCCTTGGCCTCGGCAATATCGGCCCTCTCGCCTCCAAGCCGGTGATGGAAGGCAAGGCGGTGCTGTTCAAGAAATTCGCGGGCATCGACGTCTTCGACATCGAGATAGACGCGCCTGAGATCGAACGTATGGTCAACACGATCTCGGCGCTCGAACCAACCTTCGGGGGCATCAATCTCGAAGATATCAAGGCGCCCGAATGCTTCGAGGTGGAAGAGCAGTTGAAGGCCCGCATGAACATTCCGGTGTTCCATGACGATCAGCATGGAACGGCCATCATCGTGGCTGCGGCGATCCTCAACGGCCTGGAATTCGCCGGCAAGTCCATCGAAACCATCAAGATCGTCACGTCTGGCGCTGGCGCCGCGGCGCTGGCCTGTCTCAATCTTCTCGTCTCGCTCGGCGCGAAGGTCGAGAACATCTGGGTCACAGACCGCTTCGGCGTGGCCTACAAGGGCCGTGTCGAGGAAATGGACCGCTGGAAGGATCCATACGTCAAGGACACGGAGGCACGCACGCTTGCCGATGTGTTGCCCGGCGCAGACGTGTTCCTCGGCCTTTCAGCTGCCGGCGTGTTAAAGCCGGAACTGCTTAAGTTGATGGCGGACAAACCGCTGATCCTCGCTCTTGCCAATCCGACGCCCGAGATCATGCCCGAGGTGGCGCGGGAAGCACGGCCAGACGCAATGATTTGCACGGGCCGATCCGATTTCCCCAATCAGGTCAACAACGTGCTGTGCTTTCCTTACATCTTCCGCGGTGCCCTCGACTGCGGCGCCAAGGCGATCAACGAGGAGATGAAAATGGCGGCGGTGCGCGCCATCGCGGCACTCGCCCGCGAGGAGCCATCGGATGTCGCCGCGCGCGCCTATTCCAGTGAAACCCCCATATTCGGCCCGGACTTTCTCATCCCCTCGCCATTTGACCCGCGCCTTATCCTGAGGATCGCGCCGGCGGTGGCCAAGGCTGCCTGCGATACTGGCGTAGCCACCCGGCCGATCGCCGACTTCCCGGCTTACGTCGACAAGCTCAACCGCTTCGTCTTCCGCTCTGGCCTGGTCATGAAACCAGTATTCACGACCGCAAAAGGGTCGTCAGCAAAGCGCGTCGTGTATGCTGACGGTGAGGACGAACGGGTGCTGCGCGCGACCCAGGTGGTCATCGAGGAAGGCATCGCCGAGCCAATCCTCATCGGGCGGCCGCACGTCATCGATGTGCGCTTGAGGCGCTATGGGCTCAAGATCAAGCCCGGCAAGGACTTCGAACTCATCAACCCCGAGGACGATCCCCGCTACCGGCACTATGTCGACCTACTCATCGAACTGGCTGGGCGGCGCGGCATCACCCAAGAAGCTGCGCGTACGATGGTGCGCACCGACAACACGGTGATCGCTGCCCTGGCGCTGAAGCGTGGTGACGGTGACGCAATGCTGTGCGGACTGGAGGGCAGGTTCGGCAAGCATCTGCGCAACGTCTCCCTCATCATCGGAGCACGCCCCGGCATCAAGGACAGGGACCTTTCCACGCTTTCCATGCTGATCTCCCAGCGTGGCATCACGTTTTTCACCGACACCTATGTCACTGTCGATCCGACGGCGGAGGAGATAGCCGAGATGACGGTGCTTTCAGCCGAGGAAATCCGCCGCTTCGGTATCGAGCCCAAAGCCGCCCTTCTGTCACATTCGGATTTTGGTTCTCGCGATACGGCGAGCGCGGCCAAGATGCGGCGCGCGGCCGAAATCATCGCCAAGATTGCGCCCGATCTGGAGTGCGATGGCGAGATGAATGCCGATTCGGCGCTCTCGCCGCAATTGCGTCAGCGGGTCTATCCGCATTCTCGCCTCAAGGGCGAGGCCAACCTGCTGGTTTTCCCTAATTTAGACGCGGCCAATATCGCGATGTCGACGGTCAAGCAGATGATGGACGCGCTGCATGTCGGGCCGATCCTGCTCGGCTCCGACCTGCCGGCACACATCCTGACGCCCTCGGTCACCTCTCGCGGCGTGGTCAATATGACAGCACTTGTAGTCGTCGAAGCCGCACAAAAGGCGCAAGCGACATTGCGCTTCGACCGGTTACCTCCGGCAGCAAACTAAAGAAGCGGTTAACTCCCGCCGCGCTAGCCTTTGCGCAAGTGGATTGGGATGTGAGGCGAAGGTGCAAGGCCGGAGCTGGAATCTGACAATTGCCGCGTCGCTCATGGCGGCGACGGTGATCGGCGCTTCCCCGGCTCTCGCGGCGTCAAGCACTTGTCACCAACTCGAGGCGCAACTTGCCCGCGTTTCAGGTTCCGTCAGCCCGAAGCTCGTCAGGAAGTATGACGACGCAATTGTCCGGCAGGGCAAACAGATCGAAATCGCGCGCAGGCAGGCAAGCCGTGCCGGGTGCGGATTTCTGTTGTTCGACGGCTCTGTAGGTCGTTGCGCCGAAATCAACAGCGCCATCGAACGCATGAACACCAATCTCGATTCCTTGCATCGAAAGCGAGCAGCGCTTTCCCGCAACTCTGATCGCCAAGATCGCGCGCGCATTCAGGCAGCACTGGACGCCAACGACTGTCGCAAGCAGCAGGTGACCATCATCCGCTCCTCGCAGCCGGATAATATTGGCGCTGAGCAAGCTCGCCCCAATGGAACTGACGCCCCGGCCCAATCGCTCAACAAGGGCATCATCATTCGCAGAAGCGGCGATGGCTTCGTGCGGCTTGGCGGAGAATATCGCACGCTTTGCGTGCGCACCTGCGACGGCTATTTCTTTCCCATGTCGAGTGCCACTCCGGTCGGCGACTTCCAGCGCGACCAGGCACGGTGCGAGGCCGCCTGCCCCGGTACCAATGTTGAAATGTTTTATTCGGAAGGAGGTGATGATGACCGTAACATGATGTCATCGATCACTGGCGATCTGTATAAACAATTGCCCAACGCCTTCGTCTACAAGCGCCTCGACATCCCCCGTGAACCAAGCTGCAGTTGCGGAGCTATTCAGGATTCGCCGGTCGTCGGCGGCCCACAAGCCGCGCAGCCGCCGCAGATAACTTCACGGCCCGGTTCCTCCATCGTGGAGATGGGCCCGGCCAAACCCACGGCCTCGGCAACTCCAACGAAGGCGCTCAGCGAAACCGTTCCTGCCGAGCGAGACCCTGACGATGACAGCAAGGTCAGGGTCGTCGGGCCGACGTTCCTTCCCGGCCCAGAAGAGGCAATAGATCTGCAAGCTCCGGCCCGGACGCGAGCCCCGTAAGCGCCAGCCTGAGCGGCGCGAAAAGCGCCTTGCCCTTGCGACCGGTTGCGTCCCGAATAGCAGTGGTCCACGTCTTCCAGACTGCGCCATCCCATGGCTCTTGAGGCAACAGGTCGAAAGCCTGATGCAGGAAATCCCGATCCTCGTTGGAGAACTCCGGTTTTTCCTGCACGCCATCATTGACGATCCGCCACCACACCGCCGCATCGCCAAGCTTGTCCAGATTGCCGCGTACCGCGTTCCAGAATGGCTCGGCACGCGTATCCGAGATGCCGAGCACGCTCAGCCGATCGCGCGCCTCGGCAAACGGCATGCGATGAAGCAAAGTTCGATTGAGGACGAACAGTTCGTCCGGATCGAACTTGGCAGCGGATTTTGAGGTCGCTGCCGGATCGAAGTGATCGGCAAGCCCAGCCATGACTGGCAGGGCTTGCACACTCTCTGACGTGCCGATCAGAACCGCCAGCGAGGCAATTGCCATCGGCTCGATACCCGCTTCGCGCAAGCTCTCTATCGACAGGGCGCCGGTGCGTTTGGAGAGCCCCTCACCCGTGGTGGTCGTTAGCAGGTTGTGGTGGCCGAATGTCGGAAGTTCAGCGCCGAGCGCCTTGAACAAGGCCAATTGAACTCCAGTATTAGTGACATGGTCATCGCCACGGATGACATGGGTAATGCCCATATCGATGTCATCCACAACCGACGGCAGCGTGTAGAGGTACGTGCCGTCCTCGCGCACCAGAACAGGGTCCGACAGCGACGCGAGATCGACCGTTTCCTCGCCACGCACCAGATCGTTCCAACGGATATCGGTGCGTTCGGGCTGAAGTGGATCGGAAATAAAGTTCGGGAGCAGAAAGCGCCAGTGCGGCTTGCGCCCATCCGACTGATACTCGGCAATCTGATCAGCTGTCAGCGTCAACGCCTCGCGGCCATAGACCGGCGGAAGGCCGCGTGTTCGGCGAACCTTGCGGCGCAGATCTAGCTCTTCGGGCGTTTCATAGCAGGCGTAAAGAACCCCGGCCGCTTTCAGCTTCTCCACTGCCGCGTCATAAAATTCAAAACGCTTCGACTGGTAGTCGATCGCGTCAGGAAAAATCCCAAGCCAGTGCAGGTCGTAGAGAATCGAGTCGGCGTATTCCTGCTTCGAACGGACAATATCAGTGTCGTCGAAGCGTTGAATGAAGCGGCCCTTGCTCTTCTGCGCGAACAGCCAGTTGAACAGAGCTGTACGGGCGTTGCCGATATGGATGCGGCCGGTGGGCGATGGAGCGAAACGGACTGTGACTGTCATGGAGGGGGCGTAAATGAAGGCGCTCTGTTTTGCAACTTTACCTGCGAACGCCTTTGCCGCCTTCGAACGAGCGCCGATCCGGCAAGCCGAAACACTTCGGCCTGCCGGGAACAGCATCGGATCAGTTGACGGCTTCCGTCTGAGGCAGCGCTCCAGCGGAGGCAGTGGGAAGTTCCGCACTTGCCAGTTGATCGGCGCAAAGCTCGGCGGCGCCACGAACTGGCTTCTTCATGTCGGCAAAAGTGACCCAGCCGCCATCCTGGACAAAACTGTCGCGCTTCCAGGAATCCGCCTTCTTCAATTCCGCCAATTGCGCGCTGGCATCGGGCGCCGCGAGAAAACGATGAACGCAGATGTTTGCGGCAAGTGTTGCCGCCGCTTGCTCGCTTGCCGTTTCGGCCTGCTTGACGGCGGTCGAGCCAGTGACCCAGCCGCCCCACGAAAAGCCAACGACCATGGTCAGAACGGCCGCTCCGACACAGGACCACAGCCACGTACTCTTTGAGGGCTGATAGGCATTCCACTTCTCTCCCATGGGCATTGTTCGTCTCCTTAAAATTCATCGACAGTTCCAGGGAAACACCGCAAGAGTGGTCACGGTATAAATCAATCTATCACACAACGTGATGCAAGATACCCCGAAAAGGCAGTTTCTAAGAAGGGCAGGACGATAGGACGCCGCCGCAGCGACTGCGGCCCAAGGAAATGAACGAAACACCTTTTGGTGGAAGCAAACGGTGGCTTACCCGCGATCCCGGAACCGGTTGGTAATCGGGTATCGGCGGTCGCGGCCGAAATTCTTTTTCGTGATCTTGACGCCGGGCGCCGCTTGGCGGCGCTTGTATTCGGCGACGTAGAGCAAGTTCTCGACGCGTGCGACCGTCGTGCGGTCATGCCCGCGCGCGACGATCTCGTCCACGCCCATTTCGTTTTCGACCAAACATTCGAGAATGTCATCGAGCACCGGATATGGCGGCAGCGAATCCTGATCCGTCTGGTTATCGCGCAGTTCTGCAGAGGGGGCCTTGTCGATGATACTGGCCGGGATCACCTCGCCAGAAGGACCAAGAGCACCGGGTGGCACATAGGTGTTGCGCCAGCGCGAAATCGCATAGACTTGCATCTTGTAGAGGTCCTTGATCGGATTGAAGCCGCCATTCATGTCGCCGTAAAGCGTGGCATAGCCAACCGACATCTCGCTCTTGTTACCGGTGGTGACGACCATCGAGCCGAACTTGTTCGATATCGCCATCAAGATGGTGCCGCGAGCACGCGACTGCAGGTTTTCCTCGGTGATGCCTTCTTCGGTGCCGTCGAAAAGCTGGGTGAGAGCATGCATAAAGCCTTCGACAGGCTCGAAGATCGGCACGATATCGTAGCGGCAGCCGAGTGCACGGGCGCAATCCTCGGCATCCCTCAACGAGTCCTTCGTGGTGTAGCGGTAGGGCATCATCACAGCCCGCAACCGCTCCTCGCCCAGCGCATCCACCGCCAAGGCGGCACAGATCGCCGAATCGATGCCGCCCGAAAGCCCAAGCACGACATTCTTGAAGCCGTTCTTGTTGACGTAGTCGCGCAGGCCCAGCATGCAGGCGCGGTAATCGGCCTCTTCCTTTTCAGGAATCTTCGACATCGGGCCTTCCGTGCAAACCCAACAGTCGGATTTTCTTTTCCAAGTCGTGACGTCGACCGCGTCCTCGAACTGGCTCATCTGGAAGGCGAGCGATTTGTCGGCCCCGATGGCGAAGGAGGCACCGTCGAACACCAATTCATCCTGGCCGCCAAGTTGGTTCGCGTAAATCACTGGCAACCCGGTTTCGATCACCTGCCTGATGGCGACCTGTTGGCGGACATCCACCTTGCCGCGATAGTAGGGAGAGCCGTTCGGCACCAGCAGGATTTCGGCGCCGCTTTCGGCCAGCGTCTCGCAGACGCCAAGGTCGCCCCAGATGTCCTCGCAGATCGGAATGCCCAGCCGGATACCGCGGAAATTGACCGGCCCCGGCACCTCAGGCCCCGCCTGAAAGACGCGCTTCTCATCGAAT
Organism: Mesorhizobium sp. Root157; assembly: GCF_001427385.1. GTDB lineage: Bacteria > Pseudomonadota > Alphaproteobacteria > Rhizobiales > Rhizobiaceae > Mesorhizobium. The sequence continues at coordinate 86,707 of NZ_LMGJ01000006.1, forward strand.
TCGCCGTAGTTCGGCAGGTCGATCTTGTAGCGCTCGGCAACGATCTTTCCGCCATCGGCAACGATAATCGAGTTGTGGGTACCGCTCTTGCGCTTCAGCGGTGTGCCGATGACCACTCCGGGGCCACCGTCCTCGGTATCCTTGGCAACATCACGCGCCGCACGCTCGCACGCCTTCAGGAAGGCCGGTTTCAGGACCAGATCCTCCGGCGGATAACCAGCGATGAAAAGCTCGGTGAACAAAACGAGATCAGCACCCTGGCGGGCCGCGTCCGCCCTCGCCTCGCGCGCTTTGGCAAGATTGCCGGCAACATCGCCGACCGTGGGATTGAGTTGGGCGACAGCGATGCGCAACGTATCGGGAATGGTCTTCTTGGTCATGCTTTCGGATTTAGCTTGCGGCATGCAAACCGGCAATGGCCGGCGCTCTATTCGCCGGTATATTCGAGAATGGTATCCGGCGAACGGTTCTCGCCGATCGACATGGCCAATATGCGCGATATGTGCTCGCGGGGAAGCCCGGTTTCAGCCACCCATTCATTGACTTGAGCCTGGATCTTGGCCAGATCCTTCTTCGATGTCGGGCTTTCGGCAATGTCGAGCCCGGCATCGCGCAACGCCGCCGCCATGTCCTGCGAGACGATGAAGGTGTCCCACTCCAGCCAGCGCAGGAAATATTGCCCGGTATTGCCGCCAAGCCGGCTGCCGTATTTGCCGAGGTAAGTCATCAGCCCCAGTTGATCGTTGGCGGGCCATGCGCTCAGGAAATTTCCGAAGCCGCCATGTTCCCTTGAGACGCGGTCGACAAAAAAGGCATTGTCTTTCACCGCGACGATCTTCTGCGGATTGCGCACGATGCGCTTGTCGGAGGCAAGATCGTGCCAGAAATCTTCGGGCTGGAACAGGAGCCGCTTGGGCTCAAAGCCAAGGAACGCTTCTTCGAAACCCGGCCATTTCTGCTCGATGACGCGCCAGACAAAGCCGGCTGCGAAAATACGCTCGGACATGGTCGACAAAATCCGGTCGTCCGCTATCCGCGCGACTGCGCCATTGTCGGGCGCAGACCCCAACAGCGCCTCCAGCACGGCATCGCCACCCTTGCGCTTGGCTGCCCGTGCCCTGATTTTCTGGAAAGACAGCATACCGGCCCCCTCCAAATGCGTTCAATCTAGCACTTTGCGCAGGCCTTGAAAGCCCTCGTCAGAGCGTCCAGAATTTTCGCTAGATCGGCCCACCTACCAGCCGCTCGACGAGAGCGAAAGCCCAGACACTGGCGACAAGAAAGATGGTGATGAGGACTGCCAGCGAACCGCAGTCCTTGGCCAGCTGGATATCGATGTTGAATTCACGGCTGACGGCATCGCAGGTCGCCTCGATGCCGGTGTTGAGCACTTCGACAAGGATGAGGAAGAGGATGGAGGCGATGAGCAAGGCGTAGCCGCTCCACGACGAAGAGAGCAACCACCCCACAGGGACTGCAATCAGCAAGAGGATGAGTTCCTGCTGGAATGCCGCTTCACTACCGGCCAGCCGGCGAAATGCCCGCACGGAGTTGAAGAATGCATCGATCAGCCGCTTCATGGGATTGGTTTCCTTGAGAATCGCAGGAGAAGAGAGGCAGGATTGTGTCGGTTCGATGATAGGCGCGCTTATCCTCCAACTGTCATTCGTCGGCAACCTTGATCGAAGGCGATGAGCGCGCAAACTGCGGCAAGCCGTCGTCGATCCGGTAGTAGTCGCCCTTGTCGGCAACGAATATGTGGCATTCTCCTTCAAGCTCGGTCGGCATGTCGAATGATCCCGCCGTCACCGAGATCTCCTCCAATTCATTATGTTTCCAAAACAGCACCGAGCCGCATGTGCCACAGAACCCGCGCTTGGCAAAATTGGATGCCGCGTACCAAACAAGAGCTTCATCACCCTCGATCGCGATATCGGCGTCGCCGACATTGGTGGCTGCAAGGAAGTGTCCCGTCTGGCGGCGGCACTGCGAACAGTGGCAATAGGCAACGCCGCGCAAAGGGCCATGCGCGGTGAACCGCACTTTGCCGCACAGGCAAGATCCAGTGTGCCTGACTGTCATCTTCTTCTCCTTGATATTCTGGAGCTTCGTTGCCGGATTTGCCTGTATATCACCATCTACCATTTCCATTGTCGCCGACGGTCTACATCTTCAGGTAGAGCAATAACTATGCCGCGCGCCGCGAATTAAGGAAACTTTAGCCAGGCCGCATTATAGATGGGAAAGTGAAGATCGAACTTTTGGGGGCACGAATCTTCGCAACGTCCATAGAAGTTTCGGGATGCGCTCCCCGTCCGGTGATTGTGCCATCGTAGCGGCTCACCGGCTCTGAGGGAGTGGGGGTCATCATGCAGCCGGCAGCAGTCTCGCAGGACAGAAACTCCGACTTCGCCGCGAAGGTCGTGGCAACGATGCGCCAACTTGGTGTTGTCGGCATTCCGCGCAATTACGAAATCTTCTATGAAGCTCTTACAGGTTCCAATCCGGAACTCAGCCTCGCCGTCGTCGCGCTGAGCAGCCGCCCGACACAGGACGACCTCGACTGTATCGGCCGCCGGTTTTTCGCACAGAACCACGGCCAAGGCATCGTCGACCAGGCCCGCGACGTGCTGGCGAAGGAACTCGAGGACATCGCCGCCCTTTTGCGCAACGAACGTAGTCAGGTGGAAAAATACGGCCGGATCCTTCACGAGACGTCGGGCGGTTTGGCCAACCGCGCTACGGTCTCACGCGAGCTTCTGCAAAAGATCGTCAGCGCAGTTTCGGTCGCTACCGCCTCGACTATCGATCGCGGCAAGCAGGTCGCCAACACTCTGAACGACAAGACAGCGGAACTGGAAAGCGTCAAATCCAAGCTTGAGGAATACAAGCGCCTGGCGGACACCGATCAGCTGACCCAAATCTGGAACCGGCGCGCCTTCGACAAGGAAATCGCCCGGATCTACAACAGCAGCAAGGGCATCCTGTTCAACGCCCTGGTGCTTGCCGACATCGATCGCTTCAAGGACATCAACGACAAATTCGGTCATCCGGTCGGCGACAAGATCATCCGCACCATCGCCGACATCTTCCAGTCCAGCGTCCGGCGCGGCGTCTTCGTAGCCCGCACCGGCGGCGAAGAATTCGCGCTGATCGTCGAGGGAACCAGTGAAGACATCACCTTCGACATCGCCGAGCGCCTGCGCAAACTGATCGAACAGACACAGTTTTCGAGCAGCCAGACGGCAGTAAATTACGGCACAGTGACCGTTTCGATGGGGGTGTGCATGGCTTCCGAGGCCGAAGGCCCGGAGGACCTTTATGTCAAAGCCGACCAGGCGCTGTATCGCTCCAAGGTTAACGGTCGCAACCGGGTGACGCGGCACTCCTCGATGGCCGGACAGGCCAGCAAGAACTGGATGCTCTACAAGAAGGACTGAGCCTGCCGCACCAGTCAAGCGCTCATTGTAGCGCCTGCCGACTGGGCGTGGATGGTTTGGCGCGTTGCGGCACAAGCAAAAAGGCGCCCGCTTTCGCGGACGCCTCTATTTTATTGCCCAGGCAAGCGAAGCACATCAGCCGTTGACGGCCTGCTTGTGCTGGACCGGCTGGTTTTTCCTGAGCAGATCGGACACCAGGAAAGCGAGTTCAATGGCCTGGTCGGCATTGAGCCGAGGGTCGCAATGAGTGTGGTAGCGGTCCTGCAACTCGTCCGCCGTGATGGCGCGTGCGCCGCCCGTGCATTCGGTGACGTTCCTGCCAGTCATCTCGACATGGATACCACCCGGATGCGTGCCTTCGGCGTGGTGAACCTCGAAAAAGGTCTGGACCTCCTTGAGGATGCGGTCGAAGGGCCGGGTCTTGTAGCCAGCCGCCGTGATCGTGTTGCCATGCATGGGATCGCAAGACCAGACAACCGAACGGCCTTCCTTCTTCACGGCACGCACCAGCTTGGGCAGGTGGTCGCCGACCTTGTCTGCACCAAAGCGCGCGATCAAAGTAAGGCGGCCGGGTTCGTTTTCCGGGTTGAGTTGATCGATCAGCTCCAGAAGACCATCGGACGTCAGCGACGGACCGCATTTCAGGCCGAGCGGATTCTTGATGCCCCGGCAATACTCGATATGTGCATGGTCGGGCTGGCGCGTGCGGTCGCCGATCCAGATCATATGGCCAGAGGTCGCGTACCAGTCTCCAGACGTGGAGTCGACGCGCGTCAACGCTTCCTCGTAGCCGAGAAGCAGGGCCTCATGGCTGGTGTAGAAATCAGTTTCGCGCAGCGCATAGTTGGTCTCCGAGGTAATACCGACGGCCTTCATGAAGTCCATCGTCTCGGTGATGCGGTGGGCAAGCGATTCATACTTCTCACCCTGCGGGCTGTCGGACACGAAACCCAGCATCCAGCGGTGGACGTTCTCGAGGCTTGCGTAACCGCCCTGCGCGAAGGCGCGCAACAGATTGAGCGTCGCCGCCGACTGGCGATAGGCCATGACCTGACGGTGTGGATCGGGAACGCGCGCCTTGGTGTCGAACTCGATGCCGTTGATGATGTCGCCGCGATAGCTGGGCAGCGTGACATCGCCCTTGGTTTCGTTGTCGGACGAGCGCGGCTTGGCGAACTGGCCGGCAACGCGGCCGACCTTCACCACCGGCTGAGAACCTGCAAAGGTCAGAACGACCGACATCTGCAGGAAGACGCGGAAGAAGTCGCGAATGTTGTCGGCACCGTGCTCGGCGAAGCTCTCGGCGCAATCGCCGCCCTGCAGAAGAAACGCCTCGCCGGCTGCGACGGAGGCGAGTTGCTTCTTCAGCTTGCGTGCCTCCCCTGCAAAAACAAGTGGTGGAAAGCTAGCAAGCTGAGCCTCGACGGCCTTCAACTCATCCATGTCCGGATAAGCCGGAACCTGTTGAATTGGCTTTGCTCTCCAGGAATTCGGGGACCACTTCGTCATTGTCGTACCAACACTTGTTTCGGCAGGCACAATTGCCCACAGTTCTCCCAATATGGGGATAGGGGCTCAATACATGAAGCCTGTTTTCTATTCTAGCCCGGAATTGCCAAGCTTGCGACGACGTGTGGCATCCTCGCCACGCTGGGTTCGCCCGTCTTGTGCAAGGCCATTGCTTGCGAGGAACAGCACGAGGGAGTGGATCAAAAACGAAAAAAGGCCGCCTCGAAGGCGGCCTTTTTGTTAATTCAGCAATCCGATTATTCGGCGTCCTTGGCGGCTTTCTTCTTGGGCGCAGCCTTCTTCTTCGGCTCCTCGGACTCGTCAGCAGCCTTTCCAGCAGCGTCCTTCTTGGCCGAAGCCTTCTTCACGGGCTTTGCCTTGGTATCCTCGTCTTCGTCCTCGGCCATCAGTTCTTCTTTGCTCACCTTCGTGTCGGTGACGGTAATCTGGCCAAGCAGGTGGTCGACCACCTTCTCCTCGAACATCGGCGCGCGCAGCGTATTCAGCGCTTCCGGGTTGCTGCGGTAGAACTCGAAAACTTCCTGCTGCTGGTCACCGGGGAAGCGACGCACCTGCTCGAACAGCCCGCGCTGCAACTCTTCGTCCGAAACGGTGACACCAGCCTTCTCGCCGATCTCGGCGAGCACAAGACCCAGGCGCACGCGGCGCTCAGCAAGCCGGGTGTACTCGGCCCGCGCTTCCTCTTCCGTGGTCTCCTCATCGGCGAAGGTCCGGCTTGCGGCTTCGAGGTCCCGGTTGACCTGATTCCAGATATTGGTGAACTCGGCATCCACCAGCTTCGACGGTGCCTCGAACGTATAGGAAGAATCGAGTTGATCGAGCAGCTGGCGCTTGACCTTCTGGCGCGTCATGGAGCCGAACTGGCTCTCGATCTGGCCGCGAACGATGTCGCGCAGGCGCTCCAGCGATTCCAGGCCCAGAGTCTTGGCTGTCTCGTCGTTCACTTCGAGTTCGCCGGGCTTTGCCACTTCCTTGACGGTAACGTCGAAGGTTGCTTCCTTGCCGGCCAGATGAGCAGCCTGATAGTTTTCAGGGAACGTCACCACGACCTGTTTCTCGTCACCAGCCTTGGCACCGACGAGTTGATCCTCGAAACCGGGGATGAATTCCTTGGAACCCAGCACCAGCGGCTGGTCGTTGCCGGCGCCGCCAGCGAAAGCCTCACCGTCGATCTTGCCGACATAGTCGATGGAGACGCGATCGCCCTCGTCCGCCTTGCCGGTCTTAGGCTCATAAGTCCTGGCGGATTCGGCAACACGCTGGACCTGCTCATCGATCTCGGATTCCGGCACGTCATAAATAGGGCGCGTGACCTTGATGTCGGTGAAGTCCTTGATATCGATCGCGGGAATGACTTCGTAGTTGAGGTGGAATTCGAAGTCCGCGCCGCCAGCGAGGATCTTCTCGGCTTCCTTCTCGTCTTCAGTCATGATCACTTCTGGCTGCATCGCGGCTTTTTCGCCACGGCCGGTAATGATGGTGCGCGACTCGTTCAGGATCTCGTTGACGACTTCGGCCATGAAGGACTTGCCGTAAACCTTGCGCAGGTGCTGGACCGGCACCTTGCCGGGGCGAAACCCATTGATGCGGACCTTGCCCCTAGCGTCGGACAAGCGAGCCAGCAACTTGGCTTCCATGTCGGTTGCCGGCACGACGACCTTGATCTCGCGCTTGAGGCCGGAGTTGAGCGTTTCGGTGACCTGCATCATAAAACCTTTGTTTTCACCAATAAGGCTGCCAACGGGCTTCTGCCGTTTACAGCCTGCCGGTATCGTTCTGCCGGGGATGGCTTTCGGTGCACGACCTGACTGAATTGGCCGCTCCGCAGCTCAAATCAGCCAAATGCACATCCGAAATGTGAATAAGTCTTTGTTTTTCCTACTTCTATTCACATTCTACAGAAGTGGATCGTCGCGTCCCGTCACATTTGACACGCCTTTTGTCACAGGCGGGGCCTATTTTCAACCATCTTCACGCTGTAGCGGCAGTGCATTGGGCCTCGACATTGACAGAATGATGACGACATGGGATTTGCGCTTCAGCGTGCGGATGTGGCGGAATTGGTAGACGCCCTGGATTTAGGTTCCAGTGCCGAAAGGCGTGGGGGTTCGAGTCCCTTCATCCGCACCAACTTTATGTCTCACGGCAGTTCGCTTCGCTCACGCCTCCGACGGGGCGGCCTGACGGCCGACGGGCGGTCGCCCTTGCGAACCCTGCGGGTTCGTGGATGCTTCTCTGATGTCGTGATCCGGCGGTAATACGCCTAATATAACGGCTCTTCGAAAAGCATCGTATCGCCATCCATCAATGCCTTGACCTGCGCAACGCCATCTATCGAGACTGCGGCGCGGATGCTGAATGGCCGAACCCGCATATCGCGCTCGATGGCCAGCCCCTCTCCTTCGGGCAGATAGAAGCGCTCAATTCCATAGTCGGGCGCGAGCGTCGTATCGCCGCTCAATGTCCAGCCGGCAGCAATGTGGCCGACAACGTCGACGTCGTCAGCGCTCGTGGAAGGCGGTGGTTGAGCCAGCCAAGCCGAGACCGCTCGCCAATAGCCATCGGCGCCCTTCTGGAGCCTGACCGTGATCTGGCCCTCATCGTTCGTCTGCTTGCCGGCCGGAATGTCGCCGATAAGCTTCACCGGAATGCGCGAAATCTCGTAGCTGAGGAAGACATAGTCGCCGCGCAGCAGGTCGCGCGGATCGACCGGCTCGACCTTGAGCAGAATTTCCTTGCCGTCACGCAGGATTGCGGCTCGCCCCGCTATCATCCAACCCAGGAAACCGACCTGCACGAGCGCCAGCGCCAGCGCGGCAAGGATCAGGTTCATACCGTTCCTCACGACACGGTCTCCCTGGCAACGGGATGGTTCATCCGTCGTTCGATACGGATAATGGCAAATGCCAAGGCACCAAGAACAACCGCCGCCAGAAGGAAGAATCCGGCGGTTCCCAGCATCGTTTCCATCGTCACGGCATAGATGAGGCAAAGTTCAAAGGCGAAGCCGAGATAGGCGACCCACCTCAATCCCCTGCTCTGCCTGCCAGCCAATATGATCGCCCCCGTTATTCCGGCCAACGCAGCCACGGCGGCAGGAGCGAAGCCGTTCGAATCCGCGAGTTCGAACTGGACTAGCGCCGTGCCGGTGAGGAAACCGATCAGGCCGTGCAAGGGAAGCTGTCCGCCCAGCTTGATGATATTATCGGCTGCAACCGGCACAAAAACCCCAACGGCGAACACCGCCGCAGACACCAGCGCAAGCAATATGGCCATTCCAAGCAGATTGTGGTCGAGGGCCAGCGTGACGACATAGAAAATGACCGACTGCACGATCACGTGGCGCGCCGCCTGGCTACGCGTCCAATAGGAAACAGCAAACAGGGCTGCCGCCAGGACAAGAAAGAGGTGCGGAAAATCCATACTGCGGAACAGGCCGAAGCCGAGCAGCTTGGTCATCAACCAAGCATCGGCTATGCCGACAGCCACCACGGTCAGCGGACCCGAGCGCAGGACAAGAGCCGCAAGCGCTGTACCTGTACACCAGGTCAGCATCGCCACGGATTCGTCGCCCGAGAAGTGGTACATCTGCCCGATCAGCGCAATCGAGCCGCCAAAAGCAGCAGCTGCAACGATCCACAGTGCCTCGCCGACGGCGGGGTGCCCGCGCATCTTGGCGAATGCACCGCCGACATAGCCGCCTATGATGACGGCAAACAGGGCCGCTACCCTGACCAGCCGAGGTATCGCTTCCCAGTTGGCAGCAACGAAGATCAGGATGGCTGCCCCAAGAAGCAGTGCAGCCATCATCGCCAGGATAGAGCCAAAGCTCAGCGACCGGCGCTCATTGGCCTCGATGTCCCGGGCCAGCGCATCGGCGGTACGCGGCTCGATTAGACCGCTCTCGACCCAGCGGGCAATGTCGCGTTTCACCTTGGACGAATAGCTCGCCATCTACCTTTTTCCACAAAATCAGCCGTATTACCAAACCACTATTTCAAACCATTGAGAGGATGAACTTTTTCGATTTGGGCGGATTTGTGTCCATGGCGTAAATGAGGCTAAATATTGCAATGCACAAATTGCATTGCTGCCATGCACCATCGACTCTTTCAAATCGATATGGCTCAACCTATCTATGCTTCGTACGAACGACGGAATGATCCGAAGAAAGACGAAACGAGCAATACCATGAACCTGATCCGCAACTACCGCAATTGGCGCCGCTATCGGGAAACCGTGTCCGAGCTGAGCCGCCTGACCAACCGCGAACTGACCGATCTCGGCATCAGCCGCAGCGACATTCACTTCGTCGCTCGCAAGTCGGTTTAACTCTTCGGGCTGCCGTGCGGCCCGAGCAAGTTTACTGGAAGCAAGACAATGAGCCTGATCCGCAGCTACCGTAATTGGCGCGCTTACCGCGACACGGTCAACCAACTGGGTCGCCTGTCGAACCGCCAGCTCGAAGACCTCGGCATTGCTCGAGGTGAAATCGAGAGGATCGCCCGCAAGGCGGTCTAAGAAGGAATTTCGCCGGGATCGACCTCCTCCCCGACCCGGCGAATACGGTCAGCCTCTCCTCCTCCCAATGGCTGACCACCAAAACGACGCCCGCCGAACCTCCTCCCTCGGCGGGCGTTGTTAACAACAAGAGCTTCGTCCTCTTTGATTGGCGAAACGGTTTCGTCGGTGCCGTCCTCCCCGGCAATGACGATATGGTCGATCCTCTCCTCCCTGGATCGGCCAACAACACGACACCCGCCGGATCCTCCCCCGGCGGGTGTTGTCGTTTGTGGGCGGCATTTGTCGGGCACCGGCCGGATTAACTGCCTCGATTGCATTCAGGCGGCCAAAGGACTAATTCGACACATATGAGCATGAAGCCCATTCACATCATCGGCGGCGGCCTCGCCGGATCGGAGGCAGCGTGGCAAGCGGCAGAAGTCGGCGTTCCCGTCGTGCTGCACGAAATGCGGCCGGTCCGCGGCACGGACGCACACAAGACCGAAGGGCTGGCTGAACTCGTCTGCTCAAACTCCTTCCGCTCCGACGATGCCGAAACCAACGCTGTCGGTCTTCTCCATGCCGAAATGCGGCTCGCCGGCTCGCTCATCATAGCATCAGGCGATGCACATCAGGTGCCGGCCGGCGGCGCGCTCGCGGTAGATCGCGACGGTTTCTCGCAAGCGGTGACGGCGCGGCTGGAAGCCCACCCTCTGGTCACCATCGTACGCGAGGAAATTTCGGGGCTGCCGCCGGTGGAATGGGACCAGACCATCATCGCCACCGGCCCGCTGACCGCGCCAACATTGGCCAAGTCAATCGCCGAGGCTACCGGCGCAGATGCACTTGCTTTCTTCGACGCAATCGCTCCCATCGTCCATTTCGATACGATCGACATGGACGTCGCCTGGTTCCAGTCGCGCTACGACAAGGTCGGGCCAGGCGGCACGGGCAAGGACTACATCAACTGCCCGATGGACAAGGCCCAATACGATGCCTTCGTCCAGGCGCTGATTGACGGCGGCAAGACCGAATTCAAACAATGGGAAGGCACGCCCTATTTCGATGGCTGCCTGCCGATCGAAGTGATGTCCGAACGCGGCCCGGAGACGCTGCGTCACGGCCCGATGAAACCGATGGGGCTCACCAACGCGCACAATCCGGCGGTCAAGGCCTACGCTGTGGTGCAATTGCGCCAGGACAACGCGCTGGGCACACTCTACAATATGGTCGGTTTCCAGACCAAGCTGAAGCACGCCGAACAGGTTCGCATATTCCGCACCATTCCAGGGCTCGAAAATGCGGAGTTTGCGCGGCTCGGAGGCCTGCACCGCAACACTTATATCAGCTCTCCGGAGTTGCTCGATGGCTCACTGCAACTGAAAATCCGCCCTGGCCTGCGCTTTGCCGGACAGATCACAGGTTGCGAAGGCTACGTCGAGAGTGCTGCCATCGGCCTCCTGGCAGGCCGCTTCGCCGCAGCCGAACGGTTGGGGCAGCCTTTCTCCGTGCCGCCCGTGACCACCGCATTCGGCGCACTGCTTAATCACATCACTGGCGGCCACATCGTTTCCGACGATGAGCCGGGCAAGCGCTCTTTCCAGCCGATGAATGTGAATTTCGGCCTGTTTCCGCCCATGGAAGCGCCCAAGGTCGACGGCAAGCGACTGCGTGGCAAGGAAAAGACCGTCGCCAAGAAGCGCGCAATGACCGCGCAAGCACTGGCCGACTGCCGCAAATGGCTTGGCCTCGCCACTACCGCCGAAGCAGCGGAATAGGCACAAAAGAGCCGTCGGGCTACCAGCCGTATATGGCGCGGCGCCAAAGCAGCCAATGGCGGCGGGCAAGCGAAAGCCTGATGCCGCCTTTCATCAAGGCGCGCTCGTTCCCTGACATCTTTTCAAGAAAAGCCGCTGAAACGGCGACGGGTAGAAAAGCAGGGCGCAATGTAACGGGCAACGCCGCAGCGCCCTTTTCGAATGCCGCCAAATGTTCTCGCGCCAGCGCAATCATCGCATCCATGGCGTGAGACGCACCTTGCCCGCCGTCTCCGCCAAGGAATTCCTGCGTCGACGATCCAACCGCTGCAAGGATGTCAGCAGGGATGTAGCATTGACCCCGCGCCCGGTGAAGCGGCAGCAGGAGCACAAGCCCAATGATCGCCTGCGCACACCCTGCCCTGCCGGCCAGTTCAGCGAAACGCGGCGCCTCGGCAGGATCGAGAATCATGGCGGCAAGCTGGATCAGCGCCGAGGCCGTCTCGCCGCAATAGCCTTCAAGATCCGTGCGCGACGGCATCGGATCGTTGTAAAGATCGAAGATGCGCGCTTCCAAATAGTTTTCAAAAGCCGACAATGGCAACCCATATTGAGCAATCACCGTCTTCAGCGCATCCGCTATCGGCTGGCCTGTTTCATCCCGGTTCGCCGGCACGGCAAGCGTATCGCGCCACCATTGCAACCGCACCTCACCAGGCAGCGCTTCGCGTATCCTGTCGCGCACCGAGGCGATTTCAGCGTTGAAGGCATAGAGCGCGAACAAGGCATTTCGCTTGTCGTGCGGTGCATAGAGGGCGGAAAGATAACGGTCGTGGTCGGCGCGCCGCACCGTATCCATGACGAACTGTGCGTTTTCCCCCATGTCCGTCAGTCGACTGCAATGAGTGCAGCGGCCACCGCGCGATCCTCGGCAAGGAGAACATTGTAAGTTCGCACGGCAGCCCCCGTGGACATCGGATCTGAGGAAATGCCAGCCGCCTTGAACGCACTGCGGAGCGCGGCGGGCAAGGGTCGCAGATCGGCTCCCATGCCAAACAGCAATATCTCGATCCCGCTCGCTTCGGCGAAAAGCTTGCCGAAGTCTTCGACCGTCAATGCCAGTTTGTCGGCAGGTTCCCAACCATGGATACCCGAAGGCAGGCACAGGATCGAGCCTCGGTGCGACATCTCTGCGAAGCGAAAGCCGCCATTGCCGTACGCCTCGATCGGCGCACGGCCTGGGAAATGTGCCTCGCGGATAATGATGCCCCGTGCCATTTCTATCGCCGGTCAGCCCTACCTGTACGACACGGTCGTCAGGCCTTGGTCGCAGGTGTCGCCGCTGGCAACGTGGCCTTCTTCGCCCCGGCGTCCTCGCCAAACACCTCAGGCCTCAGCTTGAACAGGATCAGCATTGGGCCTGCGATAAACACGGACGAGTAGGTGCCGACAAACACACCGATGATGATGGCGAACACGAAGGACGAGATCACCTCGCCGCCGTAGATGTAGAGCGCAAACAATGCCAGCAGCACTGTCAAACCGGTCAAGATGGTGCGCGACATCGTATGGTTCAACGCGATATTGATAACGTCTTCGATCGGCATTCTCTTGTACTTGCGCAGCATCTCACGAATGCGGTCATAAATGACGACAGTGTCGTTGATCGAATAACCGATAACGGTGAGAATCGCGGCAAGGCTGGACAGATTGAATTCAAGGCCCAAGGCCACATAGAGTCCGACGATCATGATGACGTCATGGGCGGTCGAAACAATTGCGCCGACGCCGAACTGCCACTCGAACCGGAACCAGATGTAGACCAGCAGTGCAAACATGGACAACACGACACCAATCACGCCGGTGGTCGCCAATTCGCTGGACACGGTCGGCCCAACGATCTCGACACGCCTGAAATCGTAATCGTTTTCAAACTCCGATTTGACCTTGTCGACAGTGGATTGCTCGGCATTGTCCCCGGCTTCCTGCGCGCCGACCCGAACCATGAGGTCGCCCTCATTCCCGAATTCCTGCACTTGAACGTCGCCGACATTGAGTTGTTCCAGCCGCGAGCGAACATCGGCGGCATCGGCGACGCGGGTCTTGGCCTGCATCTCGATCATCGAGCCGCCACGGAAATCGACGCCGTAGTTGAAATCCGTCACGAACATCATGGCGATGACCGCGACCGATAGAAACCCGGACACGGCAAAACCGACGTTGCGGTAGCGCATGAACGGGAACGATGGCTCAAGCGGTAAATAGTGAACGAGCCCCTTGGGAAACTCCGTGGGCTTGCTCCGTCTCACCCATACGGCAACCAGCCAACGCGTCATCGTAAAGGCGGTGAAGACGGTGGTGATGATGCCTATACCCAGAGTAACGGCGAACCCTTTGACCGGGCCAGTGCCCATATAGAACAGGATGACCGCAACGATGAACGTCGTCATATTGGCGTCGACGACCGTGGCGAGTGCCTGCTTGAAGCCCTGGTCGAACGATTGAACGATCGATCGGCCTTGCGCCCGCTCCTCGCGGACGCGCTCGAAGATGATGACGTTCGAATCGACCGCCATACCCATAGTCAGCACGATACCGGCAATGCCCGGCAGGGTGAGCGTCGCTCCAAGCATGGTCAGAATGGCCACGATCAGCGCCACGTTGGCGGCAAGGGCAATGTTGGCGATAAGGCCGAGCTTGCCGTACACCAGAAGCATGCACACGATCACGAGGACGGCGCCAATGCTGGAAGCGAGCTTGCCGGCGCTGATGGAGTCGGCGCCAAGGCTCGGGCCGACCGTGCGCTCTTCCACGATGGTAAGGTTCGCGGGCAGCGCGCCCGCACGCAGCAGAACGGCCAGATCGTTGGCGCTTTGAGGCGTGAAGGAGCCTGAAATCTGCCCCGAGCCGCCAAGAATCGGCTCATTGATGCGCGGTGCTGAAATAACGTGGTTGTCGAGGATGATGGCAAACAGCTTGCCGGTATTCTGCTGGGTTGCCTGGCCGAAGCGCGAGGCCCCCTTGGAATCGAAGCGGAACGAAACCACCGGCTCGTTGGTGCGCTGGTCGAAGGTCGCCTGCGAATCGACCAGGTTTTCGCCCGAGACGATGACCCTGTTCTCGATGAGATAAGGAATTGGCGGATCGTCCTTGGAGTACATCACCGTCGAACCCGCCGGGGGGCGCCCTTCGATGGCTTCCTGCACCGGCACCGACTGGTCGACCATCTGGAATGTCAGCTTGGCGGTCTGGCCGAGAATATCCTTGAGGCGCTGCGGGTCTTGCAAACCCGGCACCTGAACCAGGATACGGTCGTTGCCCTGTCGCTGAACGACCGGTTCCGTCGTGCCGAGCTCGTTAACGCGGCGCCCGACCACTTCAATCGACTGATTGAGGGCTGTTGCCGTGCGATAAGTGACCCCCGCATCGGTAATGGTGAAGCGCAGCAAGCCGGGTTCCGGCTCGTCCATCTCCATTTCGGTCACGCTGCCGCTGCCGAACATGCCTGACGACACGGGCTGCGTCAGCGATTTTAGCGCTTCCTTGGCGGCATCGATCTGGTTTGCGTCGCGGATGCGGACCTGCACCACCTTGCCGGTGCCGGTAAGGCCGGTGTAGCCGACCTTGGCATCACGCAGTTGCGTGCGGATTTCGTCGCGCGCGCTTTCCAACTGCGCCTTGATCAGATCGTTGGTATCGATCTTGAGCAGAATGTGCGAGCCGCCCTGGAGGTCCAGGCCGAGCGTCATCTGCCTCTTCGGCAACCAGTCGGGCATTACCGACAACAGGCTCTGTGGATAGGTGTTGGGCAAGGCGAATAAAACGCCCAGCAGGACGACGGCCCAGATCGAAATCGTCTTCCAGCGCGAGAAATAGAGCATGTATCGAGAACCTGTTGGCGAGCAGGCGGCATTCCGCCTGCAATGCGGTTATTTCTTGGCGTTCTGGTTCGCCACCGGCTCGCCCTTGACGCGCACATCAGCAATGGTGGAGCGCAGCGCCGTAACCTTCGCACCGCCGAGATCGACCTCAAGCTCGTTGTCGTCGATCACCTTGGTGACCTTACCGATGAAGCCGCCGCCGGTAACCACGGTGTCGCCGCGACGAATCGCGGCCAGCATCTCGCCGCGCTTCTTCATCTGCGTACGCTGCGGCCGGATGATCAGGAAGTACATTACCACAAAGATCAGGACGAACGGCAGTATGCTGATAAACATATCGGGAGAGGCGCCGATGCCTTGTGCGTATGCCGGTGTAACGAACATCAAAGTCTCCTGAACCGAGAGGAAAGCCGCTAGCCGGCCCGAAATTTGGCCGGAATATAGTCGGTCAAGCGGCCATTGCAACCGCATCCACTCTCGAATCCGGCGCTTTTCCAGTCCGTTGACGCATGTTAGACGCTCATGCGCCAGCAAAGCGAAAGATCGAAGATCGAAATGACCGACAGCAGCCTAGATTCCTTGAACGCAAAACTCGATCGCCTGATTGAAGCGGTGAGCCGCCTGGCGCCGCCGCAACCTCCAAAAACGGACCTTTCGGCTGCAGATTGTTTTGTCTGGCAGGCAGATCCAGGTTTCCTCGAACCGGTGCACAGCGTCAATCGCGTCGAAATCGGCCTGATCCGCGGCGTCGACCGGGTGCGCGATATATTGATGGAAAACACCGAACGCTTCACCTCCGGCTTTCCGGCCAACAACGTGCTTTTGTGGGGTGCCCGCGGCATGGGAAAGTCTTCGCTGGTCAAGGCCGCGCACGCCGCCATCAACACCTCCGGTAAATTTGAGGGGCCGTTGAAGTTGATCGAAATCCACCGCGAGGACATAGACACGCTGCCCATGCTTCTGTCGATCCTCAAGGCGTCGTCCTATCGCTTCATATTGTTTTGCGACGACCTGTCGTTCGACCACGACGATACCTCCTACAAATCCCTGAAGGCAGCACTTGAAGGCGGCGTGGAAGGCCGTCCTGACAATGTCATCTTTTATGCGACGTCGAACCGCCGACATCTTCTGCCACGCGAGATGATCGACAATGAACGCTCCACCGCCATCAACCCGTCCGAAGCTATCGAGGAAAAGGTTTCCTTGTCGGACCGGTTTGGGCTGTGGCTCGGCTTCCACAAATGCTCGCAAGACGACTATCTCGATATGGTCGAAGGCTATGCCCGCCATCACAAGCTGGATGTGACGCCCGAAACCCTGCGTGCCGAGGCGCTGGAATGGGCGACCACCCGCGGCAGCCGCTCAGGCCGCGTGGCCTGGCAGTTCACACAGGATCTTGCAGGAAAGCTGGGTCGGTCGCTCGACGGCTGAAACTGAAAGGCCCGCCCCTGACGGAGCGGGCAAGCCAGCGGGCCAGACTGGAGGTCAGGCGGCCCGCTATCGTTTATCGTGATTATTCGAGGTAGGTCGAAGGATCGACCGGCGCGGAATTCTTTCGGATTTCGAAGTGCAACTTCGGTGAGGCCGCATTGCCGCTCATTCCCGAAAGAGCAATTTCCTCGCCGCGCTTGACCTTCTGGCCGCGCGTCACAGAAAGTTCGCTGGCGTTGCCGTAGACGGTCACCAACCCGTTTTCGTGACGCACAAGCACGGTGTTGCCGAATTCCTTGAGGCCGTTGCCGGCATAGATGACGACGCCGTTTTCCGCTGCCTTGATCGGCGTGCCCTTGGGCACGGAGATGTCGATACCGTCGCCACCCTGATTACCGCCAAAGCCGGAGATCACCCGCCCCCGAACCGGCCAGCGCATCTTGCCGATACCGGTTGAATCCGGGGCCGTAGCAACGTCATCCTCGGCCTGCTCGATGACCTTGTCTGCCTTTTTCGGCGGCGTGTACGAGGTAAGTGTCTGCGTCTGCTGTGCGGCTGGCGGCGTCGACGCTGTCTTCACCGGATCGACTGCAGCCGGCTTTGCCGCAACAACGGTGGCTGGCCCCGCACTGCCTGCACCTGGAACGGTCAGCTTCTGGCCGACGCGGATCAACCCGTCTTGCAACCCGTTGGCCTGCTTCAGCGCCACGACGCCGACGCCGGTCTTTCGCGATATGGCCGAAAGCGTATCGCCCTGCTGCACCGTGTAGGTGCCTGGGGTCGACGCGGCAGCCACCTTCTTCAGGTTCGGATCGTTAGCAGTGGACGCATCCATCGGCGTTGCGGCCTTGCTATCCTTCAGCTTCGGCTGTTGCGGCAGCACTGCTACCGTCTGCGTCTGCTGTTTAGCGGGTGCAGGAGCCTTCTGATCCGCCAGCCGTGTGTCAGGCTGTGCCGACTTGAATGGCTTTTCGGCCGCAGACTGCCTGATAGTGCCAGTTGTCGTCCGATCGAGGCTGGGCGCTGAAGGTGCTGCGGCAACGCGAACCGGAGCGACAGCTACGGGAGACGCCTGTGCCGGCGGCGGGAGCGGCTGCGACGACACCGGCTGCAAGGCGGTGCGACCGACTGAACCCGAACCATAGCCACCGTTGGTCATCGGAGCAGGCTGGGCAGCCACGTCTCCAGGATAAGCCTGGGAATCCTGCCCGCTGAAAACTGGACGCTGGTCGGCGGTGGAGGCAGTCGTGATGCCATCCAGACCATCGGAGAAACGCGACACCTGCGAACTGCACCCGGATGACGCCGCAACAATGACGAAAATGGCGCAGCCTCGCGCCAGGTTGCGCCCACTAGCCTTCAAAATACTGAATTGCATCGCACTGACCCGCACAGACCCGGAACAAACTACGCCGGATTAAAGCGCGTTAATGTTACCGGTCGGTTAAGCCGTTAGATTCAGTCGAAAATTTTCTTAAATGTTCTGATCAGATGACGGCAGCGATGCCCGGCACAAGGGGCTGAAGCCGCACAATGCCGATATCTTCGCGCTCGAACCGGCTACCAACCTTGGTGAGTTTTGCCACCACCTGCTCGCCCTCTTCCGGTCCTATCGGCGCGATTACCACGCCACCGCTGGAAAGCTGGTCGAGCAAGAAACGCGGCAGGCTTTCAAAAGCAGCCCACACCACGATGCGGTCGAACGGTCCTTCGTTCGGCAGTCCGTTCGATCCGTCGGCATGGCGAACGATGACATTGGTAATGCCAAGCGCCTCGAAACGCTGGCGGGCTTGCTCGGCGAGCGTCTTGAAGCGCTCGACGGTCACGACGCGCGCCGCAAGCCGCGACAGCACGGCGGCCGTATATCCCGAGCCGGTGCCGATCTCCAGCACGCGGTGGCTGGGGTCCACAGCCATGGCGGCGATGATCGCGGTCTGGATGTCGGCTCCCTCGATCGCCTCTCCGCACTCGATCGGCACCATCCGATCGCTCCAGGCAATGTTGCCGAACTGCGCAGCCAGGAAACCACGACGCGGCGTCGCCTCAATGGCAGCGATAAGCGCCTTTGGAACGGTACCCTTGCCACGCAGGCGCAAAAGAAAGGCGGCAAACCCCTCGCGTTCATCAACAATCATGCAAGAGCCTTGGTCAGTTGATCCCGGATTTCGTATGCGGTGAGGTCGAGTTGTAGCGGCGTCACTGAAATCAGCCTGTTGTGCATGGCGTGAATGTCGGTTCCCACCTTGCCTTCTTGCTGTTCGCGCCCGAAACGCAACCAGTAGTACGGCAAACCCCTGCCGTCGCGGCGCTCGTCGATCCACAGGCTGTGGATCATTTTGCCTTGCGAAGTGATAACAGTGCCTTCCACGCCTTCCGGCGTGCAGTTCGGGAAATTGACGTTGAGCAGCACGCCGTTCGGCAGCGGAGCGGCAATGAGTTTCTTCAGCAGGGCTGGCGCCAACGCCTCCGCCGTCTCGTAAGGAACGATCCTGTCTTCGCCGGCATAGCTGTAGGCCTGGCTGAGCGCTATCGAGCGGATACCGAGCAAGGCCCCTTCCATGGCTCCGGCGACGGTGCCCGAATAGGTTACGTCGTCGGCGATGTTGGCGCCCGAATTGATGCCCGACAGAATCAGATCCGGCAGGTTGGGCAAGATCTTGCGTGCGCCCATGATGACGCAATCGGTCGGCGTGCCGCGTACAGCGAAATGCTTATCTCCGATTTGCCTCAACCGCAGCGGGTCGGAAATCGAAAGCGAATGCGCATAGCCGGATTGGTCGGTCTCCGGTGCGACCACCCACACGTCATCCGACAACGTTCGCGCGATGCGCTCCAGCGACTCCAGGCCTTCCGCGTGAATGCCGTCGTCATTGGTCAGCAGAATGCGCATCATCTCGCTTCGATCTTCTCAAGGTCGCCCATGTAGGGCCGCAACGCGTCCGGAATGGTGATGCTGCCATCCTCATTCTGATAGTTCTCCATGACAGCGATAAGAGCGCGGCCAACGGCAACGCCCGAACCGTTCAGCGTATGGACGAACAGATTGCCCTTGCCATCCTTGTCCTTGTAACGGGCATTCATGCGCCGCGCCTGGAAATCGCCGCAGACGGAGCAGGACGAGATTTCGCGATAGGTGTTCTGGCCGGGCAGCCAAACCTCGATGTCGTAGGTCTTGCGCGCACCAAAACCCATGTCGCCAGTACATAGCGTCACGGTGCGGAACGGCAGGCCGAGCCGCTTCAGGACTTCCTCGGCGCAACCCACCATGCGCTCATGTTCGGCAATCGAACTCTCGGCATCGGTGATCGATACAAGTTCGACCTTGTAGAACTGGTGCTGGCGCAACATGCCGCGCGTATCGCGGCCGGCTGAACCCGCTTCAGAGCGGAAGCACGGCGTGAGTGCCGTCAACCTTAGCGGCAGCTTGTCGTGCCCGGTGATCTCCTCGCGCACAAGGTTCGTCAACGGCACCTCGGCGGTGGGGATCAGTCCCAACCTGCCCTCACCGTGAGGCACGAAGAAAAGATCCTCCTCGAACTTCGGCAACTGTCCGGTGCCATACAGCACCTCGTCGCGCACCATCAGTGGCGGCTGCACTTCCGTATAGCCGTGTTCCGTCGTGTGCAGGTCGAGCATGAACTGGCCAAGGGCCCGCTCAAGCCTCGCCAACTGCCCCTTGAGCACCGTGAAGCGCGAGCCGGCGAGCTTGGCCGCCCGCTCGAAATCCATCATGCCGAGTGTTTCGCCGATCTCGAAATGCTCCCGCACCCAGTTTGGCCGCGGACCGACCTTGCCGACCTTGCGGGTTTCGACATTGTCATGCTCGTCCTTGCCGAGGGGAACATCCTCCAGCGGCACGTTCGGGAGGACGGCCAATGTGTCGTTGAGGTCCTTGTCCAGCCGACGCTCTTCGGCTTCGCCATCCTGGATCAGCGTCTTGATCTCGCTGACCTCCGCCTTCAACCTGTCGGCCAAAGCGGCATCCTTGGCAGCCATCGCCTTGCCGATTTCCTTCGAGGCGGCGTTGCGGCGCTCCTGTGCCTGCTGCAATTCCAGGACATGCGCCCGGCGCGCCTCATCCTTGGCAACGAGAGCTTCAACCGTCGATTGCGCATCGGCATCGGACCACGAGCGCTTCTTCAACGCATCGGCAAGGGCCTTGGGGTTCTCGCGAATCCACTTGATGTCAAGCATGGTCGGACAAATCCTAACTAAAGCGCAAAGGGCGTAGACCGCATCCAAAGGCGATGCAAGGCACGGCAAAGCGGTGCGTTGCATTTTTCAACGAATGCACGGGATTGGACCAGTGCGGTTCTTGCCCCGACGAGCAAATAGGACGAATCTAGCATCACCGACAGGGCACAAATGCGATCCGCCATGCTTCGTGGCCAACCGGAGCATGCTTACAGCGGCAAATCGGGGGAATCGGCAGCAACATGAATATCGGCGAAGCGTGATGAGCGAGATCATACTGCACAATTACTATCGGTCGTCGACATCGTACCGGGTGCGCATCGCGCTGGAAATGAAAGGCCTGCAATATCGCTACGTGCCGCACCATCTGCGTCACGGGGGACATCTTGAACCGGCCTATCTGTCAGTCAATCCTCAGGGACTGGTCCCAGCACTGATCTGGAACGATGGCACGCTGCTGGTGCAGTCGCTGGCGATCATTGAATTCCTCGACGAAGTGGTGCCGGAGCCTGCACTTCTGCCAAAGGATGCTAGCGGCCGCGCACGCGTCAGGATGCTGGCGCAAATGATCGCGTGCGATATCCATCCGGTAAACAATCTGCGCGTTCTGACCAGCCTGCGCACCGTGTTCAATGCTGGTGATCAAGACGTCATCAACTGGTTCCGCCACTGGGTGAACGAAGGCTTCCAGCCACTTGAAAAAATACTCTCTTCATCGCAAGAAACCGGAAAGTTCTGCCACGGCGAGACGCCCGGCCTGGCTGACATTTGCCTGGCCGCACAGGTGGTGAACAATGCCCGCTTCAAGGTGGATATGAGCCCTTATCCGACCATCAATCGAATTCATGCCGCCTGTATAGCTCTGCCTGCCTTCGAGAAAGCAGCGCCGCAAAACCAGATCGACGCTGAATAGCCGCAGCGAAATCCGGTCAGGCAACGGCCTTCTTGCGTCGCTCGTAGAACATAACCAGCGTTTCCGCGATCAAAGCGGGCTTTTCTTCGCCTTCGATCTCGATCGAATTGGAGAATTTCATCAGATACTGGCCCGGCCCCTTATCTTCTACCGATAGCAGCGTGGCATGCAGGCGCACCAGCGAGCCAACCCTGACCGGGGCAAGAAATCGAACCTTGTCGAGGCCATAATTGAAGGCGGCGCGCGTATTCTCCGGGATGACGCCCATATCCTGGCAAAGCGCGCCGACAATGGAGAGCGTGAGGTAACCGTGCGCAATGGTCACACGCAACGGGCTTTCCCGCCGCGCCCGCTCCGGGTCGGTGTGCAGCCATTGATGATCACCGGTGCAATCGGCGAACTGATCGATGCGCGACTGATCGACTACCGTCCACCCCGACGCACCCAACTTCTGTCCGACCATAGCCTTGAGTTCATCAAAGGTCGGTGGTTTCCCAGTCATGCAAATTTTCCGTAAATCTCAAGGCAGTCACAGCGCCGCAATGGTCGGCACTTTAATACACACCTACACTGGGCGGAAGAAACCGAACCGCTACTTCGATTTATCATAGCCTTGCCGAATTTCCTGAAGAGCGTCCTTGATTCGCCCGCGCAGGATATCGACCGATTCGGTTCCCGATTTCTTGACCAAATCGGCAACCTCGCTGGCATTCTTTACGGCGGTCTCGAAAGATTTGCGGGCAAACTCGGTTTGCTTGGCCACAACGTCCTGCGCACTGCCCGGCACCTTGTAGTTCTGCGCCATGTCGGTGATTTCGCTGAGCGTTTCCTGCAGCATCTCCCGCTGCCGGGCAAACAGGGACGACGCTCCGGCAGCCGATGCCTTGGCTGACTGCTCCAGCGCTTCCAGGTTCTTGCGATGATGGTCAAGGATGGCATCGACGTCGACGCCCGGCATCTTAAGGTCACGCCCGAACTTGGTGAACATATCCAGGAACGATTGGGGGTTGTCTTGCTGGGCCATGAACGTACCTCCGATGAACGGCCGGGCGCGGCGTCACGTAACAGAACATAGACCACACGGCCGCATGGTCAATTGGCGGCAAAAAGATGTTCGAGAGAGTACAGAACCAATCCGGCCATGCCGCCGATGATCATGCCATTGAAGCGGATGTATTGGAGATCCCTGCCGATGTTCAGTTCAATCAGCCTGGTGAGTTGAGCAAGGTCCCAACGCTTCACCTGATCGGCGACAAAGCTCGAAACACCACTCTTCTGGTTTTCTATGAAAGATGCCAGCGCAACGACGAACCCTGCGTTCATGTCGGCCCTTATCTGTGGATCGCGGGCCAGATGGCGACCGACATCGACGAACATGTTGGCGAGATGGGAGTGAACCGCGCCGCTCCGGCTCTTGGCGTCCTGTTCGATGAAGGCGCGCAGGCTTCCCCACATGGTCACGGCAAGATCACGTATTTCCGGGCGCGCCAGCAGGTCCTGCTTCAGCCTCTCTGCCCGCCTTGCGTAGTCCTTCGAAGTCTTCAGCCGTTCGATCAAACGACGAGCGAAGTGGTCGAACTCCTCCCTTAGCGGGTGGTGCTCGTCAGCGTTGACTTCCTCAAGAAGGGAACCGGCCGAAGCGACAATCTTCTTCAAGAGATAGGCGTCTGCACGAAACAGGTTGAAGACCGTCGGCAGTTCGTCGTGGATTTTCTCACGCATGACCTCCAGCGCCCGCTCGTCATTGAGAAACTTGGCCACGGCACGGATGAATTCATCGAACAGTTTCTGGTGACCGCGATCGTCGGTGAACGCTGAAAGCAAATCCGCCGCAAGTGGTGCCACCTGCACTTTTTCGAGTTCATCCAGCATACGCTTGCTTGCAAACTCGCGAAGGCCCGACTGCTCGATGGCCGAGAGCATTTGCGGCACCAGCCTGCCCACGAAGCGCGACAGGCCGGCAGAGCGCCGCTCGTCCACCAGCCAGTCGGCCACAAGTGCGGCAAAGTCCACTTCCTTGAGCTTTTCGCGTACTGGACCGGGCGTTAGAAAGTTAACTTCTATGAAGCGGCCAAGGTTGTCCGCTATCCGGGCCTGGTTGGCCGGAATAATCGCCGTATGCGGGATCGGCAGCCCAAGCGGCCGCTTGAACAGCGCCACGACCGCGTACCAGTCGGCTAGGCCACCGATGGTGGCTGCTTCGGCAAATGCTGCCACAAGACGCATGCAGGGAAAGCGCCCTTCGAGCGATTTCGCAACAGCGAAAACGGCGACGCAGAGGACCAATACACCTGTGGCGATGAACTTCGTGCGGCGCAAGGCCGCCGGTTTGGCAACGGCGTCCGTGGTCGCATCGGGGCCGGCAACAGCAGCACTATTTGAACCCGACATCGGCATCTCACTTCTCCGACTCCACCGATACCGAGCCTACCACCGCCTTGCCGGAAGCCGCGAGCCCTCTCCATCTCGTCCGCGAAGGGTGGCAAGTTCCCCGTCGCTTCTGTAGTTGTTGCACCCCGACAACGAAGCAGAGGATCCGCGATGCCTAACAAGAACATCGACCACGCCTTTACTGCCCGCACCAAGATGGGCGCAGCCTCGGAGCCAACCTATGCCGGAGCGCTGTCCTTCATGCGGCGCAAGTACACCAAGGATACCAGGGGCGCGGACGCCGTGGTCTGGGGCATTCCGTTCGATGCTGCCGTCACCAACCGTCCTGGCGCCCGCTTCGGGCCGCAAGCGATTCGCCGCGCGTCGGCCATTCTGGATAACGACCCGCAATATCCTTTCTCACGCGATCTGTTCGAAAACCTCGCCGTGGTGGACTACGGCGACTGCCTGCTGGACAGCGGCAATCACAACAAGACACCGGCCACTATCGAGCGCGAAGCAGCCAAGATCCTGAAATCCGGCGCCTTCCTGCTCACCTTGGGCGGCGACCACTTCATCACCTGGCCGCTGCTCAAGGCGCATGCCGCCATCCACGGCCCTCTCGCCATGGTGCAGTTCGATGCCCATCAGGACACGTGGCCTGATGACGGCAAGCGCATCGACCACGGCTCGTTTGTCGGCCGCGCCGTAAAGGAAGGCATCATCGATCCAGATCGTTCGATCCAGATCGGCATCCGCACCCATGCACCGGAAACGTTCGGCATCAAGATCCTGCACGGACACGAAATCGAAGAGATGCGCGCTGCAGATATCGCCTATGCGATCGTGGAGCGCACCGGCGGTCGAAAGACGTACTTAACTTTCGACATCGACTGCCTTGATCCTGCCTTTGCACCGGGGACGGGTACGCCGGTCGCGGGCGGGCCGTCTTCAGCCAAGATTCTTTCGACCCTGCGGCAACTGGCCCAGATCGATATTGTCGGCGCGGACATCGTAGAGGTTGCGCCCGCTTACGATCACGCCGATATAACTGCCATCGCCGGTTCCATGGTGGCGATGCACTATCTTGGGCTTCTTGCCGAACGCAAGGCACGAATTCAGGAGGGCGCAAACAACATCAACCAAGGCCAAGGCATCTAGGCTGAAGGCGGTATTCAAGCGGAACGACGGAAAATGAAACCGAAAATCTTCATCGACGGCGAACATGGCACGACCGGGCTCCAGATCAGGACGCTGCTGGCCGAGCGCCAGGACCTCGATATCATTTCGGTTCCGGTTGAACGCCGCAAGGAAAAGGCCGCGCGAGCCGAATTCCTCAATGCCGCCGACATCGCGATTTTGTGCCTGCCGGACGACGCCGCGCGTGAAAGCGTGTCGCTCATCGAAAACGACACTACGCGCGTGATCGATGCCTCGACGGCGCATCGCGTGGCCGAGGGCTGGGAATACGGTTTCGCCGAGATGGACAAGGATCAGCCAGCCAGGATCGCTTCAGCGAAGCGGTTGGCCAATCCAGGTTGCTGGCCGCAAGGCCCGATTGCGACACTGAGGCCTTTGGTCTCCGGCGGACTTTTGCCGGCGGATTTCCCGATCACTATCAACGGTATCACCGGTTATTCCGGCGGCGGCCGTACCATGATCGAAGATTATGTTGCCAAGGGCGAAAGCGCTTCCGAATTCCTGCCTTATGGTCTCACGCTCGAGCACAAGCATGTGCCCGAAATCAAAACCTATGCAGGTCTTTCGCACGATCCGATCATGCAGCCGGCCGTTGGCAATTTTGCGCAAGGCATGGTTACCGTCGTGCCATTGCAGCTTGGCGCGCTTGACTACGTGCCGACGGGAGCCGACCTGCACGCAGCAATCGCCGACCACTTTGCCGCCATTGATGGCGGCGTGGTCGAAGTAGCACCCTTCCAGCAACTTGAGCGCGCGCCTGACATCGATCCGGAACGCTATAACGGCACCAACCGCATGAAGGTCCATGTGTTCGCCAACGACAACCGGGCGCAGGCGCTTTTGATTGCCGTCTACGACAATCTCGGCAAGGGCGCGTCGGGTGCAGCGGTGCAGAATCTCGACCTGATGCTTGGCCTCAAACATTGAGGGAACCGCCGACTTTTCCACGTCAGTGGGAAATCGCGAGCGCCGATCTGCTGGACGAGACCTTCAGCAGCCTGATCTGGAAAGTAGCACGCGACGACGGCTCTATTGCCGTCGTCAAGGACGTGAAGCTGTTCGACGACATGCAAGACGAGTTGCGCGGTGCGCATCTGCTTGCGTGGCGACGCGGCAACGGCTTGGTGCGCCTTCTGGGCCAAGACGGCAATCGCATGCTTCTCGAATTTGCCGGTGAACGCCATCTTTCCGAGAACCTCGACGAGCAAAGCGACATTGTGGCGACCGACATCGCGGCGGACATCATGCAACGGCTTCATGCGTCGAGCGAAGATGCGCCTCCGGCCGCCCTGCAGCCGCTCGCCGAACGGTTTTCCAGTCTGTTTGCAAAGGCGGGACAAGACCGCTTAGCGGAAGATTCGGCGCCCTATGTCGAGGCTGTCACAGTTGCGCAGCGCCTTTTGGACGCCCCCTGCGGCGCGCTCCCTCTTCACGGCGACCTCCACCACGACAACATCCTGTTCGGACCGCGCGGCTGGCTAGCCATCGATCCCAAGGGCGTGCTTGGCGATCCAGGCTTCGACGCCGCGAACTTGTTCTACAATCCGCTGGATCGCGACGATCTCTGCCTTGCGCCTGAACGCATTGCCGGCATGGCCGAGACATTCTCGCGCACGATGAAGCAGGACCCTCGCCGCTTGCTCGACTACGCTTTCGCCTATGGATGCCTGTCCGCGGCGTGGCATCGTGAGGACGGCAACATTCGCGACGAAAACCGCGAGCTGGCCGTTGCCGCCGCCATCAGGCAGGTCAGGCGCGGCTTCTGAGCCCGCTCTCTCCCGGCAGAGGATATGCCCCCTTCATGCCACGCCAATGCGCAGCCGCAAAGCCCAACACCACCAGCGCAAAGCCTTGATGCGTCAGCGCCAGATGCAGCGGCACCTGCATAACCAGCGTCGAAATGCCGATGGCGGCCTGTGCCAGGATCAGCACGAACAACAGAGCCGCGCGCCGCGCGTGCGTCGTGCCCGGCAAGCGCAGGCGCGTGGATATCGCATGCCAAAGCGCCACGGCGAACAAAGTGTAGGCCCCTACCCGGTGGATGAACTGAACCGTCTTCGGGCTCTCGAAGAAGTTGCGCCAAACCGGCTCGATGAGAAGCAGGTCGTCAGGAACGATCTTGCCGTCCATCAAGGGCCATGTCGTGTAGCTCAGACCGGCGTGAAGGCCGGCGACCAGCCCGCCGAGATAGATTTGGACCAGCGCCAACAACAACAGGACGCCCGCAACACGTTGTGTCGTGTGGTCGGCGGCTGGCTCCGAGTGGGGCGCCAAGCCACGCGCCACCACCATTGTGGCAGCAAAAATCAGTGACGCGATCGTCAAATGGATTGCCAACCGGTACTGGCTTACCGAAACACGCTCGACAAGGCCGGAAGCCACCATCCACCAGCCGATGGCGCCTTGCAGCCCGCCCAGCGCCAATATGCCGACGAGCTTCGGCGCAAGACCTCGTTCGATGCGGCGCGTCGCCCAAAAGAAGATCAGCGGCAGCGCAAACACAAAGCCCACTCCCCGCGCGAGCAGGCGATGCGCCCACTCCCACCAGAAGATCGACTTGAACGCATCAACCGTCATGCTCTGGTTGATTTGGCTGAATTGCGGGATTTGCTGGTATTTCAGGAATTCTTCCTGCCAATCGGCATCGTTGAGCGGCGGGATAACGCCATGGATAGGCTTCCATTCCGTGATCGACAGGCCGGACCCGGTCATTCGCGTTGCACCACCGACGAGGATCAGTGTGAACAGCACCAGCAGGATCGCATATAGCCAGCCTCGGATCAGCGCGCGAGCGCGCAGGTCGTGATCCCTGCCCGCGACGGGCGATATGCGATCAGCGCCGACAACCATACCATTCTCCAACGGCTCGAAGCGCGGATTGGTGTACCATGGCGCTCTCCATGGCAAGTCCGGGTGGCGCGGCACGCAGTCGCGCCGGGCGCGACAGGTTGCCTAACCTCCCGTCACACTTTAATCGGGACTGGCAACCGAGACGCTTATATGCCCATTCGACTGAAGAAACTCATCGGAACCGTCCTTCTGGTCACCCTCGTAGTCCTGTATGCGTTGGTTGCCACGATCGTGGCCGTGGCGCAGCTTTCGCAGTCCGGTCCAATAGCTCATCTTCTATTCTTTCTGATCAGCGGCCTGCTCTGGATTCTTCCGGCCATGGTGATCATCAAGTGGATGCTCACGGAGCCAAGGCAAAAAAGCTAGTCCTTGCCCTAGCCCGCGGTTGAATTTGCAATTCTGTCGGCATCATCCTTTCATTTATCTTTTTCCCATAGGGTTGCCACGAAAGCCGACACTGGCAAACAGGCGCTGGCGCTATGGCCCACGGGCTGACGGATGATTGATGTTGCCTCGTCAATGGCGAGGTTGGACGAACCGACGCAGACTGCGATGAAGGCAGCCTCATCGGTGGCGCGCATGACTGCGTCGGCGCAACCCGTATCCATGAATGCCATGGCCGGCTATGAAGAATTGTGCCGGACGGCGATCTTCGGTCCGGCTCAAAGTGCGTTATGGGTTTCCAATTGGGTTTCCGAATGCAAGCCCGACGCCATCATCGCCACCCTGTATGCTGATAATGGCGCCATCCTCGCACTGCCGTTGGAGGTCGTATCTATCGGCCCTTTCCGGGTTGCGCAATTCATGGGTGGGCGGCATGCCAACGGCAATTTCCCCGCAACTGCCCTTGAATGGCTGCCGAACGCGACGCCTCGATCCCTGATCCCTCTCCTGGATGCAATTTCGAGAAGCCGGTCCGACATTGACGTTGTAACCTTGGACCGCCTGCTCCCCGAACTGGATCGCAAGCTCAATCCTCTCCTTGCTTTTCCAAGCTTCAACAGCCCGAATGTTTCGCTGGCGGGGAACCTCTCCGGCGGCTTCGACGCAACGCTGGAACGCTTCAACGGCAACAGCAAACGTCGGAAATATCGCTCACAGAGCCGCAAATTCGATGCTGCAGGACCTTATCGCAGGATCGAAGCGAAAACGCCCGACGAGACGCGCGCCTTGCTGGATGCATTCTTCGCCATGAAGGAAGCGCGTTTCAGGAAGGCCGGTATTGCGAATGTTTTCGCCGACGCCCGGGTGCGCGCATTCTTCTATCGCCTTTTCGCCAGCGCATTGACGCAGCCTGTGCCGCGTTTCATGCTGCATGGATTGGAGGTAGCCGGAAAATTCCGGGCGATTACCGGCTCAAGTCGCTGCGAAAACCGTCTCATATGCGAATTCGGGTCGATCGCCGACGACGATCTTGCCTCTGTGAGCCCCGGCGGGTTCCTGTTCTTCGAGAACATTCGGGAAGCATGCGAGCAAGGCTTTGCAATATATGACTTTTCCGTCGGTGACGAACCTTACAAGCGCCAATGGTGCGACATTGAAATCCAGCACGCGGAGGTTCTTCTCCCGCTGACCTTGAAAGGGCACGCCTTCGCATTCGGCCTTCAACTGAACGCCAAGTTTAAAGCCTATGTCAAAAGCAGACCGGCCATCTGGAACCTGATGAAATTGGTGCGCCGAAAAATGTCGAGCCGCGATGCGAAACCGGCGAAAGAAACCGATTGAGGTCAGAATGACCGCAAGTCAGGCCAGCGCGACCACATCAGCCGAGAAACGCAGTTCCCTCAAGGGCTTCACGACATCCGTCGTCGCGGCATAGATCGGGTCGGCCTTGAAAGCGCTCAAAGCCGCTTCGTCATCGAATTCAGCATAGACGACGATATCGATGTCATTGCTGAACAGGTCGACCTTGCGGTTGACGGTCACCTCGAAATGGCGGGAGTGAGGAATGCGGCCGAGTTCCATCAAACCGGAGCGCACGGTTTCGATATCGACGGCGGGCTTCACGCTGAAGAACACGATGTGCCGTATCAACTCGGTCTCCTGGTGGACAAGGCAACGGCCGGTCGGGTGAATCGAAAGCCGGGATTCGAATGACGGGCGTTTTGGTCCAGACCCATTGTGGCGTCAACCGGCAGGATGTCGCGCCGCCAGCCCGGCGCTTCAGGCCGGTTGGATCAGCCCGTGACCATTCGTACCACGTTCTTCACGCTTCTGACCGAATAGTCGAGATAGCGGCCATCATTGTAGAGGCCGTCCCATATGATCAGAAAAGCCAGGCTGACGATAACAATAACGTAGCGCATGGCTTTGGTTAGCGCATATCGCGGCAGACGGCCATAGCTGCCTTGCAACTGCCGAAAAATTACACATAGGCGCCATGGCTGAGGCAAAAAAAGCAAACAAGGTGACCGATCAATATCGTCAAACGACACACATTGCGCCACTATGAGCCTAATGTAGATCAGCATGGCAACGGAGAATGGGTATGAGCGGCAGCGACGATCCGGCGGCTTTGACGGACTGGGCGGAAATCCGCCAGTGGCGCAAGGCGGAGCGCGAACGCCTTATCGCGGCCCGCCTTGCTGTTTCCGCCGACACCCGTTCGGAGATGTCTGCAAATATTGCCGAAGGCCTCGACCGCATGATCGGCGATCCTGCCGGGCGGATGGTCAGTATCTACTGGCCGTTTCGAGGCGAGCCCGATCTCCGGCCATGGATGGAAAGTATCAACGCGCGCGGCGGGCGAACCTCGCTGCCTATCGTCGTAGACAAGGGCCAGCCTCTTGTTTTCAAGGCATACAAGTCCGGAGACCGCCTGGAAAAGGGCGTTTGGAACATTCCGATCCCTGCCGAGGGCGAGTCGGTCTATCCCGACGTCGTCATCTCGCCGATCGTGGGGGTCGACCCCAGAAACTACCGGCTTGGCTACGGCGGAGGCTTTTTCGACCGCACACTGGCAGCAATGCCGTTCAAACCTCTTGTGATCGGCATAGGCTACGAGTTGCAGCGCATCCCGACCATATATCCGCAGGAACACGATATCCCGATGGACCGCATTGTGACGGAGGCCTCAGCTTGAGCCTTCACATCTCGGTCAGGCCAGGTCCGGCTTCAAGCCGAGGGCGGTGCGATCGATGATCTCGCGCAGGGCGAAGGAAGAATTGATCTTGGTGACGTGCGGCATCGCCGACAGCCATTCCTTGTGGATGCGTTCGTAGTCGGCGAGATCCTTGGCGGCAATGCGAAGAATATAGTCATATTCGCCCGACATGAGGTAGCATGAAAGCACGTTGGGGCAGCGCTTGATTGCAGCCTCGAAGTCCGACAGGGTCTTCTCGAATTGGCCTGAAAGCGATATGTGCACGATCACGGTCGTCTGGTGTCCCAGCGCGGCGTTGGAAAGTTGGGCGTGGTAGCCTCTGATCGTGCCCGACCGCTCCAGATTGTCGAGCCGTCTGGAGCAGGCGGATTGAGACAATCCCACTTTCTCCGCCAAGGCCGCATTGGGCATGCGACCGTCCTTCTGCAAAGTATCAAGAATAGCGATATCAATCCTATCAAGCGCCATTCTTCGTGAATCCTACGATCAATCAGCCATTTTCGACAAGCATTATCGAACATAAGCCGCCTCAGCAAGCGCCTTCGCAAATACATGCGAAGCGTTTCATGAAAGACTGCTCATATTGCAGGAATGATTGAATGGCTTGAAAGAGGACAACTCATGCGCGTCGGATGCCCCAAGGAAATCAAGAATCATGAGTACCGCGTCGGCCTGACCCCTGGCTCAGTTCGGGAATATGTCGCCCATGGACACGAGGTGCTGATCGAGACCGGCGCCGGCAATGGCATCGGCGCCGACGACAATGCTTATCGCGCCGCCGGTGCTGCCATTGCCGCTTCAGCCTCGGACGTATTTGCCAAATCCGACATGATCGTCAAGGTCAAGGAACCGCAACCTAATGAGTGGGTGCAGTTGCGCGAGGACCAGATCCTCTACACCTACCTCCATCTGGCCCCGGATCCGGTGCAGACCAAAGGCTTGCTGGCTTCAGGCGTGACGGCAATCGCCTACGAGACAGTCACCGACGACCGCGGCGGTCTGCCGTTGCTGGCGCCGATGTCGGAAGTGGCTGGCCGCCTATCAATCCAGGCTGGCGCAACGGCCCTGCAAAAGGCCAATGGGGGACGCGGCGTTCTGTTGGGCGGCGTGCCTGGCGTCCCGCCCGGCAAGGTCACCGTCCTGGGTGGAGGCGTCGTTGGATTGCATGCCGCCAGAATGGCGGTTGGCCTATGTGCCGACGTTACGGTTATCGATCGGTCGATCCCACGCCTGCGGCAACTCGACGATCTGTTCGGCGGCCGCGTCCATACCCGATATTCGACGGTCGAGTCGCTGGAGGAGGAATGCTTTTCGGCCGATATAATTGTAGGCGCGGTCTTGATCCCAGGTGGCGCCGCTCCCAAACTCGTTACCCGTGAAATGCTGTCGGGCATCAAGAAAGGAGCGGTTCTTGTGGATGTGGCCATCGACCAGGGTGGCTGCTTTGAAACCTCGCATGCCACCACCCACGACTCCCCCACCTATGAGGTAGACGGCGTCATCCATTACTGCGTCGCCAACATGCCGGGCGCAGTACCGGTGACATCGGCGCACGCACTCAACAACGCAACGCTGCACTACGGCTTGCAGCTTGCCGATCATGGCCTAAAGGCATTGGTGGATAACGCGCACTTGCGCAATGGCTTGAACATCCACAAAGGCAGGATCACCAACAGGGCTGTGGCTGAAGCGCTTGGCTACGAAGTGGCAGAACCAAACGCGGTTCTGGCGGCCTGATGCGGGCGAGAGCCCATCAGGTGTCCGCGAGACCGTCTTGCGGACATTGGTCTAAACACCCAGCGATTTCAGTTTGCGGTGCAGTGCGGACCGCTCCATGCCGATGAACTCGGCGGTTCGGGAGATGTTGCCTCCGAACCGGTTGATCTGAGCGATGAGATAGTCCTTTTCGAACTGCTCGCGTGCTTCGCGTAGCGGCAGCGCCATTATGTGTTGGTCGGACTGGTTGGGCGTGCGCGGCATCACGTCACCAATTTCGGAAGGCAGCAGGTCGGCAGTGATCGGAGAATCAACGTCGTCGCCGCGAGCCAGGATCATCAGGCGTTCGACGTTGTTGCGCAGTTGACGCACATTGCCCGGCCAGTTGTGAGCCTGCAGGACCGCCATCGCGTCGTCGCCGATCCGTCGGGATTTCATCCCGGCCTGGCGCGCGATCTGCTTCATGAAATGATCGACCAGATAGGGGATGTCCTCACGCCGTTCAGCCAGTCCCGGAACCTTCACTGGCACGACAGCAAGGCGATGGTATAGGTCCTCGCGAAAGCGGCCGTCGGCGATCATCGCTTCGAGGTTCTGGGAGGTCGACGTGATGATGCGCACATCAACCTTGACGCGCTTGGTGCCCCCTACCCGCTCGAATTGCTGCTCGACCAGAACGCGCAGGATCTTGTTCTGCGTCTCTCGCGGCATATCCGCGACCTCGTCGACATAGAGAATACCGCGATGGGCCTCTTCGAGCGCGCCAACCTTGCGTTCGGTGCCGTTGGATTCGGTGCCGAAGAGTTCGATTTCCATTCGCTCGGGTGTAATCGTCGCCGCGCTCAGCGTCACGAACGGCCCACTCTTACGCGTCGACAGGGCATGTATTGCCCGCGCGGCCAGTTCCTTGCCGGAACCGGAAGGCCCAATAATCATGACGCGGCTGTTGGTTGGGGCGATGCGCTCGATCGTCTGGCGCAACTGGCTCATGGCTGACGACATGCCGATCAGATCGAATGTCTCTCCGCTACGCTGCTTGAGGTCCGAGACCTCGCGCTTGAGCTTCGACGTCTCGATCGCGCGTTCGGCAACAAGGATCAACCGATCCGCCTTGAAGGGCTTTTCGATGAAGTCATAGGCGCCTCTGCGAATGGCTGAGACGGCCGTCTCGATGTTGCCGTGGCCCGAAATCATGACGATTGGCAAGCTGGGGTGCATCGTCTTGATCTCGTCCAGCAGAGCCAGACCATCCAGACGCGACCCTTGCAACCAGATATCCAGGAAGATCAGCCGGGGGGCGCGATCGGCGATCGCCGCAAGCGCGCTGTCCGCGTCATGCGCGGTGCGTGTTTCGTGGCCTTCGTCGCTCAGGATGCCGGCGACCAGTTCGCGGATGTCTTCTTCGTCATCTACGATGAGAATATCAGACGCCATGGTCGATCTTTTCCGTTTCTTTTGAGGCTAGTGCACTGCTTTCGCCGGGTGCGGTCGGCGAGCCCGGCAGTATGATGCTGACCATCGCACCGCGCCCACCGTGGAACTCGGCGGGTGCATCATGAAGCTCCAGCCGGCCGCCGTGGTCTTCCACGATTTTCTTGACGATAGCGAGGCCAAGACCCGTTCCCTTGTCTCGTGTCGTCATATAGGGCTCCAGAAGACGTTGGCGATGTTCCCGCGGCAAACCTTTGCCGTTGTCGATGACATCGACACGAATCGCGTCATCTTCCCGCCCGGCGCGGATTTTGATGGCATTGGGCGCGCCGTCGCTCCGTTCAGTGCCTTCCATGGCCTCCGAAGCGTTCTTGATGATGTTTCCGAATGCCTGCGCGATCAACCGACTGTCGAACGTCCCTTTCAAGGGTTTGTCACCGAATGAACGCTCGAAGGTGATGTCGGGCCGGCTGACCTCTACGAGGAAAGAGGCTTCGCGCAGCGGCTCGCGCAAGTCGAGTTCCTTCATGTCCGGCTTGGGCATACGCGCGAACGAAGAGAACTCGTCGACCATACGGCCGATATCGCCGACCTGCCGGATAATCGTATCGGTGCACTGATCGAAGACCTCGCGATCCTCGGTGATCACCTTTCCATACCGGCGCTTGATCCGTTCGGCGGAAAGCTGGATAGGCGTCAGTGGGTTCTTGATCTCATGTGCAATGCGGCGCGCCACATCAGCCCAGGCAGACGAACGCTGCGCCTGAACCAGATCAGTTATGTCGTCTACCGTGACGACATAAGATTTCGCCGCCGCGTCACTGTCCTCCTCTTCCATTGTCACCTGGATATTGAAGGTGCGCTCGGCACCGAAACGATAAAACGTTACCTGCTCGCGGTAGGCCGACTTGTCGGACATGCGCCCGATCTCGAAAGCCCGCCCGACCAACGGCAGAAGCACGGAGAGGTTTTGCCCGATGGCTTTTTCGGCTGGAATGCCCAGCATCGTTTCGGCCGAGAGATTGACAATGGTGACGATGCCGTCAGCATCGACGCCAATGACACCAGCCGTCACACCCTCCAGCACGGCCTCGGAAAAACGCCGGCGCTCGTCGATCAGATCCTTGGCCGAAAGCAGCTCGTTGCGCTGCGATTTCAGCTCCATGAGCATGTTGTTGAAGGTGTCGCCGAGCGAAGCGACATCGCCGTCCGAAGGGCGCACAGGAACCGACACATCGAGATTGCCGGTGGCCACCTCATCTGCGGCGCCGATCAACTGACGGATCGGACGGACCAGCCTGTCAGCCACAGCGATACCGGTCCAGATGGCAGAGAGGATGATGATCAAAGTGAGCGACAGATAAGGCAGCGCAAACGCAAGCTGCGAGGGACGCCGGTTGGCCTCGAGACCTTTATATTCGTCGGTATTGGCCCGCACGATCTGGCGGGCCTTGATGACTTCGGGATCGACCAGCTTGATGGTGTAAAGGTAGAGCCCTTCGATCTCCCTCAGCTTGACGATCGCGCCCATGATGTTGCGCGTACGCGGCTCGATCAGGACCGGCTTTCCATCCGATGCCGTCTCGACCGCGCCGGAGGGAGGTTCCGGCATGGCGAAGTCGGTTTGGGTTACAGCGCTCACCACGAACGAACCGTCGGGCTTGACCAGCGCCGCGTGCGCAAGCCCTCTCCCGACCGTCTCCTTGTTCATGAGGTCGAGAAAGCCCGTTCGGTCAAGGCCATACAAGGTCCGGGCGTTGTCGAGATCATAGGCCATAGACAGCGTCGTGCCCTGCAGATTGCGGGCATTCTCCTGCACATAAGCATCGGCTATCGACAGCGACGAATTGATGATGGTCTTGGTGCGGATCTCGAACCAGCGGTCGAGACCGATGTTGAGCGTTACCGAAGCAACGACAGCGACCATGATAGCAGGGATGGCCGCAACCAAAACGAACATGGCCACGATGCGGACATGCAGGCGCGAGGCGGCCTTGCCGATGCGCCGCGCCATGACGATGCGGTGAATTTCCCGACCGATGATCGCGATCAGGACCAGAATGAAGGCGGCGTTGGCGCCAATCAATGTCAGCGTCGTTGTCGCGTCCGGCGCGATCGGAGTCACGCCGACGAGGATTGCGAACGACACCGCTGCAGTCAGCAGCGCGCCCAGAATGGCCAAGATTCCGGGCAGCGCGAGTAGCCGACGCGCTTCCCCGAAGCTGCTCTTACGAAAGCGAAGCCCGCTCAATGTGGGTACCTGAGTCGCCATTCCGCCAATTGAAACCATGGATTGAGTCACATGTATGCAACGCATTGTGGCGATTATGCAACAAAGACCGGCCTGGAATATGTTTTTGAGCGGCTTTTCACAACCTGGACCTAGGTCTGGCCCCTGAGATTGCCGCGAAACCGTCAGCCCATGTGAAGGCGTTTCAGCGCGCCGACTTGTAGATGTTGATTCCGAGGTCGCGGATCTTCTTGCGTAACGTATTTCGGTTGAGGCCAAGCAGGTCGGCTGCCTTGATCTGGTTACCGCGCGTGGCAGTCATCGCGGCAAGCACCAGCGGATACTCCACCTCCGTCAGCACCCTTTGGTAAAGGCCGGGAGGCGGCATATCACCGCCGAACGATGCGAAGTGACGTTGCAGGTAATGCTCCATCGCCTGCCCGATTGAGAGGGTTTCGGGAATGAGCGTGGCGGTAGCGGCTTCGCCCGGCAGGTCACCGGCATTGAGTTCCGCCTCGATGATCTCGATAGAAATCTCATCCTGCGAATAAAGGGCGGCAAGCCGGCGCACCAGATTTTCCAGTTCGCGTACGTTGCCGGGCCACGGGTAGCGCTTCATCAGTTCGACGCCGGCAGCCGAAATCTGCTTGGCCTGCAAGCCCTGGCTGGTGCCAACCTTGAAGAAGTGCCACACAAGGTCGGGTATATCCTCGGAGCGTTCGCGCAGCGGCGGCAATCGCAGCGGCACGACGTTGAGCCTGTAGAACAGGTCTTCGCGAAACAGGCCCTGGTTGATCAGCGTGCGCAGGTCCTTGTTCGTCGCCGCCACGATCCGAACATCGGTCCTGATCGGAGTCCGCCCGCCAACGGTCGTGTATTCACCCTGTTGCAGAACACGCAGCAGCCGCGTCTGCGCTTCCATCGGCATATCGCCGATCTCGTCAAGGAACAGTGTGCCGCCCTCGGCCTGCTCGAAGCGTCCGGTGGAACGGTTCTGAGCGCCGGTAAAGGCGCCCTTCTCATGGCCAAACAGTTCGGATTCGATCAGATCGCGCGGGATCGCCGCCATGTTGATGGCAACGAACGGCCCACCGCGCCGGCGGCCATATTCGTGCAGGGCACGCGCCACGAGTTCCTTGCCGGTACCGGATTCGCCGCTGATCATGACCGTCAGATCGGTCTGCATCATGCGCGCCAACATCCTGTAGATGTCCTGCATCGCGCCGGAACGGCCGACCAAAGGCATGTTCTCCGGCTGGTCATCCAGCCGTGGCTCGATCTTCGGCCGGCGCGGCTGCGACAGGCCGCGATTGACGATTGCCAGCAGTTCGGTGAGGTCGAACGGCTTGGGCAGATATTCATACGCGCCCGCCTCGGAGGCGCGGATCGCCGTCATGAAGGTGTTCTGTGCACTCATCACGACCACCGGCAATTCCGGGCGCGCCTTCTTGATGCGCGGAAGCATGTCGAAGGCATTCTCGTCCGGCATGACAACGTCGGTGATGACCAGATCGCCCTCTCCCGCTGCGATCCACCGCCACAAGGTCGCTGCATTCGAGGTCACGCGGACCTCATGGCCAACCCGCGACAAAGCCTGGTTCAGCACAGTGCGGATGGCGGCATCGTCGTCGGCAACGAGAATATGGCCAGGCGCGGTCATACTGCAATTCCTTCATTGCCTTCATCGAACCCGGCCGGAAGTTCCTTCCAGGCGGGCATAAGCACGCGGAAAGTGGTTCCACGCGGCGTGGTTTCGCATTCCACGATGCCGCCATGCTCGCCCACGATTTTGGCTACCAGCGCCAGACCGAGTCCGGAGCCATTCGGCTTTGTGGTTATGAATGGATCGAACAGGATCGGCAGGATGTCCTCGGAGACACCCGACCCGTTGTCGCGCACACAGAATTCCAGCGGCAGCGATACGCGGTCCTGCGTACCGGGCACCGACATGCGGATTCCGGGCCGGAACGCGGTCGATAGAGCGATCTCGCCCAGTGGATCGCTGCCAACCGCCTCGGCGGCATTCTTCACCAGATTGAGGAAGACCTGAATCAGTTGGTCGCGGTTGGCATAAACCGGAGGCAACGATGGATCATAGTCCTCGAAAATCTTGATCCTATTGGCAAAACCGTTCCTGGCGATGGCCTTCACGTGATCCAGTACGACGTGGATGTTGACCGGATAGCGGTCGATTGGCCGCTCATCCGAAAATACCTCCATGCGGTCGACCAAAGCGACGATGCGGTCGGTTTCGTCGGTGATCAGGCGTGTCAGCGCGCGGTCCTCGTCCGAGGCGGACTGTTCGAGCAGTTGCGCAGCACCACGTATGCCGGAAAGCGGATTCTTGATTTCGTGCGCCAGCATCGCCGCCAACCCCGTCACCGAGCGGGCGGCCCCGCGATGCGTCATCTGGCGGTCGATCTTGTCCGCCATCGAACGCTCCTGGAACATCACGACGACCGAACCCGGAAACTCCGGCACCGGCGCGACATAAAGGTCG
Source organism: Mesorhizobium sp. Root157 (assembly GCF_001427385.1). GTDB lineage: Bacteria > Pseudomonadota > Alphaproteobacteria > Rhizobiales > Rhizobiaceae > Mesorhizobium. Next base: position 125,756 of record NZ_LMGJ01000006.1, read on the forward strand.
ACCATCTTTTCGATGCCGAGACGCGGCGATGAAACATCCACGCGATACTCGTTGACCGGCGCACGGCGCTCACGAACCTGATCGATGAGGGTGAGCAGCGGACTGCCGAACGGAATGAGCTTCGACAAGGTGTTGCGGGCAAGCATGGCCGCACTCGAGCGGAAGAAGTCTTCGGCATCGGCATTGGCAAACGAGATTAACCCATCCGGGTCGACCATGATCACCGGCCGGCGGATCGTGTTGAGCAGCACCTGCGCGGCATCTGTGGTGGCAGGAATTTGCGGTTGCGCCATTGTCATGCCGCGCTCCGCAAGGCTTCTGTATCTTTTGCAAAGGCGTCGCGCAGCAAAGCGATGACAGCGCCAGGCTCGCTGCATGTCAAAATCGCCTTGCGGCGCTCGGCCGAAACAGCGGCGGCATGCCGGTCCAGATACCAGCCTAGATGCTTGCGCGCCTGTCTCAACCCGCTTGCAACGCCGTAAAGCGCCAGCATGTCCTCATAATGTGAAACGACATAATCGGCGAGATCGGATGCATTCTCGGGCAACGCCGGAACCTGCCGGCCAGCGGCAGTCGCAGCAACCACGCCAGCGATCCACGGTGCGCCATAATGCGCGCGTCCGGCCATAACGGCATCGGCTCCCGATTGATCGAGAATGGCCGCCGCATCCTCGGCCGAGCCGACATCGCCATTGGCGACAACGGGAATCGAGACGACAGCCTTGATCCGCGCTATGGCCGGCCAGTCAGCCTTGCCATTGTAGAACTGGCAGCGCGTGCGGCCATGCACCGTCACCATCTTCACGCCCGCCTGCTCGGCCCGGCGAGCCAAAAGCGGCGCATTGAGCGCGTTTTCGTCCCAGCCGAGTCGCATCTTCACCGTGACCGGCACTTCGACCGCGTCGATAACCGCCTCGATCAGCGACAGCGCGTGATCGAGATCCAGCATCAGCGCCGATCCGGCATAACCGCCCGTTACCTTCTTGGCTGGACAGCCCATGTTGATGTCGATGATGTCGGCGCCCTCGCCCACGGCAATCCGGGCAGCCTCTGCCATATATGCCGCTTCCCTGCCGGCAAGCTGGACCATATGGACCGGAAGGCCCGGATGGCGAATACGAACGTTGAGCCCTGTCCTGCCCTTGGCCAACTCGCCGCTGGCGACCATTTCCGACACGACCAGTCCGGCGCCATGCGCATAGGCACGCTTGCGAAATGGCTCATCGGTAACGCCGGACATCGGCGCCAGAAAAACGCGGTTGCGTATTTCGACGCCACCTATATCCAGCGGGTGGGCCAAGGCGGTCACATCAAGCATGCACAAAAACCAAGCAACAAATAGCGCTGCACATTATCTAGACAAGCTACGCAGCGAGCGCAACGCGCAATGACGTCACATTGAGGCGGATTTTGGAAAATGCTGGCCTTCTCACAATCTCCCGACTAAGCGTCAGCCATGGCGAACCCGTCCAACATTTCCCTGGCAGGACATGCGAACCGGATCGCGGCGGTGATTGTTGCCGCCGGGCGCGGCGAGCGTGCCGGACAGGCTGACGGACCGAAGCAATACCGCAATATCGGCGGGCGCGCCGTCATCGCGCACACACTGGAAACATTCCTTTCGCACCCACGCGTCGATGTTGTCGTCGTTGCGATCCATGCCGACGACAGGGAGCTTTTCGAACAGGCGGTGGGAGCGCATTTTGAACGCGTCATTACTGTCGTTGGCGGGCCGACGCGACAGGAATCGGTGCGGCTTGGATTGCTTGCACTGCAGGACCACGCGCCAGCCAAGGTGCTGATCCACGACGCGGTGCGGCCATTTGCCGACAACGATCTTGTCAGTCGCACCATCGATGCGATCGGTGGATCCCAAGGAGCGCTGCCGGCACTGCCCGTCGCGGACACCTTGAAACGCGAGGCGTTCGGAGGTTTGATCGGCGAAACCGTGCCGCGCGCCGGCCTGCATGGTGCGCAGACACCACAAGGCTTTCCTTACGCGGAAATCCTCGCTGCGCACGAGCGGGCACATCAACTCGGCCGGCATGATTTCACCGATGACGCGGCCATTGCCGAATGGGCAAGCATCCCGGTCATGCTCGTGCCTGGCTCGCCGGACAATATGAAACTCACCTGGGCGAGAGATATTTCAATGGCTGACCAGAGGCTCAAGACAATGGCTCCAAGCTTTCCCGATGTCCGCACCGGCAACGGCTATGATGTCCATTCGTTTGAAACTGGCGACCATGTCACCCTTTGCGGCGTTGCCATTCCCCACGGCAAAAAACTATCGGGTCATTCGGATGCCGATGTCGGTCTCCACGCCCTTACCGACGCACTGCTGGCAACCTGTGGAGAAGGCGATATCGGAACGCATTTCCCGCCCTCCGATCCCCAATGGAAAGGGGCTGCCTCACATCTGTTCGTCGAGCATGCGGTCAAGCTGGTGCGCGAGCGCGGCGGACGCATTGCCAATGCCGACGTGACTCTCATTTGCGAAGCGCCCAAAATCGGCCCCCACCGCGACGCAATGGTTTCGGCGCTAGCCAACATGCTCGGCATTGCTGGCGGGCGCATTTCGATCAAGGCAACCACCAACGAGAAGCTGGGATTTATCGGCCGCGAGGAAGGCATCGCGGCCATCGCGACCACAAGCGTCATCTATCCTGGAGAGGTGCCGGAGTGACCGAAGCAGGCGCTGGCGAAGTCAAGCAGTCCGGTATCGGCGATCTGACCAGCCGTTTCTTGCAGGCGTGCCAAAGACATGGCGTTCTTGCGGCGACTGCGGAAAGCTGCACGGGCGGCCTTATCATCGCGGCAATGACGGATATTCCCGGCTCGTCATCTACGGTGGATCGCGGCTTTGTCACCTATTCCAATGAAGCCAAGGTTGACATGTTGGGCGTAGCGGCTGCAACGCTGGACGCGTATGGCGCGGTCTCGTCCCAGACCGCCCACGAAATGGCCAAGGGTGCGCTGGAGCGATCAAGGGCGGGCATCGCGCTCGCCGTAACCGGCATTGCCGGTCCCGATGGCGGCAGCGCCGACAAGCCGGTCGGGCTTGTCTGGTTCGGCCTTGCACGTAGCGGAATGCCCGTGGTGACGGAAAAGCGCGTTTTCGACAATCGCGGTCGCGACTTCATCCGCCGCGAAACAGTGCGCCATGCCCTGACCATGGGGCTCAGCGCGCTAGCTGGTTAACGCTCGTCAGGCAGCGCCAGGCGTCGGTGTTCCCGTCCCGTAGATCACGTCGGCGCGCTTCTCGAATGCTTCCGAAAACATGCGGAAGGCCCGGTCGAACATCGTTCCCATGACCGCGCCAAGCAATCGGTTCTTGAACTCGTAGTCGATGAAAAAGCGCACGAAGCAGCCGTCGCTCGCCGGCTCGAACCCCCAGACATTGCTGAGGTATTTGAACGGGCCATCGATATACTTGACGTCGATGGCCTTCTCGTCGGGCTTCAGCAGAACCTGGGTGGTGAACGTCTCGCGGATCGCTTTGTAGCCGACACTCATGCTCGCAACGAGCAGGACACGCCCATCCCGCTCCCGGCGGGACTGTACCGTTAGCGCCTCACACAGAGGCAGGAATTCGGGATAGCGCTCGACGTCTGCGACCAACGCAAACATCTCTTCCGGCGAATGGGCGACACGGCGGGTGGCTTCGAATTTCGGCATGAAACAGAAAAGCTATACTGACTTTGCAAGGGCGGCTTCGCGCGCCGCCCTCAAACGTGCAAAATCCTCGCCGGCATGATGCGAGGACCGTGTCAGCGGGCTCGACGCCACAAGCAGGAAGCCCTTGGTCTTGCCGATCGTCTCGAACGATTTGAATTCCTCCGGCGTGACGAAACGGATCACCGGATGGTGCTTCTTCGTTGGCTGCAGATATTGCCCGATGGTCATGAAGTCGACATTGGCTGAACGCAGATCGTCCATCAGTTGCAGCACTTCATTGCGCTCCTCGCCGAGCCCCACCATGATGCCGGACTTGGTGAAGATCGACGGGTCGAGTTCCTTCACCCGCTGCAGCAGCCGGATCGAATGGAAGTAGCGAGCGCCGGGACGCACCGTCAGATAGTTCGACGGCACGGTTTCCAGATTGTGGTTGAACACATCGGGCTTGGCCGCCACGACAATCTCCAGCGCACCGTCCTTGCGCAGGAAGTCCGGGGTGAGGATTTCGATCGTCGTCTTGGGCGTCGCCGCGCGAATGGCGTGAATGACTTCCGCGAAATGCTGCGCGCCTCCATCTGAAAGATCATCGCGATCAACTGACGTGATGACGACGTGACTGAGCCCCATCTGCTTGACCGCATGTGCAACGCGCTCCGGCTCATTCGAGTCGAGCGCGGTCGGGATGCCGGTTGCGACGTTGCAAAAGGCGCAGGCGCGCGTGCAGATCTCGCCCATGATCATGAAGGTGGCGTGCTTCTTTTCCCAGCATTCGCCAATGTTGGGGCAGCCCGCCTCTTCGCACACCGTCACCAGCTTGTTCGATTTAACGATCTCGCGCGTCTCAGCGTAGCCCTTCGAAACCGGCGCCTTGACGCGGATCCAGTCGGGTTTGCGTAAAACTTCCTGATCGGGGCGATGCGCCTTCTCCGGATGCCTGACGCGGGGCGGATTTGCGATGTTGTCGAGGACGGTGACCATATTCTATCCGTTCTGTCGTGGGCACTTCATAGCGCCCACAGGGCCAATGTCATCTAAGGCTTTTTGCCGCAAAGAAAAAGGCCGCCGCGACTCATGCCGCTGCGGCCCATTCTGGGTGGTGATCGTGATGTATGCTATCTGCGCACGAGCCGTCCGACGAAGATGAGAATACAGGCGCCGATGAAGCCGGTGATCAGATAAGCTCCCCACCCGGCTCCGAACGAGCCAATGTTGGCCGCCTGCAAGATCGCGTTCAGCACTATTGCACCGACAATGCCCAAAATGATGTTCATGAAGAGGCCCATATTGCTCTTCATGACCATTTCGGCCAGCCACCCGGCCAACCCACCTACAATGATGGCTGCAACCCAGCCCACGCCGTTGACGTCCATATGCCTGATCCTTTTGACACGGATTAAAATGCATATGGAAACGTCCTAGCCTTCCTTTGGGTTCCATCGGGCAAGCCTGGCCTCAGGCATTCAGTGCCCGGCCATAGGCATCGAGCACACTCTCCTTCATCATTTCTGACAGGGTCGGGTGCGGGAACACCGTGTGCATCAGTTCTTCCTCGGTGGTTTCGAGGTTCATCGCCACGACGAAGCCCTGGATGAGCTCAGTGACTTCCGCGCCAACCATGTGCGCGCCGAGCAACTGTCCGGTCTTCTTGTCGAAGATCGTCTTGATGAACCCCTGGTCTTCGCCAAGCGCAATGGCCTTGCCGTTGGCTGCAAACTGGAAGCGTCCGACACGGATGTCCCTGCCTTCCGCCTTGGCCTTGGCTTCGGTCAAACCGACCGACGCCACCTGTGGATTGCAATAGGTGCAGCCGGGGATCTTGGATTTGTCGAGGCCGTGCACGCCCGGAACATTGGCGATCTTCTCGATGCAGATCACGCCCTCATGCTCGGCCTTGTGGGCCAGCATCGGCGGGCCGGCGACGTCGCCTATGGCGTAGATGCCCGGCACGTTGGTGCGGCCATAGCCGTCCACGATCACACAGCCGCGATCCGTCTTGATGCCAAGCGTCTCAAGACCGAGATTCTCGATATTGCCCTGCACGCCGACAGCGGAAATCATGCGCTCGGCGATGATCTTCTCGACCTTGCCATCCTTCATCTCGACATGGGCAGTGACCGAATTGGCACCCTTCTCGACCTTGGTGACCTTGGCCTCGAGAATGATTTTCATGCCTTGCTTTTCGAACTGCTTCTGCGCGAATTTCGAGACTTCGGCATCCTCGACGGGCATCACCGCGGGCAACAGTTCGACCACGGTCACCTCAGTTCCCATGGTGCGGTAGAACGAGGCGAATTCGATGCCGATCGCGCCAGATCCCATGACCAGCAGCGACTTAGGCATTTCCTTCGGAACCATCGCCTCGAAATAGGTCCAGATCAACTTTCCGTCCGGCTCGATGCCGGGCAGCGCGCGTGGTCGCGCACCGGTGGCGAGGATGATGTGTTTAGCCGTGTAGGTGCCCTCGCCTTTGGTGCCTTTGGGCACAGGGTGTTGCGGCTCCATCGGTTTCTTCGAAGTCTTGGAAACCACGATCTCGCCGGGCTTGGTGAGCTTGGCCTCGCCCCAGATCACGTCGACCTTGTTTTTCTTCATCAGGAAGCCGACGCCACCGTTCAGACGCGCCGACACGCCGCGCGAACGCTCGACGACTGCCTTGACGTCTGCCGTCACCGGTCCGTCTATCTTGAGGCCATATGCGCCAGGATGATCGGCATAATGCTTGATCTCGGCGGACCTGAGCAGTGCCTTGGTCGGGATACAGCCCCAATTCAGGCAGATGCCGCCCAGATGCTCGCGCTCCACGATCGCCGTCTTCAAGCCGAGTTGGGCAGAGCGCACGGCAGTGACATAACCGCCGGGACCGGAACCGATGATGATGACGTCGTAATTCTCAGCCACGGAAATCTCCTTGGTTCAAAGTGCCGGGACGGGAGCAGCGGCAGGCACCGGCCGGCACCAAGCCGCTCCATTCCGCGCTTGTGTTCACACCAGCATGGCAAAAGGGTTTTCGATGAGGCGCTTGAAGGCGCCGAGCAGTTCGGCGCCCAGTGCGCCGTCGACCGCCCGGTGATCCGTCGAGAGCGTCACCGACATCACGGTGGCTATTCTGATCTCGCCGTTCTTCACCACCGCCCGTTCCTCGCCTGCCCCGACCGCAAGGATCGTCGCATGCGGCGGGTTGATCACCGCGGCAAAATCCTTGATGCCGAACATGCCGAGGTTCGACACAGCCGTCGTGCCGCCCTGGTATTCCTCCGGCTTCAGCTTGCGGGTCCGGGCCCGCGCNTCCTCGCCTGCCCCGACCGCAAGGATCGTCGCATGCGGCGGGTTGATGACGGCGGCAAAATCCTTGATGCCGAACATGCCGAGGTTCGACACAGCCGTCGTGCCGCCCTGGTATTCCTCCGGCTTCAGCTTGCGGGTCCGGGCCCGCGCGGCCAGGTCCTTCATCTCGTTGGAGATYRCMGACAGGCTCTTTTCCTCGGCCCGCCGCACGATCGGCGTGATCAGTCCGCCSGGGATCGACACCGCCACCCCGACATCGGCGTGCTTGTGCTTGACCATGGCGCTTTCGGTCCAYGACGCATTGGCGTCCGGCACCTGCGCCAGCGCCAGCGCCATCGCCTTGATGATCATGTCGTTGACCGACAGCTTGTAGGCCGGCGCCTCGCCCTTTTCGGTCTTSTTGACCGGGGCTGCATCGTTGAGTTGCTTGCGCAACGCCAGGAGCGCGTCGAGTTCGCAGTCGAGCGTCAGGTAGAAATGCGGGATGGTCGACTTGGCCTCGACCAGCCGCCGCGCGATCGTCTTGCGCATGTTGTCGTGCGGCACCAGGTCGTAGGAACCTTGCTCGAACAGCTTGAGAACGGCATCGTCGGACATCGGCCTGGGCGCAGGCGCTGCGGCCGACGCGGTGACAGAAGCAGAAGCGGCTTTCGCACCACCATCGGCTATCGCAGCATCAACATCGGCCTTGACCACACGTCCGCGCGGGCCACTGCCGGNCGACGCGGTGACAGAAGCAGAAGCGGCTTTCGCACCACCATCGGCTATCGCAGCATCAACATCGGCCTTGACCACACGTCCGCGCGGGCCACTGCCGGAAACGGACGCAAGGTCGAGTCCCGCCTCGCGCGCCAGCCGGCGGGCAAGAGGCGTGGCTCGCACGCCGCCACTTTCGCTGTCAGCACTTGCAGAGGAAACGCCCAGCGAGGCGGAGGGGGCTTCCTTTCCCAAGCTTGTTACCGGCAGGGCAGCAGCGACCTCTGCGGGCTTCGCTGAGGTCTCGCTTGCCGGCGGCGCGACCGGTGCCGCTCCAGCAGCCTCGCCTTCGGCATAGATCCACGCCACCGCCTGGCCGACGGGAATGTCCACGCCTTCCTTGCCGGTGACATTGCGCAAGATGCCACTGGCCGGCGCGTCGATTTCCATCGCGGCCTTGTCGGTCTCGATCTCGAACAGCACTTCGCCTTGCTTGACGACCGCGCCCTCCTCGACGAACCAGCGTGAAATCTGCCCGGTCGCCATGTCCATGTCGACCTTGGGAAGGATGACTTCGACCGGCATGAGCTAGCGGACCCCCTTGGCCAGATCGCGGGCGGCCGCAACGATGTCGGGCACTTGCGGGACCGTCGCCTTCTCCAGGTCGGGATTGTAGGGGATCGGCGTTTCCGCCCCGCCCAAGCGCACGATCGGCGCATCCAGATAGTCGAACGCCTCGCTTTCGGCGATCATGGCGCTGACTTCCGCGCCGATGCCGAGCGTCTTCACCGCTTCGTAGACGCAAAGCAGTTTCGACGTCTTCATGACGCTGTCGATGACCGTCTGCTTGTCCATCGGCCGGATGGTCCTGAGGTCGACCACTTCGATATCGATGCCCTCGCCGGCAAGCGTCTCGGCTGCTTCCAGCGCCTTGTGGACCATGATCGAGGTGGCGACGACGGTGAGGTCGCGGCCCGCGCGGCAAATTTCGGCCTTGCCGATCGGCACCGTGTAGTGGCCCTCGGGCACCGGGCCCTTCATCTTGTAGAGCAGCTTGTGCTCGAAGATCATCACCGGATCGGGATCGGCAACCGCGGCAAGCAGCATGCCCTTGGCGTCGTGCGGTGTGGCCGGCTGGATCACCTTCAGCCCCGGAACATGGCCGAGCCAGGCTTCCAGGCTCTGGCTGTGCTGGGCCGCGGCCCCCGTGCCGGAGCCGGCCGGAAAGCGCATGACCAGCGGCACCGAAACCTCGCCGCCCAGCATGAAGCGCATCTTGGCTGCCTGGTTGACGATCTGCTCCATGCCGAGGGTGGCAAAGTCGGAGAACTGGAACTCGAAGATCGGCCGCATGCCGGTGACGGCGGCACCCACCGCGACACCCGCGCCGCCAAGCTCGGAGATCGGGGTATCCATCACCCGGTCTGTACCGAAGCGCTCGACCAGATCGCCGGTCACCTGGAAGGCACCGCCGTAGACGCCGATATCCTCGCCCATCAGGAAGACCCGATCGTCGGCTTCCATGGCAAGCGCCATCGCCTCCTGGATCGCCTGCGCATAACTTAGTTCACGCACTGCCGCGTCCATCACGCCACCTCGGTATAGACGTAGCGGCCGAGGTCGCCGAGTTCAGGCGCCGGGCTCACCTTGGCGAATTCGATACCGGCGGCGATTTCCTGCTTCACCGCCTCGCGCACCGCCTCGATGCCCTTGTCGTCGATGATGCCGAATTCCTTGAGTTCGGTTTCGAACAGCATGATCGGGTCGCGGTTCGACATCCAGTCCTCGATCTCTTCCTTGGTGCGGTAGCGGTTGCGGTCGCTCTTGGAGTGGCCGCGATAACGGTAGGTCTTGGACTCGATCAGCGTCGGCCCCTCGCCTGCCCGCGCCCGCTCTGCAGCGATATGCGAGGCCTCCGCCACCTCGGAGAAATTGTTGCCGTCGACGATGACGCCGGGCATCGAATAGGCTGCCGCGCGGTCGGCGATGTTCTTCACCGCCGTCGAGCGCTCGGTCGAGGTCGACATGCCGTAGCCGTTGTTTTCGCAAACGAAAATTACCGGCAGCTTCCAGATCGAAGCCATGTTGAGCGCTTCGTGGAACGCGCCTTCATTGTTGGCGCCGTCGCCGAAGAACGACACCACCACTTTGCCGGTCTTCATGCGCTTGGCAGACAGGGCCGCTCCAACCGCGATCGGAATGCCGCCGGCAACGATGCCGTTGGCGCCAAGATTGCCCTTGGCGACATCGGCAATGTGCATGGAGCCGCCGCGTCCCTTGCAGTAGCCGGTGGTCTTGCCGAAGAACTCGGCAAACATGCGCTTGACGTCGGCGCCCTTTGCGATGCAGTGCCCGTGGCCGCGATGCGTCGAGGTGATCTGGTCGTCCTCGTTCAGCGGCGTGCAAATGCCGACGGCGCTCGCTTCCTGGCCGATGGAAAGATGCATCGTGCCGTGGATGAGGCCGCGCATGTAGCTGTCCTCCGCGCCTTCCTCGAAGCGGCGGATGAGGTACATCTTGTAGAGCACGTCCCTGAGTTGTTCAGGAGAATACTGCCGATAGGCAAACGGCTGATTGGTCTGCTCGGGCGAAATAGCTTTCCTGGCCGTTGCCATGATCGGCCTCCTTAACCGTAGACCAGTTTGTCTTGGCGGGCGCGCAGTTCGGCGATCTTGGAACCCGGCGCCGGCGCCGCGTTGGCATAGGTGATGAGTTCACCCTTCTTGATCGGCGCGCTCACCGATCCGCCTTGCAGCAGGCCGCATGGAATGGCCTTGGCGGCATGGGCTTCCGGCGCGGTCATGATCCAGGCGCGGTAGCAGTACTCGCCGATGGCGTCGAGTTTCTCACCCGGCTGCATATCCTTCTTGGCGACAGCGCAGACCTCGGCGACGGGCTTGGCCAGCGGCACCATGTCGGCCTTGCCGTAAAGCACGACGCGCGCGCAGGTCAGCGGCACTTCCAGCGAAGTCAGATGAAAAGGCCGATGGAAGGTGAAATAAGGACCCTTGCCCATTTTCAGATCTTCCATGCGCTCCGAAATGCGCGGATGCGACATGTCGGCGATGACGAACACGCCGGGTGCGACGCCCTTGCCGATCGAATAGTCGACGACGCCGACCTTCGACAGCACGCCGCCATCCTTTTCCGGCACCAGCACGCTGGAAAGCTGGTCAAGCGTGGCGGCCGGACCGTGCATGCCGGGCTTGTCGGGCACCAGTCCGGTTGCATTGGCGATTGCCGCCATCTCGACCATGGTCTTGGAGCCGTCGACGAACTCGACCAGCATGCGCACGTTCATGTGGCGGCGCCTGGCTTCCTCCTCATAGGCAGGCGGCGTCGCGTCGATGTTGAGCGGATTGTTCTTGCCCTTGCCGGCGGCGACGATCGGATGGCCCATGGCGGAGACGAATTCGATCAGTTCCATGCACGACGACGGCTCGTCGCCGGCACCTAGCGAATAGGTGACGCCCAGCCGGTCGGCCTCGCTTTTGAGATAAGCGCCGATGGTAACGTCGGCCTCGACGTTCATCATTACAAGATGCTTGCCGTGCTCCATGGCGTGCAGGCCGATCTCGGCCCCGACCGCCGGCACCCCGGTAGCATCGATCACCACGTCGATCAGGTCGTTGGCAATGATGAGGTTGGCATCGTTCGTTATCGCGATCTTGCCGGCCTCCATCGCGGCGGTCATGTCGCCGGCATTGGAAACCTCGCGCGAATAGCCCTTCTCGCGATAGGCGATGTCGACAGCCCTGTGGGCGTTGGGAATATTGAGTTCGGAAATGGCCCCGATCTCGATGCCCGACATGTGCGCCACGCGGGTAACGATGTCGGTTCCCATCTCGCCTGAACCGATCAGACCGATGCGGATCGGCTTGCCGGACGCTGCGCGTTCCTTCAGATCACGGGCCAGACCGATTGGGGCAACATTGATGGTCATTTTTCATTCCTCCGCGAAAGCCGACGCCGAGTCATGATTAATGAACATGTGTCTTTCAATCAAGGCGAATGTTCATTTTGGGGCGAATACAGCGCGTTCGACGCGTTTCAACGGGGACAAGGCCCGTCTGAAGCGGGCAGTCCTGTCGATGATGGCTCGTTGAAGGTGAGAACTGCGTCCGCCCGGGAGGCTTCGACTATTCGGCAGCTTTCAGTTCCTCGGCGAAGTCGGCGCCATCAAGGATGGTCGCGACATCGTCGGCGCTGAGGCTGATCGTATAGCGCTGGCTCGATCCCTTGCTGTAGATATCGTTGACGACGATGGTCAGGACAATCTCGTCTCCGGCAACCGACACATCTTCGGCCATGATCGCTCGTGCGAAGATTTCTTTCGGATTGCCATCTCGCTTGGCTGGGCGCACGGATATCTTCATGCCCTTGCACAGTGCAGCTTCCGTGCCATTGGCTTCTGTGCCGATCTGGGACAGAAAACTCCTGTGAACATACGCGACGCGTTGAAAGTTCGTTAACCGTGGCGAACTAGCCTGTCCCGCCATGACCCACCGCGCCCAAACCTGGACGTTTCTGATCGCCAGCAATCTGGCGTTCTGGATGTGGCTTTGGCACGTCGTCGCCTGACGCTGCCGCCAGCAGAATTTTTCACGTCAGGGCGAAGCGATACTCGGTGACCTGCAAATAGGTCTCGCCGGGCCTCAGCACCGCCCCGGCGAAACCGGGGTGGTGGATTGCATCGGGAAAGCGCTGCGCTTCAAGGCACACCGCTCCGAAACGCTGCGATGCACCCCCTCCCCTCAGTACCTCGCTGACCGGCAGCGACCCACCGTCATAGAGTTGCAGGCCCGGCTCGGTGGTCCACACCTCCATTGCCAGGCCAGAGCGGTCTCCTTCCAGCCTTGCGGCCAGACGCGGCTCGCCGAAGGGCGTCATCGCAAGCACGAAATTATCGTCGTAACCGCTGTGCAGCCCGCCCCCTTCATTGCGGATCGGGCGCAGGTTTCGGAAATCGAACGCCGTGCCGGCCAACGGCCTGATCTCGCCTGTCGGGATCAGGTCGTCGCCGACAGGCGTGTAGGCTCCAGCCTGGATCATCAGGCGATGATCGAGGACGGTGCCGCCGCCGTTCAAATTGAAATAAGCGTGGCCGGCCATGTTAACCAGTGTTTCGCGGTCCGTTTCGGCCCGCAATTCGATGATGAGGCGATCAGGCCCCAGCATATAGCGGCAGGTTGCATGCACTTCGCCGGGATACCCCTGGTCTCCGTCCGGCGACACAAGGCTGAGCAGAACCGATTCAGCATTGTGCTCCTCGACTTGCCAAACCCGCGAGAAGAAGCCGCCGGCACCGCCATGCAGGTGCGTCCTGCCTTTCTCGTTGAGGTCGAGTTGATGAGACTGACCGCCGAGCGCCACCTTGCCGCCGCCGATCCGGTTGGCCGAGCGCCCGACAATGGCGCCGAAAAACGCGCCGTGGCTCTTGTAGGCTTCGAGGTCGTCGAACCCCAGCACGACGCTTTGGCGCCCTTCGCGCGTCGGCACGATCAGATTGGCAAGCGTTGCGCCATAGGCAAGCACACTGGCCGACAGGCCGCCTTTGCTGATCTCCAGCGCATCGAGAGATCCGGCGTCGCCCTCTTTGTTGCCTGGGGTCATGAATATCGCGCCGCCTCTGGGTACTTGTCGCACGTCGTAAGCTTTCTAGCCTTCGCGCAGCCCCGGCGCCACATTCCTTTGCGGTTGGAAACCGGGCGCGCTCGGCGGAAACCTTGCCGCGTCATTTTGCACGAACGACAAAACCCGCCTGTCGGCGTCTCCGGGGACGCCGACAGGCGGGCAGCATTCGGTGGGTGCGATCAGGATTCGCCCATGCCTTAGGCAGGCTTCGACGCATGGCCCGCACGGACCTTGTCCTCGATCTGCTGGCCGGTCGCGGCGTCGACGCTCTTCCAGTACTTGAAAGCGCGGCTCAGCACCGGCTCGCGCACGCCGCCCAACAAGGCGCCGGCCACCTGATCGACGAACTGCGCGCGCTGCGCGTCGTTCCAGACTTCACGCACGAGCTTGCCCGGCTGGCTGAAGTCGTCGTCCTCGGCATGCAGCGTGTAGGCGCTGCGCGTCATTTCGCCATCGGTTTCCCAGCCGTCTTCCGCCGGGCCGGTCTCGTCGGCCCATGTGCGGCCGCCGCTATTGGTCGCGTAGACCGGCGCGTTGCCGGTGTGGTCGAAGGCCATCTGGCCGTCGATCATATAGGTGTTGACCGGCACCTTCGGGCGGTTGACCGGCAACTGGTGGAAGTTGGTGCCGATGCGGTTGCGCTGCGCGTCGTTATAGGCGAAGGCGCGGCCGAGCAGCATCTTGTCCGGCGACAGGCCGATACCCGGCACCGTGTTGCCCGGCGAGAACGCCGCCTGCTCGATCTGGGCAAAGAAGTTTTCCGGGTTGCGGTTCAGCGTCATGGTGCCGACCTTGATCAGCGGATAGTCGGCATGCGGCCACACCTTGGTCAGGTCGAACGGATTGAAGCGGTAGGTCTTGGCTTCGGCATAGGGCATGATCTGCACCGACAGCGTCCAGCTCGGGTGCTCGCCGCGCGCGATGGCGTCGAACAGGTCGCGGCGGTGGAAGTCGGCATCGCTGCCGGCAACATCCGCCGCTTCGGCGTTGTTGAAGAACGCCATGCCCTGGGCGGTGTGGAAGTGGTACTTCACCCAGAATTTTTCGCCCTTGGCGTTGATCCACATATAAGTGTGCGACCCGTAGCCGTTCATGTGACGCCAGGTGCGCGGCAGGCCGCGCTCGCCCATCAGATAGGTGACCTGGTGCGCCGTTTCTGGATTGTTGGTCCAGAAATCCCACTGCATGTGATTGTCGCGCAGGCCGGAATCGGGAAGGCGCTTCTGGCTGCGGATGAAGTGCGGGAACTTCATCGGGTCACGCACGAAGAACACCGGCGTGTTGTTGCCGACGAGGTCGTAATTGCCTTCGTCGGTGTAGAGCTTCAGCGAGAAGCCGCGCACGTCGCGCCACGTGTCCGGGCTGCCGTTTTCGCCGGCCACCGTCGAGAAGCGGGCAAGCATGTCGGTGGTGGCGCCCTTCTGGAACAAGGCGGCGTTGGTGAATGCGGAAACGTCTTCGCTGACGGTGAGAACGCCGAACGCGCCGGCACCCTTGGCGTGCGGCTGGCGCTCCGGAACCTTTTCGCGGTTGAAATGCGCCATCTGCTCGAGGAAATGCACGTCGTGCAGCAGGATCGGGCCGTTGGCCCCGAGCGTCAGCGAATTGCGGTCGCTGGGTGCCGGAGCGCCTGTGCTCATCGTCGATCCGGTGCCTGGCTTCTTGTCCGTCATGGTGTCATTCCTTTCCGGGCCGTTTCCGGCTCGCTTTCAACAAAATCTTTGATTTTTAGGGGGGCGTTCGCCGTGCTTATTTCAGCGTCAAGTCGCCCGATAAAGGACGCGGAACTGCGGCGGGACGGGTTGCCCCATCACCTGCCCCGGGACAGTAAGAACGGAGATAATCTGTCCGGTTTCGACGCCGCGTTCCAAAAGAGCGGCATTCAACGCCACAACAGTGTCATCGGTGTAGAGCTCACGCACTCCGCCGGTTTGAGTCAAATTCAGATTTTTATTTTCGACACCCATGGTAATACTCCTGATACTTCCGATTGCGCAGGCACGGCGGCAAAACACCCTCTTGCGAATGTTTCTTGCTCTTAAAAGGCCGGATTTCAGCTGCCTGGCAGGCGTGGCTTCAAGTTAGGAAACATTGACGATAAGATCAAATCAGATTACATGCCATATACGATAAGGAAAACTGATCGAAATGATCTCGCTGAAGCAGCTGAAATATTTCGACGCGGTAGCCCGCTGCGGGCATTTCGGCAAAGCCGCAGAGCAATGCGCCGTTACCCAGCCCGCTCTCTCGATGCAGATCCAGGAGTTGGAGAAATTTCTGGAAGTACAACTCTTCGAACGAGGCCGTGGGTCCGTCATGCTGACCAGCAGCGGCAGGAGCATCGCGCTTCGCGCAGCGCGCATTCTTTCCGAAGCCCGCGACATCGTCGATCTTGCGCGGCAAGACGGCAAATCGCTGTCCGGACCACTTGGGTTAGGGGTTATCCCGTCAGTCGCGCCTTACGTTCTTCCCCGGTTGTTGCCTTCGATTCGCCATACATATCCTGACCTGGACCTCCGCCTGCGTGAGACGCAGACCCAGTTCCTGCTGCGTGAACTCCTTGATGGGAGCCTCGATCTTCTTTTGCTCGCGCTGCCTGTCGACGATCCGGCCATCGAAACGCTTCGACTTTTTGACGATCGTTTCCTGTTGGCGATGCCGCAATCGAAGCGGATATCCAACCATGTGCGAGCTACGCCCGATATGGTCGAAAGCGACAAGCTGTTGCTTCTGGAGGAAGGCCATTGCTTCCGGGACCAGGCCCTGACGTTTTGCGGACTTCGACAGGTCGAAAATGCCGCCACGTTTGGCGTTTCAAGTCTGTCCACGCTTCTGGAGATGGTCACCAACGGTTTTGGGATGACGCTGATCCCGGAAATCAGCGTGGGGGTGGAAACCAAGCGGGGAAATTTTCATTTGATGCGGTTCGAAGATCCCGAACCGAAGCGCGTCATCGGGTTGGCCTGGCGCAAGAGTTCTCCGCGCAAGCGCGATTTCATCGAACTGGGAGAAGTCATAACTGCCTCGACCAAGCAATTGCGCAAACAAGTGGCTGCGCACATCGAGTGAAGCCGCGGCCGTCCGAGCGCTTGTTCCCGCGCATCCTGCATCATCCAAGTTGAGCCCTCACGCACGATATGGAGCGGATCCCCCAGGCCGCCGAGATTGCGTCAAGCGAGATATGACCCGGCCTAAGGCGGCCCGGCCACGACCTTTAGGTTAGGCATCTGGTACAGCGCAGTCGAAAGAGGGACATTGTCGGCAACGGCCGGCGCGGCTCGGCGTAGCACATGCTCCACGCCCTGCTGGACGAACGGACGCTGTCCATCGGCAATGATAGCAAGGCTGCGCCGCGTCCGAGTCATGGCGACGTAGAAAAGGCGGCGTGGGGCATCTGGATCCTTGCCCTTCTTCTAACAGCCTTAGGTCTGGCTCCATCTGATCAAGCAGATCGAGCAAGCCATTCTTATCCTGTCGAGCGTCCGGCCGTTGTCCACAATGACGGTGCTGAAATGCTTGCCGCTGAGCGCTGCGCTGCAGGCGTCTATGCGCCCGTAGCGCACCAGTTCGGCTCCTTCCCGTCTACCGTGACGAGGTGGCGAAGGGCTTCACGATATCCGGAGGGCATATCGTCCTGACGCATTGGCCTAAGGATCAATTGACCCCCATCACGAACGCGATAGGAAATCAGTGGGATCGACAGCGTGGGGACAAAGGCCGCAAACCACGCCGAAAGCACTCGGGAGGAGCCGATGGGCTGTTGGTTTCCACGCGGAACTGAGCCGGTTAGGCGCATAATTTCCATTGAGAATTGAGCCATGTGAACCTTCCCCCAACGCGGTGAGTGGCGGGGG
>NZ_LMGJ01000007.1 GCF_001427385.1 Mesorhizobium sp. Root157
AATGCAGTTAATTTGAGAATCAGATCGCCAAGATTCTCACAATTAAGTGCCAAACCTGCACCAAATCGGCGCATTCTCACATTTAAGTGCCAAACGACAGCCTGGTTAGCGGTGCTGATGACTCTCGGCCCAGCGTTAGCCTATGCCGATGACCTTGCCCAAGGGAAGAGCTTGGTGGAGTTGAACTGCGCGCGCTGTCATGCGGTCGATCGAACAAGCGAAGGTGAGAATGCGGATGCGCCTCCCTTCCGGACGCTTTCACAGCGTTATCCTATCGATGCGCTGGAGGAAGCCTTCGCCGAAGGCATATCGACTGGACACCCTGACATGCCAGAATTCGTAGCGACACCCGGCCAGATCAGCGCAATCCTTTATTATATTGGCAGCCTCAATGATTAAGTCATGACCCGGATCGCAAGGCGGCGATGAGGCGTAGCACAACGAGAGACACGGAGAATTCGCATATGCGCGATAGCGGTCGTTTCCGAAGCTTGCTCGTCGGCGTCGGTGCAGATGTCGCCCCGTCGACCGCCGCTCTGACCCATGCGATGGAACTGGCGTTGGCTTACCGGGCGAAACTCACAGTTTACGTGTTCGCTCCCGATTTGTTGCAGCCATTCCCGCTAACGCTTGGTTCATCGTCGATCTGGATCGCGCAAGAAACGGATCGACTCGCAAAGGCATCCGCACACGCCACGCAGACAGTTAGACAACTGGCATCCGAAAAAGGGATCGGTGTATCCATTGAACACGCCCACTCGCCATTTGACGGGCGCTACCAGCGCTTCATTGCCATGGCGCGACTTCATGATCTGACAATTCTGCAAGCTGACCAGCCGTCGCATACTTGGGTCAGGCCGGCGATCGAACATGCGATTTTCGACACCGGACGGCCGGTGTTAATAACTCCCGGGACAGATCGCCGTTCTATCGGAAAGGTGGCTATCGCGTGGGATGGCAGTGCCAGAGCTGCCCGAGCGGTTCGCGACAGCCTCGATTTCTTGATTATGGCTGATCAGGTCAACATCGCCACTGTTCTCGACACAAAGGGTTCGGAGGGATTAAAATCAGCCGATGAGCTCAGCAACTATCTGACCCTTTATGGTATCAAGACGAAAATCGCCGTCGTCGCAAACCAGCTGGGCGATGACGAAGGCGAAGCGATGCGTTTGTTCCTTGCGAATGAGCAGGTCGAACTGCTGGTCATGGGAGCGTTCGTACACTCGCGTTTGCGTCAAGCGGTCTTGGGCGGGATGACGCGCTCGCTTCTCGATAACTGCCCCGTACCTCTTATAATGGCTTACTAGAGCATATCCTGTTAGTCTGAGCCGGATGTCCAGCCTGCCTCGAAAAGTAGCGGAAGCCGCGTTGTTTGATCGTGTTGGCGCGCCTCCCAATACACGGCAGCCGTGACGTTCACGTGACGGGGCGAGGATGCAGCCGATGATGTTGAGCAGCGTTGTCTTGCCCGAACCCGAGGGTCCAAGGAGCGCGATGACTTCGCCGGCGCGCACCTGGAGATCGACCGAGCGCAAGGCGTCGACGCGAGTCTCGCCCTCGCCGAAATGCTTGGTCACGCCCGAAACCTCAATAAGGGTATCGCCTAGCGCCATTTCAACTTCCGAGCGCCGTTGCCGGATCGACCTTCATCGCCGCTCGAACACCCAGTGCGGAAGATAGCAGGCAAAATGCGGCAATGATCCCGGCAAGGATAAGTGCGTTAAGCGGCTCGAGCTCCCTCGCGGCGGGGAAAATAATCCTTGACCGTCAGGATCAGCACCAGGCCTATCGCCCAGCCCGAGGCGCCGAGGATCAGCGCTTCCTGCACAATCAGCGCGACAATGGTTCGATCGGGTGCTCCGATCAGCTTGAGCGTGGCGAACTGTTTCAGTTTCTGCATCGTCATCGTGTAGATGATAAGGGCGATCCAACTGCGCTGACGGAAAGCAGAATGCCGAGGAAAAGTCCGATCTGGCGGCGCGCCTTGTCCACCACTGAGTAGAGGCGCAGGGTGCGCCCGGCATGAGGAGCCTCGACATTCTGGTAGTTGACCGCACCGGTCTCCGCCACGCCCGCCTTAACAACCGCAAGCGCATCCGAAACCAGCCCATTATAGATGCCGATCATCGCCAGGACGACCGTCATCAGCAACCCTAGCCCGAAACAGGTGAGGGCGAAGCGGAACAGACCGTGGCGAATGTCCTTGAGCGCCAGATTCATGGGACATTCCCAATGCGCGCGCGCCGGCCCTCCGTGGCGCCCTGTGGTGGCCTGGCGACGATCACGTCAGACAGGCTGTCTGTGACCTCGACGCGACCACGATCGTCGCGGGCGCCGAAGGTCAGCTCCACTCTTGTCAGACGCCCGTCCTGTAGCGACCAGACCGTGCCGCGATGTCCGTCAAATCCCGTGATCGCAACCTCCGGCACCATAAGGGCATTTGCAGTGGCTGTTCTGCCTCTTCATGGGGAGCGCGGTGCTTTGGTTCGGCGAGTTCAGGAAGCTGATTCTTCGCTGGAGTGACCAGTTACGGTGTCTCGCGAGCACTCCATATGAGCAAGACACCCTCCGCTAAGTCCCGGAGTCCCTAGTCACTGCCATGACGGCACTGGGGTAGCGTTCAGCGCGAGCGTCGCCAATGATGTCCATCTCTAACGAGTTGCTGGACTAACTTCTAGAAGGCCGCCAGCGCGGCGTTTGAGCAGGGCGGCCTGCTTAATTCTCTGAAGAAAGCGCTAACCGAGCGCGCGTTGAACGCGGAGATAGATCACCACCTTGCCGGCGAGGATGGCGCCGGCAACACGCGCAACGGTTACGGTAGCAAGAGGGGTGTGCTAGCCGCGTAGTCTTCGTAGGAGAACAAGCCGCCGTCGGCAACATCTTTGCACATTTCCTACTTTTCGGCAGACCACTCTTCATCCACCGCTAAAAAACCGGGCTTCGAAGCCGTCCTGCCGCCCCTCCCGCGGCGAAAGCAGTTCGATCCTGCTGCCACTGCCGGTGGCGATGGTGCGGGCGATGGCCAATCCGAGACCGGCGCCGTCTGCCTGCGCCCGACCCCTCTCGAATGGCTCGGACAGGCGGGAAAGCAGGTCTGGTGCTACGATCGGTCCAGCGTTGGTGACGCGCAGCACACCGTCCGCCGACATTACCACACGCACCGGCTCTTGCCCTGAACCGTGCTTCAGCGCGTTCTCGATCAGGTTGCGCGCAAGGATAGCGAAAGCGTCGGCGTCAATATGCGAGAGCACGGGAACATCGGGCAAAACCAGCTCAACGCGCCCGGCAGTGCCCGCGTCCGCGGTCATTTCGTTCACGACCATATTGAGGATGACAGCGAGATCGATCGGCTCCACTGCCCGAAGGCGCGCGCCTTCGGCTCTCGCCAGTTGCATCAGCTTTTCCGACAGCCGCACAAGTCGTCGCAGGGCGGCTTCAATCTCAAGGGCGCGTTCGCGCGCGACCTTGTCCGATGTCTCGATGATCAGCCTTTGCGTCTGCGCGAGCGCCGCCGCTACCGGCGTGCGCAACTCATGCGCAGAATTGGCGGTAAAGCTGCGTTCGGCTTCCAGCGTTCGCTTGAGACGCTCCAGCAGGCGGTTAACTGCGAACGCGTTCGGCCGTATCTCCGAAGGCAGGCCAGCCATGGAAACGGGTGTCAGGTCGTCGGTGCCCCGGGCCTCGATGTCGAAGCGCAGGCGCCTGAGCGGCGCCATCGACAGGCGCACAAGCGCCCATACTCCGATCAGGCTGACAGGAACGAGCAGGCCAAGCGGAAGCGCAAGTCCAAGAAATGTCTGCCACGCCACCGCGCGGCGGCGCGCCAGCGGCTCGGCAACGGAAATGGTCACCGTCCCCTGGAGGGCGGCATCGGAATAGATGCGGTGGGTAGGCGTATCCGTAAATCCCATGCCGGTGAACGGCGGGAAGACAGTTAAATCGGCTTTGTGCGAACGCAGCAGGACCTGGCCTTCGACATCCCGTACCACATAGGTGAAGTATTCATCGTGCTCCCGCATCGTCGCGACGCTTTGGCTCGGCTCGTCATCGCTGTCCCGGTCGATGATATCACGAACGGCCAGCGGCAGGAGACGCTGGCCGGTTTCCTCAAGTGCGCTGTCAAAGACCTCGTCCATCTCATGGCGAAGCTTTTGCACGGTCAGTGCGGCCGTCGCCACCCAGAGCAGGGTCATACCCAGCCCCAGCCAGAGCGACAGGCGCCATTGCAGGCTTCGAGGCGCAATCATCGGGCACCACCCAGCCGGTAGCCGATCCCGCGCACCGTTTCGATGGCAGACTGCCCCAGTTTCTTGCGCAGACGGCTGACATGCACCTCGATCGTGTTGCTCTCCACCTCGGAACCGAAGGGATAGAGACGTTCCTCCAACTGCATCTTCGAAATCACCTGGCCGGGCCGCTGTACGAAAGCCTCGAACAGTGCCCATTCCCGCGCCGTCAGATCGATGGAGCGACCGCTGCACATGACCGTCCTGGCGGCGAGATCGACCTGAAGCTCCCCAAGCGTGACGAGCGGGTTGGGATTGCCACTGTAGCGACGCGCCACGGAGCTCAGCCGTGCCGACAACTCGGACAGATCAAACGGCTTGGTCATATAGTCATCCGCGCCCGCATTGAGTCCGTTAATTCGGTCCGAAATCTGATCCATCGCCGTCAGGATGATGACCGGCGTTACGCTGCCTTTACGGCGCAGACTGCGTAGGAAGGCGATGCCTTGCCCATCGGGAAGCATGAGGTCGAGAAGGACGAGGTCGTAAGCGGCGCTGTCCAGATGGTCCGTCGCCGCGTCGAGACGGGTGACCCAGTCGACCGAATGACTGTCGGCCGCGATGTGATCGCGCACCGCCGCGCCGAGGACCGTGTCGTCTTCAACCAGAAGGACTCTCATGAAGGTACCCCGCCTGTTCCTGACTTCTGGCCGCCGAACCTGTCAGCCGGCTGACACAAAAGCCGATCCGGCTTCAGCTATCCGTCAGGAATGGGTGCCAGCATTCCGCGGTGCAAACACTGATGCAGGACAAATGACATGACCAAACATATTGCCGCAGCCGCACTTTTTCTCGTCGCAGCGGGAACCGGCATGGCCATGGCCGACGATGACTGTCATGTCCCGATGAATCAGTGGCAGCCGCGCGAAGCGGTACAGAAGATGGCCGAGACACGCGGCTGGCAGGTAAGCCGCATCAAGATCGATGACGGTTGCTATCAGGTCCGGGGTCTCGACGAGACCGGACAGGCATTCAAGGCGAAGATCGATCCCGAAACCTTTTCAGTCGTCAATATGAAGCGCAAGGACCGGCGTGACGACGACGATGGGCCGCGCGAGCGGCGGCAGTCGTCCGGACCCGGCACGGGCGGCCCTTCGGGCACCCTGCCCGCAGACAAGTTGTTCGAGACGGGCAAGCCGCCGAAAAGTGTTGTGAAGTGACGTGGCTATTCCTCCACATTCACCGCCATCTCTCAACGGGAGGAAAATAGACCGTGTCCCAAAATTCTGCTCGCTACTCGAAAACCATGGTGGTCGTTCACTGGCTGACCGCCCTTCTGGTGCTCGGCGCCTGGCTGACCGCTGCGGGTGGTCGCGAAGTGGTTCAGCGCCCGCCCGTGCTGCATTTCACACTGGGGCTGGCGGTGCTGGCTCTCGTCGTGCCGCGCCTGATCCTGCGGCTGGCAGGGGCTGTGCCCGACATGACCGAGCAGCGCAACTGGCTTGCAACCGCCGCAAAGATCGGCCACGGCCTGCTCTATCTGCTTCTGATCGGTCTGCCGCTCACCGGCTGGTACGCCGCATCGCGCATGGGGGTACCGGTCTCGTTCCTCGGCATCGAGCTTCCGGCACTCACGACAGCTGTACAGGGGCAACCCGGCCTGATCGCCGATCTCCACGAGAACGCCGGCACGTTTATCATGATCCTTGCCGGCTTGCACGCCCTGATGGCCATCTGGCACCAGTTCGTCCTGCGCGACGGAACTCTCCAGCGCATGAGCCTGCGCTAAGCAAGGCTTCCGTCCGCCAGCCTCTTGAGCCATAGTTCGCCTGAGAAATGCCGAGACGGCAGGAGTGGGTCCCGGGCTAGGCATCGCAACCCCGCAGGGAGGCTTTGGTGCGTGCACATACCCATCCGGAAAACCATCTGGTCGAGCGCATCGGCTGGCTGCGCGCCGCGGTCCTCGGTGCGAATGACGGGATCGTCTCGACCGCGAGCCTGATCGTCGGCGTCACCGCCGCCGCGGCCTCGACCTCCGACGTGCTGGTCGCCGGCGTCGCCGGCCTGGTGGCCGGCGCCATGTCGATGGCGGCTGGCGAATACGTATCGGTCAGTTCCCAGTCCGACACCGAGCAGGCCGATCTCGCTCGCGAACGAAGTGAGCTTGCAAGCCAGCCCGATTTCGAACGCGAGGAACTGGCGCAGATCTACGTGGAGCGCGGTCTCGACCAGGCCCTCGCCCGCCAGGTGGCCGATCAACTCATGGCCAGGGATGCACTGGGCGCGCATGCGCGCGACGAACTGGGTATGTCCGAGGTGACTGCGGCTCGGCCAATCCAGGCGGCATTCACTTCGGCAGCGACCTTCGCAGCCGGCGCCGCACTGCCGTTGCTGGCGGCGGTGCTGATGCCGCGTTCCATGCTGATCGCCGGAGTGTCCGTCGCCTCCCTCGTCTTTCTCGCTCTGCTCGGCGCGATAGGAGCGCGTGCCGGCGGTGCCAGGATCGGCAAGGCCATGGCGCGCGTGACCTTCTGGGGTGCCGTGGCGATGGCGCTGACGGCAGGTATCGGAGCCATCTTCGGCACAGTAGTGTAAGAGGCGGCTCTCAAAAACCGGTCCTATCTCCCTCATGAATTGATGGCGAAGGCTTCATGTCGCCTTCGGCTATGGCCGATGGTGTGATCGGCGCAGACCCAACGGCTGCCTCGCACCGTGGTCCACACCGACTGTTTCCTGACGGCAAGCTGAAGCAAAAGTCACGCGGCTGTCAGCAAGCGCTCAGGCGCCTTCTTCAGATTGATCGCACCGGCGGGCAGACGACACCGCCGGTTCGCGGCTCTGGAAAGGCACCATCGACATGAAATCGCTTCTTGCACTCCTCGCCATTACGACGGCGCTCACGCTTCCCGGCCTCGCCATGGGCCGGCCCGTGACGCTGGCAACGACGCTGGGCAACTACGGGGGCGACGGCGCCTATCTGGCGCTCTATGTCACCGATGCACAAGGCGCTTATGCCGGCAGTTTGTGGATGGCTGGCGCCAAGTCCAAATATTACGAGCACCTGTCCGGCTGGTATCGTGCCACCGGCGGCAACATCGCGGAAATCGACGGCATCACCGGCGCCAGTGTCGGCGCTGGCCGCACGCTGGAAGTCACCCTGGATCTGGCCGACCCGCTGTTCGATGCCGGCTATACACTGCACATCGATGCCGCTGTCGAGGACATGCGCGACAGTCCCGACGAACTGGCTGTCCCACTGACGGCCGGCGGCGCTGGTAAGGCGGTCCCCGGCCGGCGCTACATCGTCGATTTCTCCTACGCCATGTAGCGGGAGGCAGCCATGATTCGCTCCCTTCACCGCTGGCCGGGCCTTCTGGCCGCGCTTCTGCTGGTGGTGCTCAGCCTGAGCGGAGCGGCCCTGTCGCTGTTCCCCGCCGCCGAGCATCTGACTTCGCCGCAGGCGGCGGCGACGCTGTCTGTCGCCGGTCTGGCGGCACGCATCGAGGCCGCTCACCCGCAAGTGGAGCAGATCCGGCGGGCGCCTTCGGGCCGGATCACCGCCTACTGGTTCGAGGGCGGTGCGCCGCAGGCGGCGGTCATCGATCCGGCGACCGGCCAAGGCCTCTCTGCCGCTGACCCCAACCCGTTCGAACGGTGGCTGACCAACCTGCATCGCTCGCTGTTTCTCGGTGATGGCGGCCGCCTCGCGATGGCCGCCGGCGCTGCCGCCATGCTGGTGCTGGCCTTGTCCGGCGCGGGGCTCGTGGCGCGCCGGGCCGGTGGCTGGCGGCGTTGGTTCGCGCCGCTGCGCGGTCCGCTCGCCGGCCGGCTGCATGTCGAGATTGCGCGTATCGCGGTAGCCGGCCTCCTGCTGTCCTCCGCCACGGCCCTGTGGATGACGGCCTCGACCTTCGATCTTCTGCCCGACGGACCAACACCACCTGCCTTGCTCAACAATGCAAGTGGTCGGACCGGGGCGTCCGTAGCGGCTATGGACATGCTGAAGCAGACGCCTGTCGCCGAACTGCGCAACCTGTCGTTCCCCGACCCCGGCGACGCGGCCGACATCCTGACCCTCAAGACGGATCGCGGCACGGGCTATCTGGACCAGGGTACCGGCGCGGTTCTGGCGTGGAGCGGCCTGAACGGGTGGCAGCGGCTCTCGGAGACCATCTACATGCTGCACACCGGGCAGGGAGCCGCAGCTCTCGGGCTTGTCCTTGGGCTCATGGCACTTGGCGTGCCAGCGATGGCGGGCTCGGGCTTCGCCCTGTGGCTTGCCGGCCGGCGCCAACGACCGCGCATCCGGGGCAATGTCGCCGCCAGGCATGCCGAGATGATCCTGCTTGTCGGCAGCGAGGGCAGCAGCACCTGGGGCTTCGCCGCTACCTTACATGCCGCACTGTTAGATACCGGCCAGACTGTGCATACCGCACCGATGGCGGCCTTCGACCCGGCGCGCTATCGGCAGGCACGGCGCATCGTGATCCTCGTCGCCACCTATGGTGATGGCAACGCACCAGCCTCCGCCAAGGGCTTCCTCGACCGGCTGCAAGCCTTGCCTACAACACCCTCCGCGCCGCTGGCGGTGATCGGCTTCGGCGACCGCAGCTTTGCCGCCTATTGCGCCTTCGCGCAGGCGGTCGCGGAGACGGCGGCTGCCAAAGGATGGCACCAGCTCATCCCGTTCGCCACGGTGGATCGCCAGTCGCCACAGGATTTTGCCCGCTGGGGCCGTGCACTCGGCGCGGCGATGGGTATCGACCTTGTCCTTGCCCATCAGCCGTCACCGCCGGCTGCGCTGCCGCTGACGCTGCTTTCGCGCCGCGATTACGGTGCCGATGTACAGGCCCCGACGGCCATCCTGCGCTTTGCCCTGCCTGCAATCCCACTATGGCGGCGGCTGGTCCGACATGGCTTTGGCCGCTTCCGCGCAGGCGACCTCCTCGGCATCCTGCCGGACGGCGCGACTGTTCCCCGGTTTTATTCGCTCGCGTCGGGCCGCCGCGACGGCTTCGTTGAAATCGTCGTGAAGAAGCACCCTGGAGGCCTGTGCTCCAGCCGGCTCTTCGAACTGGAGCCGGGCGACACCATTAGCGCCTTCCTGCGCCGCAATCCCGGCTTTTACCCCGGTCGCGATCGCGCGCCGTTGATCCTGATCGCCGCCGGCACGGGGATTGGGCCGCTGGCCGGCTTCGTTCGCGCCAACACCAAGTACCGCCCGATCCATCTGTTCTTTGGGATGCGCCATCCTGACAGCGATCTCCTCTATGGCGAGGAGCTATCGAACTGGCAAAGAGAGGGCCGTCTGCGCCGTCTGGTCGCTGCCTGCTCGCGCGGGCGAATGCCCCGCTACGTGCAAGATGCGTTGCGCCAAGAAGCTGCCGAGATCACGCTCCTGATCGCCAGGGGCGCGCGGATCATGGTCTGCGGCGGGCGCGACATGGCGACCGGCGTCTCCGCAGCGCTCACCGATATTCTCGCACCCGCAGGGCTGACGCCCGCCCTGCTCAAGGCACAGGGGCGCTATGTCGAAGATGTCTATTGAAACGGAGCGCTGGGCACTGAACGGTCCCACCATGGGCACCCGCTGGTCGGCGCTGTTTTATGCAACGAAAGCATTCGATCGGGGCCCTGTCCGCGATGCGCTCCAAGCGGCGGTCGACGAGGTAGATACGCAGATGTCCACCTGGAAGCCAGACAGTAACCTGATGCGCCTCAACGCGGCGCCACCCGACACCTGGGTAAAAATGCCGAGGCGATTGATAGAGGTCCTGCGCCTCGCACTCGATATCGGTCGCGCCTCGGGCGGCGCGTTCGACATCGGCATGGGCGATGCGGTAGCCGCCTGGGGTTTTGGTTCCGCCGCAGCCGACCAGCATCTTATCCGCAACGCCCTCGATGCGGCGCGCCAGCCCGCCCATACGGTGCTGGAACTGGACGTGTCGGGCGCAAGGGTGCGTAAGACAGCGCCGATCACCCTCGACCTCAACGGCATCGCCAAGGGCTATGGCGTGGACCGGCTGGCCGAGACGCTGCGTGACTTCGACATTTTATCCGGGCTGGTGGGCATCGACGGCGAGATGCGAGCGCTGGACCTACGCCCCAACGGCCAGCCCTGGACCATCGCCATCGAAGCGCCCAACGCTGATCGCCGCGCGTCGCATTCGCTGCTGGCCTTGCAGGACGCCGCCGTCGCCACATCGGGCGATTACCGGCATGTTGTGACAGTTCAGGGCCGGCGACTGTCACACACGATGGACCCGATCACGGGTGCTCCACTCCGGTCGTCGCCCGCCTCAGTGACGGTGGTCGCCCGCAGCTGCGCCGAAGCCGATGCCTGGGCGACCGCACTGATGGTTTTGGGCTCCACGACTGGCGGTGAATTGGCGGCTCGCCATGGCCTCGACGTGCTCTTCCTCATACGCGAGGCCAATGGTTTCAGGGCGCATGCCATTGGCCCGCTATTCGACGGCGGTGCAGTACCGGGGGCAGATCGGGAGCGTTCTGCCATCGGCTGAGGCCTGTCCATCCATGCAAGCGGCTCTTGCAAGGTTCGCTAATCCCTATTCGAAAACGAACAGCTTACTTTCATCCCAACCCCGACGGCATTCCTGATCACCCGTTGCGGCCGGAACCAACATAGCAACCACAGGAGACGACTATGCAGACTGCAAGACCTTTTACCGCTCTCGCTCTCGCTCTCGCTCTGGCGCTTGCCCTGGGCGCACCAGGGATCGCCGCTGCGCAAACCCATGCCCATGACGGCTCTAGCGAGGCGTCAATCGAGATCACGCTGAACAACGGCGCCAAATGGCAGGGCGACCAGAACATGATCACTGGCATGACCGCAATCCATGGCACGATGGCCGCAAATCTGGATGCGATCCATGCCGGCACCCTGCCGACCGATGCCGGCAAGGTAATAGCCGCCGACATCCAAAAGCAGCTTGATTTCATGATCGAGAACTGCGTGCTCGAACCCGAGGTCGACGAGCAGTTCCATGTCGTCCTGGGTGAAGTCATGAACGGCGTCTCGGTGCTAGAGAAAGGCGAGGTGGAAACAGGCGCGGCGACGATCGTCCAGGCGCTGAACGCCTATGGCGAGCATTTTGAGCATCCCGGCTGGCAGGCGTTCAACTGATGCATGTCGGGCGTCAGCCCGAAGGAAGGGCCGGCGGGGGCGTCATGCCTCTGCCGGTTTCGTCTTGGAGGGGCAGCGCCCCTCCAGCAAGTCGGCATCGGCGGCGAGTGTCGCGGGACGGCGATGATCGAATTCGTCCGATAGACCTGCCGCCTCTGCGGCATCCAGCGCACCAGGCTGCGGCTCAGCGGGCCATAGCCGATCCAGTAGCCATTGCCGGAATCGTCCGCCCCCATATGCCAGAGCCGGACGCGGGAGGCCAGCCATCGGTTCCGCGCCCTTTACGCCGTTCCCAACGCCGACCATTTGGAGTTGCAGTCCTGTCGCGGGTTGCCGGTCGCCAGCTTTCGGCTCGATGCTTGTGCGTTCCTGGTGTTGAAATGTTCGAACGAGAAACGGATTCCATTCGCGCAAATCTAGGCAGTGGCTAGGATCGGCCGACGCCACATAACCTCAAACTCCCTGCCGCCTCCAACGAAGCTACCCTGTCAGCGCGCCTTTATTTGCGGGACTCGCGAGCGCCGCGAATTTCGCAAGCACGCCACGCGTGTAGCGCGGCTGCGGCTGCGTCCATGCCGCGCGGCGACGGGCCAGTTCGGCGTTGTCCACATCCAATTGCAGCACCAGCTGGTGCGCATCGATGGTGATGCGATCGCCTTCGTGGACCAGCGCGATGGTGCCTCCTTCGTAAGCTTCTGGCGCGACATGGCCTACCACCATGCCCCAGGTCCCACCGGAAAAGCGCCCATCGGTGACGAGACCGACGCTTTCGCCGAGCCCGCGCCCGACGAGCGCGGAAGTGGGGGCGAGCATTTCCGGCATGCCCGGCCCGCCTTTCGGCCCCAGATAGCGCAGCACCACAATATCGCCGGCCTTGATCTTGTCGGCGAGGATCGCTTCCATCGCCGTTTCCTCGTCGTCGAACACGCGTGCTGGGCCGGACATGACCGGGCTTTTCAGGCCCGTGATCTTGGCCACCGCGCCGTCTTCGGCCAGATTGCCTTTCAGGATGGCGAGGTGGCCTTCGCGGTAGAGCGCTCTGTCGATCGGCATGATGACCTGCTGGTCGGCGCGCGGCGCATTTGGCACCTCGGCCAGTTCTTCCGCCAGCGTGCGGCCGGTAACGGTCATGCAGCCGCCATGGATGAGGCCGGCATTGAGCAGGATCTTCAACACCTGCGGAATGCCGCCGGCCTGGTGCAGGTCGACCGCCATATAGTGCCCGGATGGCTTGAGGTCGCACAGCACCGGCACCTTGCGGCGCATGCGCTCGAAATCGTCGAGCGTCCAGTCGATCTCCGCGGCATGCGCAATGGCGAGGTAGTGCAGCACCGCATTGGTCGAACCGCCGATGGCCATGATCAACGCCACGGCATTTTCGATGCTTTTGCGGGTCACGATGTCGCGCGGACAGATATTCTTCTTCACTGCTTCAACCAATACGCGGCCGGATTCGGCAGCGCTGTCGCGCTTCTCGCTGTCGGGGCTCGCCATGGTCGAGGAATAGAGCAGCGACATGCCGAGCGCCTCGAAGGAGGAGCTCATCGTATTAGCTGTGTACATGCCGCCGCAGGAGCCGGTGGTCGGGCAGGCATTCTGCTCAATGCCGTCGAAATCCTCCTGGCTCATGGTTCCGGCCATAAAGGCGCCAACCGCCTCGAAAGAGGAGACGATGGACAGGTCCTGGCCCTTCCAGCGGCCGGGCTTGATGGTGCCGCCATAGACATAGATGGCCGGAGCGTTGGCGCGCAAAATGCCGATCATGCCGCCCGGCATGTTCTTGTCGCAGCCGCCCAGCACCAGCACGCCGTCCATCCACTGGCCCTGCACCGAGATTTCCACGCAGTCGGCAATGACCTCGCGCGACACCAGCGAGTATTTCATGCCTTCGGTGCCCATCGACATGCCGTCGGAAATGGTTGGCGTCCCGAACATTTGCGGGTTGGCGCCTGCCTCCCTGATGGCCGCCGCCGCCGCATCGGCCAGTGGCTGGAGGCCGGCATTGCAGGGCGTGATGGTGGAATGACCGTTGGCGATGCCGATCATCGGCTTGTCGAAGTCGGCCTTCTCGTAACCCAACGCATAATACATTGCGCGGTTCGGCGAGCGGGCAATCCCCTGCGTGATATGCTTGGAGCGTTCATTGAAGGGCACGATTGTCCTCGGCTGTGGCGTTGGGTCGACAAGGATACCGACGGGAAAGAATTCGCTGCCGTCGACCTGGTGCGTGGTTGGCGCCAGATTTTGATCGCATCGATGGCAGAAGACAATCGTTTATCCCTGTTCGGACCTTCTGCCGCATCAAAGGCGATATGGGCGGCGGCGCCTCAAAATTGCAAGAGCGACGGAACGGGGTGTCCATTTCGCTCTAACCATTGCCATTGTAGGGTTGGGTTGTGCGGCCGATTGTTCATAATGAGGGGCAGACGGATCGCGGTCGGATATTCCGCCACAACCCGATAGAGGAGGTGACAATAATGGCCATGCATCGCGCCAGCGCCGCGGAGATTTTCGATCTCGCACCATTGGGCTCGCGTCTGAAGGACGCTCGGACAACCGCCATCGTGAAGTCGGAAACGTTCGAGGCGGTACGTCTCAATGTCCACGCCGGCGTAGACATCAAAACGCATAAAGTCGAGGGTCCCATCACGCTGTATTGTCTGGAAGGCCGGGCGCAGCTCAGCTTGTCTGATACGGTCATGGAGCTTTCAGGCGGACAGTGGCTCTACCTGGACGGAGGTGTTCCGCACTCGATAAAAGGGATCGAGGACACATTCTGCTCACGATCCTATTTCCGCATGGCTACCATATAAGAAATCGCGGCGAGGAACGAACTGGTGTGGGGCTGAAGCAAGCGACGGATGGAAGCCGCTCGAGTGCCGACAGGCTGAATTCGTTGCTCGATGAAGGGTTAATGGACACTTTCCCTGCCAGTGACCCGGTTTCGATAAGCAATCCATCAACCGGCGTCGGAATCACCCGACGCGAGAATTCTGACAAGGGAGATGGGTGATTACAGTATGCGACCGCTCATGTCCTATTTCACTTCACTGTTGCGCCTTGAGGCCTATCGCGCCTAGTGTTCTTGAGGCGGTCGCGCTTGCGTCAGTACCTATAAAGTACAGCATTTCGCGCCACGCACCGTCATCCACGCCGGGCCACCAAGGACAGGAGGTCGAGGCCTGCTGCCGTGGTTTTGTGCCGACAAGTGGTGCGAACACGGGAATGCGATGACCAAAACCAATGAATTTATTATCCGCTCTTCAGACGAGGTTCCTCGGAGTAGCCTATTCAAGCGGTTCCCGGTTCCGCGCAACTTTGGCGTATTGCCTGGTTCGCGCATCGAGCGTGGCCGGACATGGCCAGCGCCAACACAGGCCTCCCGCACGAAGTCATTCGAAGTTTATCGCTATGACCCGGACAGCGAAGAAAATCCGCGCCTCGACACGTTCGACGTCGACCTCGACGCCTGTGGACCGATGGTTCTGGATGCACTGATCTGGATCAAGATTATCGTGGATCCGACACTGACCTTTCGTCGCTCTTGTCGCGAAAGCATCCGCGGTTCTTGCGCCCGGTGTAAGGTTGGGAACGCATCGAGCCCGCGCCGGAACTCCTCCGCGTGGAGCCCGATCGCGACGCGGGGATCGGCAGCCAGCGGATTGCCATCGCGGTGACGAAGATCGCGTCGGGGATCGCATCGGCGTCGGGTATGCGTCCGAACGGCCTCGTCTGGAATGATGGCCACAACCCGCTTTTCAGGAGCAGGCCACGTATTTCCTCCGGTGGAGCAAGAGCGGAAGGTATCGGAAACGTCACCGCCTCGCTGCCCTCGACCCGGATGACGAGTGAATCCAGCGTCCGCCTGCGGCCTCGATTCGACGAGGAGCCACACGAACGCCTAGTCCTCTATCGTGCGCATGTTGGCCTCCACCATGCTCTCCGCAAGGGCCGGAACATTATGCCCTGACCTTCACACATCATTCCGTCGGAGACTGGTACGGAACGCCGGGAACTGGATAACGCGCAACAGTGTATGTCGAGTGCCCAATTGACGAACTGTCTCCAACTGACCGATTCTTCTCGATCGCCGCAGACGTGGCGATAGCATATAGCGGTGATCTCACAGTCCGTGACAATCACAGGCCGATTGCGGCCGCGATCCAATACCCGATGTGGAATTGCGTATTCGTTTCATGTAAGCTTCATCTCGGCGACATATCCACTATGACCCAACGCGAAGCCGGTGGCCATGAGTCGAACAGTGTCGTGTGCCGGGTAGATAGTTGCGTCGGGGAAAGACCATAAAGCGAGTGGCGCTGACATATTCGCGCCCGAAATCAGGGGTTCGCCACGACTCTGGCCGACATATTCGTAATCGGCGTTCAGACATCGGGTTGAACGGATGGAAACAGGAGGGTGACCGTCGTTCCAATCCCACTCTTACTCGCGACGCTAACCTGGCCGCCCACCATCTTCGTGAACGCATATACCTGCGACAGCCCTATGCCGGTGCCGGTCTCGCCCTTGGTGGTGAAAAAAGGATCGAACACCTTTCGCAGGACCTCCTCGGGCATGCCGCAACCGTCGTCCTCAACGCGAACCCGAACATATGATCCCGGCCCAGCCGAGCCGGGTGTTGTCGTGTCCTGCTCCCACCGCTCCGTGATGATACGAACCTCTCCGCCATCGGGCATGGCGTCCCGTGCATTCACGACAAGATTGAGTATCGCTGCATCGAAAAATGCCGGATCAACGAGGCATGCCGGAATATCGGAACCGAGCACGAGCCGGACGCGGACATTGTGCCCGGCGCCATACCTCAGGAACGGCTCGAAGCTTCTTAAAAACTCGTTCAGATTGCCAGCATGCGCGTCGAGAACCTGATGCTTGGCGAAGGCCAGCAGATGCGAGGTCAATTCCACCCCGCGATCGATCCCCTCGCGTGTCGAAGCAATAAGGGCATGAATCTTTTCGGCGTCGTTCGCGCTCCGTTCAATGAGCCGCAGTCCGGAATCGATCACCGAGAGAAGGCTTCTGAAGTCATGGGCAATGCCACCAGTCATTTCACCGATGGCCGCAAGCCGATGCGTCGCACGTTCGCGCTGCAGCGCGGCGGTCCGGGAATCGAAAGGTGCGTTCGGTGCTGGTGAGAGACTGCCGCCATCCGCCTGTGATCGTGGTAAAGTGGAACGAGTAAACACCGTGTCGGTCATGAGATCGCCCCTACCTGTTCCGGACAACATTCCGGAAACTCTGTCCTCCGCTCCCGTTGTCCTGTTCTCTTGCCCTTCGGAACTTCCCACCAAACCTAGCTTTATCCTGCTCTGATGTCGAACAAATGGCCAAGATACAGACTATTGTCGACACGGGTTGGACGCCCCGGATGTTTTCCCGGCAAGGCGATCATTCGGCTTTCGGCTGTTGGACGATCGTTCCTTTTCGACCCTCAAGGATTGCCCGTGCATCTTCCAACCGGCCGATGCCGGCGATACGGCCATCAATTGAAGCAAACGTGCATGCAGCCTCTACTTTTGGACCCATTGAACCGGCGGCGAACGACATGCCGGCAAGAGCAGCCGGCGTCGCTCGCTGGATAGAAGCCTGCTTCGGGGTTCCCCAATTCTCATAGACCGCCTCGACGTCAGTGAGCATCAGGAAGGCGTCGGCTGCCAGTTCCTCGGCAAGAAGACCTGCCGCACGATCCTTATCGATAACCGCTTCGATGCCGACGAGATCTCCTTCAACGTTCCTGATCACGGGAATGCCGCCGCCGCCCGCGCAGATAACGATGACTCCGCTCTCCACGAGAAGGCGGATGGTTTCGATCTGCGTTATCCGGCCCGGCAAGGGTGAGGCGACGACGCGGCGCCATTTGCCTTTGCTTTCCTCGACGAGCGGCCAGCCATGAAGGCGCGAGACTTCTCTCGCCTCGTTCGATTCATATATAGGGCCGATCGGCTTCCGGGGATCGCCAAACGCCGGATCGTCACGATCAACTTCGATCTGTGTCAGCAGCGTGCCAATCCGGGCGCCTTCCGGAAGCGCGTTGGCAAGCTCCTGTTCGACCAAATAGCCGATCATACCGACGCTTTCGGCCCCGAGTATGTCGAGTGGGTACGGCGGGACATCGGTGTAGGCGGCGGCCTGGAGCGCGAGCAAACCGACCTGGGGTCCATTGCCATGCGCCACGACGATCTGATGGTCACGGGCGAGATCGGCAAGCGCTAGCGCTGCCTTACGCACATTGGTGCGCTGGACATCGGCGGTCATCGGCTCCCCGCGCTTGAGAAGGGCATTGCCGCCGAGCGCCACGACGATTCTCATCTCAGGCTCCCAGCGTGGCGACGAGCACAGCCTTGATCGTGTGCATCCGGTTCTCGGCCTGGTCGAAAACGACGGAGGCTTCCGATTCGAACACTTCTTCGGTCACCTCCATGCAATCGATGCCGAATTGCTCGAAGATCTTCTCACCGACCTGCGTTTCGCGGTTATGGAATGCCGGCAGGCAATGCATGAACTTGGCGTGCGGGTTACCGGTCGCCTTCATGATCTTGGACGTCACGCGATAGGGGGTTAGCAGCTTTATGCGCTCTTCCCACACCGAATCCGGCTCGCCCATCGACACCCAGACATCGGTATAGATGAAGTCGCAGCCTTTTACCGCCTCCATGGGATCCTCCGTCAACATGATCCTGGCACCGGTCCTTTCGCCGATGGCCCTTGACTGGTCCACGATGGCAGCATCCGGCCAGCAGGCCTTTGGCGCGGCAAGACGAACGTCCATGCCAATCTGCGCCGCGCCCGTCAGCAGGGAATTACCCATGTTGTTGCCGGCATCGCCAAGGAAGCAGAATGCGACCTGCGACAGGTGCTTGCGGGTATATTCCCGCATGGTCTGGAAATCGGCGAGTATCTGCGTCGGGTGGAACTCATCGGTCAGCCCATTATAGACCGGCACGCCGGCATGAGCGGCAAGTATCTCGGCCTGTTCCTGGCCGAAGCCGCGATATTCGATGCCGTCATACATCCGGCCGAGGACGCGGGCCGTGTCTTTCATGGATTCCTTCTTACCAATCTGCGTGCCCGAGGGCCCGAGATAGGTAACATGTGCGCCTTGGTCGTAGGCAGCGACCTCGAAACCGGTGCGCGTGCGCGTGGAATCCTTCTCGAAGATCAGTGCAATATTCTTGTCTTGCAGCCGCTTCTCTTCGTAGCCGCCATATTTGGCCTGCTTAAGTGAGGCGGACAGACGCAGCAGGAAACGGATTTCGTCGGGTGTGAAGTCGAGCAGCTTCAGGAAACTGCGACCGCGCAAATTGATCGGCATATCTGATTTCCTTCCGGTTACACAGGATCGCGGATCAGCGGGCAGGTCATGCAGTGGCCGCCGCCTCGTCCGCGCCCCAACTCCGACCCCGGCACCGTGATGACCTCGACGCCTGCCTTGCGAAGCTGGGTGTTAGTGTAGGTGTTGCGGTCGTAAGCGACGACAACGCCGGGTTCGAGAGCGACGACATTATTGCCGTCGTCCCACTGCTCCCGCTCGGCGTTATAGGCATCACCACCCGTCGGGACGACGCGTAGTTTGGGTAGACCCATTGCTTCCGCGACTACCTCCGTCAGGTGCCCCTCCTCCTGCCGCACATCGATCTCACCTTCCTTGTCGCCGGGGCGCAGCGAATAAGCCGTGATTTCGTCGACGGCATCAGCGAAGAGCGTTACCAGGTCGCGGTCGCAGAAGGTGAAAACCGTATCGAGATGCATGCTCGCCCGCTTGTCCGGGAGTCTGCAGGCCACGACCCGCTCGGCCCCGCCTTGCGCAAAGAGCGCGCGTGCGATCTGCCCGACTGCCTGCGGCGTGGTGCGCTCCCCCATACCGATCAGCACCAGACCGTTCCCGACGGGCATCACGTCGCCGCCTTCGGCAGTTGCCAGCCCATAGTCGCTATCGGGATCTCCCCACCAGACGGGAAAGCCCGCATCACGGAAATCCGGATGGAACTTGTACACAGCGGCAATATTGACGGTCTCCAACTTACGGGCGTTCCAGCGCATCGGGTTGAGCATCACTCCACCGTAAATCCAGCAGGTGGTGTCGCGCGTGAACAGATGGTTGGGCAGCGGCGGCAGAATAAAATCCTCCGGCTTGAGCACTGGAGCGAGCATACCTTTCGTGTCGATCGTCAGTTCGGCTCTGCTCATGCCGCCCATCAAGATAAGAGACAGCGCATCGGCGTCTACCTCCATCAGCATGGCCCTGAGGTCGTCGGCAAGCCCGACGCCAACCGTGTTCTCATTGACCCGCCGATCGAGCAGCCAGCGACGGGCCTCCGTATCGCGCATCGTCTCGGCGAGGGTTTCCCGCAGAAAGACAGCCTCCGCTCCCCGATAGCGGATAGCATCAACGAACGTCATGTGTTCGACACGGGCCTGCTTGACCCAGATGACGTCGTCGAACAGCAATTCGTGGCAGTTGGACGGGGTTAACCGGGCGAGAGCCGCGCCTGGCCGGTCAACGAGGACGCGTCGAAGCTTGCCCACTTCCGAGTGGACGCCATAGGTGATGGACATGGTCTGCTCCTTCAAGCAATCAGGGCGGCGACACTGAGGCTCGCCATTATGATGACGGTAAGAGCCACAAGCAGCGGCCACATGAAGCGCAGCCAGCGCTCGTAGGGCACGCGGCCGATGGCGAGCGCTCCCATCACCACCGCGAAGGTGGGATTGATGAGGTTCACCAGGCCGTTGGCTGACTGATAGGCAGTGACGACAAGTTCACGCCCGACATTAGCGAAGTCGGAAACAGGGGCCATGATCGGCATCGACAGCACGGCCAAGCCCGACGAGGATGGCACAAAGAACGAGAGCAGCACCTCGATCCAGTAGATGACGTTGATGAATACGACCTCTGAAAGACCGGAAACCGAGACCTCGGCCCAGTGCAGGATGGTATCGGTGATCTTTCCCGCATCCATGATGACGACGATGCCGCGGGCGAGCCCGATAATCAGCGCCACGCCGAGGAGATCGCGCGCACCATTGACGAACGAGTCGACAAATTCCTGTTCACCGGGGCGTGCAACGAGGCCAACGAGGATGGCGGAAGCGAGAAACAGGCCGCTCATTTCGCCCATCCACCAGCCACCCTTGAGAACGCCCCAGATCATGACGACAAAGGTCAGGCCGAAGATCGTGAGCACGAGTTTGTGCAGGCCCGTGAAGTCGAGCTTCTCGCCCTGATGAGCGGCCAGGAAATGGGCCTCATTTTCGGCTTTTCGGTCGAAGACCAACGACTGCGTCGGATCGAGCCGCACCCGCTCGGCATAGCGCATCACGTAGATGACGCAGGCAAGCCAGCAGAGACCGAGGATGACGAAGCGCAGCACAATGCCTTGCGTAAACGGAATGCCGGCGGCATCGGAAGCAATGACGGTGGCAAATGCATTGACGGTGGAGCCGAGCACGCCGACACCGGCGCCAAGCAAAATGATGGCGACCGCTGTCACGGCGTCGTAGCGCGCCGCTATCATCATCGGCAGGAGGAGCACGTAGAAGGCCAGCGTCTCCTCGGCCATTCCGTAGGTGGTGCCACCGAACGCGAACAATCCCATCAGCACCGGGATCATCCATTTCTCCCGACCTTTCAGCGAGGTCATTGCGCTGCCGATACCGGCATTGATGGCTCCCGTCGACGCGACGACGCCAATGAAGCCGCCGATGATCAGAACGAACAGCGCCACATCGATGGCATTGGCCTGGTTGGTGGCCGGATTGTAGAGGCCGGCGATCGGAGCCATGATGACATCGAAAACGCCTTGCGGGCTCGGATCGACGACCTGATAGGTGCCGGCGATCGGCACATCACGGTCAAGCGCAGCGTTATGCACGCGTTGATACTGGCCAGCGGGAATGATCCAAGTCAGCGCGGCCACCAGAATGATCAACCCAAACAGGATCGTGAAGGCCGAGGGAAAGCGGAATGGCCGCGCGGCAGCCTCTTGCGAAGTAGTGCTCATGGTATCCCCCATATCTGTCAGTCGGAATAAGAGCGGAGCCCTTTTCTTGCGACAAACTGGAGCAGCGCATCGAGACGTGCATTGATCTCGCGCAAAACAGGTGCCGCCCGCGAAAATACAGGACATGAGGGTCTGGAACCGGTATTCCGAAGCTGAGGTGCCTAATTTGAGCAAAATCAACGCGCTGCATCGAGGTTCGGATATGGTGTGTGGGTGTGCGCGGAAACCGGAGAGTGGCGATGCTGCGGCAAGTGACCGAGGACGAGCAGACTGCCACGGCGGCATTCCTGATGGATCCGGCCAGTTATGGTCTTGCTGCGACGGTAGAGTCGATGGAAACGCACATCTCTCGGATTTTCCTGCTCGGTGATCTCATCTCGCTCTAGCGATCACATGCTTCATCCTTCCAATAGGCAGAGGAAAAATCGTGATCGGCTATTATAATTCATAAGGATCACAGCTTCGCCCTATTGCCTATTTCGAGCATTGCGCTCGAGAGACCAGGCTCGGACAAGTGCTGCGTCACCACGAACCCGAGTTCGCGGCACATCGCCAGCATTTTCGTATTTTCGCTGAGGATGATGCCCTCGATCCGCTTCAGCCCGTCGGCAGCGGCATATTCGATCAGCCGACAAAGCAATGCGAAGCCGAGACCGTGTCCCTGCAGGTCACTCCTGACAAGGAGCCCGAATTCGGCTGTCTCATGGTCGGGATCGGAGGACAGCCTGACAATGCCGGCCAAGTCGCCGCTGGTCTTTTCGAGAGCGACGAAGGCCATTTCACGATCGTAGTCGAGTTGCGTGAGCCTCTTCAGCATCTGATCGGAAAAATTCTTCCGCGGCGCAAGGAAGCGCAGCCTCAAATCCTCCGCCGACACTTTTTCAAAGAAGCCCGTGTAGAGCGCGACATCGGCAGGCCGGATCGGCCTGACATGGTACACGTCGTCGTCAAGTGAAATGTCTTTCTCCCAGTCCGAAGGGTATGGCCGGATGGCCAGATCGGAGTTCGGGCCAAGGCGCTCAACAGCTCCTGGCTCTATCTCGATGCGCGCGTCCAGCGCCATTACGCCGTCGCTGTCGGCAAGCAGGGGATTGACGTCGATCGAGACAATGCAGGGAAAGTCTATGACCATCTGCGACAGGCCGGTGAGCGCGAGAACGATCGCCTTACGGTCCGCAGGTTTGCGGTCGCGGTAGCCGGCCAGCAGGCGCGCGATGCGCGTGCGGTCGATCAAATCGCCAGCCAGAACGTCGTCCAGAGGGGGAAGTGCGATGGCGGTGTCATCGACCGTTTCGACGGCGATGCCGCCTGCCCCGAAGAGGATCACGGGACCGAAGATCGGATCGCGGCCCACGCCTAGGATAAGCTCCTGCGCCTGCTTGCGGGCGAGCATCGGCTGCACAGCGAATCCTTCGATGACGGCGTCCGGCGAAATTCTCCGGACGCGTTCTCCGATCGCCTCTGCCGCCTCTCGCGCTGTCCGGGCGGTTTCGATGCCAAGCACGACACCGCCGATATCCGATTTATGGGTGATCGATTTCGAGAGAAGTTTGACGACGATCCGATCGGTGCTCGCCAGCATACGGGCCGCGACCTCCTCCACTTGCGCAGGCGAGCTCGCCACAACTGTCTCGGGTACCGGAATGCGGTAGGCTGCAATCGCCGCCTTTGCCTCGGGCTCGGTCAGCATGCGCCGGCCATCCGCCGCGACACTCCTGAAGATCGAAAGAACCAGCCCCCTGTCGCCGGCGACGTCTTCGCTTTTGCTGGCGGGAACCCGCATCAAGGCTTTCTGGGCACGCGACCAATCATGGAGATAGGATATCGCCGTAGCCGCCTGAGAAGGCGTTTCGTAACTTCCCACCCCGGAATCCTGGAGGATGCGGCGACCTTCTCGCGCCGTATGTTCTCCCAGCCAGCAGGTGAGAAGCGGCTTGCCATTTATCATGCCGGATTTCAGCATAGATGCTACCGCAGTGGCGGCTTCGACAGGCGAAGCAAGACCCGTCGGACAGTTCATGACCAACAGCGCATCGGTCTCGGAATCTTCCGCCACGGCCATGACAGCGCTGCGATAGCGTTCAGCGGGAGCGTCGCCGATGATATCGACAGGATTGGCGTGCGACCAGTTCTGCGGCAAGGATTCGTTCAGAAGCGCTATCGTCTCTTCGGACAGTTTCGCGAGTTCTCCCCTGCAATCCATCAGTTGATCGACTGCGAGGACGCCCGCTCCGCCACCGTTGGTCACAATACCCACCCGCACTCGTTCTAGCGGCGGGAAGCGCGATATCGTTTCCGTGGCGTCGAACAGCTCTGCGAGACCTTGAACCCTGAGGATGCCAGCGCGGCGCAGGGCGGCATCGACCACGCGATCCGCGCTGGAAAGCGCGCCAGTATGGGTGGCCGCCGCCTTGGCCGCCTCGGCATGGCGCCCCGGCTTGATGGCAACCACGGGCTTCAGGCGCGCGGCAGCCCGTGCCGCCGACATGAACTTGCGCGGATGCGGGATGGACTCAAGGTACATGACGATGGCGCGGGTTTTCGCGTCTCCGGCCAGGAGATCGAGATAGTCGGCGACATCGACGTCGGCCATGTCGCCAAGCGACACGATCTGCGAGAAGCCGACATGGTTGTCCGCAGCCCAGTCGACCAAGGAGGTCGCGATCGCACCGGACTGGGACAGAAGGGCAATGCCGCCCGGATCCGCCGCCATATGGGCAAAGCTTGCATTGAGCTTGGCCGGCGGGAGCATCAGCCCGACCGTGTTCGGCCCGATAATGCGAAGCAGGAACAGTTTGGCCGCATCCAGCATCATTTGACGCAAGCCGTTCTCGCGCGTCAGCCCGGCGGTAATGACAACCGCCACGCGCGTTCCTTTCTCCCCTAGCTCGCGGACAAGACCCGGCACGGTCTCCGGCGGCGTGATGATGACGGCCAGGTCAGGAACACCTGGAATATCGGCGATCCTTGGAAAGCAGCGCCTTCCGCCAACGTCCCGGTATTTTGGATTGACGGGGAATATCTCGCCCTCGAAGCCGCCTGCGACGATGTTGTTCATCACCACGCGACCCACCGAACCAACGCGAATGGACGCGCCGATAATGGCTACGGATTTCGGATGAACGGCGTATTCCAGGTTTCGGATCGTCATCTGCACAATCCTTTCAACTGTCGTGCGACCTAAGGCGCCGCCTCGACGTGAGAGCGGTGGTTTGAAGGTAGATTCAAATGCAGACGTCAGATCGGATCATATTTATTTCGCTGAACTCCCCTGGATATCAGCGCGCCTACGTACAGCATTCGATATTTTATTAATCTAACCAGTTCCTGCCAATTTTGGCCACAATATCCGCGGGCGAGATTACTTCCGGGTTGGAACAGCGAGGACGCCGCATGGCAGTGTATTGAGCAGTTGCTCAGCGACGCTTCCGTGGATGGCCGATGCAACGATCTCGGTCAGTTCGTGCTCTGCTGCGCGTATGACGCGTTCCTTTTCCTCAGCCTCGATCACATCAATCGATCTGTCAGAGTTCCGTCCGCCCCAGTCAGGCGCAATCCGATAGGCATGAACCAAGGTGAATTCTACCGACGGAAATAAGGCTACTCCGGACAGGAATGCGGAATGGGACCCCGTCGAAAATCGATTCCCGCTGCGGCCGTTGCATATGGCCCGTCTACCCGCCGACGCACGGCAAGAACAGGTAGATTCACATACCGGATAATCCGTGCCGCCGTGGCCCCGTGAGCAAGAGATCAATTCCCATTTGCCGCGCGTGCTCGATTATGCGCTCGGCCGGATCACCAACGATAATATGGCGCGAGAATTTCTGCTCAGATGCGCTGTGCCGAACAAGGCGCTCCATTTCTATTTCAGCATTCCTAAATTCTCCGGTCTATGCCCAACGGTCGTACCGAACTGGACGCGACGACATGACAAATAGTGAGGTCCGCGTCCCATGCGGAGGCCAATTGAACAGCCCGGTCAAAGGCGCGATCACACGCCGACGTCAGGTCGGTGGCGAGGAGCAGCCTTCTGGGAAATCCATTCCTCGAAGACTTGCTCATAGCGTTCCTCTCCGCGTCTTCAGGTTAACAAGATATGGAGTCGTTGCACGGTCGCGCCTTGATACATGTCAATTGCTGCGATGCGCAGATGCCAACTGGCGTTGAGCCTCCAGTCAGTAGATCTTGGACCCGAACCAAGTGCGCTATTGCAGATGGCTCCCGCCCTTTATTTGACTGATTGGAGCTGCCGCTGTGCCGCTGTTTGCGCTAGGGCTTTGGAGGCCTCTGCCTGAAGCCTGGTGGATAGAACCGTTAGAACACGCCGTTGAGGCTACCGTCGATCACCTTGCGCCAGGCGTCGAGCAGTCAATCTCCTGGATGCAGTTCACCACAGGTCTCGACCGCGAGTGCGACCATGCGTAAGACCGCATTCGCATTGGCGACTGTGCGATGCCGCCTTCAACTCGTATTGCGCCCAACCTCGTTTCCCAAGCCGCGATTTCCAGGACTTCAGCCCTCTCCCTCGGCCACGTCGCGTGCGAATGTCGCATCTACGCCTGATCCTGCGCTGGTGACGACCGCGACCTTGGCTTCGACTTCCTTCATCGCAGAAATCTTCACGCTCTGAGCAATGGAAAAAGCCCGTGGCTGTCGTTGCATCTCAGTGCGAAAGGAGCACCGGCAGCAGCAGATCGTTCAGCACGCCTGCGGTCGCGCCGCCCAGTACGAAGTCGCGGATCCGTGTATGTCCGTAGCCGCCCATCACAAGCAGCTTGCACCCTCTTTCGATCGCATGCTGCTGGAGCGTCTCGGCAATCGGGCAGTCCTCGGCGTTGATCGACACCGCCTCGGCCGGCAAACCGCGCTGGCGCAAGCTGGCGACGAGCTGCTCGCCTGCGTCCTTCTCCTTCAGCGGCTTCTCGTCCAGGACGGTGAAAACCGTGATGCGGGCTGCCCTTTCTAGAAATGGCCGCGCGTCGGCGACGGCACGCGCGGCGACACGGCTGCCGTCCCAAGCGATCGCAATATGGTCGATCGAGGCCGCGCGAGACAGTTCCGGCAACAGGATGGTGGGCCTGCCGGAGCCGAAAACCACGGCCTCTGCCGTCATACGAGACGTCGCGTTGCCGGCTTCCCATCCGAGCAGGCTGAGATCGTAGTAGCGGGCATCTGTAGCCGCGACGTCTCCCAGCATGGCGATAGGGGCCGCAATCTCGTTCGTCGTGACATTTACACCGATTGTCGATGCCTGCTCCTTGACCACCTGCAGCAGGTGAGCGCCGCGTTTGCGGCTGAGGGCTTCAGCCTCGCGGATCATCTCCGGAACATTGAGCAGGAGCTTGGACAGGGCATTGGAGACATCCGGGATGTCGGCGCTGATGGCGAGGGCATGAAGGTCAGCGCCGATGCTGGCTGCGACGGCGGCGGCATTTGCTGCAACCGCGTCCGTGTTTGGATCGGCATAAGTGACCAAGGGAAGGAAGGTCTGATACTTCACAGCGATCTCCTTTGAACTCGCCGCCGACGCTGCAGTCGCCAAACGCGAAGCAGCCGGGCTATCACCGATAGCCACGTATGCAGGAACTCGGCATGCACTTCTTTGATCTCACGCAAATCGTGGAGATAGACGCCTAAAATCGTCAGTGGGCCATAAACAGCGGCACCGGCGTGTCCTCGAGCAGGGACTGCGTCACGCCTCCGAGAAGCGCCTGCCGGAAGCGGGAGTGGACGAACGCGCCCATCACGAGCATGTCGATGTCTCCCTCGGCAATGAACAGGCGCAGTCGCGTGGCAACGTCCCTTCGAGGTGCAGTCAACGTCGCGAGCTTGCACTCCACGGCGTATCGGGCGAGATATGCCGCCAGATCCGCACCGGGCGCCATGCGCGACAAATCCTTCTCGCCCTCGACGCTGACGGCGACGACGGCTTCGGCCGCAACGAGAAAAGGCAGGGCATCCTTTACCGCGCGCGCCGAGCGTGCGCTACCGTCCCAGGCGACCGCGATCCGCCGCAGCTCGGCCTTTCCTCCGTGGCGCGGGACGAGGAGGGCCGGCCGGCCGCTGTCG
This sequence comes from Mesorhizobium sp. Root157, assembly GCF_001427385.1. Lineage (GTDB taxonomy): Bacteria > Pseudomonadota > Alphaproteobacteria > Rhizobiales > Rhizobiaceae > Mesorhizobium. The sequence goes on from NZ_LMGJ01000007.1 coordinate 27,462, forward strand.
AAAAGGACATCCTCGATGATCGTGCGCTGTGCCGTGTCGGCCGCGTCCGCGGTATCGAGCACGGTCACGTCATGCACCCGCGCCTGCTGTACGAAGCGGTCCGATCGAGGCTCGAACAAGGCACCTGCATGTTCTGCTACGAAATCGAGGCTCTCGCGGGCGATCACATCGCTCGCCGATCGCATCGCGGACGATGTCATCTCCTCCAGCCGCTTTGTTTCGCTTGCGACCCACACCGAAGCAGTCGCAGTGGACATTGGTAGGGGCTGCACCAGGGGTGGCGCGAAGACATAGAGCGAAAGTGCGGCTCGATGCGCCTTGGCAAGTGTGATCGCAAGCCCAAGCGCGGGCCGTTTCGCCGCATCCTCAACTGCGGGGATGCCGACAAGCACGCTCTTGAACCGCTCTGCCGGTCGCCCCCCATCTGGTTTAGTATTGGCGGTCATGGGGTATCGAGGCTCCTAATGTATGAGATGATAGCGTCGATCTGTTCAGTCGTGGCGATGAATTCCGGCATATCGGGATGCCCAGTCGAAATGCCTTCGGCGAAGGCCTCCTCCAAGGCATCGAGCGGATAGCGCTTGGATAAGGTGCGGAGCGCTGGAGCGTCAGCATGCGAGCTCTTGTCAGTCGATCCAACGCCATGGCAGCGGGCGCAATTGGCTTCCACCAGCGCCTTCCCGTCCACCACGTCTGACCTCCCCTGCGCCCGAGCCGGCATCACGGCGAGAACGAAGGCGCTGGCGAACAGCAGCCGGAACATGAGCCGGCAACGATCTTGGCGGACAGACAGCATGAGCGGCATCTTCGCGGGGCGGAGGGGTATTCGCATTGATCTGTCTCAAACGCTCTGCTCGTGCAAGAAGCATCTACTCAAGGACATAGGTGCCGGGCGCCGGGGAGATCGGAACGAAGTCATCGCTTCCCCTTACTCGCGCAGACGAAAGGATATCGTGGCTGCTGTGCGAGCGCAGCCATTCGATCCACAGCGGCCACCATGAGCCCGTTGTCTGAACCGCCCCGGCTGCCCAGTCGTCGGGATCTGGATGCGGATCCCCGTACCGATAGTTCAGACGGCGATAGGATCGCCGCGGATGGCCGGGCTCCGAGACGATGCCAGCATTGTGGCCGCCGCTGGTCAGCACGAAATCCACGTCGGTGTCGAGGAGATGGACGAGCTTGAAGACGGAGCGCCAGGGCGCGACGTGGTCCGTCACCGTGCCGACGGCGAAGACGGGAACACGAATGTCCTCCACATGCACCGGCCGGCCATCCACCTTGAAGTGGCCTTGCGCAAGGTCGTTGCCGAGATAGAGCTGCCGCAGATACTCGGAATGCATGCGGTAAGGCATGCGCGTGGCATCGGCATTCCATGCCATCAGGTCGGTAATCGGCGAGCGCTCGCCGATGAGATACTCGCGCACCATGCGTGACCAGACCAAATCCTGCGACCGCAGCATCTGGACAGCGCCGGCCACGCACCGCTGGTCGAGGGTGCCCTCGGTCCACATAACATCTGCGAGCAGCGATATCTGGCTTTCATCGACAAAGAGGCCGAGTTCGCCCGGCTCCTCGAAATCGACTTGCGTGGCGAAGAGCGAGAGGCTGGCGAACCGTACGTCGCTATCATCGCAGATGCCGCGATGGAAAGCAGTGTTCCACCAAGACAATAGCCAACGCCGTGGATTCTTGGGCTTCCAGTGAGGGCTTCGACTGCGTCTAGCGCAGCCATCACACCATGCCGCCGGTAATCGTCGAAGGAAAGCTCGCTCTGCGCGCGGCCCGGATTGCGCCAGGAGATGCAAAAGACGCTGAAACCGCTTTCGACCAGATAGCGCACGAGCGAATTGCCGGGTGAAAGGTCGAGGATGTAGTATTTCATGATCCAGGCAGGCACGATAAGGACTGGCTCGGCCTTCACGCTTTCCGTCATCGGCCGGTAGCGGATCAGCTCGATGAGCTCGTTGCGGAAGATCACATCGGACGAGAAGCGGTGCGCTGACCGGAAATGCACATTGGTGGAATGTTCCCAATACTGTTGAGTGGGCTTTGTCATATTCTTCCGGTAAGGCAAGAACCAGCGCATTACAATCGGCAGGCCGCATCATGCCCGCAAGAGACATTTCGGGACTGAAGGGCCGCTTCTTGCAAGCCGCCCTTTCACGTCGGTTCGAAGGCTGGCCCGGTTACGCCCTTGCGACGGTTGCCGTGTTGGTGGCTTTCGGCATTCGCCTTGCTATGCAAGACCTTCTCGAAGACAGGGTCATTTTCATCCTGTTCGTGCCAGCCATACTTATTGCATCGATCGCCGGCGGGATCGGACCGGGGCTTGGGGCGATCGTTCTGTGTCTTCCGGCAACTTTTTATCTAATCAAATTGGTGCCTGAGCATCACGACAGCGCTGTTGAATTAACGGTGTTTGGGCTGACGGGAGTTGCCATCGCCGCAATGGGAGAAATGCTTCATCACGCGCGACGTTTGATGGACCGCACCGAAAGTGCTCTAGACGCGAGGGAGGCCCATCTGCGGTCGATCCTAGATACGGCGCTCGACGCGACTGTGGTAATTGAAAAAGACGGAACCATCATTTCCTTCAACGCGGCCGCAGTCCGACAATTCGGCTATGCGGTGGAGGAAATTGTCGGCCGGAATGTCCGCGTGCTGATGCCTGAGCCGTATCGTCGTGAGCACGATGGCTACATCAACCGCTATCTGGAGACCGGAGAAAAGCGGATCATCGGCATCGACCGGGTTGTCGTCGGATGTCGGAAAGACGGATCAACCTTCCCCATGAAGTTGGCGGTCGGCGAGATGAAGACAGGCGGGAAGACCTTTTTCACAGGTTTCATTCGTGATCTTACCGAGCGTGAAGAGTCCGCGGCTCACCTGGCAGAGATTCAGGGCGAACTGGCGAGAATGGCGCGCCTCAATGAACTTGGCGAGATGGCCTCCACCCTCGCACACGAGCTGAACCAGCCTCTTTCAGCGATCGCAAACTATGTCCAGGGCTGTAGCCGCCTGCTTCGCAACATGGACGAAGCCGTTGCTACCCGCATGCGGGAGGCTTTGAACGAAGCCGCACAGCAAGCGCTTCGCGCCGGGCAAATTATCCGTCACCTGCGCGAGTTCGTTACGCGCGGCGAAACCGAGAAAGGGCCCGAGGACATGCGCAAGCTGATCGAAGAGGCGAGCACTCTGGCGCTAATGGGGTCCCGCCAACACCGTGTTCGATCGGCATTCGAATTCAGCCCGGGGGCAGAAATGGTCACGGCGGATCGCGTCCAGATCCAGCAGGTCCTGATCAACCTCATGCGAAACGCGATCGAAGCCATGCGCGACAGTGATCGGCGCGAAATCATGGTCCGCACCGCGCCGGGGGGAGATGGAACCGTCGTCGTGGAGGTCGCGGACACCGGACCCGGCATTTCCGATGAAATCGCGGTCCAGTTGTTCAAGCCGTTCGTCACCACCAAGCCTGGCGGCATGGGCGTCGGCCTTTCCATTTCCAGGCGCATCGTGGAAGCCCATGGCGGCAAGTTATCGGTGACGCGCAACGAAAATGGCGGCGCCACTTTCCGCTTCACGCTGCCGATAGACAAGGTTGGTGCCTGAGATGACGATCGGTGACTACACTGTCCATATCGTCGACGACGAGGAAGCCGTCAGGAAGTCTTTGGCGTTCCTGCTCAGCATGAACGGGTTTGCGGTGCGCGTGCATATTTCCGCGACGGATTTTCTGGCATTCGCACCGGAGGTCCGCAATGGTTGTCTGGTCACCGATTTACGAATGCCGGACATGAGCGGCGTCGACCTGTTGCGCAACCTGCAAGCGGCACAGGCCATGATGCCCGCCATCGTCATTACGGGTCATGGCGACGTACCGATGGCAGTGGAGGCGATGAGGGCCGGCGCGCTCGACTTCATCGAAAAGCCCTTCGAAGACAAGGTCCTGATCGAGGCCATAGAACGCGCGGCGGAACGGCTTGTCCAAGTGCCGTCCGGTGCCGATGACGTATCAGCAATACAGGCTCGGCTCAATGAATTGACCGAGCGCGAACAGCAGGTGCTTGCGGGTGTCGTAGCAGGACATGGCAACAAGACCATCGCCTACAACCTCAACATCAGCCCCCGCACCGTCGAGGTCCATCGCGCCAGCGTCATGTCGAAGATGCAAGCGAAAAGTCTGCCTGAGCTGGTGCGGATGGCGCTGACGGTAAAAGTCGGCCTCACCTGATTTCCTGTCGGCCTCATCTCGAAATTGACCCAGCGCAAGGCGGCGGCATCCCGTCGCCACTATGGTTGCTGATCGCAGCCCCTCCTGATGCCTGACGGGCCGCCTTCGGGAGAACATACTGTCTTGGCAGTCACCAGCATGATTCTTGTCATCGTCCCGGATGCGGGCTTTCGACGTTCGATCGAGTTTGCGCTCGAAGCCGAGGGCTACGGCGTGGAGTCTCGGGCACAGCTCTCGACCGCGACCACGTCTCCCGCAACTCCACTGGTCTGTTGTGCTGTCATCGACGAGGACGCAGCTGAGGACGGTGCCGATGCATGGAAATTCCTCTGGCACTTTGCCAAGCCGATTGTCCTGCTGGTAGATAGGCCCTGGTCCTTGCCCGAGCCGGACGGCATGAAGGTCCTGGTCAAACCTTTGATTGGGAACGCGCTGGTAGAGACCGTTCGGCAATTGGTCGCACATGGCATTTAGGTGATCTAAGTACTTTCCCGTAAGGGCATAACCGAATTTCGATTGCTGGAAATTCGGCTCATTGCTGTCTCACCGAATTGAACGGGAGACAGCCATGCTCGCCTACAGCACGCCCAGGTCCGCGCTTCCCCTGCAGCCCTCCGATGCGCTCCACCCCATCTTGTCTGAATCCTTCGTGCCTGCAAAATCGCAGCCCTGCAGCTTCTTTCCTGCCGGGGCAGAGATTTACGGCCAAGGCGAAAAGGCAGGGAAGCTCTATCAGGTCGAATTCGGTTCAGTTCGGGTTTCCCGCCTCCTGGCGGACGGACGCCGGCAGATCAGCACCTTCCTTCTGGCTGGCGAGATATTCGGTTTTGAGGCCGACGATACCCATCATTTTTCCGCCGAAGCAATTTGCGCCACGGGCATTCGGTTCTTTCGCCTTTCCACCAGGGCCGATATCTCGCGCGAACTGCTGCCCCTGGCACTTCGTAACCTCACCAGGGCGCAGGAGCACCTTCTCGTGCTCGGCCGACAGAATGCCACCGAGCGTGTGGCGGCATTCCTTGTCGATATGGCTGAACGGCAGGGCGGACTGAATCAGATTGCGCTTCCAATGTCTCGCCAGGACATCGGCGATTACCTCGGCATTACCATCGAGACGGTTTCCCGAATTTTCTCCAAGCTCAGGGAAACGGGCATCATCAAGCTACCTTCACTGCGGAACATTGAAATCAGGAAATGGGACGTCCTGCAGAGAATGAGCCAGTAGGGCTAGCTTCGTCCGTGTTGGTTGCCACCTGATTGGAAAGAAAGGGATCAAGCGATGATAATACAAACACTGTCTACGGCAGAATGCACGGCTTTGCTTGTAAAGAACCGGTTGGCCCGATTGGCATGTGCCAAGAGCGATCAACCCTACGTGATTCCGATCTATTATGCCTACGCGGATCGCTGTCTCTACGCGTTTTCAATGCCCGGTAAGAAGATCGACTGGATGCGGGAAAATCCATTGGTGTCAGTCCAGGTAGACGAACGCGGCGCAGGCCGCGAATGGAAAAGCGTCGTCGTGGACGGCCGCTACGAAGAGTTACCGGATCGCATCGGCCATAAGGTCGAGCGCGACCGCGCGTGGTCGATCTTGAGCAAGCATGTGGACTGGTGGGAACCAGGGGCGCTGAAGCCTATTACCCCTCCGATCTCCGATCGTTCGCCGCACGTGTTCTTCAGGATTTCGATCGAGCAACTGTCTGGTCGTGAAGCCAAGGAGTAGCACCCTCCATCTCCAGCGCGCTGTTCCATTTCGCTAGAATGACTCAATACGCCCCGACCTAATGCGACAGGGGGGCAGGCAGTTGCAAATTCGCGAGAATACCTTCGGTCGCACTGTTCCCCGAAACCGGAAGTTCGATGCGATAGCACATAGCAAGGTATGCGACAGCGGCATCCAGAATAACAATCAATCAAGGACGATGATATGAGCAACCTGCCGGAAATGACCTCCAGCCCGATGGAACGGTTGATCTTGCCGTTCATGGCGCCCTTTTATCATCAGTTCGCCCAGCCTGCCGGCTGGCTGGTTTTTCGCGTCATCATCGGCGGGCTGCTGATGGTCGAAGGCTGGCCCAAAATCATCGCGCCCTTCGCGCAGACAGGCTTCGTCGAGGGTCTAGGCCTTTACCCCGGCTGGTTCTTCTCGCCCATGCTGGCGGTAATGCAGTTCGTCGGCGGCTTTTTCATCGTGATCGGCCTGCTGACCCGGCCTGTCGCGCTGGCCAATGCCCTTATGCTTGCGGTAACGATCTGGTTCCACGTCACGCGCCCCTATGGGGACGCCTTCCTGACACCCGAGGGGATCGAGTTTCTCAAATCCAACCTGCAATACCTGACCGACCAAGGTCAGGCGCGCCTCCTGAGCGACGGCGGTGGGGGCTTCCTGCATCAGGTGCAGGCAAAGGCCGAATTCAATTCGACCTTCTGGACGGCGGGTGCCGCGATCATCGCGGCATTCGGTGGCGGAACGCTATCGCTCGATCGGCGGATCGGTCGTGAATTCTGAATTGCCGGCCATCTCTGCCTCCGACTGGTATCACCCGCTCGGCCAGTCGGATAGCATTGAGACCACCCATCATGTGATGGGCTGTGCGGGCCGAGTGTAACAGGAGCAACCTTGATGGAAGTAGGCAGGATGATTGCGGCGAGCGTAATCGTCACGCTATGCTTGTCAGGTGTCGCCCACGCTGACGGTCCAGCCTCACGTGGTGCGCTGATCGTGGATGAGTGGTGCCGCATGTGCCATCTGCGCGCAGCCGACAAGCCGGATCCCGACATGGCTCCTCCCTACCAGGAGATCGTGCGCCGACCCGGACGCGACCAGGCGTATTTCGTCCGTTTCCTACAGGAAGATCATTTCCCGATGACCATCTACCGCCTGTTCGATCACGAGAAGGCCGATGTCGTCGCGTACCTGATGGCGCTGAAACACGGTGATGCCGGTCGCCCATGAGCCGGCAGTTGCGGATCGCGCAATTCATCATGCTCAACGAGTGTCGGAGGATATGGAAAGGCTGGCGGCGGCACACCGCCTTGCCCGGCGCACCGCTTCGATCATCCGCCAGAATCTCGTTTTCGCCATCGGCGCGATGCTCGTCCTGGTCACAGGCGCGGCCTTCTTAGAACTGCCGCTGCCGCTGGCGGTGCTGGGCCATCAAGGTGGCACCGTGCTGGTCGTTCTCAACGGGCTGAGACTGCTCAGCGATCCGATCCGCAATACAGGCAGATCGACAGCCGATCGCAAGATTGCCGAACAAAGAACGCTCCAGCTACGTTCCGTCGCTCGCGATCGGGTCGGCGGGTGATCTGCTCCCTGAGCGGTTCCGCCAAGGGCTGACTGTCATGGAGTTTCATGCCTTGGCAAGGGCAGCCTCGATCGCTTCGAGCGAATGCCCCGTGAGGTCTTTCGCGAGTTCACCGACCAGTCTCGACCTCAGGCTGTCGTGGAAATGCCGACGCATTTCTCCAAGCGTGCGCGGATCGGCAATGATGTACAGCAGGGAGATGCTGTCGTTTATCGCCTCACGATTGAGATAGGCAGCGGCCTCCGCTGCGAAATCGTCCTCGTCCAGCCGTGAATCATCCGGATTGGCCGCGGCACTTCTGTGGCGTGCGCCGGATCCCCAATTGCCCGCCTCGAGTTCGGGAACATCGAGCGTGGTCAGGCTTATGTTCGGCTCGCGGCCCCTATTGCGAAACAGGCGTAGTTTCCGGCCGTCTGCAACAACCACCGTCGTATCGTTTGGTATGATCATTTTTCTTCCATACTCCTGGATCTGCTGGATAGATCTTGCTGCGTACATTTGCGCGTGCGATGCCGCTTTGATTCAGCGCAAGGCGCTTCCCGATCTGGCTGATATAGAAGGGAGGTCAGGAACAACAAGAACAGTATTATGACTTCAAGAGGATGCTTACGGTGACAGGCACTGACCTTGGCGATGGCGACCCGTGTTGGGGCCGGGGCGCATCTTTCGATGATCGTCATAGCCGTCGCGGCGTTTCTCGTTCCGAAAGTCTGTGGAGGCTGGGTCCATGACTCTTGACGGCCAGACTGATGCGATTTCGTTCCTCGTGAACCCTGCCACTTATGACGTTGCCGGGCCGGTCGAGACAATGGACACGCACATCTCGCGCATTTTCCTTGCCGGTCAGCGCGCCTACAAGATGAAGCGCGCCGTAAACCTGCCCTATGCCGACTTTTCGACGCCGGAACTGCGGCTTGCGACCTGCCAGAGAGAGGTTGAACTGAATTCCGCGACCGCGCCGGAGCTTTATCTCGGCGTGCGACGCATCACCCGGAAAGTTGATGGAGCGCTCGAATTCGACGGCTCCGGCGAACTTGTCGACTCGGTCGTGGAGATGGAGCGTTTCGACCAATCGGCCCTGCTTGACCGGATGGCCCTTGACGGCAGGCTCACCGCGGCCTTGATGAGCGAGACGGCTGGCATGATCGTGCGTTTCCATCGCGGGGCACCGGTCGTGCATGCAGGCAGCGGCGCAGCGAACATCGCAGGCGTGCTTGACATCAACCGTGCCGGCCTTGCGACCAGCAATGTGTTTTCAGCTGCCGAAGCGGCGGCATTCGACGCCCGCTTCCGTTCGGTGCTGGCCGGACATGCCTCCCTGCTCGACGCCCGCGAGGCGGCTGGAAAGGTGCGGCGCTGCCACGGCGACCTGCATCTGCGCAATATCTACCTGCTTGCCGCCGGCCAACCGCGCTTGTTCGACTGCATCGAGTTCAGCGAGCAGATCGCGACCATCGACATCCTCTACGACCTGGCCTTCCTGCTCATGGACCTGTGGCATCGCGGCCTGCCCGAGTTCGCCAACCTGGTCGCCAACCGGTATCTGGACGAGGCCGACGACGAGGACGGTTTCATCCTCCTGCCGTTCTTCATGGCGATCCGTGCAGCCGTGCGTGCGCATGTCACGGCCACGCAGGCCGAACAAAGCGGCGATGCGTCCGGCCGGCTGGCCGGCGAAGCCCGCAGCTATTTCGATCTTGCCCTGGATCTGCTGACAGAGCGCCCCGTGCGGCTCATTGCTATCGGCGGGTTGAGCGGTTCGGGAAAGACCACGATCGCCGAAGCGTTGGCCGAACATATTGGCGCGCCCCCTGGAGCCCGCATCGTAGAGAGCGATCGTATCCGCAAGGCCATGCATGGCGTGTCGTCCGAAACGCGATTGCCGGACAAAGCCTACAGGCCGGGAGTTTCCGGGCGTGTCTACCGCGAGATGGCCTGGCGTGCCGAACTCATGCTTGCCCAAGGCGCGTCGGTCGTCGCAGATGCCGTCTTCGACCGTCCGACGGACCGCGAACGGATCGGGCATGTTGCTGAAAGCCAGGCCGTGCCCTTTCAGGGAATCTGGCTGGACGCTGCGCCCGCCTTGTTGCGGCGTCGGGTCGAGCGCCGCAAGGGCGGCCCCTCGGACGCCACCGTCGACGTCCTGTCGCGGCAACTGCAAAAGGATACGGGCGCGATAGGATGGCAACGGCTCAACGCCGCCGGCTCTGCGAAGGATATCATCTCCGAGATTCTCGAATTGCCGCTTGCGCTTGCGAAGCGACCTGGAGCCACCAAGCGATTGAATGAGCGCACGACGCTGGCCCAGGCTTCCAACATGAAGCGAACCTGACAAGCATGACCGCAACCCGTTAACAGGAAAAGCCGATGTACAAACATATTCTGATTACGACCGATGGTTCAGAACTGGCTCAAAAGGGTGTCGATCAGGGTCTGAAGTTGGCTGCTCGGCTCGGCGCGAAAGGGACAGTACTGACCGTCACCGAACCGTTGCATCCAGCAGCGGCACGGGCAGCAATCCAGGGCGGCATCGATGATCCCGTAGCCCGCTACGACCAGCAGATCGATCAGGCCATGAAGGACCGCTACGAGGCAATCGAACAAATCGCAACCCGCCACGGTGCGACCGTGGAACTGTTGCACGAGACCGATGAATTTCCGGCCGAAGCCATTGTGAGGGTCGCCAAGTTGAAGGACTGCGACCTCATCGTGATGTCATCCCATGGCCGCCGCGGCATACAGAAGATGCTGCTCGGCAGTCAGACTTCCGAGGTGCTTGTGAATACGACGGTCCCGGTTCTGGTCATCAGGTGAACGCTCCGCCCGGCGCACTCGGGGCCGCTCTGCCGGCATAGTGCGACAGACGATCGTCAGCGTCAGAAGCTTTGTATCGGCTGCTGCGGGCCCTGTCTCGGGTAGGGCGCAAATCGATCAGATGGAAGAGATGGCGCCGGCGATAGCCGCAACAAGGGGCTTATTCATGGGCGACAGGCGGGCGACCGGCGAGGCAGACGCGCCGACAGAAGATAAGAGGCCCTTGGGATTCGGCTGGAGCCTGGCGCTTGCGACTGTCGCGCTGATCGCCATCGTGCTTCTGCCCAATGGCGAAAGCCTGCCGGTGGCGGGTCAGCGCATGCTCGCGGTTTTCGTCTTTGCTGTCGTGGTCTGGATCACCGAGACGCTCGACTATGCGGTCAGCGCGCTGGTGATCGCGGCGCTTATCGCGGTGCTGCTGGGTCTATCTCCCGATATAGCCGATCCCGAGACGCTGATAGGCACGTCCAGGGGGCTGTCGACGGCGATGAGCGGGTTTTCCAGCAGCGCCCTGACGCTGGTCGCCGCGGCGCTGTTCCTCTCGACCGCAATGACCATCACCGGGCTCGACCGGCGTATCGCACTCAAGGTGCTCGCGCGCGTCGGCTCGAAAACCAGTCATGTCGTCATCGGCGGAATTGTAGTCGTGACCTTGCTTGCCTTCCTGGTGCCGAGCGCGACGGCGCGCGCTGCCGCCGTCATCCCGATCATGATGGGCATCGTCCTCGCCTTCGGCGCGGAGAAGCAGAGCCGCTTCGCCGGCTGCTGATCATCACGACGGTTCAGGCGGTGAGCGTCTGGAACGTCGGCATCAAGACAGCGGCGGCGCAGAACATGGTGGCGGCCAGCTTTCTCCAGAGCGAGCTGAGCCAGGATATCACCTGGCTGGAGTGGTTCATCGTCGCCGCTCCATTCTCTCTTGTCATGTCGGTCGGCCTCTACTTCATCATGATGTGGATGATGCCGCCGGAACATGAAGACCTTCCGGGCGGTACGTCGGCGATCGCGAAGCCGCTGCACGACATCGGGCCGATGAGCCGCAACGAGAAGCTCCTGCTGGCGATCTCGCTCCTCCTGGTGTTCTGCTGGGCGACAGAAGGCGTCCTGCACGACTTCGACAGTTCCACCACGACGGTGGTTGCCGTCGCTCTCCTGTTCCTGCCGGGTATCGGCGTGATGGACTGGAAAAGCGCCAACCCCCAAATTCCGTGGGGCACCATCGTGCTTTTCGGCGTCGGTATCAGTCTCGGAACAGCGCTCCTGCAGACCGGTGCGGCGGCCTGGCTGGCCGAGATCGCGGTCGACCGGTTCGGGTTGAGCTATCTGTCGCCGCTCGCCGTCCTGGCGGCAGTGGCCGCGTTCCTGATCGTCATCCATCTCGGTTTCGCTAGCGCCACGGCCATGATCCCGATCGTCATCGCGGTGCTGCAGCAGGTCGAGACGCCGGGGCTCAACGTATTCGGGATGACCATCCTGCTGCAGTTCGTTGTCAGTTTCGGCTTCATCCTGCCGGTCAACTCTCCTCAGGCGATGGTCGCGCACGGCACTGGGACTTTCCTGGTCCGTGATTTCGTCCGCACCGGGCTGGCGTTGACCGTTCTGGCCTATGTGCTGACGCTAATCTTTGGTGCTACCTATTGGCGGTGGCTTGGATATGTTTGAAGCCGACGGATTGCACCCGCCCATTGTTGCCCGGCCCATGCGAAATTTGCCTGTGCCGCGGCCCAATCGGCGAGAGGCGCGATGAGCGCGATATTCTGGTGCGGCCTTGCCCTTGTTGCGCTGGTTGTCGGGGCGGAACTGCTTGTGCGCGCAGGCTCTCGCCTGTCCGCGTTGATCGGCATTCCGCCGATCCTCATTGGCCTTACCGTGGTGGCGATCGGCACTAGCACGCCGGAGCTGGCGGTTGGGATCGACGCAGCACTTCAGGGCAAGGGATCGCTCGCGGTCGGCAACATCGCCGGCACCAATATCTTCAACATCCTGTTCATCCTCGGCTTGAGCGCTGCGTTCCTTCCGCTGGCGATGGAGATGCGGACCTTGCGTTTTGACCTGCCCGTAATGACCGTGGCCGCCTGCGCTCTGCTGGCGATGGCATGGGACGGGATTCTGACGCGGGTCGAGGGAGCGATTCTCGTCGGCGCCGCGATCATCTATACCGCCGCGGTCATTGGCTGGGCACGGCGGGAGAGCCGTGCCGTCAGGCTGGATTTCGCCAAGGAGCACGCCATCCCCGCCAGTAGCCGTGAAAGCGGCAAGGTAGCCTCAAACCTCGCGGGTCTCGGAATCGGCATCGTGGTCATCGCCGTCGGGGCCGAATGGCTTGTCGACGGGGCGGTCGAACTCGCCCGGATCATGGGCGTGTCGGACGCATTCATCGGGCTTACCGTCGTGGCGATCGGAACTTCCGCGCCGGAACTGGTCACGACGGTCATTTCAACCCTGAGGCAGGAACGCGACATCGCGGTCGGCAATCTGCTCGGCAGCAGCATCTACAACATCCTGTTCATTCTCGGGACAACAACGTTGGTCCAATCCCAAGGCATCGAAGTCGAGCCTGTTCTCATCTACGTCGATCTTCCGGTGATGGTCGCCACGACGATTGCCTGCGTACCCATCTTCATCAGCGGCCGGCGCATCACGCGGCTGGAAGGCATGGTGTTCGTGGGAGCCTACATTGCCTATCTGACATATCTTATCGCCTCCCGTGTGTAGCGAAGGGTGCAGGATGATCGAGCCGGTGAACGAGGTCACGCAAATGAAGATGGACGGCAGTGCTTCCAGAGCCGATACGGTGGAGCCCCACCTCGAAACGGTCGAGGCCGTGCTGGCCGCATTCGGCGCCGACGCGGAGCGCGGTCTGACCGCGATGGAGGCCAAGTCGCGGCTTGCGCGATACGGCAGAAATGAACTGACGGCAGAAAAGCCGACGCCTGCATGGCGGAAATTTCTCGCCCAGTTCACGGATGTACTCGTCGTCCTGCTGATCGTCGCGGCGCTGATTTCGGCTGCACTGTGGTTTGTCGAGCGCGATTCCGCACTGCCCTACGAGGCAATCGCCATCCTGGCAATCGTGATCCTCAACGCCGTCATGGGTTATCTTCAGCAGGCCCGGGCGGAGCAGGCCTTGGCCACGCTGAGCCAAATGTCGGCTGCGCACGCCACTGTTGTCCGCGACGGCACGAGGCAACGCCTTCCCGCGTCCGACCTCGTTCCCGGCGACCTCGTTCTGATCGAGGAAGGCGACACCATTCCGGCCGACGCGCGGCTGATTCAATCGACGGCATTGCAGACCGCCGAAGCGACGCTCACGGGCGAGAGCCTGCCCGTATCGAAGGATACGGGCGCAATTGCAGAAGAAGCGAGCCTCGGCGACCGTCACAACATGGTCTTCAGCGGCACTGCGGCCACCTACGGGCGGGGCCGAGCGGTGGTCACGGCAACGGGAATGCAGAGCCAGATGGGTCGCATCGCCGGCATGCTGGAGGCGACACCGGACGAGGCGACCCCGCTGCAGAAGGAGCTCGATCGGGTCGGGCGACTGCTCGGCGTCGCGGTCATGGGCATCGCGGTGGTGATGATCGGGACGATCCTGCTGTTCGAGGATGTGCAGGGCTTCGCCGCCATATTCGATGTCCTCATTCTTGGAGTGGCGCTCGCCGTCGCCGCGGTGCCGGAAGGACTTCCGGCGGTGGTGACCGCTGTGCTGTCGCTCGGCGTGCAGCGCATGGCGAAGCGGAAGGCCATCATCCGGCATCTGGCGGCCGTCGAGACGCTCGGCTCGGCCGATGTCATCGCCTCCGACAAGACCGGCACGCTCACCCGCAACGAGATGACGGTGCGCCGCGTGGTCACGGCGAGCGGGAGCGTAAACCTGGGCGGCACGAGCTACGCGCCCGAAGGCGACGTGACGCGCCACTGCGACGGGGAGATCGACGGCTCGCTCAGGACAGAGTTCATCCGGGCTCTGGCCGCTGCCGATCGCGCCAACAATGCGGTGCTCCAGGAATGCGACGGCCGCTGGTCGGTTCAGGGCGATCCGACCGAAGGCGCGCTGATCGTTGCTGCTCACAAGGCCGGGCTGGAAGAAGAGACGCTCGATGCCCGCTTCGAACGCGTCGGGGAAGTTCCGTTCTCGTCCGAACGCAAACTGATGAGTACGGTTCACGCCGATGCCGAGCGGCAGGGCCTGTTGCGCGCTTTCACCAAGGGTGCGCCAGATATCCTGCTTGCGCGCTGTTCGCACGAACTGGTCGGCGAGGTATCAAGGCCTCTGACGGTCGAGCGGCGCGCAGCAATCGCGTCCGCGAACGAATTACTGGCCGGCGACGCGCTGCGGACGCTGGGTCTCGCCTTCCGCTCACTACCGAAGGATGCATCGGCGGTCGACGGGTTCGGTGATGACGTCGAACATGATCTCGTCTTCCTCGGCCTTGTCGGCATGATCGACCCGCCGCGCGACGAGGCGAAGCAAGCCATCGCCCGTGCGAAGGCCGCTGGCATCAGGTCGATGATGATCACCGGCGACCATCCCATGACCGCAGCGGTCATCGCCATGGAACTTGGCATCACGGCTGATGGCAGGGCCGTCACCGGCGCCGAACTGGAGAAGATGTCGGACGAGGAACTCGACCGGACGGTCCGCGAGGTCTCGGTCTATGCCCGCGTCAATCCCGACCACAAGCTGCGCATCGTGAACGCGCTACAGCGCGAGGGCATGACGGTGGCGATGACCGGCGACGGCGTCAACGATGCGCCGGCGTTGAAGACCGCCGACATCGGCGTCGCCATGGGCATCACCGGAACGGATGTCTCCAAGCAGGCCGCCGACATGGTGCTCGCAGACGATAATTTCGCGTCGATCGTGGCTGCTGTCGAGGAAGGCAGGGCCATCTTCTCCAACATCAGGAAATTCCTGCGCTACCTGCTCTCGTCGAATGTCGGCGAGGTCATGACCATGTTCTTCGGCGTGCTCCTGGCCGACCTGATCGGTCTGCACGCGACAGGCGGCGGCGGTGTGGTCCTGCCGCTGCTGGCGACGCAGATCCTCTGGATCAATCTGGTGACCGATGGCGCGCCCGCGCTGGCGCTGGGCGTCGACCCGGCGGATGCAGGCGCCATGAGCAAGCCGCCGCGACCTCGCGGCGAAGGCGTGATCACGCGGCGCATGTGGGCCGGCATTCTCTTAGTCGGCGCCACCATGGCGGCCGGGACGCTGATCGTTCTCGACGCCTCGTTTCCGGGTGGGCTGATCGAAGGCGTTGGCAGCCTTGCATATGGGCAGACCATGGCCTTCACGACGCTGACCCTGTTCCAACTGTTCAATGTCTTCAACGCGCGTTCCGATGAACGCAGCGCCTTCGCAAATCTGTTCACCAACCATTGGCTCTGGTCGGCTGTGGGCCTTTCGCTCGTTCTGCATGTGGCGGTGATCTACGTGCCATTCCTGCAGTCGGCGTTTTCGACCGTCCCGCTGAGCATCGGTGCTGGATGATCTGCGGGGTGATGGCGAGCTCCGTGCTCTGGCTGCGTGAGCTGAGCAAGGTCGTCAATAGGCATTGGAGCTGACGGATCGGGGACCGGCCGCGTTGTTCGCCACGCTCAAGACATGCGGCGCGGAACGTGACATCTCGCGTTTGAGGCGTATTCAGCGCTGCACGCTGTATCGGAAGGATGAAGGCTAAAATGACTGGTTCAGGCATGGATAAACCCGATCACCTGCTGCTGGCGACCGACTTCAGCGCGCGTTGCGACAGGGCGCAGGACCGGGCCGTTCAACTTGCGTTGCAGTGGGATGCTCGCTTGACGGCGGTTCATGCAGTCGACGCGACCGACGTTCCGAATGATCTGCCGTCGCGGCAAGGCAGGCCGAACGCCGTCGAGAGGGCAAAGCGCTTGCTGGAGGAGGAATTTGCCGCCACCGAGGGATTGCGGGCGTCCGTTCATGTCGAGCATGGCAAACCCAAAAACGTCATTTTCCACGTAGCGACGAAACAACATTGCGATCTGATCGTTACAGGCATCGCCGGCAATGAGCCGTTGGGCCAGTCGTTTCTCGGGAGTACGGTAACCGCGCTGACGCGTAGCGCCAAAGTCCCGGTCCTCGTCGTCAAGAAACGTGTCCTCGAAACCAATGAGCGGGTAGTTGTGGCCAGCGATCTGTCCGAAGTCTCCAGGCCAGCCCTGGACTTGGCCTTGTCGCTTTTCGACCCTCGGGATCTGACGCTTTTCCATGCCTTCGACGTGCCCTTTCGAAACTGGACCGAGGACAAGAAGACGTACGAGCAAGCGTTGCGCGATGTGGCGTTCGAGGAATGCGAGCGTTTTCTGGCTGCCGTCGCCGGCGCGAATGTCGCCGCCAAGATCGCCGTCGTCGCTCAACGTGGGGACCCGGCGATTCTCGTTGCAGATTATGCCGCGGACCAGGATGTGGACCTGGTGATTGCCGGCACCCACGGCCGGACGGGCGTGATGAACGTCGTTCTCGGCAGCGTCGCTTCCAATCTGCTTGACGAAGTGCCATGCGACATCATGATTGTTCCGAGCAAAGGCGCCAGATCGGCCGACTGACCCCGCAGATTGGCGGGAGCGATACCCCGCGCGCTGGGCCACTGTGATCCCAGCCAGTCGCTGGGCTCGGCTCAATCCTTTTGTCTCTGTCCAAGAATAACCCGGTCGAACCGCCGTGGTCCGTGACCCCTATGCCGGTGCTGTGGAAGGGGCGGCGCCGTGAGGTGTCCCCCTCTCCCGATCACAGTGCATGCTTTGCCACGTACCCGCTTCGAAGGAAGGACAAAAAGGGTCCGAAATCTGCTATTCGACCAGCGCCACGCCAATCGCCGCCTTGTCCAGGCCACCTTCGGCAGCAGATCGCAAAGTGTCCGCCGGACATCCCGTGATCGGACGAAAGTGGCCGTATCAGGGTAGATTATCGTCATGCTCGGGAGAGTCGCGCCACTAGAATTCCTTTTTCAGGAGATTTCGGTCGACCGAAATTGGACCACCGCCATAGCCGACAAAGAGTAGGGTCGCGACAGTCCAGATCGCGGAGAGAAATTCGGCTTTTGCCTGCACCTGGTGCAGGAATGCTGCCCCGCCATCAGCAAGACGCCTCATACCACCGGGGGTAAAATTGTTTCACCCCCGTTCTTCAATGCCTCTATGCCAGCCGGAGTGAGAAAAGCATCGCCATAGGGATGGGTGGCGTGAAACCACCAGGTGATCGCGAGCATGACAGCATTGGCAAGTGCGATCGGGCGTGTCAGGAAGCCGGTCTTGATGGCGATCCTTCCGAAGAACTGTATTGCTGCAAGTAGGGGCAATCAGAACCATCCCGGATAAAAGCCGATGCTCTCAACGAATCCCGTTTGCGCGAATGGCGCGCCCCGACAGATGTATTCCCATATTCTTATTGCGACAGATGGCTCCGAGTTGGCACAGCGCGGCGTCGATCAGGGTTTGGCTCTGGGCGGAGAAACTTGGCAGCAAGGTTACGATCTTGAATGTAACAGAGGTGTTCCCAGCCTACGCTGCGCGGGTTGAATTCAGCAACATAGCAGTTATCCAGGCAATCGAGGTGCATCAGAAGATGGGAGAGGAATTCGCTCAAACGGTGCTCGCCGCTGCTGCCGCTTTGGCGGCGAAGCGGAACGTGGAATGCGAATCCGTGCATGTCGGCGAAAAATGCGGCCAGCCGAGGCGATCATGGAGGTTTCCAAAGAAAGAGGTTGCGATTTGATAGTCATGGCGTCCCATGGCCGTCGCGGTCTTGATCGGCTATATCTTGGAAGCCAGACGCCCGAAGTTCTCGCCTATAGCGCGGTGCCTGTCTTGGTTGCTCGTTGACTTATCAGCGATCGAAATCACTGATCGACCATGGAAGACGTCGGCGGCATGGTCCAAGATACCGTCGGGATCGACGTGTCGAAAGACCGATTGGATGCTTTCTGGCATTCCCGTGAAGAACTGCCGACGGTGCCGAACACGCCAGAAGGCTTTGCCCTGCTGAGCAGCTGAGTTTGGTTCTCGGCATGCTGGTCGTGACCCAAAAGGCACTTGAAGGGCAATTCCAGACGGCAAGACTACCGAATAGCGAAACTTTCGAAACGCTGCTCGGCAATCTGCCCGTCGATATGTCTGCTATGTTTTTTCGCCGGATTTGATCTGCCGCAACGTGGTCCAGTGCGTCTCCTCATAAGGTATAGAAACCATAGGAGACGACTCTCATGACTATGTTGATCATCATCATCGCGGCCTCGGTTGCGGCTTTTGCTTTCGTCGTACTGTACCCGCAACAGGCCAGCGCACACTGCGACACCATGGATGGGCCGACCGCCAAAGACGGAAAGTTGGCGCTGGAGAGCAAGAACCTCAGCTACGCGCTCAAATGGATCGAGGCCGACGGCGCGGAGGAGTTGCGCAAAATCTTCGATCAAAGTATCAAAGTGCGAGCCCTCGGACCAGACGCTCGAAACTTGGCCGACCAATACTTCCTGGAGAGCCTGGTGAGAATCCACCGTGCCGGTGAAGGCGCGCCCTTTGAAGGCCTAAAGCCCTCGGGTGTACCCGTCGACGAGAAGGTCGCTGCCGCTGACAAGAGCGTCGAGATTGGCGATCTCGCGCCGCTGGCTAAGCTTATGGCCCCGGAGTTGATCCCTGAGCTGGAGAAAAGGTTCGCCAAGGTTCTGGAACTCAATGACTATGATCCCGAAGATGTCGACGCTGGCCGCGCCTATGTTCAGGCTTACGTGAGCTTCTTCAAGTTTGCCGAAGGCGAGGATCACGACCATGACCACCACCATTAGGATTGCGTCGGCATCCTCGGGTGCTGGCGTCCAGATGAGTGAATGAACGGAGCGTCCTCGTGAGTCCGATGCTGATTTGGATCGCGGCTGTTCTTGGTGCCATCGCTCTCGGTCTGGTGGTGCGCCACCGGATCGCCTTCCTGACGAGGGTCCGGTCCTGTTCGATGTCTCCTACGCTGAACCCGGGCCAACTGCTGCTGGCTACTCGCGTCAATCGGGCAGAAGCGGTCGCCCGCGGAGATATAGTTGTCGTCACTTCGGTCGAACTCGGCCAGATGATCATCAAGAGAGTCATTGGCGAACCCGGAGATCTGGTCATCATCGACGATCACGGGCACATCCAGGTCAATCAGGTTCCCCTGGTCGAGCCCTATGTCGCGATTCCGGCGGGTCCCGCTGGCGCCTTCGCCGTTCCGCAAGGCCACGTTCTCCTGTTGGGCGATAATCGGATCCACTCTAGCGATAGTCGAGGGTGGTTGCAGCCGTTCCTCCCCGCCGCAGCGATCCAAGGCAGAGTGGTGGGTGAAGCCCTGGGCCACTCCATGGCGCAGCGGCAGCAGTGCGGGGATCCATCTCGGACGAGACATCCATAAACAGGGAGACAAAACCGAGCGCCCAGATCCGGGGGGCAGGCGGCGCCAGGTACGTCGGGCAGTTGGATCGCCGTCAGGTACGCACATGACGGTTCTCGGAGAGTAGCGCACCATCGGCCCCGGGCATCGGCATTTCGCGCGGAACGATCCTGAGCGCCCGAAGTGCGTTCAGGATGACCGCCACGTCGATCGCTTCCTGAAGCAATGCGCCCCGCACGGGCGTCACGGTTGACTGAGAGAACGAGAATGCCTTCTTGTCGTGTCATGTCTCGGTTACGTTCATCGCTATCCCTACGTTTCACGTTGCGGGGCTCGGAGCGCGATAATATACTCAATCACCATTCGCTGGGTCGTTTCGCTCGAATCCGCAGCATCGAGGACGGTGACGTCATGGACCCGCGCCAATTGCAGGAAACGTTCCGTTCGCGATTCGAACGGGGAGCCGGGGTGTTCCGCCGCAAAAGCGAGGCCAGCGCGGGAAACTGCCTCCGTCGCAGACCGCATGGCAAATGACGTCAAATTGTCCAGCCGCTCCTTCTCCTCTTCCAGCCAAGCGGAGGCGGTGGTAGCAGACATCGGCAACGGCTGGTGGAGCGAGGGGGCGAAGACATAGAACGAAAGCGACGCCTGGCAGGCACGGGCGAGCGCGATCCCAATGTCAAGTGCTGGTTTGAGCGGCTCCTTATTTGCCGACAGATCAGCTTTCTGGCCGCGAGGCTAAGGAGACCTAAGAGGAAGGTTCGTCGGCAGCTACTGCTTCGGTCCCAAAGTTGCCGACCCCACCGCAGCCGTCAATTCTTAAGCTCCACATTGGCGATTGTCCCGATGGCGCTGGTTTCAATCCCGACTACCACGTGGTCAAAAATCCGCTTGGAGCTGCTGACGTCCGACATCTGAGCAGGATACCGTACCGAATATTTCGACATGGAAGGCAAGCGCAAGCGGGCCGCGACCGAAGGCGTGAAAGCGTGGGTCGACCCGGAAGGGTGGCGCCCCTTCATTGCCGGCAATGGCGAGGGCGAGAAACTGATGTTTGGCCGCGTCCGGAATCTTAACGCGCGAGTATTATGGGCAGCGGAGGTTCGGAAATCATAGACTTCGTGACGCCGCCGAACAGCCGCTCTCTCAACCTTGAATGGCCGTAGGCGCCCATGACCATCAGGTCGGCCGAGGTATCCAGGGCGTGCTGGCGCAGCACCTCTGAGACAGACCGGTTCATCCCGGGTAGCCGATCTATGGTCACCTTGACCCCATGCCGGGCGAGATAGGCAGCCGCGTCTGCGCCCGGCTCCTCGCCGTGATGATCGTCTCCCTGCACCGGGTCGACCAGCACAAGGTGCACGTCGTCCGCACCCTTCAGCATCTCAAGAGATTCTCGAACGGCGCGAGAAGCCTCGATGCGAGAATCCCAAGCCACCAACACATGCTTCGGTTTGAGCGTCGGCGATGCGCCTTCGGGCACAAGGAGAAGCGGCTTTCCTGAGGAAAACAGCGCCCCTTCTATCGCCTTCTGCCTCAGCGTCTCGCCGGCCAGAACGTCCGGTCCTATGACCGTCAGGTCGGCATATCTCGCACGCCGGCCGATTGCCTCGTCACCCCGCCCGAGTTCAACATAGTCGCTGGAGACATCGGCTGACACAGCAAAACCGGCGAGCAGGGCCGAAACCGCGGCGGTCCTCTTGTCCAGGCGCGTCATATCCTCTTCACGTTCCTCCAACCACGCGACCGAGAGAGCACCGGCACTACCGATCGGCGGTGGAGCGGCGAGCGCAACGACAAGCACGGAAAAATGGGCGTTCACCTGCTCGCACAGGCCGGCTGTAAGCTTGAGGTCTCCATCGCCAAAGCCGGCAGCGGTGACAGTAAGGATTGTCTTGTAGGACATTGCGGCGCTCCTGGTCTGAATAAAACAATTGCCGCGAGGACCCTATGAGATCCGGACCCGACCGGTCTTTGCGCTGAGTCAAATCCGTCACCCCCGGCCAATTGATCCTGATCAACGATCGCATGCGCGAATGACGTATCGTTTTGAGCGAACTAACCGGCAGGTGTCCAATGAAACTGCTCATCGATTCCGTATTGGCCGTCGCGGTCCTCGATACGGCATGCGCACAGAAGCCGGGCTATGGCGAGGCGGATTTTATGGACTCTTGTGCCGTCTGCCATGGTTCGGAGGGCAAGCCGCCATTGACGATATTGTCGATGACGACCCGGCCCACCGAACCTTCGCGTATGGAGGCTCCGAAGACCGCAACGGAGCGCGGGCGCACGGCATATTCAAGGTTTCTGATCGTCACTGCGGCTCTCCGTTTGGTCGGAATTTATACGTCGATCCTGTTCTGCCCTTGCGTTGGATCAAAGCGCTGGCCCGCGACAGCCGCTACCCCCGTAATGGGAACTTCGTTCCGAAGCTTCCAGTCATGGCGGAAAGGAGCGACCCAAAATGAGTTACTACTTCAGCAAGACGATAGAGATGCCGTTCAGCGACGCGATCTCGCATGTGACGAAGGGGCTCGCAGCGAAAGGCTTCGGTGTGCTCACAACGATCGATGTGAGCGCTACGATGAAGGCCAAGCTCGGCGTCGAGTTCCCGCCCTACACGATCCTGGGCGCCTGTAATCCCCATCTGGCACGGCGCGCCCTTGAGGTAGAAGACAAGATCGGCACGATGTTGCCCTGCAACGTTATCGTGCGGGAGGCGGCTCCGGGTAAGGTCGAAGTCGCAGCCGTCGATCCCGTGGCCTCCATGTCGGCTATCAAAAACCCGCAACTGAGCGAAGTGGCGGCGGGAGTGAGAGAACTGCTCGCTGACATCGTTCGGCAACTCTAGCTCTGTTCCGGGCGCGACGGGGCCAACCGTGATCGAAACCACGATACGAAGAACCTTACTTGCGATCGCAATCGTCGGCCTCAGCGCCGGATTGGCGGTTCAATATCTCGGTGTCGCCGACGTGCGGCCTGCCGTCATCTGGACCGCTGCAACCATGCCGGTCGTCGCCATACTGGCCCTGTCCATTCTTCGCGACCTGTGGGCTGGCCGGTTCGGGATTGACGCCATCGCGCTCGTCTCGATGTCGGTCGCGCTCGCCCTCGGTGAACCGCTGGCCGGCGTCGTCGTCGCGATCATGTATGCGGGCGGCACGGTCCTTGAGGATTTTGCGCGTGGGCGGGCCGAGCGCGACCTCACCGCCTTGACCGACCGCTCCCCCCGTCTGGCGCACCGCAAATCGGATGAGGCATTGGAAACGATCGCGGTGAAAGAGGTCAAGGTAGGCGACGAACTGTTGGTGCGCGCTGGCGAACTGGTGCCTGTTGACGGCATACTGATAGATGCTGGTGCCTCGATCGACGAATCTGCCGTGACCGGCGAGCCACTGCCCGAACGGCGGCTTGCAGGCGATAGCCTTCGCAGCGGCACGATCAATGCCGGAGAAGCCTTCGTCATGCGCGCTTCGGCAGTTGCCGCGCAAAGTACCTATGCGGCTATCGTCAACATGGTCGCGGCGGCGCAGACGGCGAAAGCGCCGTTCATTCGCATGGCCGACCGCTTCGCAATGGTGATGCTGCCCGCCACGCTGATCCTTGCCGGATTGGCCTGGTATTTCTCGGGCGATCCCGTCCGTGCGCTGGCTGTGCTTGTGGTCGCAACGCCCTGCCCGCTGATCCTGGCAGCTCCCGTCGCCTTCATCGGCGGCGTGGCGCGGGCCGCGCGCGCCGGGATACTGATGAAAGGAAGTGCTGCGCTGGAGGCGCTGGCCGAGGCGCGCACCGCAGTGTTCGATAAGACCGGGACGCTGACCTATGGCGGCGCCGACCTGATCGAGGTCGAGACCGCTCCGGGACGGGATCCGGACAAGGCCCTGCGGCGGCTTGCATCGCTTGAACAGGCGTCGCATCACATCCTCGCGGAACATATTGTGGCGGTGGCGCGCAAGAAGGGACTGGCGCTTTCCAATCCGCGTGATGTCCAGGAATACCGCGGCTCTGGTCTGATGGGCGTCATCGACAATACGTCGGTACGCGCAGGGTCGCGCTCGCTTGTTCTGGCCGGCAAGCCTTTGCCGCTGTGGGCCGAGTCGGGTGAATTCCGCTATCGGGGGCAGCCGGTGCTGCGGGTATTCGTGGCGCTGGACGGTCGGCTGGCCGCCGTATTGACCTTCGGCGACGCGTTGAGGGCGGATGCGCGGACTGTCCTCGATGACCTTCGCTCAATGGGATTGTCTCGGTTCGTCATGCTCACCGGCGACGACGCTGCCACAGCTGGCCGGGTTGCAGCCGCCATCGGCATCGACATGGTTGTTGCCGATGCGAGCCCGGCCGACAAGGTTGCGACCGTCGAAGCCGAAAATACCCGAGCCGCTACCATGATGGTCGGCGATGGCATCAACGATGCGCCGGCCCTGGCGACGGCAACGGTAGGGGTGGCCATGGGAGCTAGGGGCGCCACCGCGACATCCCAGGCCGCCGACGTGATCATCCTGACCAATCGCCTGCAGCCGGTCGCCAATGCCGTCCAGATCGCCAGGCGAACGCGTTCGATCGCGCGGCAAAGCATCATCGTCGGATTGGCCCTTTCCGGCGCCGCAATGATCGCCGCAGCGTTTGGCTTTATCACGCCCGTTGCCGGCGCGCTGCTGCAAGAGGGCATCGACGTAGCGGTAATCCTCAATGCGCTGCGGGCACTGGGCGGCGGCTCGGTTCCGGCGCGCGCCACCACGGCTGGCGCTCGCGATGCGATGCCGGATATAGTTCGGATTAAAGAGGAGCGGCTATGAGTGAAACGTTGGTTGTTTGCAGCGGGTGCGGTTCCCTGAACCGCCTGCCGCAGGCGCGTCGTGCCAACGATGCGAAATGCGGCCGGTGCGGTAAAAAGCTGTTCGCAGCGCACCCGCGGGACGTTGACGGCACGACGTTCGACCGTCATGTCGCGCGAGGCACGCTGCCGGTTCTGGTCGACGTTTGGGCGCCGTGGTGCGGGCCGTGCCGAACGATGGCGCCCGCCTTCGAAGCCGCCGCGAGGGAGCTCGAGCCCCATGTCGTGCTGATCAAGCTCAATTCGGACAACGAACAGGCTGTCTCGTCGAAACTCGGCATTCGCGGCATCCCGACGATGATCCTCTTTCACGGCGGCAAGGAAGTCGCGCGCACCTCGGGGGCGATGTCTGCCGGTCAGATCGTAAGCTGGGTCCGCGACCGGCTGCCTTCGGTCGCAGCCTGAGCCGTTCGGCAATGGACCCTCTGATTGCCCGCCTCGGTCTCGCACTGGCCATCGGCCTCCTGGTCGGGCTCGAGCGCGGATGGCAGGAGCGGGATGCGCCCGATCGAAGCCGCACCGCAGGCATCCGTACCTATGGGATTTCCGGCCTTTTGGGCGGCGTCCTCGCGGCGTTGGCCGACGCCGTTGATTCAGCGTCGGTGCTTGTCGCCGGCCTTCTCGGATTTGCCGCCGTGTTCGCCTGGTACAAGGCCCGCGAGGCCACGCATGACCAGGATTTCAGCGTCACCGGCGTCGTCGCAGGACTTGGCGTATTTGCGCTCGGCGCCCTTGCCGTTACCGGCGACTACCGTGCTGCCGCTGGCGGCGGAGCCGCGCTCGCGTCGGTTCTTGCAAGCCGGGAAGTTCTCCACGGTCTGCTGCGCCGACTCACCTGGATCGAATTGCGCTCAGCCCTGATCCTGGTGGTGATGACCGCGATAATCCTGCCATTGCTGCCGAACCGGAGTGTCGACCCGTGGGGCGGACTCAATCCTTGGGAGATCTGGTTCTTCACGGTTCTGACCGCGGCGATCTCGTTCCTCGGCTATGTTGCAACGCGCATTCTGGGCCAAGCGCGCGGCTTGCTTGTCAGTGCTCTCGCCGGGGCCGTCGTTTCTTCCACGGCGACCACCGTTGCGCTTGCTCGAACCGCAAAGGCCGGCGGCAATCCCTTGCCGTTGGCCGGCGCGGCAGCGCTGGCGGCGGTGGTCTCGATCCTGCGTGTTTGCGTGATCGTACTGGTGGTCCAACCGTCACCCATTTCGTCAATAGCCCCGGCCGCCCTCGTCGCCGCGCTTTGCTTCTCGGCCTGCGGAGGTCTGCTTCTCTTGCTGAACTCGGACGGACAGGCGTCAAGCGGTACGCCGTCGCGAAATCCTTTCGAGTTGGGGCCGCTCCTCCTGTTCGCGCTACTCTTTGCGATCGTCTCGACCTCAAATGCGGCGCTTGCCGGCCGGGTGGGCGGCAGCAGCTTGCTGGTGACGTCAGCCCTTTCTGGAACATTCGACGTCGACGTCGCCGTGTTGAGCACTCTGCGATTGGTCGGCCAGTCCGTCACTTCCGAGATGGCCGGGACCTTTGTACTCGCGGCGCTGGCCGCCAACGCGGTCGGACGTCTCGCCATGGCGATTCTGGCTGGTCCGGTCCGTTTCTGGGCGCCGCTTGCCGCCGCAACCATAGCCGCGATTGGCCTGGGTTTCGCGACTTTTGCCGTGCTGCCGCCGCTGTGAGTTCGACCCCGTTCTTCCGTTGTTTGACGCCAGTCAAAGCCACGGTCGTGGTTTCAGCCTAGTGAGTGGGTCTGAAAGGGGATTTTCTACCATGACAGCACGCACGGATCTCACGCCGAACTTCCGCGCCGTCCGGCTTCTACTCGCGCGGGAAAAGGATCACCCGGCGGGCGAGCACGAGGTCGGGTACGACATTCTCGTGCCGCTCGACAAGAACGGACAACTTGTCTCTGCCGAGTGGAAATCGCATCAGGAGGCCTGTCGCGTCCGTCGGTTCCACAGCGGAGAGAATGACCGGATCGGGCGCTTGCGGCGCAAGCCCGGCGGCCAGTGGTACTTCGACTATGCCGAGGGCGAGCGCGACGACGAAATCGGTTTCCGCTTCGGTGAAGAACGGTTCGTCACCGGCGAATATCTATCTATTACGAGCGGCGGCAGCCAGCACACCTATCAGATAGCACGCGTCGAAAAGCCATAGTGACTTCCCGTCGCCATCTTGGCACCACTTGTTGGAGATATCGCCATGAACCCAGTTCTCCGTTTCCACGGCGCCGCGCATGGAGTGACAGGATCCTGCTACGAGTTGGAAGTGGGCACTCGCCGACTGCTAGTAGACTGCGGTCTATTCCAAGGCTCCAAGTCCGAAAAGGCGCTCAACTATGGCGACTTTCCCTTCGAACCGGCATTGGTCGACGCCGTCATCTTAACCCACGCCCATATCGACCATAGCGGCCTGTTGCCGAAACTTGTGAGACACGGATTCACCGGGTCAATCCATGCGACGAGCGCCACCATCGATCTGTGCTCGGTCATGCTTCCTGACTCGGCGCACATCCAGGAAATGGAGGTTGAGAATCTCAACCGCCGGAATGCACAGCGCGGTCGGCCGCTGGTTTCGCCTATCTACACGATGCAGGACGCGACAGCCTGCATGACGCAGTTCCGCGCTGGCGAGTACGATGTTTGGTCGACCATCACGGATAGCGTGCGCGCCCGATTCTGGAATGCCGGACATCTCCTGGGGTCAACTTCGGTAGAGATTGAAATCGATGGAGAGCATGCTGGCACGCCCTTGCGCGTCCTGTTCTCCGGAGACATTGGTCCGGGCCACAAGCTCCTTCAGACAGACCCGCAAAGTCCGTCCGGGGTCGATTATCTAATATGCGAATCGACCTATGGTGACCGCGACCGTCCCGAGGTCACCCGCGAAGAGCGCAGGCTTATGCTTGGCCAGGAAGTGAGGCATGCCGCTGAAGCGGGAGGGCCGCTGATCATTCCGTCCTTTGCAGTCGAGCGCACTCAGGAACTGCTCGTCGATCTCTTTTTGCTGGCTGAAAGCGGCGCTATTCCTGCTGCTGCCCCTATCTTTGTCGACTCGCCCCTGGCGACGCGCGCGAGCGCCATCTTCGAACGCCATGCCAGCGAAATCGTAGACGGCAACGTCCTGAGACGAGCGCTGAACTCTGGAAATATCCGCTTCACTGAAACGGTGGAGCAGAGCAAGGCGATCAACCGCCTCGCGGGGTTCTTCATCGTCATCGCAGCGAGCGGCATGTGCGATGCGGGCAGGATACGCCATCACCTTAAGGCCAATCTGTGGAAGAAGAACGCGACGGTCATGATGGCCGGCTACCAGGCCCAGGGGTCGCTAGGTCGGATCCTTCTCGACGGCGCCGCGCGGGTACGCATCCAAGGCGAAGAAATAAATGTGAAGGCGCACATCAGCCATTTTGACCTCTACTCGGGCCATGCAGATGCCAGCGAGCTTGTGTCATGGGTCAAAAGTCGCTTGCCAATCAGTCAGACCATCTTCCTCACTCATGGAGAGGAAGATGGTCTGACCGGTCTGCAGGAGCGGCTAAAGGCGGCCTTCCCCGAAAGCGAAGTGACCCTTCCGCTGATCGACGACGCCTACGAACTCGGACAAACGGGTTCGCGCCAAGTCGACGTCAACAGGCCTCGGCGTCTCAAGCCCGAAAAGGTCGCCCGGCTTGATTGGCACAACGACCTGACCAAACTCCTGATGGACGTCACCGAAAGTGTGAACGCCGCCGCTGATGAACGGAGCCGCGCAGCAACTATTCGTCGACTGCGACGCGCCCTGGAGACGAACACGAATTGAGCGATCGCGCTGCCCGTGTCGTCCCGGTCGTCGACGCTGTAACGAAAGCGCGCTGCAAAACCGCTGGACGATGTCACGGCAATCTCCCTGCACGGCGTAGGAGCAGCATGGGAAGTGCAAATAGTACGAAGTACAAAAAGCAGTTTGGTTCGACCTTACGGTGACTGGAACGTCCATCGCATGCCGCGATGGCAAGGCAACGCTCGCGTCCTCATTTGCCCCCTGCTCCGAAGGCCTACTTGGCAGGATGGCAAAACGCCTCCTGCAGCGCGGCCACTACGGTCAGCACCTCCGGCCGGGCGATGCGATAGTAGACGGTGGTTCCTTCGCGTCGTGAACCGACCAGCCCGTCGGCTCTCAGCCGCATGAGCTGCTGCGACATCGGCACCTGCTCGATATCAAGTTCCTGTCTGAGCTGCGCAACGGATTTCTCTTCGTCGCCCAGCGCGCACAGCACCAATAGCCGCTGCGGATGCGATAGGCTCCGCAAGAGGTCGGCCGCCTTGCCTGAGGCGGGGATCATATCTTTTACATTCATATCCTTGAATTTATATTCTTTGAATGTTAGATGCAAGTCCGTCCAGTCCAGCGCCCGAAAGCGGGTGCGGAACTGGAAATTCGCCGGGCCGAACCCTGCTCAGCCGAATTGAGCCTGATCAAGGCGGAGCGCCATGATCAGAGGATAATAAGGCAATGATCGCGCCGGCCGCAACCAAGGAGAAGAAAATGACCATCGATCGTGCCGTTCTGATGTTCGCGGGCTTCATGGTACTCGCTTCGCTTGCGCTCGGGGTCCTCGCCTCGCCCTGGTGGTACCTTCTGACCGTCTTCGCCGGCCTCAACATGATGCAGGCGTCGATGACGGGCTTCTGTCCGGCGGCGATCGTCTTCAAGCGCCTCGGCTGCAAGGCCGGCGTCGCCTTCAAATAAGCGGGGAACGCCTTCGCGCCCTTGGCGCGGGGTGGCCGCATCCATTGCCAGGATCCTCCATGTCGAAGCTGAAACCCATCCTCGCGACCGCGCTCCTGTTCGCCGCGACCCTCGGCCTCCGGCCGGCTTACACCGCGGAGTTCGTCGTCGAG
Source organism: Mesorhizobium sp. Root157 (assembly GCF_001427385.1). GTDB lineage: Bacteria > Pseudomonadota > Alphaproteobacteria > Rhizobiales > Rhizobiaceae > Mesorhizobium. The sequence goes on from NZ_LMGJ01000007.1 coordinate 56,908, forward strand.
GCAAGGACGATCCCGGAGATGAAGGCCGTCTTTGGCGAGGTCGAGAGCCGCACGGTCGTGCCGGCGCGGGCCCGTATCAGCGGGACCCTTCGCGAGATCCGGGTCAGCGAGGGCAGCGAAGTGAAGGAAGGCGATGTCGTCGGCGTGGTGGTCGACGACAAGATCGCGCTTCAACTCACGGCCGCAGACGCCAAGATCAACGCGCTGAGATCGCAATTGGAGAACGCCCGCATGGAAGTCGAGCGCGCCCAGCAGCTCGTGTCGCAGGGCGTCGGCACGCAAAGCCGGCTGGACGCCGCCAGGACGGCATTCGAGGTCGCGACCAACCAAGTGGCGGCAGCTGAAGCCGACAAGGCGGTGATCGAGCAGAGCGCGCGCGAGGGTAACGTGCTTGCGCCGGCCACCGGCCGCGTGCTGACCGTGCCGGTCACGCCCGGCTCCGTCATTTTGGCCGGCGAGGAGATTTCCCGTATCGCGACCGGACCCTATTACCTGCGGCTGTCCTTGCCCGAACGCCATGCGACCGAAATCGCGGAAGGCGCAACGGTCGAGGTCGGCGAGCGCGGACGCATGCAGTCGCCGGACCAGCCGGTCGCCACGCGCAAGGGCAAGATCGTCAAGGTCTACCCCGAGATCGCCGACGGCCGCGTCATCGCCGATGTCGATGTCGCCGACATCGGCGGTTATTTCGTCAACGAGCGCATGCTGGTGTCGATCCCCGTTGGAATGCGCACGGTGCTATCCGTGCCGCCGGCGGCGGTGATGACTCTGCACGGGATCGACTATGTGTCGGTCGCAACTGCCGACGGCCGAATGGACGTCGCGGTAATCCTTGGCGGGAGTTTTGAAGACGCAGGCCAGGACCTGGTCGAGATCCTGACCGGGCTCCATGACGGCGACCGAGTCGTGCTGCCATGAAGCCTTCCCTTTCGGGCCTCGGCATTGCCGGCGGCCTGACGCGCGCCTTCATCGCCTCGCCGCTGACGCCCCTTTTCCTGCTGGCGGCACTTGCGCTCGGGCTCATCGCGCTGGTCATCCTGCCGCGCGAGGAGGAGCCGCAGATTTCGGTGCCGATGGTGGACATCCATGTCAGCGCGAACGGCCTCAAGGCGGAGGATGCCGTCAAGCTTGTCACCGAGCCGCTGGAGACCATCGTCAAAAGCATCGACGGCGTCGAGCACGTCTATTCGCAGACGGAGGACGACGGCACGCTGGTCACGGCGCGCTTCGAGGTCGGCACCGATGCCGACACAGCCGTGCTCAGGGTCCACGAGAAGATCCGCGCCAATATGGACCGCATTCCGGTCGGCGTCCCGGAGCCGCTGATCGTCGGGCGCGGCATCGACGACGTGGCGATCGTCGTCGTCACCTTGCGGCCGACCCCGGAAGCCGCGCCGCGCTGGACGGCGAACGGACTGACGCGGCTGGCGCGCGAACTCCAGGTCGAGGTGTCGAAGCTGCCGGATGTCGGCCTGACCTATATCGTCGGCGAGCAGCCGGAGGCGATCCAGGTCGCGCCCGATCCCGAAAGACTTTCGCTCTACGGCATCACGTTGCAGCAGCTTGCCGCCAAGGTCGAGGGGGCCAACCGCTCGTTCCGCATCGGCACGGTGCGCGAGACCGGCGGCCAGCGGGCCATCGTCGCCGGGCAGACGCTGCAGGAACTGCCCGAGATCGGCAACCTCCTGCTCGCCGCCCGCGACGGAAGGCCAGTCTATGTCCGCGACGTGGCCAAGGTGGTGCTGGCGACGGAGCCGGCGGAGCACCGCGTCACCGACATCCGCAAGACGGATGCCGGGCTGGAGCGGGCGCCGGCCGTCTCGCTGGCCATCGCCAAGCGTCCCGGCACCAACGCCGTGGTCATCGCCGACGAAATCGTCAAACGCCTCGAACAGACGCGCGGCCAGATTTTCCCCAGGGATGTGGAGATGACGGTCACGCGCGACTACGGCGAGACCGCCAACGAGAAGGCCAACGAGCTTCTGTTCCATCTTGGCTTGGCGACAATTTCCATCGTCGTGCTGGTCGCCATCGCCATCGGCTGGCGCGAGGCGCTGGTCGTGGCCGTGGTCATCCCCACCACCATCCTGCTCACCCTCTTCGCCTCGTGGATCATGGGCTATACGCTCAACCGCGTCAGCCTGTTTGCGCTGATCTTCTCCATCGGCATACTGGTCGACGACGCCATTGTGGTGATCGAGAACATCGCCCGCCACTGGGCGATGAGCGATGGGCGTTCGCGTGCAGCGGCGGCCATCGACGCGGTCGCCGAGGTCGGCAACCCGACCATCATCGCCACGCTGACGGTGGTGGCCGCGCTCCTGCCGATGCTGTTCGTGTCGGGGATGATGGGACCGTATATGAGCCCGATCCCGGCCAATGCCTCTGCCGCGATGCTGTTTTCCTTCTTCGTCGCCGTCATCCTGACGCCGTGGCTGATGATCAAGATCGGGAGAAAGGATACTTCCGCTGCACACGGCCATGACGACCCCGAAGGCGGACGGCTCGGCCGGATCTATGTCGCGGTCGCCCGGCCCATCCTGAAGACCCGGGCGCGTGCCTGGGCTTTCCTCCTGATCGTTGGTATCGCCACGCTCGCCTCGCTGGGGCTGATCTACACCAAGCACGTCACGGTGAAGCTGCTGCCTTTCGACAACAAGGCCAGCCTGCAAATCGTGCTCGACCTGCCCAAGGGGTCGTCGGTCGAGGACACCTACAGCGCGCTGCAACAGATGGTCGGGAGGCTGGCGACCGTGCCGGAGATCGTCTCGTTCCAGACCTATGCCGGCACGGGTTCGCCCTTCGACTTCAACGGGCTGGTGCGGCACTACTACATGCGTTCGGAGCCGCAGCAAGGCGACATCGCGGTCAATCTCGTGGCCAAGGGCGACCGGGACAGGGCGAGCCACGCCATCGCGCTCGACATGCGCGAGCGCCTCAGCAGCCTCGACCTGCCGCAGGGCTCGGCCGTCAAGGTGGTCGAACCGCCGCCCGGCCCGCCGGTGCTGGGCACGCTGCTCGCCGAAATCTACGGTCCCGACGCTGAAACGCGGCGCGCGGTCGCGGCGAAGGTGCGCGAGGCTTTCGCGAGCGTGCCCTTCATTGTCGATGTCGACGACAGCTACCGCAACCGGCCGGAGCGCGTGCGCGTCTCGATCGACCAGGACAATCTCGAATATTACAAGGTCGAGCAGTCGGACGTCTACGACGCGCTGAACGCGCTCTATGGCGGCACGACGGTCGGCTATTCGCATCGCGGCGGCGGACGCCAGCCGATCCCGATCCGCATCGCGCTGCCGAAGGGGCAAGCGGTCATGGACGAGCGCGCGCTGGCGACGCCCGTGCCGGCCAACGCGCTGCCCGGCGGCCGCGACGTGGTCGAGCTCGGCGACGTCGTTTCCGTCATGCGCGAGCCGGCCTCATGGCCGATTTTCCGGCACAATGGCCGCGCCGCCGAAATGGTCATGGCCGAACTTGCGGGCGCCTATGAAGCGCCGATCTACGGCATGCTCGCCGTGGACGATGCCATTGCCAAGGCCGACTGGGGCAGCCTGCCCAAGCCGGCTGTCGCGCTGCATGGTCAGCCGGACGACGAATCGCATCCGACGCTGCTCTGGGACGGCGAATGGGAAGTGACCTGGGTGACGTTCCGCGACATGGGCGCGGCCTTCATGGTGGCGATCCTCGGCATCTATGTCCTCGTCGTGGCGCAGTTCGGCTCGTTCCGGCTGCCGCTGGTCATACTGACGCCGATCCCGCTCACCTTCATCGGCATCATGATCGGACACTGGCTGTTCGCGGCTCCCTTCTCGGCCACTTCGATGATCGGCTTCATCGCGCTGGCCGGCATCATCGTGCGCAACTCGATCCTGCTAGTCGACTTCATCCGCCATGCGCAACCCGGCCGGCCGCTTCTGGATATCCTGCTTGAAGCCGGCGCCATCCGCTTCAAGCCGATCCTGCTCACCGCGATCGCCGCCATGATCGGCGCGGCGGTCATCCTGACCGATCCGATCTTCCAGGGTTTGGCGATCTCGCTGCTGTTCGGGCTGGCATCCTCCACCGCGCTCACCGTCCTCGTCATTCCCGCGATCTATATCGCGCTGAGGGGAGGACGCCGCGAAGAACAACAGACACCTGTGACCGCCAATCCGGCCATGGACGATCCTGATCCGACCGCAAATGCTTGATGGAGGCTGTTCAGACTACCCAGCGACCACCCGAGAGCCTTGTCAACGCTGCACCTATGCTAAACGCAGTTTCAAGCGTGTCGAAGTCCGACTGTCTGCGTGCGAGAAGATACTGCGCCCAGAATGCCCGCGATCGACTACGAGATCGCGTCGACACAGCCGACAATGACCGCCGCATCGAGCGCTTCCCACAAACGTCTGCAAGTATATCACAATATTGAACACGGTTTACGCAGGTGGAAACCTCGAAATACCTCGTCTTCGGAACCGAATTTTGATTCAATCGCCCTGTTAATTTGCGCGGAGGCGATGATGCGGGGACAGGCAGGTTTCTGGGACATTGACGAGCGTTATGTTCGGCTAGGCGAGGCGGGCGATCCGCTGGAGAAGCTGAACGCGGTGGTGCCGTGGGAAGTGTTCCGCAAGCCACTAGCCAAGGCGCTGAAGCGCTCGGACGGTGCGAAGGGCGGCAGACCGCCTTACGACCCGGTGATGATGTTCAGGATCATGGTGCTGCAGGCGCTGTATAGCCTGTCCGACGACCAGGCCGAATTCCAGATCCAGGATCGGCTCTCCTTCATGCGCTTCCTCGGCTTGGGGCTCGGCGATAGGGTGCCGGATGCGAAGACGATCTGGCTGTTCCGCGAGCATCTCACCGAGGCCCGCGCGGTGGAGAATCTGTTCGCCCGTTTCGACAAGCACCTCTCCAAGGCCGGCTATCTTGCGATGGGCGGGCAGATCGTCGACGCCACAATCGTCGCGGCGCCGAAGCAACGGAACACCGACGCCGAGAAGGCCGACATCAAGGCGGGCAAGGTTCCGGACGAATGGCAGGACAAGCCCTCGAAGCTGCGCCAGAAGGACCGCGATGCGCGCTGGACGGTCAAGTTCTCGAAGGCCAAGGTCGCCGAGGACGGAAAGGCGCAACAGCGCGACATCGCCATTCCCGCCTTCGGCTACAAGAACCATGCAGCCATCGACCGCCGGCACGGCTTCATCCGCGGCTGGAACGTCACGAGCGCCTCGGCCTATGACGGCGCCCAGCTTCGCAACGTGCTCAACCGAGGGAACACCGGCTCGACGGTCTGGGCCGACACCGCCTATCGCTCCAAGAAGAACGAGGAGTGGCTGGAGCGAAACGGCTACGTCTCCGACATCCACCACAAGAAATCCAAGGGCCGGCCCATGAGCGAGGCGACATCGCGGGCCAACGGCCGGCGCTCAAAAATCCGCGCGTTCGTCGAGCATGTTTTTGCGCGGCAGAAGGCTCAAATGAAGCTCTTCATCCGCACCATCGGCATCGCCCGCGCCACGACCAAAATTGGCATGACAAATCTCGCCTACAATCTGATGCGCTTCGTCTGGCACGAGGGGAGAAGTGCGTCTGCATGACGGCGAAGATGGCGGCAGAAGCCACCACGACACCGAAATCGAGCAGCCTCTGAAGTCCGACCCAGTGCGGAAACGAATTACCGGATCACCGATCAGCGCTTGTCGCCGTCAACGCGTGCCGAGCGTCCGAAAACCGCGGTAGTTCGAGCTGTGTGCGCGGCGGTGACAAATTAGGCCATGGAGCGCCGGCATAATGCTGGTGCGGGCGGAGTAAAAACCGTCCAGTGGCTAGGCTGATCCCTTTGGGGGT